>NZ_CP049862.1:0-1200000 GCF_011300875.1 Sanguibacter sp. HDW7 | reverse complement strand
TCCCCGCGACCGCCGACACCGTCACGCGCGAGGGTGCGACCTACGTCCGCTGTGCGGATGGGACGGTCCACGTTCTCGTCTTCCGGGGCCAGCGCGTCCGTGAGGTTCTCCTCGCGCCGGGGCTCTCCGCAGGGGTTCAGCGCCGGGCGTTCCCGATGCCCGACTAGCCGACCGCGCGGGGACGGACCGTCCTCCGCGACCCCGCGCGGTCACAGCCGCTCCAAGCGCCTTGTTCGGGGGTGCGCACGGAGCGTCGAGAGCCCCCCTCCGTCTCCTCCGGTGGGGGGCTCTCGTGTGCCACGTTCGTGCCAGATCCGTGCCAGAAGAGGGGGCAACTTATGGCACGACGTGGCCGCTTGAGTTCGCTACGTTTCATGTTTTTGCAGATCAGAAGCCGTTTCCGCAGGTCGCTTTTCGCCTCGGAGCATTCTTCCAAACTGATTACGCGGGTTCGATTCCCGTCATCCGCTCCACCGGGAACGTGCGAGCGGCGGTCGCAGAACCTCACGCCCCCTGCGCTCCCGCCTCCCTGGGTTCATCGTCAACGATGCGAGGAGTCTCATGATGAGCACGTCCACCGCACCGCTCAGGCTTCCCCGGGTGCTCTATCCCGACAACACGGATGTCGCGCGCGCCCTGCTCTCCCACTACCTCACGACGTTCACGGGCCGCGGCTTCGAGTCTGTGGGCCACCCGTGGAACGACCCCGCCCACGCCAACAAGGTGACCACCGCGGACATCGTCGCGCTCTCTTGTCTGGCAGTTCCCGTCGGTGGCGACGCCGTCATGCGACTCCTGGTCGAGGACGCCGGCAGAGTCTCGGCCCTGCTCGCCGACGCTCCTCCGCCCGAGACGAACCTGTGGGAGGTCGACGAGAAGGCCATCCTCGATCCGGAGGAGGCGCTCCAGTCCCTCTGGCAGCTGCTCCGCGACATCCCCGGGATGGGCCCGACGAGCGCGAGCAAGCTCATGGCCCGAAAGCGACCACGACTTGTCCCGATCTACGACAGCGTCGTGGCACAGGCCCTGGGCATGCGCAGCGCGCGCGGCCATTGGGAGATGATGCACACGCTGCTCCTTTCCGAGATCGACGGAGAGACCGTTCACGAGCACCTGTCAAGACTTTCCGAGGGCGTGGCCGGAGCAGAACTGGTCACACCATTGCGCGCCTTCGACATCGTCACGTGGTACGCGCACAGCTCCGCGCCCGGTCAGGTCAAGCGACGTCAGGAAGCGTTCGAGCAGGCTGGCCTCGACGACCCCGTGGCTGCCGAACGCGCGATCACCGCCGGATAGGCGTCACCCAGCGCGAAAGCGCTCAACGTGTCGCGCCTGCACCCTCACCCCGCGCTCCACGGCAGCCGTGAGCGGCCTGCTCAGCGGCTCTGCAGAGACCGACCCGTCGCGTCCCGCGGTCCACGTCGCGACGGCGCGTCCGTCGGCGACGACGACAGGTTTGAAGACGCCGTTGCCACCCGGCACGATGAGCGTCTCGTGCGCGGTGGTGAGGGTCGCGGTGCGGTCGGCGTAGCCGAGGACAAGCTCATCGAACCCGGGCAGGAGCAGCACTCCCGTCGCGCGCGGGGCGGCGTCGAGGGCGTCGGGCACGACCCACGCGGGACCGGACGGGATCTCGACGGACGTGACCACCCCGGCGTCGGCGAGGTCCGCGAGCGCGGGCCTCAGGTCGCCGAGCGGCAGCCCGCACCAGCGGGCGACATCGGCGGGCGTCGCCGGCCCGTGCCCGCGGACGTAGCGTTCGACGAGCGTCCGCACCGCGGTGGCTCGCGGAGTGACGACGAGGTCGGGCACGAGCTCGTCGAGCAGGACGAAGAGATGCTCGGTGCCGTCGAACGGTCCGAGTGCGAGGACTCCCTGGACGGCCAGATCGACGATGAGGTGGTACCCGCGGCCTGCGGCGACGCCCTGCCCGGCGTCCACGAACGCAGCGAGCAGCGTGGCACGCGACGCCCCGCCGCCGTGCATCAGCGACACGGCGGCTGTGCGCGCTGCCTCGAGGTCACGGTCGGCGATGCCGAGCTGCTCGCGCCGTCGCGCCGCCGCCCGACGCATACGCTCCCCCGTGAGCGACAGCAGCCACGGCAGGTCGTCGGCCGCCAGCGCGTGGAGCGTCCCACGCAGCGGCCACAACCACACGAGGTCGCCGCGCGTGAACGCCTCCCGCACCTGCGTGACCGTTGCGCCGGCGCGCAGCCCGAGCGCCCACAGCACCTGCCCGAGGTCCTGTCCCTGGACGGCGAGCAGCCCCGAGGCGGCAGCCACGACATCGTCTGCGCCGGCACCCGTCGCGAACCGTCCGTCGAGCCCGAGCGAGGCGACGCGCACGCGCCGGACGTCGCGCGCGGTGAGCTTGTGTCCCATCGACCCATCGTGGCAGCCGTCACGGAATCCCGCCCGCACCGGGGGCGTTGACCGGGCATGACGACCCTCGACGAGCGCAGCCGTGCCGCGGCGACGGACCACGGCGTCCACGACGTCGTCGTCGTGGGAGCCGGTCAGGCCGGGCTCTCGGCGTCCTACCACCTGCAGCGCCTCGGCACGGAGCACGTCGTGCTCGACGCGAACCCCGGGCCGGGCGGCGCGTGGCGCCACCGCTGGCCGTCGCTGACGTTCGGCGGCGCGCACGGCATCGCAGACCTGCCCGGCCTCCCCCTCGGCACGCCCGACCCGACCGAGCCCGCGAGCGCCGTCGTCGAGCGCTACTACGGCACGTACGAGCAGCGCTTCGACCTGCCCGTCGTGCGGCCCGTCCGCGTCACCGCCGTGTCCTCCGACGACGGACCGGACGGACCGCTCACCGTGACGACCGACGCCGGCTCCTGGCGCGCCCGCACGCTCGTGAGCGCGACCGGCACGTGGGACCGCCCGCACTGGCCGTACGTCGCCGGCCGCGAGACGTTCGGCGGCCGGCAGATGCACACGCGCGACTTCTGGACGGTCGAGGACATGCGTGACCAGGACGTCGTCGTCGTGGGCGGCGGCACGTCGGCCGTGCAGCTGCTGCTCGGGCTCGAGGGCGTCGCCCGCACGACGACGTGGGCGACGCGTCGGGCGCCCGGCTGGACGCCCGAGCCGTTCGACCCCGCGTGGGGCCTCGACGTCGAGCGTCGCGTGCGCGAGCGCACGCTCGCCGGGCTGCCGACGCTCTCGGTCGTCGCCGCGACCGGCCTCCCCCTCACCGACACCTACCGGCGCGGCATCGAGCGCGGCACGCTCGTCTCGCGAGGCATGTTCACGCGCATGGTTCCGGACGGCGTCGTGTTCGCCGACGACGACGGCACCGAGCACGTCGTCCGCGCCGACACCGTCGTGTGGGCGACAGGCTTCCGCCACGCGATCGACCATCTTGCGCCGCTGCGGCTGCGCGAGCCTGGCGGCGGCATCCGCACCGACGGCACCGTCGTCGACAAGGACCCGCGCGTGCTGCTCGTCGGCTACGGCGCGTCCGCGTCGACGCTCGGCGCGACGAGAGCCGGACGACGCGCGGCGCTCGCCGCGCACCGACGCGTCGCATGAGGGACCGCCGAACGCGGCGTCGAGGATCCTGGCCGTCGACTTCACGGCCTTGACGAACGAGGCGGCAGCGATGATGCCGACCAGAAGCCCGTGCCTGCGAACACCGTCACCCACCACATCCACCCGTTGCCTGTGCGCGCATCGGACACAAAGCCGGTTGCGCACGCCGACCCCACAGACCGCACCTTCCGGGCGCGGTGCGCGTCGGCCCGCGGGCGCACAACTCACGACACCCGGGCGCGAGTCACATTGCCGCACGTCGCGGGCGAGGGCTAGCATCAACCTTGGCGTGCCGGACGGCCGCCACCACCGCGCTGCCCTTCGGCGGCGCCGATGCCTGGGAGGTCGACGTGCTGCACATCGCCACCGCCTCCCTCGCATGCCGCACCGTCGCGGCCGACGCCTTCACGCGTCCCTGCTGTCCCTGTCTGTAGAGCGCTGGCCTGCGCCGTCGTGCCCCGACGGCCTGCTCGCCCGGCATCGACGCACAGCCTCGATGAGCCAGCGCTCGCCCCGCACCCGGTGACGCGCACGCGTCCCCGCACAGCACGCCCCCGGGCCACCGTCCGGGAACAGACCTTGCGCGACATCCGCGCACGACACGAAGAGGAAACCATGGCTCGCATCTACGACGACGTCACCGCTCTCGTCGGCAACACCCCGCTCGTCAAGCTCAACCGCCTCGCGGAGGGCGTCGGCGCGACCGTCGTCGCCAAGCTCGAGTTCTACAACCCCGCGAACTCCGTCAAGGACCGCATCGGCGTCGCGATCATCGACGCGGCCGAGGCGTCGGGCGACCTCGCCCCGGGTGGCACGATCGTCGAGGCGACGTCGGGCAACACCGGCATCGCCCTCGCGATGGTCGGCGCGGCCCGCGGCTACGACGTCGTCCTCACCATGCCCGAGACCATGTCGAAGGAGCGCCGCGCGCTCCTGCGCGCGTTCGGTGCCGAGCTCATCCTCACGCCGGGCTCCGAGGGAATGCGCGGCGCGGTCGACAAGGCCAACGAGATCGCCGCGTCGCGTCCGGGCGCGGTCCTCGCGCGCCAGTTCGCGAACGCCGCGAACCCCGAGGTCCACCGCCGCACGACGGCCGAGGAGATCTGGGCCGACACCGACGGCGCGGTCGACATCGTCGTCGCGGGCATCGGCACGGGCGGCACCATCACGGGCGTCGGCCAGGTGCTCAAGGAGCGCAAGCCCGAGGTCCAGATCATCGCGGTCGAGCCCGAGGAGTCCCCGATCCTCAACGGCGGCCAGCCCGGCCCGCACAAGATCCAGGGCCTCGGCGCGAACTTCGTCCCCGAGATCCTCGACACGACCGTCTACGACGAGGTGTTCGACGTCAACGCCGACCAGGCGATCGCGACCGCACGCCGCGCCGCGACCGACGACGGCCTCCTCGTCGGCATCTCCTCGGGCGCCGCGATCTATGCCGCGCTCGAGATCGGCAAGCGTCCCGAGAACGCCGGCAAGCTCATCGTCGTCGTCGTCCCGTCGTTCGGTGAGCGCTACCTCTCGACCGTGCTCTACGCGGACCTCGTCGACTGACACCACGCCCCGGCGGCGCGCGCGAGCGCGCCGCCGGGGACCGCACCACCCCTCCGGAAGGAGAACCGTGGCCCTGCCACGCCGCGCCTGGTCCATCCTCAGGGAGGACCTCCAGGCAGCCCGCGACCGTGACCCCGCCGCCCGCACGCGGCTCGAGGTCGCGCTCGCGTACCCGGGCCTGCACGCCCTGTGGGTCCACCGCGTGAGCCACCGCATGTGGCGCAACCCGCTGCTGCGGCTGCCCGCACGCCTCATCTCGCAGATCTCGCGCTCGATCACGGGCGTCGAGATCCACCCGGGCGCTCAGCTCGGTCGGCGCGTGTTCATCGACCACGGCATGGGCATCGTCATCGGACAGACGGCCGTCGTCGGCGACGACGTGCTGCTCTTCCACAACGTCACGCTCGGCGGGCGCACGATGACGCACGGCAAGCGGCACCCGACACTCGGCGACCGCGTCGTCGTGGGTGCGGGCGCGAAGATCCTCGGTCCGGTGTGGATCGGGGACGACGCGCAGATCGGTGCGAACGCCGTCGTCGTCAAGGACGTGCCCGCGGGCGCGGTGGCGGTCGGGGTGCCGGCGAAGATCAGGCTGGCGACGCCCGCCGAGGTCGCGGAGCGGCAGCGACGCTCGGTCGAGGACCCCTCGCTGCTCATCGAGTACATGATCTGAGCAGTCCCTCCTGCGCCACGCCGGACCGTGAGCGTGGCGCGCACGCGGGATACCTGAGACCCTGGGTTCCGGACATCTCCGGGCGACGGCGCCCGGACCGCGCCCTGGGGAGGCCCTCGTGCGTCTCGGCATGCAGCTCGGCTACTGGCCCTCGTCACCACCCGCAGGCGCCGCCGACGCGGTCCGCGCGGCCGACGCCGCCGGCCTCGACTCCGTCTGGACCGCCGAGGCCTACGGCTCCGACGCCCTCACGCCGCTCGCCTGGTGGGGCGCCGCCACGCAGCGCGTCCGGCTCGGCACCGCGATCGCCCAGATGTACGCGCGCACGCCCGCCGCGACCGCCATGGCCGCTCTCACGCTCGACCACCTCTCCGGCGGCCGCTTCGTCCTCGGCCTCGGCGCGTCCGGCCCGCAGGTCGTCGAGGGCTGGTACGGGCAGCCGTACCGGCGCCCGCTCGCACGCACGCGCGAGTACGTACAGATCGTGCGCGACGTCCTGCGGCGCGAGGCACCCGTGACGGCCGACGGCGACTTCTTCCGCCTCCCCCTGCCCGCGCCCGCCGCCCCGCTCGGGCCCGACGCCCCACGCGCCGACCGCGACGCCGAGCCCACCGGCCTCGGCAAGGCCCTGCGCTCGACCGTCCGCCCGCTGCGCGCCGACCTGCCCATCCACCTCGCCGCCGAAGGCCCGCGCAACGTCGCCCTCGCGGGCGAGATCGCCGACGGCTGGCTCCCCGCCTTCTACGCGCCACGGCTCGACGCGTCGCTCAGGGAACCGCTGGATGACGGCCTCGCACGCCGCTCGGGCGCGTTGCGGCCGCGCGAGGAGTTCGAGGTGTGCGCGTCCGTGCCCGTCGTCGTGCGCGGCTCCGTCGCCGAGGCGGCCGACGTCGTCCGGCCCCACCTCGCCCTCTACGTCGGCGGCATGGGCGCACGCGGCGCCAACTTCCACCTCGAGGCCGTCGCCCGGCTCGGCTACCGCGAGGTGTGCGAGGAGATCCAGTCGCTCTACTTCGCCGGACGCGTCGACGAGGCCGCCGCCGCGGTGCCGCTCGAGCTGATCCAGGACGTCGCGCTCGTCGGCACGATCGACGACGTCGCCGCGCGCGTGCGCGACTGGGAGGCGACCGCCGTGACGACGATGCTGCTCCAGGGCGACCCGGCGACGTGGCGGACGCTGCTCGCACCTGGCTCGCCCGTGCTCGCGGCAGCGCGGGGCTGAGCGCGCGAAGAGCCCCAGAGACACCTCTGGCGCCCGTCCCCGTGGGGACGGGCGCCAGAGCGCTCGTGCGTCGCATCACGGTGCCCGGACCGGCGATTGTCATCGTCCCGGTCGTTGAACCGTCCCGAGCTGTTCGGGACCGTCACCGTGCTGCCCTCGGACCGTGGGCTGTTCCGGGCCATCCGACCCGGGCAACCACACGCCGATGCGTCCTGGCTCCACCGTGCGACGCTGACGGTGGGGCTGACGCCCAGCGCGGCAAGCGCACTGCGTCCGGCCCGTGAGGGTGGCGCGCGTGCTGCTCGTCGCTGTCACACGTCTTAACGGCGTGACTCGCAGAACTATTCCAAGTTCGACCCTGTGTCGTCCATCTCTTTTCCGTCGGCATTTCTCGGGAGGTCGCCGAGCGCGGCCGCGAGGGCCGCGACATCGGCGCGCGCGCGCCGCAGGTCGACCCTTCCGCCGGGGTGCATCGGGCAGCCCTCGGCGCGCAGCTCGTCGAGCGCGGCAGTCCGGTGGTGGGCAGGCGGCTCGCCCGCCGCGTTGACGACGCGCCACCACGGCACCGCTCCCCCGGCCTCCCGCAGCGCGGCACCGACCTGGCGCGGACCACCACGTCCGAGCACGCCGCCGACGACGATCGCGACGTCGCCGTACGTCGTCACGCGCCCGGGCGGGACGAGCTCGACGACGTCGAGCACCGACTCGACATACTCCGTGTCCACGGCGCGAGAGTACCGCCGCCGCCCGCGGACGCGCAGGTCACGCACGCCCAAAACCCCTCGCCCTCGGCGGACACGAGTGACACGCTGGGTGCATGAGCATCCCGCACGGTTACCGCACCCAGCAGCTCGACGAGTCCTTCCGCGAGGCCGCGTTCACGCTCGACACGTGGGCGTTCCCGTCGGGCACGTCGCCCGAGGACTGGGCCGAGATCGAGTTCCCCATGGACTGGTCGCGGTTCGTCGGCGTCGTCGAGGACGGGCCCGACCCGGACGCCGTTCCCATCGACGGGGCCGCCCCCGCACGCTCCGACCTCGTCGCGATGTACGGCTCGTACGCGTTCGACCGCTTCCCCGTGCCCGGCGCCGAGACGGCCGTCGGCGGGCTCACGTGGGTCGGCGTCCACCCCCAGCACCGTCGGCGCGGGATCCTGCGCGGGATGATCACCGACCACCTCGACGCGTGCGCCGAGCGCGGCGAGAACGTCTCCGCCCTCTTCGCGGCCGAGGCCGGGATCTACGGCCGCTTCGGCTACGGGCTCGCGTCCCACGACGTGCGGCTCAACATCCCCCGCGGCGCGACGCTGCGCGACGTACCCGGCGCAGGAACGCACACCGTGCGCATCGAGGTCGCCGACGCCGACCGGCACGGCGAGCTCGTCGAGTCCGTCCACCGCGAGGCAGGGCGGCGCCCCCTCGGCGTCGACGGACCCCACGGAGCGCTCCTCAACCGACCCGGCTGGGTCGGGCGCGACGACCCGGCGCTCGCCCGACGCATGCTCCTCGACCCGCCCGCGTGGCGCGACGGCAAGGAGGCCCGGCGCATCGTCATCGTCGAGCGCGACGGCGAGCCGCGCGGCTTCGCGACCTTCCGCCGCTCGAGCGAGTGGACCGACGACGGCCCGCGCGGCACCGTGCACCTCGGCGAGGTCGCGACGCTCGACGCCGCCGCCGCGCACGACCTGTGGGCCGTCCTGCTCGACCTCGACCTCATGGCCAAGGTCTCGACGTTCCTCCTGCCGCCCGACGACGCGATCCTCGGGCTGCTCCTCGACCCGCGCTCCGCCGGCACGAAGCGCGTCGACAACGTGTGGGTGCGGATCGTCGACGTCGCCGGCGCCCTCGCCGCGCGTCGCTACCAGGCTGACGTCGACGTCGTCCTCCACGTGACCGACGAACTGCGGCCAGCGAGCACGGGCTCCTACCGGGTGCGCGCGACCGCGTTCGCCGAGCCCGAGGCGACGCGCACGCACGACGACGCCGACCTCGGACTCGACGTCGCCGCGCTCGGCGCCGCCTACCTCGGCGGTCAGACGCTCGCGGCGCTCGGCCTCGCCGGGCGCGTCACCGAGCTGCGGCCCGGGGCGCTCGCGCTCGCGTCGGGCGCGTTCGGGTGGCCCGTCGCGCCGTCGAGCTCGTTCGTGTTCTGACACCGCCGGCGGCTGCGCACGTCGGGCGTCAGCGCTGGCAGGCGGGGCACCAGAAGAGCGTGCGGCCCGCTGCGTCGCGCACGAGGATCGTCGCGCCGCACACCCGGCACGCGAGGCCGTCGCGGTGGTAGACGTAGAACGACTCCTCGCGGGAGACGACGTCCGGGTCGCCGTCGGTGTTCTGGCGCACGCGCCGCGGGTCCATGCGGCCCTTCTCGTGGCCGAGGCCGCGGTGCTCGGGGCGCGTCGTGACGATGCGGCCCGTCGCGACGCCGTCGCGCATGAGGACGACGAGGTCGTCCCAGATCTCCCGCAGCGTCTCGGCCGGCACCACGTTGCCCGGCGTCTGCGGGTCGAGGCCGGCGCGGAAGAGCGCCTCGGCCCGGAAGATGTTGCCGACGCCCGCGACGACGTCCTGCGCCATGAGCTGCAGGCCGACGGCCGTGCGCGAGCGCCGTACGCGGGCGACGAACCGCTCCGGGTCGGCGTCGGCGCGGATCGGGTCCGGCCCGAGGCGCGCGAGCACGTCGTGCCGCTCGGTATCGGTGATGACCTCGCAGGCCGACGGGCCGGTGAGGTCGGCCACGGCGTGCTCGCCGACGATCCGCACGCGCACCTGCCCGCGGGGCTCGGGCAGGACCCACCCCTCCCGCGAGCTAGTCCCCGCGGCGCGACCTAGTCGCTCTGCGGCACTATCTCGCGACGAGAGGACTAGGTCGGCGGACGGGGGTTCGTCGGCGGACCGGGGGCCGTCGGCGGGCGCGGCGGTGGCAGGCGGGGCGGCGGGCGGCGCCGCCGTCAGCGCATGCTCCTGCTCGCCGATGCGGCGGCGCGGGGCACCGATCGCGTGGGCGACCGTCGTCGAGCCGTCACCTGCGAACGTCCACGAGCCGTAGAGGCCCAGGTGGACGCGCAGCCAGGCGAGATCGGCGTCGGACGTCGTCGTGCCGGGCGTCGTCGCGCCGGGGCCGAAGCCCAGGAACATGTGCTTGCCCCAGGCCTCTGCACGCACGAGCGTGCCGCCGTCGAGCAGCGCCGCCCCCGCCGCGAAGCGGCCCTGCGGGCTGCTCAGCCGCAGCGGCTCGCCTGCGAAGAGCGCGTCGAAGGTCCGCGCGAGGCGGTGGACGGTGTGGCCCTCGGGCACGGCTCAGGCGGCGTGCGTCAGCGCGCGGACTCGTACGCCGCGAGCTGGTCGATGCGACGCTGGTGACGCTCGACGCCCGAGAACGGCTCCGCGAGGAAGGCCTCGACGAACGTCGTCGCCTCCTCGATCGTGTGCTGGCGCTCGCCGATCGCGATGACGTTCGCATCGTTGTGCTGCCGTCCGAGCTTCGCGGTCTCGACGCTCCACGCGAGCGCGGCGCGCACGCCGTCGACCTTGTTCGCGGCGATCTGCTCGCCGTTGCCCGAGCCGCCGATGACGATGCCGAGCGAGCCCGGCTCCGCGACGACGGCCTCGCCCGCGGCGATGCAGAAGGCGGGGTAGTCGTCCTCGGCGTCGTACTCGAACGCACCGTGGTCGACGACGTCGTGACCCTGGGCGGCGAGGTGCGTGAGGAGGTGGGACTTCAGAGCGAAGCCCGCGTGGTCGGAGGCGAGGTGGACGCGCATGGGTCCATCCTGCCGCATCGGCGCGCCCGTCGAGGGGCAGTCCG
Source organism: Sanguibacter sp. HDW7 (assembly GCF_011300875.1). Lineage (NCBI taxonomy): Bacteria > Bacillati > Actinomycetota > Actinomycetes > Micrococcales > Sanguibacteraceae > Sanguibacter > Sanguibacter sp. HDW7. Next base: position 1,189,210 of record NZ_CP049862.1, on the reverse strand, counting down.
CCAGGACCGGCGACCCGTCTTCGGACAAAGTTGTCCGATCGTGACATGGCAGGCATGGACCGTCGCCTCGTCGGGCTGCTTGGCTGGTCACGCTCGCCGCCCCGCCGAAGGAGTCACCGTGGACCTCTCCCGCCCCTTGCCCGTCGCTCTGCTCGCGGTGCTCGCCGTCGTCACGGTCGCCGTCCTCGTCGTCGTCGCTCTCGTCGCCCGTCAGCTCACGCGGCGGACCAGGATCGCCGTCGGCGGGACCGCCGCTGTCCTCGCCCTCGGCATCCTCGGCACAGGCTGGTACGCGTGGTCGACAAGTTCGCACCACGACACGATCGACGTCAACGCGCTCGGTCCCGGCTCAGGTCTCACCCTGAACCTCAAGCACGATCGCCTCAGCAAGAGTGGTGACGAGTACGACTTCGCTCTGCTGCGCGGCACCGACGCGGACGACGTCCACGACGCGCTCGTCGCGACAGGCACGCCCGTCGATCCCGTCCCCGGAGGCTGGACGCTCGTCAAGGGGGGCCTGCGCTACTCGGTCGTCATGCGCGACGACGGAACGTGGCACGCCGAGAACAAGACGCTCACCGTCGCCCACGGCAACGACCTCACCTCGATCGCCTTCCCGACGACCGCCGACCTCTACCGCGCCGACGTCGGAACTCCCGTCCGACTGCCCGTTCCTGCAGCCGGCGTCCGCGCCGAGCTCGAGCTGCTCGGCGCGGACGCGGACGGCCCCGACACGCTCGTCGTCCCGACCAACGACGGTCGCACCGCCCGCCTCACCTTCGAGGGCGACCTCATGACGGTCGAGGTCGTCGGGGCGCCCAGGAACTGATCAGCGGACCGTGCCGCGGGACGTCGTGTCGCCGGCACGGACCGCCGCCGCAAGATCGTCGGGAAGGTGCTCGACGGCGACGCAGCAGGGGCAGCACCACCCGAGCGCTCGACGCCACGCGGGAACCGTGCGCACGCGCTCCGCAAGCGCGTCGAGCTCACGATCGGGCACGATGCCCCTCCGTCCGTGCGGGTCGCAGGCCGTCGGCAGCGGGTGTCCCCGACGAGGCCTTTGCTCGTGCCCGTCAGCGAGGATGTCGGTGGCCCGGCATAGGGTGGGCGCATGACGACCGACAACACCGCTGCGCTGCGCTCCGGGATCGACGCGTCGACGTTCGACGCCGACGTCCGACCGCAGGACGACCTCTTCCGCCACGTCAACGGCCGCTGGCTCACGACGTACGAGATCCCCGCCGACCGCGCCCGTGACGGCGCGTTCCGCGAGCTCCACGACCGCGCCGAGGAGCAGGTTCGCGACATCATCCTCGAGGCCGGCGAGCAGGCCGGCGCCGAGGGCGTCGACGCGACGACCGCGAAGATCGGCGCGCTCTACGCGTCGTTCATGGACACCGAGCGCATCGCCGCGCTCGGCACCGCTCCCCTCGCCGCCGACCTCACGCTCCTCGACACGACGGACAAGGTCGCGCTCGCGCGCGGCCTCGGCGAGCTTCAGCGCACCGGCGCCGCCGGCGCGCTCGGCCTCTACGTCGACAACGACGCGCTCGACCCCGAGTCGTACGTCGTCTACCTCTACCAGGCGGGCCTCGGCCTGCCCGACGAGGCCTACTATCGCGAGGAGCAGCACGCCGAGGCGCTCGCCGCGTACGGCCCGCACGTCGCACGCATGCTCACGCTCGGCGGGATCGTCCCCGCCGCGGAGGCCGACGCCGCCGCCGCGCGCGTCGTCGCGCTCGAGACCGCGCTCGCCACCCACCACTGGGACGTCGTCCGCGACCGCGACGCCGAGCTCACGTACAACCCCCTGACGTTCGCGGCGCTCGCCGCGTCCGCGCCGGGCCTCGACTGGGACGCGTGGGCCGCCGGCCTCGGCGCCCCCGCGGGCTCGCTCGACAACGTCGTCATGCGCGAGCCGTCGTTCGCGACCGGGCTCGCCGCCCTCTGGGAGCAGACCGACGTCGCCGACCTGCGCCTGTGGCTCGCCGCCCAGGTCGTCTCGTCCCGCGCCGCCTACCTCACCGACGAGATCGTCGAGGCGAACTTCGACTTCTACGGCCGCACCCTCACGGGCGCCGAGGAGATCCGCGAGCGCTGGAAGCGCGGCGTCTCGATCGTCGAAGGCGCTCTCGGCGAGGCCGTCGGCCAGGTGTACGTCGAGCGGCACTTCCCCGCCGCGCACAAGGAGCACATGGACCGCCTCGTCGGCCACCTCGTCGAGGCCTACCGCGAGTCCATCACCGGTCTCGAGTGGATGGGCGAGGAGACGAAGGTCAAGGCGCTCGCCAAGCTCGACGCCTTCACGCCGAAGATCGGCTACCCCGTCCGGTGGCGCGACTACGCCTCGCTCGAGATCGACGCCGCCGACCTCGTCGGCAACGTCCGCCGCGCGAGCGTCTTCGAGACCGACCGCGAGCTCAGCAAGATCGGCAAGCCCCTCGACCGCGACGAGTGGTTCATGACCCCGCAGACGGTCAACGCCTACTACAACCCCGGCATGAATGAGATCGTGTTCCCCGCCGCGATCCTCCAGCCGCCGTTCTTCGACCCCGAGGCCGAGGACGCCGTGAACTTCGGCGGCATCGGCGGCGTCATCGGCCACGAGATCGGCCACGGCTTCGACGACCAGGGTTCCAAGTACGACGGTTCCGGCCGCCTCGAGGACTGGTGGACCGAGGAGGACCGCAGCAAGTTCGAGGAGCGTACCAAGGCCCTCATCGCCCAGTACGACGCGTTCTCCCCCGCGCAGCTCGGCGACGAGCACACGGTCAACGGCGCCCTGACGATCGGCGAGAACATCGGTGACCTCGGTGGTCTCTCGATCGCTCTCAAGGCCTACCGCATCGCGCTCGGCGGCGACCTCGCGTCCGCCCCCGAGATCGACGGCCTCACCGGCCTGCAGCGCGTGTTCCTCGGCTGGGGCCAGGTGTGGCGCACCAAGGCGCGCGACGCCGAGGCCATCCGCCTGCTCGCGATCGACCCGCACTCGCCGGCCGAGTTCCGCTGCAACGGCATCGTCAGCAACGTCGACGAGTTCTACGAGGCGTTCGACGTCACCGAGGGCGACGCCCTGCACCTCGCCCCCGAGGCGCGCGTGCGCATCTGGTGACACGTCACCCGTGACACGCCCGGTGCCGTAGCGCCGGGAACGCGTCGGGCCCCGCACCCGGAGAGGTGCGGGGCCCGACGCATACCCGCTGCAGAGCTTTCAGTCCGGATCGCCGCGAGCAGGACGCGTCCCGTCGCGGAGCGCGTCAGACGACGCGACCGCCCGCACGCGCGAGCGAGAACCCGCTGCCCGTGACGTCGTCGACGCACGCCATGCCCGACTCCTCGGACGTGCACGTGAACCCGAACGCGCTCGACCGCTGCCCGTAGCCGAGCACGTTGACGTCCGAACCGCCCTTCTTCGGAAGGTCCTTCTTCGGCACGCACGGCACGTCGACCTTGCCCGACGCGTCGACCACGTACACGTAGCCGACCGAACCGTCGCAGCCGTCGACGGGCGCCGGCTTCTGCGCGAGCGACGCGATGCCGCACCGAGCGCCCGCAGCCGTGATGTCGCAGACGATGTTGCCCGAAGGCGTCGCGAAGCGCTGGTCTGTGCCTCCCGGACGGTCGACCGACGTCGTGGGCGCGGAGCTCGTCGTCACGCCCGGCGCGGGCGTCGTCGATGACGCGCCCGGTGCCCGGTCAGGATCGTTGCCACCGCCCAGCAGGATGATCGCAGCGATGACGACGCCGAGGACGAGCACGACGTCGACGACGATGAACGCGATGATTCCGGGCCCGAGCGGTCGCTTCGCCGGAGGACCCACAGGGACGGGGATCGTCATGCGTCCGCCCCCTGGGCCTCCTCCGGCCTCAGCACCGGGCCGGACGTGCGTGTGCGCTTGAGCTCGTAGAAGCCCGGCACCTGCGTCATGAGGACGAGCCCGTCCCACAGGCGCAGCGCATCCTCGCCACGCGGAGCCGGTGTGACGACCGGGCCGAAGTAGCCGACGCCGCCGATCGCGACGACGGGCGTCCCGACCTCGTCGCCCACGAGGTCCAGCGCGCTCTGGTGGGAGGCGCGCAGGGCGTCGTCGACGTCGGTCGTGTCCCAGACGTCGAGCAGGTCCGCGTCGAGCCCCGCGTCGGCGAGCGCCGTCGCGACGACCGCGCGGCGGTCCTTGTCACCGTCGACGTGGAACTTCGTGCCGATCGCCGTGTAGAGCGGGCCGAGGACGTCGTCGCCGTGCCGCAGCGCGGCCGCGACGAGCACCCGGACCGGGCCCCACGAGGCGTCGAGCATCTCGCGGTACTCCGCAGGGAGGTCACGGCCCTCGTTGAGGACGGAGAGGCTCATGACGTGCCAGCGGATCGTGATGCCGCGCAGCTCCCGCACCTCGGTGAGCCAGCGCGAGGTCATCCAGGCCCACGGGCAGGCAGGGTCGAACCACATGTCAGCGACGGTCGTCGCGTTGTCGTCGTGCATGCCCCCACCCTAGTTGCGGGAGACTCCCGTGGCCCGGGGAGTGCGCCCTGCGCGGACACGTCGCCCGACGTCAACGGCTACGCCCGTATTGCGCTGCCTCGATGTCGGACGCTCGTGAAAGGATCGACGACGGGCGTCGAGAGCGCCCGGCATCGACGCCCCGACCGGGCGCCACCGCACTACCGAGGAGCAGCACGTGCCCGGACAGAACCTCACCCGCGCCGAGGCGATCGAGCGCGCGAGCGTCGTGCAGACGCAGTCGTACGACATCACGCTCGACCTCACGACCGGTCCGACGACCTTCGCGTCGACGTCGACCGTCCGCTTCACCGCGACGCCCGGCGCGTCGACCTTCATCGACCTCGTCGCGCCGACCGTCCGCACGGTCACGCTCAACGGTCGTGAGCTCGACCCGGCCGTCGTCTTCGCCGACTCGCGCATCGCGCTCGACGGCCTCGAGGCCGACAACGAGCTCACCGTCGTCGCCGACGGCGCCTACACGAACACGGGCGAGGGCCTCCACCGCTTCGTCGACCCAGTCGACGGCGAGGTCTACCTCTACACGCAGTTCGAGGTCCCCGACTCCCGCCGCGTCTTCGCGGTCTTCGAGCAGCCCGACCTCAAGGCGACGTTCGCGTTCACCGTCACCGCCCCCGAGGCCTGGCAGGTCGTCTCGAACGAGCCGACGCCCGAGCCGACCGTCGCCGGCGGCAGCGCGACCTACGCCTTCCCCGCGACGCCCCGCATCTCGTCGTACATCACCGCGCTCGTCGCCGGCCCGTACGCCGTCATGCGCTCCGAGCTCACGAGTGCCGACGGCCGCACCATTCCTCTCGGCGTCTTCTGCCGCGCCTCTCTCGCCGAGCACATGGACGCCGACTACGTCTTCGACACGACGCGCGCCGGCTTCGAGTTCTTCGAGAAGTCCTTCGAGCAGCCCTACCCCTTCACCAAGTACGACCAGCTCTTCGTGCCCGAGTACAACATGGGCGCCATGGAGAACGCGGGCTGCGTGACCTTCACCGAGTCCTACGTCTTCCGCTCCAAGGTCACCGACGCCATCAAGGAACGTCGCGTCGTCACCATCCTCCACGAGCTCGCCCACATGTGGTTCGGCGACCTCGTGACGATGCGCTGGTGGAACGACCTGTGGCTCAACGAGTCCTTCGCAGAGTGGGCCTCGACGCTCGCGACCGCCGAGGCCACCGAGTGGAAGGGCGCCTGGACGACGTTCGCCGCGATGGAGAAGTCGTGGGCCTACCGCCAGGACCAGCTGCCCTCGACGCACCCGATCGTCGCGGAGATCCGCGACCTCGAGGACGTCCAGGTGAACTTCGACGGCATCACGTACGCCAAGGGCGGCTCGGTGCTCAAGCAGCTCGCCGCGTGGGTCGGCCTCGAGGCGTTCCTCAAGGGTGTCGCCGAGTACTTCCGCAAGCACGCGTGGGGCAACACCGAGCTCAGCGACCTCCTCGTCGAGCTCGAGGCCGCCTCCGGCCGCGACCTCAAGAGCTGGTCGACGCTGTGGCTCGAGACCGCAGGCGTCAACACGCTCCGCCCCGAGATCACGGTCGACGACGCCGGCGTCGTCACGGGCTTCGCGATCCTCCAGTCCGCGCCCGCCGACTACCCGACGATCCGCCCGCACCGCCTCGCCGTCGGCTACTACACGCTCACCGACGACGGCCTCGTGCGCACGCACCGCCTCGAGCTCGACGTCGACGGCGAGCGCACCGAGGTGCCCGAGCTCGTCGGCACGACGCGCCCCGACCTCGTCCTCCTCAACGACGACGACCTCGCGTACGCGAAGATCCGGCTCGACGACGCCTCGCGCGCCGCGGCCATCGAGAACCTCGCGCTCATCTCCGACCCGCTCGCCCGCTCGCTCGTGTGGGGCTCCATCTGGGACGCGACGCGCGACGGCGAGGTGCCCGCGAGCGACTTCGTGCGCCTCGTCCTCAACAACATCGCCGCCGAGACCGAGTCGACGACGATCCGCACGACGCTCAACCAGCTCCTCCTCGCGGCGTCGTCGTACGTCGCTCCCGAGCGGAGCGAGGCGACCCTCGTCGCCGTCGGCGACGGCCTGCTCGCCATGGCGCGCACTGCCGAGGCAGGCTCCGACGCGCAGTTCCAGTTCGTGAAGTTCCTCGCGCAGGTCGCCCGCACGGACGCCCAGCTCGACGCCGTCGCCGCTCTGCGCGACGGCTCCGAGACGCTCGAGGGCCTGACGATCGACACCGACCTGCGCTGGGAGCTGCTCATCGCGCTCGTCGCCGGCGGTCGCGCGACGGCCGCGCAGATCGATGCGGCGCTCGTCGACGACGACACCGCGTCGGGCCGCCAGCAGGCCGCGCACGCCCGTGCCGCCCTGCCGACCGTCGAGGCCAAGGCTGCGGCCTGGGCGTCGATCGTCGACGACGCCGACAAGCCCAACGCGATCATCCGTGCGACGGCTCTCGGCTTCAACCACGTCCTCGACGCCTCGATCCTCGAGTCGTTCATCGCGACGTACCACGACGCGCTCTTCCCGATCTGGGAGTCGCGGACGTACCACATGAGCGAGGAGCTCATCGAGGGTCTCTACCCGGCGCCCCTCGCGAACGAGGCGCTGCGCGCCGCGACGCAGACGTGGCTCGACGCGCACGCCGAGGGCTCCTCGAAGGTCGCACCGCCCGCGCTGCGTCGTTTCGTCGTCGAGGGCCTTGCGGGCATCGAGCGTGCCCTCACCGCCCAGGCGGTCGACGCCCAGGCCTGACGGTCCCCGTCGCCGGAGCGGCCCCGCACCCCACCGGGTGCGGGGCCGCTCCCGTCTCCCCCGTCCCCTCGCACTGTGTTCTCCCCCGTTCCCGACGGATTGACGCGTTCCGCCCGTCGAATGGTCGCGGCGCGTCAATCCGTCGGGAGCATGCGCGTCGGGCAGTCGGGCCGTCGAGCAGTCGGGCCGTTGGGCCGCCGGGGCCGTGGGGCCGTCGGGCACGCCATGGCGTGGGAGGATTCTGCGCGTGGACGACGACACCGGCGGGACGTGCAGCGACCTGCGTCGCACTCCGACGCCGAGGCGCATCCGGATCCTCGGGACGTCGGGGTCCGGCAAGACGACTCTCGCACGGGCCGTCGCCGCTCGGACGGGCCTCGTCCGGATCGAGCTCGACGAGGTTTTCTGGGACGTCGACTGGCAGCAGAAGGATGCCGAGGCCGGCCGCTCCCTGCTCCGTTCACGGCTCGCGGCGGCCGAGTCCGGGCCGGGCTGGGTCGTCGACGGCAGCTGGCAGTCGAAGGTCCTCGACCTCCTCGACGGCGCCGAGACGATCGTCTGCCTCGACCTGCCCCGACGGACCGTCACTCGACGCGTCGTCACGCGGACGCTCGCGCGCGGACTCACCCGCCGCCCGCTGTGGCACGGCAACCGCGAGTCGCTCACCAACCTCGTGAGGCGTCGGCCCGAGGACAACATCGTCCTGTGGTCGTGGCAGACCTGGGCGGGGAACCGTCGTCGGTGGGACGAGCTCGAGGCCGCGGGCGCCCCCGTCGTCCGGCTCCGCTCCCCACGCGAGGTCCGCACCTGGCTCGCATCGCTCCCCCGTGCTCTCGAGGTCCCCACGGATTGACGCATTCCTCCCGCCGAACGGTCGGAGAGCGTCAATACGTCAGTTCGGTGCACTCGTCCCCCGACGGATTGACTGAGCACCACCATCGAATGGTCGGAGTGCGTCAATCCGTCAGGAGGTGAGGGCCGCTCGCGTGGGTCCGATAGCCGATCGGACCACTTCATCCGTCCAGATCCGCTATCGAGGACTGCACCCAGGACCACCCCCAGCGCTCGATAGCCGATCCGTGCACCTCACGTGTCGGGATCCGCTATCGAGGAGCGCGCCCCTGAGCTCGGTGACCGATCCAGGCACGTGAGGTGGCTCGGTAGCCGATCCGTGCACCTCACGTGACGGGATCCGCTATCGAGGAGCGCGCCCCTGAGCTCGATGACCGATCCAGGCACGCGTGGTGGCTCGATAGTCGATCGGTGCACCTCACGTGGCTCGATCGGCTATCGAATCACTCGGGCAGCACCCCCAAATGGCTCGATCGGCTATCGAGCCACTTGGGGGGTGCGGCCTGGGGTACAGATTGATGGAATCCACCCGTTGAACGGTCTGAGGGCGTCGATCCGTCGGGCGAGGAGGGTGGCGCGAGGACGGTAGCGCACGGAGTGCAGGACGGCCCGCCTCCTCGGGAGGAGACGGGCCGTCGGACAGCGCTGCGATGGGGTCAGCGCTGGTTCATCGCCGCCGCGAGCGACCGCAGGCGGGGGTTCGTCACGAGGTCGTCGAGCAGGACGGTCACACCGTTGGGGTCGCCCAGCGGGATCTTCCAGTTGGGGTACTCCTGGTCCGTGCCCGGCTGGTTCTGCGCCCGACGCTCACCGACCGCGTCCGCGAGCGACACCCCGAGGATCTTCGACGGCGTGAGCTTGATGAGACGGTGCAGCGCCTCGACGAGCTCACGCTCCGACGGGTCGTCGCCGAGCAGACCGCGCGCAGCGAGCAGACGCACCATGTCGTCACGCTCGGCGCGCGCCTCGTTGCGCACCTCCTGGACCGGAGCCTGGAGCAGACCGAGGCTCTCGCGAAGCTCGACGTGCTCACCGGCGAGGTAGCCAGCCGTGGGCGGAAGGTCGTGCGTCGTCACGGACGTGAGGCTCATCGCGCGGTAGTGCTCGGGCGCGAGCGGACGACCGTCGTGGTCCTTCTCGAACCAGAGGATCGACGTGCCGAGGATGCCGCGCTCCGTGAGGTAGTCGCGCACCCAGCCCTCGAAGGTGCCGAGGTCCTCGCCGATGACGACGGCGCCCGCACGCTGCGCCTCGAGGCACAGGATGCCGATGATCGCGTCGTGGTCGTAACGGACGTACGCGCCCTCCTTGGCGCCCGAGCCCGCCGGGATCCACCACAGGCGGAAGAGCCCGATGACGTGGTCGATGCGGATCGCGCCCGCATGACGCAGGACCGTGCGGAGCATCTCGCGGTACGGCTGGTAGCCGACGCGCGCGAGGCCCTTGGGGTGCCACGGGGGCTGCGACCAGTCCTGGCCCTGCTGGTTGTACATGTCCGGCGGGGCACCGACCGACGCGGCCGTCGCGAGCGCGTGGCGAAGCGACCAGGCGTCGGAGCCCTCGGGGTGCACGCCGACCGCGAGGTCGTGCATGATGCCGAGCGACATGCCGCCCGCCTTCGCGGCGGCCTGCGCGGCCGCGAGCTGGGAGTCGGCGACCCACTGGAGCCACACGAAGAAGTCGACGCGGTCGGCTAGCTCGATGCGCAGCTCCGCGACCTCGGGGCTCGCGTGGTCCCACAGCTCGTCGGGCCACGCGCCCGTCGGGTGAAGCTCCTTGATCGCGCACCACAGCGCGAAGTCCTCGAGTCCCTTGCCCTCGCGGTCGCGGAAGTCCGCGAGCTGCGCCTCGCGGATCGCGGTGCGCGGCGCGGAGAAGATCACCTCGAGCGCGGAGCGCTTGTGCGTCCACGCGGCGTCGCGGTCGATGGGGCCGGAGGACGCGTTGAGCGTCTGCGCCTCCTCGGCGGCCCACTCGACGAGCGAGCGGTCGGCGGCGGTGAGGTAGGCGGCCTCCTCGACGGCCTCGGGCCGCACGTAGAGGGGGTTGACGAAGCGACGCGTCACCGGCAGGTACGGGGACGGTGTCATAGGGGCGGACGGCTCCCCCGCGTGCACGGGGTTGATGAGCATGAAGTTCGCGCCGAGGTCACGGCCCGCGAACCACGACGTCTCGGCGAGGTCGGCGAAGTCACCGACGCCCCACGAGCGCGAGGACCGCACCGAGTACATCTGCGACATGAGACCCCACACGCGACCGTGCTCGAGGTCGTTCGGCAGGTGGAGGCGCTGCGGCGTGACGATGAGGGTCGCGACGTGCTCGCCGTCGTCCGCACGCGAGCGCAGCGTGTGCCAGCCGAGCGGGAGGTCGCTGGGGATCTCGAAGGACGCGCGGCCGACCATGCGGCCGTCTACGCGGCGGGGCGCGTCCCAGTTGTCGACCTGGCGGGCCTCGCGGCGACCGCCGCCGGCCTCGGGGTCGACGTCGATCCACACCGACACGGAGGTGCCGTCGGGGACGTGGACGGGGATCGTCACGGCCTGACCCTCGCGGGCGACGACCGTCGGCGGCAGCGGCTCGCGCCACGCGTCGTCCTCGACGTGCAGAAGCGCGAGCTCGACGCGCGTCGGCGTCGACGCGTCGATGCCGAGCGCACCGAGCACCTTGACGAGCGTCTCGGCGGCGACGTGCCGCTCCGTGCCGTCGAAGGCCCAGTACTCGGTCCCGACGCCGCACGCGCTCGCAAGGCGAAGGAGAGACTCTGATCGTTCAGCGTTGTCCACGGGTCAATCCTTGCAGAGGTTCGGACGCGCGAGGCGACCAGACGGCCCATTCCGCCTGGAAAGTTTCTGCAATCTTACGGCGTCGGTGATCCTCCGCGCGACCACCTGCACGCGGACGCACCGATGAACCCGTCACAACTAGGCTGGGCCCATGCTCGACCACCTCCCGCGCGCCACCACGAACCCCACCCCCTCACCGACAGGCACCTCCGTCGGCGACGAGATCGGCGACGCGCTCACGAAGGCCCCCGGCGAGCGCTCCGGATGGGTCGACTGGCTCGTCGGCGCGCCGCTGCGCATCGTCGTCATCATCGTCATCGGCATCGTCCTGCTCGTCGTCCTGCGCCGCATCATCGCGTCGTTCACCGAACGCATCGCGCGCGAGCCCCGCACCGACCTCGGCGGCGCGCTCCTGCGCGTCACCAACGCGCTCGAGGACGAACGACGCGCCGGACGCGCCCGCACGCTCGGCTCCGTGCTCCGCTCGACGATCTCGATCGTCATCGGCTCGATCGTCGTCATGATGGTCCTCAACGAGCTCGGCGTGAACCTCGCCCCGCTCCTCGCCTCCGCCGGCGTCGCCGGCGTCGCCCTCGGCTTCGGCGCCCAGAGCCTCGTCAAGGACTTCCTCTCGGGCATCTTCATGCTCGCCGAGGACCAGTACGGCGTCGGCGACACCGTGAGCTTCGTCGACGTCACCGGCACGGTCGAGGAGGTCGCGCTGCGCGTCACGAAGGTTCGCGACCTCGACGGCACGCTCTGGTACCTGCGCAACGGCGAGATCCTGCGCACCGGCAACCTCTCCCAGGGCTGGGTCCGCGCCATGGCCGACTTCCGCGTCCCCTACGACGTCGACACGAACCACGTCCGCTCCCTGCTCACGCAGGCCGCCGAGGAGACCGCGGCCGACGACGACATCAGCCCCGTGCTCCTCGCCCCGCCCGAGGTCTTCGTCGTCGAGCTCACCGACGACCACCTGCTCTACCGCCTCCAGGCACGCACCAACCTGTCCGACCGCGCCGCCGTCGTCCGCGCGCTGCGCACCCGCGGGCTCGAGGCGCTCACGAGCGGCGGCATCAAGCTCGTCACCGCCAACCGGCTCGTCGTCCAGCCTCCGCGCACCTGACCGGCGACCTCACGCACGACGCCCACGGACCCTGAGGTCCGTGGGCGTCGTGCGTACGTGGAGGTTTGCGCTCAGCGCAGCGTCTCGAGCTCGTCCGCGAGGTCGTCGGCCTCGGGCCCGACGATGACCTGGATGATGCGACCCGAACGGACGACGCCGAAAGCACCCGTCTCCTTGAGCTTCGCCTCGTCGACGAGCGACGGGTCCGTCACCTCGACGCGCAGACGCGTGATGCACGGCTCGAGGTCGACGACGTTCGACCCGCCGCCGAGCGCAGTGAGGATCTTCTCCGCCTTGCTCATGGTGATGTTCTCCTGATCGCTGGGTGGGTGCGGACGTCGTCGTCCGGTGCCCCAGCCTAACGCGCGCACAGGCACGCGGACCCCCTGACCACAGCCCGGACGTGGGCGGCACCACGCCACAGCGCCCCCTCCGCGAGCGCCCTCCGTGGGAGGATCGGACGGTGACCGAGCAGACCTTCTACGACGCCGTCGGCGGGCACGACACCTTTCAGGGGATCGTCGACCGCTTCTACGCGGGCGTCGTCGCCGACGACGTCCTCGCCCCCATGTACCCGCCCGAGGACCTCCCCGGCGCGAACCGCCGCATGGTGACGTTCCTCGAGCAGTACTGGGGCGGACCCACGACCTACTCGGAGGAGCGCGGCCACCCGCGCCTGCGCATGCGCCACCAGCCCTTCAAGGTCAACCCGCTCGCACGCGACCGCTGGATCCAGCACATGGTCGCGGCCGTCAAGGACGCCCGGCTCTCCCCCCTGCACGAGTCCCAGCTGCTCGACTACCTCGAGCGTGCCGCCCACTCGATGCTCAACACCTTCGAGGACTGACATGACCGACGCCGCTCCCTTCACCGCGCTGCGCGACGTCCTCGCGCTCGAGCAGATCGACGAGAACACGTTCGCCGGGCAGAGCCTGCCTCAGCTCAACGGGCGCGTCTATGGCGGGCAGGTGCTCGCGCAGGCGCTGCTCGCCGCCGGCGCGACGAACCCCGCAGGCCGCCAGCCCCACTCGCTCCACGGCTACTTCCTGCGTCCCGGGGCGCTCGACGTCCCCATCCGCTTCGAGGTCGAGCGGCTGCGTGACGGCCGCTCCTTCTCCGCCCGACGCGTCCACGCGATCCAGGGCGACACGGCGATCCTCTCGATGATCACCTCCGCGCAGGAGGACCAGCCGGGCATCGACCAGCAGCAGCCCATGCCCGCGGCGCCCGACCCCGAGACGCTCGAGTCGGCCGTCGCGAAGCTCTCGACGATCGAGCACCCCGTGGCGCGCTTCTGGACGAGCACCGCCGCGTTCGACGTCCGCCACGTCGGCACGTCCCTCTACCTCGGCCCCGACCGTGACGGCGACGACCGCCAGATGGTGTGGCTGCGCGCCCGCGGGACGCTCGGCGACGACCAGCTCATGCACCGCGCCATGATGATCTACGCGTGCGACCAGCTCATGCTCGAGCCCGTCATGCGCCGCGCCGACCTCGACTGGGGCACGCGCGGCCTGTCGATCGCGAGCCTCGACCACGCCATGTGGTGGCACCGCGACGCGCGCGCCGACGAGTGGCTGCTCTACGTACAGTCCTCTCCGTCCGCGCAGGGCGGCCGCGGCCTCGGCTCGGCACGCGTCTTCGCGCAGGACGGGACGCTCGTCGCGTCGATCGCGCAGGAGGGCATGGTCCGCGTACCGGACGCGGACTGACCCCTGCGGCTCAGGCCGGCCGGAACGTGTGGGCCACGGCGCCCGACGCGAACGGCTGCCGGTCGACCTGCTCGAGGCGGACGAGCTCGTCCAGCCCCGCGAGCAGCGTCGGGCCGTGACCTGCGACGACGGGGTGCAGGACGAACACGTACTCGTCGATGAGCCCCGCGTTCGCGAGCGCGAGCGGAAGTCTCACACCTCCGACGGACAGGTCGCCGCCCGGCCCCTCCTTGAGCCGTCGCACCGACTCGATCAGATCGCCCCGCAGCAGCTCTGCGTTCCAGTCGACCGACCCCAGCGTGCTCGACACGACAAGCTTGGGCTTCGCGTCGATCGACTCCGCGAACGGGACCTCCCACGCGCTCATCCAGTCCGGCCACACCCCGTCGGTCGGACGACGCCACGCCTCCTCCATCATCTGGTAGGTGACGCGGCCGAAGAGCAGCACGTCGGCCCGCTCGGTGTCCGCGGTCCAGAACTGCATGAGCTCGGCGTCCGGCGCGACGCCCGCCTCGTGGTGGACGCAGCCGTCGAGCGTGACGTTGATCGAGTAGCGCAGGGTTCGCACCGGTCGCTCCTTCCAGGCGCGGCCCGGGCCCGGGCCGCTCTCCGTGCCATTGTCGGCACGGATGCCTCGTCGCGGCGACCGTTCGTTCCCCTAGGCGGCGCCTCCGGGCGCCTCGAGCACGGCGAGCTCCGCCGCGAGGTTCGCGCGGGCGCGCGCCTCCCACCGGTCGCGGCCGAACGGCGTCGCGAAGAGACGCGGCGCGGCCAGCAGGCCGCGCAGCACCTCCCCGCGCCCGACGCGCCACGCGGCGTCGTCGACATGGGCGTACTCAGCGCGGACCTGCCGTACGTACTTCTCGTACTCGGCAGGCGCCCCGGCGAGGACGGCTAGGTCTGCGTCGCTCACGAGGGCGCCGGCCAGGTCGTCCGGCGCGGGGTCGTGATGGGTCGTGAGGAGGACGAGGCGGGCGACCTCGTCGACGTCGTCCCGGGTGAGCACGGCGGGCACGCGGGACGGGTCGCCGACGGGCAGCGCCGTCGCGTCGTCGTCGCGACGGGTCACCACGGAACCGTCGGGCACGCGCCCCGGCGTGCCGACGTACGGCGCGAGCAGGTCGCGCGCGAGCGCGGCCGAACGCTCCTCGTCGCGCACCGCCTCGCCGTCGTGGACGGCGTCGTGGAACCACAGCGCGAGCAGGACCGTCTGCGGCACCGGGCCCTGACCCTCCGCCGCGACCTGCACCGACCGCAGGCAGTCCGCGAGGTGCGCCGTGCCGTGATACGTCCGGTGAGGCTCCGACCAGCGGCGCAGCAGCTCCTCGCCGACGGCGTCAGCGCCCGGCAGCAGCGTCGCCCAGCGCTCCGCGAGATCTGCGCGGCGCGCGCGAGCACGGTCACGGCCCGTGACCCGCAGTCCCGACGCCGCGAGGCGCACGACCATCTCCCGCGCCGACACCGGCTCGGCGCCGAGCGCAACGAGCTCCGCGTGACGCTCGGCCGGGACGTCGTAGTGGTCGAGGTCGAACGCCCGCCGCGGCACGCCCGCGCGCTCCGCGAACGCGTGCAGCTCGTCGAGCGAGGCGTCCGAGACGAGGTGCGCCCACGTCGTGCCGTGCGCGGCCCAGCTGGGAGCATCGACAAGGACGGCCATGGTGGTCAGCGCGCCCGGCGACGCATCGCGACGGGCTCGTCGAGGAACGGCTCCCACGCGGCACGCTCGTCGGCGTCGATGCGGCGCGGGCTGCCCGACGCGGCGTCGACGAGCACCATCGTCGTGATCGCGCGCGCGTAGACAGTGCTGCTCGCGTCGGTCACCTCGTAGTGGATCTCGAGGCTCGCGCCACCGAGGCGCCCGAGCCACAGCCGCACCGTCACCGGCTGCCGCTGGTACGTGAGCGGCGCGAGGTACTCGATCTCCTGGTGCGCGACGAGCGTCGCCGTGCTCGCTCCGGGGCTCGCATCGAGGATCGCGGTCGGGCGGCTCACGACACCGTCGGTCTCGGGGTGGCGCCAGAACGCCTCGATGCGGGCCTCCTCGAGGAGCCGCAGCATCTCGACGTTGTTGACGTGGGCGTAGGCGTCCATGTCGGACCAGCGAAGCTGGACCGGGATCTCGATCGTCGTCACACCGCCGAGGATACGCGCCCCCTCCCGACGGATTGACGGGTTCCGACCATCGAACGGTCGGGAAGCGTCTATCCGTCGGGACGAGGGGCGTCCCTCCGTCGTTACGGGGTTGCCGCCGTCGTCGCCAGGTCGCGGGTGCGCGACAGCGCGTCCAGGCGTGCCCCGAGCGGCGCGAGGACCGTCGAGCGCGCGACCGTCGCGACCGCCTCGTCGAGGCGCCTGCGCGCCCGGCGCGCCCTGCGCGCAGCCGTCGCGCGACCGCAGAGGCTCGCGACGAGCGCGAGCAGCAGCCCCAGCACGACGCCACCGACGACGAGCACCGCCGGCCATGCGAACCGCACCTGCCCCGACGGCCCGTCGAGCACGAGTTCGGGCAGCGGGAGCGTCACCCCGAGGTACGCGAGGCCGCGCACACCAAGGACCCATGCCAGCCCGACGACGACGACCCCGAGCAGAAGCATCTGGACGACGCCGAGAGCCCGCGCCCACCGCGGCGCCCGATCGACGCCGAGGCGCGCGCCGACGACCGCGGTGTCGAGCGCGTCGGCGAGCCGTGCCCCGTCGACACGGTCGGATGCGGCCGGGCGCCACGCGTCAGGCAGGGCGTCGAGCGCTCCCGCGACGTGCTCTCGCACGGCGAGCGCGGCACGCGCCCGCACCGCGTCGCTCGGACGCGGGAGCGAGGACCGCACGGTCTCGACGGTCGGGTCCGCGACCTCGCTCCGCGCGCGGCGGCCCCGCGCGTCCGGCCGACGTTCCGCGCCGGGTCCCGACGCACGCTCGAGCGTGCGGCCCGCACCGAGGCCGAGCCGACCGAGCGGGTCCGCGCGGAAGCCTGCGAGCCAACGCGTCACGGGCCAGCCGGCCGTGAGGTGGATCTGACGGCGCGTCGACGCGCCCACCGCGTCGACGACCGTGCCCGCGCCCGCGGCCCCGGCGAGCGCGGCGACGAGCGCGTCCTCCGACGGCGCCGCTGCCCTCGCCGCACGGTCGGTCCCGCCCGACGCCTCGAGCAGCAGCGTCGCCGCGCGCCGTACGTCGACGACGAGCCGCGCCGCGTCGCGCTCCCTGCGCCGCGCGGCCTCGGCGAGCACGGTGCGCAGCTCGGGAAGCCCGGCACCCGTCGTCGCCGACGTCGCAAGGACGTGCGCGCCCGCGAGCCCGTCGTCGTCGACACGTCGTCGCAGGTCGGCGAGCACGCGGGCGACGTCTGCGGCTGCGAGCCGGTCGGCGTGGTTGAGGACGACGACCGCCACTCCCCCGTACGCCGCGAGCGGCCGCAGGTAGTCGTCGTGCAGGGCCGCGTCCGCGTACTTCTGCGGGTCCGTCACCCACACCATGACGTCCGCACGCTCGAGCAGGCGGTCGGCGCGCACGCGGTGCGCGACCTCGACCGAGTCGTGGTCCGGCAGGTCGAGCAGCACGATGCCCGCCGGCAACGGCGAGCTCTCAGGCAGGTGGGTGCGCTCGCGCACGTCGAGCCAGTCAAGCAGCGTCGTCGGGTCGGAGCCGTCAGCGCTCGCCGCGACGGGCTGCGACGTGGTCGGACGCAGCAGACCGGGCCGCGCGACCTCCGCACCCGCGAGGGCGTTGAGGAGGCTCGACTTGCCCGAGCCCGTCGACCCGGCGAGCGCGACCACCGTGCGGTCCGCGCCGAGGCCGAGGCGTTCGCGGACACGAGCGACGACGACGGGGACCTCGGTGAGGCCGGCCCGCGTGCCTGCAGGCGACGCGCTCGGCGTCGTGCCCGTCGGCGTGCTCGGGGTCGTGCTCGTCGACGTGATCGGGGTTGGACGCGTCGTCGGGCGCGTCGTCCCGTCGCCTCCGTCGAGCCAGGGCTCGGCCGTCGTCCACGCGTCCTCGAGCGCGTCGAGCCGCCCGGCGAGGGTCACGCCGCGCGCCCTCATGCGCGACCTCGGCGCCACCACGGGCGCTTGAGCGGCTCGTCCTCGACGGCGTCCGGCGACGCCTCGGGCATCGTCGGGGGCTCGGGGACGGGCGGGAGCGGGCGGGTGCTCCGCTCGACCGCAGCAGCCTCGCGGACTCGGTGCGCTGCGGCGTCGAGCCGCCCGGCGCCCGGCGTAGTGGGAGGCGTACCGGCCGGGCGCCCGGCGGATGCGTCGTGCTGCGGCAGGCCCGCGGCGTCGTGCTGCGGCACGCCCGCGCCATCGTGCAGGGGCTCGCCGACAGCGTCGCGCCCCCGGGTTCCGAGGGCCTCGTGCAGCCGCGCACGGAACCGCGCCGCGTCGGCGTCGGCGACCGCGGTGACGCGCTCGACGAGCCGCGTCCGCGCCGTCACGGCGAGCCTGCGGACGGCGTCGTCGCCGAACACGGCCTCGAGGAGCCGCTGCGCGACGAGCGCGGTGCCGCCCGCGATGCCGACCTCCGCGCCGGTGAGGCCACCGGTCGACGCGAAGACGACGACCATGAGCGCGAGCCCGAGCCCATTGACGCCGAACGACAGCGCCCGCGCCGTCCCTCGCTTCGACGAGCCGGTCGTGCGGACGAGCTCGAGCACGTCGTCCTGCCAGCCGCGGACCGCCGCGGCGGCGTCCTCGCGCAGCGCGGGACCGCCGCGGACGAGGCCGTCCGTGAGCGCGCGACCGGCCGGGTCGGCGCGCCACGCGTCCGAGGCTCGCTCGGCCGCGGCGTGCACGGCGTCGACGATGACGGCCTCGAGGTCGTGCCCGACGGCCCGCACCGCCGCGGGGGCGTCGGCCCGGCGTCCTCGGACGAACGCGCCCAGCCGGTCCCGCACCCGCCCGACGCCCTGCTCGATGCGACGCACGAGGTCGCCCGTGCCGACGAGGTCCTGCCAGCGCGCGAGGACCTCGCCGCGCAGCATCGTGCCGTCCGCGGTCACCGCCGCGACGTCGTCGAGGGCCCGGCCGTACGCGTGCGCGACGGCCTCTTCGAGGCGTGCTGCGGCGTCCGCCTGCTCCGCAGCAGCCGCGGCGAGCTCGTCGAGCACGTGGACGACGTCGTCGACAGCCCCGTCGAAGGTCTCCCGCACGACGCGCTCCCGGGCGGCCGCGGTGCCGACGTCCGCGAACCACCCGCGCAGGTCGACGAGGGCGCCCTCGCCGAGGAGGCCCTCGACGAGCGGCGACTCCGGCACCTCGATGACGGGCGTGCCCGCGAGCCCGTGCTCGGCGAGCATCGACCTCAGGTGCTCCGCGACCGCGCCGGCTCCCGCACCCTCGACGCGGTCGAGGACGAGCGCGAGGCGAGTCCTCCTGCGCGCGGCGGAGTCGAGCAGCGCCCACGGCACCGCGTCCGCGTACCGCGCCGCGGTCGTCACGAAGAGCCACAGGTCTGCGGCGCCGAGCAGCTGGGCCGCGAGGTCGCGGTTCGCGGCGACGACCGAGTCGACGTCCGGCGCGTCGAGAAGCGCGATCCCTGGCCCGACGGCCTCCGTCGGGACGAGGCGCAGCGTCCGGTGCACAGCCTCCGCCGGCACCGGCTCGTCGGCGCGCGCCCGCACGAGGTGCGGCAGCACGCGGTCCGCGCCGAACCACGCGGCGTCGTCGGGGTGATGGACGAGGACCGGCGCGAGCGTCGTCGGGCGCAGCACCCCGGCCGCGCTCACGGGCGCGCCGACGACCGAGCTGACGAGCGTCGACTTGCCCGCCCCCGTCGAACCGCCGACGACGACGAGCACGGGGGCGCCCTCGGCGCGCGAACGCGGCAGCAGGTGGTCGTCGAGCCGCGCGAGCGTCGCGCGGCGCAGCGCTTCGGACGTCTCGCGGCCCGGGGTCGCGAGCGGCAGTGCGAGCGCCCCGACCGCGTCGCGGGCGGCCTCGAGCGCGACCGTGAGCGCGACCCGATCGGGCCGCGGGCCTGCGCTGCCTCGAGCGTCGTCGTCCATGTCCCCATCATGGCGGACGCACCGACCGACCGTCGGGACGCGGGGACGCCGGAGGCCCGCCTGCACGGTTGTGCAGGCGCGCCTCCGGGGCGCGAGGTCAGTCGCGCGTGAGCTTGCGGTACGTCACGCGGTGCGGGCGTGCCGCGTCGGCGCCGAGGCGCTCGACCTTGTTCTTCTCGTAGGACTCGAAGTTGCCCTCGAACCAGTACCAGTTCGCGGGGTCCTCCTCCGTGCCCTCGTAGGCGAGGATGTGCGTCGCGACCCGGTCGAGGAACCAACGGTCGTGCGAGACGACGACCGCGCAGCCCGGGAACTCGAGCAGGGCGTTCTCGAGCGAGCCGAGGGTCTCGACGTCGAGGTCGTTCGTCGGCTCGTCGAGCAGCAGGAGGTTGCCACCCTGCTTGAGCGTGAGCGCGAGGTTGAGGCGGTTGCGCTCACCGCCCGAGAGGACACCGGCCGGCTTCTGCTGGTCCGGGCCCTTGAAGCCGAAGGACGCGACGTACGCGCGCGACGGGATCTCGACGTTGCCGACCTTGATGAAGTCGAGCCCGTCCGAGACGACCTCGAACAGCGTCTTCTTGGGGTCGATGCCGCCACGCGACTGGTCGACGTACGACACCGAGACGGTCTCGCCGATCTTAAGGTCGCCCGCGTCGAGCGGCTCGAGGCCGACGATCGTCTTGAAGAGCGTCGTCTTGCCGACGCCGTTCGGGCCGATGACGCCGACGATGCCGTTGCGCGGCAGCGTGAACGACAGGCCGTCGATGAGCGTGCGGCCGTCGAAGCCCTTGTTGAGGTCCTTCGCCTCGAGGACGATCGAGCCGAGACGCGGGCCCGGGGGGATCTGGATCTCCTCGAAGTCGAGCTTGCGGGTGCGGTCAGCCTCGGCAGCCATCTCCTCGTAGCGGTCGAGACGTGCCTTCGACTTGGCCTGACGACCCTTGGCGTTCGAGCGGACCCACTCGAGCTCCTCCTTGAGCCGCTTGGCGAGCTTCGCGTCCTTCTTGCCCTGGATCGCGAGGCGCTCCTGCTTCTTCTCGAGGTACGTCGAGTAGTTGCCCTCGTACGGGTAGAGGCGGCCGCGGTCGACCTCGCAGATCCACTCCGCGACGTGGTCGAGGAAGTAGCGGTCGTGCGTGACTGCGAGCACTGCGCCCGGGTAGGACGCGAGGTGCTGCTCGAGCCAGAGCACCGACTCGGCGTCGAGGTGGTTGGTGGGCTCGTCGAGAAGCAGCAGGTCAGGCTTCTCGAGGAGGAGCTTGCACAGCGCGACGCGGCGGCGCTCACCGCCCGAGAGGACCGTGACGTCGGCGTCGGCCGGCGGGCAGCGCAGGGCGTCCATCGCCTGCTCGAGCTGGGAGTCGAGGTCCCATGCGTCGGCGGCGTCGATGGCCTCCTGGAGCTTGCCCATCTCGTCCATGAGCTCGTCGGAGTAGTCGGTCGCCATGAGCTCGGCGATCTCGTTGAAGCGGTCGATCTTGCCCTTGATCTCGGCGACGGCCTCCTGGACGTTGCCGAGGACCGTCTTCTCCTCGTTGAGCGGGGGCTCCTGCAGGAGGATGCCGACCGTGTAGCCGGGCGAGAGGCGCGCCTCTCCGTTCGACGGCTGGTCGAGGCCGGCCATGATCTTGAGGATCGTCGACTTTCCGGCACCGTTGGGGCCGACGACGCCGATCTTCGCCCCGGGGAGGAAGTTCAGCGAGACGTCGTCGAGGATCACCTTGTCGCCGTGCGCCTTGCGCGCCTTGTACATGGAGTAGATGAACTCAGCCACGGGTTCTTGGACCGCCTTGGGGTAGTGGGCCGGACGAGCGGCGCCGCGTCGGCGCGCGGGCGGCAGGAGCCGCCGTCGCACGCCGACGGGCGACGCACAGACAGACCCAAGACTACGCGGTCAGCAGCGCCGCAGGGTCATCGACCAGCTCGGAGCCGTCGGCAGCGTCCTCGGCCATGTCTTCGGCCACGGTGGCGGGGCCGTGCTCGAAGGGGTCCGGGGCGCTCGGGTCGACCTCCTCGAAGCCGCTGGCCTGCGGGCCGTCGGCGGGTGCTGCCTCCGACGGTCGTGCCTCCCGCAGGACGCGCATGTACGTCGCGGTGCCGCGCGTGAGGTCGTGACCGATCGTCGCGCCGCGCAGCGCGAGCTCGGCACGCGGGCTGCCGTCGGGCGCGTCCCAGCGGTCGAGGACGAGGCGGCCCGTGACGACGACGGGGTCGCCGCTGTGGAGCGACTTCGCGACAGACTCGGCCGCGTCGTCCCAGAACGTCACGGAGTACCAGGTGGTCTCGCCGTCCGTCCACGCGCCGTTCTCGTCGCGGTACCGGTGCGTCGTCGCGACGCGCACCGTGGTGCGGCGTCGGTCGTTCGTCGTGAGGGTGAGGGCGGGGTTGTTGCCGACCCAGCCCGTGATCGTGACAGGTGCGCTCATGCGTCCTCCCGGGAACAGGGGCGGTCGGATGCCGCCCGGGAGTCACACGGTGCACGGGTCGTCGAGCGCCCGCACCCGTCGTCGGAGGATCCGTGGAAGGACCGGCCCGGAATGCTGCCTGTGGTCAGCCCGGCGTCCGGGAGCGGGCTAGGCAGTCTCCGCGACGCGCGCGTGCCGCGCGCGCTCGCGCGACACGGCAGCGAGCGCGAGCGTCCGCGCCTCGGCGTGCTCGCCGAGCACGACGTCCGCCGGCTCCTCGAAGAGCTCGTGGACGACGCGCCCGAGCCCGTCGCGCACCGAGGACGCGAAGGCCTCCGAACGCGCCCGCGCCTGCGCGCGCCGGGCACCGCGCCACGCGAGGAGCGCGGCGAGCCCGAGCACGGCGCCCAACGCGCCGACACCCAGGAGGAGAAGCCGCACGTCGTCGGTCGCGGCATCCATGAGCTGGAGCACGAGCCACGCGACGAGACCCGCGAGGCCCACCACGAGGCCGACCCCGGCGGTCGCCCGCCACGCGCGCACGGCACGCGACGGCCCGGCCGGCAGTCGCACAGCGCGCACGGCCGCGGTGACGCGCGCCGCGACGTCGTCGTCCCCGGGCGTCGCCGCGACGAGGGAGTCACGCCACGCGGGGCCAAGATGAGCACCCGCCACCGTGAGCCAGGCCTCGCGCAGCGGCGTGACGGACGCCGCCGTGAGGGCACCGTCGGCACCCGCACGCGTGCCGTCGTCGAGCGTGTGCGCGGCCGTCGTCGTGCGCTCGGGGAGACCGACGAGGTCCGCGAGCGCGTCGACCGTGGCCGCGACCCCCGGGGCCGAACGCCGCGCGACCTCCGCGGGCAGGACCTCCGTGAGCTGCTCCGCGGCGCGCGAGAGCTCGGTCGCGACGCGCAGCGCGGCACGCGAGCGCTGGGCGACGATCGTCGCGAGCCGCGCCCGGATCTCGGGGACGCCGTCGCCCGTCACGGCGGACGCACCGAGGACCTCGACCTCGCCGAGGCCGTCGACCGTGAGGAGGTTCTGGACGTCCGCGAGGATCTCGTCGCGCTGGCTCTCGGGGACCGTGTCGAGCTGGTTGAGGACGACGAGCATCGAACCCTCGACGCCCGCCATGCCCTGGAGGTAGCCGGCGTGGAGCGCGTGATCGGCATACTTCTGCGGGTCGACGACCCACACGACGAGGTCGGCCATGGGCACGACCCGGTCGACGGTCTCGCGGTGCACGGTCGCGACCGAGTCGTGGTCCGGGAGGTCGAGGAGCACGAGACCCTTGAGCTGCGTCTCCTGATCTCCGTCGAGCGAGGAGAAGCGGTTGATGCGGCGCTCGCGGTCGACGCCCACCCAGTCGAGCAGCGCGTCGGCTCGCTCGGACCACGCGCACGCGGTCATGAGGGACGTCGTGGGGCGGCGCACGCCGACGTCCGCGAACGTCATGCGGGAGATCGCGTTGAAGAGCGACGACTTGCCCGAGCCGGTCCCGCCGACGAGAGCGACGACGGTGTGCTCGACGCCGAGGTCGAGACGGCCCTCCGCGGTCGTCAGGGCGTCGGACGCTGCCGTCCGCACCGGTGCGGAAACCCGCTCCCCCGCGACCTCGAGCGCGGCGCGCAGGTCTGTGACACGTCCACGCAGCTCGGTCTCGTCCGCTCGTGCTCCCATGCGTCCTCCCTCGTCAGCGCTAGGTCCATCCTGCCTCACGGACGGGCGCCGAGGCGTGCGGCGGGCGGCACGGCGCGCGGGCCCGCCCCGACTCTCACCCCTGCTCAGGGCGGGTGGTCAGCGTGCGCGGACCTGCCGGCGGAGCTCGGCGAGGCGCAGCCTCAGGCCAGTGACGGCCTCGGGCGCGAGCGCAGGACGGTCTAGCCGCTCGGTGTACGGTCCGGCCTCGCCCTCCACGATGTGGCGGCCGGTTGCGACGAGCTCGGTGCGTGCTGCGTCGACGAGGTCACCCGCGGCAGCCCCCGCGACGCCTGCGAGGACGCGTTCGGCGCTCGCGACACCGACGGCCGCGGCCGTCGCGACGGCGACGAGGCCGTCCCGCGTGAGCCCACGATCGCCCGCCTGGAGCGCAGCGGCCGGGAGCGCGGCGACGGCGTCCGCGACGGAGCTCAGCCACGCGCTCACCTCGGCGCGCACGGTCGTGTCGCGCCACGCGGCGAGGGCGCCGTCAGCGCCGACGGCCTCGTGGAGCGCGGCGCCGCCGGGCAGCTTGTCGTCGAGCTCGCCGAGGCGCTCGCCGATGGTCTCCGAGCTCGTCCGCGCGGCTGCGAGAACCTGGGTGACGAGGGTCTCGCGGATACGCGTCGTCACCGCGCCGAGCAGCTCGGCGCGACGCGCGAGCGCGGCCTTGCGGGGCCGTCGGAACGGCCCGGCGACAGGGCGCAGGATGCCGGGCTCGGCGTCGACGGCCGCGAGCCACGCGGCCTCGACCGCACCCGTCGACAGCGTGCCGTCGACGGTCGCCTCGGCAAGGTCTCCGAGGCCCGACGGCACCGCGTCCGCAACCGCGGCGCGCAGCGCGTCGGCGTCGTCGGCCTGGGCCTCGACCTCCGCGACGAGCGTCGCCGTCTGCTCGACGAGCGCGTCGAGCGCGCCGCGCAGCGTGCGCAGGATGACGGTGCGCGCCTGGTCGGCGCCCGCGACCCGACGCAGCCAGCGCGAGACGGGCTCGACCGACGCGGCAGGCAGGAGACCTTCGTGAGCGCCCTCGTCCGGCACGACGAACAGCGCCGACGACGCGAGCCCGTGCTCGCGCAGCCGCGCGACGAGATCCGTGCGGACCTCCGCAAGCTTCGCGTCCGAGACGCGGTTGAGGACCATCGCGACCGACGCCCCGCGCTCCTTGGCGTCAGCGAGGACCTGCCACGGCAGCGCGTCGCCGTAGCGCGCGGCCGTCGTGACGAAGAGACCGAGGTCCGCGGCCGCGAGCAGGCGCGCCGCGGTCTCGCGGTTCGAGGACATGAGCGAGTCGAGGTCCGGAGCGTCGAGCAGCGCGATGCCACGCGGCACGCCCGCGTGCTCGACGCGCACGGCCTCGCCGAGATCGAGCCGCTCGGCGAGCTCCGCGTCGTCCGGGTGCGTGACGAGGACGGGCTCGCGCGTCGTGGGGCGCAGGACGGACGCCTTGGAGACCTCCTCGCCGAGGAGGGAGTTGACGATCGTCGACTTGCCCGCGCCCGTCGACCCCGCGACGACGACGACCGCCGGCCGCGAGAGCTCACGCAGACGCGGCAGCAGGTGGTCGTCGAGCCGCTCGAGGACCGTGCGACGCACGGGCCTGGCCGCACGCGTGCCGGGCGTGTCGAGGACGAACGCGATCTCCGCGACCTCGCGCCGCAGGCCGACGACGACGTCGAGCAGCGTCGCGTCGGGCGCGTGCTCGGGCGTCGTCTCGTCACGGGTCACCCGGTGATTATCCCGTGCAGGGTGAAGTGCGGCCAAACGCGCGCGCCGGAGCGCGCACACGAACCAGCCGGTCACGAGACGGGTTGATCGCCGATCCGGTCCGAGGAAGAGTGGAACGCCCGTGCCGCCAAGGAGTCCCATGAGCCTGCTGCTGTCACCTCTCACCCTGCGTTCGACGACGTTCCGCAACCGCCTGTGGGTCTCTCCCATGTGCCAGTACTCGGCGACCGACGGGCTGCCCGACGACTGGCACCTCGTGCACCTCGCCCAGTTCGCGTCGGGCGGCGCAGGTCTTGTCCTCGCCGAGGCGACCGCGGTGTCGGCCGAGGGCCGCATCTCGCCGCGCGACACGGGCCTGTGGAACGACGCGCAGCGCGACGCCTGGGCGCGGATCGTCGCCGTCGTCCACGCGCGCGGCGCGCACGCTGGCATCCAACTCGCGCACGCGGGACGCAAGGCGTCGACGTGGTGGCCGTGGGCGTCGGCCTCCGGCTCGGTGCCGGCGGACGACGGCGGCTGGCCGACCGTCGCACCCTCCGCGCTCGCGTTCGACGGCTACGACGCGCCGGCCACGCTCACGGCCGACGGCGTCGAGCAGGTCGTCGTCGACTTCCGTGCCGCCGCCAGGCGGGCCCTCGACGCGGGCTTCGACGTCCTCGAGATCCACGGCGCGCACGGCTACCTGCTCCACCAGTTCCTCTCCCCGCTGAGCAACGAGCGCACCGACACGTGGGGCGGAAGCCTCGAGAACCGCGCGCGGCTCCTCCTCGACGTCGTGCGCGCCGTGCGCGACGAGGCCGGACCCGACGTGCCCCTGCTCCTGCGCGTCTCGGCGACCGACTGGGCGCCCGGCGGCCTCGACGTCGACAACGTCGCCACCGTCGCCGGGTGGGCGCGCGAGGCGGGCGTCGACCTCGTCGACGTGTCCTCGGGCGGGCTCGTCGCCCACCAGCAGATCACCGTCGGCCCCGGCTACCAGGTGCCGTTCGCGGCCCGCGTGCGCGAGGTCGCCGACGTACCCACCGCGGCCGTCGGGCTCCTCACGACGCCCGCGCAAGCCGAGGACGTGCTCGCCTCCGGGGCCGCCGACGCCGTGCTCGTCGGGCGCGAGTTCCTCCGCGACCCCCACCTCGGGCTGCGGGCCGAGCGCGAGCTCGGCCACGAGCAGCGCGAGCTGTGGCCCCCGCAGTACGCGCGGGCGCGGCGGTAGGCGGGCGGGAGCGTCGCGTCGGCCCCGGAAGCGTTGAGCCGGGCATGCCGATCTCAGCGGGTCGCGGCCGGAAGCCTTCCCTCCAGCGCACCGCGACCTCGTCAGTTCCGTCGAACTTCCCGTGCATCTGAGAGGTCTGCGCGAGTACAAGGGTGCAGATGGGGGCACTCCTGCCCCACAGCGTTCGCGCCACAAAGTTGCCCGTGAGCCCGCAACGCAGGAACACCGATTGCCGCGGGTCGTCCTAGACGAGCGGCACCCGCATGCCGTTCCCCGCACCTCCGCCTTCGTCCGTAGGCATCGGCAGGGGTCAGCAAGGTCCGGCCAGGAAGTTCACCACACTGCGGATGACTGGTGAGCGACGGATCGGCGGTAGGCACGAAGTGGTCGTCGCGGCAGACGAGCAACTCACGACTGCGAGACGCTGACCATCTCGGGGTTCCGCCGACGACGGAGACCGGTAGCCTCCACCGAACTGCGGAAACACGTAGCACAACTTCGTGAAGGAAGAGCGAGCCCTAACTCGGCCCTGAAGACCGTGACTTCTCGCCTGCCACGCCGCGCCAACAACCGTCGTGAATGCCGCCGCGAATCGCCGGGTGCCGATTGCCGCGGCTGCTTGGCGCCCGCAGCCGGGGAGACTCCGTCCTTTCCGAACATCGCCAAGGTTTACGTCTCGGTGGCGCCATATGCACAGGGCGTCACTCTTGCGCATCTCGGCGAGAGGTTCAGGCACTACCGCTGAACGGCGGGCCCGACCCGGTCCGCCAATCGAATCCGCTACGACAGCGAAGACTAGCGCCCGAGGACGCTCTCGAGTCGGTGCGCCTCTACGAGGGCGGACTGAAACTCGCAGTGGTCGGATTGCAACTCGCAGTGAGCCCGCATTCGGCGCGAAGCGTGGCCGCAGCAGAGAATGTTGAGTTGCCCCGTCGCAGCCCCCAGCGTGAGGCCCTCCTCGCCACGACACCTGCCTAGGTAGAGGTCGAACTGCAGTCGTGCTGCGGCGATCACCCTAGTTGCTCGACGACCCATCCGGCGTGTGACTATGCGGCGAGGGTGCAACCCAGCCATACTTGCTTTATGGCTTTCGAGATGACTCAGCCGAGGGACGAATACTGGAGTCGAGCAGTCGACTTCCTTGGAGAGACCGCACTTGCGTTCATCCTCGACCTAGTGCCCGGAACCGGCCCGACGAGCAACGACCAGCTACGCTGGGATGTCGTTGAGCAACTTGGCAGCGCTCCGGCCGACGAGCGTTTCCTGCAACCTGAGCAGAAACTCTCGCTTCGAGCCCATCTTCTTACTCGCGTGTCACCTGACAGTGGTCTCACTCTCCTGGAGGAGGTCCGCCGGCTCATTAGTGGCCGGACTCCAGAGCAAACAGGCGATGTGCTCGTAGACGCATTCGTCCGCCTTGCGTTCAACGGGATCGCTATCGAACATCTGGACGGAGCCGCACAGGACCGATTCTTGGTCTCAGCATCGTTTCAGGATCCTGCCCTCTACGGACCGGCCGCCGAGGCGTTCCTGCGGGATCCATCACTAAACTCCCTCTTTCCCAAACAGGACGATGAAGTCGATTCGCGTGGCCAACGAGTTGCCATCGGATTGCTGACTTGGCTTACCGCTGACGGGGGAACGACTGATCTGCGCATCGCGGTGGGATCCATTGTCGCGCAGACATTGGCTCGAATGCGATTCGACAAGAGGCTCGACGAAGAGTCGCTTGTCGAGTACGTGCGTCAGACACTCGATGATCTGCGGAGCGCAGCGCATGGCCGGAAGGTCACTGTGACCATCCTGTCGGGCTTGGTCGGAGTACAGGTTGACGAGCCCGTTGATCGGGGCACCTGGGGGCTGGCACCAGCCACCGATCTAGCCATCGAAACCTGGCCAGGTGCAGACCACCGCGCGCCCAAGAGTGTGTTCTGGGTTAAGTCGACCCAGCAATTAATCGGTCGCCTGCGAAACGACGCATCCGAGACAGAAATCAATGCGGCATTCAGCAAGCTGCATGAACTCGCCAGCGTTCATACAGCCACCCTTCGCCGAGATGTCATGCGCCTGCAATTCTGCATCGCCGCATGGGCAGCCGAGCGCGACCAGATCGTCGATGTGACCGCTACATGGCATTGGTCACTATTTCCCATGGCCCGCACTCCAGCCCCATTCGTCACCACACCCCACGCCGGCCTTCCCGATGCTCAACTGGGCAAGGCCGATCTGGACGAGATCGCCGCGACGATGGATGAGATCGGCGATGTCACCGACCGTCTGGACGTGGCCCTTACCCGGATTATCCGAGCATCCTCGGAGCGACGCGATCCCGCGGACGCGCTCATCGATGCGGTCGTGGCGTGGGAGAACATGCTCGGCTCCAAAACCGAGACGACATTCAAGGTGTGCGCTGCGCTCGCATGGCTTCTCGAGCCGGATGACCAGATGCGAAGAGTTGCGTCGTTTGGCCGCGCCAAGAAGTTGTACGCCGCAAGGAGCGACCTCGTTCACGGGTCCTCTAGTTCGATCCCAGACGACTTGCACGAGCTCAGTCGGGAGGCGCTCGTAATGGCTATCCGCGCGTATCGGCGCATCCATGCCTTTCCAGAATTGAAAGACATTAAAGCGAGCACTCGCTCTGAACACCTGCTTCTGCAGCGCTGAACCGACCTTCGGCGCGGTGAACGATCACCTCGAAGCTCAGTCAATGCAAGCATGTTGATCCCAGCGCATGCGTCGTCTTCGCGCTGTTGGCGACCGCACCCTTACGGGCACGCGAGGCGGGCGTCGACCTCGTCGACGTGTCCTCAGGCGGGCTCGTCGCCCACCAGCAGATCACCGTCGGCCCCGGCTACCAGGTGCCGTTCGCGGCACGCGTGCGCGAGGTCGCCGGCGTACCCACCGCGGCCGTCGGGCTCCTCACGACGCCCGCGCAGGCCGAGGACGTGCTCGCCTCCAGGGCCGCCGACGCCGTGCTCGTCGGGCGCGAGTTCCTCCGCGACCCCCACCTCGGGCTCCGCGCCGAGCGCGAGCTCGGCCACGAGCAGCGCGAGCTGTGGCCCGCGCAGTACGCGCGGGCGCGGCGGTGAGCGGGTGGCTGTGACACGTCGGCCGCGGACGCGCGACTCACGACCGCGACATTCTGACGATCTCGGGGTTCCGTCGCCGACGGAACCTGGCAGATTCCACGGAACCTGCGGAAACTCGGAGCGCCCCCGACAGGACTCGAACCTGCAACCTACGGATTAGAAGGCCGTTGCTCTATCCATTGAGCTACGGAGGCCCCCCGATCCTACCGGGCCCGGGCCTGCGACCGCGCGTCGGTCGCGCAGGACGGGCAGGGTGACGTCGAGGAGCACGACGACGCCGAGGACGCCGACCGCAAGCGACGCGCCCGCGAGGACGTCCGTCGTGAAGTGGTAGCCGAGGTAGAGGCGTGAGCCGCCGACGAGCGCGACGAGCAGCACCGACACGATGACCCACCCGACGAGGGCGCGCGCTCCCCCGCGCCGCGACCACACGAGGTAGCCGAGCACCAGGACGAGCGTCGCCGCGCCGATCGTGTGCCCCGACGGGAACGAGAAGGACGTCTCGACG
Source organism: Sanguibacter sp. HDW7 (assembly GCF_011300875.1). Taxonomy (NCBI): domain Bacteria; kingdom Bacillati; phylum Actinomycetota; class Actinomycetes; order Micrococcales; family Sanguibacteraceae; genus Sanguibacter; species Sanguibacter sp. HDW7. The sequence goes on along the minus strand of NZ_CP049862.1, from coordinate 1,158,860 downwards.
CCCGGAACCGTCATCGCGGTCTCGTCGGGCCGGGGTCGCGCGACGAGCATCTTGACGAGGCTCGACACCCCGACGGCGAGCAGCATCGCCCCGATGAGCAGCACGGGATCGCGCCAGCGGCGCGTTCGCCACCACCACAGCGCGCAGCCGACGGCCACGAGGATCGGCAGGAGCGTCGGCCCGAACGCGTTGGTCACGCCCGTGAGCAGCGTCGTCAGCCAGGCGGTGCGGTGCGTGACCATCCAGTCGAGCACCGGATGGTCGACCGTCGTGAGGTCGTCGTTCTCGAGCACCCCGTCGAGCAGACCGGCGAACGCGAGCGCGCCGAGCGTGAGCAGGACGAGCCCGACAGCCACGCCGCCGAAAGTCGAGAACGACGCGGACGCGGGCCCGCGCGGCGGGGCCGGCTCGGCCGGACGTGACGTGGTCGACATGACCCGACGCTAGCGCCGGGACGCGCGTCACACACAGGCTGGCGCGGCCCGACGTACCCTGGGAGGCGTGTCACGCGCCCTCAACAACGACCGCATCGTCTGGATCGACTGCGAGATGACCGGCCTCGACCTGGGCGCAGATGCGCTCGTCGAGGTCGCCGCAGTCGTCACCGACTCCGAGCTCAACGTCCTCGGCGACGGCGTCGACGTCGTCATCCGTCCCGAGGCCGCCGCGCTCGAGCAGATGAACGACTTCGTCCGCTCGATGCACACGACGTCCGGGCTGCTCGACGAGCTCGACGCCGGGACAACGATGGCGGAGGCCGAGGAGATCGTCCTCGCCTACATCCGCGAGCACGCCCCCGAGGCCGGCCGCGTGCCGCTCGCCGGCAACTCCGTCTCCACCGACCGCGCGTTCCTCGACCGCGACATGCCGACGCTCGCGGCGCACCTGCACTACCGGACCATCGACGTCTCCTCGATCAAGGAGCTCGCCCGACGCTGGTACCCGCGCGTGTACTTCCGCTCCCCCGAGAAGAACGGCGGGCACCGCGCTCTCGCCGACATCCTCGAGTCGATCGACGAGCTCCGCTACTACCGCGAGGCGCTCTTCGTCCCGCAGCCCGGACCCGACTCCGACGTCGCGAAGGCGATCGCGGCACGCATCACGGAGACGTCCGTCACGCGGCGCCCCGACGTGGTCACGGAGCACTGAGAAAGACTGTATGCTTCTTGTCGGCCCGATGAGCCTTGGTTCGTCGGTCCTGCTGCGTGTGCAGCGATGGTGGGTATAGCTCAGCTGGTAGAGCACCTGGTTGTGGTCCAGGGGGTCGCGGGTTCAAGTCCCGTTACTCACCCCATCGAACGAAGGCCGTGACCTGCGGAGACGCGGGTCACGGCCTTCGTCGCGTTGCCACGTACTACAGCGCGCGTTACCGGTGAACGGCGCCCCGGGCCGGGTCGAGCCCGACAGTTCGACCATTCTTCTTGCCCCCAGGTCGCCCGCCGTGCTTGGCTCCCGTCGTCCGAGGCATGCACGTCGAAGGGGGCCGCGCCCATGTTCAAGGTCGTCGCCGCAGCGCTGCTGGCCGCCGCCGCGTGGGCACGTGCACGCCAGGCCGCCCGCCGAACCCTCCGCGAGCCCGACGCCCCCGACGCGGACGAGCCGCTCCTCTCTCTCGGACCGCCACCCGAGAACTCCGACGACCCGCGCGACAACCCGCCGCTGACGATCACCCCGCAGGAGCTCGCCGACGCTCTTCGTGCGCGCTTCGCCGACCTGCTCCCCGGTCAGGAGCTCCGCATGCGCTCCGTGGAGCCCGACGGCGACGCGGTGCGCGTCCTCCTCGACGGGCACGTCGGGGACGGGGGCGGACTCTACGGCGCGATCGTCACGATCCCGCGCAGCACGGAGGATCCCCGTTGGGCGGAGTGGCAAGGGTTCGGCCGCGACGAGTGGATCGAGCACGCGTGCTTCTGGCTCGTCGTCGAGGCCTACGACACGCGCCACTACGTCGGCGCACGCGACGGAATCGTCTGGCTCGACCTCGACTGAGCCCCACCTCGACGGAGTGACGCCTTCCGACCGTTGAACGGTCGGAAGGCGTCACTCCGTCGAGGAGGAGAAGGAGGAGGACCCGTCGAGGAGGGTCAGGCGTGGCTCAGGACGCGGAGGAACTCGGCGACAAGGTCGGCCGCCGCAAGCCGTCCATCACCCTCGCGTCCTTTGTCATGCTCTTCGGGTCCGCGATGCCGCTTCTCATGCCGAACATGACTGGCATGATCGCCATGAGCCCCGGCATCGCCGCCGTCAGCCTCAGCTCGCTCGGCAGCTTCCCGGTCCTCTTCGTCTTCGCCATCATCTTCGTCATGCTTGCAGCAGTGGCCGTCGAGCCGATCCGAGGCGTCAAGTAGGCAGGAATGAACATGCAGACCAGTACCGGAACCGAGCACGTCGAGGTCACGACCCGCGCCGGTCGCGTGCGCGGCACATGGGTGCCGACGACGGGAGCGGGCCGTCACACCCGGTCCGCCGCGTTCCGCGGCATCCCGTTCGCCGAGGCCCCCGTCGGCCCGCTGCGCTTCGCGGCGCCCGCGCCCAAGGCGCCGTGGGACGGCGTGCTCGACGCCCTCGAGTTCGGCGCGACCGCCCAGCGCGGCGACCCCGGGGTCACGCTCATCCCCGAGCCCAGCGTCGCCGGCGACAGCACGCTCAACGTCAACGTCCACACCCCGACGCCGCAGACGCCGGCCGACGGCACCGGCCTGCCCGTCCTCGTCTACATCCACGGCGGCGGCTTCTTCGCGGGCTCCCCCGCGAGCCCCTGGTACGAGGGACACAACTTCAACCGCGACGACGTCGTCACCGTCACCATCTCCTACCGCCTCGGCTTCGACGGCTTCGGCTGGATCGACGGCGCCCCCTCCAACCGGGGCGTCCGCGACTGGCTGCTCGCCCTCGAGTGGGTCCAGGAGAACATCGCGGCGTTCGGCGGCGACCCGGGCCGCGTGACGATCGCCGGCCAGTCCGCCGGCGGCGGCGCCGTGCTCACCCTGCTCGGCATGGAGAAGGCGCAGCACCTCTTCCACGGTGTCTACTGCATCTCCGGCGCGCTCGCCGACGTCGCGGCCGCACGCTCGGAGGCCTTCGGCCGCGAGCTCGGCGCGAGGGCCGGCGTCGAGCCGACCGTCGCAGGGTTCTCCTCGCTCACCGAGGAGCGCATCCTCGCGCTGCAGAAGGAAGCGACGAAGCTCGACCCGTCGTCCATCGGCACCATCATCGAGGAGGGCCTGCCCCTCGGCCCCGTCGTCGACGGCGACCTGCTCCCCCGCCCGACTCGCGAGTCCCTGCGCGCGGGCATCGGCGCCGACAAGCCGCTCGTCCTCGGCACGACCGACGACGAGTTCACCATGGCGATGGCCGAAGCCGCGAAGACGCTGCGCTGGGTTCCCACGGGCGTGCTGCTCGGCAAGCTCGGCGTCGCCAAGGACCGTCGGGCCGCGTACCTCAAGGCGAACGCCGATGTCGTCGCGCTCGGCAAGGCTCGCCTCGCGGGACGCGTCCTCACCGACCGCATGTTCCGTGCGTCGGTCCTCCAGGTCTCCGCCGACCGCGGCGACGCCCCCACGTGGCTCTACCGCTTCCGCTGGCCCTCCGGCACGTTCGGCTTCGCCGAGCACTGCCTCGACGTGCCTTTCTTCTTCGACTGCCTCGACGGCCCCGCGATGGAGCCGCTCGCCGGCCCCCACCCGCCGCAGGCCCTCGCCGACGAGCTCCACGCGGCAGCCGTCGCGTTCATCACCGACGGCCACCCCGGCTGGCCGCAGGCAGGCGCCCGAGGCATCGCCCGCGTCTGGGACGTCCCGTCCACGACCGTCTCCGGCGCCTATGACGCGGTCAAGGCACTCCTATGAGCGCCGCCCAGGGCCACGCACCCGTCACCACCCCCGACCTCGCCCGCACCGACGGCTAAGGAGCACCACATGACTGACCGAACCGCAGACCTCGCGGCGATGACCACGGCGGAGAAGGCCTCGCTCACCAGCGGCGCCGACTTCTGGACCACGAAGGCCGTCGCCACCGCCGACGTCCCCTCGATCATGCTCACCGACGGACCCCACGGCCTGCGCAAGCAGTCGGGCGACAGCGACCACCTCGGTCTCAACGACTCCGTGCCCGCGACGTGCTTCCCTCCCGCCGCCGCCCTCGCCTCGACCTTCGACCCCGCGCTCGCCGAGCGTGTCGGCGCCGCGATCGGCGTCGAGGCCGCGATCGAGAACGTCGGGGTCGTCCTCGGCCCGGGCACCAACCTCAAGCGCTCGCCCCTGTGCGGCCGCAACTTCGAGTACATGTCGGAGGACCCGATCCTCTCGGGCGCGATGGGCGCGGGACTCGTCACGGGTATCCAGTCCCAGGGCGTCGGCTCGTCGCTCAAGCACTTCGCGGCGAACAACCAGGAGGACGACCGCATGCGCGTGTCGGCCGACATCGACCCGCGTCCGCTGCGCGAGCTCTACCTGCGCGGCTTCGAGCGCGTCGTCAAGGCCGCCCAGCCGTGGACCGTTATGTGCTCGTACAACAAGATCAACGGCGTCTACGCGTCGCAGGACCACTGGCTGCTCACCGAGGTGCTCCGTGACGATTGGGGCTTCGAGGGCCTCGTCGTCTCCGACTGGGGCGCCGTCGCGGACCGCGTCGCCGCCCTCACCGCAGGCCTCGACCTCGAGATGCCCGCCGGCGACGGCCGCACCGACGCCCAGATCGTCGCCGCGATCGCCGAGGGCCAGCTCGAGGAGTCCGTGCTCGACACGGCCGCGAGCCGCGTCGTCGACCTCGTCCGCAAGACGCAGGCGCGCCCCGCCGTCGAGGGTCCGCTCGACGGCGACGCGCACCACGCCCTCGCCCGCGAGGCCGCAGGCCGATCGATCGTCCTGCTGAAGAACGACGGCGGCATCCTGCCGCTCGCCCCGGACGCGTCCGTCGCGGTCGTCGGCGAGTTCGCACGCACGCCCCGCTTCCAGGGCGGCGGGTCGTCGCACATCAACCCGACGCGCCTCGACTCCGCGCTCGACGCACTCGGCGCCGTCGACGGGCTCACCGTCGGCTTCGCGCCTGGCTTCGCGTTCGACGGGTCCGACGCCGACGCGCTGCGCGCCGAGGCCGTCCGGCTCGCCGGTGCGCACGACGTCGTCGTCGTGTTCCTCGGGCTGCCTGACACCGAGGAGTCCGAGGGCTTCGACCGCACGCACATCGACCTGCCGACCGTGCAGCTCGAGCTCCTCGACGCGCTGCTTGAGGCCAACCCGAACGTCGTCGTCGTGCTCTCCAACGGCGCCGTCGTCGCCCTGCCCTTCGCCGACCGCGTCCCCGCGGTCGTCGAGACCTGGCTGCTCGGCCAGGCCGGCGGCACCGCGACGGTCGACGTCCTCACGGGCGCCGTCAACCCGTCCGGACGCCTCGCCGAGACGATCCCCCACCGCCTCGAGGACACCCCCGCGTTCGGCTCGTTCCCCGGGTCGTTCGGTCACGTCCGCTACGGCGAGGGCATGTTCGTCGGCTACCGCTGGTACGACCAGCGCCGCATGGACGTGACGTTCCCGTTCGGCCACGGCCTGTCGTACACGACGTTCGCGTACGGCTCGCCGACGGTCACCGTCGCACCGTCCGGCGACCTCACCGTCACCGTCCCCGTGACGAACACGGGCGACCGCGACGGCCGCGAGGTCGTCCAGGTGTACGTCGCGCCGCTCACGTCGGCCGTCGAGCGTGCCCCGCGCGAGCTCAAGGCGTTCGCGAACGTCGAGATCGCCGCGGGCGCGTCGCAGGACGTCACCGTGACCGTCCCGCGCGAGGACCTCGCGTACTGGGACATCCGCGTCGACCGCTGGGTCGTCGAGGGCGGCACCTACCGCGTCGACGTCGCCGCGTCGAGCCGCGACGTGCGCGGCAGCGCGACCGTGGAGGTGAGCGGTGACGAGGTCTCGATGCCGCTCACGCACTCGTCGTCGGTCGGCGAGCTCGTCGCGCACCCCGTCGTCGGTCCCATGGTCCTCGCGCACCTCTCGGGCATGCAGGAGATGGCCGAGGGTGCGGCCGAGGCCGGTCTCATGGCGGACGACGGCATGATGAAGCTCATGGCGTCCTTCCCGATCGGTCGCCTCGCCGGCTTCCCGGGCATGGGCGTCACGCACGAGCAGGTCGACGCGCTCATCGAGGCGGCCAACGCAGGCTGACCCGCCCGGCTCCACCGCCTACCCGCGGATCTGTGCCCTACCCGCAAGTTCAGACGTGCGGGTAGGGCACAGCCATGCGGGTAGGCGGGCGGGCGGGTGGTTGCCCGCCATGACGGCCACGGGGCAGGCGGCGTACGCCGGGTGCCGAGCGACGGCGTCGGCGGCGTGACCTCCTCGCCTCGCGCAGTCATGCCTCGACGGCCTCCGCCCCTGCCGTCGTCCATGGCAGGATCGCGGGATGTCGTCGATCCTCGATACGCAGGTCCCGTCGGGCCCCGTGCCCGTGCCGCCGCAGGTCGCGCGCTACGTCCGTCCCGGCGACGACGTGCGGGCGGTGTGGCTCAACGGGGTCGGCGGGGTGACGTTCCGGGTCGCGGGCGGCTCCGACGTGCGCTTCGTCAAGTGGCACCCGGGCCCCGCGCCCGCGGTGGGCACGCTCATGCCCGACGGTCGCACGGGGCCTCCCGGCGACGGGGCTCTCGCTGTCGAGGCGGAGCGGCTCGCGTGGGCGCGCGAGCACGGGGCGAGCGTGCCCGAGGTGCTCGACGTGGGCGCGGACGACGACGGCTCCTGGCTCGTCACAGCAGGCTTGCCGGGGCTGGCAGCGGTCGTCGAGCCGTGGCTGTCGCAGCCCGTCGTCGCAGCGCGCGCCCTCGGCGCCGGTCTGCGCGCGCTCCACGACGCCCTGCCCGTCGAGGACTGCCCATGGACGTGGGGCACGGACGCCCGGCTCGCGCGGGCCCGGGCCCGAGGTGCGACGTCGGGCCCCGACGGCTGGACGCCCGAGCACCTCCACCCCGACCACCACGGGATCTCCCACGCGGAGCTGCTCGCACGGCTCGCCGACGTGCCCGACGTCGACCGCCTCGTCGTCGCCCACGGCGACGCGTGCGCGCCCAACACGCTGCTCGCCGAGGACGGCTCGTACCTCGCGACGATCGACCTCGACTCGCTCGGCGTCGCGGACCGCTGGGCGGACCTCGCGATCGCAGGCTGGAGCACGACGTGGAACTACGGCCGCGACCTCACGGCCGAGGTCTGCGACGCGTACGGCGTCAGGCCCGACGAGGAGCGGCTGGCGTACTACCGCCTCCTCTGGGACCTCGGCTGACCGGGGCGTCGTCGGGCGCCGCATGTTGCCGTCGCGAACCGGCCGACCTGCGAGCTAGCGTCCTCCCGGCGTGCTAGTCGTCCTCCCGCGAGATAGTCCCCACGACGCGAGATAGTCGCTCTGCCGTCCTAGGTCGCGACAGGAGGACTAGCTCGCGGCTTCGGACCGGGCACCACAGACGCAGCGAGGGGCCGCGCGGCGTGCCGCGCGGCCCCTCGCCGTCAGCGATCTCAGACGTAGCTGGCGTACGCCGGGAGGTCGAGGACGCCGTTGCCCGACAGGCCGATGACGATGACCTCGTCGGTCGTCGCCGCCCGCGCGTGCGCGATCGCCCCGGCGACGCCGTGCGTCGATTCGGGCGCCGGGATGATGCCCTCCGTCCGCGCGAAGAGCAGGCCCGCAGCGAACGCGTCGTCCTGCTCGATCGCGATCGCCTCCATGAGACCGAGGTTCACCGCGTGCGAGACCATCGGGCTCATGCCGTGGTAGCGCAGGCCGCCCGCGTGGATCGCCGGCGGCACGAAGTCCTTGCCGAGCGTGTGCATCTTCAGCAGCGGCGTGAGACCCGCGACGTCACCGAAGTCGTAGCGGTACTCGCCCTGCGTGAGCGACGGGCAGGCCGCCGGCTCGCACGCGACGAGGCGCGTCGTCGTACCCTCGCGCAGGTTCTTGCCGAGGAACGGGAACGTGAGACCCGCAAGGTTCGAGCCGCCGCCCGCGCAGCCGAAGACGATGTCGACGCGGTCCTCGACCTGCGCGATCTGCTCGAGCGCCTCCTGCCCGATGACGGACTGGTGGAGCATGACGTGGTTGAGGACCGAGCCGAGCGCGTAGTGCGCCCCCGGGTCCTTCACCGCGGCCTCGACGGCCTCGGAGATCGCCATGCCGAGCGAGCCCGTCGTGTCGGGCGTCTCCGCGAGGATCGCGCGGCCGGCGTCCGTGAGGTCGGAGGGCGACGGGTGGCAGACGGACCCGTAGACCTCCATCTGCGCACGTCGGTACGGCTTGGAGTCGTACGAGGCCCGCACCTGCCACACCTCGCACGTGAGGCCGAGCAGCGACGCGGCGAACGACAGCGAGGCGCCCCACTGGCCCGCGCCCGTCTCCGTGGTGAGGCGCGTGACGCCCTCGAGCGCGTTGTAGTACGCCTGCGGGACGGCCGTGTTCGGCTTGTGCGAGCCGACCGGCGAGACGCCCTCGTACTTGTAGTAGATCCGGGCCGGCGTGCCGAGCTCCTTCTCGAGCGCGCGCGCCCGGATGAGCGGCGACGGGCGCCACAGCGCGTAGATCTCGCGGACCTTCTGCGGGATCTCGACGTAGCGCTCGGTCGTCACCTCCTGCTCGATGAGCGCCATGGGGAACAGCGGCGCGAGGTCGGGCGGGGTGAGGGGCTCGCGCGTGCCCGGGTGCAGGTGCGGGGGCACCGGCTCGGGGAGGTCCGCAGCAAGGTTGTACCAGTGCGTCGGGACGCTCGACGGGACGACGGTACCGAGCGGCTCGAGCCGCGAGCTTGTGGTGGGCTGCGTGGTCATGGTTCTCCTTCGACGTCGACCTTGGACGCAGGGTAGCCCGAACGTGACGCGCGTCACGACGAAACTGCCCGAATCCGCAACCCGTCTCACCAGCAAAGACGCGAGCCTCCGCCGAGGTCAAGGCTCCGCGGCCCGCCGCGGGCCGACGCCCTCCCCACCACGTGCCCCACGCCCCACGCTCCGCGCCCCGATGGCTCGATGGCTCGATGGCTCGATAGCCGATCCGACCACTTCATCGGTACGGATCGGCTATCGAGCCATGGGGGCGGTGAGCCACCGACGGTCCAGCGCGTCGCAGGACGGCGGCGACGCGTCGATAGCGGATCAGCACACGTCACACGTACGGATCGGCTATCGCGCATTGGGTACGCGACGAGGAACGTTGTCGATAGCGGATCGGCACACTTCAAATGCACCGATCGGCTATCAGCACTCCGCGGCGGGCGGTCTGCCGCTCAGCGCCACCGCACGACGAAGCCTGCTCACCGATAGCGGATCAGCACACGTCACACGTACGGATCGGCTATCGCGCGTTGGGCACGCGACGAGAAACGTCGTCGATAGCGGATCGGCACACCTCAAGTGCACCGATCGGCTATCGGAACACTGCGGAGTGGGCTTCGGCGCTCCGGTGGGGGCTTGTCTGGTGGAGTGGGCGCGACCGCTCAGGCGAGGCGGGCGAGGATCGCCTGTGCGAGCCCGTCGGCCGCACCCTCGCGGAAGGCGAGGAAGAGCGTCGGCTCGACGACCTCGAGCTCGAGGACGAGGGGCGCGCCGTCGTCACCCTCGACGAGGTCGACGCGCGCGTAGAGCAGCCCCTCGCCCGGGTGCGACTCCTCGAGCCTGGCCTGCGCGAACGCGACCGCGCGGTCGGCAAGCTCGCGCTCGGCCGCCGACACCTCGCGCAGCGACATCGACTCCTGCTTGTAGAGGCCCGCAGCGCCGCGGAACTGGCCCTGGAGCATCGCGCCCTTGCGCACCGCGTGCGAGAACGCCCCGTCGATGTAGACGAGCGCCGCCTCCCCCGCCGTGTCGACGCTCGTGAGGTAGCGCTGGATCATCACCTCGCGGCCGTCCTTGAGCAGCTGGACGGTCCGCCGGATCGCGGTGCCACGGCTCGTCGCCTCGCCCGCCTGGTAGCGGCCCGTGTCACGCGCGCCGCGCGAGACCGTCGGCTTGATGACGAAGTCGCCGTGCGCAGGCATACGCGTGTGGACGGCACGCGACGAGAGCTTCTGCTCGGGCGTCAGCCAGATCGTCGGGATGGTCGGCATGCCGGCCGCGTCGAGCTCGCGCAGATAGGCCTTGTCGGTGTTCCACGCGAGGATCGCGGCGCGGTTGAGAAGGTTGGGCACGGTGCGCGCCCACGCGAGGAACGCGTCGCGCTGCTGCGACCAGTCCCACACGGACCGCACGACGACGAGGTCGAACGCGGACCAGTCGACCTCCGCGTCGTCCCACACCGCCGGCACGGCCTCCACACCGAGCTTCCGAAGAGCCCGCAGGAGGTGCTGGTCGTCCTCGGCCAGGTCGGGGTGGAAGTTGCAGGTTGCCAGGGCGATGCGCGTCGTCGTCACCCGACCAAGTTTAGCCGTCGAAGGCAGACCGCTCAGACCCGCACGTAGGCGAGGTCCGTCACGCTCCGCCCTGCGCGAAGCCCCTTGGCCTCGAAGGTCGTGAGGACGCGGCCGTCGAAGCGTTCGACGACGCCGTCGGACCCGTCGACGAGCGGCACGAGGTCAGTCCGCCCGCGCAGCACCTCGCGCACGTGGTCGGCGTACGGCTCCCAGTCGGTCGCGAGCCGCCACACTCCGCCGGGCCGCAGCACGCGCGCGACCTCGCCCGCGAACGACGGCTGCACGAGCCGGCGCTTGTGATGGCGCGTCTTGTGCCACGGGTCGGGGAAGAACACCCACACCTCGTCGACGGACGCGGGGGCGAGCGCGGTCGCGAAGAGCTCGGGCGCGTTGACCTGCGCGAGGCGCAGGTTCGTCACGCCCTCGCGGTCACCCGCGAGGACCGCCTGCGCGATCCCGGGCAGGTAGACCTCGAGCGCGAGGACGTCGCGCGTGGGATCCGCCGCCGCAGCGGCCACCGCGTTCTCGCCCATCCCCGACCCGACCTCGACGACGAGCGGGGCCCTCCGCCCGAAGACCGCCGGCACGTCGAGACGGCACGCCGGGTCGACCGACGTGCGGGCAACATCTCGCGGGACGTCGAGGATGACGCGCGCGCCAGAGCGCTCGAGCGCCTTCGCCTGACCGTCCGTCAGACGTCCGGACCGGCGGACGAACGACACCGGATGGGCACGGAACGTCCCGTGCTGCGTCGTGGCACGCTCCGCGTCGGCGGCCGCGGTGCCGTCGTCGACCTCAGGACCGTCGGCCGGCGCGTCGGCTGCGGCGTCGTCGTCAGCGGTGTCGGTCGCGCTGGCCAGGGGACCGTCGAGAACGTCGGGAACGAGGGCGTCGGGAACGTCGGGCGTCGTGCTCATGGTGCCTCCCAGCCTAGGCGAGGCCGCGCACGCCCCGGACCCCGCACGTCCCGGACGCGCGCGAGCGCGCCGCCCCCGGAGGGGCGACGCGCTCGCGACAGGCGGCTTCCAGCGCTCAGAGCGCCTTGACGATGTCCTCGACGCGCTCCTTGGCGTCGCCGAAGAGCATCGTCGTGTTGTCTTTGAAAAAGAGCGGATTCTGGACACCCGCGTAGCCGACGGCCATCGAGCGCTTGAAGACGACGACCTTCTCCGCGTTCCACACCTGGAGCACCGGCATGCCCGCGATGGGCGAGCCCGGGTCGTCCTCCGCGGCCGGGTTGACCGTGTCGTTCGCCCCGATGACGAGGACGACGTCCGTGCGCGGCAGCTTCTCGTTGACCTCCTCGAGCTCCTCGACGATGTCGTACGGAACCTTCGCCTCGGCGAGCAGCACGTTCATGTGGCCCGGCAGGCGCCCCGCGACGGGGTGCACGCCGAAGCGGACGTCGACGCCCTTCGCCCGCAGCTTCGAGGTGAGCTCGGCGACCGGGTACTGCGCCTTGGCGACCGCCATGCCGTAGCCAGGCGTGATGAGCACGCTCTTGGCGCCCTTGAGGAGCTGTGCGACGTCGTCGGCGCTCGTCTCGTGGTGCTCGCCCTCGACGACGGCGCCCTGGGGGGTGCCGCCCTCGGTCGCGCCGAAGCCGCCGAGGATCACCGAGATGAACGACCGGTTCATGGCCTTGCACATGATGTACGAGAGGATCGCACCGGAGGAGCCGACGAGCGCACCGGTGATGATGAGCAGGTCGTTGCCGAGCATGAAGCCCGCGGCGGCCGCAGCCCAGCCCGAGTACGAGTTGAGCATCGAGACGACGACGGGCATGTCGCCGCCGCCGATCGCGACGACGAGGTGCCAGCCGACCGCGAGCGCGATGACCGTCATGATCGCGAGCGGCCAGATCGACGGCGCCGCGATGAACCAGCCCATGAGGCCGAGCGAGACGAGGATCGCGCCGAGGTTGAGCAGGTTGCGGCCCGGCAGCGTGAGCGGCGAGGACTTCATGCGCGCCGAGAGCTTGCCGAACGCGACGAGCGAACCGGTGAGCGTGATCGCACCGATGAACACGCCGAGGAACACCTCGACGAGGTGCACGGCGCCGCCGTGGGAGTCGGTGAGGAAGGAGTTGAAGCCGACGAGGACGGCTGCAAGACCGACGAACGAGTGCAGCAGCGCGATCATCTCAGGCATCTGCGTCATCTCGACCTTGCGGGCCTGCCACGTGCCGACGAGCGCACCGACGCCGAGCGCGAGCGCGATGAGCGCGGCCGTGACGGCCGCGTTCCGCTCGGACTCGATGAGCGCGAGCGTCACGGTCGCGACGAGCGCGAGCGCCATGCCGACCTTGCCCGCGAGGTTGCCCCCGCGCGCCGTCTCCTGCTTGGAGAGGCCCGCGAGCGAGAGGACGAAGAGGATGCCGGCGACGAGGTAGACGCCATAGACGAGCTGGGTGAGAGTCTCCACGGCTCAGGCCTCCTTCTGGAACATGGCGAGCATGCGGCTCGCGACCGAGAACCCGCCGAAGATGTTGATCGAGGCGAACGTCGCGGCGACGACCGCGAGGATCGTCACGACGAGGTTGTCCGAGCCGATCTGCAGCAGCGAGCCGACGAGGATGATGCCGCTGATGGCGTTCGTCTGCGCCATGAGCGGGGTGTGCAGCGAGTGCGTGACGCCCGTGACGACGTAGAAGCCGACGACGACGGCGAGCGCGAACACCGTGAGGTGCGAGGCGAACGTCGCGGTCGAGAACGCGACGGCCGCGACGACGAGCGCCGCGGTGATCGCGCCGCCGACGAGCGCGCCGTTGCCCTTCTTCTTCGGTGCTGCCACGGGGGCCGGCGCTGCCGGAGCGGCCTCGACCGGCGCCGCAGGTGCCGGTGCGGGAGCCGCAGACACCTGGACGGGCGGCGGCGGCCAGAGGATCTCCCCCGCCTGCGTCACCGTGATGCCGCGCTGGACGACGTCGGCGAGGTCGAGGACGAGCTCGCCGTCCTTGCCGGGCGTCAGCAGCTTCATGAGGTTGACGATGTTCGTGCCGTAGAGCTGCGACGTGTGCTTGGGCATGCGGCCCGGCAGGTCCGTGTAACCGATGATCGTCACACCGTTGTCGGTGACGATCTTCTCCCCCGGGACCGTGAGCTCGCAGTTGCCGCCGCCCGACGCAGCAAGGTCGACGACGACCGAGCCGGGCTTCATCGCGGCGACCATCTCCGCCGTGATCGTGATGGGCGCCTTGCCGCGGATGAGGGCCGTCGAGACGACGACGTCGGCCGCGGCGGACTCCGCCGCGTACACGGCCGCGGTCGCGGCCTCCTGGTCCGCCGTGAGCTCCTTGGCGTAGCCGTCGGCGCTCTCCTGCGACTCGGCCGCGACGCGCACGAACGTCGCACCCATCGACTCGATCTGCTCCGCGACGTCCGCGCGCACGTCGTACGCCCGCACCTCCGCGCCGAGCGACCCGGCAGCGCCGAGCGCCGCAAGACCCGCGACACCCGCACCGATGACGAAGACGCGGGCCGGCGGCGTCGAACCCGCCGCGGTGACCTGACCACCGAACATGCCGGCGTAGGACTCCGCGGCCTCGATGATGCCGCGGTAGCCCGAGACGTTCGACATCGTCGAGAGGACGTCGAGCGCCTGCGCGCGCGAGATGCGCGGCACCGACATGAGGTTGAGTGCCGTGAGGCCGCGCGCACGGAGCGCCTCGACGAGCTCAGGGGTGTCGTCGGGGGCGAGGCGCGCGACGAGCGTCGCACCCTCGGACAGCCGCTCGACGTCACCGTCGCCGGGGCCGTCGACCGTGATGACGACGTCGGCGCCCCAGGCGGCGGCCGTGTCGACGACGGTCGCGCCCGCGGCCGTGTAGAGGGCGTCGGGGATGCTCGCACCGTTGCCGGCGCCCTCCTCGACGACGACCTCGTAGCCCAGGTCGACGAGCTTGCCGACGGTCTGCGGCGTCGCCGCGACCAGCCTCTGCTCGGGTGCGGACTCCTTGGGGACTCCGATACGCACGTAATACTCCGCTCGATGGGTCCGCGCCCGACGCGGCCCCACGGGCCGGTGCCGGACCGCGGACGGTGACGACGAACGCGTCCACCTCGTCCACGCTGGTCAGCAGGACGGGAAGGACCCTGGCCGCTCCCCCCGGTCGGAGGCTTGCGACACCCCCATGGATATCAGCGGAACGGCCGTGCATATCGGGACCTCGGACCCCTCGCCGCAGGATTCCGCGCCTGCGCGACCGCAGACAGAACAGGTGAGTCCCGAGGGGTGGACGCGAGGGTCGCGGGGCGGCCGTGCCGGGTCGACGAGCGGCCGGCGCCGCGCTCAGTTCGCGCCGAGCCGCAGGCGCTCGCCCAGGCCGTCGAGGAGGCAGCGCGGATCGTCCGCAAGACCGCGGCGCAGGATGCCTGACGCTCGGCGCCTCCGGCCGCTACGCTTCGCACATGCCACGAATCGCTAATCCCGAACCTGTCAGCGCGGCGGCACTCATCGTGTGGTCGATCGTCCTCTCCCCCCTCGGCGGGGGGCTCGTGCTGGCAGCGATGAAGGCCGAGGCGGCACGAGGGGAGTACAGCGAGCCACCCATGGCGCTGTGGATGCTCGGCATCACCGCCGGCATCGCCGGCACCGTGACCCTCTGCATGGGCGTCTACCGGCTCGTCCGCAAGATCGAAGGTGCAGCGCGAGCGATCACGGAGCGCACGCACGAGCGCCCGACGACGCCCCAGCCTCGGCGATCCTGAGCGGAGGCCGTCGGCCCGCACCGCCTCCCTCGTCCAGCGACACCCAGGGGAAAAGGCGAGGCCCGGAACCGTGGTTCCGGGCCTCGTGCGGTGCGCCATCAGGGACTCGAACCCCGAACCCGCTGATTATGAGCCGGAGGGCGAGGACGCGGAGGTCATCGAGCTCACCGCGCACCGCCGCGCGACGCGCGACACCGAGGGCGACCTGGAAGAGGCCGCGTGAGCACCGTGGACGAGCGCCTCGCATGCCGCCCCCTCACGGTACGCGGAGTCCGCCAGATCCTCACCCGCGCCCACGTCGACCAGAGCGCGCTCACGCTCGAGGCCGTCGAGACCGAGTCGCTCATCCCCGGCCGCGAAGGCATCATCCGCGGCGTGCGGATCTCGGGACCGCGCGAGGCCAGACGCGCGACGACCGCTCCGCTGATGAACGCCGGCCTCACGTGCGGCCCGCACCCCGAGGCGACCACCTGGACCCGGATGCACTACTGATGGGCGGCGCTGCCCACAGCGACGTCGCACACCTCGACGTCCACAGATCGGCCGGGGGTCCCACCCGCGCCGGGGGCGAGGTCGTGTACCTCTCAGGAGGTATGACCTGGACTCCCCACATCGCCCGCTGGACCCTTTCGATGCGCGCCGCCGGCCTCAGTGCCGAGACGATCAAGTTGCGCGTCTACCACCTCGAGCGCGCGGCCCGCGAGGTCGCCGTGCCGATCGCCGAGGTCACCGACCAGGACCTTGAGGCGTGGCTCGGCTCGCAAGACTGGGGTCGCGCGACGCTGCGCAGCTTCCGGTCGAGCCTAAGGCGGTTCTTCGCCTGGGCCCAGCGCGCCGGCATCATCGCCGTCGACCCGGCGCACGAGCTGCCCGCTCCGCGCCCCGTCCTGCCGCGCCCTCATCCGACGCCCGAGATCATCTGGCGCGAGGCCCTCGCCCGCGCCGACGACGACGAGCGGCTCATGATCCGCCTCGCCGCCGAGGTCGGCCTAAGACGCGGTGAGGTCGCCCGCGTCCACGAGCGCGACGTCGTCGAGGACCTCGTCGGCCACTCCCTCATCGTGCACGGCAAGGGCGACAAGGAGAGGATCGTCCCGCTCTCCGACTCGCTCGCCTGCGCCGTACTGCGCCACATCCGCGAGCGCGGCCGAGGCGGGTCGAGGTGGCTGCTCCCGGGGCAGGTCGACGGGCACATGTCGGCGCGGTGGGTCGGGAAGCGCGTGTCGCGGCTGCTGCCGGAGGGATGGTCGATGCACTCGCTGCGGCATCGCTTCGGGACGGCGGCCTACGCGGTCGATGGTGACCTGCTCGCGGTGCAGCAGCTGCTCGGGCACGCGTCACCAGCGACGACCCAGGTCTACGTGCAGGTGCCGGACACGGCGCGGCGGCGTCTCGTCGAGGCCGTCGCCGCCTGATCGGGATCCGCTACCGTGCTGGGATGAGTAGATTCCGTGCACTTGCCCTGGTCCCTGCGCTCGCCCTCGCGGTGGGTCTCGTCGGCTGCTCGAGCGAGCCCGACCCGGCGCCACCCGCGGCCGCGACGACGACGTCGGCCGAGGTCGACCGCACCGCCGACGTGAAGAGGGCAGCGGGCGACGCCGTGACACGCGCCGTCGAGAGCGAGCCGGGCCGCTTCGAGGTCGAGACGACGATCGTCGACCCGCGGGGCGGGGAGGGCAGTGACGAGGCTAAGGCCGCGCTCGCGATCTGCGCGGCCGTCGTCGACCTCGGCGCCACCTACGTCCGAGTGCTCGAGAAGGACGGGACGACGTTCGTCATCTACGCGCCCGCCCAGTACGGCGAGGAGTGCGCCGAGTCCTGAGCCCCGACGCGACGAAGCGCCCCCACCCTCATCGAGGGTGGGGGCGCTTCGTGTGCGCGGGGGCGCGTCAGTCGATGACGACCTCGTCGACGTCGTCGTCCGGGTCGGGAGCGTCCTCGGGCCGGATGGGCGCGAGTGCCTCGACCTCGCGCACGTCGACGATGAGCGCGGCCTCGCCGCTCGTCAGGGTCGTGACGACGTGCGCGCCGTCGGGCGTCTGTCCGAGCTCGACGGGCTGGGTGTAGCCGGGCGTGCGCGCAGAGCCGAGCGCGAGGCGAACGAGCCCGTCAGGCACGAGCTGCTCGACGCGCCGCCACAGCCAGTACCAGAGCGCCAGGACGAGCACGACGACGAACGTCACCACGAGCTCGGAGCGCAGGAGGGCCGCGAGCGCGGTGCCGACGTCGCCGGGCAGGTGGGGGCTGATGATGCGCAGGAGGGTGGTGACGAGTGCGGCCCAGAGGCCGGGGACGGCGGTGCGCAGGAGGGCGACGGCGCGGTCGGAGAGCGCGGTGCGCTCGTCGAGGTCGGTGGTGGTCATCGTGTCGGGTCCTCTCAGGCGGGGCGGGTGTCGGTGACGACGTCGAG
Organism: Sanguibacter sp. HDW7; assembly: GCF_011300875.1. NCBI lineage: Bacteria > Bacillati > Actinomycetota > Actinomycetes > Micrococcales > Sanguibacteraceae > Sanguibacter > Sanguibacter sp. HDW7. The sequence continues at coordinate 1,141,354 of NZ_CP049862.1, read as the reverse complement.
GTCGACGAGGGTGACGCCGGCGGTCGTCGCGAAGAGCTGCAGGCGCAGCCGGCGCTCGCGCTTGCCGGCGATGAGGGCGAGGACGCCCTTGGCGGCGACCTGGCCGAAGCTGTCGCCGCCGGTGCCGATGATCTCGGTGAGCGGGAGTCGGTGGATGATCCTGGAGCTCTTGCCGGCGGCGTCGGTCTCGACGACAACGAAGCGGGCCTGGACCTCGGCGCCGCGAGCGAGGCCGTGCAGGCGCAGGGAGGCGAGGGCGTCGAAGTGGCCGGCATCCGTCGATGCGGAGGTGTTGCCGGCGTCGTCGATCGGCGCGGTCCTCCACTGCCCCTTGGGCAGGGTTACGTTCCTCGTGCGGTGCTTCGTGGTGCGGATCATGTCGTCCTCGTCTCGGGTCGGCAGGGGGGTGTGCTCGAAGTGCCAGGGCTCGTAGGTGTCCGCGCGCTTGGCCCAGGCAGGGTTGTGCCAGCCGAAGCGGGCGCCGTGCTGGTGGAACCACGCGCGGGCGGGCTCGGGGATGTCGAGGGCGGTGCCGCGCTCGTGCAGGGACGTGCCCGGTACCGCGACCGTGCCCTCGGCCGAGATGCGCACGTAGCGCACTCCCCGCCACACGCGCACGTCGCCGTAGGGTCCGACGTCGCGCTTGCTCGCCGCGGGCCGGTAGCGCGCGAGGAACGTCGCGATCTGCTCAGCCGGGTCGCGGGTCGCGGAAGTGATGCCCGGCGGCGCGCCGAGCTCGAGCGCGCGGAGGTAGTCGGACGCGGGCGCGGGCGCGAGTCGCCGATCGCGTGCGACCTCGACGAGTGCGGTCATGGGTGCCTCCTCGGACACGACGACGACCCCGGCCGCAGGGCGCGCGGCGGGGGTCGAGGGTGGGTGGGTCAGTGGCGGGGGGTGCGCAGCGGGCAAGTGTCGACGTGGCTCGCGAGCGCGGCGGTGATGAGTTCTGGGACTCGACGCTCGAAGTGGGCGGAGAGTTCCGCCAGCGCGCGCTTGCGCTCTGCGACGGCGTCCGCGAGGGCGCGGGCGTGTCGTGACTGGTAGCGGTCGAGGGTGTCGTCCGTTGCGTCGTCGGCGTCGCGCAGGTCGGAGGTCTGGCGCTCGAGGCGCTTCATGCGGCGCTCGAGTCCACGTTGCGCCTCGGCGACGGCGAGAACCTGGTCGTGCGTCTGCCGGGAGAGGTCGAGCTGCGCGTCCTGCTGCACGCGCAGGTTGGGGAACTCGGCCTCGGCGTGGCCGTTCGTCGTCTGCTGGTCGATGCGGCGGACCTTGACGTACAGGGGCAGGCCAACGGTGATGAGCGCGACGAGCGTGACCCCCGCCTGCTTGATGAGCTCGAGCCAGATCATGCGCGGTGGTCCTTCCGCTGGGGCTGCGGGGTCATCGGAGAAAGATTGCGATCGCGTCGATGTTCGCTCGGTTCATGGACTGGGCTGCCCACGTGGTTCCGGAGGAGTTGTACCCCCAGGCGTCGATCGAGATGGTGCCGCCCGAGAGTCCCGTGAGCAGGCGCGTGGCGTGCGCCGTGCAGTTTCCCCACTTGCCGGGCTCTGCCTGTGCGATCGAGGTGTTCGGGGTGACGGTGCCGATGCGCGCGCCGAGATAGAAGTTCTGGGTGTTGGTCATCGGATTGATGGCGCCGCCGGTTGCTATCGCCATGACCAGTGCCTGTGAGTAGTTGGCGGGTACCGGGAGCAGGAGGTTGTGCAGGGACCCGGCAGCGCTGGGGATGGCGATGTTGGCGATGCCGCTGCCGCCTCGGCCGAACGTTGCGGGGCTCGTGAGCGCGTCGTTTCCGATGATTCCGGAGGGCAAGGCGAGGGTGCCGGTGACCTCGAGGTTGCCGCCGATCGTCGTGTCTCCTGAGAAGTCGGCCGAGCCCGTCACGCCGAGGCTCCCGCCGACCTCCGTGTCACCCGTGAACATCGCCGAGCCCGTCACGCCGAGGCTCCCGCCGATCTCCGTGTCACCGGTGAATACAGCCGAGCCCGAGACGAGGAGGTTCCCTCCCACCTCGAGCTGCCCCGGGGCGACGCCGAGGCCCGCCTGCCGGAGCGGAGACCCCTTGACGACCTCGGCGACGATCCCCTCGAGGCGGCGCAGTCGGTCGATGAGCGCGTCTACGCCGTTCGTCGACGAGGCCGGGTACTGCTGCGCCGACGGAGGCGCCCACGAGCTGCTCATCAGACCCTCGCTTCCATCATCGGCGCGTGCGTGTGCTGGACCGGGCCGTCGATACCGCCCGAGACCTCGAGGATCCGCGTCCGGTAGAACCCCTCGGGGAGCAGCGCGGCCAGATACGGGTGATCGTCAGGCAGCCAGACCCGTGCCCAATCGCCCGGGCGGTACTCCCCCAGCAGCGGGGCCACGTCCGCGAGCGCGGTGAACGCCCACGTCATCCACGGGCGCGCGGTGCGGGCGAGGAGCGCGGTCGCGTGGGCGGCGAGCGTCGAGAGCTGCTCGACGGAGGAGAAGGCGCCCTCTGCCTCGAGCAGCGGGTAGCCGACGTCGGTGCGCGAGAGGTCGTCCTGCATGGCCATGAGGAGCGCGGTCTCCTGGCCGGAGCCGGTCGCCCAGGCGCGCATGGCGAGGGTCTGGGCGTCGCGGCCTACGGAGAGCTGTGTGACGCCCGAACGGACGGCGCGCGCGTCCCACACCCAGTCGTCGCCGGCCTGGTGGAGCAGCGGGTCGGACGTCGTGCCGGCGCGCATGACCCACTCGACCGAGAGCCCGTCAGCGGTGAGGCGCGGCTCGAACGCAATGTCCGGCCCGCCGCTGACGGCGCGGAGCTGCTCGATGCGGTCGCGGACCCATGCGAGCTCGTAGCCGTAGTAGGTGCGCGTCGCGGATCCTGCCTCGTCGGGCGGCAGGACGAGCGGGAGCGCGCCGCCGACGTGCGCCATGGACATCTGGACGAGGCGCTTGGCGATCGTCGCGAGCGACGCCGTGTACGTGTAGGACTGCTCCTGCGGTACGTCGCCGGGGAGCAGCGCCTGGATGACCTTGCGGTGGTCGAAGATCGACTCGAGGCCGGCGGCGCGCACGGTGAGGGTGCGCTTGGCGGCGTCGTAGGCGTGGGACCAGATCGGCCCGGCCTCGAGCACGCGACCGCCGACGACGGCGGCGAGGTAGCAGCGCGTCGGGTCGAGGGCCTGGACCAGGCCGATCCGCGAGCGCACGTCGGCGGCGCCGAGCGGGATCGTCGCCTCGATGTCGCCGGGCGCGTTGTGGCGCATCTGCCACGAGGTGCCAGAGACGGGAACCTCGGTGAGGATCCGCCCTGTGCGGAGCTCGCCGCAGAGGATCGTGACGGTCATCGAGATCCCTTCTCGCATACATCGGGGCCGTCCTCCTGCTGGGACGACAGTCGGTGATGGGGCACCGCGATCTACCTCGACGGCATCGCCTACACCGTGTGAGTCAGGTGGCGGGGACGTAAGTGACGCCGTCGATCGAGACGTAGTTCCCGGCCGTGAAGCTCATCGGGGCGTTGAGATTGCGCAGGGTGCAGTCGCCGTTCAGCGCGACGACGAGTTCGAGGTCCCCGACCTGCGAGGTCACACGCTGGATCTGCTGCGCGGACGGCGGGTGCGGCGTCTTCCCGAGCGCTACGCCGGTCACGCCCGCGGCGAGGGTGTAGGACTGACCGGTCGGGATCGTCGCGACGCCACGCAGCGCGACCAGCGGCCCGGTGTGCGCCGAGCGCAGCGACCCGATGCCGAACGCGGGCGAGGACCCGGTCAGCGGCTCCTCGCCGTACCCGACAGTCCGCCGCCAACGGCCAGACAGGCGGACATAGACACCATTCTCGGTCGTCGCCCAGGCGGTGAGACCGTCCGGTGCGGAGGGGTACAGAACGTCGAGCGAGGCCACTGTTGGCGCCGTGACCTGGCTGCCACGCAGCCCCGATCGAGTCGCCGTAGAGGCAATTGAGACCGACGCGTGCGACGTCGAGGTTGCCCCCGCCGCGACCGTAACCCGCGCGAGCTCGAACACTCCCGTGGGCAGCGTCGGCGCGACGGGCGAGGCGGCCGCGGTGCCCTCCGTGACACCGAGGGCGATCTCGCTCGTCGGGTCTCCCGCGTCGACGTCGGAGTGCTTGACCCACACCAGGTCGATGCGCGATCCGGATGCCGGGGCCGGGGACGTCGTCACGGTCGCCGCGGCGTCGTTGCCGGCGAGCACCGCGCCGTCGGCGGCTGACCGCGAGAGGACGACGTACCCGGCCGAGACCGAGTACGCCCACGAGCCCGTGCCCGAGACCGCCAGCCCCGAGAGGACGCCTGCACGCGCGCCGACCGCGCCCGCGGGCAGGAACAGGCCTGCGAGCGACTTGCGTGCCTCGACAGGGCTCGTGCCGCGCGTCGCGTCCTTGCGGACGAACAGGCCTCGGAAGAACGTCATGGGTGGCTCCTCACCAGTAGGTCGGGGCGAACGCCGCCGTCAGGGTCGCTGGGGTGCTCGCGCCGATCGGCGCGAAGTAGATCTCGATCGACTTCCCCGCGGGCACGGAGAACCACTCGCGTCGCACGAGCTGCCCGCCACGGTCGGCGACGTCATCGAGCGTCGCCGTGCCGCTGGCAGGGTTGATCTCGACGTGCGACCCTGCGGGCACCGCGCCCACGTAGCGGATCGTGCGCCCTGTGTCGACGCAGATGATCTCGAAGCCGCCTGCCGGGGTCGGACCCTCGATGCGGAACTGCGGCCAGGCCGGCGCCGTACCCGGGTTCGTCAGCGTCATGCGTCCGGTGACAGACGGTGCCCCGAAGTCGAGGTAGCCGACGTCCTCACCCGCTCCGTCCGAGAACAGGTCGAACTCGAGCCCGCCCGCGAGCGCGGCGAAGGTCGTGGTCGCGGTGCTCGCGGGGCCGTACAGGAACGGGTCGGGCGCCGTGAGCTGAACATCGACGAGCACGACGCCCGCCTCGTAGCGGTCGTCGACCGCCACGCGTCGACGGCGCACCTTGACGTCGGCGCGACGCATGCCAAGCATCGGCAGGTGGTACCAGAACGGGACCGTCTCGGCCGTCTCCGAGGGCGCGAGCGCCACCTCGAGGTCCGCGAGCGCGGAGGCAAGGCTGACGCCGAGGTCGGGCTCGTCGGCGGCCTCGAGCGTGAAGGCGATCGTGCGGGGCTGGGCGTAGTCGATCATCGAGAACGCGCCGTGGCCGGCGGGCCGGTCGATGTCGGCATCTCTGAGCCCAGAGGTCTCGTCGAAGCCGTCGAGCTTGCCCTCCCACTCGTAGGCCGTCCCCGGCCCGAGGACGACGCCGCGGATCTGCGCCTGCCACGGGTCGAGCGCCGGGGTCTCGACGGCGGCGAGCAGTCGAGTCGTCATCGGCGGCCAACCTTCCAGAGCAGCTCGTCCGCGAGCGCGGATGCGCTGGCGTCCCCTGCGTAGTAGTTCTCGATGACGAGCGCCGCGCGACCGTTGCTGGACGCGGGAGCGTTGAGCATCGCGTCGAGCTTGGACAGCGGGAGGACCGCCTCAGGCTCGGATCCCTCACCGACGACGGCGAGCGTGGCTGACGTGACCACGCCGCCCGAAGCGAGCAGCGGGATCTTCGGGATGGACCAGCCCTTGCCGCCGACGCCTGGGACCCAGTCGGGGACCTGGAAGCTGATCTTGCCGACGGAGCCGTTCCACCAGCCGGCGACGGCGTTGAACGCGCCCTTGAACGGTGCGCCGATCGCGGACTGGACGGTGCTGAGCGCCGAGGTGAACCGGCCGGGGATCTTCTTGAAGAAGCCGATGATCGAGTCCCAGTTGCTCGTGATGATGCCGATGGGCGTCCACTTGAAGATCCCCTTGATGAGGTTCCACGCGCCGTTGAGGACGGTTCTGACCGCGTTGCCGCCGCGGGAGAACGCGCCCTTGATGCCGTCCCAGTGGCCGATGATGAGGCCCACGGGCGTCCACTTGAAGATCCCCTTGATGAGGTTCCATGCGCCGGAGAGGATGTTCCGGACGCCGGTGGAGCCCGTCGAGAAGATCCCCTTGAGCGTCGACCATGTGGTGTTCCACATCGGCATGACGGTGCCCTTCCACCAGTCGGTGACCGAGGAGATCGCGGTCTTGATGCCGGACCACGCTGCGTCGATGACCTTCTTGCCGGTCTCGGTCTGGGTGAAGAACCACACGAGGGCGCCCACGAGCGCGCCGATCGCGACGACGACGATGCCAATCGGGTTCGCGGTGAGGGCTGCGTTCCACAGCCATTGCGCGGCAGTGGCCGCGCCGGAGGCGACCTTGGCCGCGCCTGTGGCGACGTTCGAGGCGACAGTCGAGATCGTCGCCTTCGTCTGAGCGAGAGAGAAGTTCTGCAGGGCGACGATGCCGAGGCCGACCGTCGTGGCGAGCTGCATGGCCTGGCCGCCGAAGGCGGTCGTCGCTGCGACGACGGTGCCCATCGGACCGGGGAGTCCGATGAGGTCCTGCTTCCACCCCTCGAAGCCACGGCGCATCTCCTCGACGCGCGACTTCGGGTTGCCCGAGAGCGTCGAGGCCATCTTCTCCGCGGCGCCAGCGGTGTCTCCGAGCCCCTCCTCCGCACCCTCGAGGGCCTCGAGGAACGCGGGGATGTTGTCGACGCCGATGTCCTCGATGGGGGTGCCGAAGAGCGCGATCGCCGTGGCTGCCTGGTCGGAGGGGTCCTCCATCGCGAGCAGGCCCTTGACGATGTCGTCGAACGTCTTGCGTGCGGTCTTGCCGCCCGCGAGGAGGTTGTTCTCCGCGTCCTGCCAGAAGTCGTCACCGAGCGCGCTAGCGAGTGCCATGCGCGAGGACTTGGAGCCGTCGGTCGCCCGGATCGTGAATTCCTTGATCGAGTCGCCGGTCTTGTCGAGCGCGACGGAGCTGATGCCAGCGGTCTTCGCGAGCAGCCCGAGCGCCTCGTCCCCAGAGAGACCGAGGTTCTTGAAGTTCGTCGAGTACTCCGTCATCGCGTCGATCGCCTCACCGCGCATCGAGGTGGGGATCTTCTGCAGCGACGCGGTGATGAGGTCGAACGCTCCGGTGGCGTCGTTGGCAAGGCCGTTCTTGATGAGGATGCCCGCGGCCGTCGTCGACTCGGCGACGTCGACGCCCATCGCGTCTGCGAGCGCCATCGCCTTCCCGGTCACCGCCTCGATGTCGGCGCTCGACGCGGTGCGCATGCCCTTGATGTTGCCGATTACGGACTCAACGCCGGCCGCGGCGTCTTCCATGGACTCGCCCCACGCGTCGCGGTACACGCCCGACGCTGCCTCACCCCAGGCCTTGGACTCCTCGACCGTCGCCCCGAGAGATGCGGAGAGCTTGTCCGTGATCGACTCCGCGTCGATGTTGGCCTGGATCGCCTCACCGATCTCCTTGCCGGCGAACGCGGCCGCGGCAGCCGCGGCGGCCTTGCCAGCGTTGGCCTTGAAGGTGTTCCACGCCTTGGAGGAGTTGTCCTCGCCGATGATGTTGACGACGAAGTCCTTGACGTTGGCCACGGGTGCTCCTTCGGGTCAGCGTGCGCGACGACGTCGCGGGGAGTGGGTGTTCGTGCGCGTGCCGCGCTCGGACGTGCGGCGCTCGGCGCGCACCTGGTCGACGGTGAGCGCGATCGCGAACCACGTCTTCATGTCGAGGTCGAGGACCGCTTGCGGCGTCATGCCGCGAAAGACCGTCAGGACGTCGAGGATCCGTCGATCGACCTGCTCGTCGACCCATCGCTCGGAGCGGCATAGGGCGAGGACGCGGGGGTCGACGGTCGAGCCTCGTGCGCGGCGTCGGCGTCGACGGGCAGGGAAGCCGTCGACGCTGCCGTAGGGCCCGCCTCGTCGTCCTGAGCCACCTCGCCGCGGACGCCCGGGTCGCCCGGCTCGGGAATCACGGTGGGCATCGTGCGATCGAGGATCTCGTCGAACGTGAGGAACATCCCGCGGTTGCGCTCCGAGAGGTACTCGACAACCTTCGTGAGGTACGCCTGGTTCTTGGGGTCCTCCCCCATCGCGTAGAACTCGTCGATGCCCTTGCCCGTCTCGGTCTGCAGCGCGATGACGTCGCGCCCACGGGCCGTGTTGAGGTTGACGGCACGGAACTCAGTGCCGTCGTCGAGTCGGAGCTTCATCCGTTGGACTCCTTGGTCATCTCGGTGATCGCGGCCGCGAGCGCGGCGTCGATCTTCTTCATGGCTGCGTCGCGCCCGGTGATCGCGGGGCCCCAGAAGTAGGGCTGGCCGAGCTGGTCGACGTAGGTGCCCGTGGAGAACACCTGGTGGCGGAAGCGTCGGGACTGCCAGGCCTGGACGGGTGCGGATCCTGAGGCGCTGCGGGTCGTGCGGACGGCGACGCCCTGGCGTGTCTTTCCGGTCACGACGCGGGTCTTGAGCCCCGCGGCGATCGCCTTGCGCATGCCGCGCTTGCGGTCGCGTGCGGTGCGCTGACGCTCCTCGTAGACGTTGACGGTGCGCCGGTAGGGTGCGCGGCCGTTCTTGGGGACGACGATGCGGGTCTTGGTGCCGGTGACGGCGACCGATCCGGGCAGCGGGCCGGAGAGGATCTTGGTCTGCTCGGCGATGATGTCGGCGCCGACCTGGCGCAGTTCCTTGCGCAGCTCACGGGCGAGCTTCGGGGAGAACGCCTTGGCGGCGTCGAGCACCTCACGCAGGTTGCCCGTGTCGAGCTCGAAGTCGAGCGAGGCCGCGGCGGACGCGGCCTCGCTCGACGCCTTCTTGGCCACGTCAGAGCGCGGTGTCGAGGGACCGGTAGACGGCGTAGACGGGCTCGGGGTCGGAACCCTGCAGGCCGGTCCAGTCGTGCGAGACGGTGATGACGTCACCGCCGTTGCCGGTGGGCAGGTCGCCGTCGAGGTAGATCGTCGGGACGGAGATCTGCAGGAGCGGGTACTCCCCCGTCGCGATCTCTGCCGGGCCCTGGAACTCGAGGATCATCGAGAGCTCGGCCTGGTCTCGGTACGCGTCGACGAAGTCACGGCCCGTGTACTCGACCTCGAAGGATCCCGAGACCGCGTCGTCGCGGCCGCCCCCGTAGGCGGCGGGCCGCGAGCGCCGGCCGCCGTTGCCGAGGTTCCATCCGTTGTCGTCGAGGCCGTTGTCGAGGGCGACGGATGCGGAGCGGACGGTGGCGAGCGCGGTGCCGGCGGAGGCGGGCGCCGTCGCGGTGGGCGCGGTGAACGCCGTGCCGCCGACGTAGATGCCGCCGGCGACGAACGTGAAGAGGTCGAACTCGTCGGGGTAGGACGGCGCGGCGTAGGTCTCCTCGAGCGTGAGCTCACGTGCGACCCAGCCGGAGGTCAGCGTGACGATCGCGTCGGCAGCTGCCTCGAGCGAGAGCGAGCCACACTGCGCGCCGAGGTAGGTGTAGGCGTCGGTGGTCATCGAGCCCAGGCGCGGGATGCCCTGCTGCACGGTGTAGGACGGGCCGAAGTCGTGCTTGGAGAGGGTGTGCACCTGCTGGTAGACGCCCGAGCCGACGGACGTCTCGGTGCTCGTCGAGGTGCCGAAGAACGCCTCGAGGATGTAGCCGAGCCCGCGGGTCGTGGCGTCGAGCGTGATCTCGCCCTCGCTGACGCGCTTGACGATCGCGCGGCGGCTCGCGCGCGCCACGCGCTTGCCCGGGCGCATGCCCGTGCCCTGGGCCGTCTCGACGGCCTCCTTGAGGGTTGCGTCTGCCTCGAGGAAGCGCGTCGGAACGGCGTAGGTGCCGTAGGTCGTCTCCTTGGCGAGACCGACCGTGTAGTCGCTCTGGATGCTCACCGTGCTGCTCCGTCCTGGGTGTCAGCGCCGCCGGCGCCGGTCGTGTCGGTCTGTGCCCCGTCGGCGGCCTCGTGCGCGGCGGAGACGGGCTTCCAGTCGGCCTGCCCCTTGAGGTGACGGGCCTGGGCTCGGGTGAGCTCGATGACCTCGCCGGGTGCGACGACGCGGCCGAGGAGCGGCAGGTCGAGCGCCCCCAGCGGGGAGACGTTGATGAACTTCGGCATGGCTCCTACCTCGTGACGATGATCTGGGCGGCGTAGGTGACGGCGATCTCGCAGACGCGCCCCTGGCCTGCGTCCTCCTCGGTCGTCGCGCCGTCGGAGGCGACGTCGTCGGAGAGGACCCAGAGGACGGCGCCGTCGAGCGTCGGGTCCTCGCGGAGGTGCTCGTCAATCGCGGCGAGGATCGCGTAGGCGCGGTCGTGCACGACCTGCTCGTCGTCGGTCACCCGGAACGAGAGGACGGAGAGGTCCTGGTAGACGGTCATCTGCCGGCGCCGGTTCGGGGAGACGGTGCCGTCGCCCGGGGTCGTGCGCGTCGAGGTAACCGCGACGATGTCCCACAGGTGCGGCGGCGGCCAGACGAAGCCGAACGCGACCTCGACGCCGTCCGGGTCGGCCGCGAGCGCGGAGATCACCGCAGCGTGCACGGCCGTCTTGACGGCCGCGGTTGCGGCTCCGATCGACGGGTACATGCCGACACCGGTGGTCATGCGAACGCCCCCGTCAGCGCGTAGGGACGGATCATCTCCGAGACCCGGCGCGGCAGCGCGAACCCCTGCTGGACGTCGACGTCGGGGTTGTCCCCGCCGGTGATGCGGACGTTGCCGGGCAGCTTCGGGGAGACGGCCTCCTGGCGGGCGAGGAACGCTCCGAGCGCGCGGCCCGCAAGCTTGACCTCCCACGGCGCAGAGTCGGCGTCACGGGCCGTGGCCGTGATGACGACCGTGCCCCGGACGTCGTCGAGGTAGACGACGTCGTGCGCCGTCTCGACGGTGATCGGCGAGCCGTCGACCGTCACGGAGTCGACAGACGCGACGGGCCACGGCAGGACGACCGCGCGCGTCGACTCGCGGACGGTCACCGTGTGGGTGAGCACCTGCCCGGACCAGGGCCCGACGCGCTGCTCGATCATCGAGACGGCCGCGAGCGCGATCGACGGAAGGTCGATGTCAGGGTGCGTGGTGTCGGCCCAGCGGGTCGCGGCGCGAATGTCGGCCTCGGTCGTCGGCCAGCCGAGGGTGGTTGCCATGGTCAGCCCTGGGCGTCGGCGGCAGCGGCCGAGGCACGGCCGCTGCGGCGTGTGCGAGCCGGGGTGGGCTCGTCGGACGGCGCGGTCTCGTCCGTCGAGCCAAGGGGCTCGTCGTCGGCCTCGTCGTCGGTCCTGCCGGCGGTCTCGGTGCCGTCGCCCTCGTCGTCGGCCCCGCCGGCGGTCTCGGTGCCGTCGCCCTCGTCGTCGACGTCGAAGCCGTGGGCGCGGAGCGAGGCGCGCACGTCGTCGGCGCGGTCGTCGAGACCACGGCGCACGTAGCCGCGCAGCTCGGTCTCGAGCGCCTGGCGCAGCTCGGCGCGGTCCTGGGAAGCGGTGGCGCGGTCCTGTGCGGCGCCGCGGTGCGCGGTGGCCATGTCGGGCTCCTTCGTGCTGAGAGGTGGGGTGGGCGTCGGCCCGCACCTGCAAGCGCGGGTGCGGGCCGACGGGTAGGTCAGAAGGTCGGTGCGACGAGACCCGTGCCCGAGATCTTCTGGTGGACTGCCTTGGGCGTGCCCTGCGCGTCGACGACGCGGTTGAAGCACGCCGCGAAGTAGCCGTAGAGGACCAGGTCGATCCCGAGCTTCTTCGCCTGCGGCTGCTCGGCGCGGATGAAGAACGGCGCCGAGGGGTCCTCCCAGAGGTGCGCCTCGTGCTCGGCGACGACGACGACCACGTCCTCGTCGGTGCCGGTGCCGAGGTTGGCCGGGAGGTTGTTGTCCGTCACGACGCGGCCGCCGTTGGGGAGCAGACCGCGGGTGCCGGCCGGGTAGGCCGCGCCGTCGGTCGTGGCGAACGCCGGGCCGAAAGCGGAGTTCTGGACGAACGGCTTCTGGTCGGTGACCTCGCCGTTGAGCCACGCCCAGCGGCGACCACGCATGAGCGTGAAGAGGTCGTCCTCGTCGAGGTCCTGCAGGACGTCCTCGATGTTCGCGCTACCGCCGAGGATCTTGCGGTAGAGCTCAGCCGCCGTCGGCGCCGCGCTCGTGAAGGTGAGCGTGTTCGCGACCGCGAGCAGACCCCACGTCGGCGCGTTGATGAGGCGCGCGTCGAGGGCCGTGTCGTAGGACTTGAGGAGGTCCGCGAACACGATGTCCTCGGTCCCGAGCCCACGCTCGACGGCCTGGCGGGAGATCGTCTGCGAGCCCGCGTTGGTGCGGACGCTGACGGAGATGAGCTCGTCGTCGTAGTCCGTCTCGCTCACCGGGTCGAGCTCGGCGGCCTGCTCGGCCGCCGACGTGAGCGCCGTCTGCCGCGGGATGTAGACCGTCATGCCGGTGGCCGGCAGGTCGTGGTGACGGCACGAGTCGGCGAACTTGCGGCCCGGGCGCCCCTTCGGCGCGTAGAGGTCGATGAGGTACTGCGGCACGATCGTGCCCGGCGAGCCGGCCGCGGTGACCGCACGCGAGACGACCTCGCCGCGGTCGGCGCGCTCCTCGACCATGTGGCGCGAGAGACGCTCACCGGCGTCCCGGACGCCCATGTGGTCGAGGGCGACGTCGCGGAGGAACGCCAGGCCCTTTGGGTCCGACTCTCGCGAGTACGTGCGCGACTCCGCCACGCTGGCGTGCGCGCCGTCGCGCTCGGTCTCCTGGCCGCGAGCGCTGGGGGCGCCGATGGGCGTGACGCGCTGGGCGAGGCGGGCGAGTGCGTCGTCGGACGCCTTCTCCTCCTCGAGCGCGCGGAGCTCGGAGTCGAGGCCGCGGAGCTCGGAGTCGAGGGACTCCTTCTCGCTGCGCAGGTGCGTGACGCGGTCGGCGTCGGCGGCCGTGGGTTCGGCCTTCTCGCGCAGCGTGCCGAGCTCGATCGACGCGGCGTTGCGCGCGGTGATACGGGCGTTGATCTTCTCGCGCATCTGCGCGATGAGCTTCTCGAGGTCCATGACCTCACTCCTCTCGATGGTGCCCTCGCGGGCTGTGTGTGCGGGGCGCCGGTCGACGGGTCTCGGTCGGCCGTCCCAGGCCGTGGCGCGGGACGGGCTCGAGCGGAGCGTGCGAGCAGCAGTGGGCTCGGCTCAGCGGAGCGCGAGCAGCCGCTCGTCCTCGGACACGAGGCCGAGGTCGAGGCGGCGGGTCTGGGTGCGCGCGGTGCGCACGGATCCGGAGGTGTGCGGGTTCGCGCCGTAGCCGACGATCGCGACGTCACCGCGGTGGATGTCGTACTGCTCGATGCGGTACTCGGTGTAGTCCGGGGACCACTGGCCGCGCTCGATGCGGAACATGAAACTCATCTCGTCGATGAGCTCGGCGCGGATCTTCGGTGCGATGTACGCGACGTCGTGGTCGCGGGCGGCGAGCGTCGGCGCGTCGACGAGGAGGCCCGTCTCGTCCTCGGAGAGGGTGAGCGTGCCGTTCGTCGTGCGGGCGATGCGGCGCAGCGACTGGTGCTGCAGGACGAGCGGCACGTCGAGGTCGGTGCGGGCGAGCGAGAGCGCGCCTGCGCCGGCGGAGACGATCTCGGTGTAGGGCCCGTAGAAGTCCCACATCTCGTAGCCGCGCTCGTAGACCGAGGCGTACCCGGTGAAGTGCAGCGCGCTCTCGTCGGTGTCGTCGACGGCCCGCAGGGTCATGCGCACGCCGCTGACGCGCGCGGCCGCGCGGGCCGTGGGGTCCTGGGCGTTGCGTCGCTCACGGGGCCTGTCACCGCGCTGGGCGACGCCGGCGCCGCGAGCCGCCGCGGCCTGCTCGAGGATCTCGGGGTCCATCACTTCTCTCCCGTCGGTGCGGTCTGGGGGGTCGTCGTCGTGCGGCTGCCGAAGAGGCGGTCGAACTCGGAGTACTGCGCCTCGTCGAACGGTTCGAGGTCCTCGAGCACGCGCAGCTCGGACGGCGCGCGCAGACGCGCGTCGATCTGGACCTTGAAGAGCTCGGCGCGCGACTTGGCGTCCATCGCGAGGACGGCGTCGCGGTTGAGCTTCGCGAACCGCGGGGCGGGCAGGATGCGCGTGGAGATCGCGTCCTCGCGGCGCTTGACCGCGCCGCCGAGGTTCATGACGAGGAGCTGGAGGTTGCGCTGGGTGATGTTCGCGTAGGTCACCGACCCGGTGCTCGACTGCACGTCGACCATGTCCGCCGGCACGCCGAAGAACCGCGTGAGCGCGACGTCGGTGTACTCCATCTGCTGGATGAAGCCGGACTCCGAGGCCTTCGCCGCGAGCGCGGAGTACTCCCAGTCCTTGCCCGAGACGAACACCTCGCCGTTGGCGACGGACGCCTGGAACTGCTCCTTGATCGCTGTGGCCTTCGCGGCGTTCGGGATCTCCATCGCGGTGTTCTTGAGGTGCGCGCTGGGGACGGCGCCGTTGGCGAACCAGTCGGTCGCGAAGGTCTGGGCGCCGCTCGCGCCGAGGATCGAGAGGGCTGCGTGCGCGATCGGGGAGAGCCCGAGGGGGAAGCCGCCGACGGTGTACTGCCGCTCGTGCCAGACGTGCCGCGTCTCGGTCTTCTCCCCCGCGATGCGGTAGGACACGATGCGGCCGTCCTTGATGCGGGCCGAGACGTCCTCGGCCGCTACGAGGTCGATCTGCGCGGGCTTGCCGAGCGCGTCGACTGCGCGCACGATGCCGAACGCGTTGCCGTGCGTGTCGAGGTCCATCTGCGAGGAGCCGAGCCACTCGGAGATCGTCATCGGCTGACCGTCCGCCCAGGCCGAGGGGACGGTGAGGATCGGCGGTGTGGGGACCTTGACGTTGATCGGCCCGGCCTTGCGGTAGACGTCGACGGGCATGAGCGAGACCAGGTCGGCGCGCAGGCGGCACGCTGCCCACACGACGGACTGCTGGCGGGCCTCGGTCGAGCGCACGGCGCGTCCGCGAGCGCGGGCGCGCGTGCCGATGCCGACGAGCTCGGTCGACGTCGAGGCGCGGCGGAACAGGCTCATCGGCGTCCCTTCCGGCGGCGAGGCTTGTCGATGACCCACGACAGGGCGAGGATCCCGGTGCCCGCGGCGCCGAGCGCGAGGGCGAGGCTGACGGGGGCAAGAGCGACCGCGATCGCTGCGACGATGAGCAGCGACCCAGCGAGGTCGAGCAGCGTCGTGAGTGTCACGGGGTCTCCTTGGCTGCGCCGATGACGGACGCGGCTGGGTCGTAGTCGGCCGGCGCTCGGGTGAGGAGGCCGTGGCGGGCGAGGGTGACGGCGTACAGGGCGGTGATGTCGTCGAGCGAGCGGGTCCGTCCGAAGCGGCGGGAGTCGCCCGAGGGGATCCAGCGGGCGGCCTTGACGGACTCGTAGATCTCGGGGTCGCCGCCGTGGCGGAGGTCGCCGGTCACGACGTCGTCGTAGATCCCACCGCACGCGACGTTGACCTCTCGGGTCGAGGCGAGCACGACGGTGAACCCCGCCTTCGTGAGCGCGGTCTCGTGCGTCGCTGCGGGCCCTGCGCCATCGATGACGACGAGGGTGCCCCCGAGGTCGGAGCGCAGGCGCTCGAGCACGGGGACGACCCATGCCGTGCCGTGATCGCGACGAGCGACCTCGACCCACGCGGCGGCCTCGGGCGAGCGCCCTGCCAGGCCGACGGACGACATGCTGCGGTCGGGCGAGGTGTCGACGGCGTAGACCGGCGCGCCGATCCAGTCGGGGGCGTCCGGGTCGTCGACCTTGCACGCGTCGAGCGAGGCCTCGGGGATCACCCAGGTCTCGCGAGAGGTGTCCTTCCACCAGCCGAGGTAGGGCCGGTAGAACTCCCACGGGTCGGCGTCGGCGGCCTCGAGCGCCGCGGCGAGCTTCTCCTCGGTCGTGAGCCAGCCAAGGCCGGGGTGGCAGCGCCACCAGGACTCGGGGTCGGTCGGGTCGGCGTCGCGCGGGAGCGCGTACTCGACGAACATCGTCCGCGAGCGCGTCGGGCCGAGGGGACCGTGCTGGGCGACGAGCGAGCCGAAGCGTGCGACCTCGGCCTTGCGCTTGCCTGCGAGGTAGGTCGACGTTGTGTCGCCGGCGGCCGATGCGATGAGCAGCTGTGACCCGGCGACGGTCTGCATCGCTGGTCGCATCGCCTGCTCGATCGCGGCGTCACGGTGGGCGAACGCCTCGTCGATCCCGCCCTTGTGCAGGGTCGGGCCGTGTCCCGACGTCGACTTGACGGCGCCGGTCTCCCAGCGGGAGCCGTTGCGGAAGCGGATGTGCTCGGCGCCGGTCTTGGCCCACCAGCCCGGCGTGCCGCGCCGCTTGGACCCGATGCGGTCATCGAGGAAGAGCCCGAGCGCGGAGTCGCGGATCGGCTCGTAGAAGTCGTGCTCGAGGCGGAGGAGGCCGTCCTGGCGGGTCTGCGCGGTGTACCGGATGAGCGCGCGCTTGCGGTACAGCGCGGTCTCAGTGAGGTCGGCGCGGACGAACGTTGTCTTGCCCGTCTGGCGCAGGCCGAGCAGCACGAGCGTGTCGTACCAGTACTCCCCCGTCGTCGGGTCGATCTCGCCCCACACGTCGCCGAGGTCTCGCTGCCACGGGATGAAGGGTGTGCCGAGCGCGCGGGCGACGCCGGCCTTGCGACGGCCGGTCGTCTCGCGGGTCGGGTGCCGAGGCGTGTGGAAGAGCGGGACGGCCTCGGGCCTAGTCCGAGTCACCGGCCATGTCCCGGAGCAGCTTCTCGGCGTCGTCCGCGATCGAGCCGCTCGAGGAGCCGAGGCTCACGCCGCGCAGCAGCTTGAGCTGCTCGACGAGGCGGAGCTCGATCGGGGAGATGAGGTCGAGCCGGTCGATCTTCGGCGCCTGGTCGAGGAGACGCGCGTTGAGCCGGGCGACGGCCGAGAGCGTGCGCTTCCACGGGGGCTCGCCCGTGAGCCCCTTGAGGTCGCGGCGCAGCGCGCGCTCGATGCGACCCGGGTCCGCGGACATGTCGAACGCCGGCACAGGTGCGAGCGGGTCGAGGTCGCGAGCCGTCTCCTCGACGACGTCCCGCTCGTCCGCGAGCGCGGCGGTCTCGCGGCGGCGGCGGTCGCGCCACGTGCGCATGTACTCGCGCTTGGCTCGGCGGCAGGTCTCGCACTTGCAGCCGCGGCGGTAGCCGGAGAGGCCGTGATTCGTGATGTCGAGCGTCGTCACCGCGGGGCTCCTTCCGGTCACCGTCTGTAGGGCGCCACCTGGGGCGATTCGGTAGGGAGAGAAAAATGGAGATGCGCGGGTCTCCGCGCAGTCGGTTTTCCAAAAATCGACGGTGACCTGGGGAAACGCTGATGCTCGGGTGGTCGTGTGCGTGTCAGTCGTCGTCGAGGATGCTCGACGAGCGTCGCCGTCGTGGCTGCGCGCTGAGCGCGGCGGTGCGGACGCGGGAGCCGCGGGACCGCTCGGCCTGCGTGCGGGCCTGGGCGCGGCGCGCGTTGGACTTGCGGACGTTGCACGTGAGGTGTGCGGGCACGAGGTTGGCAGGGTCCTCGGGGTCGCCGCCCTCCCACATCTCGACGACGTGGTCGAGGCTGGGGCCGAGCGGGTGCCGGGGTCGCAGCCCGAAGAGGATCTCGCGGGTCGGTGCGTAGCAGACCGCGACCTCGCAGTAGGACCCGGGCGGGCAGAGCTGGGCGACGAGCATGCGCCAGGCGTGGCCGGATCTGCCGCGCATCGTGCACCTCCTGGGTGCGGGCGCGGACGGCCCGTCCTCCGTCCGCGCCCGGTCCCCTGCCCGGGGTATGTGCCACCACAGCACGAAGGCCCGGGTCCCTTGCGGGGCCGGGCCTTGGAGCCACTACGACTCACTGAACCCGAAGGTACTCCTCACCAGGGGTTCAAGCAAGTTTCCGGTTACGCGCTGGCCGGGCGGGCACGGGCCTCACGGCGAGCGGCGTCGGCGTTGACGATGTCGAGGACGTCGCCCACGCGGTACGTGCGACGGGCCGGTCGGGTGCTCGTCATGCCGGCTGGCGTGAGCCGCCCGCGCTGGACCCAGTTGTCGATCTGCTTCGGGGTGACCTCGACGCCGAGGCCGTCGATCGCGCGGGCGAGCTGCGTCGCTGGCAGGTCGAGGTGCTCGGCCCGGCCGAGGAGCGCGGCGCGTCGGGCGCGCACGTCGTGCTCGGCACCGCACGCACATCGTGCGACGTCCTGGCCGCGGGCGGCGTAGACCGTCGCGTCGCACGTGCGTCCGTCCTCGAGCGACTGGCGGCAGCGACCGAGGGGCACGCGGTCGGCGGGACGGTCGCACGAACGGTCGGCGTCGTCGAGGGCTGCCGAGAGCTGCGCGACGAGGGTGGGCCCGTCGTGCCGAGCACGCAGTGTGGGCACCGCCTGGGCGAGGTAGCGGGCGAGCCCGACGTCGGTGGGGACCGGGCCGAGGCGGCCGGTGGCGGCGGCGAGCGTCGTGGCGATCGCGAGCAGGGCCGAGCGCAGGGTGCGGGCTGCGGAGCCGGCGCGGTCGTTGAACGGTACGGGCGCCTCCTCGCTCGAGGTCGCGCCGAGCGAGCGGACCGAGAAGCGCTGGGCCTTGAGCCATGCGTCCTCGAGCGCGGCGAGGGTCAGCGGGACGTACAGCAGCCGGATCGCGAGGGCGTTGGCGCAGTCGCCGCACACGGTCATGCCGGGCGGGCAGGTCTTGTCGCACGCGACGACGCCGTACCGGGAGCGGATCGGGACAGGGCAGGTGGACATCAGAGGGTCTCCTCGGTCGAGCGGCGACGGCCTCGGGAGCCGCGGCGGGTGCGGCGAGGTGCAGGGGTCGAGGCGGCGGCCTCGTAGGGTGCGGCAGCGCAGGTGCGGCACGGGCGGGGGTGGCCGTGGTCGGGGCACGTGGCCTGGGCGATGAGGTCCGGGTCCGGGGGTGGGCCGTGGTGGCCCTGCCAGACCGAGGGACCGAAGCGAGCCGGGACGGGGACCACGGGCGCGGCGCCCGCTACCCCAGGACTACCCAACCCTGACCCCACCAGAACCCCACCAGCGCCCGCGCGCGGCCGCGCCCGCGTGGGGGACACCTCGGAACTTGATCCGGTCTTGATCGCAACTTGATCGTTGACTTGATCCGAGGCGCCCTGGCCTGCGGGAACGTCCGCGCGCTGGGGCGGTGGCTTCAAGGTCATGCCCGCCTGTTCGGGCGTGCGCTGACCCTTCGTGCGGTTGCAGTCGGGGCATGCGACGACGATGTTCGTCGGGCCGATCGCCTTGGTCGGGTCGACGTGATCGAGCTGTCCAACGGCGTCGCCTCGACGCTTGCCGCCGTGCGAGCCGCGCGCGGGCTTCTCGACGCGCATCGAGCAGTAACGGCAGCGGGCGACGCCGTGAGCGTCGGTGTCACGGGCCCATACGGCCTCGACGATCTCGGGGCGGCGGAGCTCCTTCTGCTTGTCCTTCTGGATGCGCTCGGACGCGCCGGGGGCGTAGCCGAACTGCTTCCAGTCGTGGAACACCCACGACGCCGCGGGGGTGTCCGGGCACTTCTCGCAGCCGTGCTTCGGCGCGTGCCACAGGCCGTGCTTGACCAGGAGCTTCGCGGCGGCACGGGCCAGCGCAGCGTCCCCGCCCATGAGGCGGGTCGCGCGCTTGGCGGTCGTGGCGCCGTCGGTCCCCTGCTTGCGTGACGACGCCCCGGCCAGGACCCAGAGCATGATCGCGGGGGCAGCCCTGGCGGCGCTCTCGTCCTCGATCATGCGCTCGATCTTGTGGTTCGTGGGGAAGTCATCGTCGACCTGGAAGAAGGCCATCTCGTGGGGTCTCCTGTGGTGCTGGGAGGCGGATCAGGACTGAGCGGTCAGGGGGCGTCGGACGCCCACGTTGCGTCGGACGCGGGCGGCGCGGCGCTTGTCGCGCCGGCGTGCGCGCGAGTGCGATCGTGCGGTCATTGGTGGTCACCTCCCCTCGGGGGTCGCAGCACGGGTGGGAGCGGTAGGTCGGATCGGCGAGGTACACGCCGCCGTCCATCGGCTCCCGGCAGACAGGGCACCTGGGTGCCTCGGCCCAGCGACGCGCAGGCGCGTCCGGGCTCCGCGGGCACGACGCCAGGTGCTGCCTGTAGAGCGGCGCATCCTCCGGCGGGGTCTCGTGACCGGCGATCATGTGCGCGACGACGATGCCGCCGCGCTCCTCGAGCCGTGTGCGCCCCGCGGGGTGCGGGTGCGGGTCGAGGTAGAAGGTGCGCTCACCGCTGGCGGAGCGCACGGGCATGACGACGTACCCACACCGTGCCGCGCAGTCCGAGCCGCGAGTGCGCGAGGCGGTCTCCCGCTCGCGCGCGTCGAGCAGCTCGAGCGCAGCGATCCACGTCTCGGCCGACGCGGAGCGCGTCATGCCGGCACGACGGCGCACGGCCAGGCGACGGTCGCGGTCCGCGACGGTCGGCCAGACCGGGTCGTCCTCGACGCGCACGATACGCAGCTCGTAGGGCCGGTAGCCGAGCGCGACCGCGGCGTCCGCGAGCGCGGAGGCCTTGGCGAGGCGGTTGCGCTCGGCGTAGCGGGTGTGGGCGTAGTCGGTCATCGTGCGGCGGCGGCCTTGCGTAGGTACTGCGCGATGATCTCGCCCTCCCACTCGTCGCCGTCGACCGACTCGGGCAGGAGCGCAGCGGTCTCGTGCAGCCACTCATCGCGCTCCGTCGCCTCAGCCCGCAGCCGTGCGACCTCGGCGAGGGCGTCGTCGCGCTCCTTGCGCAGGCCCTCGACGGACCGGATCGTGAGGGACGCCTCCCGCTGGTGCTGACGGGCGACGGCGAGTTCGGCGCGAGCTTCGGCACGCTCGGCTTCGGCGGTGTCGGCCCGCTTCCGATGCGCCTCCCGGGCGGCACACGCCTGCTCGTAGGCCCAGGTCGTCGCGCGCCAGTCGCCGATGCCGAAGACCTCGGCGGTGTCGAGGGCGTCGAGCAGACGCGACATCTGCGCCGCCACGTGGGCGAGCAGCGTCAGCGTGCCGTGCTCGGTCACGAGCGGCCGGGTGGGGTCGTCCGCTGCCATCGCCGCGTCGAGCGCGGCGACCGTCGCGCGCAGGGTGGTGCGCTCGTCAGGGGTGATCGGGTCAGCCACGGTCGGCTCCCTCGATCATCAGGGGCGCGACCCGGCCCGACTCGTAGGCGGTCGCGACAGCCGGCAGCACGTCCTCGGCGACCGTCCGCCCGGAGGGCAGCACCGTGTGCGGCAGGAACTCGGTCTCGAACGTGACGATGCCGCTCGCTACGCCCTCGAGCTTCGCCTTGACCATGAGGGCGAGCGCACGCCACCGCTGGCGAACCGCCTGCTCGTAGGCGGTCTCGGCCGCCGACGCCGTCCGCTCCCCGCGGGAGTGATGCGTGAACTCGCGGTCGTCGCGGTCCGGCAGAGGCAGCACGAAGCGGATCTGGCGACCGCCCATGACGAACGCGATCGCGGCTCGGCCGGACTCCCAGCCGTAGGAGAACGCCTCCGCGCCGTAGCGGGTGAGGGTGCGCTCGATCTCGGCTCGGGACCGGTCCGAGGGGACCTCGGTGGACTGCGCGTAGCGCTGCTGGGTGCTCATCGCGTGCTCTCCGTTCTGGCCCGGCGGTAGCCGCGGGACGTCGCCAGGGCGACGCCGGGCGCGGGCGTGCGGTCGGTGTAGGCGATCGCGCGACGGCCGGCGTCGGGGTTGAGGTCGTACTCGAGGCGCGCGAGGTAGTCGGCGCGGTGATCGCCCGTGGGGTCGGCGACGGGATGGCGCGTGCCGCCGTGGCGCGGGAGGTCGTCAGCCACGGTTGGCCCTCGGGGTGATCGCGTCGAGCGCGCGACGGACCGCACGATCACGGATGCGGACGGCCTCGTCGTCGACCTCTCCGGCACCGCGACCGGGGCCGGTCCACCCGTCCAGGCCCGCCCCGTTGCCGTCGTCCCACACGCGCCCGAGGACCGCGGTGAGGTCGACGTCCTCGCGGGTCGCGGGCGGGGGCGACCCCAAGCCGGCGACGAGCCCGCAGAGGCGGTAGACGGCCAGGTGGGCACCCGAGTGATCCTCGTACCGGTCGAAGCCCGCCGGGTCGCACACAGGGCACGGGACGCCCTTGGGGCGGTGGTCGTCGTCGGCGTCGCAGAGCGTCGGGGACGCAGGCTCGGGGCCCTCCTCCCAGGTGAGCGCTGTCGAGCACACGGTGTCCGGGTAGGTCGCACCGAAGGCACTCCATCCGACGAACATCCCAGGGCACTCGACGCTCGCGGATGGGGCCGCACCCAGGAACGGGAACGCGGCACTCACGTCGCGGAGAGCATCGCGGAACGTCTCCGCGCTCGGCCCCCGGTCGGCTGTGTCACTCGTGCGGTCGATCAGTGCCCACGCCGCACCATCCAGCGCAGCGCCACGGATCGCGGCGACGTCGCTCTCGTCGACGTCCCACTCGCCCAGCGCCTCGACGGCGGCGTCGGACACCACAGGGACCAGGGCGCTGGGGTCGTGCAGGACGAGCGCGGGGAGGTCGGTGTCGGAGTAGAGCGTCTGCGGGCCGAAGTACCCGGCGATGAGCCACCGGGGCTCGACGGGACGGCCCGCGCGCGCCTCGGCGACGGAACCGCGCGCCGTTCGCACGATGCTCCCCATGGGCAGCGCGTCGAGCTCGGCGGTGTTCGCGATCGTTCGGGCGGTCACGGCGTCGGCCGGATCGCGACCTGGACCGCGGGTCGGCCAATGACGGGCGAGGTCCAGCCGCACACCGCGCACCACGGGGGTCGGCCGTCGCGGTGCTGCACGGGATTATGCCCGTCGTGCTCCCACGGCTCGGTGGGCGGCGTGGGTTCGCCGACGGGAGGCTCTGCGTCGACGTAGGCCTGGTACATCGCCTCGAGGACCTCGGTCGGGGTCATGTCGACGATGTACCGGCCGTCGTAGGCGGTGGTGACGACCTGCGAGTGTCCCGGGTAGCTGGGCGAGTCGGGGTCCATGGGGTCCGCAGTCCGGTCGGAGACGACGACGATCTGGTCGACGCGGATCGAGGCTGTGCAGCCGTCGGTGAGCGGCAGTGCGATGAACGCGGGCGTGGTCACGGGGTCTCCTTGGTGGGTGCGGTGGGGGTGATGCCGTCGGCGATGTCGAGGCGCGAGAGATCGGGTGGGTCGGCGCCCGTGAGGGCGCGGGCGACGTACAGGGCGCGGGCCGGGGCGACGGCCTCGTCGACGGCCTGCATGGCGTGCATGAGCTCGTAGTCGTCGAGGGCGTCGGCGATCTCCGCGGCGAGACGCCACGTCGCGGTGCGGCGCCGCTCGTAGGTGCCGAGCAGGTAGCCGATGACGAAGAGAGCCGCGGCGACGAGCGCGAGGGTGACGTGCTCGACGGTCATCAGCGGGCCTCGCGGATCTCGCGGGCCACGTCGGCCGCGGCGTGCGCCGGGCGCAGCACGCTGCGCGCCTTGGTGCCGTCGGCTGCGTCGACGATGCCGAGCGCCCCGAGCTCGTCCATGAGCCGCAGCGCCTTGGTGAGCGGGATGCCGCCGAGCTTGCGGCGCAGCATCGAGACGGACCCGAACTGCGAGGCGACGACGACCTCGGCAGCGTGCGCGAGCTGCTCGACGCGGTCGCGCTCCATGCGGGCCGCGCGCGCCTCGTCGCTCTCACGGTCGGCGCCGCCGTACAGGGGCGCGACGACGCCGGACTCACGGTGCTCGAGGTCCGCCGGCAGCGGCAGACGGTCGTCCCACGCGCGGGCGTGGTTCGCGGCCTCGATCTGCGCGTCCTCGGAGGTGCGCGTCATCGCGATGCGGCCGAGGAACGCCTCCCCGATGCGGACCGTCAGCGCAGCGCCGGTCGAGATCGGCTCGCAGATCATCGGTTCGCCGTACACCGACGAGGCAACCTCGAAGCGGTGCAACAGGGCGGGCGAGATCCACCACTCCCCCGTGAGCGTGTGCCCCTGGCGCAGCGAGCCCGAGAAGAGCCGACGGACGTCGGGGAAGAGGTCGTCCTGCCCGGAAGTCGCGCGCTGCAGCGTCAGGGACTCCCCCGGGATGAGGCCGGCGACGTCGGTGAACGTCACCTCCTTCGCGGTCGCCTCGATGCGGATGAGCACCTCGTCGTCGGGCGCAGGGAACACGGCGAGGACCTTGTCGATGTCGTCCTTGCCGAGGTCCCAGGGCTCGGCGTCGGCGCCCTCGTAGTCGACGACGGACACGAGGGCGAGCGCGATCGTGTAGCGGTCGGTCGCGGTGAGCTCGACGTTCTGAGCGAACGGCGTGAACCTCACGCGGGCGAGGCGCGGCTCAGCCTTCGCGGTCGGGATGTGTGGTTTGACGGCGCGCAGCGCTGCGCGCAGGTCTGCCAGGTCGACGACGAGGGTGGTCACGGGTAGAGCTCCGTTCGGACGGCTCGGGCGAGGATGTGGAGGTTGGCGCGCTGCTCGGGGGTGGCGCCGCGGATGAGGTGGGCGGCGACGTCGGCGTGGATGAGGGCGTCGAGCGCCTCGGGGCGTGCACGGCGCGCTGCGCGGCACACGGCGGCCGCGACGCGCATCCGGTAGGCGGCGCGCCCCTCGTCGCTCACAGGGGTGCTCACGGCTCGTCTGCGGGCACGTCGGCGGCCGCGGTGACCTTGGCTCGCTCGTCGTCACGGATCGCCTGCTCCCAGCACGGCCCGCACGCGGGCCCGACGACGCGGCGGGCGCCGGCGTGTGTGCACGCGAGTCGCGGCGCGAGCGCGTGCGTCTTGGTAAACCAGGCGGCGCGGGCGGCCGAGCGCACGCGGGCCTCGCCGCGGCCGGTCGCGGCGATCTGACGGGCCATGTCGACGCCGTCCCTCGTCGTGACCTCGCGGCGAGCGACCTGGGCGCGCACGGCGGCGGGCAGCTCGAGCAGGGAGAGCCGCTCGGAGACCGTCGACGTCGAGTAGCCGGTGAGCCGCGCGATGTCCGCGGGTGTGCGACCACGCCGCGTGAGGCGGGCGAACGCTTCGGCCTGCTCGACGGGGTTGAGGCCCTTGTGCAGCGCGGCCGCGATCATGTGCGACGTCTGCTGCTCATCGGTCGTGTCCGTCGAGGCGATGCACGGCACGGCCTCGAGGCCCGCGGCCTTCGCTGCCGCGAGGCGCCGGTGACCGTCGAGCAGCAGGAACGGGCGACCGCTGCGCTGGGGGACGATGACGAGCGGCTGCTGGATCCCGCGAGCGCGGATCGAGGCGGCGAGTTCGGTGAGGTCGCCGAGGTCGCGGCGGACGTTGCGGGGGTTGGGCTGGATGCGGTCGATGGGGACGCGCGGGATAGCAGCCATCAGTCGGCGGCCTTGGCGGCGGCGGCGCCGTCGACGACGTCCTGCTCGTGCGGGGCCAGGGCGTAGCCCCACTCGGCGAGGTGGGTGAGGTACGTCGCGTAGCGGGTCGAGCCGCGCTTGTTCTTCTTCGAGGCGGCGTGGCGCCAGTAGTCCTTGGGCATCTGCGCCTCGCTCGCCGCGCATCCAAGGGCGAGGAGCCGGTTGGCGGCCTTCGCCGGGGAGTCCGACCACGTCTTGCCGTAGAGCTCGCGGGCGAGCGTCCACTCGAGGTTGGACCCGTAGGAGGCCTCGAGGAAGGCGAGCGTCGCCGCGACGGCGTTCTTCGGCATCTTGTCGCTGGTGAGGAACTCGCCCAGCCAACGGCGACGCACGACCTGGGCTGCCTCCGCCGCCTTGTTGGTCTCGACGAGGTGCTTGCGCTCGGCCTTCTGCTCGTCGGTCATCGGGCCCGACGTCGCACCCGATCCCTGGGTGGCGTGCCGCGCGTAGTGACCGGACGTCTTCCAGGTCAGGCAGTAGTGCTCCTCGCGCACGGTGGCGTCGGGGGCGCCGTACCAGAGGACGTCGATGATCACGGCGCGGCCGGCGCACGACTCGTGCTCGGCCGGGGTGATCTGCCTGCCGCCCGCGGTCGCGGAGAGGCCGGTGAGGTACTTGGCGGGGTCGGTGGCCTGCCATGTTGAGGGGCGCTCGTCGAGGATCGTCATGCCGGGGTCGGACGCGAGGATCTCATCGACGCGCTGCTGGCGCATCGCTGCCCGCCCGCGGTCATGGCGGGCACGCTCGACGGCGTGGTCGAAGGCGTCGTCCGCGATGCCCTCGACGAGGTCGGCGTAAACCTCGGGGTCGTCGGCGAACTCCGCGACGGCCGCGGCGCGCACGAGGTCGACCTCGGGGGCGGCGTCGACGACGCGGCGCGCGGCCGGGTCGAGGGCGGCGACGTCGCGGCGACGGGAGATCCACGAGCGGGGGCGGCCGAGCGTCGTGGCGAGGTCGGCCTCGGAGACGCCGAGGTCGAGGGAGCCCTGCACGAGCGCCGCCTCCTCCGACTCCGTGAAGTCCGCGCGCTCGAGGTTGCCGGCGAGCACCTCGGCGACGGCCGTCGCGTCGTCGACGTCGACGACGCGCACGGGGACCATGAGCATGCCGAGCATCTGCGCCGCGGCGAGGCGACGGGCGCCGGAGAGTACCTCGAACGCCTCGGGGATGAGCGGGTGGGCGCGGACGAGGAGCGGCTCGCGGATCTCGCCCTGCGCGCGGATGAGCTCGGCCAGGCCCTCGAAGCCGGCGTCGTGGCGGTGGGCCGGGTTGAGGGGGTGCAGGTGCAAGTGCTCGACGAGCACCTGCTGCGCGCCAGCGGAGGGCGCGTTGGCGATCGCGTCGACGGCGCTCGTCGTGCTCGAGGCGGCGGGCAGCTCGATCGTCGCGCGGGCACGGCCGCGCTTGGGCGCGGCGGTGGTCTCGGTGGTGGTCACAGCGGGCTCCTGGTGCGGTAGGGGCAGGTCACGTAGTGGTGCAGGGCAGGGGTCTCGCTCGGCCCGGGCGTCTCCCCCGGGCTGAGCGGGCGGCACGTCGTGCCGCCGAGGGAGACCGCGTGCGACGGCGCGATGCCAGCGGACTCGTCGAAGGTCGCGTTGAGCGGGATGCGCTTGCGGGGCTGGCCGGCGCGCAGGTGCAGCGGGATCGAGAGCACGAAGACGACCTCCGCGCCGCACCCGGGGTGCTGCGAACCGTCGGCGTCGACGTGGTGCTCGCACACCGACACGGGCGGGCGGCTCACGTCACACCCGTGCGCACGTAGACCCGCACGTAGGCGCCGTGCGCCGAGCGGCCCGTCGAGCGCTCGAGGGCGGGTGCGACCCGACCCGACGCGCTCGTTACCTGCCCGGCGACGAGCAGGCCCGACGACGGCGTCGCGGCGCCGTAGAAGAGCCCGCCGCGAGCGCGAGGCGGGACGCCGAGCTCGTCGAGCGTGGTGCGGAGCGCGTTGACCGAGACCTCCGCGCCGGCGGGCAGTGCGCGGATGACGTCGAGGAACGCTGCGCGCTGGGCGTCGGTGGCTGCGTGCGCGGAGCGGGTCTGGCCCGCGACCTTCTCGGCCAGACCGACGGCGGCGTTCATACTGCCCCCTCGACGGCGTCGAGCACCTCAGGTACGTCCTGCTCCCACACCGCGACGATCACGCCGTGCATGCCGGCGGCGTGGCGGCCGGTGTGGTTGGCGATGCGCGTGCAGGTGTAGTGCAGGCGGGTCGTGATCGTGTCGAGGTTCCAGCGGTCGGCGCAGACGCTCGGCCAGAGGCCGCACGTGTGGTCGACGACGACCGGCTGGTAGCCGACGTCGAGGTGCCACGAGCGCGGCACGGGCGGACGCTCGACGTCGGCGAGCGCCCTGCGGAGCCCGTCGAGCACCTGGTGCTCCTCGACGCCGGAGTCGAGCAGGGTGCCGAGCTCGTCGAGGACGCGGCGGGAGTCGGCCAGCACCTGGCGGATCACGTCCTGGTGCGCCGTGTCGTCGACGGCGGTGACGGGACTCATCGCGCACCGCCCGTCGCGACGCGACGCGCCTGCAGAAGGACCGCACCCGAGGCGAGCACGAGCAGGGCCGCGGTGATCGTCCCGCCCGACAGCGGCGGGGAGGCGAGCGCGACGACGACGGCCGCGCCCGCGAGCAGGACGGCGAGGGCCAGGGCGCGCGTCATCGGGCGAGTCCCGCCGCGCGGTGTCGTGCTCGGGCGCGCAGAGGCGGGAACCCGAGCTCGTGCCTGGCGCGGTTCGTGCGCTCGGCGTGCACGGCGCTCGAGTACGGCGAGGGTCCGGCGTACTGCGGCACGGGGACGGGTGCGAGGCGCACGTGGCGCGGCTGGGCGCTGCGCGACGGCAGGGAGGTCGTCATCGTCGGTCTCCTGGGGCGTGGCGGGGGCAGGGGCGGTGCGCGCGGCGGGCACGCGGGCGGGCTCGTCGGTGAGCGGGGTGCCGTCGCACGGGTCGAGCGGGACGGCGACGAGCACGGCCTGGTCGCCGGAGGCGATGACCTGCTCACCGCCGAGGTGGAGCAGGTAGACGGAGAGGTCGGGGGCGCCGACGGGGGCGTGCAGCACACCGAGGACCTGCGTGATGTCGGAGAGACCACCCGCATGCGCGCGGCCGTCGCGCTCGATGAGGATCCGGACGCCGATGTGCTCGACGGTGAGGTCGGCGACGGTGAGTCGCTCGAGCCCGGCGCTCACCGCGCACCGTCCGCGAGCGCGGCGACGTCGAGGACGTCAGTGGTCGCGCCCCAGTTGAGGTCGACGTCGATGCCGACGACCGTGGCGAGGCCGACGGAGACGGTCTCGGCGAGGACGCGCTCGGTTGTGAGGAGCGCGTCGAGCTGGGCGCGGACGTTGGCAAGGTGCCGGGTGGCGGCGCGCAGCGTGGTGAGGTCGGTGACCGGGGCGGCGCCGTGGACGGACGTCGC
The DNA here is from genome assembly GCF_011300875.1 of Sanguibacter sp. HDW7. Lineage (NCBI taxonomy): Bacteria > Bacillati > Actinomycetota > Actinomycetes > Micrococcales > Sanguibacteraceae > Sanguibacter > Sanguibacter sp. HDW7. The sequence continues at coordinate 1,112,801 of NZ_CP049862.1, read as the reverse complement.
CCCGGTGGTGTCGGCGGGCGCGGGCGCGGGCGGCACAGCGCGCCCGCCGACGGTGGGCAGCACCGTGTCAGCGGCACTCCCGTCCCCTACGGTGTCGGTATCGCGCTGAGGCGGTTCCGACGCCTCGGCACGCTGCGCGGTAGCACCCGCGACAGCCGACCCCGAAGGGGAAGAACTATGACGGAGCTCGACTACCCGCTGGCTGTCAGCCATGAGGTCGCCGTCCTCGCGCTCGAGCGCGCCCAGCGCGCCGGACGCGAGGTGATGCTCGTCGTCGGCGCGGCCGATGACCCGGCGGGGACTCTCCTCGTCGGCAACGGCGCTCTCGGTGGGCTGACCGTCGCTCGGCGCACAGTGCGGGCGACGACGCCCGAGCACGACGAGGTCGCCCGCGACTGGGCGTCGGCTTCCCCCGAGCGGGACTTGCTGCTCGTCGTGGCCGTTGACGGCGGCCTGGTCCTCGACGTGGGCGACGTCTCCATAGGCGAGTGAGTCGTGTGCTGCGGGGAGCGGCGCATGCTTGCGGTCCATCCCCAGCGACTGGCAGTGCTTGCACATGAGCATCACGCCGTAGGCACTGGCGCGCACTCTGCCCTCGTGCGGCGCGTCGACTAGGCGGTCGCAGTAGCGGCAGCGACCGCCGTCGCGGCGAGAAGCCTCGGCGACGAGCTGCGGGTCTCGCTCGGCACGGCGACGCGAGGCCGCCTCGCGGCGGATACAGGTGGGGCAGCCGTTGCACGTCGTGAGGGCGGGGTCTGCGTAGGTGACCTTGGCCGGGGCGGCGATCGCAGCGGCCGCCCCGGCCTCGGGTGCCGGGTCCGCGTCAGGGTCCGCGGGGTCCGGCGTGGCCGACGTCGCGTGGGGACTCGCGATCTCGGCCGGGTCCTCCGTCATGGCTTCGGAGGACGTCTGGTGCTCGAGCCCGTCGATGGGGAACCACGTCGTCACGTGGTCGAAGGCCACACGGGCGAGGGTCGGGCGGTCGGCGTCGAGGCCGATCACCTGGCCGAGGGTGCCGCGCCACGGGAGCCCCACGATCGTGGCCGTGACCCGGACGAAGTCGCCGACGGTGAGCGGGCGGGCGGTCATCGGGCACCGCCGGCGGTGTCCGCGAGCGCGGGGTCCGGGGTGACGAGTGCCAGGATGTCGGACCGGCGGTAGCGTCGGTGGTTGGTGGGTGTGCGGACGGCGGAGACGCGGCCGGCGGCGGTCCAGCGCTTGAGCGTGTCGACCGAGATGCCGATCAGCGCTGCGGCGTCGGACACTCGGATGAGGTCGTCGTCATGCGAAGCAGGCTTCGTTTGCATGGGGCAAAGCGAAGCACGCTTCGTTTGAAGATGTCAACGTGGAGTTACGAGGCTGTAGTTTTTTGCTGGGCCTTGCCCTCGTTTGCATGGGGTGGCATCATGAATCCATGAGCACATCGACCCACCTCGCGCCGGGCCTCGTCCCGTTCTGGACGTTCGGCGATCGCCTCCGCAAGGCGCGCCTGACCGCCGGCTATGACCAGCGTGAGTTCGCGGAGCGCATCGGCGCGACCCCGAGCCGCATCGCACACTGGGAGACCGACAGGTCGCTCCCGCGCAACCAGGTCGCCGTCGCACGGCGCATCGAGCTGCTGACGGGGATCCCCGCGACGTGGATCCTGGGCCTGGACGCAGAGCGCCCCCGCCCGGATGGACCGGACGGGGGCGAAGAGTGCGCCATCAGGGACTCGAACCCCGAACCCGCTGATTAAGAGTCAGCTGCTCTGCCAATTGAGCTAATGGCGCATGTTCCTGCGGTTTCCCGCGGCAACGAGATGAAACACTAGCACCCGATCAGCCCGTGCACGAAATCGAGATGGACCTGCGCCGACGTGACGCCGGACACGTGCGTCAGAGGCCCTTCTCCTCGCGCGAGATGCGCTGGCTGTCGGGCCCGAAGGGGCTGAGGAGGTCGGCGACGAGTGCGAGCGGCATGCGCTCCGCCAGGAGGTCCTCGAGCGCCGGCAACCCCTCGAGGATCTCGCGCGAGCGCGCGTCGAGCTCGTCGTCCGTCGGCTCGTCGGGCGTGCCGACGGGAGCGTCGACCACCGGGGCCTCCTGCGGAAAGGTGACGCGGCCCTGCTGCTCCGGGGCGGCGGCGCGGCCGTGGCGCGTGCGGGTGCGGCCCGTCCGCCTGTCCTGTGCGGATGCTCGTCCGGTCGCCATCGTCGCCTCCTCCGGCTCGTCATCGGGCCGTCAGCCTGCCTGCGCCCTCGTCCAGTCGAACATCGTCCGACGAACCCCACAACAGCAGGGGAGGTGAGGTTGCGGGTGAGTGACGCGTGCCCTCCGAGGGAGCGTCGGGTGGGGAATGTGAAGCCCCAAGGTCAGAGGCCTACGACTGTTCCGACCGGTGAGAGTTCAGCGCTCAGAGGTACATCCCCGTCGGCCCGTGGTCCTCCACGGACTGGGACACCGCATGGACGTCGCGCTCGCGCAGCAGCACGAAGAACTCCCCGCCTAGCTCGACCTCGGGCTTCTCCTCCGGGTCGTAGAGCACCCGATCTCCGACCGCGACCTGACGCACGTGCTCCCCCGCCGCGACGACGTTCCCCCACGACAGCCGCTTGGGGCCGACAGCGGTCAGCGGGATGACGAGGCCCGCAGCCGTGCGCGACTCCGCGCCGTCCTTCTCGGGACGCACGAGGACACGGTCGTGCAGCATACGGATGGGCAGGGGCGCGGACGTGGTGGTGCTCACGCCCACACGGTACCTGCGGTCGCTGCCCGTGCAGCACGCGCCGACTAGGCTCGCGGAGACACCACGCCACCTCACCTGGGAGAACCGTGCCCGTCCTCACCCCCGGCCAGACCGCGCCCGACTTCACGCTGCCCGCCGCCGACGGCACGTCCGTCACGCTCTCGGAGCTGCGCGGCCGCAAGGTCATCGTCTACTTCTACGCGGAGGCCGGGACGCTCGGCTGCACTCGACAGGCGTGCGACTTCCGCGACTCCATGGCGTCGTTCGAGAGCGCCGGCTACCGGGTCCTCGGCATCTCCCCCGACACCGTCGAGAAGCTCGCGCGCTTCACCGAGAAGGAGAGCCTCGGCTTCACGCTCCTCGCCGACCCCGAGCACGAGGTCATGGCGCCGTGGGGCGCGTGGGGTCTCAAGCAGCTCTACGGCCGCGAGGTGACGGGCACGATCCGCGGCACCGTCGTCCTCGACGAGGAGGGCGTCGTCACGCACTCCCTCACGAACATCAAGGCGACCGGTCACGTCGGCCGCCTCCGCAAGATCCTCGGGCTCGACGCCTGAGCCAGGCACACCCTGGAGCGGCGCGCCCGTAGGATGGGCGCGCCACGCGCGAGTGGCGGAACTGGCAGACGCGCAGGATTTAGGTTCCTGTGCCCTCGGGCGTGCGGGTTCGACCCCCGTCTCGCGCACGGACGACGAGAGCCCCGGACCGTACGGTCCGGGGCTCTCGTCACGCTGGTGGGGCGAGGAGGCTCAGGCCTCCTTCGTCTCCTGCTCGGCGATCTGCTTGCGCACGTCGTCCATGTCGAGGCCCTTGACGGCGTCGACGACCTGCTGAAGCTGACGGCCCTGGAGCGCGCCGGGCTGGTTGAAGACCAGGATGCCCTCACGGAACGCCATGAGCGTCGGGATCGACTGGATACCCGCGGCAGCGGCGAGGCCCTGCTCGGCCTCCGTGTCGATCTTCGCGTGGACGATCTCCGGGTTGGCGTCCGAGGACTTCTCGAACGTCGGGCCGAACTGGCGGCACGGGCCGCACCACTCGGCCCAGAAGTCGAGCAGCACGATGTCGTTGCTCTTGATGGTCTCCTCGAAGGTGGCCTCGGTCAGTGCCACGGTCGCCATGGTGATCCTCTCGTCAGGCATCAGTTGATCTCGGGGGTTCTGACCGTCCAACAGGGTCAGGTCGTCCCGTATTCCCGGCGCGTCTCGCACCGGTCCCGTCCGGCAGGGTAGAACAGGACGGTGACCGAGACCTTCGAGTTCCCGCCTGACGACCCGCGCCCCTCCGGGTGGCTCGACGCCGACGCGATCGCGCGCGTCCGCTCGGCCGTGCCGATCCTCTACGTCGATGCCGTGCCCGTGCGGGTCGACGACTCGGGCGACGTCGTCGCCGTCGGCCTCCTGCTGCGGGTGACGCCCGAGGGCGTCATGACGCGCGCGCTCGTCTCGGGACGCGTGATGTACCACGAGCGGGTGCGGGACGCGCTCGTGCGTCACATCGAGAAGGACCTCGGCCCCGTCGCGCTGCCGATCATCCCGGCAGCGCCGCAGCCGTTCACCGTGGCGGAGTACTTCCCGACGCCCGGCGTCACGCCTTACTACGACGCGCGCCAGCACGCCGTGTCGCTCGCGTACGTCGTGCCCGTGACCGGCGACTGCTCACCGCAGCACGACGCGATCGACCTCGCCTGGATCACGCCCGAGGAGGCCGTGAGCGAGGCCGTGCAGGTCGAGATGCACGGCGGCTCGGGCTTCCTGCTGCGCCAGGCGATGGCGCACGTGGGCCGCGCGGTCTGACGCCCGCTTCCCGACGGATCGACGCGTTCCCCCCATCGAACGGGAGCAATGCGTCTCTCCGTCGTGGGTGGGCTACAGCGCGAGCGTCGGCCAGTCCGCGAGGTCCTCGCGCATACGACGGTCGTGCGTCGCGACGACGACGGCCGCCGGCGTCGTCCGCAGCGCCTGCGTGAGCTCGTCGACGAGGTCGATCGAGAGATGGTTCGTCGGCTCGTCGAGCAGCAGCACGTGCGGCGCCGCGACGAGCGCGCACGCGAGGTCGAAGCGCCGCCGCTGCCCGAGCGAGAGCTCACGCAGCGGACGGTCGAGGTCCTCCTCGCTCAGCAGGCCGAGGAACGCGACCGGCACGACGAGCTCGGGGTCGAGCGCGCCGGCCGAGAGCAGCCGCAGCGCGACCCTTCCTGCGACGTCGAAGCCCGTCGCCCCGTGCGCCGCGTCCTCGAGGACGTCCGCGAGGTCGACCCCCGTCTGCACGCCGAGCCCCTCCTGCCCGACGACACCGATCCGCACACCCTCGTGCACCGTACGCACGCCGCGCTCGAGCGGCAGCGTGCCCGCGAGCGTGCGCAGCAGCGTCGACTTGCCCGTGCCGTTCGCCCCCGTGACGAGCAGCCTCCCCGACGCGGGCAGCGCGATGCGCGTTCCGGGCAGGTCGAGCCGCCCCGGGACGTGCGGGGAGCGCAGCGAGACGAGCTCCGCGCCCGCGGCCGCGTGCCACGCCGGGTCGAGAGCGGGCAGCGTCGGGAACCTCAGCTCGACGGGCGGGACGGGCACCTCGACGGCCTCCGCCTCGAGCTTCTGCACGAGCCTGTCCGCGGCCTTGACGTGGATGCGCGCCCTCGTGGCACGGCGGTTCTTCTGCGAGCCCTTGAGCGGCCGCCACTCGTCGGACAACCCCTCGTACGACGTGTCGAGCCGCGCGAGCAGCACCTCGCGCTTCTTCTGCTCGGCGTTGTAGCGCTGGCGCCAGCGGTGCAGCGCCTGGTTCTTGGCGAAGCGGAACGAGAGGTAGCCGGGCTGCCCGTAGAACACGGGCCGGCCCTCCATCGACGGGTCGAGGTCGCAGATGCCGGTCGCGACGTCGTCGAGCAGCCGGCGGTCGTGCGTGACGAGCACGACGACGCCCTGCCACGCGAACACCTCGCGCGTGAGGTGCTCGAGCGCGGCGTCGTCGAGGTGGTTCGTCGGCTCGTCGAGCAGCAGGACGTCGGCGCGCGCCGCGAGGCGGCAGCCGAGCCGCACCCGGTGCCTCTCCCCGACCGACATGTGCGCGAGCTCGCGCCCCAGGTCCGTGCACGCACCGATGCGGTCGAGCTGCTCGAGGACGCGCCGCTCCGCGTCCCACGCCGCGAGCCGCTCGGAGCGTTCGAGCAGCGCCGTGAGCTCGCCGAGCGACCCGGTCGCGTGGTCGAAGGCCTCGGTCGCCGCGGCGATCTCCGCCGCGAGCGCCGTGACCTCCGCGAGGGCGTCGGCCACCTCGTCGCCCACGGTCCGACCGGGGACGACGGGCATGTCCTGCTCCACGAGGTCGACGACACCGTGACGGCGCACCTGCCCTGCCGACGGCGTGAGCTCGCCCGCGAGAAGGCGCAGCATCGTCGACTTGCCCGAGCCGTTCTCGCCGACGATCGCGACGCGCGAGCCCGCCGCGGCACGCAGCGTGACCTTCTCGAGCACGGGGCGCCCGGGGTAGCCGAACGCGACCGCCTCGGCGACGACGTGGACCGTGGGCATGCCCCGGGGTCTCCTTCTGGCTGGTGGGATCGTGGCGCGCCCCAGCCTACGTGTCGCTACCGTGGGCCCATGACCGGACCCGCAGCCCCCGTCTCGCCCGAGGCCCGCGCACGCGCGCGCCTCACCGTGGGCTCGATCATGTCGTTCGACGTCGACGTCGTCGCAGTCCTCGTCTTTGCGACGGTCGGCCGCAGCACGCACGAGCACGGGCTCGACGTCGTCGGGATCCTCGGCACCGCGTGGCCGTTCCTCGTCGGCACGGTCCTCGGCTGGATCGTCTCGCGGGCGTGGAGGCGACCCTTCGCGCCGTGGTCGACCGGCCTCGTCGTGTGGGCGTTCACCTGGGGCCTCGGCATGGCGCTGCGTGCCGGCACGGGCGGCGGGACAGCGCCCGCGTTCATGCTCGTCGCGCTCGGGTTCCTCGGCCTGACGCTCGTCGGCTGGCGCGCCGTCGCGACGCTCGTCATGAGCCGTCGCGCGGCCTGAGACCTCCCCCGCACGCGATCGCTCGGACGCGCAGCGGCCGAGCCCCGCAGCTGCCCCGGCGTGCGCAGGGCCCAGGCCCGCGCAGGTCAGGCGCTCAGCGCCCGCGCGACGTGCGGGACGAGCGCGCGGAACGCCTCACCGCGGTGCGAGATGGCGTTCTTCTCCGCAGGGCTGAGCTCCGCCGTCGAGCGGTCCGAGCCCGTCGGCAGGAGGATCGGGTCGTAGCCGAAGCCGCCCGTCCCCCGGCGCGCCGTGAGCAGCGTGCCGCGCAGGTAGCCGTGCTCGACGTGCTCGACGCCGTCGGGGGTGACGATCGCCGCCGCGCACACGAACTGCGCGCCACGGTGCTCGGGCGCGATGTCGCCCAGCTGCGCGAGCAGCAGGTCGAGGTTCGCCGCGTCGTCCCCGTGCCGGCCCGCCCAGCGGGCCGAGAAGATGCCCGGCGCACCGCCGAGCACGTCGACCGCGAGGCCCGAGTCGTCAGCGACAGCGACCAGACCCGTCGCCTGCGCGAGCGCACGCGCCTTGAGCAGCGCGTTCTCGGCGAACGTCAGACCGTCCTCGACCGGCTCCGGCACACCGAGGCCCGCCGCCGAGACGACGTCGTCCGCCACGAGCCCGGGCACGCCCGAGCCGTCCGCGGGGACGAGGATCGCACGCAGCTCACCGAGCTTGTGCGTGTTGTGCGTCGCGAGGACGAGACGGGCCGAGGCCATGGGGGCTCCTTGGTGTGGGTCGGGACAGGAGGGGCAGCGCCCTGTCAGACGGTGTGCACAGCGAGAGGCCGCGCAAGGTCGAGAGGACCCTCGTACGTCGTCCGCGCCTCCGCGAGGACGACGGCGGGCTCGGTCCACGGCTGCAGGTGCGTGAGGACGACGGAGCGCGCGCCCGCGCGCGTCGCGACACGACCCGCGCGCACGCCCGTGAGGTGGATGCCGCGCGGCTCGTCACGCCCCTCGACGAACGCAGCCTCGACGAGCAGGAGGTCAGCGTCACGCGCAGCCTCGACGATCCCGTCGCACTCGTCGGTGTCGCCCGAATACACGAACGTCACCTCGCGCGAGGGGTCCGCCTCCGAGGGGCCCGTGACGCGCAGCGCGTAGGCCTCGACAGGGTGCTCGACGCGGAACGCCTCGACACGCATGGGACCCACGTGCCAGGGCGCGCCGTCCCAGCCGGAGAACGCCATGCAGTCGAGGTTCTCACCCTCGTCGAGACCGAACGTCACCGCGACCTTCGACCCCGCCCCCTCCGGTCCCCGCACCTCGAGCGGCCGCTCGCACGGCCGCGACGCCGTGCCGACCGTCGGGTGGTACCGCAGGTACACGTAGAGGCCGCACAGGTCCGCGAAGTGGTCCGGGTGCATGTGCGTGACGCCGACCGCGTCGATCGTCGTCGGGTCGACGAGCGTCTGCAGCGGCCCGAACGCGCCCGAGCCGCAGTCGAGCAGCAGGCGCCACGTGCGCCCGTCCGTGTCGTCGGCCTCGAGCAGGTAGCTCGACGCGGCCGACTCCGGGCCCGCCATCGAGCCCGTGCAGCCCACGATCGTCAGCCTCACCGGGTCACCTCCGCGGACGGGACCTCGTCGACGCGCGCGACCTCCGGGCCGAGGAAGCGGCGGGCGAGGCGGTGGAAGACCTCCGGGTCACCGGTCGTGCGGAAGAGGTGCTCAGGCGCGTCGGCGTCCGCGGAGCGCTCCAGCCCGTGCGCGACGAGCGTCCGGTAGACGTCCTTCGCCGTCTCCTCGGCGCTCGAGACGAGCGTGACGTCCTCGCCCATGACGTAGCTGATCGGGCCCGTGAGCAGCGGGTAGTGCGTGCAGCCGAGCACGAGCGTGTCGACGCCCGCCTCCCGGAGCGGCTCGAGATAGCCCCGAGCGACCTCGAGGACCTCGGGACCCGACGTACGTCCGTCCTCGACGAGCGAGACGAACTCCGGGCACGCCTGCGACGTCACATGGATGCCCGCCGCCACGCCCAGCGCGTCCTCGTACGCCCGCGAGTCGACCGTCGCCCGTGTGCCGATGACCCCGATGCGACCCGAGCGCGTCGCCGCGAGCGCGCGGCGTGCCGCCGGATAGATGACCTCGACGACCGGCAGCCCGAGCCGCACCGTGTACCGCTCGCGCGCGTCACGCAGGACGGCCGCCGACGCGCTGTTGCACGCGATGACGAGCATCTTCACGCCGTCCTCGACGAGACGGTCCATGACGTCGAGCGCGAGCGCACGGACCTGGGCGATCGGCCGCGGCCCGTACGGGCTGTGCGCGGTGTCGCCGATATAGCTCAGCGACTCGTTCGGCAGCTGGTCGATGATCGACCGGGCGACCGTGAGGCCGCCGACTCCCGAGTCGAAGATCCCGATGGGCGCGTCATTCACGCGACCCAGGCTAGCCGGGGACACCGACACTGGCCGCAGGGCACGTCACGGTGAGCGCAATGTCACAGACGTCCGGCCCCGGACGTGCGTGGAGCGCGACACCCCTCGGGGTGCCGCGCTCCACGGGCGGGCGGTCGCCGTCCGTGACGGACGGCGACCGGCGCTACACCTTGCGGCCGCGCCCGACGAGGCTGAGGACGAGGCTCACGATGAGGACGACGACGCCGATCCAGATGAGGAACTTTCCGATCTCGGTCGCGACTCCCAGGATGACGAGCACGACACCGACGAGCAGGATGATGAGCCAGCTAGGCATGGAACACTCCTCTCAGTTGGACCCCTGGGCGGGGTCTTCCTGATCTCTACCCTGCCCGCGAATCACGCGGTCCGCACGCCGAGGAGCAGCAAGAACACCCAGGCGAGCGCCTCAGATCGCCGGCCCCGCGCCGCGCAGGCGCGCGAGCATGAGGTCGAGGAGCGACTCCTGCAGGTACCCCGCGAGGAGGAACACCGAGCCGAGCAGCTCGGTCCGCGGCTCGAGCTCCGCCTCCCCGCGCCACGCCTGCTCGACCGCCGTCGCCAGCCGGTCCGAGTCGACGTCCGTGACGATCCCCAGACGCTCCGCGAGGACGAGCCGCACGTCCGTGAGCGCACCCGCGAACGACTGCGTGTCGGACGGCTCGAGCGCGATCTCCCGCGAGCCGAGGTCGTCGTCGTCAAGGATCGCGTCGACGGCAGCGTCGTCCTCGTCGTCGACGAGGTCGAGCAGCGGCTCGTCCGCACCCACGAGTGCCTCGCACAGTGCCGTGAGCCGCCCGACCTTCGACAGCGCGAGGTCCGTCTGCGTGAGCCGCCGGAACTCCTCGCCCACCGCCGCGTCCGTCGGCGCCGCGTTCGGCAGCAGCCTGCGGACCGCAGGGTCCGTCGGAGCCTCGACCCGGGAGTCGTCGAGCCCCAGGAGCGACGCCGGCAGGCCGTCGTCGGCCACCGCCGCCGCGATCTCCTCGAGCCCGTCGATCTCCTGCTCGAGAAGCTCGACGACCTGCTCCGCGACCTGCGCGATCGCGAAGCGCTCGTCGCGCGTGAGCCGCGCGACGAACCGACCGTCCGACTCCTCGAAGGGCCTCACGACTCCCCCGCCTTCTGCATGGTGGCCCACAGCCCGAACTCGTGCATCGCCTGCACGTCACGCTCCATGTGCTCGCGGCCCCCGCTCGAGACGACCGTGCGCCCCTCGTGGTGCACGCGCAGCATGAGCTCCTCCGCCTTGGCCGGCGGATAGCCGAAGTACGACTCGAAGACGTACGCGACGTACGTCATGAGGTTGACCGGGTCGTTCCACACGAGCGTCACCCACGCGTCCTCCGTGCGCGCGAGCACGTCCGTGGCCCCCGCGCCCTCGATCTCGGCACCGGGGTCCGTCGAGACACGCACCGGAGGCAGGTCGAGGATCACGGCTCCAGCCTACGTCGGGGCCCCGACATCCGAGCAGGTCGCCCGGTGCGCCTCACTTCCGCCCGACGAACCAGCCGCGCACCATCGCGACACGCTGCTCGAGCTGCTCGACCGTCGCCTGCGGCACGTCCGGCCCGCCGCAGCGTCGGCGCAGCTCCGTGTGGATCGTGCCGTGCGGCTTGCCCGAGCGCCGTGCCCAGCCCGCAACGAGCTGGCTCAGCTCCTTGCGGAGGTCTGCCGCCCGCCGGTGGTCGAACTCCTCCGTGTCGATCTCCTGGCGCCCGCGCGCCACCTGGCCCGCCTGGCGCTGCCGCAGGAGCGTCGTCACCTGCTCCGCGTCGAGGAGCCCCGGCAGGCCCAGGAAGTCGAGCTCCTCGTCCGAGCCGACGTCCGCGCCCAGGCCGAACTCGCCGCCGTCGAAGAGCACCTTGTCGAACGACGCCTGAGCCTCGAGCGCCTCGAACGAGCCGAGCAGGTCGTCCGAGCCCTTCTCCTCACGGTTCGCCGCAGCGAGCAGGTCGGCCTCAGGGTCCTGCCCCTCCGCCTCGTTGCGCGGGCGGTCCAGCGCATGGTCGCGCTCCGCCTCCATCGCGTGCGCGAGCTCGAGCAGCTGCGGCACCGACGGCAGGAACACCGACGCCGTCTCGCCCCGGCGCCGCGCACGCACGAATCGGCCGATCGCCTGCGCGAAGAACAGCGGGGTCGACGCGCTCGTCGCGTACACACCCACCGCGAGCCGCGGGACGTCGACGCCCTCCGAGACCATGCGCACCGCGACGAGCCACCGCGAGTCGCCCTTCGCGAACTCCTCGATGTTCTTGCCCGCGCCGTCGTCGTCCGAGAGGACGACCGTCGGCGAGTGACCCGTGATCCGCGCGATGTGACCCGCGTAGGCGCGCGCGTCCGTCTGGTCCGTCGCGATGACCATCGCCCCCGCGTCCGGGACCGTGCGGCGCACCTCGGTGAGGCGCGTGTCCGCCGCAGCGATGACCGACTGGATCCACTCGCCGTTCGGGTCGAGGGCCGTCCGCCACGCCTGCGAGACCATGTCCTTGGTCATGGGCTCGCCGAGGCGCGCCGCGACCTCGTCGCCCGCCTTCGTGCGCCAGCGGACCTGGCCCGAGTACGACATGAAGATCACGGGCCGCACGACATGGTCGCGCAGCGCCTCGCCGTAGCCGTAGGTGTAGTCCGCCGACGAGCGCCGGATGCCGTCGCGGTCACGCTCGTACCGCACGAACGGGATCGGCGACGTGTCCGAGCGGAACGGCGTGCCCGTGAGCAGCAGGCGTCGCGTCGCATCCTCGAACGCCTCACGCAGCGCGTCGCCCCAGCTCAGTGCGTCGCCGCCGTGGTGCACCTCGTCGAGGATGACGAGCGTGCGCGCCGACTCCGTGCGCGCCCGGTGCAGCGCAGGGTTCGCAGCAACCTGCGCATACGTGAGCGCGACGCCGTCGTACTGCGAGCCCGCGCGACCCTGTGCGTTGCGGAAGTTCGGGTCGATCTTCACGCCGACGCGCGCCGCCGCGTCCGCCCACTGGTGCTTGAGGTGCTCGGTCGGCGCGACGATCGCGATGCGACGCACCGTGCCGGCCTCGAGCAGCTCCGTCGCCAGACGCAGCGCGAACGTCGTCTTGCCCGCGCCCGGCGTCGCGACCGCGAGGAAGTCCCTCGGCTGCGTCGCCCGATAGCGGTCGAGCGCCTCCGCCTGCCACGCACGGAGCTTCGTCGCCGTACCCCACGGGGCACGCTGCGGGAACGCCGGAGCAAGCTGCTCCGCCGCGACCGCCGACGCGTGCACCGGCATGGACTGCACGGCCTGACGAGGAGCGGCTCCACCGACCTGCATGCGGGCACGCGCCCGCGCCGCGGCACGCTCGACCCGTTCGGTGAGCGCGGAGGTGAAGAGGTCAGGCTGCTCTGCGGCCGGCGTCACCGGCCGCCGTCGCCCTGGCCGCCGTCGGAGTCGCCGTCCTGCGGGTCACGCAGGCCGTCGTAGATCTCCTTGCAGACGGGGCAGACGGGGAACTTCTGCGGGTCCCGACCCGGGACCCAGACCTTGCCGCACAGCGCGATGACGGGACGGCCCGTCATGGCCGACTGCATGATCTTCTCCTTGCGCACGTAGTGCGCGAAGCGCTCGTGGTCGCCGGGCTCGGCCTCCTGGGCCTGCTCCGTGCGCTCGAGGACGCTCGTCGCCGAGCCGCCGGGACCGCGGGGATCCGAGGGATCGTCCGGGTGGGTCGGGAACATCGGCTCGCTCATGAGCCCGAGTCTACGACGCCCCTCCGACATCCCCCGGGCCCGTCCGCGAGATAGGGGCCCGCACGCGAGATAGTGGGCTACCGACCCCTATCTCGACGCGGAGCCCCTATCTCGCGAGATGCTCTCCGGCCCGGTTCGGCGGACAGGTCGATAGGCTGCGGGGATGGTCGAGGGTGGGAGGGTCCGGGTCGACGTCTGGGCGTGGTCCGCGCGCATCTACCGGACACGCTCCGCCGCAGCCGCCGCATGCCGCGCCGGGCACGTCCGCGTCGCCGGGGAGCGCGCCAAGCCGTCGACGACGGTCCGCGTCGGCGACGAGATCAGGGCCCGGACCGACGCTGGCGAGCGCGTCGTCGTCGTCCGCGAGCTCCTCACCAAGCGCGTCGGGGCCCCGCTCGCGGCCGAGGCCTACGAGGACCGCACGCCTCCCCCGCCGCCGCGCCTCGCGGCCGCAGCGCCCGTCGCGCTCCGCGAGCGCGGCTCGGGCCGCCCGACGAAGCGCGAGCGCCGCGCGCTCGACGCCCTCCGCGGCCGCGACGTCCCCCACCCGGACGACGACTAGCGTCGGTCTCTCTCCGGACGGTCGCCCCCTCCCCCGACGGCGTGCCGGCGCCAACCTGTCTCACCACGGGTCGGCTCGTTCCAACCACAGAACTGCCAAAACCGACCATTTGGTCGAGAGGTCGAGCTGCTGATCACCGAACCTCACCCCGGCGGTGTCCCGATAGCCGATCCATGCACGTGCGATGTACCGATCCGCTATCGACGGGAACGCTCCCCCGCGCACGCGACGCTCGATGCCCCGGACGGAGCTAGGCGGACCGACCCGCTGGCGGCCCCCGCCCGATGCTCGATAGCCGATCCGTGCACGTGAGATGTACCGATCCGCTATCGACGAGGGCACTCCCCGCGCAGGCTGCGCTCGATAGCCAATCCATGCATGTGAGATGTACGGATCCACTATCGACGGGAACGCTCCCCGCGCACGCTGCGCTCAACAAAGGATCGGGACCTGTGAGGTGGTCGGATCGGCTATCGGAACACTGCGGGGCGGGACGAAGTGGGACGGGTACGAGGCAGGAGGGGACGGGACGGGGACGAGGCAGGAGGGGACGAGGCGGGGGGACGCGACCGGGACGAGGCAGGAGGGGACGATGCGGGACGGGGCGTGGGATCAGGGGGTGGGACGGGACCGGGTCAGGGGGTCGGGTCGAGGTGGAGGGCTGCTGCCAGCTCTCGGCGGGAACGCACCCCCGCCTTCGCGAAGATGCGCGACAGGTGCGAGTCCACCGTCCGTACCGACAACGTGAGGCGCTCCGCGATCTCCTTCGAGCTCAGCCCCGCCGCCGCGAGCGCCGCGATCTGCGACTCCCGCCGCGTCAGCTGCACCGCCGGCGCCGCCGTCGGCACGAAGAGCCCCGCCGCCGCCATGTCACGCACGGCCGACAGCGCGAGCGCGTCGTCACCCGCGAGCACAGCCTCGAGGTGCGCCGCGACCGCCGCGGCACGCGGCCCGTCAAGCAAAGGCGCGATCGCGAGCGCACGTTCCCCGAGCGCCTCGACCTCCTCGCCCGGCAGGAGCGTCCCGCCCGCAGGGTGCGCCGTGACGACGGCCCGGTGCAGAGCCTCGAACTCGACGCGGACGAGCCCCGCCCCCCGGCACGTCTCCGCGAGCGCGAGCGCCTCCGGGACGAGCGCCCGGTCCCGCAGCCACGCGAGCGCGTCGAGCCGCAGCAGCCCCATGTACCCGCCGAGCGTCCGCACGCCCGACCACGACACGGTCCTGGCACGCTCGAGCAGCTCGCGCGCCTCGACGACCTCGCCCGAGGCCGCCGCAGCGATCGCGCCGAGCGCGTACGTCACCGCGAGCCGTCCCTGGACGTCGCCGTGCTCGTAGCGGCGCGACGCCGCGGCGAGCCTCGCCCTCGCGACCGGCCAGTCGCCCGCCTGCATGGCTGTGATCCCGTGGAGCAGGTTGAGCGCGACGACGTCGACGTTGAACGGCAGGTCCGTCGCACCGAGCAGCTTCTCGACGTCGCCGGCCGACATGACGTAGCCGAGCAGGCCCGACGCGACGAAGCCCGCGGTCGCAAGGTTCGACACCGCCCAGGACGCAGAGTCCGCGTGCGCCGTCGCCACACCCATGAAGCGTTCGACGAGACCGAGCGCCCCGTGCCCGCCGGGCATCTGCGCGGCGCCCGCGACGAGCGAGGGCACGAGCGGGAGCACCGCGTGCGGGCGCCGGGCCGTCGCCGCGAAGAGCTCCTCCGCGGCCGCCATGGGCTCTGCGTGCCGTCCTGCCGCCGCGAGGCACGTGAGCCTGCAGATCTCCTCGTCCTGCCACCACGTCGCAGGCGCGTCCGGCCAGCGCACGCCGACCTCGTCGCGCAGCAGCGCAAGGACCTCGAGCGCGCCGTCGGCGTCGTCCTCCGCGAACTGCCGCACCTCCGCTTCGAGATGGCCGAGCAGGCTGAAGAGCTCAGGCCCCTCGGCGACCGTGAGATCGAGCCTCGCCACGAGGTCGCGCGCCGTGACGAGGTCACGACGCGCCGCGTCGGGCCGCGACAGGAAACGATGGGCAGACGCGCGCGTCGCGAGCAGACGCACCACGTCCGCGCCGCGGGCGCCCGGCAGCGCGAGGCCGACGAGCCGCACGACGAGCTCGCACCGGTGCTCACGGAGCGCGGCCGTCGTGGCCTCGAGGATGCGTGGCATCGGCTGCGCGTCCCCGACCTCGAGCGCGTCCGTCACCATCCGCACGAGCGCCTCGTCCGACGCCGCGACACCACCCGTGAGCTCCTCCCAGCGCGCGACGGCCTCACGCCGCACACGCGCGGGGACAGACCCGCGCAGGGCCTCCGCGACGAGCGGGTGCGCTCTCACACAGGCAGGAACCGTCACCGGACCGTCCGAGCGCACCGGGACGACCTCGAGCAGCCGGTCCGCGACGAGCGCGACGTACGCCCCGGACACGTCGAGCGCGTCGACGACCGACGGCAGCGCGCCGCCGAGCGCGACGACCTGCTCGAGCAGCAGACGCTCGGCCGCCGACAGCCCGACGAGCTCGTGCTGGACGAGATCGAGCACGCGCGGGTCGAGCAGCGCCCACCGGTCCCACACCCACGTCGAGCCCACCGCGAGCAGGGCGCGCGACTCGACCGCGACGCGGGTGAGCTCGCGCACGAACAGCGGGTTGCCACCCGTCCTGTTCCACAGCACGATCGCGACGTCCGCCGCGACGTCGCCACCGAGCGTCTCGGCGACGTACCGCTCCGTCTCCGCAGGCGTGAAGCGCGCGACGTCGATGCGCTCCGCGACGCCGTCCTTCCACAGCTGCACCCACGGCGCGCGGCGCGCGACCCCCGGGCGCAGCGTCGCGACGAGGCCGATCTCGCCCGTCCGCGCGAGCCCGACCAGCACGTGGCGCGACATCGCGTCGAGGTGGTGCGCGTCCTCGACCCGCACGACGAGGCGACGTCCCTGCGCACGAGCGCGCAGCACCGCGTACGCCATCGCGGTGCGCATCGGGTCCTCCATGTCGGCGGGAGCCGCGAGGAGCTCCGGCAGGACGACGGAGAGCGCCGCGAGCGCGGATCCGTCGTCAGGGTCCGCAGACACCATGAGCCACTCGAGGTCCGGCTCGCTCTCCGAGAGCAGCCGCTGCGCGGCGTCGACGACGTACGTCTTGCCGACGCCCACCTCGCCGAAGACGAGGGCGCATCGGCCCGAGCCGATCGCGCGCGCGACGGTCTCGACCTCCGCGGAGCGAGAGACCGTCGAGCTGTGCGAGCCGCCGTGGCGCGCGGGGACCACGGCGCGGCGCAGCGCCGCCGCGTGCCTGTCGTGCCGGTCGACGGCCATGCGGCCGCGCGAACCCTCCATCGTCGTCTCCCGACCTCACCCCGACGGCCCGGACATACCCCCACGAGCGCGGACACGGGCCCTAAGACCCGCGCGCGAGCCATGAACTACCGGGACACTACACCGCCCGGGTGAAAGTTCCGTAGCAACTACCGATGTTGTCCGCAACCGCTGCGGCCTACGTTCGCTGTCGTCCACCAGCCCGGTGCGCCCTGCCGGCCACCGTCGTCGACGCAGAGGAAGAACCGTGCCCACCTACACCGCACCCGGCGTTTACGTCGAGGAAGTCCCCTCGAGCCAGAAGGTGCTCGCCTCGGCCCCCACCGCCGTCGCCGCCTTCGTCGGTTTCACCGCCCGCGCCCCGCACGACGACCCGAGCGACCCCCAGGGCCTCGCTCCGCGCCTCGTGACGAGCTGGACGCAGTTCGAGAACCTCTACGGAGGCTTCGTCGAGGGCGCAGTCCTGCCCCTGTCCGTCCACGGCTTCTTCCTCAACGGGGGCACCGCGGCGTACATCGTGCGCGTCCCGCACGTCGAGCCCGCCGGCGAGTCCTCGCGTCTCGCGCTGCCCGCCACGGACCGCTCGCTCGGCCTGCCCGTCGCCGTGACCTCGGTCGAGCCCGACGCCGACCTCACCGTCACCGTGACGACCGACGAGGCGCCCGAGGACCTCGAGGGTCCCGCGCCCTTCACCCTGCGCATCGTCGAGAACGGCGTCGAGGTCGAGTCGTTCGGCGACCTCACGCTCGGCGGCCCGCGCGACGCCGCGACGGTCGTCAACGCGACGTCGACGAAGGTGAAGATCGAGATCCTCCTCGAGGAGGACACCGACCTCTCCGCCCAGCTCGAGGTCCTGCGCCCCGGCGCGTACACGCTCGCGAAGGCCGACCCGATCCCCGTGGCCGTCACCGGCCGCCGCTTCGCCGGCTCCGAGACGGCCCGCTCGGGCATCAACGGACTCTCGATCGCCGAGGACGTGACCATCGTCGTCGTCCCCGACCTCGTCACCGCCGCGTCCCGCGCCGACGGCACCGTCGACCTCGACCTGTGGAAGGCAGTGCAGACGTCCCTCGTCGCACACTGCGAGAACCACCCCAACCGCATGGCTCTCCTCGACCCGCCGCCCGGCCTCACGCCGCAGCAGGTCAAGGAGTGGCGCTCCGAGGTCGCCCAGTACGACTCGGCGTTCGCCGCCATGTACTACCCGTGGATCACGGTCGAGAACCCCACGGGCGGTGCCGGCGCGACGACCGTGTCGATCCCGGCCTCGGGCCACGTCGCAGGCCTCTGGGCCCGCACCGACGACACGCGCGGCGTGTGGAAGGCCCCGGCCAACGACACGCTCCGCGGCGTCCTCGACGTCGAGCGTGCCATCACGCAGACCGAGCAGGGCTTCCTCAACCCCATCGGCATCAACGCGATCCGCCCGTTCGGCACGCGCGGCATCCGCGTGTGGGGCGCCCGCACGCTCGCCTCGGACACCGACTGGCAGTACGTCAACGTCCGTCGCCTCTTCAACATGATCGAGTCGACGATCCTCGAGGGCACCCAGTGGGCCGTCTTCGAGCCCAACGACGTCAAGCTCTGGGAGGGCGTCAACCGCACTCTCTCGGGCTACCTCCACGGACTGTGGAAGGCGGGCGCCCTCTTCGGCTCCTCGCCCCAGCAGGCGTACTTCGTCAAGTGCGACGAGACGACGAACACCCCCGAGTCGATCGACGCGGGCAAGCTCGTCGTCGAGGTCGGCATCGCCCCGGTGAAGCCCGCCGAGTTCGTCGTCTTCCGCATCAGCCAGAACAAGAACTCGGCCGCCTGAGCGCGGACCTGACCCAAGGAGACCACCGTGGTTGACGGACTGTTCAACAACGACCCGATCATCGCCCAGAACTTCTTCCTCGAGATCGACGGCGAGGTCATCACCGCCCTCATCTCCGTCTCGGGCCTCGACATCGAGGTCGCCGTCGCGAGCGTCACCCAGTCCGGCGCAGGCGGTGCCGCCGAGCAGGTCAAGGGCCTCGGCGGCCGCGTCCAGACGGCCGACCTCGCGCTCACGCGCGTCGCCCCGCTCGACTCCCCGAGCGACAAGATGTGGAAGTGGTTCAACGAGATCCGTGGCGCGGGCCTCAAGGCCACCGACCGCACGGGCCTGCGCAAGAACGGCTCGATCGTGCTCTACGACTCGGCCCGCAACGAGGTCGCGCGCTTCAACTTCTTCAACTCGTGGCCCTCGAAGATCTCGACGGACCAGCTCTCGGTCGACTCCAACGAGGTCGTCAAGGAGTCCATCACCCTCGTCATCGAGCGCCTCGAGCGGGTCAAGTGAGCCTGCAGACCCGCTACGCGTTCACCCTCCCCCGCGGGTACGTCGACCGTCACGGCGACGTGCACCGCGAGGGCGTCATGCGCCTCGCGACAGCGCGCGACGAGCTCGAGCCGCTCCGCGACCCGACGGTCGACGGGCCGGACGACCCCCGTCTCACGGTGGTCATCCTCGCCCGTGTCGTCGAGCGCCTCGGGGCGCTCGAGATGGTGACGAGCCACGAGATCGAGAACCTGTTCGCCGCGGACCTGGCGTTCCTCCAGGACTTCTACGGGGTCATCAACTTCGGCTCGCAGGCCGAGTACGAGGCCCTCGTCGCGGCGCAGGCCGAGGCTCCCGCCCCCGTGACGGCACCCTCGGGTGCCGTCACG
Organism: Sanguibacter sp. HDW7; assembly: GCF_011300875.1. Taxonomy (NCBI): domain Bacteria; kingdom Bacillati; phylum Actinomycetota; class Actinomycetes; order Micrococcales; family Sanguibacteraceae; genus Sanguibacter; species Sanguibacter sp. HDW7. Next base: position 1,093,407 of record NZ_CP049862.1, on the reverse strand, counting down.
GCGGCGGCCGCCGTCCCCGAGGCCGTCGAGGACGAGACCGAGGACGAGGCGCCCGCGCCCGTCCCTGCGCTCGCCTCGGCGCGCACCCGGGCCTCGATCGAGGAGATCCGGGACGGGGCCTGATGCTCCGCTACCCGACCGACGCCCTGTGGCAGGAGATCGCCTACCTCTCCTACCACCTGCACTGGCCCCTGGACCAGGTGCTCGACCTCGAGCACCTGGACCGGGTCCGTCTCATCCGTGCCGTCTCGGCACTCAACGACCGCGCCTGGGAGGCCGCACGTGAGCAGCTCTGAGCAGCGCGCGCTCGGCGGCGACGCGTCGACCGCCGGCTGGTTCCTCTTCGAAGTCGACGGCGTGCCCATCGGCACGTTCCGCAAGCTCTCGGGGCTCTCCGTGCGGCTCGGCACGCACCGGTACGTCGAGGGCGGCCAGAACGACTTCGTCCACACGTTCCCCGGCGTCCTCGAGTGGCCCAACCTCGTCTTCGAGCGCGGGCTCGTCGAGTCCGACGCGCTGTTCTCGTGGGTGCGCGCGAGCGCAGGCGAGGGCCTGGCCGCGAACGGCGGCAAGCTCGTGCGGTCGACGGGCGCCGTGACGGCGCTCGACTACACCGGTGAGCGGCTGCGCGCGTGGGACGTCGACGGCGTGTTCGCCGTCGCGTGGGACGGCCCGACCTTCGACGTCGAGTCGAACGCGACGCTCGTCGAGCGGCTCGAGGTCTCCCACGAGGGCTTCCGGGCGAAGACGTCATGAGCATCCCCACCCTCCCGCCCGGGCCCACCGCGCCCGACCAGCCGCAGGGCCCCGCGCACCTGCGGCCCGCAGGTGCGCTCACGCGCTTCCGCGCGGGTCGCCTCGGGCTCACCGCGGCGGGCTCGGCCGCGTTCGCGCGCGGCCTCGCCCGCACGCCCGCGGTGCGGCGCCCGGCGCCGCTCACGACGGCTCTGCGCGAGACCACCGAGGTCGGCGCCCCGCCCGCGGCACGCTCGGTGCGCGCCCCCCGCTGGTGGTCGCCGGCGCCCGACGCCCCGGCCGACGACGACGCGCAGCGTCCGTCACGCACGCCGGTCGCCGCGCCGCCGCGCGGACTTGCCCGGGCCGCGTCGCGCATCGACCGGGACTCCTGGACGCCTGGCCGCCTCGGCGTGAGCGCGACGCCCAAGGCGGTTCCCATGCGCCTGCCCGCCGAGGTCGCGGCCGCCGGCTCCATGGTGACGTCCCTCGACTCGCGGCGCCGCAGCGTCGCACCCTCCCGGGGGCCCGCCCCCCGGCCCACCGGGTCCGGACCCACGGACGGCGCCGCGGGGTCGCGCCGTGCCGCCGGACCCGCTGCCACCCAGACCCCGCCCGGTGCTCCCGCACCGCGAGCTGCGGGCGCGCCCGCGCTCCCCGCGGTCCGACGCCGCACCGCTCCGCCACGCCTCGCCCGACGGCGAGCCGCTGCGTCGCGCACGGCCGCGGCGGCTCGGGCCACGCTCGCCGGCTCCGCCATGCTGCCCGGCTCGTCCGCGGCGACGCGTCCGACGACCGGCGTCGCGGCGTCCGGCGTCGCGGCGTCGAACGTCGCGGCGTCGAGCCCGACGGCGGACCGGTCGTCGACGCGCGACAGTTCCGCACGGCACACCGAGATGGTGCCCGACGCGCCCGCACCCGCCGCGTCCGTGCACGAGCTGCCCACCTCGCCCGAGGTGCGACGAGCCTCCGCCGAGCGCCACCCGGGCACGTGGTCCGCGTCGCTCCCCCGTGCCGCAAGCTCACGCTCGCTGCTCGGCCACGCCCCCGAGGCCTCGGCCGTCACTCGTTCGGCGCCCGCGCTGCGCCGATCGACGGCGTCGGGCCAGCGCGCCGTCGCCGGCGCACGCACCGGCGCGCTGACGCTCCGCCCGACAGCCCTCGTCCGCCCGGCACAGGCCGACGCCGGTCACGTCCCGGCCGCCCACCCGGGGTCGCGCGGGGCCGTCGCCGATGTGCGCCGCGCGACGGCGTCACCAGCGCCCGCAGCCAGCCCGCACGTCTCGTCGGCTGGCCCGGGCACCTCCGGCACGACGACTGCCGCACCCTCGACGACGCACCCGTCCACCACCGGCCGCCCGACGACCGGCACCGATGCGACCCCGGCCTCCGCGGGCGGGACGAGCACCGCCAGCACGTCCGGCGCCGGCCCCACCTCGCGGGGGCCTTCGCCGACGACCGACGCGGCCACTCCCGCACCGACCGCGGGCCTGACCGCCGGGCCGCAAGCCGCCACGTCGCACGTCACCCCGTCGCACCTCACCATGTCGCACGTCCCGTTGCGGCGCGCGCTCGCCGTGCCCGGGAGCCTCGCCGCGCAGAGCGCGTCGGCCCGCGCGCGCGTCGGTGCGCCAGACGGGCGGACGTCCACCGGCACGTCCGCCGCACGCGCGGCCGACCCGACCGACGGGACAGCCGCGCCCACGCTCACCGGCCCCGCCCGGGACGGCGACCACGCCGTCGCCCGCGTGGTCCGACCGGTGCCCGGGATGCTCGCGCGCCGGGCAGACGTCCGCGGCGCAGGCGTCGCCGCTGCGCAGCCGGGCAAGGTCACCGCAGTGCGCCGTCAGGTCGCCGTCACGCGCCGGGACGACGCGGCCGCACGGTCCGCCGCGACCCTCGCTCTCACCGGCGGAACCACGTCCGCGACGCCCGGCGCGCCGTCGTCCCGCGGCGTCGTGACTGCTCGTGCGGCAGGTGCCGCGTCGTCGGTCAGCACCACCGGCGCCGCACCCGGCGGGCTCGACGTCGCGTCGGCGGTGCTGCCGTCGTCGGCGGGCGGCGCCACAGGTCTCGGGTCGCCCTCCGGCGTTCCGGCGGGAAGCGTGCGCGCTCCGGGGATCCCGCTCAGCACGGCAGCGGCCCGCTCCGAGGCGGTCGGGCACGCGACGCGGTCCGTGTCGTCGTCGGGAAGCACGTCGGCAGCACGATCGTCGGCCGTCCTCACCTCCCCCGCGTCCGACGTGCGTCTCGGCGCAGGTGCGCGCGCCGTGCGGCGCGCGACCGGACCGACGACACCTCTCGCCGTCGGCGGCTCACCCGCGCACGACGGCGCGACGCGCGCAGCGGCGTCGACGCACCCGTGGCGCCACGCACCCGCGGTCCGCCGCACGCCGTCCGGCCCCGGCCGCACGGCGGGGACCGACCCCGCCCACCACAGCGGCACGAGCCTCGCCGGACGCGCGACGCCGCCCGTCGCGGGTCGCCCCGCGCAGCGCGGCCCGGCTGCCCCCGCGACCGCGAGCGCCTGGCGATCGTCCCTCACGGACGCGGCCACCGTGCCGCTGCGCCGCTCGGTCCTGCCGCCGCGCGCGCCCGCGCGCGTCGCGGCCCCGGTTCCCGGCGCGCCGGCCGTGCCTGCCGTCGCCCGCCTCGGCGCGTCCCACGACGACACCGCGGCCGGCCTCTCGATCCTGCGGCGCGCCCTCGCGCGCGCCGACTCCGCCCTCTCCCCGAGCAGCGAGGAGCCCACGATGAGCACCCTCCCGACGACCGGGGCCGCCCGCGCGAGCGCGGGCGAGCTCCACCTCGACGAGCGACTCCTCGCGCGGCTCGCCGACGCGCTCGAGGACGACCTCACCGACCGCGTCGCGCGGCGCGTCGAGCGTCGGCTGCTCGAGGAGTCCGCGCTGCGTACGACCGGCCTCACCCCTGGAGCGTTCTGATGGCTGCACCCGAGAAGGCGTTCCTCGAGCTCGAGGGCGGCGAGCGCATCCCGTGCCTGTACAACCCGGCCGAGCTGCGGCTCACGCGCTCGAACTCGTGGGACGCGACGCCACGTCCGGGCCGGCCGACGCCGCGCCTGCGCTTCGGCGGCGCGCGCCCCGGTGTCCTCGAGGTGTCGCTGTTCTTCGACACGACGGCGACCGGCCGCTCGGTCGCCGAGCACACCGGGCGTGTGGTCGAGGCGATGGACATCGACCCGACGCTTCCCGGCTCGGACGAGCGTGCGGGCGACGTGCGGCCGCCGCTCGTGACCTTCCACTGGGGCGAGGTGCACTCGTTCCGCTCCGTCATCGCGGACCTCGCGCTCGCCTACACGTACTTCTCGCCGACGGGCACGCCGCTGCGCGCGACCCTCGACCTCGTCCTGCAGCAGTTCGAGCCCGAGCACGCGTTCGGCCCGCAGAACCCGACGTCGGGCACGCCGCAGCCGCACCGGGTCCACCGCGTGCAGTCGGGCGAGACGCTCGACCGCATCGCGGCCCGCTACTATGGCGACGCGACCCGCTGGCGGCCGCTCGCGGCCGCGAACGCCGTGACCGACCCGCTGCGGCTCGTGCCGGGCACGTTGCTCGCCGTGCCCGGGATCGAGGACCTGTGACGTCCGCAGCGGCAGGCGTCTCGCTCGTTCCGCGCATCACTCTCGACGGCGGCCCGCTGCCGACGTCGCTCACGGGCACGCTCGTCGCGCTGCGCGTCGTGCGGCCCCTGCGGACGACGGCATGGGCGCGGCTCGAGCTCGCGGTCGACGACTCCGCGCACGTCCTCGACCCCACGCGCGGGATCGGAGCCGTCAAGGTCGGGCAGAAGGTCACCGTCGGCGGACGTCCGAGCGACCGGCCCGTCGTCGCGACGGTCTTCGAGGGCACAGTCACCCGCATCGAGTCGGTCCGCGGCGAGCGCGGCGGCACCCGCCTCGTCGTCACGGCGCAGGACGCCACGGCGCTGCTCGCGTCCGAGACCGCGCAGACGTTCGTCGACGAGGGGCTCGCGTCGATCCTCGGCAAGATCGTGCAGTCGGCCGGCCTCCGCGTCGACGCGACAGGGCTGCCGCCCGCGAAGGTCCACTACATGCTCCAGGCGGGCTCCGCCCTGCGCTTCGTCGACGACGTCGCGCAGCGCACCGGGAGCGACTGGATGCTCGACGGCACGACCCTGCGACTGTGGCCGGCGAGCACGCCACGGCCCGGCGCGGAGCACGTCACGCTCCGCGCCGACGAGGTCGCGACGTGCGAGGTCTCCCAGGAGTCTGGCGGCCCGACGCGCGCCGTCGTCACGTCGTGGGACCCCGAGGCCGGCGCGGCCGTCACGGGCGAGCACGAGCGCAAGGCCGTCGACGGGATCGCGGTGAGCGAGCGCGTCGTCCTCGACTCCACGTCCTTCCCGCTCGACGCGGACGAGGCGACCCGGATCGCCCGGGCCCGCCTGGCCGGGTCCGGTCCCGTGGCGGCACGCGCGCTCGTGCGCCGTCTCGTGCCGCTCGCGCCCGGGTCGCGCCTCACGCTCCAGCACACGTGGTGGCCCGACGACGCCGAGTACGTGCGGGAGGTGACGACGACGTGGGACCGCGCAGGCTGGTCGACCGAGGTCGTCACGGGCTCGCGCGCACGGACGACGCTCGCCGACCTCGGCGGCCGGGCAGGTGACCGCGGTGCGGCCGCGTACACGCACGACGGCGTCGTCGTCGGCATCGTCACCGCGCTCGGCGCGCAGAACGACGCGCGCGGCGCGGGCCGCGTCAAGGTCGAGTTCCCGTTCCTCGGCCGGACGATCACGTCCGACTGGGCGCGCGTCGCGTCCGCGGGCGGGGGCGAGGGCCGCGGCCTGCTCGTCGTGCCCGAGGTCGGCGACGAGGTGCTCGTCGCGTTCGAGGGCTCCGACGTGCGCCGACCCGTCGTCGTCACGGGCCTGCACTCCGAGCGCCGCAAGGCGCCCGGGACGTACCCCGTCGAGGGATCGACCGTGAGCCGTCGCGCGTTCACGTCACGCCGGGGCAACCTCCTCGAGCTCGTCGACGGCGACAGCGCCGCCAAGGACCACGTGCTGCTCGCGCTGCCCGGAGGCGAGACCCGCCTGCGACTCGGCGGCGACGCGGTCGACCTCACAGTGCCGAAGGGCAGGCCCGTGAAGATCCAGGCGGGCGCGACGCGCATCGTCGTCGGCGACGACGGCTCCGTCACCGTCGAGGGCACGGAGATCACGGTCCGCGCGCAGCAGAGGCTCGCGCTCGAGGCCGCCGAGATCAGCGTGAGGGCCAAGGGCAAGCTCGCGCTCGAAGGTGCTGACGTGTCGGTCAAGGGGCAGGCGAAGGCCGCGCTCGAAGCGGGCGGCGTCACCCAGGTCAAGGGAGGCATGGTGCAGATCAACTGATGGAGAACGCATCCTCCGCCGCGTCCTTCGTAGGACGCGGCTTCACGTGGCCGTTGCGCGTCGACGCGTCGGGCTCGATCGCGCTCACGGACGGCTCGGGCGACCTCGACGACGCGATCCGCGTCGTCCTGCTCACGGCGCCCGGCGAGCGCCTCATGCGACCGCAGTTCGGCTGCCGCATCTGGGACCTGCTCTTCGAGCCCGTCACCGCGAACCTCCTCGGGCTCGTCGACCGCGCGGTGCGCGACGCGCTCGCACAGTGGGAGCCGCGCATCGAGGTCCTCGACGTCACGCCCCGCCAGGACGACGACAACCCCGGGCTCGTCCTCATCGACCTCACCTACCGGGTCAAGGCGACCAACGACCGCCGCAACCTCGTCCACCCCTTCTACGTCATCCCGCACGAGGAATCCTGATGCCGCCGATCATCCCGCCGAACCTCGACGACCGGTCCTTCCAGGACATCGTCGACGAGACGAAGCGGCTCATCCCCCGCCACACCCCCGAGTGGACGAACCACAACGTCTCCGACCCGGGCGTCGCGCTCGTCGAGCTCTTCGCGTGGATGAGCGAGATGGTGCTCTTCCGCGTCAACCAGGTGCCCGAGCGCATGTACGCGCACTTCCTCGGGCTCGTCGGCATCGAGCCGTTCGGGCCGTCGGCGGCGAGCGCCGACCTCACGTTCTGGTTCTCGGCGCCCGCGCGCGCCGAGGTCGTCGTGCCCGCAGGGGTCGAGGTCGCGACGTCGCCCGCCGCGTCGGGCTCCGCGTCCGACGACGTCGTCTTCACGACGGTGCGCGAGGCCGTCGCGCGGCCCGCGTCGCTGCGCGCCGTGATGACGTCCGCGGCAGGCTCGGACCAGCTCGTCGACGGCTGGGCCGACCTCGCCTACCGGGGCACGAGCCTCGCGGTGTTCCCGTCGCCGGAGATCACGCTCGACGACGCGACGTACCTGGGCTTCACCGGTTCGCTCGCGGACCACGCGCTCGAGCTCACGGTCGCGGCCGACGTCCTCGGCATCGGCATCGACCCGACCGACCCGCCGCTCGTGTGGGAGGCGTGGGACGGCGAGGCGTGGGTGCGGCTCACGGTGCACGAGGACACGACGGGCGGGCTCAACCGTGACGGCCGCGTCGTCCTCCTGCTGCCGGGCTCGCACCCGCCGCTCACGCTCGGAGGCACGGGCGCGCACTGGGTGCGCGTGCGACTCGTGCGCGCTGCGCCCGGCCGGCCGACGTACCGCACGTCGCCGCGGCTCACGTCGCTCGACGTCGGCGTCGTCGGCGTCACCGTCCCCGCCGAGCACGTCACGGGGCGCCCGGGCGAGGTGCTCGGACGCTCGACGGGCACGGCCGGGCAGGTCTTCCGCGTCGCCCACACGCCTGTTCTCGCGCGCCGCCCGAGCGAGGAGATCCTCGTCGTCACGACGAGCGACGCCGAGCCGTGGACCGAGGTCGCCGACTTCGCTGCCTCCGGCCCCACCGACCGCCACGTCGTGTGGGACTCCGCGACGGGCGAGGTCCGCTTCGGCCCGTCCGTCCGCCACCCTGACGGTCGCGTACGCCAGCACGGTGCGATCCCCGCCGACGGCGCCCAGGTGCGCGTGAGCCCCTACCGCTCGGGCGGCGGGGCGCGCGGCAACGTCGGGCCCGGGACGCTCGTCACGCCCCGCACGACGCTGCCGATGGTCGCGTCCGTCGCCAACACGACGGCCGCGTCCGGAGGCGTCGACCCCGAGACCGTCGAGGAGGCGAAGGTCCGCGGGCCGCTCACGCTGCGCACGGGCCGCCGAGCCGTGACGGCCGGCGACTACGAACGCCTCGCGCTCGCCGCGTCGCCCGCGGTCGCGCGCGCACGCTGCCTGCCCCTCGGCGACGCCGTGGCGGGCAGGGCGGGCGCGGTGCGCGTGCTGCTCGTGCCCGCAGCGGCCCCGCGCGGCGCCGCGGAGGACCGCGACATCGACGACCTCGCCCTCTCCCCCGAGCTGCGGGCCCGGGTCGGCGCGGAGCTCGACGCGTGCCGGCTCGTCGGCGTGGGCCTCGAGGTCGGGGCGCCCTTCTACCAGGGGGCGAGCGCCGCCGTGCTCGTGCGCGCCCTGCCGGGGCGGCCCGCGGCCGTCGTGCGCCAGCGCGTCCTCGAGGCCATCCACCGGTTCGTCGACCCCCTCCACGGAGGCACCGACGGCGCGGGCTGGCCGTTCGGCGAGGACCTCACGTCCGCCGCGCTCGCGCACGTCGTCGACGAGGTCGACGGCGTCGAGCGCGTCGAGGAGGTCACGCTCTTCGACTACGACCTGCGTGGCCGACGCCGCCTGGGCGACAGCCAGGACGCGCTCACCCTCACGCCCGGGGCCCTGTTCGTCTCGGCCGCGCACCGCGTGGTCGTGCGATGAGCCGCCGGCCCGGGTGGCTCGTCGACCAGCTGCCGCCCGCGATGGTCGACGAGGACTTCTTCCGACGCTTCGTGACGATCTTCGAGGAGCAGGCCGACACGCTGCAGGCGCACGGCGACAACCTCGACGTCCTCGCCGACACCCGACTCACGCCCGCGGAGATGCTGCCGTGGCTCGCGTCGTGGATCGGGGTGCGGGCGCTCGACGGCGGGGCGGGGGTGACGTCAGGCAGTGACGCACCGTCCGACGGCGCCGGTGACGGGGGCAGCCCCGAGGTGCCAGGTGAGGCGAGGCAGCGTGCCCTGCTCGAGGCGTGGGCGGCGACGCTCATGTCGCGCGGCACGCCGGGCGCGCTGCGCACCGTGCTCACGGCCCTGTGCGGGCCGGGCGTCGTCGTCCGCGAGGGCGGCGGCGTGTTCGCCGAGGGTGCGTGCCCCGCCGACACGGCCTGGCTCGAGGTCGAGCTGCCGTCGACCGGCGGTCTCGACCCGCGCTCGCTGCTCGGCCTCGTGCTCGACGAGATTCCTGCCCACGTCCGCGCCACTGTGCGCGTCGCACGCGACCAGATCTACCCCGCCGTCACGGCGGACCTCCTGGAAGGTGTCCGATGATCCGCGAGTCACGCCACGCCGATCCGCACGTGACGGCGGGCTCGGTGCCCGACCTCACGCTCGGCACCGTCACCGTCGCGTGCCCCGGCTGCGGCACGCCCGCGAGCGTCCAGCCCGGCGAGCGCCGCGCCGTCGACTTCTGCCGCCAGTGCGACGAGCCCCTCTTCTGGGCCGGCGGCGCCGTTCCGCGCCGCGAGTCCGTGCTGACCGACGACGCCCGCCGACGCCTGCCCGGCACCGGCGGCCACGGCCGCACGACGGGCGTGCCGTGCCCCGCGTGCGCCGAGCTCAACACGACGCTCGCCTCGGTGTGCGCGCGGTGCGGGTCGTCGATGACGCCGCCCGAGCCCGCCGCGCCGGCCCCCGTCGCGGTGCCCGTGCCCGTCGTCGTCGTGCCCGAGCCCGTGCCGGAGCCCGAGAAGGTGTCGTGGTGGCCGATCCTCGTCGCGCTCACGGTCGTGGGCGCGGTGTGCCTGGGCATCGGCCTCTGGCTCTGACCCCCTGTCCCGACTCGTAGCGCTTCTGCACACTCCCGGGTGTGCAAAGGCGCTACGAGTCGCACACGACAGCTCGACCCGTAGGTCTCCAGCACCGTTCGATGGTGCTGGAGACCTACGAGTCGTTTGGGGAATCTGTCAGGGCCCGACCGGGTTGGGGTCCGGGTCCGGGGGGAGCGCCGCGACCGTGCCGAGGGCAGCGCTCTGCCAGGACGTCCACGTCTCCCACCCCGCGTTCACCGGGAGCGACGACGCCGTGAGCCTCACCGTGAACTCGGTCGCCGGCGTCGCCGCGACCGTGCACGTCGCCGATCCCCCGGCAGCGATCGTCACGCTCGCCGTCTCGGCGCCGCCGCCCACGGCGCACGTCGCGTTCGTCAGCGCGACGGCGGCTCCGCGCGTCGAGGACACGGTGAACGTCGCTCCCCGCACCCAGCCCCCGGTCGGGGCGGGTGCCGAGAGCGTCCCGGCCGTGGCGGTCGCGGTGACGGTCGCCCCGGGGGCGAGCGACGTCCGGTTCGCCCATCGGGCGGTGCTGGACGACGTGTAGGCGACCTCGACCTGCCAGGTCCCCGGGGCGAGCCCCGGCGTCGCGCGGTCAACCGTCACGGTCGCGGTGCCGTTGTTCGCCGCGAGCGTCGCGGCGGGCAGAGGCACGCGCGTCGCGCCTGAGACGAGCGTGACGAGGACCGTGCCCCTGGGGCTCGGGTTGTTCTTCGGTGCGGCGACGGTCACGGTGAGCGTCGATGTCGGGGCGTCGAGCGAAACGGTGGCGTTCGTCGCAGTGACGCTCACCTGCTGCTGCTCGGGCTCCAGCGTCCCGTGGAGGACGACGTCTCCCGTGCCGGTAGCAGGGGTCCCGACGACCCGCCACGGCATCGCCGCGGGCACCGTTGCCGTGAGTGTGTACCCGCCCGCGTCGGCGAGCAGCCACAGCTCCTCGTGCCCCGCGCCGGGGACGACGGTGAGGGTCGCTCCCGTGAACCCGCCCGGCTCGGCGCCTGACGCCGGCGCGACCGTCACGGGGACTGTCGTCCCGCCCTCGGCGGCGAACTCCGCGGACGCGTCGACGAGCGCACGCACGCGGACCTCGTCGACCGAGATCGCGACGTCGTCGCCGCCGGTCCCGAGGACAGTGTGCGTGATCGTCCACAGGTGCCCCGTCGGCCCCGAGACGACCATGAGCCACTCGCCCGGCGGCACCTGGGCGAACGTCGTCCCGTACGTGTCCCCGCCGAGCCGCGTCACGGGCTGCGCCCCGAGCGGCAGTCGCTCGTCGGACGAGCCGCCGCCAGCGGGACGCATCTCCACGACCGCGCCCGTGAGGTCGCCGCCGCGTACCGACGTGAGCACGAGCGTCACCTGCCGCGGCGTCGTCGAGAGGACGACGTCGACCGACACCGTCTGTCCACCCGTGACCGACACGCTGCGCGTCGCGGGTGCGTATCCCGGCGCGGCGACCTCGACCGTGTACGAGCCGGCGTCGATGCTGTCGAGCACGTAGACGCCCGCGCCGTCGTTCTCGCCGGGCTGGGTGGCGACCGTCGTCGCCCCCGCGAGGAGCGACACGGTCGCGTCGCTCACCGCGACGGGTGCGCTCCCGCCGGCCTGACCCTGCACGTTGACGCGCACAGTGTTCTTGCGTCCTGTCACCGGCACGAGGATGGTCGGCTGCGTGCCACCGACCACGGGGACGATCTGCACGGTGAGGCTCGTGCCGCCGTCCGTCGTCACGAGGAGGTTCATGGGCAGCGGGTGAACGTCCTTGAAGACCCGTAGCCCGTCGGGGCACGTGCCCGTCCCGGTCGGCACGCACGTCGGCGGCAGCACGGCTGAGCTCACGGGGCGGACGTTCACCCGGCCGAGATCGATGCCGAGGCCGTCGACGTCGACGAGCTCGATCGTCACGTCGACCTTCGCGAGGACCAGCACAAGGTTCTGATCGGCCGCCACCGCCCCCGGGTTGGCGCCGACTGAGGCGGGGCGCGACGCGTCGACGTACCCAGCGAGCTTTGCCTGCACGGTCCAGGGGCCGGCCGCAAGACCCTCGACGTCCGCGCTGCCCGTGATCTCGTACGTGCCGCCGGGGCCGGTGCGCGTCCGGAAGATCGTGCTGCCCCTCGACGCGACGACCTCGACGCCCTCGGCCGCGCGTTCGGTCCCGGCCTCGTCGAGCGTCACCTTCCCGCTGATCGTCCCCATCCGGGTGACCTCGACGGCGACGGCACCGGCGAGGGTCGCGCCCGCGACCACGACGACCTCGGCGCCTGTGACGAAGCGGTATCCGGCGGCCTTCACTGCCACGTCGTAGGTCCCGGGGGCGACCGTGCCGAACGACACCGCCGCCGTCCCGTCGGCCGTACGGGTGGTCGTCACGCCGCCGAGCGTGAGCGTCATCGTCGCACCGGGCACGTCGGCCCCGTCGGCCGCGTCGACGACGCGCACGGCGAGCACGCCGTGCTTCGCGAGCCCGACGACGAGCCGCGGCACCGCACCCGAGCCGACGACCGGCACGTTGTACGTGACGCGTGCCGACGTGAAGCCCGGCAGGCTCGCCTCGACGACGTAGCGTCCCGGCCGCACGAGACCGCCCGTGCCCGTGGCGGGCGCGCCGAGAGCGGTGTCGCCCCACACGAGGGGGACGGAGCCCGAGGGGTCTGCCACAGCGCCGTCTCGCACCTGAGGCGCGTGCACGGACGTGCCCGCCGGGAACGACGTCACCGTGTACGTGACGTTCTCGGCGAGGTTGACGAGGTCGGCGCCGGTCGCCCCCGTGAAGGCAACGACGCCGTCGAAGTCTCGCGCGACGGGGTCGAGCGTGAGCGTCACGGTGCCGTTCGTGTCCACGGTCGTGCCGGTGAGCCGTGCGCCCTCGTAGACGGTGTCCCCGTCGACGACGACGTCGAACTTCGACGAGACGAGGACGAGCCGTTCGAGCGGCGAGCCGGCCGGGTCGGTGCCGACGTCGAAGGTCCCGTCGGCCTGCGTCGTCCCTGTCGCGGAGCCGCGCACCGCTGTGACGCCGTCGTAGCCGACGATGCCCGTGACGGTGACCGTGCGGCCGCCGAGGCCGGTCGGCAGGGAGCCGTCGAGGAAGGTCACGACCCGCCCGGAGAAGCGGGTCGCGCTCGACGCGACGACGACGGGACGCGCGGCCTCCTGGTTGAGCGCGACCTCGACGCCCGTCGCTCGCGCGGACGCGCCCGTGTCGGGCGCGACGACCTCGACCGTGTAGGTGCCGGCCGCAAGATGGGTGAGGAGGGCGGCACCGCTCGGGCCGGCGGTGACCGTCGTGCCGCGTCGACCGTCGGTCGCGACGGGGGTGACGAGCGCGCCGGGCAGCGGGTCGAGGCCCGAGCCGCCGACGTCGACGAGCGCCGTCACGGCGACGCGTCCGAGCCGCTCGAGGGTCGCGTCGAAGCGTGCGACCTGGCCTGCGACGAGCGTGAGCTCGGTCGCTGCGACCGGGTAGAGGTACTCGGGGTCGCCGGGCAGGACGGTGACGGTGTACCCGCCCGCGCGCAGCCGCTCGACCTGGTAGGCGCCGTTCGTGCCGGTGCCCGCGCAGCGGTGCGGCGCGGCGACGGTGCACGTCGGGGTGCCGTCGCTCGCCGCACCGACGGTGCAGGTGGTGCCGTCGGGCAGCGGCGTGCCCGTCGGGGACACGACGACGCACGTGCCGGCGGGCACGGACCCGACGCGGGCCTGCACGGTGCCGACGACGGACGGCGACGGGTAGAGCGCGACGTTCGTCGCGGTAACCGTGCGTCCCATGGGCACCTCGACGCGCACCGTTCCGGGCTCGTACCCGGGCGCTGAGAGGGTCACGGTGTAGAGGCCGGGCGCCAGGCCGGGCTCGTCGGCCGCGGGGATCGTGTACTCGAGGTCGGGGGCGGTGGTCACGCGCACCGTGCGGGGGGTGCCGTCGGGGTTCGTCGTCGTGATGGTCGCGGTGACGAGGCACTCCTCGGCGACGGTGGCCGAGCACGTGATCTGGCCGTTCGTCCGCGCGTCGACCGCGCGGCCGCGCACGCGCGCGTCCGTGGTCACGCCCCCGGCGTCGGACTCGGCGAGCGTGAGGCGCACGCTCGCCGTCCCTCCCGGGCCGACCTCGACCTCGGTGCGTGCGGTCGCGCGCCCGAAGGACTCGGCGGTGACGACGTACGTGCCGGGCTCCATGCCGCCGACGCGGAACGCGCCGGTGCCCTCGGTCGACGACATCGTCCGGTAGGTGTTCTCGGAGCCGGTGAGCGTGAGCCCGACGCCGCCGAGGCCCGAGCCGTCGGGCGCGACGACCGTCCCCTGGACGGCGGCGCCCGACGCGGGCAGGCGCACGTCGCGCGTCGTCGCACGGCCCGTGCGCAGCTTCGCGCGGAGCGTCACGGACGTGTGACCTGGCGCGGAGACCTCGAGCGTGTACTCCCCCGGCACCGGCAGGCCGTCGACGACGTACGTGCCGGGGCGGCCTGCGGTCGCGGTCGTCACGGTGCGTTCGACGCCCTCGCCGCGCACGACGACGGTCGCGCCGCCGACGGGTCCGAGGGCGCCGAGGCCGTCGGGCCCCGTGACGCTCCCGGCGAGCGAGCCTTCGCCGTGGACGAGGCTCATGCTCGCGGTCGCGGCGCCCGACGCACCGAGCGTCACGAGGCGCGACGCCGTGCCGAGGCCGTCCGCGGTCACGGTGACGAGGAACGTCGACGGCGTCGAGAGACCGTCGACCTCCCACGCGCCGACGTCGCCGCGCGTGCGGGTCGACGTCGTGACGGTCGACGTGCCGTCGGTGATCGTCACTGTCGCGCCGCCCACGGCACCGCCGGGACCGCGCACGGTGCCCGAGAGGCGGCCGGCACCCGCGTGGAGCTCGGCGTCGAGGCCGGCCGCGGCCTCGACGCCTGTGACGACGCGGCGGACGGTCTGGTAGCCGGGCTTCGACATCTCGACGAGGTACGTCGCGGTGGGCACGAGGCCCGCGACGGCCCACGTGCCGTCGTCGAGCGTGCGCGTCGAGCGCTCGCGCGCGAGCGAGGTGGTCTCGGGGACGAGCGCGCCCGCGGGCGTGCGGGTCACGGCACGCGAGTCGGTCGTGCCGGTCGCGCGGGCTGCGGTCGCTCGGACTGCGGTCGCGCGGGCGACGTCGGCGGCGCGGACGCCGGGCAGGGCCGTGGCGAGGACGCGGGCCACGGCCGCGAACGACGACGCTGACGTGCCGGGGGCGCTTGGTCCGCCGTCCGCCGTCGCCGTCGTCCCATCGTCGTCCTGCGTCTGGCCGGCGACGACCCCGGAGGCCGTCGTCGTGGTGCCGTCGTCCTCCGCCGGACCTCCGGTCGCGCCCTGGTAGGGCGTGAGCCGCACCGTGACGCCGCCGGGAGCGTCGGACGTCACGAGGCCCGCGGCACGCACGGTGCCCGCGAGCTCGGACGGCGTCTCCCCGGGGTCGTCGGACCCCGTGCCGGGGTCTTCGTCGGGTGCCTGCGGATCGCCCGGCGTCCCTGGGGTGCCGGGCACCGCGGTCGCGACGGGCGTCGGCGACGTCCGCTCCCCGACCGCGTCGCGGATGCGCGGCACGGCGACGACGAGCCCGCCGAGCCACAGCGCGACGACGAGGACGAGCGCGAGCGCCCGCGTCATCGACGCCGTGACGAACGGCATGGCGGTGACGCCGCCGCGGAACGTCGCGGGCGCCTGCGACCCGTGCGCGAAGATCTCGTAGCCGCGCCGGTCGCGGTGCCCCACCCAGGACGGGCGCAGGATGCGGGCGCGTGCCGTGACGCGCGTCGTCGAGCGCGCCGGGACGCGCACGTGCCGCGGCACGTCGACGTGCAGGCCGCGGTCGGACCGCGTCGCGAGCTCGAGCTCGACGGGGTCCTCGCCCGTGTTCGACAGGACGACGGCCACGCGGCGCGAGAGCCGCGCACGCGCCTCGGCGGGCTCGACCGCGAGGACGACGCGGCTCGGTGCGTCGACCGTCACGGTCGCGGGCGCGACCGTCTGCTGCGGGGTCGCGCGGACGCCCGCCGGCGCCGTCTCGACAACGACGGCGCACGCGTACTCCCCGGCCATCGCGCCCGCGGGCGCCACGACGACGAGCTCGACGGTGCCCGTCGCGTCGGGCTTGAGCCCCGCGAGGACACCGGGCGCGGGCGACCAGCCGTCGTCGAGCCCGCGCACGTGGACGGTGACGTCGAGCGGGACGTCGGCCGTCGAGCGCACGTGGACCGCGAGCGTCGCGGGACGCCCTGCGGGCGCGTGCGCGTCGCCTGCGACGAGGACCGTGCAGGACGTGCCGGGGACGACGGTGCTCACGGTGCCTCCACGGTGACGGCGACCTTCGCCGCCTGCGACTGGGTGACGGTGACGACCTTCGAGGCCCCGAGCACGGAGCCCTGGCCCGAGAGGATCTCGACGACGTAGGACGCCGGTGCGTCGACGTCCTCGAAGGTGAACGCGCCCGCGCCGTCGGTCGTCGTCGTCGCGGTGGGCGATGCGCCCGTGCCGTACGCGGCGGCCGTCCACAGGCGCACCGTGACGCCCGCGAGCGGTGTCCCGCCCTGGGTCACGGTGCCCGCGAGCGATGCGGGGGCGACGAGCACGGGGTCGAACGTCGAGGCGGTGCCGGCGCCGACCGTCACGGTCGTCGAGACGGGGCGCGTGCCGCGCCGCTCGAAGGTCACGGACCAGGTGCCGGGCTCGAGGTTCTCGACGACGTAGCGGCCGAGGTCCGCCTGCGTCGTCGCGGTGCGCACGCGCAGGGTCGTCGCCCCTGAGGTGAGCGTCACCGTGACGCCGCCGACGCGCGTCGCCGTTCCGGTGAGGTCCTTCTGCTGCACGACGCCCGTGAGGGTGCCGCGCGCGCCACGCATGGGCGTCGTCACGCGTCGCGTCGCCGTTCCGCCGACGCGCACGGCGCCCGTCGCGTCGAGGCTCACGGAGACGACCTGCGTGCCGAGGTCGGCGCGCGTGAGCGTCACCGTGTACGTCGAGGGCACGGGCAGGCCCGCGACGCGCCACGCTCCCACGGGCTCGGTCGTCGTCACGGTCTGCCGGGTCACGGCGCCGTCGGTCACCGTGACGAGCACGCCGCCCGCGTTCGAGCCCGCGGGCACGGTGACGAGGCCGTCGATGCTGCCCGACGCGAGGCCGAGCGAGACCGCGACGCCCTCGAGCTGCTGCCCACGCGCGAGGTCGAGCGCGAGCGTCTCGGGCGCGAGGCCCGGCGCGGAGACCTGCACGGTGAACGTCGCCGGCGTCGGCAGGTCGCGCAGCGTGAACGTACCCGCGTCCTCCCCCTCGGTCTGCGTGAGGGTCCGCACGACGGTCGAGCCCCACGTCGCGACGACGGTCGCGCCCGCGACGGGCCCGTCGGCCGACGAGACGACGCCCGTGATCGTGCCGTCGCCCGTGCGCAGGTCGATCTCGACGCCCTCGCGGTCCTCGCCCGCACCGACGTCGAGCCGGTGGACCTGCGCGGAGAAGCCTTCCTTCGTGACGACGAGGTCGTACACGCCCGGCGAGGGCACCGACGTGAGGAGGAATGTGCCGTCCGCGCCCGCGACCGACGTCCTCAGCACCGCGCCGTCGCCGGCCCCGGGTGCCTGCGCGACGGGGCCGCCGTCGGCCGCGAGGACGTCGAGCGGCACCTGGAGCTCGACGCGCGCCCCCGCGACGTCCTCGCCCTCGACGGTTCCCGCGATCGTCGCGGGCGTGCCGCCGAGCATGACGGTGAGGCCGTCGACGGTCTGGCCGCCGCGCACCGCGACCGGCTCCGCGTCCGCGTCGGACAGCGCCGCCGGGTACCAGACCTCGGCGTAGCCCGCGCCGCGCAGCCGCACCTTGTAGTCGCCCGCAGCGAGGCCACCCACCCGGAAGGCGCCGGCCGCGTCGGACGCGGTCGACGCGACGACGACGGTCGCGTCGTCCGCCGCCGTGACGTCGACCGACACTCCTGCGACGGCAGCACCGTCGGGCTGCAGGACCGTTCCGGCGACCGTCCCCGCCCCCGCCGCGGTCACCGCGCGGTCGCGCGAGCGCGCAACCTCGAGCGCGAGGTCGCGGTCCGCCTGCGAGCGCGCGAGAACCGAGCCGAGCCCCACCGAGACGACGACCGCGAAGACCGTGACCGCGGCGAGCAGGCCGAGCATCGACATGAGACCGCGCGAGAAGCGCGGCCGCTGGACGAACGCGCCGATCGCGAGCGGGCGCGAGCCGGGCTCGGGCGCCATCGCCGCGAGGTCGTCGCTCGCGTGCACCTCGACCTGCCGCACGACGGGCGTGCCGAACCAGGGGCGCTTGGCGCGCAGCTCGACACGCCCCGCGAGGTGCTCGCCGGGTGCGAGGTCGAAGCTGCCCGGGTCGGCGAGGAACGCCGTCGCAGCCTCGGGGTCGACGCCGTGGAGGCGTCCCGTGAGCCGCGTGTTGCCCTCGTTGGCGACCTCGACCGAGAGGACGCCACGGCGCCCGGCCGTGACTGTCGTCGGGTCGAGCCGCACGCGCAGGCCGGGCGTCGCGGGCACGTGGACGGTGAGGTCGCAGATCTCGACGTCGTCGCCCGTCGTCGTCGCCCGCACCTGCACCGCGAGCCGCCGCGCTCCCGCCGCGACCCCCACGGGCAGCGTGAGCGCGACGCGCACGGTGCCGGTCGTGCCCGGGAAGAGCCGCGGCTCCCCGTCGATCTCGACCCAGCGCGGGTCGACGCCGAGGACGCGCACCTCGTACGCGGCGATGACGTCGCTCGTGTTCGTCACGACGACCGCGAGGTGCGCGGGCGAGCCGGGCACGGCGTCGAGGACGGGCGGGGAGAGCTCTGCGCGCATCAGCTGGTCCGGAGGTTGCTTCGGGCGGTGCCGCCCGCGGTGACGCGGGCGAGACCGGTGGCGGTGCGACCGTCGGCCGCGGTCGCCGTGACGGTGTAGGTGCCGGGTGCTAGACCCGGGAAGACGTAGGCGCCGGTGTCGGTCGTCACGGCCTCGCGCTCGGTAAGGCCGTCGGTGAGGACGACGCGCGCGCCCGCGAGCGGCGTGCCGCCGGGGTCCTTGACCGTGCCGCGGACGTCGCCGGTCGCGGCGCCGAGGCGCACCTCGAGGCCCGTGACGAGGCCCGTCGCATCGAGGTCGACGGGCACGGACGCCGCCGCGAGGCCGGCGGCCGTCACGGCGAGCGTGTACGCGCCCGGCGTAGCGAGGCCGCTCACGGTGAACGCTCCGACGTCGCCCGACGTGAGGGTCGTGACGGTGAGCGGCGTGGCGCCCCCGGCGACGACGACGGTCGCACCGCCGACGCCCTTGCCGTCGGGTCCCAGCACGCGGCCCGTGACGGACCCGGCGCCGTCGACGAGCTCGACGGCGACGTCGCCGCGCACCTCGCCGGCGGCGAGGTCGACGACGACGCTCGCCGAGCCGAAGCCCTCGCGCGTGAACGTCAGGAGGTACGTGCCGGGCGTCGGAAGGCCCGGCAGGACGAAGCGGCCCACCTGGCCGAGCGTCGGTGTGCCGACGGTGACGTCGCGGCCGCCGACTGACGTCGTCACGGTGACGGCGCCGAGGGGGCGACCGCCGGCCGTCACGGTGCCCGAGACCTGCCCGGGCGTCGTGCCGAGGCGCAGGTCCGCGACGAAGCGCGACTGGCCGCCCGCGACCTTCTCGCGCGTCGTCGCCGGCTGGTAGCCCTCGGCGGCCGCGGTGATCTCGTACGTGCCCGGGGCGGGCAGGTCTGCGACGCTCCATGCTCCGTCGGCGCCGACCTCGACCGTGCGCGCGGGCACGTCGTCGGACCACGCCGCGCGGACGGTCACCGTGACGTCGACGGCTGCGCCGTCCGCGATCGCGCCCGTGTCGACGCGGCCGTGAAGGGTCGCGGGGTCCCCGACGACCGTGACGTCGACGTCGCTCGTCGCGTCGCGGCTGGTCGCGCGGACGGGGGTCCACGGCTCGTCTCCCGTCGCGTACCAGGTTGTCTCGTAGCCGTCCGCCCCGACCTTGAGCAGGTACTCGCCGGGGAAGAGTCCGCCGATCGCGTACGTGCCGTCGTCCTGCGTCGCGGACGACGCGATCGTCACGAGGCCCTCGGGCGCGCGCCGCACGGCCTCGACCGTGAGTCGCCCGACGCCCTCCCCGGAGATCTCTGACGTCACGCGGCCCGTGAGCGTCCCGCCGACCCCCGCGGGCACCTGCCCCTCCTTGGGCAGCGCCCCCTCGGGGGCCGCACCGGGCGTCCCGTCCCCGCCGGACGCTGCACCGTCGACCGCGGTCGCCGCGAAGTACGACGCGGGCGCGACGCGCGTCACGGGGTCCGCGCCGAGCGCTCCCCGGATGCCGAGGAGCAGGACGACGGCCCACAGCGTGATGATGAGCGCGAGCGTGAGGATGGTGAGCAGGCCGCGCGACAGCACGGGCCGACGCCGCAGGACGAGGTCGATCTCGTCCGTGAGGTCGCCCGCGGTCGCCTCGAGCCGCACCGCAAGGTCCTGGTCGGACCCGGTCCACGCAAGAGGCGCGCGCACGCGCACGCGGGTCGTCCGTGTGCCACCCGCGGGCACGGACAGCGTCGACGGCGTCGGCTCGCAGCGCAGCGTCCGCTCCGTGTCCCTCGCTCGCAGCGCGACGTCGACGGCGACGTTGCCCGTCGCGAGGACCTCGACGTCGAACGTCGCCTCGCGTCGCGCCCGCACGCGCGAGGGCGCGGCGCGCAGCGCGAGCCCCGCCGCCTCGGGCACGACGACCTCGAGGTCGTGCTGCGCGACGGGCGCGCCGCTCGCCGACTGCACGAGGACCGTGACGAGGTGCGAGCCCGCGGGGAAGCTGCCGGGCAGGTCGAGCGCGAGCACGAGGTCCGCCGACGCCTCGGGGAACAGCCCGACGGCGTCCGACGTGCACGTCACCGTGTCCTCGGGCAGGCCGACGACACGGGCGGAGAACGAGTCGATGACGCCGGTCGTGTTGACGACCGTGAGCGGGATGCGCGCGGTCCCCTCGGCGGAGACGTCGACGCGGGTGAGCGGGCTCAGCACCCTCATCGGCCGGAGCCTCCGACGCTGCCTGCGCCGGCGGTGCCCGTGCGTGGCAGCACGCTCGTCGCGGCCTCCACGCCCGTGACCTGCGGCGGCGCGAGCTCCCAGTCGTGGACGTCCGCGACGACGGTGACGACGATGCCGAACGACGCCTTGACCTGGCTGCCGAGCGTGCCCCACAGGTCGCGCGGCCGGTGCGCGTCGTCCGTGCGGACCGCGACCTGCACCGACGACGTGAGCGTGTCGGGCACGGCCCACGCCGGCAGGGCCTGGGATCCGAGCAGGCGCGTGAGCGCCTCGCCGAGCAGCTGGTGCTCGTCGCGCACGGAGCCGGCCCACGCAGAGACGAGGTAGGAGAGCTCGACGAGCGGCTGGGGCGGTCGGCGCTCGAGGCGTCCGTCCGGTCCGGGCCGCTGCTGCGCGGGACGCGGCGGCTGCGGGCTGCGCGCCACCTGGTGGAGGAAGAGGTTGACCGTGAGGCGGTTGACCTGCGCCGACCACGTCGACGTCGGGGTGTCGAACGAGATGTCGCCCTCGTGGTCGGCGAGCGGGAGCGTGCGGCGCAGGAGCGCCTCGAGGGCGCGGTCGACGTCGGGGACGAGCACGGTCCCTCCTCCCGAGGTCGTGTCCCGCCGAGGCGGGCTTGTGGTGCGTGCGGTTACGCGAGCCTGCCGCGGCGGGTGCCACGGCAGTGCCGGGTGCGGGCACGACGTCGCGCCGCGCCGCGCGGACCGGATGATCGACGGTAGGACCGAGGTCCCAGGACGGTCATCGGTAATCGCTACGGAACACGCACGCAGCGCCCGGCACCTTCCCGACGGATCAGCCCGTGAGGGTCGTCGTCGTGCCCGGCACGACGACCTGGACGACGCCGCCGAACGCGCACTGGCACGTCGACCCCTGGACGAGAGCGGGCCGCCCTCCCACGAGCACGGACGTCGAGCCGCCGACCCAGGGCGTCGTCGCGGGCACGCACGGCATGGGCGTGAGGACGCCGAGCGCGGCCGCGGTCGCCGCGGCGACGGTCGGGTTGGCGAGCGACGTGCACATGCCGAACGGCGGCACGTTGACGACGGGTGCCGCGTCCGTCATCACCGCGGCTGGCCGTCCCTCGACGAGGACGCGTGCGGTCGGCAGGACGTTGAGCGTCGACGGCGCGGCGCCGAACGAGCACATGAGCATCGCGGTCGCCGCGACCTGCGGGCGGCCCACTACGCGGCCGAGCCCTTGACGGAGGCCGTGAGCTTCTCCCCGGTCGTCGTCACGAGGCACAGCACCTCGCGGTCGCCCTCGCCCCAGCCGCGCGCGTTGGGCTGCAGGTAGGTGAAGAAGAGGTCGGAGTCGCGGTAGTCGACGCCGACGTAGCCCTCGAACGCGGCGGCGCACACGCCGTCGGAGAATGACTTGAGCCACGCGTCGCCCGGGAACGTGTCGATCGCGGCGCCCGCCTCGTCGACGACGGGCACGGTGGCGTACGCCTCCTGCTCGTGAGGCTCGGTGCACGCGACGCGTACGACGGTCTCGACCTCGGCCGTGACCTCCGCGGGCGCGCGCAGGCAGTCGCCCACGGCGACGTCCGTGACGTTCGGGGCGGCGTCACCGTCCGACGTGCACGCAGCGAGGGTGAGGGTGAGTGCGAGGACGGACCCGCCGACGAGTGGCGCCGGGCACCTCATGCGTCGAGCACCCGCGCGGCCGCCTCCGGCTCCTCGCGTCCGTCGACGACGGCCTTGAGGGGCTCCGCGACCTGCGACCACGTCGTCCGGACCTCGTCGGCGGCCGTGGCGAGGAGCGCCCCGAGGTCCTCGGGGAGCAGCTCGAGGATCGCGCCCCCGGGCGCGCCGAGCGACACGGCGGCGCGCACCGAGAGGAGGCCGCGGTCGACATCGAGCTCGACCGTGCTCGCGGCGAGGCGCGAGTTCATCCGGGTCGCGGCGAGCGCGACCCGGTCGCGGGCGTCGTCCGGCACGAGATCCTCGGCGACGGCGTAGAACGTCACGCCGGGTCGGCGCTGCGTGATGACGCCGACGACGTCGCCGACGGTGAGCGTCTCGGGCCCCCAGTCGATGTCGTGCTCGACGCCGACGGCCGCGAGCGCGGCGTGGACGCGGTGCGCGAGGTCGCTCGCGAGCTGGGGCTGGTCGGTCACGACTGTCCTCCGGTGGTCGCGGCGTTCTTGGCCTGCTCGGCCAGGTAGAGGAGCACCGCCTCGCGCACGGTAGCAGGGTTGCTCGGGTCGTTGAGCGCGGCGCGGAGCTCGCCGTCGGTCGAGCTCTTGAGGACGTCGAGGACCTGCTGGGGCGTCGCCCCGGCGGGGATCTCCACGGGGCCGACGCGCCCGGGGCGGTGCTCCTCGAAGCGCTGTCCAGTCCGTTCCATCCGCCGCTCGTGGGTGTCGCTGCGGGCGAACATCTGGCCGAAGCGCCACAGGATGCCACGGTCCTTGCCCGCGGGGCCGCCCTGGGCGGCGGCGTCGGCGTCCATCGTGTTCTTCTGCTGCGCCATGCGTCCGGTGTCGCGGAACCGCTCGAGGACAGAGGACCCGGCGCCGGTGACGGTCTTCGCGTAGCGCGCGAAGATGTGCGACGGGTCGGCGTCCTCGTCGAGCTCGCCGAGCACCGCCTCCCGCACGCGCAGCAGCGTGTCGTCGCCCGAGGGTGCGTCGTCGCCCGACGTCGAGACGCCGCGGAGCATCGCGGCGTCGACGGGAGCGCCGTCGACCTCGTAGCCGGAGAGGAAGGAGAGGGCGATCGCGTCGCCGCCCGCAGCGCGCACGATGATGCCGTCGACGGCCGTCGCGGGGCTGCGCTGGAGGAGCTTCTCCGCGGACCCCTCGAGCCGCCCGGTCTCCTCGCGGATCGCGCTGCGCTCGAGCCCCCGCAGGATCTCGTTGGCGATGGTGTGCCCGACGTCGTGGAGCGCGTCGATGACGGACATGCCGGCGCCGACGGCCGACGGGATGCCGAAACCGCCCGCGGTCGCGACGGTCGCGATGGCGACGCCGAGGTCGCCGACGGCCTTGCCCGCGCTCCACGAGGCCTTCTCGAGGTTGATCGTCGTCGACTGCGCGACGCGCAGGAGCGGCCTCACCATGACGTCGGCGCCCTGGGCGTTCTTGCCGCGCAGGTAGGCCTGGGTGAGGTTCTCCTTCGTCGAGTTGAAGGTGCGCGACGCGGTGACGACGTCGGTGACCGCCGAGACGACGCCGAAGACCGTCGTGACGATGTTGAGGCCCGGGACGACCTTGGCGACGTTGTCGCCGACCTTGTCGGCGACGCCCGCGGCGAACTTCGCGGTGCTCGTCGCGGTCGCGCTCAGCGCACCGAGCGCGTCGGCCCCGGCCTTGACGCCCGTGAGCATCTCGGCGGAGCTCACCCCGTCGGTGTGCATCTTCTTCGCGGACTCGACGAGCCGCTTGAGGTTGACGACGGCGTTCTTGAGCCCGGAGACGATCGAGAGCGCGTCGCCGAAGACCTCGGTCGCGGCCTCCTGCTTCGAGGGGTCCTCCTGGGCGTCGTCCCACTGCTTGTCCGTCGCGAGGTTGTCCTTCTTGCGCTTCTGGACCTCCCCGATCTTCTCGACGAAGTCGGCGGTCCCGAGCGGCGCGAGGCCCTGGGCGCGTTCGCCCTTGGACTTCGAGGAGTCGGTGAGCGCGCTGAGCCCGGCGGCTGTCTCGAGGGCGCCGGCCGCGGTGTCGACGGTCGAGTCGACGTTGTCCGTGGTGACGAGCCGTTCGCGGGGGGCGCCGGGTGTCTCCCGCTCGGCGCGGACGATCGCGCGTCGGCGCATCTCGAGGTCGAGGGTCGAGCCGGCGGTCGGGCGCTTCTTGCGCAGCTTCTCGACGGCGAGCGCCCACTCCTGCTCGGTGAGGCTCGCGGCACGCTCGCGCACGTCCACCGGACCGGCCGCAGCACCCGTGGGTGCGGGCGGGACGGCGAGGCGCCCCGACGCCTGCGCCGCGGCCTGCGCGGCGACCGACGCACCCTGAGCACGCTGCGCCGCACGCGCCTCGGCGACCGCGGCGGCCGCGGCCCGCTCGTAGACCGCCTCGACGTCGTGGTCGAGGAGACCCCCGGCGTCGTCGGACGCTCCGGCCGACGCCGATGCGTGGGCGCGCGCCTTGCGGATGAGGGCCATAAGTCGCTCGGACTCGGACTTGCGAGCCGGTGCCCACTGCTCGAGATGCTCGTGCGTGCCGCCCGGCAGCCAGGTCGCGGTGTACGCGGCGTCGGCGGCCGCGGCGGGGTTCATGCCGCGCTGCGCCATGCCTGCGGCGAGGTCCGCCTCGGAGGCGAGCGCCTCGGCGAACTCCGCGTTGATGTCGGAGACGCTCTGCTGCGCGGTCTCCAGGTCGACCGGGTTCGACCCCGTGCCGTAGATGCGGTCCCTGTCGGCGGCGCGCGCTGCGGTGTTCGTCTCCCGCTCCTGCTTGAGGTGCGCGTCCTCGGTCTTCTTCGCGGCCCTCGCGTCCTTGAGGTCCTGCTTCTCCTGCACCTTCGCAGGGTCGGTGGGGCCGAAGACCGCGGCCTTGAGCCGGGAGAAGAGGCGCCGGACGCCCGTGCCGGTCTCCTGCACGACGTGCGCGATCTCGTGCGCGAGCACGCGCGTGCCCTCGGTCGTCGAGGTGTCGACGTCCCCGAGGAACACGTCGTTGCCCGTGGTGAACGCGGTCGCCGACATCCCTCGGGCGAGCGAGCGCGCCCCAGCGTCCGAGTGGACACGCACGTGGCCGAGGCTCGTGCCGAACGCGCCCTCGAGCTCGCGCCGCACGGGCGCGTCGAGCGCGCGGCCGCTGCCGCGACGGGCCTCGATGCGGGCGCTCGCCGCGGGGTCGAGGTCGCCGCCCGCGAAGCCGACGGTCGCGCCTGCGACGGGCGCCGCCGAACGACGCAGGTGGCCGCAGCCCGCGGAGTGCGCGTGCGGGCCGTCGTCGTCCACGGCGTCGCGCGAGCCGGCGAGGCGGCGCAGCACGGTGTCGGCGAGGGCGTCGGCGCGCGCCTCGGCCTGGTCGTCGGCCGCACCGACGCTCAAGGGAGCCGGCGCGGCGGGGGCGGAGTGCTCAGGTGCCGCGACGGCGGGCGCGTCCGGTGTCGCGGACGCGCGCTCGTGGTCGTGCGTGACGGTCATAGCCCCTCCCCGGGCACGGCGTTCGTCGGACAGGACCATGGTCCTGCCCGGCGCCCGCGGGGGCGTCGGTAGTCGCTACGCAACTTCGCCGCGGCGGTCGGCGGCGTCAGAACCCGGGGCTGCGCCGTCCGAGCTTGGCGAGCTCGCGGCCCGCGGCGACGGTGAGGTGCCGCATGCCGACCTCGTCCCCGGTGGCGACCGCGTCGTGCGTCGCGGCGAGCACGACGTTGCGGATGTCGCCGCCCGCGACCTCGAGGCGCGCGGCGAGAATGCCGACGTCGACGGGGTCGTCGGGGTCGGTCGTCGGCAGCTGCGCGAGGTGGTGCTGCCACAGCCGCACGCGCGTCGCCTCGTCGGGGTCCGGGAAGTGGACCATGAACTGCAGGCGTCGGGCGAAGGCCGGGTCGAGGTTGCCGCGGAGGTTCGTCGCAAGCACCGTGATGCCGTCGAACACCTCCATCCGCTGCAGGAGGTAGGCGACCTCCTGGTTGGCGTAGCGGTCTCGCGAGTCGCCGACGGAGGAGCGCTTGCCGAAGAGCGCGTCGGCCTCGTCGACGAAGAGCACGCAGTTGAGCTGCTCGGCCTCGGCGAAGATCTTCTCGAGGTTCTTTTCGGTCTCGCCGACGTACTTGTCGACGATCGCGGAGAGGTCGACCTGGAAGAGCTCCATGCCGAGGGAGTCGGCGACGACGTGCGCCGCGAGCGTCTTGCCGGTGCCGGGGCTGCCCGAGAAGAGGGCTGCGACCCCGGTGCCCTTGCCGCCCTTGCCGTGGATGTCGCCGAGCGCGGCGACGTCGTCGCGGTGCCGTCCCCAGGCGACGAGGCGTTCGATCTCGGCGCGGGCGTGCTCGGGCAGGACGAGGTCGTCGAGCGTGGCGCCGCTGCCGCGTCCGGTGCCGCCGCGGCCGAGCATGCGCACGGCGCGGCCGAGCGCAGCGTCGTCAGGGTCGGCGCCGGGTGCGTCCGCGCGGGCGCGAGCGGCGGCGCGCGCGACGTCTTGCGGTGCGAGGCGGAGGGTGGTGACGGTGGGCCCGGGCGTCGCGCCGTCGAGGTGACGACGCCACAGCACGGTGCGTTCGGGGGTCGTCATGACAGGTGCGACGACGGTCGTGGGCAGCCACGTGGCCCACCGGGCGTCCCAGCGGCGCGCGCCGACGGCGACGACGGGGACGGGTGAGGCGAGGAGCGCGGGCACGGACGCGGCGGCGGCCTCGGCCCCGACGAGGACGAGAACCTGCCCGGCGAGGAGGGCCTCGAGCAGGAGCGCGTCGACGACGTCTCCGGTCCCGGCGACGTCGCCGGGGCGCAGGTGGACGTCGGCGTGGCCGAGGTCGGCGACGAGGCAGCCGAGCCCGAGCGCGGTGCACGCGGCCGCGGCGAGCGCGGCGCCCGTGGCGCCGGGCCCGGACTCGACCCAGACGAGCGGGTCGTCGCGCTCGAGCGCGGAGATGACGTCGCCGACGCCGTCGACCGCGACGGCGACGGGCTCCTCGAGGAGGTCGAGCACGAGGCGGGCGGGCGTGTCGTCGCCGCGGAGGTGGTCGGCGACCCGTTCGGGGACGACGACGCGTCGGGCGGGCAGCGGGTGGTCGCCCGGCGGCGTGAGGAGCCCGGTGGCGCGCAGGGGTGCGGAGGCTGAGAGCCGGCCGAGCGCGGTGGGCTCGGTCGCGGGCGCCCCGGCGATCTCGAGCGCGGTCGACGTCGTGGGGCGGGCGGGCTCGCCGTCGCCCGCGAGGAGCCCGGTGAGGTGGAGGCCGAGCGGGTGGAGCTCGGGCAGGAGCGCGGCGGCGAGCACGCGGGCGGAGACGGGGTCGAGGCCCACCCGGTGGGCGAGGCGGAGCAGCCGGGTCTCGGCGACGTGGGCGAGCGGCGATCCGGCGAGGTCGGCACGCACGACGTCGCACACGGTGCGGGCGGTTCCGCCGTGGTCCCATCCGACGGCCTCGCGGCGTGCGACGGCCTCGTCGATCCGGCCGAGGACGTCGCGCAGCGGCGTGCCGAGGTCGATCGTGCTCACGCGAGCGGGCTCGCGAGCGTGTTCGTGCCGAAGCCGGCCGCGAAGCGAGGCCCGTCCTGCGCGAGCTCGGCCGCGAAGCGGTGCTGCCACGTGGGGAACGGGGCGTGCGCGAGGGTCTCGTTGGCGAAGCGGCGATCGCCGGTGACCTCGGTGACGCAGAACGCGGGGATCGTGAGGTCGGTGACGGGGGCGCCGCGCTCGCACTCGGCGATGACGAGGCCGCGGTTGCGGCCCGCGAAGACGTCGACGACCCAGCCGTCGGTGCCGAGCCAGGCGGAGTAGCGGTTCTTGACGATGCGGGCGCCGCCGCGGCGCATCATCTCGACGCCGACGTGGACGTCGATCTCGCGCTCGGCCTCGTAGCGGGTGCCGCCGGCCTCGGGCCCCTTGACGGTGAGGGCGCAGAAGTCGAAGCGGTCGGCGTAGGTGTCGAGGACGTCGACGGCGTCGAGGTCGGCCGTCGGGTCGAGGACGATGCCGTCGGCCTGGACGCGCAGGCGCATCGCGTAGCCGTCGACCGCGAGGAAGTAGGACTGGACGATGAGCGTCGGCGTGGGGTCGTCGCGGACGTCGTCGGGCAGCGTGCGCACGAAGAAGCGTCGCTCGAACTCGAAGTCGCCGTAGCCGGTCTCGCTGGTCATCGCGGGGTCCTGGGGTCGGGGGCGGTGGGGTTTCCGGCCCGAACGTAGCACCGCGAGCCCCGGATCCGTGGGATCCGGCCACGCTTCCGGACGGATTGACGCCTTCCGACCATCGAATGGTCGGAAGGCGTCGATCCGTCGGGGAAGGTCTGTCAGCCCTCGTACGGGAGGGAGCGGCGGCCCTCGGGGTCGATGCGCTCGAGGATCGTGTCGCTCAGGCGGTGGAGGTCGGCGACGTCCTGGGGCGTGAGCGCCGCGAAGACGGAATCGCGGACCTGGGCGGCGTGGCCGGGGGCTGCGGCGACGACGGTCTGCCAGCCGTCGTCGGTGAGCGTGGCGTTCATGGCGCGGCGGTCCTCGGGGCACTCGGCGCGGGCGACGAGGCCGCGCTTCTCGAGGCGCGTGACGACGTGCGAGAGGCGCGGGAGGGTCGAGTTGGTGCGCGCGGCGAGGCCGGTCATGCGCAGCGTGCGGCCGGGTGCCTCGGAGAGGATCGCGAGCGTGTAGTACTCGAAGTGGCTGAGGCCGGAGTCGCGCTGGAGCTGGGAGTCGAGGATGCCGGGCAGGAGCTCGACGACGCCGATGAACCGGACCCAGGCGCGCAGCTCGTCGTCGCGGAGCCAGACGGGCTGGTCGGGGGTGCGCTCGTGGGTCGTCATGGGAAACAGCCTACCGCATAGGTTGACGCTTCAACCAATGCGGCGTAGGTTGTTGGTTGTCGCTTAAACCAATCTCCGACGGGCTCCCCGCCGGACGGCCCAGGAGGACCTCATGACCACCTTCAGCATCATCGGCACCGGCAACATGGCCCAGGCGATCGGCGGTGTCCTCGCCCGCGGCGGCGCGGCCGTCCAGACCGTCGCCCACGCGGAGACCCCCACACTTACGGGCGACGTCGTCATCCTCGCGGTCCCCTACCCCGCGCTCGCCGACATCGCCACCCGCTTCGGCGCGCAGCTCGACGGCAAGATCGTCGTCGACCTCACGAACCCTCTCGACTTCTCGACGTTCGACGCGCTCGTCGTCCCCGCGGGCTCGTCGGCCGCCGCCGAGCTCGCCGCGCTCCTCCCGGGCGCCACCGTCCTCAAGGCGTTCAACACGACGTTCGCCGCAACCCTCGCGTCCGGCACCGTCGGCGGCTCCCCCACGACGGTCCTCGTCGCGGGCGACGACGCCGCGGCAAAGGCCACGCTCGTCGCGGCCGTCGAGGCCGGCGGCCTCGCCGCGCTCGACGCCGGCTCGCTCGCCCGCGCCCACGAGCTCGAGGCGATCGGCTTCCTTCAGCTCACCCTCGCGGTCTCCGAGAAGATCTCCTGGACGGCCGGCTTCAACCTCAGCCGCTGACCCAGGCCGCTGCGGCGCAGGACCCCCTGCCTGCCCACAGCCCGACGGCTTCCCCTGGCCGTCCACACGAGGACCCTGTCGCGCTCCGCGGCGGGGTCCTCGTGGCGTAGCGTCAGCGGCGACCCATCCGACCGGCAGGAGGACGCGTGAGAGCCGACCCGCACCTCATCGACATCCGCGACCTCACGTTCCAGGCGCCCCGCGCGACTACGTCGTGATGAACACCGCCGACGCGGCCCTGCCGCCCTTCTCCGAGCTGGTCGAACGCCACGGCGCCACCGTCTGGCGCGTGTGCCGCGCCGTCGTCGGCCCGCACGCGGCCGACGACGCCTGGTCCGAGACCTTCCTCGCCGCGCTGCGCGCCTACCCGACGCTCCCGCCGACGACCAACCTCGAGGCCTGGCTCGTCACGGTCGCCCACCGCCGCGCTGTCGACGTGGTCCGCCGCGAGCACCGCACCGTGCCCGCCGGGACCGACCCGAGCGACCTCGCACCGCCCACACCCGCCCGCACCGCCCCCGACCCGGCCGCCCGCGCGGCCGACACCGAGGTCTGGACGCGCGTCGCAGCGCTCCCCGAGCGCCAGCGCCTCGCCCTCGCCTACCACCACCTCGGCGGCCTCACCTTCGTCGAGGTCGCCACGCTCGTCGGCGGCACCCCGGACGCGGTGCGCCGCGCCGCCGCCGACGGCCTCGCCACGCTCCGCCGCACCTACGGCTCCGAGGAGATCGCATGACCACGACCGCTCTCCCCCCGGCCCTCGCCGAGGGCCCCTCGTCCGCACGCCTCGGCGCACTCACGGACGCGCTCGCCGCGAGCGCCGCGGCCGACGACCTCCTCGACGTCGCCGTCCGCACCGTCGCGAGCCCCGTCGGCGACCTCCTGCTCGCCGCGACACCCGTCGGCCTCGTCCGTGTCGCGTTCACCGCCGAGGACCACGACGCGGTGCTCGACGACCTCGCCCGCCGCGTCTCCCCGCGCGTCCTGCGCGCTCCCACGCGGCTCGACGCGGTCGCCCGCGAGCTCGACGAGTACTTCGAAGGCCGTCGCGAACGCTTCGACGTCACGCTCGACCGTCGCCTCTCGGCGGGCTTCCGGCTCGCGGTCCTCACACACCTCACCGATGTGCCCTTCGGTCGCACCGAGTCGTACGCCGAGGTCGCCGCGGCGCTCGACAACCCCAAGGCCGTGCGGGCCGTCGGCTCCGCGTGCGCGACCAACCCGATCCCCGTCGTCGTGCCCTGCCACCGCGTGCTGCGCTCGGACGGCTCGCTCGGCGGGTACCTCGGCGGTCTCGACGCGAAGACGACGCTGCTGCGGCTCGAGGGGGCGGTCGCATGAGCCCGCTTCCGACGACCCCGGGTGCGGGCGCGCCCACCCCCGCCGCCGATGCCGCTGCCGCTGCCGCTGCCGACGATGCCGCCACGGCCGACGCCCCCGCGCGCCCCGACCTCGTCGTCGGCGACGACGGCCTCGCCCGGCCTCGCTGGGCCGCGGCCGACGCGCTGCTGCGCGACTACTACGACACCGAGTGGGGCATGCCCGTGCGCGACGAGCACGGGCTGTTCGAGCGGCTGAGCCTCGAGGCCTTCCAGTCGGGCCTCTCGTGGGCGACCGTCCTGCGCAAGCGCCCGGCGTTCCGCGAGGTGTTCGCGGGCTTCGACCCCGAAGCAGTCGCCCGCTTCGACGACGCCGACACAGCCCGGCTGCTCGACGACGCCCGCATCATCCGCAACCGCGCCAAGGTCCTCGCGACCGTGCAGAACGCGCGCGCGACGCTCGAGCTGCGCGCCGACGGCGGCCTCGCGGAGCTCGTGTGGTCCTACCGTCCCGACGCGACGCCGGCACCGCGATCGTTCGCGGAGGTCCCGTCGACCTCGCCCGAGTCGCGCGCGCTCGCGAAGGACCTCAAGAAGCGTGGCTTCACGTTCGTCGGCCCGACGACGGTCTTCGCGCTCATGGAGGCCGTCGGCGTCGTCGACACGCACCTCGTCGGCTCGCACCGGCGCGGGACCTCGGGGGTGTGGGCCTGAGCGGGGCCGCGGAGGCGGCCGGGGCGGCGGCCGGGGCGCCAACCGGGGTCTCGGGCGGTCTCGAGGACGCCTGGCTCACCGCTCCCCCAGCCCTCGTCCTGCCCGTGCGCGGGCCGTGGCAGCCGCTCGTCACGCTGCGCTCGCTCGCGGCGCACGACGTCCCCGGCTCGACGACGACAGACCTCGCGACGGCGACGCACGTCCGGCTGCTGCCCGGGGAAGGCTGCGCGGTCCCGTCGGACGCGCAGGCACCTGTCACGTCGCGAGCCGCAGCGCCTGCGCCTGCGCTTGCGCCTGCGCTTGCAGCTGCGGCCGCGGCTGCAGCTGCGGCTGCACCCCGAGTCGTCGCGATGACGCTCCGCGCGAGCACCGTCGAGGTCCGCACGCCGGGCGACCCGGGGCCGGGCCTCGCCGCAACGGTGACGCGCTGGTTCCGGCTCGACGACGACACGCGTCCTGCCGAGGCGCGCCTCGCCGCCGACCCGCTGCTCGCACCACTCGTCGCTGCTCGTCCCGGGCTGCGCCCTCTCGGCCACCCGGAGCCGTTCGAGGCCGCGGTGACGGCCGTGCTCGGCCAGCAGGTGTCGCTCGCGGCGGCGCGCACGTTCGCGGGGCGGCTCGTCGACGCGTTCGGTTCACCGGGACCAGCCGGGCTTCGCGCATTCCCCGACGCGGGCACGCTCGCCTCCGTCCCTGTCGACGAGCTCCGGGCCGCCCTCGGCGTCACGGGCGCGCGGGCGCGGACGCTCGCGGGGCTCGCGCTCGCTGTCGCCGGAGGCCTCGACCTCCGCGCCGCGGGTCGGGAGGAGCTGCTCGCGCTGCCGGGCGTCGGGCCGTGGACCGCGGACGTCCTCGCGCTGCGCCTCGGCGCGGACGACGTCGTGTGCGCGGGCGACCTCGTCCTGCGGCGCACGCTCGACCTGCCGGACACCCGAGCCGTCGAGCGTCGGGCAGAAGCCTGGACCCCCTACCGCTCGACCGCGCTCTGGCACCTGTGGGCGGCAGCGGTCTACGCGTGAAGGACAGCGGGCGTCGTCCCCTGTCCTTCCCGACACGGGCGAGCTCGCCGGTCACCGCCGGACCGGAGTTCGACTCTCCGCACCCAACGGCACCGGCCCGGCTGACGTCCCGGGCCGACGCGACGGTGCCGAGGATGCACCCCGGGGCCGCGGTCTCGTGCCGTGCAGCCCCGGGGGCGCCAGTCGCCGGTTCAGTCCGACATCTGCCCGGACCCGGTGATGTTGACCATCCATCGTGCGCCGAACCTGTCGGTCACCTGCCCGTACCAGTCGCCCCAGGGCGCCTGCTCGAGCGGCAGCGTCACGGTCCCGCCGTCGGCGAGGCCGTCCCACCAGGAGCGCAGGGTCTCCTCGTCGTCGCCCGTGAGTGCGGTCGTCACGTCGGAGCCGACGGTGAGGTCCATCGACGTCGGGGTGTCCGACGCCATGAGTGTGAGCCCGCCCGCGATCCCGTCGATCTGGCCGTGCATGATCCACTCGGCCTCCTCGGGAGAGGCGTGCCCGGGCATCTCGCCGAAGGGCATGAGGGTGAGCGTCCCGCCGAAGACGCGGACGTAGTGCTCGAGCGCCTCGCGGGCCGTGCCGCGGAACGAGAGGTAGGGGTTGAGCGTGAGGGTCATCGTGGGCCTCCGGTCGTCGTCGACGTACCGTCCTAGCCTGCGCTCATGCGCGCGGGCGTGCCACCCCGTCAGCACCCACGGCCGGGTGACGTTGCGGCCCTGGGCAGGGCCACGGTGCGGCCCCGCGACCGTCTATGGCCGCGGCCCCGCGCCCCGGATGGGCGACGACATGCCAGGAGCCTCGCTGCCGTGGCAGCGAGGCTCCTGGGCACCGCGCGCCAGGGGAAGCGCGCTGTGCGTGACCGGCGCCGCAGGGGAACGGCGCGGTCGGTCTGGGGAGGTGCGGTCGGGCGGGTCGGTCAGACCGCCGCGGCGACGGTCCGCGAGGCAGTGGACCAGGTGCGGTAGCCGCCGTCGAGGTTGACGGCCGGGTGCCCGAGCTGCGTGAGCAGTCGCGCGGCGGTGTGCCCGCGCTGCCCGACGGCGCAGTGGACGACGATCGCGCGGCCGGCGAGCTCGCCGTGGCGGGCGCGGAGGTCGTCGACGGGGATGTTGAGCGCGCCCGGGATGGACCCGGCCGCGTGCTCCTCCGCGGTGCGGACGTCGACGAGGACGGCGCCGCCCGCGAGGGCGTCGTCGAGCTCGTGCCACTGCAGCGAGCGTGTCGTGCCGGTCGCGAGGTTCTCCGCGACCATGCCGAGCATGTTGACGGGGTCCTTGGCGGAGCCGAACTGCGGCGCGTACGCGAGCTCGAGATCGGCGAGGTCGGAGGCGGTGAGGCTGCCGCGCATCGCGGTCGCGATGACGTCGATGCGCTTGTCGACGCCGGCCTCGCCGACGCCCTGCGCGCCGAGGATCGCGTCGGTCGCGGGGTCGACGACGAGCTTGAGCGCCATCGGGCTCGCGCCCGGGTAGTAGCCGGCGTGGTCGGCGGGGTGCGTGTGGACGACGCGCACGTCGCGGCCGGCGGCGCGGGCGCGCTTCTCGGACCAGCCGGTGCTTGCGGCGGTGAGGCCGAAGACGCCGACGATCGCGGTGCCGAGGACGGGCAGGGCCGTAACCTCGCGACCGACGATCGCGTCGGCGACGAGCCTGCCGTGGCGGTTGGCCGTCTGAGCGAGCGGGACGAACGTGTCGGCGTCGTCGATCGCGTCGCGCTTGAGGGCGACGTCCCCGACGGCGTAGACGTGCGGGTCGCTCGTGCGCTGGGCGTCGTCGACGAGGACGGCGCCGCGGGCGCCGGTCTCGAGGCCGGCCTCGCGGGCGAGGCACGACTCGGGGGTGACGCCGACGGCCATGACGAGCAGGGCGGCAGGGATGCGGGAGCCGTCGGCGAGGACGAGATCGTCACCCTCGACCGCGGTCGCGGCCGAGCCGGTGCGGACGGTGACGCCGTGGGCCTCGAGGCGGTCCTGCACGAGGCGTGCCATCTCCGCGTCGAGCGGCGGCAGCACCTGGTCGGCGAGCTCGACGAGCGTGACGTCGAGGCCGCGGTGCTCGAGGTTCTCGGCGAGCTCGAGGCCGATGAAGCCGGCGCCGACGATTGCGGCGGTCCGTGGCGCGTCGCCGGCCGCGAGTGCGGCGACGATGCGGTCGACGTCGGCGACGTCACGCAGGACGTGGGCGCGCTCGGCTCCCGGCAGGCCGGGGCGCACGGGGGCGGCTCCGGTCGCGAGCACGAGCTCGTCGTACGCGATGTCCTCGGTGCCGAGGGCGGTGCGGACGGAGACGGTGCGGGCGGCGCGGTCGATGCTCACGACCTCGTGGCCGGTGCGGACGTCGAGGTCGAAGCGCGCGCGGAGGCTCTCGGGCGTCTGGAGGAGGAGCGCTGAGCGCTCCTCGATGACGCCGCCGACGTGGTAGGGCAGGCCGCAGTTCGCGAACGAGACGTGCTCGCCACGCTCGAGGACGACGATCTCGCGCTGCTCGTCGAGGCGGCGCAGGCGCGTCGCTGCGGACATGCCCCCGGCGACGCCGCCGACGATGACGGTGCGGGGACGACGGTTCTCGGTCATCGCGGCCTCCCTGCTCAGCGGCCGAAGAGCCGCGAGAAGAAGTTGCCCTCACCGGCGGGTGCGGCGGTGGCTGCGTTGCGGTCGCACGTGCACCACTGGCCGGCGGGGACCGAGGCCTTGACGCTGTCGACGTGCTGGCCGCAGCCGGCCCAGGTGGTCTTTCCGCAGGTCTCGCAGGCGACGGGACGGCACATGGTGAGGCTCCTCGAGTTCGTGGGGTGGATACCCCCACGGGCATCCGACACGACGACGATACACACCCCCGGGGGTATCCGCAAAACACCCCGGGGGGTATGCTCGTCGCATGCAGCTTCCCGAGGAGACCACCCAGTCCGCCGTCCGCCGCCTCAAGCGCGCGCAGGGCCAGCTCGGCGGCATCATCCGCATGCTCGAGGAAGGTCGCGACTGCGAGGACGTCATGGTCCAGGTCGCCGCCGCCGCCAAGGCGATCGACCGCGCCGGCTTCGCGATCATCGCGGGCGGCATGCGCGAGTGCCTCGTCGCAGACGACGGCACCGAGGGCACCGAGCGCCTCGAGAAGCTCTTCCTCTCCCTCGCCTGAGGGCCGCCGCCCCTCAGACGATCAGCGCGACCACGATCGCGACGACCGCGAGACCGGGCAGGGAGCCCTGCGCGAGCGCCGCGGCGCGTCGCCCCGGTCCGGACAGGCCGAGGACGAGTGCCGCCGCGAGCATCGGACCGACGCCGGCGAGGACGAGAGCCGTGCCGACAGCACGCTCCCCCGCCGCGACGACGACGACGCCGACGAGCGCCACGAGCGCGAGGAAGAGGTTGTAGAAGCCCTGGTTGTACGCGAGCTCGCGCGTCGCCGCCGCCTCCTCGACGCTCGTCCCGAAGACCCTGCGGGCCGACGTCGTCCACGCGAAGGACTCGAGCCAGAAGATGTAGACGTGCAGCAGCGCCGCGAGCACTGCGAGCACGAGTCCGACGACGAGCATCGAGCCTCCTTCTCCACGGGCCACTGCGGCCCTCGCCACGACCGACGACCGGCCCGGCACCTCACGATAGACGCCCCCTGGCGCGCGTGACCCAAAAAGTGATATCACTTTGCTAGCGGTTCACCCACAAGAGAAGGGCACCACCATGAACGACACCGACGAGTCCGTCGGCGGCACCCCCAGCACCGTCCCTGTCGGCCACGACGGCGTCCGCGTCGACATCGACGAGCGCACCGTCACCATGACCAACGGCTGGGCGGCCCTCGGGACGGCCATCCTCCTGCTCGTCCTCGCCGTCGGGTCGTTCGTCGCGATCGAGTTCGTCGAGGCCACGGGCCTCATCGCCCTCTTCGCGGTGCTCGGCTCGCTCCTCACGGTCTTCTCGGTCCTCGTCTTCAGCGCGCTCGCGATCGTCAACCCCGGGCAGACGAAGGTCGTGCAGTTCTTCGGCCGCTACATCGGCACCGTCCGTCGCACAGGCCTCGTCTTCACGCCGCTGCTCTCGACCCGCAAGACCGTCTCGGTGCGCGTGCGCAACTTCGAGACGAGCGAGCTCAAGGTCAACGACGCCGACGGCAACCCCGTGAACATCGGGGCGATCGTCGTCTGGCAGGTTGCCGACACCGCACGCGCGACCTTCGCGGTCGAGGACTTCGTCGACTTCGTCGAGGTCCAGGCCGAGGCGGCGCTCCGCCACGTCGCCACGTCGCACCCCTACGACAACGCCGACGCGGGCGAGGCCACGCTGCGCGGCTCGACCGACCAGGTCTCCGCCGAGCTCGCGCACGAGGTCGCCGAGCGTGTCGCCCTCGCCGGGGTCGAGATCGTCGAGGCCCGCATCTCCCACCTCGCCTACGCGCCCGAGATCGCCCAGGCGATGCTCCAGCGCCAGCAGGCGGGCGCCATCATCGCGGCCCGCGAGAAGATCGTCGAGGGCGCCGTCGGCATGGTCGAGACCGCGCTCGAGCGCCTCGAGAGGGACGCCGTCGTCACGCTCGACGACGAGCGTCGTGCGGCGATGGTCTCCAACCTCCTCGTCGTCCTCTGCGGCGACTCTCGCGCGACGCCCATCGTCAACACGGGCACGCTCCACTGACGACGCCCATGCCCAGCACCCCGACGCCGCCGCAGGACCCGGACGCCCCCAGCGCCCCGGGCACTGCGGCGACGCCGCGCCCAGGACCGTCAGACCTGGGCGCGTCGGGCGTGGACGCGCCAGGCGCGCACGCGTCGGGTGCAGACGCGTCGGCTGCAAACACGTCGGGTGCGAACGCGTCGGGTGCGAACGCGTCGGGTGCGAACGCGTCGGGTGCCGCAGCGCCCGACACCACCGCACCCAAGCCTCGTGCGGTGCGCAAGCAGGTTCTGCTGCGCCTGGATCCCGCGGTGCACGACGCCGTCGCACGCTGGGCCGACGACGACCTCCGCTCGGTCAACGCGCAGATCGAGGTCATCCTCCGCGAGGCGCTCAAGCGCGCGGGCCGAGCCCCGCGCGACGCGGCCCCGATCCCCCGCCGAGGCCGTCCCCCATCACAGTGATCCCCAGCTCCGCGGTCCCTCACCCCGTGGCCCCCACCTCGCGGCCCGGTAGCCGATCGATGCACCACAAGGGTCCGACACGCCGATCGACGCGCACGACCCATCGCACCTAGTGGTCCGATAGCCGATCCGTGCGCCTACCGCCGACGAGCCTGCTATCGACGCGCCGCGTTCGACCACCGCGCTCGCTCGATAGCCGATCCGTCCACCTCCCCCGACCGCCAGCCTCGCTCGATAGGCGATCCGTACGCCTCACGTGCAACGATCTGCTATCGACGAACCTCGTCCCTCGAGCTCCTTCGTTCGATAGCCGATCCATGCGCGTCGCGCGCACGGATGGGCTATCGAGCCACTTCACCTCCCGACGATTGGCGCCCCGCCCTCTTCGGGCGAGGGGAAGCCGGCCATCAGTCGCGAGAGGGGTCCCGGTACGACAGCACAACAGCATCAGTCGCGGAAGGGGTCGGGTACGACAGCACGACGGCTCAAGTGCCCGACAGCTCGACTCAGCAACAGCACGACGAAGGGCCCCTCGCCGTCGGCGAGGGGCCCTTCGTTCACAAGGGTGGAGGTGCGGGGAATCGAACCCCGGTCCGGTGACGCGTATCCAGATCTTCTCCGGGCGCAGTCTGCTAGTGGATTTTCTCGGCCCCAGCCCTCGAGCAGACGCTCAGCTGACAGGCCCAGTCGCCTAAGAGTCCCCGCGTCGTCAGCGACGAACGACGCGAGCAGTGGCTTCCTGGATGACGCCAGGACCCGGGACGGAAGCTAGCCCGGACTGACGGACTTCGAGGCTCGCTCAGGCGGCGAGGGCGAAGTCGGTGCGCTTGGAATCGGCACCTATAGGTTTGCAGACATCGTTTACGAGATAAGTCTGCATCCTCGGCCCGCTTCTTCTCGAAGCACGACCACCGTCGAAACCGATCACCCCCTGTGAAGTTGTCAAGCAACGCCCGCGGGCGCCACCCCGAGGGGCGAGCCTGACGAACGAGTCCCACTGTAGTCGATGAACACCGCGGAGCCCCACGGTATTTCGACCGGCCACGACCGTCAGTCGTGGTCGCGGCGCCGCATCGCGCGGTGCGCCTCGAGGTTGTCCTGACGCTCACGGAGCGTCTGGCGCTTGTCGTACTCCTTCTTGCCGCGCGCGAGCGCGATCTCGACCTTGGCGCGGCCGTCGAGGAAGTAGATCTGCAGGGGCACGATCGACATGCCCTTCGCCTGGACGTCGTTCTGCAGGCGGACGATCTCGTTCTTGTGGAGCAGCAGCTTGCGCTTGCGTCGCGGCGCGTGGTTGGTCCACGTGCCCTGCGCGTACTCCGAGATGTGCGCGTGCTCGAGCCACGCCTCGCCACGGTCGACGTGGATGAACGCGTCGACGAGCGACGCGCGGCCGGCACGCAGCGCCTTGACCTCGGTGCCCGTGAGGACGAGGCCGGCCTCGTAGACGTCCTCGATCGTGTAGTCGTGGCGCGCCTTCTTGTTGCTCGCGACGAGCTGCTTGACGGGCACACGGCCTGCGTCGGGCCGCTTCTGCTTGGAGCCGTCGGGGATCTGGAACACCTTGCCCTTGGCCATCACCCCTCCTCTCCGTCGTCGTGCGCCTCCCGGCGCACGCGTGCCCCGTGGGTGACGGGGACCCCCTCACGATACCGGTGGGACGCGCACGCGGACGAACGCATTACGCTCCCGCGCCGCTCCCCGTCACCGCGCGGGGCCGCACCCGCGCGCGTCAGAGCATCGACATCGGGTCGACGGTCTGCCCGTCGACGTAGACCTCGAAGTGCAGGTGGCACGCCGTGCTCGTGCCGGTGTTCCCGGAGTAGCCGACGAGCTGACCCTTGGAGACCTTCTGACCGGTCGAGACAGCGAAGCGCGAGAAGTGGTTGTAGCTCGACATGAGGTTCTTCCCGCCGACCTCGCCATGGTTGACGAGCACCTGGTTGCCGAACCCGCCGCGGCTCTGCGCCCACACGACGGTGCCGCCGGCAGCGGCGTAGATGGGGGTGCCGCAGTAGGCGCGGAAGTCGGTGCCGGCGTGGAGACGCACGTAGCCGAGGACCGGATGGAGCCGGTAGCCATAGTTCGACGTGATGTACGGGACCTTCGTCGGGTAGGAGAGGAATCCCTTGCCGGCCGGCGGCTTCGGGTCGGACGACGGGTTGCTCGGGTTGCTCGGGGTGCTCGGCTTCCCGTTCTCCTTGTCCTGCTCGGCCTTCTTCTTCGCTTCCTCCTCGGCCTTCTTCCGCGCCGCCGCCTCGGCCTTGCGGATGCGGTCCTTCTCCTTCTTGGTGAGGCCGATGATGTCCTGGATGTCGCTCGCGAGGTCGGACGACGCCTGCTCGGCCGCGGCCTTCGCGTCGAGCTGCGCCTGCTTGCGCTTCTCGATGATCGCGAGGTCGGCCTTCTCCTTGGCCAGGAGGTCCGCGACGGCGTTGCGCTTGCTGACGGCGGTCGTGCGAGCGGTCTCGGCGACGACGACGGCCGCGTCGGCCTCCGTCTTGAGGTCGGCGATCGTGTCGCGCACGGCGGCGAGACGCACCTGGGAGTTCTTCGTCGTGGCCTCGGACTCCTGGAGGTCCGTGAGGGTGTTCGTCTGGACGCGGAGCGCGGCCTGCGACAGCGCGTAGCGGTTGACGAAGTCGCTCGCGGACTCGGCTCCGACGACGAGGCTCATCGAGTCGGGCGTGCCCTCGCCGCGGTAGGCACGGCGTGCGAGCTCGGCGATCGAGGAGCGCGTCGTGGCGTTGAGCTCAGCCTGCTCGTCGAGCAGGTCGATGATCGCTGCTTCCTCGCGCTTCGCGTCAGCGAGCCGGTCGGCGAGCTTCTTCGCGGTGCCCTCGGCGGCGGTGAGCTCGGCCTCGGCGACGTCGAGCGCCGCCTTGGCGACGTCGAGCTGTCCGCGGACCTTCGTGAGGCGCACGTAGGCGGCGGCCATCGCGTCGTCGGTGTCCTCGAGGTCGTGCTCGAGCGACTCGATCTTCTCGTCGGAGTCGGCCTTGCGCTTCTCCGCCGCCGCCTGCCGCTTCTCGAGGTCGGAGAGCGTGTCGGCGCCGGCGGGCGTCGCGACGACGCCGACGAGGGCGGCGGACAGGAGGACGGCGAGGATTCGGCGCAGCATGTTCACACCTTCATGTACCGGCGGAGGGTGACGACCGACGCGACGAGCGCGAGGACGACGGCGACGGCGAGCAGGAGCGGGGCGACGAGCAGGACGTCGGGCAGCCCGACGAGCGGCACCCATTGGATCTGTCCGGCGAGCCAGTCGGTGATGATGTACTTCACGCCGAGCCACAGGCCACCGCCGGCGAGCAGCGCGCCGAGTCCCGCCGCGATCGCGCCCTCGAGCATGAACGGCAGCTGGATGAAGAGGTTCGAGGCGCCGACGAGCCGCATGATGCCGGTCTCGCGGGAGCGTGAGAGCGCGGAGAGCCGGATCGTCACGGTGATGAGGAGCGTCGCGGCGACGAGCATGAGCACGGCGAGCCCGACGGTCATGATCGACGCACGGTTGAGGACGAGGAACAGCTCGTCGAAGATCTTGCGCTGGTCCTCGACGGACTCGACGCCGGGACGTCCCTGGAGGACGTCGGAGACGACCTCGTAGCGCTCGGGGTCATTGAGCTTGACGCGGAACGACGCCTGCATGTGCTCGACGCCGATGGCCTGCGCCCAGTCCTGGTCCTTGAAGTACTCCTGGAAGGCCTTGAAGGCCTCCTCCTTGGACTCGAAGAACACCTCCTGGACCTCGGAGGCGAGCTCGGGCGAGGCGAGCAGGCCGCGGATCGCGTCGATCTGCTCGGGTGTCGCCTCACCGTCGGCGCACTGGACCTTCGGGGAGCCGGTCGGGCACAGGAAGACCGAGACCTCGACCTTGCCGTACCA
Organism: Sanguibacter sp. HDW7; assembly: GCF_011300875.1. NCBI lineage: Bacteria > Bacillati > Actinomycetota > Actinomycetes > Micrococcales > Sanguibacteraceae > Sanguibacter > Sanguibacter sp. HDW7. Next base: position 1,051,658 of record NZ_CP049862.1, on the reverse strand, counting down.
GTCGTCCTTGAGCTTGCTCACCTGGATCTGCAGGAGGCCGGCGGCACCGACGAAGGTGAGGGAGATGAACGTCACGAGGATGACGGCCACGGTCATCGAGAGGTTCCGGCGCAGGCCGATGCCGATCTCGGACAGGATGAACTGGAGTCGCACGTCTGTCCCCTCTCAGCGCTGCGAGCCGTAGACGCCGCGGCGCTGGTCGCGCACGAGCTCGCCCGTGGCGAGCTCGAGGACGCGCTTGCGCATCTGGTCGACGATCTCGTCGTCGTGCGTCGCCATGACGACGGTCGTGCCGGTGCGGTTGATGCGGTCGAGCAGGCGCATGATCCCCAGGGAGGTCGTCGGGTCGAGGTTGCCGGTGGGCTCGTCGCACAGGAGGATCGGCGGCCGGTTGACGAACGCGCGGGCGATCGCGACGCGCTGCTGCTCACCGCCGGAGAGCTCGTGCGGGCGCCGCTTCTCCTTGCCGTCGAGGCCGACCATCTCGAGGACGTCGGGCACGACGGTCATGATGTGGTGCTTGGGCTTGCCGATGACCTGGAGCGCGAAGGCGACGTTCTCGAACACCGTCTTGTTGGGCAGGAGGCGGAAGTCCTGGAAGACGGCGCCGATCTGTCGACGCAGCGCGGGGACCTTCCAGCTCGAGAGCGTCGAGAGGTCCTTGCCGGCGACGGTGACGACACCGGACGTGGGCCGTTCCTCGCGCAGGACGAGCCGGAGGAACGTCGACTTGCCGGAGCCGGAGGCTCCGACGACGAACACGAACTCGCCGCGCTCGATCTCGAGGGACACCGAGTCGAGCGCGGGCCTCGCGCCGCGCGCGTAGACCTTGCTGACGTTGTCGAGTCTGATCACGGGGGTGGCACGTTCCGTTCGGTCGGGTGTGGCGGTCGGCCGCGCCCGGGCACGACGGGGTCGTGCGGCAGCGAGGCCTTCTCGAGACTAGGCACGCGCCGACGTCGAACCGCGCGGGACACGCCGCGCGCGGCGTCCAGGGACCTTTCAGTCTCCAGGGAGCGCGACGGCCGCGTTCCCGTGCGCGGGAACGCGGCCGTGGCGGGCGTGCGGGGCGTCAGCCCTGCTCGGCCTCGAGCTGGAGGTTGCGGCGCCAGCGGATGCCGGCCGACATGAAGTCGTCGATGTCGCCGTCGAAGACTGCGGCGGTGTTGCCGACCTCGTGGTTGGTGCGGAGGTCCTTGACCATCTGGTACGGCTGCAGGACGTACGAGCGCATCTGGTCGCCCCAGGACGCCTTGATGTCTCCCGCGAGCTCCTTCTTCTTCGCCTTCTCCTCGGCCTGGCGCTCGAGGAGGAGACGGGACTGCAGGACGCGGAGAGCCGCGGCGCGGTTCTGGATCTGGGACTTCTCGTTCTGCATCGAGACGACGATGCCGGTCGGGATGTGCGTCATGCGGACGGCGGAGTCCGTCGTGTTGACGGACTGACCACCGGGGCCCGACGAGCGGAAGACGTCGACCTTGATCTCGGACTCGGGGATCTCGACCGAGTCGGTCTGCTCGATGAGCGGCACGACCTCGACGGCCGCGAACGACGTCTGGCGGCGGCCCTGGTTGTCGAACGGTGAGATGCGCACGAGGCGGTGCGTGCCGGCCTCGACGGAGAGATGGCCGAACGCGTAGGGGGCCTTGACCTCGAAGGTCGCGGACTTCAGGCCCGCCTCCTCCGCGTAGGACGTGTCGAGGACGGCCGTCGCGTAGCCGTGGCGCTCGGCCCAGCGCAGGTACATGCGCAGGAGCATCTCGGCGAAGTCCGCGGCGTCGACACCGCCGGCGCCCGCGCGGATCGTGATGACCGCCTCGCGCTCGTCGTACTCGCCCGCGAGGAGCGTGCGGATCTCGAGCTGGTCGATGTCCTTGCGGATCGCGGCAAGCTCGGCCTCGGCCTCGGCGAGGGTCTCGGCGTCGTCGCCCTCCTCGGCCATCTCGACGAGGACCTCGAGGTCGTCGATGCGCGAGCCCATGCCGGCGACGCGGTCGAGCTCGGACTGCGCCTGCGAGAGGGCCTGCGTGACCTTCTGCGCGGCCACCGGGTCGTCCCAGAGGTCGGGGGCAGCCGCCTGCTCCGTGAGGTCCGCGATCTTCACGCGGAGCGCTGCCGGGTCGCTCACGGCGGCGATCGTCTCGAGGGTCGTCCTCAGCGCGCTGATCTCAGCAGAAAAATCGATGGTGGCCACGATCCCCAAGGGTACGCGACGTGCGCCCGCCCGCCGCGCGCCCGATCCCCCGCAGACGTGCCAGGTGTCACGTCGGTCCCGCCGCGGGAATGCCCGTGACGGGAGGAGCATTGGGAGAGAGGGACGCGGCGCACGGCCGCGACGGCGACGGAAGGACGCGACGTGCACTACGGACACCGGCTCGAGACGGGGGTGTTCGTCACCCCGGTGGCGCGCCCGGCCCAGAACCCCGTCGCGATCGCGAAGCTCGCCGAGGACCTCGGCTTCGACCTGGCGACGTACCAGGACCACCCGTACCAGCCGTCGTTCCTCGACGCGTGGACGCTCATGTCGTACGTCGCCGCGCAGACCGAGAAGATCCGCGTCATGGGCAACGTGCACAACGTGCCGCTGCGTCAGCCGGCAGTCCTCGCGCGCTCCGCCGCGAGCCTCGACCTGCTCTCGGGCGGCCGCGTCGACCTCGGCCTCGGCGCGGGCGCTTTCTGGGACGCGATGGTCGCGATGGGCGCCGAGCGCCTCACGCCTGGCCAGGGCGTCACGGCCCTCGAGGAGGCCATCGACATCATCCGCGGCATCTGGGACGAGCACGAGCGCTCGCCGCTGCGCGTCGCCGGTGAGTTCCACCGTGTCGACGGCGCCAAGCGCGGCCCCGCCCCGTCGCGGGAGATCCCCATCGTCCTCGGCGCGCTCAAGCCGCGCATGCTGCGACTCATCGGACGCAAGGCCGACGGCTGGGTGCCGTCGCAGGGCTACCTCGCGCAGATGGACGGCGGCAACGGTCTCACGGCGTTCGCCGACGGCAACGCGGTCATCGACGCCGCTGCCGAGGCCGCGGGCCGCGACCCGCGCGAGATCCGCCGCATGATCAATCTCAACGGCCGCTTCTCCCCCGTCCGCACAGGCTTCCTCTCGGGCCCCTCCGAATCATGGGTCGAAGACCTGCTGCCGCTCGTCGTCGAGCACGGCGCGAGCACCCTCATCCTCGCCAGCGACGACCCTGCGCAGCTGCAGCAGTTCGCGCAGGAGGTCGTGCCGGCGCTCCGCGACGCGATCGACGCCGAGGTCGAGGGCGGCTGGGCGGGCGTGCGTGTTCGCCCGCGCAAGGCTCTGGACCTGCGCCACGAGGGCGTCGACTACGACGGCGTCCCCCTCTCGCTCGTCGAGCACGCCGTCGAGCCGGGCGACCGCGACTACGTCCGCGCCCGCGGCGGCTACATGCGCGGCGGCTCGCCGGGCATCGTCCTGCGCCCGGGCTCGACGTCCGAGGTCGTCGAGGCCCTCGCGTTCGCGCGTCGTCAGCCGCACCTGCCGCTCGGCGTCCGCTCGGGCGGACACGGGATCTCGGGTCGTTCGACGAACGCGGGCGGCATCGTCCTCGACCTCGGCAAGATGCGGAAGGTCGAGGTCGTCGACGAGGAGTCGCGGCTCGTCCGCGTCCAGCCGGGCGCCCGCTGGATGGACGTCGCACGCGAGATCGGGCCGCGCGGCTGGGCGATCAGCTCGGGCGACTTCGGCGGCGTGGGCGTCGGCGGTCTCGCGACCGCGGGCGGCATCGGCTTCCTCGGCCGTGAGCACGGCCTGACGATCGACCACGTGCGCGAGGTCGAGATGGTGCTCGCCGACGGCTCCGTCGTCGTCGCGAACGACGAGCAGAACACCGAGCTCTTCTGGGGCGTGCGCGGCGCCGGCGCCAACCTCGGCATCGTCACCTCGTTCCTCCTCGAGGCGCCCGAGGTCGGGGAGGTCGGCTGGGGCGTCCTCACGCAGGACGCCGAGGACACCGCCGACTACCTCACGCGGTGGGGCGCGTACGTGCAGGACGCGCCGCGCGACACGACGAGCTTCCTCCTCATGGGTCGTCCGCGCCCGGGTCAGCCGCGCGTCGTGCAGACGATGACGATGGTCGACGCGTCCGACGCCGACACGATCGTCGAGCGGCTCCAGCCGATCGCGGCGATCTCGCCGCTCTACGGCCAGGACGTGCGCCTCACGACGTACACGCAGGTGCTGTCGAACGCCCCCGAGGAGGGCCACGTCTCCGACGGCGAGCCGCACGGCCGCTCGGGCCTGCTCGAGCGCATGACGCCCGAGTTCGCGGCGGCCGCGGCCGAGATGCTCGAGTCGGGCGAGGTCTTCTTCTTCCAGATCCGCGCGACGGGCGGCGCGGCGTCCGACGTCGCCCCGGAGGCCACCGCGTACGCGCACCGTTCGGCGTCGTTCGCCGTCTCGGCGATGGGCGTCGACGGCCGACGCCTCGACCGCGTGTGGGCGCCGCTGCGCACGCACTTCGTCGGGCTCTACTCGAGCTTCGAGACCGACGAGTCCCCCGCCCGCGTGCGTGAGGCGTTCCCGACGGCAACCCTTGACCGGCTCAAGGCCCTCAAGGCCGAGATCGACCCCGAGGACGTCTTCAACGCGAACTTCGACGTGACGAAGGCCTGAGACACTCCCACCCATCACCTGCTCTCGACGAGGAGACCCCTATGAGCACGTTCACCACGACGACGACGTTCACCAACGGCGTCGCGATCCCCACGCTCGGCTTCGGCACGTGGCAGATCCCCGACGGCACCGAGACGTATGACGCCGTCGCCGAGGCCCTGCGCGTCGGCTACCGCCACATCGACACGGCGCGCGCCTACGGCAACGAGGCGTCCGTCGCCCGCGCCATCGCCGACTCCGGCCTCGCAAGCGAGGACGTCTTCGTCACGACGAAGATCCCCGCGCAGCTCAAGACGTACGACGAGGCGGTCGAGAGCATCCGCCTCTCGCTCGACAAGCTCGGCCGGATCGACCTGCTGCTCATCCACGCTCCGTGGCCGTGGGACGCGATCGGCACCGACCACACGGCGGGCAACGCCGAGGTGTGGCGGGCCATGGAGGAGGCGTACGCGCGCGGCGAGCTCCGCTCGATCGGCGTCTCGAACTTCGAGGTCCAGCACCTCACGGCGCTCCTCGAGACCGCGACCGTCGTCCCGCACGCCAACCAGATCCGGTACTTCCCCGGGCACGCGCAGGCGGAGACCTCGGCGTTCTGCGCCGAGCGCGGGATCGTCGTCGAGGCCTACTCGCCGCTCGCGACGGGCGCCCTGCTCGGCAGCAGCGAGCTCGCGGCCGTCGCCGAGCGCTACGGCCGCACGGTCGCACAGCTCTCGATCCGGTACGTCCTTCAGAAGGGGGTCGTCGCGCTGCCCAAGACGACGACGCCCTCGCGCATGGTCGAGAACGCCGACGTCGACTTCGAGATCTCGGCCGAGGACATGGCGTACCTCGACGGCCTCGCGGACCCGACGGCCTGACGTTCCTGCACGCCCGGCGGCCCGTCACGCGCACGCGTGGCGGGTCGCTCGGCTTCGGGCCGCTCGACTGCGGGCCGCCAGTGCGGGCCTCCAGTGCGGCGGGCCGCATGCGTGCAGGTCGGCGGCGCGGCGGTCCGCTCGCGTGACGATCGTCTCGTGCACCTCGCTCCGCCGCGGTCGGGTCGGCCCGACGCGGGCGTCTAGGCTCGTGGTGTGGCGACCTTCTCCTCCGTGACCCGACAGCACATCCTCCAGGCGATCGCCGAGTACGACGATCGTGGTGCCGAGAACTTCCTCGGCGTCTACGGGTTCGGACCGTCCCGGGACTACACGCTCACCTACGACGGCAAGACGTACGACTCCAAGGCGATCCTCGGCGTGGCGCACCGCTACGCGACCGGACGCGCTGCCACCTCCGAGGAGTTCAGCGGCGGGAAGGTCGGCGCCGCCGCGATCCTCCGCAAGCGCGGCTTCGACGTGACCGAGCCGGAGAGCGCTCCGCGCGCCGGCCGAGCGGCCGCTCCCCGCAAGGCCGCGGCGCCGCGCGCGGCCGCCGCGCCGCGCAAGCCGGTGGTCCCCGAGCGCGAGGCGCCCATCTGCCCGACGTGCTTCATGACCCTGCCCGCGACCGGGGTGTGCGACAGCTGCGGGTAGGTCGCGCTGCTCGTCGTCGGGCCTAGACCCCCGTCGCTGGGCACTCCCACAGCTCGAGAACCACGTCCGTGTCCGGGCCGACGGCGGTCGCGATCTCGTCGCGCAGCGTGACCGCCGTCGCGGCGTGACGCTGTGCACGGACGGGGTCGTCCCAGCCTGCGTCGGGGTCGAAGTGCGTCGCGAAGTCTCGTGCCCACGCGCGGACGCGCGCCTCGAGGCCCGGGTGGAGGCGCGGCTTGCTCTGAGGCATCGGTCCCTCGGCGCCCCACAGGGGCCACGGCGTGCCGTACTCGTTCATGAGGCGGACGACTGGGCGGCCGCCCGTGGCCTCTGCTGCGGGGTGCGTCGGGTCCGGCAGCTGCATCGTCCCGCCGCTCAGCGGGGCGGACACCCAGGTGCCGGTCGGCATCCCGCCGGTCTGCACCTCTTCACGTGCCGCCTGCGCGTCGGGCTCCGACGCGCCGTCTGCGTCGTTGCCACGCGCCCGGACGACCGCCGCCTCGAGGCCCGCCATCGCGACCTCGACGACGATCTCGTCGCCGTCGCGCTCCACCGTGACGTCGGTGAGGTCGACCGCGCGGGGCAGGCCCTCGGTCGTCGGCGACTCGTGCGTGCCGACGACGAGCACGCGCGCGCCCGCCGTGAGCCCCGCGACGATGCCGGCGTCGGCGTCCTCGAGGACGAGGCACTGCTCGATCGGCACGCCGAGCAGCTCGGCGCCCCGCAGGTACGGCTGGGGGTGCGGCTTGCCGTGCGTGACGTCGTCCGACGTCACGGTGAAGACGGGGACCTCGACCCCGCTCACGCCCATGCGCGCGTGCGCGAGGTCGCGCGGAGCGCTCGTCACGAGCGCGACCGGGACGCCGAGCTCGGCGAGGCGCGCCATGAACACGGCCGCTCCTGGCACCTCGACGACGCCATCGTGCCGATCGGACTCCCCCGCGAGGATCTCATCAGCGAAGCGCGTGCGCTCGGCCTGCGGCACGTCGGGGAGGAAGTGGTCGACGGTCGCGTGCGTGAGGCGACCGTGGCAGAACTCGAGCACGGCAGCGATGTCGAGGTCGTGCTCGGCGCTGAACTCCGTCCATGCGCGCACGACGGCAGCGGTCGAGTCGACGAGGGTGCCGTCCATGTCGCACAGGACGGCCGTGGCACGGACGGCGGTGTCGGTCATGGGTCGAGCCTACGGTCGTTCGCAGGTGATCCCGTCGCCGTCACCGTCGCGGTAGAAGTAGTACTCGGGGTCGCGGTCACGGTAGTACGGGCCGGCGCCGTGGCGGATGGCCTCCTTGCACGTCCCGTAGTCGGGATCAAGGTCGTCCTTCGCGGACGGCTTCTGCGTGGGCTTGCCAGCGGGCTTGTCGGCAGGCTTCTCGGTCGGCTTGTCGCCGAGGACGACGACGCGGACGACGGAGTCGTCCGTCGGCAGCGGCTCGTTCGCGCACGACCCGAGGACGCGCTCCATCGCAGCCTTCTCCGCGGCCGTCACCCATAGGCCGTACGCGTGCTTGACCGCGATCTGGCGGGCGACGTACTGGCAGCGGAACTGCTTGCTTGGCGGCAGCCACGTCGCGGCGTCGCCGTCGCTCTTCAGCTGGTTGAGGGGACCGTCGACGGCAAGGAGGTTGAGCGGGTCGTTGCCGAACTGCGCGAGCGTGTCCTGGGACCAGCGCTGCGCGCCCTTCTGCCACGCGTCCGAGAGCGCGACGACGTGGTCGATCTGCACGTCGTTCGACGTCGCTGTGCCGCGCGTGAAGTCGATGCGGAGCGCAGAGTACGGGTCGGCGAGCACGCCGGACTCGACGACGCAGCCGTGGGTGCCGGGCTTGAGCGTGACGTCCGTGAGGTCGCGCCGCAGGATGTCGTTGCGGGTGTCGCAGCCGTTGCGGTCGAGATCGACCGCACGGTAGCGGAACGCGTCGCGGTCGTAGCCGGTCTTCGGAGCGCGGCCCTTGACCTTGAGCTCGCCGAGCGCGGCGGCCGCCGTCGTCGTCGAGGTGCCGCCGGTCGTGGGGTCGTCGCTGGGCTCGTCCATAGGGACGTCGGTGCCGACCGACCCGTCGGGGCTCTCGGCGTCGGGCGTCGCATCGTCGGGAGCGGCACCGCCCGAGCCTTCGGCGTCGGGTGTCGCGGAGCCGCCGGGGACCGTGCCTCCAGGGTCCATGTCCGCGCCGCCCGCGCCCGTGCTGAGGCTCGTCGCGACGTCGTCCGGCACGCGCCCGCCCGCCTCGCCGTCAGACGTCGACCCGCCCGACGTCGGCGTGGTGGCGGTGCCCGAGGCTGGCAGGTCCTCCGGCGGCACCTCGAGCGCCGCGCAACCTCCGAGCAGCACGAGGCTCAGCCCTGCGGCGGAGAGTCGCGCCGCACGCAGGCGTCCGCGGCCACCCTCATCCCTGCTCCCCATGCTGGGAGGCTACCCGAGCGGCGGCGAGCCTCCTGTGGGCCGAGGTCCCAGCGCGCCGCGCTGGCCCACCAGAGCCCGACGTCGGGTCGCGACGACGGGTCGCGGCGCCAGGTTGCGACGGCAGGTTGCGCTGCCGGGTCGCGACGACAGGTCGCAACGCCGGGTCGCGACGACAGGTCGCAACGCCGGGTCGCGGCGTCGGACCGCGGTGCCACGGCGCGATGCCAGAGCACGACGTCGCGGCGCGACATCACGGCGCGGTGTCAGGGTAGGCCCGTCTGCCGCGCGCGGCCGGTCCCCGTGACGATGACACCCTCACCGCCGAGCACATCCGCGAACGTCCCGACGAGCCAGGGATGCGCGGTCGTGCGCAGGATGACGGTGACGCTCGTCCCGTCCGTCGTCACATCGACGACCTCCATCGCACCCTCACCGTCCCACCGCGCGCCGAGGTACTCGTCGACCGACTCCCTGGCGCCCAGCTCCGTGACGACCGGCCCCTCGGCCCCCGGCTCGTGGATCGCTACGTAGACGTCGTCAGCCCCGACGTCTGCCGCGGCGAACGCTGCGGCGTTGTCGGCGACGGACACGAGCCGCTTGCGCTCGAGCAGCAGTCCCGACACCGCAGCGAGCGTCACCGCGATCGCGATCGCGAGGACAGCGGCCCCGATGACGAGGACGAGCACCTGACCGCTGTCGTCCCCGGCGCCCGGAAGCCACGACGGTCGTCGGTGCCGCGAGCACAGCGCCGTTCCGGCAGCGTGCGGGACGGAACCACCTGTTCCCGAGCGGCCGGGACGGGACCGGACCCGCCCGCCGTCTTCGACCACGGGACGCAACCCTGTCACGGCTCTTCCCGAAGGGTCTCGACGACACCACGGTGGTCCGCCGCGACAGTGAATGTCAGCCCGTCGAGCCCGAGCACGTCAGAGCCCGGCAGGACGACCTCGGCCGCGACCCGGACCGCGATCTGGGTGCCCGGGGTGAGGCACGGCGTCGCCGAGCACGTGACGTCGACCGTCGCGACCTGCGGCGAGAGCCCGTGGTCGTCGAGAGCGAGCGCCGCGACCGCGTCGGCCCGGCCCGCCGCCGTGCGGTCGTCGTCCGCGATGACGTACGCACGCACGACGTCGCGGGCCGCCCCCTCGGTCGCGAAGGCGGCCGCCTGGACGTCCGAGATCGCGACGACGAGATAGATGACCGGAAGCAGGAGCAGGACGACGGCCGCGACGAGCTCGACGGCCGCGCCGCCCTCGTCTCCGCTGACCGGGGGCATCACGATGGCTCCTGCAGGGCGTGCCCCTGAACCTGGAGCGTCCCCGTCGGGCCGATCAGCGCGACGATCGGCAGGGGCGCGGAGACACGCACCTCGACGAGCGTCACACCGTCCCGGACGATCGTGCTCGCGACGACGTCCTGCGCATACGAGACCGAGAGGTTCGTGGTCAAGAGCTCCTTCGCGCGCTGGCTCGCGTCGTCGAGCGTCATGCCCGAGCGCGCCCCGAGCCGCGCGCCCTCCGAGGCTGCGTCGATCGCGATCGTCCGGACGTGCAGCGCGAGCGCGAGCTGGACGACCGAGAGCAGCAGGAGCACGACGAAGGCCCCGGCGATGACGAACTCCGCGACGGCGGAACCCGCGTCGTCGGCGTATCCACAGGCGGCACGTGTGGTGTCGCGGGCAGCGTCGTCGGCACCTGTGGCGTCGGTGCCCGTCGCCTCAGCGGCGGACACTCGTGACGGCCTCGCGGAACACCTGAGGAAGCACTGTCTCCGCCGCCGCCCACACCGCGAGCACGACTCCTGCCGACATGATCGTCACTCGTGCGAGCGTTCGCCCTCCCACACCGGCACCACACTGATCTCCGCACGCGGCCGCCCAGGCTTCACGAGCACGTACGCGATCAGCTGCTTGAGCGCCCCGCGCCGCAACTCCACCGACAGCGTCTCCCAGTCCGCGAGCAGCGACGCCGCCACCTGCGGGGCCGGGGCCCTCCGCCCAGCGACCTGCGCCGCCAGCAGCCGCCCCGACAGGCCCGCGACCTTCTCCTCGAGCTCGCCCCGCACCACGAGGTACGCGTCCTCCGGGATCACCCCCGACAGGTGCGCGCGCGTGGCCCGCAGCAGCTCCTCGCGTGCCGCGGTGATCTCCCGCTCGAGGAACCGCGCCTGGTCGCGCGACCGCTGCGCGTGCGCGACGTCCTCGCTCGCGGCGCTCGTCGCGTCGTCAACCTCGGCGGCGACGTCGCGCAGCCAGTCCAGGACGTGCGCCTCGAGGAAGTGCATCATCACGTACCCGCCCGCGTGCACGCCGTCGGCGTTCTTCTTGCAGCGCATCTTCGCCGCCCGCGCGTGTCCGTGCAGGCCCGCCGTCATCCGTGCCCCGCACGCGCAGCGCACGAGCCCGGACAGCAGGTACTGCGATCGCTCCCCGGACCGTTCCACGCGCCGCTCCTGCCGGGAGACCTGGTACGCCTCCCACGTCGCCTCGTCGATGATCGGCTCGTGGATGCCGCGACGCAGCTCGTCGCCGACCGTGAAGTATCCGGCGCCGAAGCCGCGGTCGAGGACGCGGCGCAGCGTGCGTTCCGACCAGGCGCCCGTCGACCCGGGCGGCGTGTACCCCGGCACCGTCTCGTACCCGGACGCGTTGAGCCAGCGCACGAGGGAGTACACCGACTCCCCGCCGACGTACCGCTGGTACAGGTCGGCGAGCACGGGCCCCGTCACTGGGTCGGGCCGGTGGACCTTGCCGGCGGGGTCGTAGGTGTATCCGAAGCGGGGGCGGCCGTTGGCGGGGCGGCCGGTGGAGACGCGGCGGGCGTGGACCTCGCGCCAGACGTCGCCGATGCGCTCGGACTCGAAGGCGGCGAGCTCGGTCATGACGCCGCGCGCGAAGCGGCCCGCCGAGGTGGTGACGTCGATCGGTTCGGTCGCGGACTCGATGCGTCCGCCGGCGACCTCGGCGCGGTCGGCGGCGACCGCCCAGTCCCGCCGCGACCGCGAGAGCCTGGACCACTTCCACAGGACGATGACCTCGGCGCGCGACTCCTCGATCATCGACATGACGCGCTGCACCGCCGGGCGCGCCCACGTGCGCCCGGAGATTCCTGCGTCGGCCTCGACCGCGACGACGTCGTAGCCGCGCTGCTCGCAGTACTCGCGGCCGGCGTGCTCCTGGAGCTCGAGGCTGATGGACTCCTCGCGCGCGATGGACTGGCGCAGGTAGAGGACGGCGCGCGGCGGGGTGTCCGTGAGCGCGCGCGGGCGGGGTCGGATCATGCGATCACCCGCAGGAGCGACGGCGTCGTGGGCGGTGTCCAGGCGTCGATGATGTAGCGGGCGACGCCGAGCTCGCGCGCGAGCGCGCCGGGGTGCGGGCCGACGAGGGCCTCGGCGGCCGAGTACGCGTGCGGGGTGATGAGCAGGCGGGCGGCGTAGCGGTTGGCGCGGCGCTCCTGCATGTCGTGGGTGCGCGGGTCGTCGACGGCGACGTCGGCGTAGTGCGCGTGTCCGAGCTCGTGGGCGAGCGTGGACCGCTGGAGCACCGTGCTCATCCGGCTGTTGAGGACGATGAGTCGGTGTGCGTGGCGGTACTCGCCTCGGCGTCGGCCGAGCGGCCTGGAGGCGACGTTGACTCCGAGGTGTCGCGCGTGGTCGAGCAGATCGTCCAAGGGCCCTGACCCTCTCTTCCCTGTCGGTGCGGTGGTGATGGGTCGAGCATGCCTCATGGGTGTGACAACGCGTGACGGATGCGTCACGCACCTGTCACGCATCCGTCACGCGGTCCGACTCGACGAGCCTGCGCGGGTGGCGCGGACGGTCGGTGACGGATCGCACCTGTCACGTGTCACGCCCTGATCGTGACGCGTCGCGGATGCATTTCTGCAGGTGTGACAGGTGTGACGCGTCTTCTCAGTTGGGCGCTGTGACAGGTGACAGGTTCTCTCTAGTTGCACGCGTCACGCGGGCGCACGTACACAGGCGTGAGCCGCTCAACATCGGAACACGTGTCACCTGTCACCGGAGGTCTCTACTGGCCGCGCAGGTAGGTCGCGTTGACCTGCTCGGCGATCCGGTACACGCCGAACAGGACGTTGATCGTCGCGACCGTGCCAGCGATCCCGGCGAAGACGAACCAGCCCGCTGCGTCGCGGGCGCCGTCGTATCCCTGCGCCGAGGTGATCGCCCCGATGACGGCGCAGATGCAGGCCGTGAACGCGAAGGCGATGCCGACGCCGACCGGCACCCCGCCGCCCCGGAGCGGGCGCGGGCTCGCGTCGCGGGTCTCGCCAGTCCAGCGGGTGCCGTCGTAGAAGCGCTCCGTGCCAGGCGCTGACGGATCGGGGTGCCATCCACGCTCGGTGGGGCGCGGCGCGTTCGTGGCGGTGAGGTCCACCTCGGGGTGCTGGGCGCTCACGGTTCGATCTCCCTGTCTTCGTCTTCGGTCTCGTGGTCGTGGCCGCGGGCGTCGTCGGCGACCAGGTCGAAGTCGTCGCGATCGGGCGCCCGGTTGAGCTCGGGATCGAAGCCGCCGACTGGCTCGCGATGATCGCGCTCAGCCGTTCGTGCAAACCGTCGCGCGATCTCGGCAAGAAGTTCGGCGTCACTAGCCTCCTGCACCGACACGGGCAGTTGGTACATCGCAACCTTGCGCCTGCCGACCTGCTCGGTGACGTAGGCGGGGCGCACGGAGGTGGGCGCGCTGCCGGCAAGTACCGCAGAGACGCTGCCCTCGACCCAGCCGAGGGCCTGTTCGAGTTTCGCGATCGTGGTCGTGCTGTAGGACTCGCGTCGCCCGTTCTCGATCTCGCCGACGATGCGCGCCGAGACGCCCATCTTGTCGGCAAGCGCCTTGGAAGTGTCGAGGCCCGTGCGTGCGCGCGCATGGACAACTTCGCGCCCTAGTCGGGCCCAGTCTCTTTCGCTCACAGGTCCAGCGTGGTGGATCGAGGGAAGAAACACCAGCCGATCGAGCGGCATGAACCCGCACGTCGATGCGGAAAACCAGGCATGAAACTACTTTCCTGTGGTTCCCACGCGACCTGCGGAAACGCATCTGTTCGCCTCCGTTCCTGCCGCCCCGCTTGACATGTTCCCGCTTGTTCCTGCACGATGTGGAACATGCAGAACACCGAACCGGAACGAAAGCGCACCGGAGCCACCCTGCGGGCCCTGCGTGAGGCCTACGGCATCCGCCAGGGCGCGTTCGCCACCGCCCTCGAGATCTCGCACTCGTACCTCGCGAACATCGAGGCCGGCCGCAAGCCGCTCACCCCCGAGCTCGCACGCAAGGCCGCCGACGCCCTCGGCGTCCCGCTCGCCGCACTCGTCCTCGAGCTGGAGACGGTCTGACGTGGCTGCCACGACGCGCACCGCGGCGATCACCGCCGCCGGCACCTCCATCGCCCAGGCCTACGCCCTGCGCGACTCCCTCCCCGTCGAGGAAGCCGCGCGGATCGCGTACACGCCGACCGGTCCCACGCTCGCCGAGCTCGAGGACCGTATCCGCGCCCAGCGCGCCACCCAGACCGCCGACGCGGCCTGACCCCAGACACGACGAAGCCCGGCCCCACGACCAAGCAGAACCGGGCTTCACCGACTTACGAGAGGCATCCTCCCATGAGCACCCGACGCAACCCCTACGAGCCGCCGCTCCTCGCGCTCGTCCCGGCCGGGCCCCGCCACCACGCCGGACCCCACACCCGCGAGCAGCGCACCGCCGAGCTCGTCGCCCGCGCCCGCGCCAACGGCCGCCACGTCGACCCGCTGCGCGGCCGCCACCACCACGTCGGCGCTGGCCTGCGGGTCCGCGCGCTCATCCACGAGCGCGCCACCCACGTCCAGTCGGTCCGTGCGATCACGGGCGGTGAGCCCGCATGACGCGCCACGACATGGCGATCGCGCTCGACGTCGAGCGCCACGACGCCGCCCTCGAAGCCGCGAACCGCAAGGTGACCGTGCGCGTGACGTTCGACGTGCTCGCTGGCGAGCGCGGCCACGTCCTCGACGTCGAGATGACCCACGAGGACGCGACGTGCCTGGACGACCTCGACCAGTTCGACGCGCAGCACCTCGCCGAGCAGATCGGCACGCACGCGCTCGACGTCGTGCCCGGTGCGGTCGACGTCGACGTGCACGTCGCCGAGACGCGCATCGCCGGATGGGTCCGCGTCAAGGGCGCCACCGGCGACATCGTCGCGCTCGCCTCGCTCGTCATCGCGTGGGCAGGAGCGGACCGATGAACCCGTGGATCGTCGTCGCGATCGCGACCGCCGCGCTCGTCGCCGGCTACGGCCTCGGCGTCGTCGAGCGCGCCACCGACGCCCGCGCGCTCGCGGGCCTGACGTTCGACGCGCTCGACGACGCCGACCTCGCCATGGGCATCCAGACCGACCTTGCCGTCCAGGCCGCCCGCACCGCGCACGTCGTGCACGCCGTCACCGGAGTCGTCATCGACGTCGACAAGCTCGTCTTCCCTGACGGCGGAACGTTTGCCGACCTCGCGGCTGCCGAGCGCGACGACGCGGACGAGGAGGTGGCGGCATGAGCGCGACGTTCAAGATCGGCGACCGCGTCCGCACCCGCCCCGGCATGGCCTTCCACCGGCAGGGCGTCGTCGTCGAGGTCCAGGCGCACGACCGCTACCCGCGCATCATCATCGAAGCCGCCCCCGACACCCCCGACACCCCCGTCGGGTCCGTGCGCGCCGCGTACTGGGCGGGCGAGCTCGAGCACGTCGACCCCCAGCCCGACACCGCACCGTCCGCGATCCCCATCGGGCGGCCCGTCATCCGCCTCGAGCGCGGAGCCCACGGCGCCCCTCACCGCGTCGTGTGCACCCACTGCCCGTGGACGTACTCCTCCGACGCGCTCGTCGTCGTCCGCGAGCACGCCAACTATCACCGCGGCCAGCACCGCGCCGGCCTGATCGAGGGGACGCGATGAGCGACGTCGACCCGATCATCGCGTGGGCGTCCGATGGCGACCGCCACACCCTCGACGTCACGCTCGTCGATCTGCTCGGCGAGGTGCCGCGCGAAGCCGTCATGGTCCACCCCGACGGGACGGTGAGCCTCGCATGAGAGCGACCCGCACGGGCCTGGACATGACGCAGCTCGCCCCGTCCGTCGACGCCGCGATCGTCCTGTACGGCGTCGACCTCGCCACGCAGCGTGCCGCAGCCCGCACCGTCGCCGCGGGCGCGCGCGACGTCGCTGACGCCCGCCACCTCATCGCCGTCCTCGGCATCCCCCAGGAGGCCCTCATGCCCGAGAACCCCGCCATCGCCCGCCCGCTCGTCACCGTCTCCAACGCGACCAGCACGCGCCGCATCGCCCGCTGCGGGCACTGCGCCTGGGAGTACGCCAACACGGTCAAGAGCGACGTTGAGTACCAGGCGCGCATGCACCGCGGGCAGCACCGCACAGGCTCGATCCCCGGGAGGGCCGCCTGATGACCTTCGACCAGACCGCCTACCGCAAGCGCTGGCAGTACGACCGCGACCGCGGCGTCATCCGCACCGTCCCCGCAGGGCCGGTCAAGACCCACATCGTGGGTCTGCTCGACGCCGGCCTCACCTACGGCGCGATCGCCGACCTGTCCGGCGTCGAGCTCTCCACCATCCACCGCATCCGCAAGTCCCACCGCACCAGCGTGCGCATCGCCCGCGCCGTGCTCGCAGTGCGCGCCGACCAGGTGCACACCCGGCCGAGCCACACCGGATTCGTGCCGAACGTCGGCGCACGCCGCCGCATCAGCGCACTCCTCGCCCTCGGCTGGACGCACATCCACATCAGCGAGGCCGCGGGCCTCCCGCCCCGTCGCAGCGGCGCCATCATGCACCAGCGCGGCACGTGGATCGCCCGAGACACCCACGACCGCATCATCACCGCGTACGACGCACTGTCCATGCGGCCGGGCCCGTCTGCGATCACCCGCAGGCGCGCCGCCGAGGCCAGGTACGCGCCGCCCCTCGCGTGGGACGACGACCGTCTCGACGACCCCACCGCGACGCCCGAGCACGGCTGGAACGCCACCCCGAACCAGCAGTTCACGACCAACGAGCGACGCGCGCAGGTCCGCTACCTCACCGAGCGCGGACACACCGCCGCCGAGATCGCCGAGCGCCTCGGCGTCACGACTCGCACCGTCGTGCGCGCCCGCGCCCGCACCGCCGCCTGACCGTGGCCGGCGCGTCCACCGCCGACCACACACCACCCCGCACCATCCACGACACGCCCACCCAGGAGCACACCGTGAACGACACCACCGCCACCCCCGCCCCGCTCACCGCCGACGACCTCATCGACATCGAGCAGCTCGCCGCCGAGCTCGCCAAGCGCCAGGACGCCATCGCCGCCGACGTCGACCGCATCGCCGAGATCAAGGCAATCCTCGCCACCCGCCTCCCCATCGGCTCGCTCGCCGTCGGCGACTACAAGGTCATCGTCAAGGCCGGCGCCCGCCGCCTGTCCACCAGCCGCCTGACCGCCGCGTTCCCCGTCGAGTCCTACCCGGCCCTGTACAAGGCCGCGCTCGACACGGCCGCCGTCAAGGAGCAGTTCGCGCCCGCCGCGCTCGCCGAGTACCAGGACCAGGGCAAGCCCACCGTCGAGGTCCGCTGACATGTCCGGCCTCGCGATCACCGCGTCCGTCAAGGGCGCCCGCACGCCGCCCACGATCCCCGACGACGTGCCGTTCGTCGTCATCGTCGGCGAGCACGACCAGGACCCCGAGCACCCCGCCCTCCGCTTCGACATCCACACCAACGCCGTCGGCGACGACGCCCACGAGACCGTCGACGCCCTCGCCGGGATGCTCCACGCCCTCTCCCACGCCATGACCGACGGTGCCCGCCTCGACCTGTCCACGGAGGTGACCCCGTGAGCTCGTGCACCGTCACCGACTGCACCCAGGACACCAGCAAGGGTGCTCACGGTCTCTGCGGCATGCACTACATGCGGCGCAAGCGCAGCGGCACGACCGGCAGTGCTGGCTACACGCGCCGCCCCGGCCGCACGGTCGCCGAGCGCGTCTACCCGCGTCTCATCACGAACCCCGAGACCGGCTGCTGGGAGTGGACCGGCGCCCTGCGCAACGGGTACGGCGCCGTCGGCATCGGCAAGTCCGTCCACTACGTCCACCGCTGGGTGTACGTCCAGCACGTCGGCCCGATCCCCACCGACTACGTGATCGACCACCTCTGCTGCAACCGCCGCTGCGCGAACCCGGAGCACCTCGAGGCCGTCACCGACGAGACCAACAAGGCCCGCGGAGGACACGCCCACGGAACCAGGAAGGAGACCGCACGATGACGCTCCACGTCCCCGACCAGCACGACCCCACGTCGTTCGACTACAGCGAGCTGCCCCCGTGGATCCAGCCGTTCGAAGGGGGCGACCCCAAGCAGTCGCTCCGCGACGTGCGCTCCATCATCGAGAACGCGATCGTCAACCACCCGCGCTCCTTGCAGAAGCGCATCGGCCCGTCCGAGATCGGCAACCCCTGCGACCACTGCCTCGCCGCCAAGCTCGCAGGCTGGCAGGAGACCGAGCGCGGCATCCCTTGGCTCACCACCATCGGCACCGCCGTCCATGCGTGGTGCGAGGACGTCTTCAACCTCCACGAGTCCGACCGCAACGCCCTGCACACCACCGGACGTCGGTGGCTGTCCGAGCAGAAGGTCATGGTCGGACACATCGGCGCAACGGAGGTGTGGGGCTCGACCGACCTCGTCGACGTCGTCACCGGCACCGTCATCGACTTCAAGGTCGTCGGGGCCAGCACCCTGCGCACCGCGAAGGCCGGCCCCTCGGCCGTGTACCGCGTGCAGGCCGACCTGTACGCCAAGGGCTGGAACGACTCCGGGCACCGCATCGAGCACGTCGCGATCGCCTACCTGCCCAGGAACGCCCAGTCCCTCGACGACGCGATCTGGTGGTCCGCGCCGCACGACCGCGGCCGCGCCGAGCGCGCCCTGGAGCGCGCCAACCAGCTGCACACGAACATCCTCGCGCTCGCCTCGATCTCCGTCGGTGCGCGTGACGCGTGGATCACGAGCCTGCCGCGCGCGCCCCGCTGCTGGGACTGCGCGCGCTACTCCGATGGGATCGGCATGACCGCTCCCGGCCACCGCGACCCGGTCGACTCCCTCGCCGGGCTCATCCCCGCCGCCTGACGGCACACCCAGGAAGAAGAACGAAGATGACGAACCAGCCCAGCGCCAATGACGTCCTCATGGGAGGCGGCGGCGTCCCCTCCGCCAAGTTCCCCAACCCCGGCGACACGATCAGCGGCCGCATCCTCGCCCCGCCGTCGGTCTACCAGGAGCGGGACTACGACCCGAACAACCCCGGCGGCGGCGCCCTCAAGACCTACCCGTCCGGCGACCCGATCATGTCGATCTACGTCGACCTCGCCACCGACCTGCGCGACCCCACCATCGACGGCGACGACGGCACCCGCCGCCTCTTCATCGAGGGCCGCTATCTCAAGGGCGACGTGCGCGACGCCGTGCGCAACGCCGGTGCGGCCGGCCTCGAGCCCGGCGGCGTGATCACGGTGTCGTTCACGCACCGCGAGGACCCGCAGGACAAGCGGTCGCGGAAGTACTGGCAGGCCGCGTACCAGTCCGCCGGGAACGCGGCGCTCATGGCGGGCGCGCCCGTCCAGGCACCCGCGCCGGTGCAGCAGACGGTCGCGGCACAGGTCATGCAGGCCGCGGCTCCCGCGCCCGTCCAGCAGGCCCCCGCCCCAGTGCAGCAGCCCGCGCCCGTCGCGGCTCCGATCGCCGTACCGCAGGCCCCCGCGCCCGCCGCCGCCCCGGCCGCAGCGCCCGACGCTGGCACGCTCGCCCGCCAGCTCATCGCTGTCGGCCTCGACGACACCTCCATCGCCGCCGCCACCGGCCTCACCCCCGACGTCATCGGCATCATCCGCGCCGCCTGACCGCGACGCGCCCCACGCCACAGCCGGTGTGCAGCCCGTCCGAGCCGGGCCGCGGGGACCACGCACCACCCATGCACGAGCACCACTGGAGGACCAGATGAGCACGACCCGCACTCGCGCCGAAGGCGCCCTCGTCCGAGACCTCCCACCCAGCGACCGCAGCGCGATGCTCGCCCCGCGCGGCTCGACCCCCGTGCTCGGCACAACCGTCTCGCTCTGGCGCGTCGAAGGGCGCTGGAGCGTCTGGTCGGCCGGTCCGGAGGCTGGCACGTGGTGGCTGCGCGCACTAGACGCCGCCGCGCAGGACGTCGCTCGTGAGGCCGCCGCGCGGCCCGATTCGGGCTACCCGGCCATCGTCCGCAGCCAGTCCGGTTGCATCGCCGTGAAGTCGAAGGAGATCCGCTCCGGTGGCCGCTGACATTCTCGAGGCCGCCCTCGACCTCCTTGCCCACGGCTACTCCGTCATCCCCATCCGCAACGACGGCACCAAGGCCCCCGCCCTGTCCTCGTGGAAGCAGTACACGACCCAGCGCCCCGACGAGCCCGCCGTGCGCCGCTGGTTCACCGACACCGACTACGACCTCGGGGTCGTCCAGGGGGCCGTCTCTGGCAACGCCGAGCTCACCGAGATCGAAGGGCGCGCGGCCCACCGCCTGCCCGACCTCAAGGCCCTCGCCGACGGCACCGGCCTCGGCGACCTCTGGACCAAGGTCACCACCGGCTGGGCCGAAATGAGCCCGTCGGGCGGCTTCCACTTCCACTACCGCATCGACGGCGAAGTGCCCGGCAACCTCAAGCTCGCCCGCGACCACGACCGCCTCGTCCTGGCCGAGACCCGCGGCGAAGGCGGTCAGGTCGTCGTCGCCCCCTCCCGCCACCACGCCTCCGGCCGCCCCTGGCAGCGCCTCGTCGGCGGACCTGCCACCGCACCCCTGCTCACCCTCGCCGAGCGCCAGGCCTTCCACGACCTCCTGCGCACCCTCGACACCCAGCCCGACCGCGCACCCGCCACGAGCGCGCCCGTCGCGCCGCACGACCCCACCCAGGGCATCACCCCCGGCGATGACTACGAAAACAAGACCGACTGGACCGACATCCTCACCCCCCACGGCTGGACGCACGTCACCACCCGCGGCCGCACACGCTACTGGCTGCGCCCTGGCAAGCCCCTCGGCTCCGGCTTCTCCGCCACCACCGGCCACGCCGACGACCGCGACAGGCTCTACGTCTTCACCTCGAGCACGGATTTCGCGCAGGAGACCCCGTACACCAAGCTCGGCGCCCTCGCCGTCCTCGAGCACGGCGGCGACCACTCCGCCGCCGCCAAGGCCCTCCACTCTGCAGGCTTCGGCGAACGACGCGAGCGCCTGCGCCCCATCCCCGACGAGGTCGCCGAATCCCTCGACGGCCTCATCCCACCCACGAACGGAGACACCTCATGGACGCCCACACCTGCGGCATCGTCATCTGCATCTGCACGAGCGGCGACAACCCCCGCCGCCACACCCTCTGCACCTGCGGACACCCCCAGTGCCAGCACGCCGAAGACCGCACCGGCCCCCACGCCTGCGGCACCCGCACCTGCGACTGCGCGCAGTTCCACGCACGCTGAGCCGCTCGCCTACACCGACACTGACGACGGCAACGCCCTCCTCCTTGTCGACACCCACGGCCACCACATCCGCTACGTCCCCCAGCGCGGACAGTGGCTCACCTGGACCGGCTCCCGCTGGCGCTGGGACGAAGCCGGCCACGTCAACGAACTCGCCCGCACCGTCGCCCGCAACCTCCCCGACGACGACAAGCCCGCCGAGAAGCACCGCCGCTACAGCCTCTCCCGCCGCGGCATCGAAGCCATGGTCGCCCTCGCCCGCACCGACCACCGCACCGCCACCCACCTCGCAGCCCTCGACGCCCGCCCCTACGAGCTCAACACCCCAGGCGGCGTCATCAACCTCCGCGCCGCCACCCTCACCGCCCCCGACCCCGCCGCCCTCCACACCCGCACCACCACCGTCACCCCCGACCTGGACGCACCCCACCCCCTCTGGGACAAGTTCCTCGCCGACACCTTCGCCGGAGACCCCGACCTCACCACCTACATCCAGAGGCTCCTCGGCGTCTCCCTTGTCGGTGTCGTCCTCGAACAGCTCCTCCCGTTCGCCCACGGCTCCGGAGCCAACGGCAAGACCACCCTCGCCGGAGTCATCCAGCGCATCGTCGGCGTCGGCGACGACGGCTACTCCATCAGCGCACCCGCCGAGATGCTCCTCGCCACCGCCCAGCAAGGCCACCCCACCGAGATCGCCCGCCTCGCCGGCGCACGCCTCGTCATCACCTCCGAGCTCGAGGACGGACAGCGGTTCGCCGAAGCCAAGATCAAGATGCTCACCGGCAAGGACACCATCTCCGGCCGGTTCATGCGGCAGGACTGGTTCTCGTTCACGCCCACCCACACCCTCTGGCTCCTCGCCAACCACCAGCCCCACGTCCGCGCCGGCGGCCCCGCCTTCTGGCGCCGCGTCCGCATGCTGCCCTTCGAGCACACCGTCCCGCCCGAGGCCCGCATCGCCGACCTCGAGGACCGGCTCGTCGACGAAGAAGGCCCCGCCATCCTCGGCTGGCTCATCCAGGGGGCGGCCGACTACTTCGCCCACGGCCTGGCCGAACCCGCCGCCGTCCGCGTCGCCACCGACGCCTACGCCGCCGACCAGGACACCGTCGCCCGCTTCGTCGAAGAGATGTGCGAGACCGGCGACCCCAACGCCCAGCACCTCCACGTCAAGGTCGCCACCCTCCGGGCCGCCTACGAGACCTGGTGCCGAGTCGAGGGCGAAGAGCCGGTCACCGCCAAGACGTTCGCCCAGCAGCTCCGCGCACGCTTCGGCGTCCTGTCCGCCCGCACCCGCGCCACCCGGTTCTACGACGGCATCCGACTGCGTGACACGTCATCCGAGGACGTGTCACGCGACGACGCTGACGGCCGCGACGAGGTCGCCTCAACCCTGGCGGACGGGTGGTGACCGCCGTGGTGACAGGTCGCACCTGTCACGTGTCACACCCCGAACGTGACACATGCAGGCAGCGTTTCCGCAGGTGTGACACGTGTGACGCGACTTCTGAACTGACGCCTGTGACGGGTGACAGGTTCTCTCCAGTTGCACGCGTCACGCGCGCGCGCACACACCCGTGTGAGCCGACCAAACCCGGAACACGCGTCACCCGTCACACCCCCTCCGCAGACGACGTCGGCAGCCCCCGATGACCACCCTCTTCGACCACCCCGCCACCTCATCCGAGCCCGCCTGGATGCGCGCCTACACCACCCGCACCGGAGCACCCCCACACCTCGGCACCGGCAAAGCCCGACCCCACCGATGCCCCACCTGCGGTCGCTGGACCCTCCAAGGCCTCGACGCCCACGTCATGGCCTTCCTCGCCACCACCGACCCCAACCCCCTCACACCGCAAGCCGAAGGCGCCGCCATCATCCTCGGCCGCCCCACCTACACCCTCCACGGCGCCCCCGGCCGCTACGAGCTCTGGCACCGCACACCCCACAGCGCCCGACGCCTCACACCCGCCCACCCCGAACGCCACATCGTCCTCGCCGCCCACGCCTGCACCGGCCCCCTCACCACCCACACCCTCACCATCACCCGCACCCGCGCGGCCGCCAGCGGCGACCAGCCGCCCTACTGACCAGGAGCACACCCATGGCACGCACCCGCCCCAAGGACATCGGCACCGCCGCCGAAACCGCCGTCGTCCGCGCCGCCCGCACCCGCGGCTTCCCCCTCGCCGACCGCCTCGCCCTCACCGGACGACTCGACCGCGGCGACGTCGGCCTTTGCCCCGGGCTCGTCGTCGAGGTCAAGGGCGGCGCCGCCGCCAAGACCGCCAGCGACAACCTCATCGCCACCTGGCTCGATGAAACCGAACGCGGACGTGTCAACGCCGGTGCCGCCCACGCCTTCCTCGTCACCCAGCGCGCCGGCGTCGGCCTCACCAACGCACACCGCTGGTGGGCCTGGTGGCGCCTCGGCGACCTCGGCTACCCGCTCGGCCTGCCGGCCGTCACCGCCCGCATCCCCATCCGCATGACCCTCGCCGACGCCCTCCACCTCCTCCGCACCCGCGGATGGGGAACACCCCTCGAGACGGACACGGACACGGACACGGACACGGACACGGACAGCGTCGCGGACGTCCGGGACGAGTCGCGCGCGCAGGAGGTGGCCCGGTGAGCGCGCGCAAGCCGCTCGCGGCTGACTGCACGGGTGACGACTCGTGCCCCTCGGGCGGGCACATGGTGTGGCGCGGTGGTGGGCACGTGCGTCGGCGGTGGGCGCACGTCGATCTCACGCCGGGGCAGCGCTTGACGCTCGCAGAGCGCCGCGCCGCCGTCCCCGTCCACGACCACGACCCGGTCCACCAGGGCTGCCGCGCGTGCGGCGCTCTCCCGGGTGACGGGGTGCCGTGTGATCCGCCTGTGCAGACCGTCCCGCACCCGAAGGAGAGCAAGCGATGAAGACGATGCCGCGCTGCGAGCGCTGCGACCGCAAGCACTCCCTCTACAGGGGGACATACGCCGTCGGCCTGTTCTCGTTGCTCGTCCCGCTGTACCGCGCCGACTACGACGGTTCGCCCCGCCGTGCGACCCGAGCCGAAGCGAACGCCGACATGTGCGACCACTACGCCACCCTCCCGAAGGAGCCGTCATGACCCGTCCGTCGCTTGCTGACATCACCCAGCGCGCCGAGGACGCCACCGAAGGACCGTGGGAGGCCGACGGCCGCACGGTCAACCAGTGCGTCGGGCAGTGGGCTGAGGTCGTCTCGACCGAGGTCTCGTGCGGGTCGTACTGCTACGGCGGCACCGGGCGTGGCGTCGAGAGCGCGTCGGACGCGGAGTTCATCGCGCACGCCCGCACCGACGTCCCGGCCCTGTCCGCCGCGATCCGCGACGTGCTCGCCCTGCACTCACCCGTCTACAGGCCTTTCCCACCGATCTGCGACCGCTGTCGTCAGGCGTTCCCCTGCGACACCTACACCGCGATCACCGCGCACATCGACACCACCCCGAAGGAGAACGACCGTGACTGACGACCTTCTTGGACCCGAGTGGCACGCCAAGGTGCGACAGGACTACGAGACTGCCGACGCGCTAGAGACCGTGGACCACGTGTGGCTCAACGGCTTCCGGTGCATCCGGCCGACCGACGAGTTCGCGGCCGAGGTCGGCCGGATGGTCATCAACAAGATCATGCAGACCCGCGACCGCAGCGTCGCCCTGACGTTCAACGCATCATGAGGAGGCCCACGATGACTGACCCGATCACCCCTGACGAGCGCGCCACCATGCGCGAGTGCGCAGAGCGGCTGTACTCCTACGGCGGCGAGGAACAGGTGCTCGCCGAGGGCACCATCCGCCTGCTCGACGCCCTCGTCACCGCCGAGGACGCGCGCGAGGGCGCGATCCGCGCGCTCGACGAGCACCGCTGCGACGAGCAGGCCGAGCGCGGCTACTCCCGGGCGATGCGAGCCGAGGCCGAGGTCGAGCGGCTGCGGCAGTCCCTGGACAAGGCGTCCGCCGACGAAGAGACTCTGGACGACTTCGTGAGCTCGGCGGTCCGGTGGCAGCGCCGCGCGCTGAGCGCCGAGGCTCGGGCCGAGCGGCTCAGCGAGAAGGTCGCAGGGCTGAGCAAGAGTCTGTCCGACGAACTGCGCACCACCGCCCCGAGCGAGCAGGGCCAGGACACCGTGGCCGCGCTCGTCCTCGCGCATGCAGTGGACTGGACCGCGCCCGGCGACCAGATCCGCTGCCGGTGTGGCATCGCCGATGAGTCTACGGTCGGGCACGCTGTCCACGTCGCCGAGCAGGTCGCCGCCGTCGTGCGGCAGCACGCGCCCGTCCGACCCGACCGGGAGACGCTGTCGGCGGCCCTGAACGGCCTGACCCGCGAGCAGTGGGACGAGCGATGGGAAGCGCCCGAGCGAGCATTCCTCCGCGACCGCGTGTCCGAGAAGGTCGACGCCGTGCTCGCCGAGTGGCCGGGTGAGTCCCGCGCCCAGGTGCAGGCCGAGGCGCTCCGAGCGTTCGCCGACACACGGGGAGTGAACGTGGGCGACGAGGACGACGAGTGGTGGCGCGGCTACCGGCAAGCACAGCGAGAGTGCCTGCACGACGCATCCGCCCGCGCCGACCGTCTCGCCGCCGAGGGAGGCCCTACTCCGTGACCGCGTCCTCAACCGAACGAGCATCCCGCTTCGCCGCCGACCGCCGCGAAGCCCAAGCGCGAACCGTGCCGACGTCACGGAGCACGCTCATGATCGCGAGCGCCACAAGGCCAACCGTCGATACGGAGAGCAGCCCAACAGCCACCACAGCGCCAGCCGAGAACAACACGGACCCCCACACGGTGTCCGTCGGAACAGCCGGCAGGGCCGTGAACGCGGCGACCGACAACGCGAACATGGCGAACAGGACCCACGGAGCGCGCTCGACCGTCTTGTCCCGCGCACGCTCGTCCAGCATCTTGTCCGCTGCGCGCGCCACCTCGTCCCTAAGCCGCCGCGCTGCCGCCCCCTCCGGCATCGCCGCCAGCAGCTCCAGGTCCCGCCTGAGCCGAGCCTGCCGCCGTCCGTCCGCCGTGACCCTCGGGTCGAAGCTCGTCCAGAACGCCAGAGCTGCCACGACCGTGCCGATCACGCTTGCCCACGCTTCCATGCCATCTCCCTGTCGACGGCGCCGGCCCGGATAGCCGTCGCACCGCGCGCACCATCCCACGCACCACCGACATTCCGCACCACCCGCACCGCCTGGAGGACCCCGATGCCCACCCGCCACACCGACATCGACATCGCACCCCTGCGCACCGCCGCCACCCAGCTCACCACCCTCCTCCCGCGCCTCCAGGCCCTCATTCCCGAGCAGCCCACCACCCTCGAAACCGACCACGGCTCCCACCGCAAGCACGTCGCCGCACCCATCCCCTGGAACACCCCCGCCGCGATGCTCGCCCTCGACATCCACGCCGCCGCACGCCGCCACGAAACCGCCCTCACCATCCGCCTCTTCCACAAGGCCACGTACCGCGGCGGCGACGACGCCACCACCCTCGACATCATCAAGCGCCTCCCCGAACTCGTCGCCCACGCCCTCATCCACCTCACCGACCCCGGCGACCTCGACGGCGCCGCCGACATCGCCCGCGAACTCGAGTCCTGGCCCCGCCACATCCGCGCCCTCCTCGACGAACCGCTCCCCGGCGAGCAGCGCTGGACCCGCGCACCCGGCGACCTGCGCTGCCCGTACTGCGACAAGAACCTCGAGCTCGAGCCCGGCTGGATCGACCACCCCGAGGCCGCGGACGTCATCTGCCGGCGCTGCGAGGACGCGTACGGGCGGATGCTGCGGTGGGAGCCGACGACGTGGATCGCCGTCCTGAACCAGGCCGACGCGGGGTGAGGTCGGGCCGCTACGCTGCGGAGCATGGACGGATGGGCCCCCGGATGGGAAGCCATCGGCGCGATCGGCTCAGCGTTTGCCGCCGGTGTCGCGCTTTGGCTTGCGACGCGCGAGCGAGCGGATCGCAAGCAAGCGGAGTTCGACCGCGAGCGAGCGCGCGATGACGAGCGTCGAAGGCGCCGTCGCGCGAATGAGGAACGTCTGTATCGCCAGGCCCGAGCGGTCGCCCTTTGGAATGAAGCCAGAGACGAAGGCCGAGAGCGCGACGAGGATGGCGGCGTCCGGGAGCGCTTCGACTACATCGAGTGGACACTTGAGAACTTCTCTGCCGCCCCGATCTTCGAAGTCGCCTTCCAGGAACGGATCGCCGAAACCGGTGGAAGGAGGGTCGGCAACGCAATACCCGTTCTCCGGCCAGGCGAACGGGCCATCGCCAATGAGCCAGAGACCCCAAGGGTCGACTCCCTGCAGGTCACCTTCCGTGATGTCGCAGGGACGCGATGGACACTCGATAAAGACGGGTTGCGTCTCCGGGACGAGTACGACGCGGATTGACGCGGGTTATCCACAGGCCCTAACATCGGGCACGGCACCCCATGCCCTGAAGGCCCCGTCGAGCACACGCTCCGGGGCCTTCGCCACACCCTCACGCGACCGGCCAGGCGCCACGTCCGCGACCCCAGCGCACGCCCGAGGCAGGTGACCACACGTGGCCACCATCGCCCCCTGGACCCCCGACCACGACACCCAGCTCGCGGCACTCCACGCACAGGGCCTCTCCGTCCGCCACATCGCCGAGCGCATGGGCATGACCAAGACCCGCGTCGCCGACCGCGCCCGCAAGGCCGGCCTCCGCTGGGACCGCGCGCAGACCGCCGCCGCCACCCGCGCCGTCGTCATCGACGCCAAGGCCCGCCGAGCCCTCCTCGAGCACAAGCTCCTCGACGACGCCGAACGCCTCCGCGCGCAGATGTGGGAGCCGCACGAGTACATCGACCACGGCGGCAAGGACTACATCGAAGTCCGCTGGCAGCAGGACGAGCCGACGCCGACGGACAAGCTCAAGCTCATGTCCGCGGCGACGCAGGCCATCGACCGGTCGCTGAAGATCGCCCAGCACGACTCCGACGGCGGCACGCACGAGGCCCTCAGCATGCTCCAGCGCCTGGCCGACGCGATCGGCGTCCCCGAGCCGGGAAGCGTCGCGTGACGACCGTCGAGGCGGGCCTGTCGCCGAAGCAACTCGCGTTCATGCGCGAGTCCTCGGCGCGCGTGAACGTCCTCGAGGGCACGATCCGGTCCGGCAAGACCATCGTCTCCCTGCTCCGCTGGCTGATCTTCATCGCCCGCGCGCCGCGCGGCGGCGAACTCATCATGATCGGCCGCACCCGCGACGCCCTCTTCCGCAACGTCATCAAGCCCCTCCAGGACCCCAGCCTGTTCGGCGCCCTGGCCGCACTCGTCGTCTACACCAACGGCGCACCCTCGGCGACGATCCTCGGCCGCACCGTCCACGTCATCGGCGCCTCCGACGCCAAGGCCGAGAAGATCATCCGAGGCATGACCGTCGCCGGCGCCTACGTCGACGAGATCACCGTCATCCCCGAAGAGTTCTTCACCCAGCTCCTCGGCCGCATGAGCGTCCGCGGCGCGCAGCTCTTCGGCACGACGAACCCGGACAGCCCCGCGCACTGGCTCAAGGCGAAGTTCCTCGACCGCCTCGGCGACCTGCTGGACTGGCGGTCCTGGCACTTCACGCTCGACGACAACCCGTCCCTGTCCGAGCAGTACAAGGCCTCGATCAAGGCCGAGTTCACAGGCCTCTGGTACAGGCGGTTCATCCAAGGTGAGTGGGTCGCCGCCGAAGGCGCGATCTACGACATGTGGGACCCGCAAGCCCACGTCATCGCCTACGACACCCTGCCGCCGCTAGCCGAGCTCATCGCCGTCGGCGTCGACTACGGCACCACGAACCCGACCCACGCCGTCGCGCTCGGCATCACCGCCGAGAAGGTTCAGCGCCTGGTCGTCGTCGACGAGTGGCGGTACAAGGCCGGCGACAAGGGCCACCGCTGGACCGACGCGCAACTCTCCGCAGGCCTGCGCGCCTGGACCGACGACCTGCGCGACACCCTGCACCTCCAGCCCCGCTGGACGTTCCTCGACCCCGCCGCCGCGTCCTTCCACACGCAGCTGCGATCCGACGGCGTCACCGGCCTCACCGCCGCCTCGAACGAAGTCGCGTACGGCATCCGCACCGTCGCGAACCTCCTCGGCCGCAACCGACTCGTCGTCACCGACCGCTGCCCGCACCTCATCGCCGAAGCGCCCGGGTATTCCTGGGACCCGAAGGCGACCGAGAAGGGCGAAGACAAGCCCATCAAGGTCGCCGACCACGGCCTGGACGCCCTGCGCTACGCGGTCGTCTCCTCCGAGCGCTACTGGCACCACCGACTCGCAGCCTGACAGGAGGCACCCTCGCATGGCTCTCCCCGCCTCCGGCAGCGTCTGGCCACCGAAGCCGTTCGACACGGCACTCGCCCTCATCAACGAGCACGACGCCTGGTACGTCGGCGACACGACCCGCCTCGCAGGCGTCTACGGCGGCACGCGGGCCGCGGCACGCGTGCGTTCCTCGCAGCACTCTGGCGGCGTCGTCGGCGTTGTGGCGCGGTTCTTCTGGGGTCGGCCGATCCCGGAGGGTCAGTCGCGCACGCGCCTGCACGTGCCGCTGCCGGCCGACATCGCCACCACCTCGGCGGACCTCCTCTTCTCGGAGCCGCCGCGCATCCTCCTGCCCAAGGACGAGGGCGACAACGACCACGCGGCGCAGGCTCGCCTCGAAGAGATCATGAACACGCCGCTGGTCCACGCCGGGCTGCTCGAAGCCGCGGAGGTCGCGGCCGCACACGGCGGCACGTACCTGCGCATCACGTGGGACACCGACGTCGCCGACCATCCGCTGCTCGGGTCGGTCGCCGCGGACGGCGCGATCCCGGAGTGGCGGCACGGCATGCTCGTCGGCGTGACGTTCTGGACGGTCGTCGCCCGTGAGGGCCAGATCGTGTGGCGGCACCTCGAGCGGCACGAGCCCGGACGCATCCTGCACGGCCTGTACCAGGGCACGAGCACGGACCTCGGCCACGCGCGCCCGCTCGACGAGCAGGAGGCGACGGCGTGGGCTGCCGAGCTCGTCGACGCTGAGGGTGCGATCGCGACCGGGTCGACGCGGCTCACGGCCGCGTACGTGCCGAACATCCGCCCCCAGCGGCGCTGGCGTCGCACCCCGGACCTCTCGCCGCTCGGCCGGAGCGACTTCGACGGCATCGAGCCTGTCTTCGACGCCGTCGACGAGGCGTACTCCTCGTGGATGCGCGACATCCGCCTCGCCCGCGCCCGCGTGTTCGTCGACCAGTCGATGCTCACCAACAACGGCCCCGGCAGCGGCGCGTCGTTCGACGACGAGCGGGAGCTGTTCACGACGCTCGCGGGCACCGGGTCGATGCAGGACGGCGCAACGATCACGGCGCAGCAGTTCGCGATCCGCTGGGAGGAGCACCAGCGCACCATCCAGGACCTCACCAGGGTCGCGCTCCGCAGCGCCGGGTACTCGCCGGCGTCGTTCGGGGACGACTCCGTGAGCGTCCAGGAGACCGCCACGCAGGTGATGTCCAAGCAGCAGCTCTCGGAGCGGACGCGGGACAAGAAGATCCGCTACTGGAAGGCCGCGCTCGGGCCGCTCGCTGCGGCGATGCTCGACGTCGACGCGCACGTCTTCGGCGCGAACCAGTCCGACCCGAAGATCGTGCCCGAGGTGCGGTTCCCCGAGAAGGCCAACGCCGAGCCCGAGGACGTCGCCCAGACCATCGCGCTCCTCGACCAGGCATCCGCGATCTCCACCGACCTCAAGGTCCGCATGTTCCACCCCGACTGGGACGCCGCCAAGGTCGACGAGGAAGTCGAGCGCATCCGCGCCGAGAACACCGTCCCTGACCCGGCGCTCTTCCGTCCGGGCATCGACGGGGCATAGGTTCCCAGGCCATGCCTGCCAGCCCCGACACTGCCGCGCGCCTCGCGTACGAGGCCGTGGAGATCGTCGCGGGCGCCGAGGTCGCCGTCCTGCGCGCCGTCGCGCGGCGTCTGCGCGAGGGGCGGGACGCGGCGGGCTGGCAGACCGCGAAGCTCTCCCAGCTCGCGCTCCTGCGGGCCGAGGTCGCGCGGGATCTGGCGGCGCTCGACGCCGACCTCGCGCGCGTCGTCAACGCGACGATCTCGCGCGCGTACTCGCTCGGGCAGGCGCTCGCCGTCGGCGACCTCGACGACCTCGGGATCGCGCCACGGCTGCCGGACGCGCAGTGGGCGGCCGTCACCAGGATCGCCCACGACGTCTCGAGCACCGTGACCGGGCTGACGCCGGTCGTGCTGCGCACCGTCGCCGACGTCTACCAGCAGGCGGTCGCCGCCGAGCTCGGGTCCGTGCTCCTGGGTGCGCGCACGCGCCGACAGACGGCGCAGCAGGTCCTGAACCGGCTCCTCGGCGACGGCGTCGGCGGCTTCCGGGACCGCGCGGGTCGCGCGTGGCGTCTGGAGTCGTACGTCGAGATGGCCGTGCGCACCGGTGCGGGGCAGGCGATGGTCGACGGGCACGTGCAGACGCTCGTCGCCTCGGGCCAGGACCTCGTGCAGATCATCCCGGGGCCGCGTCCGTGCCCGTCGTGCGATGTGTGGGCTGGTGCGATCCTGTCGCTGACCGGCGCTGGGCTCGACTCTGTGGGTCCGGGCGGGCGGGTGCCGGTGGCGGGGACGCTCGACGAGGTGCGTGGCTCTGGGCACCTGTTCGGTCCGAACTGTCGGTGCTCCACGGGCATCTACGTGCCGGGTGTCTCGAGCACGGGCGTGCAGCGGCCGGACCCTGCCGGGTACGTGGCGCAGCAGGAGCAGCGCGCGCTGGAGCGTGGCATCCGTGAGGCGAAGCGTCGTGAGGCGCTCGCGCTCGACGATGGTGCGCGGGTGGCTGCGGGGCGTCTGGTGCGGGAGCGGCAGGCTTCGCTCCGGGCGCACCTGGTGGCGCACCCGGAGCTGAAGCGTCAGCGGGGCCGTGAGCAGATCGGCCGCGCCATCTAGGTCAGTGCGACTGGCTGGGGTTGCTCAACCAGGCATGCGCCTCGGCCACCCGAGCGGCCGCAGTAGCGAAGTGCTCCGCATGCGGGGCTGCCGACTTCGCCGCGCTCTGCCCAAGCGTCACCACTGCCGCGACCAGAGCCTTCTCCTGAGCGTCATTCATCGTCTTCTCCTGTCGTCGTGCCGCCCGCCCAATGCGTGCGGTCTCGATGCCGCGCACCCTACCGACCACCACCGACATTCCGCACCCATGCCCTGGAGGCACCCCGTGAGCGAGACCAACTCCACCACCGCCCCGACCCCGCAGGCGCCCGCCGAGGGCGCGCCCGCGCCCGTGGCCACCCCGGCGACCGTCGCCGCGCAGATCACCCCACAGGCACCCGCACGGCCCGCCAGCGCGGACGCCGCGCAGGACGTCGCGTCCCTGCCTGACTGGGCGCAGACCCTCGTCAAGGACCTCCGCGCCGAGGCCGGCGCCGCGCGCACCACCGCGAAGGCCAACGCCGCCACCGAGGCCCGCAACACCCTCGTGCAGGACCTTGGTAAGGCCCTCGGCCTCGTCAAGGACGGCGACACCCCGCCCGACCCCGCCGCACTCACCGCGCAGCTCACCGAGCAGCAGACCGCCGCGCGCACCGCGCAGGTCGAGCTCGCCGTCTACCGCGCCGCCACCCTCGCAGGCGCGGACCCCGCAGCGCTCCTCGACTCGCGCGCGTTCCTCGACTCCGTCAAGGACGTCGACCCGGCCGACGCCACCGCCATCACGGCGGCGATCACGAAGGCCATCACCGACAACCCCCGGCTCAAGACCGTCCAGGCGGCGAGCAAGAGCGGGGCGGACCTCACCGGCCGGACCGGCGAGACCACCAGCAAGACCCCCCTCTCGCTCGACGCCGCAGTCGCGGCCTCGCTCGCACAGTAAGGAGGCCACCCCATGGCCGCAGTCACCCTCGCCGAGGCCGGTCGCAACGCGCAGACCGACCTCGACGTCTCCGTCATCGACGAGTTCCGCAAGGGCTCGGCGATCCTCGACGCGCTCATCTTCGACCAGGCGGTCAACCCCGCCGGCGGCGGCGCGACCCTCACGTACGGCTACCGCCGCCAGATCACGCAGCGCAGCGCGGACTTCCGTGCGCTCAACAGCGAGTACACGACCGCCGAGGTCACCACCGAGCACAAGACCGTCAGCCTGGTCCCGCTCGGTGGCGCGTTCGAGGTCGACCGCGTGATCGCGAAGATCGGCCCGGCCGCGTCCGGGTCCGTCGCGCTCAACCTCAAGAACACGATCACCGCCACGACGACCCGGTTCCAGGACGAGGTCATCAACGGTGACGTCGCCGTCGACGCCAAGGGCTTCGACGGCCTCGACAAGGCGCTCACCGGCTCCGCCACGGAGTTCCGCGCCACGTCGGTCACCGACTGGACCGACTTCGACACGGACTCGCGTGCGGAGCACAAGGCGCTCGACGCGATCGACGAGTTCCTCGCGCTGCTCGACGGCTCGCCGACGGTCCTCCTCGGAAACGCCAAGGCGCTCGCCCGGGTCCGGGCCGCGGCTCGTCGTGCGGGCATGTACACGAAGAACCCGGTCGAGGGTCTCCTCGGCCCGAACGGGCGTCCGATCACGCGGGAGGCGTACGGCGACGTGATCTTCGCCGACCCGGGCGCGAAGGCGGGGTCGAACAACCCGATCATCCCGATCGAGAACCGCACGGTCGGCACGGCGCAGACGGGCCTCACGGACCTGTACGCGATCCGTGTGGGCCTCGACGGCTTCCACGCGGTGGCGACGGTCGGCGGCCAGCTCGTCGAGACGTGGATGCCCGACTTCTCGACCGCGGGTGCGGTCAAGAAGGGTGAGGTCGAGATGGGTCCGGTCGCCGTCGCGCTCAAGGCCACGAAGGCCGCGGCGGTCTTCCGCAACATCAAGGTCGCCTGACCGTGGCCGCGCGCAAGGCGCAGGACGCGCCCGCACCGGAGGCCCCGGAGGTCGTCACGCCCGAGGCCGAGGTCGTCACGCCCGAGGTCACGGACCCGGAGGTCCCGACCACCGAGCCCGCCGACGCCGAGCCCGTCGAGGTCGAGGTCCACTCGCCCGCGACCGACTTCACCGGCGACGTCCTCGGCGTCACCTTCACCAAGGGCACCGCCCACACCAGCGACCCCGTCGCCCTGGCGTACTTCACGCGCCGCGGCTACACGGTCGCCCCGGAGGCCTGACCTCCACCCCTGGACTGTCCCCGCCCTCGTGCCCCTGACCGGGGGCGGGGACAGCACTACACGAACTTCGGGGTGGGGCGTCAACCGCCCCCGCCACACACGAGTACAGGGCGGAAGGCCGGCTGGCCGGGACACCGATGGCGGTCTCCTTCCTGGCTGTAGCGCCGCGACCTGCGTCCCACCCCGACACCCCTCCTGGAGGCTCATCGTGCGCACGTACGCCACCCTCGCCGACGTCAACGGGTCCCCGTGGCGACTCGGCCTGTCCGCCGAGGCCGCAGAGGACCTGATCGCGCTCGCGTCCGCCGACGTCGAACGCCTCACGATGACCGCCGTCTACGAAGTCGACACCGACGGACTCCCCACCGACCCGGTAGTGCGCGCCGCGCTGCGGGACGCGACGTGCGCGACCGTGGCGTGGCTCGACGAGACCGGCGACACCTCGGGCGCCGCCGCCCGCTACAACAGCCTCTCCCTCGGGTCGTTCTCCGTCTCCGGTGGCGGTGTCGGCTCCGGCACGAACACCGACGCCGCCGCATCCCTCGTCGCACCGCGCGCCATCACGATCCTCCAGAACGCCGGCCTCATCGGCCGCGCACCGAGGACACCATGAAGCTGCCGCGCATCCTCACCCCGCACACCGTCACCGTCCGCAACGCCGAGGGCACCGGCGCGTACGGCACCGTCCTCGGCCCCGACCGCACGCTCGAGCACGTTCGCGTCGAGGAGACCACGCGCCTCGTGCGCGACCGCAACGGCCAGGAGGTCGTCTCCTCGGCGCGCGTGTTCCTGCGGCCCGAGCACGGCCCCGTGCCGCTCGACTCCGAGGTGGACCTTCCGTCCGGACGCACCGCCGTCGTCCTCGCCGTCGCGCACCACCACACGCCGCCCGCACCCGAGCACAACGAGCTCTCCCTGACGTGAGGTGACCCGGCATGGCCATGCGCTCCACCCTCACCCTCAACCTCGGCGCCACGAAGGCCGCGCTCCGCACCGCGGCGGCGGCGGGCCTCAAGGTCGGCGCGGAGGTCGTCCTCGCCGAGTCCCGCAAGGTCGTCCCCATCGAGGAAGCGACCCTCTCCCGCTCGGGCGCGACGGACGTCGACGAGGCGACGCTCACCGCGTCGGTCTCCTACGACACCCCGTACGCCGTCCGCCAGCACGAAGAGCTCGACTACCGGCACGACGAGGGCCGACAGGCCAAGTACCTCGAGGGCCCGCTGCTCGAGCACCGTGACCAGGCGCTCGCCGCGATCGCGCAGACCATCCGCGGGAGGCTCGCATGACCGTCCCCGCCACCAGCCTCTACACGGCGCTCGCCGAGCGCCTGCACGCCGCAGGCGTCGCCACCTGGAACCCCGCCGGCATCTACACGCCCGGTCAGACCGGCATCACCCTCACGGTCATGCCCGCCGCCCCGGACCGCGCGGTCGTGCTGACGGTGTACGACCGCGACGAGCACGCCGACCCGCGGCTGACGGACGAGCGCGTGCGCGTGCAGGTGCGCGTCCGCGCGGCGAAGGGCCGCCCGGACAGCGCGGACGCGCTCGCCGAGGCCGTGCACGCCGTGCTGCGTGCGCACCACGTGACGTGGTCGGGCGTGGCGATCACGCGGGTGCACCGTCGCTCGTACCTGCCGCTCGGGCTGGACTCGAACGGTCGTCCGGAGGTCTCGATGAACTACGAGGTCCTCCTGCCCTGATCCCCGAGCGCGCGTCCCTGGCGGGCGCGGCCCGGTCCACTGCCTGCCCGCCCGAGGGTCGGCATCCATCCCACACCCCGGAGGCATCCTCATGTCTGTCCCCACCGACCTCGGGCTCTCCTACGAGCTCGACCTCGACATCAACCTCGCCGGACCGGGCGTCACGCCCGCCATCTGGCAGCAGATCCGCTTCACGAGCGCGATCAACCCCCAGCACGCCCCGACGCTCGTCGACGCCGCGACGTACGACGACGAGGGCGCCCAGAACCAGGCCAAGCTTGGCGAGTCGGCGAACCTCGCATTCACGATCCAGTCGCAGCGCAACCCCGACGGGTCGTTCCTGCCGGAGGTCCAGGCGCTGCTCAACGCCGCGAAGCCCGGCACGCGCGGCAACGCCGCCCTCGCCGAGGTCCGTGTCTACGACAGCCTCGGCGCGGACTACGCGTTCCAGGGCATCTACTCGGTTCAGATGGACCGCGGCAACACCGGCAACGCCGACCTCGGCGGCTGGTCGGCGACGCTCACCGGCAAGGGCAAGATCAAGCCGATCGCCAACCCGGCCCCGGCCGGTGGCTCGCCGAGCGCGCCCCCGGTGCTCGGCTCGGCAGCGCCGTCGGCCGCGGCCGCGGGCGACATCGTCACGATCAAGGGCTCCGGCTTCGCCGGCGTCCTGCTCGCCACCGCGGTGAAGGTCGGCGCGACGTCGGCGACGTCGATCTCGGTGGTCGGCGACTCGACCATCGTCGCGGTCGTGCCCGCCGGGTCGGCCGGGTCCGCGCCGATCACGGTCACGCACCCCACGAACGGCGCGTCGAACGCGCTGCCGTACACCCGCGGCGCCTGACCGCACTCGAGCCCGCCCGCCCCGCTGTGGGCGGGCGGGCTCGCCCGCACCCACAACCCAGAGCAAGGAGCACCGCCGTGGCCAAGTCCTTCACCCGCTACCTCCGCCCGAACCTCGACCTCGAGGCGCGCGACGGCAAGATCTACCACGTCCCGCCGCCCACGAAGCACAACGGGCTCGTCCTGGCCGCGATCGTCGCCTACGGCATGAACAAGGCCACGGGCCGCGAGACCGACGACGAGACGATGGCGCTGTGGGAGTCCATCCCCGGCGACACCCCCGTGGGGCACCTCGCGCTCACACAGGCCGTGTACGACCAGATGCTCGCTGACGGGCAGCCGGAGATCGACGTCGACCGGTACGCGCTGTACGCGCAGTACTACTGGACGCTCGGCGAGGACGCCGCCGACCAGGTCATGGAGTTCACCTACGGCCCCGCCGACGACGAGGGCGCGGCCCCAAAAGCCTGAGCGGCCCCGCGGACTGGGCACCGTACGGCATCGGCGAACCCGACGAGCACGGCATCTACCCGCGCTACCGCCGCCCACCCCGCGAGCAGCTACCCACCGCGCCCACCACGGGCCCGACGTGGCGTGACCTGCTCGACCGCTGGGACCTCATCACCGTCGACCTGCTCGCCCTCTACGGCGTCGACCTGTACGACCCCGCGCTCGACGCGCGCCCGTGGCCGTGGCTGCGCGGGCTGATCCTCGCGCTCCTGACGGAGCCGACCTCGCGCCTCGCACGCGACCTGCACCCCTGACCCCACCAGAACCACGCCCTCGGGAGGTGCAATGTCGCTCACCGTCGGCGAGCTCGTCGCCTACATCAAGGTCGACGACCAGGACTCCGCACGCAAGCTCGACGGCGTCGCGCAGGGCATGGGCAAGGTCCAGGCCGCCGCGGACAAGGCCGCGCGCGCTGGGGAGTCGCTCGTCGCGGCGCAGCACGCCGTCGCCCGGTCGGCGGACGCGGTCGCGAAGGCGGAGAAGGCTCTCGCGGACGCGCGCAAGAGCGGTGACCAGGAGAAGGTCGCTGCCGCCGAGAAGAGCCTCCAGCAGGCGCGCGAGCGTCAGGCGGTCTCGGCGTCGAAGCTCGAGCGCGCCGAGCGCAACGTGCGCAGCGCGACGGAGGCGAGCGCCGCGGCGACGGAGGCGAGCGCGGAGGCGTCGAAGAAGGCGACCATCGCGTCGCGCCTGCAGTCCGAGGCGGCGCAGGACCTCGCGAACCGCACCGCGCTCGTCGGCGGCGCACTGACCGCCGCCGCGGGCATCGCCGTGAAGTTCTTCGCGGACTTCGACGAGGGCATGTCCGGTGTCGCCGCGACCGGCGACGACGCCCGCCAGAACATCGACGGCCTGCGCGCGTCGGCGATCCAGGCGGGCGCGGACACGAAGTACTCCGCGACCGAGGCCGCAGGCGGCATCGAAGAGCTCGCGAAGTCGGGCGTGACCGCGAAGGACGTCCTGGCGGGCGGCCTCAAGGGCTCGCTCGACCTCGCTGCGGCCGGAAACCTCGGCGTCGCCGAGGCCGCCGAGTACGCGGCCATCGCGATGACGCAGTTCAAGCTGAAGGGCAGCGACGTCGGGCACGTCGCCGACCTCCTCGCGGCGGGCGCCGGCAAGGCGATGGGTGAGGTCAGCGACCTCGGGCAGGCCCTCAAGCAGGGCGGTCTGGTTGCATCCGCGACCGGCCTGTCCATCGAGGAGACGACCGCAGCCCTGGCGGCGTTCGCTGCGGGAGGCCTCCTCGGGTCTGACGCGGGCACGTCCCTCAAGACCATGCTCCAGCGCCTGTCCGCGCCGATGGGCGACGCCAAGCAGCTCATGGACTCCCTCGGCATCTCGGCGTACGACGTGTCCGGGCAGTGGGTCGGCCTCGAGCAGCTCGCAGGCCAGCTGACGAACGCGCTCGGCGACATGACGCCCGCGCAGCGCAACGCCGCCATGGCGACCATGTTCGGTGCGGACGCGGTGCGCGCCGCAAACGCCCTCTACGAGAACGGCGCGGACGGCGTCCGCGAGTGGACGGCCGCGGTCAACGACCAGGGCTACGCGTCCGAGGTCGCCGCGATCCGCATGGACAACCTCAAGGGCGACCTCGAGACCCTGTCCGGCTCCATCGAGACCGTCTTCATCCAGGCGGGCGGCGGCGCCAACGACGTCCTGCGCGAGATGGCCCAAGGTGCCGGCGCGCTCGTCGACGCGATCGGCGAGGTCCCCGGGCCCGTGCTCGAGGTGCTGACCGTCCTCACCGGCGCGGGCGGCATGACCGCGCTCGGCGTCGCCGGCCTGACGAAGCTCGTCGGCGGTCTCAAGAACGCGAAGAACGCCGCGGAGGGCCTCAAGCTGTCCGCGAAGGGCGCGAGCGTCGCCGTCGGCGCGGTGTCCGCCGCGATCGGTGTCGCGACCATCGGCGTCATGGCGTGGGCCAACGCCCAGGCCGAGTCCAAGCAGCGCATCGACTCCCTGCGCGAGTCCCTCGACGGCGTGACGGGTGCTGTCACCGAGTCCACGCGGCAGGTCATCGCTGCCGAGCTCGTCAAGACCCCTGACTGGTGGACGTTCGACTTCTCCGGCTCGGCTGCGGAGGGCGCAGAGGCGCTCGGGATCAGCGTCGAGACCGTCACGAACGCGATCCTTGGGCAGAAGGACGCGATGGCGGCGCTCGAGCGCTACTACGGTCCCCAGGAGGTCGCGTACGGCAACATCCGCGAGGAGGCCGAGAAGAACGGCCTCTCCATCGGCGACTACAACGATGCGGTCGGTGCGCTGCGCCGCGGCCTCCAGGGCCAGTCGAAGGACCTCGACGCCGCGAAGAAGAAGCACGAGCTCATGGCGGAGGCCACGGGCGCGACGTCCGAGGAGACCGACCGCGCCGCGAAGTCCGTCGAGCTCTTCGCGACGAACCTCGAGGACCAGGCGAAGGCCGCTGACGCCGCCTGGAAGGCCATCAAGGGTCTCGCCGACGGCGTGCTCGGCATGCGTGACGCGGAGCGTGGCTACGAGGCTGCGCTCGACGCCGTCAACGAGTCGCTCAAGAAGAACGGCCAGACGCTCGACGTCGGTACGGAGAAGGGGCGCGCGAACCAGGCTGTCCTCGACGGCATCGCCGACGCAGGCTGGAAGTGGATCGACCAGATGCGCGCCCAGGGCGCCACGGACGAGCAGCTCCAGAAGAAGATGGGCCGCACGCGCCGCGAGTTCGTCGACGCGGCCAAGCAGATGGGCCTCTCGGAGAAGGCCGCGAAGAAGCTGGCAGACGAGCTCGGGCTCATCCCGTCGAACATCAAGACCGAGGTCGACGTCGACACCTCGAAGGCCTCGGCGGAGGTCACGCGCTTCATCCGCGAGCAGATGAAGAGGCAGATCGCGATCAACGTCGTCACCAACTCTGGTGGTGGGGGCAAGACTCACGTCCAGGCCAAGGCCACGGGCGGCGCCGTCGTCGGTCCGGGCACGGGCACGAGCGACGACATCCTCGCGCGCCTGTCCAACGGCGAGCACGTCATCACGGCCCGCGAGGTTGCCGCGATGGGCGGGCACGCACAGGTCACGAAGTGGCGCGCGGCCGCTCTCGCTGGACGCGCGCTGCCGGCCTTCGCTGCCGGTGGCCGAGTCGGCGCCAACGATCCTGTCGTGGACGCGACGGCAGCGGTCAAGCGTGCGCGGTCCGCCGTGAAGCGCGAGGAGCGGCAGGTCGAGTCCGCGCTCAACCGCTGGCGCGACATCCCAGGCGACAAGAAGAACCGCGACCGCAAGCGCACCGCCCAGCGGCAGCTCGACGACGAGCGCAAGGACCTCAAGGCCGCCAAGGCCGCGCTCAAGAACGCGGAGAAGGCGCTCGACGACGCGCGCAA
The DNA here is from genome assembly GCF_011300875.1 of Sanguibacter sp. HDW7. NCBI lineage: Bacteria > Bacillati > Actinomycetota > Actinomycetes > Micrococcales > Sanguibacteraceae > Sanguibacter > Sanguibacter sp. HDW7. Next base: position 1,010,944 of record NZ_CP049862.1, on the reverse strand, counting down.
GGAGCGCGCTGAGGAGCGCGAAAAGCAGTCCCGGCTGTCCGACGCGCGCGCCGACCTCGCCGTCGATGCCCGTCGGGGCAACATCACCGACCAGGTGTCCTCGGGTCTGTCGGGTGCGTATTCCGTCGTCGACACGCTGCGCGACCAGTCGAAGAACTCCGACCTGTCCAAGGCGCAGCGGGCGAATCTCGCCAAGACCGCACGCGAGGCCGAGGTCGCGCTACGCAAGCTGTACGCACAGGCCGAGGGCATCGAGAAGAAGCTCGACACCGCCCGCGATCACACGCAGCAGCTCGCCTCGATCAAGGCGTCCGTCGCCGGTGTCCTCGCCGGCGAGTTCAAGCTGTCGGACTCCCTCGGCAAGAAGGACGCTTACGGGTACGACCAGCCCGTCACAGCCAAGGGCCTTCTCGCGTCTGCGCAGAAGAAGGCCGGCGACCTCAAGACGTTCGGCGGCAAGCTCGACAAGCTCGCTGCGGCCGGCGTCGCGGGTGTGATCCTCCAGGAGATCGCACACGAGGGCCTCGAGGGGGGCACCGCGCTCGCGGACGCGCTCTTGGCGGACCCGTCCACGATCAAGGCGCTCAACGGCGCGTACGCGGACATCGACCGCTACTCGCAGGCCGCTGGGGCGTCCGCGACGAAGAACACGACCATCGACGGCCGTTTCTATAGGGGCGGCGTGGAGGCCGCAGAAGCCATCGTCGACGGCCTCGAGGATCAGCTCGGCTCGGTCACTGCGTCCATCGAGGCGTGGGGCGTGACGATGGAGAACGCACTGCTGGCGTCGCTCGGACTCAAGCGGGACTCCAAGGGCAACATCGTCAAGGCGTCCGCCAACAGCTCGCCCATCGCCGTCGGCCCCGATCCGGGCGCGAGCGGCGACATCCGTGCACCCCGTACCGTCGCGGTCGGCCCCGATCCGGGTGCGAGCGGCGACATCCGTGCACCCCGTGCCGTCACAGCTCAAGATGTCGCCGCGCGGGGTGGGGATGGCCGCGCTGGAGGCCTTCGGCGGACTGCGCTCAACGGCAACCTGCCCGGCCTCCGAAACGGCGGTCCCGTGGCCGCGAACATGCCCGTCGCGGCCCCAATCAACGCCCCGACGCCCGCTCCCGTCTACGTGACGATCCCCGACATCTACGTGCGCAATCCGATCACGGGCGAGGACGTCAAGGTCCTGACGCGCCAGGTGGTCCGCGCGGAGATGAGGACACCGACCACGGCAATGGCCGTGACGCGCCTGGGGCAGAACGAGCTCCGCCGCGTCGGAGAGAACTAGGAGAGCGGGATGCGTGACGCAAGGCTGGGCCCGCTCGGGGCACTCAGGTCGATGCCCTCGGTCGCACCAGGGGTGTCTCCAGAGGTGTCGCGAGCCTCGAACGAGCTTGTGACACTCGACGGCTCGCGGTATGTGCAGCGCGCGCCTGGATCGTCCCGAACATGGACGCTCCAGGCGCGTCTGCTGTCGCCGGCAGACCTCGCGTTCCTGGCGGCGTGCGCTGACGGCACGGTGCCGGGGCCCCTGTTCCTGTACACGGACGACGCGGCACGCACGAATCTTCTGCCGAGTGATGTCGCGGCTCCGGGTCGCGCGGGGACGACCGCACTCGGGTCCTCGCTCGGGGTAGTGCTCGTGGGCATGCCGTCTGGCGTAGAGACGGTCACCGGTGCCGTCCAGGCGTCCGCGGCGGGTGCGTGGTCGGCGACAGTGCCGCTGCAAGCGGGCCTGTCGTACACGCTGTCAGCGTGGGCGTCTACGGCCGGAACCGCCCTGGCGTGGCGGACGCTGTCCAGGGCGGGCGCACAGCTCCAGACCGGAGTCGTAACCACCGCAGCTGCCGCAGGTGCCTTCTGCGGTCAGAGCGCGTTCACGCCGGACGCCCTCGCCACGGGCGTGCAGGTCGCGCTTGCTGCCGGCACGGCGACGGTAGGAGGTCTGCGACTGACCGAGGGCGAGCACGAGCCGGTGTGGCTGTCGGGGCGTGGCGTGCCCGTCGTCGTCGTCGACGACCCCGCCGAGACGCTCCAGCTCATCACCGACCGCGAGGTGTTCGCGGACTACACCGTCACGATCCGGGAGGTCGCCAGATGAGCGCGCACGACGCGACTCCGCGCCACGCGGTGCGTGCCGACGTCGGCCAAGGCATGCAGACCCTGCCCGGTATGTCGTGGAGCGTGGACCGCACCCTGTCGGGGGTGGGCCTGCCAGGACAGGCGCGGGCCGCTACCGGGTCCTCGCTCGCCACAGGATCGCTGTCGATCCTCGACTCGCGCACGCCATGGCGGGGACCGGCGATCGCCGCGGGCGGAGCCGTGCACATCGACGCGGCACTCGACGCCGGGGCGTCGCTGACGCGTGTGGCCACGATGCGCTCGCGCTCCGTAGATGCCGCTGGCGCGCGCGTGCTAGAGCGCGGCCTGAGCCTCGAGGACGACGCACGCGGCCTGCTAGGGCCAGTCGCGTCGCCCGCAAGCGTCCCCGCGACCCCGGTGGACCTGTCCACGGTCCTTGTCACCCTGGCGACGTCCCTCGGCCTCGCGCACGACGTCGCGCCCTCGGGTGTGCTCGTGCCCGCGATCCTGCCTGAGGGGCGTACCGGCTGGGAGATCTGCCAGTGGGTCGCGCGTGTGACCCTGGGTGCGTGCTGGCTCTCGGAGACGGGCGTGCTCACGTACCGCGGCCCTGCCGCGATGCGCGGGCAGGGCACGCCGCGGGAGACGATCCACACGCTGCCGCAGGTCGTCGACCTGCCCTGGCAGGTGTCGACGGACGACGTCGCCGACCGCGTGACCCTCACGTACACCCCGCTGCTCGTCGAGCGCGTCACGGACGCCTCCCTGACGGTGTGGGAGTCCACGGAGACGCTCACGGTCGCGGCAGGCGCGACCGTCGTCGTCGAGCAGGACCTCGAGACGGCCGTCGACGGCCTCGCGCCGTGGCTGCCCATCTGGTCGACGGCTGCTCCCGAGGCGCAGCGCTCGCGGTGGGCGGCATCCACGCAGGCCGACGGCGGCGGTGAGCGGCCTGCCGACTCGGCGCTGACGGTGGCTGCGACGCTCGTGACGGCATCGCGCGTGCGCATCACGGTCAAGAACAACGCGGCCGTCACTCTGTACGTGGGGGGCGGCCAGCCCACGCAACTGCTCATCGTGCGCGCGAACGCCCGCGCGTCCCGTAGCGCGCAGGTGACGCTCGCCGCCGGGGTGGAAGCCTCGGTATCCCGCTCGGAGTGCTCGCTCGACGTGGGCACCGGTGTCTCATCTGAGGCTGAGGCGCACACGCTTCTGGCGTGGCTGGCCGCGCAGACCGCGAGCCCACGCGCGACCCTCTCGCAGATCCAGGTCGTCCCCGATCTGGCCCGGCGTCTGGGTGACCTCGTAGAGATCGTCGACCCGATCACGGGCCTGTCCTCGCGGTGCATCATCGCCGGGGTCCACCTGGAGGCCGGCGCTGGCTCGATCACGCAGTCTCTCGACCTGACACTCGTCGACGGCGTCGCCCCGACTCCGCCCGCGGTCATCCCTGTCGTCACCGGCAGCGCTGGCACGTCGAGCTCGGCGGGGATCTCCGCAGTCGAGCGGTCGCGTCTGGACGCGATGGAGCGCGAGGACCGCTCTCAGCCGTCGGTGCCGTCGGCCCCGACCCTCACCGCGCGTCTCGGGGTCCTCTCGATCACATGGGACGGCCTGAGCAACACCGGCGGGCCCGTCTCGGACAACCTCGCCTACGTCGAGGTCGCCCTCGGAGACGCCACCGCCCCGACGTCGGTCATCGACCGGATCGAGCGTGGCGGCGGCACCGTCCACGTCACCGGCCTTCCCTACAACGTCCTGCGCTACGTGCGCCTGCGGGCCGTCTCCCGTAACCGGATCCCCTCCGCGTGGGGTGCCGAGCGCTCCCAGGCTGTCACGCCGCTCGTCGACACCGACCTCATCGGCAAGGTCATCGCCGAGGCCAACCTCGGCGACGACGTCGTCACCGCCCGTACGATCTTCGCGGGCGCTGTCACCGCCGAGGCGATCGCGGCGCTCGCGGTGCAGGCCGGGCACATCGCAGCCAACGCGGTCACGGCCGACACGATCCTCGCGGGTGCGATCACGGGTGTGAAGATCGCCGCCGATGCGATCGACGGCAAGACGATCACCGGCGCGACAGTCCGCACGGCGGCCTCGGGGCAGCGCGTGATCCTCGATGCGGCGGGCCTGCGTGCCCACAACGCTGCGGGCGCCCTGGTCACCTCGATCGCGCTGCCGGGCGGGACGCTGAGCGCGACCGGCGTCTCCCTGACGGGGACCCTGACGACGACCCAGGGCGTGGCAGAGACAGTCATCAGCGCGGGCAAGATCCGCTCGACGGGGCTCAACGGCACCTCGGAACTCTCCGGGTCGCTCGAGTTCTACAACGGTGCCACGAACATCGGAACCCTGTCCCCGCTCAACACCACGAACATGCAGCTCTACGCGTCGGGGAACCTCTCGCTGCGGGGGGCTGGAGGCTCAATCAACCTCCTCTCCGACACCGCTGGGCCTTTTGTCAACATTCCTGATACGGCCGGCAGAGACTATGCCCCAGACGGGTCCGGGCGGAGCTTCATCACGACCCTCGCCAACGGCTCGCTCGGGCGCTGGGTGTCCGGCGCGGCGACGACACCGGGCGGGCTGACCGTCACCGGGTCGCTGTACAGCGGCGCCTTCCGCGCGACCGGGAACTCGTACCACGACGCCTACCTAATCTCGGCGGGCACCTACGCCTACACCGGGGGCTCGGCGGCGAACGTTGGCATCAACACGGCCGGGACATTCTTCCGTTCGACGTCGCGCTCCGATCAGAAGGTCGCCGTCGAGGACGCGCCCGCCGAGTGGGCGGATGCGTTCTGGGACCTGCGCCCGCGGACGTGGATCGACCGGGGCGACGCCGAGCGCCTGGCTGACGCCCTCGCCCGTGAGGCCGGTGTCGACCCCGAGGGTCACATCACGCCGGTCGAGGACGTCGAGTGGGACACCGTCATGGTCGAGCCCCTGCGCAGGATCCCCGGCTTCGTCGCTGAGGAGGTCGAGGCTGCGGGCCTGGCCGGCCTGGTCACCTACGACCGCGACGGCGAGGTCTCCGGCCTGTCCTACGACCGCATGCTCACCGCTGCCGTCCTGGCCATGCGCGCCGAGCGCACCGCACGACTGGAACTGACCGTCGAGGTCACCGACCTCACCGCACGACTCGCCACCCTGGAGGCAGCAGCATGACCGACACCGTCCCGACCCCCGCACCCGAGCCCGTCGACGCACCCGTCGAGGTGCCCATCGACGACGTCCTCGCCCGCTACGGCCGCGAGCTCGCCGCGATGACCCAGCGGGCCGTCCTCGCCGAGGCACAGGTCCAGGCGCTGCTCAACGCCCGCCACTGACGCCGAGAGGGCACCCACATGACCGAGGCCGTCTGGGTCCAGATCGTCGTCGCGCTCGGCCTCGTCGCCGTCGCCGTCATCAACAAGCGCGACTCCCGCGCCACGAGACGCGAGGTCCGCGCCGTCCGCGCCGACACCGCCGCCGTCCGCGAGCAGACCGAGAACTCTCACGCCAGTGCCGAGTTCCCGATCATGCGCGACCAGCAGGACGAGCAGCTCGCGGTCTCTCGCGCGACCCACGACCAGGTCCTCGCCCTCGCAGAGGTCCAGCGAGGCATGGACCGACGCCTGGGCCGACTCGAGCGGCAAGCCTCCGACCTGCGTGCCGCTGACGTCGCCACCGACGACACCCTCGACCGCCACGAGGTCGACCACGCGCGCGCACTCGCCCGCGCGATCGCCGACCGGGACCGCGCCCTGATCGACCTCGCGGCCCACTTCGAGCAGCGCGTGCCCGAGCTCATCGCTGCAGCACTCGACGGCCACGTCGCGGCCTGCCCGCTGCGCACTCCGCGCCCCTGACCGACCCAACCCCTCGACCCCGACGCGCGTCCTGCGGTCGGGGTCGTCGTCATGCCCGAGGAGGCACTCATGACTGCACTCGTCGAGGTCGCAAGCGACCGCCGACTCGCCCCCGCTCCCGCGTCCGACTACCTCCGCGCGCTCGAGCTCGGCGCACCGCCGGGCATCACGTCCGCGACCCGCGACCCGGCTGAGCAGATCACCACGTTCCTCGATCGCTACCGGCCCGCGACGAGCAAGGACGACGTCGGACCCTACGGCGACGTGGGGGTGTGGCGGGGAGTGCGCTACGTGCGCATCTCGGCCAAGGGGACGGTCGCGGTGCCGGGCACGTCCCTGCACGAGCGCGGCAACGCCCTCGACATCCCCGAGCCCGCCCGCGCGTGGTTCCACCAGTACGGCGCCCGCTTCGGCTGGCACAACCCCGCCTGGGCCAAGCACGCGGGCACCTACGAGCCCTGGCACTTCGAGCACACGCCCATGCCTACCCGAGACGAGGACGACATGATCCGCACCACCAAGCACCGCACGAAGAACGTCGCCCTGCCCAAGGGGCAGTGGAAGACCGCGCCGATCGACGACGCCGGCAACACCTCCGCGAGCACGACCGCCGGGCACTTCGACGCCCTCGCGACCCTGCGCCTGCACGGCCTCGCCCGCGGCGCCGAGGTCCAGGCCCGCTTCGTCGTCGTCGAGACCGATGCCGCCGGCAAGAGCGCCAGGATCGTCCACCGCCTCCCGCTCACCGAGATCATCGGCACCTCCGGCGACTCCTTCGGCCAGGTCGCAGCCAAGGGCGTCCTCGCCCTCATCGCAGGCAAGCGCGAGCGCCGCCTCCGCCTGCAGCTGCTCGCGACGACCGCCGGCGTCACCCTCGTCGACCTCGACGTCACCACCGACACGCGCCCCGCCTGAGAGGACCAGCCACGATGACCACCACTGACCTCGACGAGCGCACCGTGCTCTCCGACCGCACCGTCGCGCTCCTGCGCACCGCCGTCCCCGGCCTCTGGGCCGCCCTCGTCACCACCCTCCTGCGCATCATCAGCCCCCACCTGCCCGGCGACGTCGGCACCGCGCTCGCGGCCCTCCTGCGCTCCGAGCTCGCGCTCACGCTCGTCGTCGCGCTCGTCCTGGCGCTCTGGTACTGGCTGTGGCGTCGTATCGAGCACCTCGTGCCCGACTGGCTCGTCCGCCTCGCGCTCGGCTCCGCGCGCACGCCTGGCTACGCGCTCCCGGCTGCGGTCGTCGAGACGGGCGGCGGCAGGCTCGTCACGGGCGTCCTGCCCGTCTCGGAGATCTCCGCCACGACGATCCCCGCGGGTGTGCTCACGGTCGGCAAGATCACCAGCCTCACCCCGTCCGAGGCTGCGCTCGTCGCCGACTACCGCGCACTCGAGGCCCGCCCCGAGCCCGCCGACATCGACGACCCGGACGACGACGTCGACGAGACCCTCGCCGACTGACACGCACCAGCGCACACGACAACGCCCCCACCCTCTCGCGAGGGTGGGGGCGCCACGTGCGTTCACCTATCGGACGATCCCGAGGTGTCGAACGGCGTGGGTGGGCCGAGGCGTAACAACGCTCGGTGCGAAGGCGTCGTTGTGCTTCGCGTCAGAGAAGCCGACCGCGATCGCAAGTTCTCCCTCGCTGAGCCCGCCAGCAACCATCGAATCGGCGATATGCCTGGCGAGTCGAGGCCTCTCCACGGGGATCTCGTCATTCGCAGGCTCGTTGATCCTCCAGCCACGGGCGGAGATCTGTTTGAAGAGCGACGTCTTCTCCGCGTCGCTGATGGCTCCGAGGGAGTGTGCACGCATCACGAGCGCAGCGATAGAGACACCCCAGTAGCGTTTGAGCTCGACGAACCTGGACAAGGTAAGCCGGCCCCGCAGCATCGACCGGATCTCGTGAGCTGGGACGAGGAACTCCGCGGCGAACTCGTTCGCGTCCCCTTCCATGTCATCGGTCGGGTGCTGAGCGTGCATGACGAGATGGCCGAGCTCGTGTGCCAGCGTGAGCCGCTTTCGATCTGGCGACGTCGCGCTATTGAGCAGCACGACGGCGTGGTCCCCTGCCCACTGGGACAGGCCATCGACACGCGCGGCCGGGCCGAAGTCATGTTCGACGATCAGGATCCCAGCCGACTCCATCCACGACGTGACCGACGCGACAGGCCCCAACGGCATCTGCCATTGCAGTCGCACCATGCCCGCGATCTCAGAGGGATCTCGCTCGATCGGGTCAAGGGTCGGCACGGCACGCTCCGCGGTGAGAGACACTTCCTCAGCCAACGTCGAGGTGTGGAGCCTCAGCATGTTGAGCTGCGCCTCGAGCTGTCGCCAGATGCTGACCTTCGCGGTGGCGCGCCGCCGCATGTGCGCTGCTGCCGCAATGCCACCTCGCATGCGGTCGCCTCGAAGCAGTAGCCGCGGGGTGACGCCAAGTGCATCCGCAAGTCTCTGGACGTCGACCTCGTCGGGCTCCCGGAGGCCCTTCTCCCAGCGGGACAGGGTCGCTTGCTGGACGCCGACCATGTCAGCGAGATCTCCCTGCGTCATGCCTCGTGCGCGGCGAGCCGTCTCGAGGACTTCGCCGATGTTGCTCATTCGCTGCCTGCCAGTCCTTCTTCTTCGTCGGCGAGAGCGGCGTCGCGAAGGTCGACCTTCGGGAGCCCGGGCGTGATGTCTCGATATCCCAGCGGCAACGTGGACTCCTGGGTGGGGTCGATCTCGTAGGCCCAGACCACATTCCTCTTGCCCTCGCGGTAAGAGATTACCGGTTCAACGATCTCCCTCAGGTCGCGGTCCCAGCGGTAGCCGATCGCCAGGCCCTTGACCAGCTCCATGCCGTCGAGCGTCTGGACACCTCCACCCCAGAAGTCTCGGTCGGCCGCGGTCTCATAGGACGTGAGTCGATCGTGGATCGAGTGGCGCTTGATGCGCGCCACGTAGCTCCGGCCCGTGGCCGTAGAGACGGTGAGTTCTCGGTACGGCTCACTGTCGCGGATCTGGACACCGGGGCGTCCAGCCATCTCGTCACAGATTGCCACCCAGTAGGCGAAGTGCAGCGAGTTGGCGAGGTCACGCTCGTTACGGAGCATGAACCGGCGCGGGTCTGAGCGCAGTTGCTCAAGATCAGCCCTGGCCGCTGCTGTGGCTCGGATCATCGCTTCGGGCAGCTCAGACCCGAGCTCCTGCAGCACCGCGTGTGAGTTTCGAGGTGAAAACATACCGGAAAATATACCGCTCTCTCTCTGCTTTGCACAACGGTGCAGGTCAGAGTCGTGGGCGAACCCGCGCGGGCACTTGTCACGCCCTCGTCGCTCCTCGCCCGCGGGCCAGTCCGTCAGCCGGTGGATCGCGTTGCGATCGAACCTCACGGACTCACGGGCAGGTCTGGGGCTGCGACCTGGAGCAGACGGCGGCCGCCCTCCGAGAGAGGACCTTCCACATAGGCGATCTTGTGGTTCGCTAGCGCCTCACGAACGAGTCGGGTGCCCACACCACGTCGCTGGCACTGACTCGCCGTCCATACGTGCGCGAGCGCCTCGTAGCGCCCGTCTCTGTCTCGGTCGTAGAGCACAACGAAGCCCGTAAGCGAGCCTGTCCAGCTTTCATCATGGCCCTCGACCGGCTCGATGTGCAGAATCCAGAGGCCGTCTGAGCCAGGTTGCATGTCATATTGACCCGCGCGACTGTAGGCGCGTGCAGCTCGTTGCATCGCGGAGTCACGCCACGAGTGAGCATCGACCTTTACCGGACGCTCCTCGAGTGTCCCCCTGTCGAGGTCGACGGTCTCGATGTAGCCGCCATCAACCCAACGGGCGTCGTCGAACGGTGCCGCAACCACGATCGACGGACCGAAGTCGGCGTCGGCAGCTTCGATAGCCCACTCCACTAGCTTCTCGAGTTCGTCGATCACTACGTGAAGGTCGACGTCAGCACTGTTCGAGACGAGCGCGCCCGGTCGTGCAAGCGCGCGCAGGCCTCGATGGGCATCTCGATATAGGTCCTCGCGTGAGACCTTCGCGTCGTCCATGCAGTGTCCCTTCACTGGCCGACCGATCATCGGCCGTGCGTTGGTTGGCTAGAACCTACTCGAGCGGGAAGCGACGACACCGCACACTGGACCCATGCACCTCGACAAGCGCGGCCGCGACTACTCCGCACTCCTCGTCACCCACCCCGTCGACGGACCGCAGACCGCCTACGAGCGCCCGCGCCGCGCCCTGGTCACAGCGCCCACCTACGCCGGCGACACCGTCACCCTCGAGCTCGACGTCACCGCCCGCGCCCACGGCATGCTCTGCGTCGAGCAGCACGACCCCACCTGGGGCACCTGGCACGCATGGGTCCCCGCCGAGGCATGCGAGCCGCTCGCGTAGAGGCGACGTCGCTTATCTCCGCGCCCGCATAACCCCACCCGCAGGTAGCACCCAGACCACACTCACGAACGTCACGCGCAACCGGCACGAGCGCGAGGGCGAGCGCAGCCACCAGTCATCATCGTCACGAGGACCCATCCGGGCACGTCGCCCCTGTCCGAGCCGTCGGCCGTCACCTCGAGCCAGCGCGCGTGGAGGCGCGCCAGGAGACCGGGGCGCGCCGCCACGGCTCGGTGCGACGCCGCACCGGGGAAGGCTGCGTCAGGTGCGGCGGGGCGAGTGTCGTTCGTGCGGGTCGACGGTCGGGTCTCGAGGTGCGGTGTCATGGAAGTTCCTCCGGGATGTGGCGGACGTGGGTCCTGGTGGTGGTGGGTGCGGTCACAGGCCGCTGACGAGCACGACGGCAGTCGGGTAGAGGGCGAAGACGATCGTGATGGGCAGGACGAGGAAGACGACGGGCACGAGCATCGCGACCTCCTTGCGCCCGCCGATCTCGAGGAGGCGTCGGTGCCCGTCCGCGCGGACGTCCTGGGCCTGGGCGCGCAGGACCTCGGCGACGGGCGTCCCCCGCTCGACCGCGACCGCGATGCCCTCGGCGAACCTGCCGAGCGCAGGGACACCGGTGCGTTCGGCGAGCCTGTCGAGCGCGTCGGAGAGGTTGGCGCCGGCGTGGATGTCGGCGAGGGCGAGGCGCAGCTCGCGGACGAGCTCGCCGTCGGCGATGCGGGCGATGCGCTGGAGCGCCGCGTGGGGGCTCTCCCCCGCCGCGACCGCGAGCGCGAGCACCTCAGCGATCGTCGGGAACTCGAGGAGCATGGCTTCCTCGCGCTGCTTGACCGCGGTCCCGAGTCGCACGTCGGGCAGGATGCCGCCGCAGAGGCCGGCCAGCAGGACGAGGACGACAGCAGCGGGCACGGGAAACGTCCCGAGCGCGCCCGCGGGCACGGCGACGACGAGACCGAGCGCCAGACCCGCGCAGGCCCCGAGGACCTGGCTCGCCCGGACCTGCTCGACGCTGCGCGGGTCGCCGGCACGCCGTAGCCGCCGGGCAAGCTCCTCGCTCCCCCCGAGGATCCTGACGACCGCGAGCGTGAAGCTCCTCAGCGGCTTGCCGAGCGCGTGGCCGAGCACCCCGGTGAGGTGCGGACGGTCGCCCGGGTGCAGGCCGGATCCGAGGCCGGGCCGCGGGACGTAGGGGGCGAGCCGCTGCTCGAACGTCACGCGCCGTGCGCGCGCGTGGGCGCGGAGACACAGGAGGCCGAGACCGAGCCCGAGGCCCGCCCATGCTCCGACGAGGTCCGGGGCCGTCATCGCAGCACCCTCCTGTCGACCGGGAGCCGCCCGAGCCGGACCATCGCCCCGTACGCCCCGACGCACACGAGGCCGCCGACGGCGAGCACGAGCGCGCCCGCAGGGGTCGCGTAGGCCTCGGCGGTCCCGGGGCGTGTCGCGAGGAGGGCGAGCATGACCCACGGCGCGGCGACAGCGAGGCGCGCACCTGCGACGGTCCATCCCTGGCGAGCCTCGAGCTCTCCCCGAGTTCTGTTGTCCTCGCGGAGGAAAGTCGCGAGCGTCCGCAGGAGCCTGCCCAGGTCGGTTCCGCCTACCTGCCGGGTGATGCGGAGCGACTCGACGAGGCGGTCGGCGACCGGGTCGGCGAGCCGTGCCTTGAGGTCGTCGAGACTCTCGTCGAACCTGCCCGACGCTCGGTGGTCGGCGGCGAAGCGCGCGAACTGCTCGCGCAAGTCGACCGGACCGCGGTGAGCGAGCTGCGCGAGCGCCTCGGGCAAGGAGAGCCCGGCACGCACGCCCGAGACGAGGTGGTCGACGACCTCCGGCCAGACCTCACGCATCTCCTTGGCGCGTGACGCGGCACGGGCCCGCACGACCGCTGTCGGCAGGGTCGCCGCGATGAGACCGAAGCACACGCCGAGCGGAACGGCGCCGGTCGCGGCGCTCGCACCGACGATCACGAGGACCCCGAGGACCGCCGAGAGCACGACGAGCCCAGAGGGGCTCGTCCCCGGCAGCCCGGCCCCCGCGAGGTCGTCCGCGAGCCGCCCGAGCAGGCCCGAGCGTCTCCGGGGTGCGGGAGCCTCCCAGCACGCGGTCCACACGAGCAGCAGCCCGCAGCCGAGGGCGAGACCCACCACGACGTCCAAGTCAGCCCTCCGTCCGGAGGATGTGCGCGATGTCGATACCGGCGCCCGCGAAGGGCTCAGTGGTCACGGGATGCCCCGCCCCTCGGACGAGCGTCGTGCCGTCGGTGCGGTACATCTCGGCGAGCTCGACGACGCCACCCTCGACACGTCCCGTGACGAGGGCGATCTCACGAACACGTCGCGCACCGCCGGCGTCGCGGGCGACGTGGACGACGACGTCGAGGGCGGTCGCGACGGATGGCACGACGAAGCCGGCCGTGACGTTCTCGCCGGCAAGCAGGGGCAGCGTGCACATCTTCGCGACGGCCTCGCGTGCCGAGCCGGCGTGGATGGTGCACATGCCAGGGATGCCCGAGGAGAGCGCGATGAGCAGGTCGAACGCCTCGGCCTCACGGACCTCTCCGACGACGATCCTGTCGGGCCGCATGCGCAGCGCCTCCTTGACGAGCCTGCGCAGCGGGATCTCACCCGTGCCCTCGAGGCTCGGCTGGCGGCACTGCATCGCGACGACGTCGCGCCCGGGCAACCTCAGCTCGAAGACCTCTTCACACACGATGACGCGTTCGTGCGCGGGCACCGCCCCGCCGAGCGCGTTGACGAGGGTCGTCTTGCCCGCGTGCGTGGCGCCGGCGACGAGGATGTTGAGACCGGCACGCACGCACGCGTCGAGAAAGCGTGCGGCGGCGGGTGTGAGGGTGCCGAGGGCTACGAGGTCACCGAGGCTGCGGGCGCGCGCGACGAACTTGCGGATGTTGAGGGTCCACTCCCGCGTGACGTCAGGGATGACGACGTGCAGTCGCTCGCCTCCCGGGAGCGCGGCGTCGACGAAGGGGCTCGAGATGTCGAGACGCCGACCCGTCGGCTCGAGCATGCGCTCGACGAGGTCGGCAACCTGCCCGGACGTGAGGACCGTCGGGGTGAGTTCCGTCTCCCCGCCGCGCGCCACGAAGACGCGGCTGGGCGAGTTCACCCAGATCTCCTCGATCTCGGGGTCGTCGAGGTAGCGCTGGAGCGGGCCGAGGCCTGCGACTGCGTCGCGGACCGCGCGCTCGGCACGCGCGAGGTCGAGCAGCGGCGGCACCGAGCCGCGGCCCGCACGCTGCTCGTAGTCCTCGCGAGCGGCGTCGAGGAGGCCGTCGAACGCGGTCCTGTCGCGGACGGGGTCGATGCCGCGGGCGCGCACGAGCTCTCGCACCTCGGACTCGAGGATCGCCACGGCGTCCACGTCCACCTCCGGGTCGAACGGTCAGAACGCCGCCGACACTAGGTGAACGATTCGGACTTCGCCCGCCGAATGTGGATAACCGCCAGGACGGCCCCCTGTGGACAGGACGGACTCTGTCTGCTTCTGCGCGGCGCCGACCTGCAACGACGCGAGGCTGCTCACCCCTTGGACTGTGTCTCGACGTGTGGAACACGAAGCCCTGTCACCCCGAGGCCAGCCCTAACTCACCCCGGACTCACCCTTTGTCGTCGGATCCTGTCCAGCATGCGCGCAGCGCATTCCCGTCGCGCTCAGCGTCGCCGTCGTGGTCCGCACGGCACGGCACCGCACCGCACCGCACCGCACCGCACCGCACCGCACCGCACGAGCCTTACGCCCCCGGCAGCGGACGCGTCACATAGGCGTCGTCGTGCGACAGCAGCTCGCGCGCCACCTCGGGAAGGTTCCCCGCGACGACGTCGGCCAACGTCGTCGCCTCGAGGACCGAACGCATCGCGACCCGCAGCGCGACCCACGCGTCCCGCAGGTGCTCGGATGCGCCCCGGTAGTCGACGTCCTCCGGCTGCACGCCCGCGATGCTCGCGAGCGGCCCGTCGATCGCCCGGATGACGTCCGCGATCGCGACGTCCGCCGGGTCGAGCGCGAGCCGGTACCCGCCGTCCGCTCCCCGCCGCGACTCGACGATCCCCGCGGCCCGCAGGTCGCCAAGGATCGAGAGCATGAACGCCCCCGGGATCTGCTGGGCAGCCGCGATCTGGTCGGCCTTGAGGAGGCCGTCGGCCCTGTGCGCGGCGAGCTCGAGGCACCCACGCACGGCATAGTCGATCTTGGCTGTCACGCGCATGGGGTCAGCATGCCAGCCGCCGCACCCCGCCGTCGGGGACGTTCAGGGCAGCGCGTCGTCGGGAGAGCTCAGGCCGCGCCCCACGCTCCCTCGCGCCGGTACGCAGGAGTGGCGACCGCGAGCACCGTGAGACCCACGAGGACCGACCCCGTCATCACCGCCACCATCGACACCCCGGTGCCGCCGGTGAAGCCGACGATCGGGGCGACGAGACCTCCGAGCGCGGCCTGCATCGCGCCGAGGAACGCCGCCGCCGTCCCCGCCATGTGGCCGTAGTCGTTGAGCGCGAGCACGCTCGCGTTGCCGGGCACGAGCCCCTGCATCGAGAGCATGAGCCAGAGCATGACGCACATGAGCGCCAGCCCGCCGAGCCCGCTGGCCGTCACCGCGACGAGCACGAGCCCGAGGATCGCCTGGACGACGATCGCGACCCGCAGCACCCGCAGCGGCGCGACCCGCTTGACGAGGTACGCGTTGACCTGCGCGCCGCCCACGAGCGCGATGCCGTTGATCGCGAAGAGCAGCGCAAACTGGTGGCCGTCGAGCCCGTGCTCGCGCTGGAAGACGTACGTCGAGCCGACGACGTAGCTCATGATGACGGCCTGCGCCATGCCCGGGATGAGCGCGAGGGCCATGAACCGACGGTCGCGCAGCAGCTCGAGGTAGCCGCGCGCGACGCCGCGCGGGCCGGCGATGCGCCGACGGTCGGCCGGCAGGGTCTCGGGCATGAACCGCCACACGAGGATCGCGAGCGCGACGCCCAGCCCCGCGAGGACGCCGAACACGCCGCGCCACGTCCAGGCCGCCGCGATCGCGCCGCCCACCGCGGGTGCGAACAGCGGTGCAACGCCGATGACGAGCATGAGCCGCGACAGCAGGCGTGCGGCGTCCGAGCCGACGAACCGGTCGCGGATCACGGCGATCGCGACGACGGACGCGGCCGCGTTGAAGAAGCCCTGGAGGACGCGCAGCGCGATGAGCGCCGTGATGTTCGGCGCGACCATGCACAGGAGCGACGTGAGGACGTGCCCGACGAGCCCGACGAGGACGGGCAGGCGGCGACCGAAGCGGTCCGACATGGGCCCGATGAGCAGCTGCCCGACGGCGCCACCGACGAGCATCCCGGAGATCGTCAGCTGCGCGGCGGCCGCGGTCGCGCCGAGCTCGGCGCCGACGGTCGGGAGCGACGGGAGGTAGATGTCGGTCGTGATCGCGGGGACGGCAGCGAGCGAGCCGAGGAGGAGGACGTACTTGGGGCCGGGACGGTACTGCGGTGAGGCCGGTTGTGACACCCCAGGATCATAACGTTTCGATCGCGCCGCGCCCGGGTCGATGTCCGTGGCCCGTGCCACAGTGGACCCATGTGCGGACGCTTCGCCTCGGCCCGGCAGACCCAGGACCTCCTCGACGCCTTCATGATCGACCCCACGCTGCCCGTCGACGACGAGCTGCGCGAATGGCACGCCTCGTGGAACGTCGCGCCCACCCAGCACGTCCGCATGATCGTCGAGCGCGCCCCGCGCGAGACCCCCGATGCCCCGCCCGTGCGCCAGCTCCGCGCCGCACGCTGGGGCCTCGTCCCGTCGTGGGCTCGCGACGCGAGCGGCGGCGCCCGCCTCCTCAACGCCCGCTCCGAGACGCTCCTCGAGAAGCCGTCGTTCAAGCGCGCCGCGGCATCCCGCAGGGCCGTCGTGCCGGCCGACGGCTACTACGAGTGGCGCAAGCTCGGCGACGGACCACGCCCCGCCAAGCAGCCGTACTACATCCACCCCGCCGACGGCTCGGTCGCCGCCCTCGCCGGGCTCTACGAGTTCTGGCGCGACAAGGACCTCCCCGACGACGACCCGGACCGCTGGCTCGTCACGTGCACGATCCTCACGCGCGCCGCCGCCGGCGAGCTCGCCGAGATCCACGACCGCACGCCCGTCATGCTCACGCCCGCAACCCTCGACGGCTGGCTCGACCCGTCGGCCGACGGCCGCGAGGCACTCGACCTCGCCCTCTCCGACGCGCCCGAGCTCGCATGGCACCCCGTGTCGTCACGGGTCAACCGCGTGAGCGAGGACGACGCAGGGCTCATCGACCTCGAGAGCTGACCTTTCGCCCCGACACCGTCGGGCGCTGGTGGCACGTCCAGCAGGTTCAGCCCGCACGTCCAGCGGGTTCAGCCCGCACGTGCAGCGGCGGGGTCTGCCCGCACGCGTAGCGGCGGGCCCGCCGCACAGGGTGGCGCAACGTCAGTCGCGCGCGAAGTCCAGGCGCACCGGCGTGAGCGTGCCGAGCCCCGGCACCTCGCGAGGCTCGAGCGCAGTGAGCGCAAAGTTCGGGTTCGACGCGAGCCGGTGTGCCGTCACCTCGTCGAGCAGGACCGTCGACGGCTGCGCCTGGTCCGTGAGCCGCGACGCGAGGTTGACCGACGGTCCGAAGACATCACCGAAACGTGCGAGCACGCGCCCCCACACGAGGCTCACACGTACCGGCCGGCCCGCGATGCCCTCGACGCCGAGCTCGTCCTCGGTCGCCTTCGCGAGCCCGAGAGCGACGCGCGCACCCGTGACGACGTCGTCCGCGATGAACAGGAGAGCGTCGCCGATCGTCTTGACGACGCGGCCGCCGTTCGCCGTGACGATGTCGCGGGCGCGCGTCTCGAACGCCTGGATGAAGTTCGCGAAGTCGTCGGGCGCCATCGTCGCCGTCATGCGCGTGAACGAGACGATGTCCGCGAAGCCCACGGCGCGCGGCAGCGGAAGGTCGCGCCCCGAGCGGATCGACGCCGTGTCCTGCGCCGCATCCCCGAACTCCTGCGCCATGCGCGTGACGAGAGCCGTCGTCTGCCGCCGCCACGCGTGGACGAGCTGACGCTCGAGCACGGGCGCCAGCCTGTCCATCGACCGGATGACCGCGCGGCGCGCGTCCGGGTCGAGAAGCCCCTGCTGGCGCACCTCGTGGTCGACGAGCGCTTCGAAGTGCCACCACGAGAGGCGTTCTGTCGAATGCCCGACGGATCTCACGAGCGACGCGAGCGTGCGCGCGTCGAGGTTCTCGCGCTCGGCGAGGTCGTGTAGCTCCGCGAGCGCCTCGGCGTCCTCGTGCGTGTACTCGCGCGCGTCCTCGCTCGACGGCGGCAGCCCCATGAGCTGCCAGTATCGGGCGACCCACGCCTCGTCGAGCCCCGCCTCCGCGGCGAGCCCGGGCAGGGTCGACGAACGCTCGCCGCCGAGCAGGCCCGCGACGACGCGTTCGACCTCCTCGGACCACTCGTGCGACACGTCGGCCATCCTAGGGCGTCAGTCCTGCTCGGCCCCGATGACGCGCAGGTGCTGCACGTCGCCGCTGATGATCCGTTCGACGTCGCCGGTCGTCGTGCGCACGAGCAGCGCGCCGTCGGCGTCGAGCCCGACCGTCGTCCCGCGCAGCTCGCGGCCGCCCGCGGCCGTCACGCGGACGTCCGTGCCGATCGACACGCACAGCGCCGTGACCTCCTCCGCGAGTCCCGCCGCGACCGCGTCGCCCGCATGCTCCCGCCAGATCGTGAGCAGCTCGACGAACGACGTCTCGAGGCCTGCGACGAGCATCTCGCGGCGCTGCGACACGCCGTGCGCGGCGAGCGACGACGCCGAGGCGACCGGGAGCTCGTCGGGGCGCTGGTCGACGTTGATGCCCAGCCCGACGACGACACGCTCGTCGTCGACGACCTCCGCAAGGATGCCACCCACCTTGCGCCACGGGCCCCAGCCCAGGAGGTCTGCGCCGTCGGGCGCGGGCACGAGCAGGTCGTTGGGCCACTTCGTGCGGACATCGAGCGCCGTCATGCTGCGCAGCGAGCGCGCCGCCGCGAGCCCGGCGAGCAGCGGGAGCCACCCCCAGGTCTCGCGCGGGGTCCCGGGGGCGATGACGGTCGACGCCGTGAGCGCCGTGTGCGGGGGCGTCTGCCACGCGCGGTCGAGACGGCCGCGGCCGGCGGTCTGATGGTCGGCGACGAGCAGCGACGGCGTGGGCCACGCGTGCGGGGTGTCGCGCGCCTCGGTGACGAGGACCGTGTTCGTCGACGTGACCTCGGGACGTACGTCGACCCGCTGGAGGACCCCGACCGGAGCGCGCAGCAGGTCGCGCAGCAGCTGCGCGTCGAGCGGCTCACGGGGTGCGTCGGAGGTCATGCGCCCATCTTTGCGCACCTTCACGGGCGGAGGCACACGGGCGCGAGGCATGGGACGACGTGACCACGGGCGCACACGGGTGCAACGAGCGCAGATTCCAGTCGTTGCGCGGCGAGCGCGGGTCCGGTCGTGGCGCCGGCATGCCGGCGGGTGCGAACGCGGCGGGTGAGCGCGGGGTGAGAGGCACGTCCACCGCTCGCATCATCGAACGACCGTTCGATATCGTGGAAGGGTCGCTCCGGCCCGGTGCGGGTCTCGCACCTGCTCGGGTCGCCGGAACGGCATCGAGAACCTGGGCGCGAGCAGATCGCGACGAACGTGACGTGGTGGAACAGACGAGGCGGTGACGGAATGACCGACGGCGACGACGCCAGCAACGACACCGGTGAACGCCGCGCCACCGTGATCGAGCTGGTCCCTGCGGCCTGGCCGAGGACCGCCGCTCCCGCGCCCACCGATCTCCTCGGGCTCCTCACGTCGATCGAGTCGCTCGTCGACCTCGTGTGCACCCAGGACCCCGCCGCCGCACCGGGGACCCTCGCGGCCGAGGCATCCGCGCGCACTGTCGCTCTCCTCGACCGGCTCCACGCGCAGCGGCTGGGCTGGCTCGGGCGGGTCGAGGCCGAGGGCGCGTGGAGGGCGGACACTTTCAGGTCGTTCGCGCACTGGGTCGCCTGGAAGGAACGGCGCGGGCTGCCCGTCGCCCGGCGCGAGGTCCTCGCCGCGGCGCGGCTCCGGGACGACCTGCCTGCGACGCTCCGTGCGGCGCGGGCCGGGAGGCTCTCGGCACCGCAGGTCGATGTGCTCGCGCGCACCCTCCCGACGTCCGACTCCCGGAGGGACGCGCTCGCCACGCTCCACGCACAGGTCGGCGGGACGGTCGACGTCACGGACCCGGGTCCCGGCGAGGATCGCGGCAGCGACGCGGGCGAAGGCTGCGACGTTGGAACGCACAGCGACGCAGGAGCGACCGACGACGCGGGAGCGGCCGACGTTCCCGCCGCCGGTGAGACCGCGAGCGATCGCTTGACCTCTCTCGAGGACCGGCTCCACGCGCCGGGCTGCACCGCGGACACGGGACTCTGCTCGTGCCCCCGACAGGTCGTCACCGGCGAGCAGGTGATGCTCGGCCTCGCGGAGCGCTTCGACCTGCGGGACCTCGGCTCCGCGGCACGTCGCTTCGCGCACGTCGCCGACCCGGAGTCCGACGAGCGCGGCTATCGGCTCGCGCAGGACCGCGAGCACCTCGACCTGTCCCGCACGACCGGTGGCTACCACGTCGCCGGATTCCTCACCGAGGAGCACGGGCAGGAGCTCTCGACGGCACTCGCCGCGATCGTCGGCGTGCCGTCAGCGCACGACGGTCTCCGGCCGACGCAGCGACGCGCGATCGCCCTCGCCGGGCTCGCGCGCCGCCTGCTCGACGACGGCGGCCTCGGCACCGGCGCATCGGTGCGACCGCACGTCACCGTGCTCGTACCGTGGAAGGACTTCGAGGCGCTCGCGCAGCGCACAGGTCCGCACGGCGGCACCGGGTTCGGCAGTCGGTCGGCGATGTCTCGCAGAACCACAAGCGTGCCGCCGAGCGCAGAGGACGTGCGGTCCGAGCTCTGCAGCCCCGGCCCGACGTGGCTCGACGGCACCGGACCCGTCCCGCGCCAGGTCCTCGAACGCATCGCGGCCGACTGCACCGTCACGCGCGTCGTCTTCGGGCCCGACTCCGAGGTCCTCGACGTGGGACGCGCGCAACGCACGTTCACGGGCGCCCGGCGCAAGGCCGTCATCGCCCGCGACCGCACGTGGGCGTGGACCGGGTGCGACGCTCCCCCGCAGATCTCCGAGGTCCACCACGCTCGCGTCCACTGGGCCGACGGCGGTCCGACCGCGACCGACAATGCCGCGCTGCTGTGCTGGTTCCACCACCAGCACGTCGACCGGCGCCGGGTCGCGATGACATGGCGCGGCGGCTGGCACTTCGACGAGCCCGGGTCCTACGACGCCCCGACCGCAGCCCCCGAGCCCCGCGCCAGGACGAGGTGACGCACCAGGAGGTGGGGACGCACCAAGACGGGGTGACCTACCGAGACAGGTGATGCGCCAAGACAGGGTGACGCGCCAACGGCCGTGCCCTCGCGTCCTCGAGACCGCCTCGCTTGTGCATCGTCGACATCAACCATGGACGGAGAACCTCCCACGACACCGCCGCGCGACCGGCCTTTGTCGACTCCCGACAACTCCCGCACCGCAACTCGCATGAGACGTACGGCTCCGCCGGGCGCCGTTCGCCCTACCCTCGGAAGAGTGACCGAGACCTCCCGTACCGCCGCCAAGCTCGACGACCTCCGCGCCCGCCGGCACGCCGCGATCGACGACCACGAGGCCGTCGCCCGCGAGAAGCAGCACCCGCGCGGCAAGAAGACTGCCCGCGAGCGCATCGAGGCGCTGCTCGACGAGGGCAGCTTCATCGAGCTCGACGCCTTCGCGACCCACCGTTCGACGAACTTCGGCCTCGACAAGCGCAAGATCGCGGGCGACGGCGTCGTCGTCGGGCACGGCACGATCGACGGCCGCCAGGTCTGCATCTACTCGCAGGACTTCACCACGTTCGGCGGGTCCCTCGGCGAGGTCCACGGCCAGAAGATCACGAAGGTCCAGGACCTCGCGCTGCGCACGGGCGTGCCGATCATCGGCATCTCCGACGGCGGCGGCGCGCGCATCCAGGAGGGCGTCGCGGCGCTCACGCAGTTCGCGGAGATCTTCCGACGCAACGTCGCGGCGTCGGGCGTCGTCCCGCAGATCTCGCTCATCCTCGGCCCGTCGGCCGGCGGCGCCGTCTACTCCCCCGCACTCACGGACTTCATCGTCATGGCGGACGGCACGTCGAACATGTTCATCACGGGCCCGGACGTCATCCGGTCCGTCACGGGCGAGGACGTCGGCTTCGAGGAGCTCGGCGGCGCGCGCACGCACAACGAGCGTTCCGGCGTCGCGCACTTCATGGGAGCCGACGAGGACGACGCGATCGACTACGTCCGCCACCTCGTCGGTTTCCTCCCGCAGAACAACCTCTCGGACGCCCCGTCGTTCGCGGAGGATGCGGACCTCGGGACGACGGACGAGGACCTCGAGCTCGACACGCTCATCCCCGACTCGGACAACCAGCCGTACGACATGCGCACGGTCGTCGAGCACGTCCTCGACGACGGCGATCTGCTCGAGGTCCAGCCGATGTTCGCACCCAACGTCCTCGTCGGCTTCGGCCGGGTCGAGGGCCGCGCGGTCGGCATCGTCGCCAACCAGCCCATGCAGATGGCCGGCACGCTCGACATCGCTGCGGCCGAGAAGGCCGCGCGATTCGTCCGGACGTGCGACGCGTTCAACATCCCCGTCCTCACGTTCGTCGACGTGCCGGGCTTCCTGCCGGGCACCGACCAGGAGTGGGACGGCATCATCCGTCGCGGCGCGAAGCTCATCTTCGCGTACGCGGAGGCCACGGTCCCGCTCGTCACCGTCATCACGCGCAAGGCCTACGGCGGCGCGTACATCGTCATGGGTTCCAAGCAGCTCGGCGCAGACGTCAACCTCGCGTGGCCGACCGCCCAGATCGCCGTCATGGGCTCGGGCGGCGCTGTGAACATCCTCCAGCGCGGCGCCCTCAAGAAGGTCGCGGAGGCCGGCGGCGACGTCGAGGCCGAGCGCCAGCGCCTCACCGACGAGTACGAGGACGCGATCGTCAACCCGTGGGACGCGGCCGCGCGCGGCTACGTCGACGACGTCATCGAGCCGTCGACGACGCGCGTGCAGATCGTGCGCGCCCTGCGGGCGCTTCGCACCAAGCGCGCCTCCCTCCCCGCCAAGAAGCATGGGAACATCCCCCTGTGAGCATCGATGGCGCATCCCCTCAGACTCCGCGGCCCGACGACCGCGACGCGGACGGCACGCCAGTTCCCGACGGTTCCGGTCCCGACCCGTTCGCGGGCGCGTTCGACGGTGGCGCGCTGTCCGACGGCACGTTCGCGGTCGACCCTCGTGCGGCGCGCGGCGGCTCGGCGGCTGGCGACGAGGATCGTGACGGCGAGGATCTTGACGACGAGCTCGACGCCGAGCTGGCGGACGACCTCGAGGCCGAGCTGGACGCTGAGCTCGACGACGCTCTCGACGACGTCGACCCGAAGCATCTGGCCCCGCTCGTCGTCGACCCGGCGGCCCTGCATGCCCACGTCGACGCGCTCACTGCGGCGCTCCACCGGTACGTCGACCTTGCGGTCGGCGCCCGCGCCGAGTTCGACGCGGCGACCGTCGAGGACGACCCGCGCATCGAGGCTGCCGAGGACGAGATCGGCCGGCTCAACGCGGCAGTCTCCGAGGCGTTCGAGACCGAGCTCGGGCTCGTCTCGGGCCACACGACCGAGACGTGGGAGTCGGACGACGTCGACCTCGTCGACGACGCCGAGCACGGGACGCTCGTCGAGCTCACGCTCACGGTGAGCCCCGGGCCGCTCATGTCGGGCGACGATCCGCTCGCGCACGCGCTCGAGATCGTCGAGGACGCCGCGGACCAGGTGACGAGCGCGCTCGAGGGCGCGGGCTACCAGGTCGACGGCTGGTCCGTGAGCCGCGAGCTCGACATCGACGACGACGAGGACTGAGAGCCGAGGACGTGAGCATCGTGACCAACGACATCCCTGGGGTCCGCGTCGTCCGAGGCGCGCCAGACGACCTCGAGCTCGTCGCTCTCGTCGCGGGGCTCGCCTCGACGACGACAACCGACGAGCCCGACGACGCCGAACCCGCCGCGCCCGTCTGGGGCCGGGACCGAGGCATTCGTGGCGCTCGGTCCTTCGGCACGTCGGACGACGCCTGGCGCTGGAGCACGCGCAGCTAACGTTCAGCGCCCGGCGGCTTCGCGACCCACCAGGTGCCACGCGGCTGCACGAGAGGTCTGAGGACGCCGCGCACGGCCGGGCTCGCGAGCACCATGCTCAGCACGACACCGAGGACGGCGAGCCCGACGAGGTCGACCGGCCGGTGCACGGCGTCGAACAGGCCGAGGCTCTTCGCATGCTGCACGAGCAGCGGGTGGACGACGTACACGGTCATCGACCCGGCACCGAGCGTCGTCCACCAGCGCATCCTCGTCGTCGGGACGAGCGCGAGCGCACCCAGCGCACCGAGGACCCCGAGAGCGAGCACGAGCCCGCGCAGCCCAGCCTCGCCGACCTGATGCTCCCAGCCGCCCGCGTAGGCGCCGGCGAACCTCAGGGTCCCGCGCCCGTGACGCTGGGACAGCGCAAGCATCCCGAGGACCGACACGGCGAGCAGCCCCGCCCCGACGAGACGTGCACGCGTCGTGCCGAGAAGGTCCCGCGCACCGCGCTGCCGCAGCCACCAGCCGAGCCAGAACAACGGCAGGTACACGAACGTCCGCGAGCCCGCCATCGCCTGACCGAGCTGCGGCATGAACCCGGCCCCGAGCGCGAGCAGGCACACGAGCACGCCCGCCCCGCGCACGCGGGCGAGCAGCGGCAACGAGAGCCGCCACCAGAAGAGGGCGAGCAGGAACCACATGCCGAACGCGGGGTAGGTCGGCTCGTACCGCCACAGGTCGTCGACGATCCCCCGGCGCAGGAACGCGATCGCGTCCCACACGAGATAGACACCGAGGACGTTGCGCAGCAGGGTGACGGTCCTGCGGTCGTCGAGCGGCCTGGCGTCGGAGAAGTACCCGGCGACGAGCACGAACAGCGGCACGCGCAGCGGCCACGTCGCCCAGTAGAGGGCGGTCGCGCTCTCGGAGCGAGCGAGGACCGGCTCGAGAAGATGCATGACGACGATGAGTGTCGCGGCGACGAGACGCGCGTTGTCGGCCCACGGGTCACGCGGACGTCGTGCAGGGCTCTCGGGCACCGGAGCGTCGCCGGAGGGCACCCGGTCGAGGTCCGTGGGCGCCAGGGCTGCGGGTCCAGGGCCCGTAGGCGCCGGGTCGGTGTCGCCAGGGAGAGCGGGCGCTGGAAGAGCGGGGTTCACGGTCGCACCGTAGGTCTCCGAGCACGCCGCACGGCACGTCCGAGCATCCTGTCCGCCGAACGTTCGAGAACGGTTCAGGCGTCCGTCGTCCCTGGTCAACCTGGTGCCGCGCGGTCCCCTGACCGCCGTCGCACCGTCACCCTCGCCTCACCGTCCCGACATCCGACGCCCCTAGCGTCGCCGACGTGACAGTCAACTCACCAGGTCCCGACGGGCACAGCGTCGGGCACGACAGCATCCGGCAGCGCGTCGACCGGCGGCCCGACCCACGCCCCGACCTCCGCCAGGGCGGCGTGCCGCTCGCGGTCGTCGTCATCCCGGCCCGTGGCGGGTCGCGCGGCATCCCGCGAAAGAACCTCGAGCGCGTCGCGGGCCGGAGCCTCGTCGCCCGAGCTGTGCGCTCGGCGCTCGGCGCGGGCGTCGGCCCGGTCGTCGTGTCGACCGACGACGAGGACATCGCGATCGAGGCCGCTCGCCACGGCGCGCGCGTCGTGCGGCGTCCCGCCGATCTCGCGACGGACACGGCCGGCTCGGAGGGCGTCGTCCTCCACGTGCTCGAGCAGCTCGACGCTCACGCGGAGGAGCTTCCTCCGGTCACGGTGCTGCTCCAGGCGACGAGCCCGTTCGTCGACCCGCTCGACCTCGCGGTCGCCGTGCACCGCGTCGCCGACGGCGCTGCGGACGTCGTGCTCTCGGCCACCGAGGACCACAGCTTCCGGTGGACGCACGACCGGGACGGCGCCGCGTCACCCGTCGGGCACGACGCCTCGCACCGCGCGCGACGGCAGGATCTGCCGCCGCAGCTGCGCGAGACGGGCGCGTTCTACGCGATGCGCACGACGGGCCTGCGGGCGCACCGCAACCGCTTCTTCGGACGCATCTCGCTCCACGAGGTGCGGGGGCTCACGTCGATGGAGATCGACACGCCCGCAGACCTCGCCCACGCGCGAGCCGTCGCGGCCCACCTGCTCGACCCGTCGTCGGCCCCGCACATCGACGTCGACGCGGTCGCGACCGACTTCGACGGCGTCCACACGGACGACCACGCCACCGTGACGGCCAACGGCACCGAGCACGTGCGCGTGCACCGCGGCGACGGGCTCGGCGTGGCACGCGTCCGGCGGGCGGGCGTGCCGTTCCTCATCCTGTCGACCGAGACGGACCGCGTCGTCGCGGCGCGCGGTCGCAAGCTCGGCGTCGACGTCGTCCACGGCACCGACGACAAGGCCGGCGAGCTGCTCGCGTGGCTCGCTGCCCACGACCTCGACCCGGCGCGCGTCGCGTACGTCGGCAACGACGTCAACGACCTCGCACCGATGTCGCTCGTCGGCTGGCCCGTCGCGGTGGCCGACGCGCACCCGGAGGTGCGGGCCGCGGCCCGGCACGTCCTCACCCGCGCAGGCGGCCAGGGCGCGGTGCGCGAGCTGTGCGACCTCGTCCTCGCGGCGCGTGACGAGCATGCGGCCCTCCTCGAGCCGCTCGCCCGCCCCACCCTCGCCCGACCCGCCCTCGTCCGACCCGCCTTCGTCCCGACCCGCACCACCCCGTCGGGGCACGTCGCCGAGTCCGGCACCGCGTCCAGCGCCACCACCCCCACCAGCCCCGCCCTCAGCACCGCACTCAGGAGTCAGCCATGACCACGCACCCCCTCAGCACCACGCCCGCATCCCCCGTCGCGATCGGCGAGCAGCTCGTCGGCGCGGGCCACCCCGTCTACGTCATCGGTGAGATCGGCATCAACCACAACGGTGACGTCGAGATCGCCAAGCAGCTCATCGACGTCGCCGCCGAGGCCGGCGCGAACGCGGTGAAGTTCCAGAAGCGCACTCCGGAGATCTGCACGCCGGCCGCGCAGCGCGATCAGATCCGCTCGACCCCGTGGGGCGAGATGACCTACCTCGACTACCGCTTCCGCGTCGAGCTCGACCGCGGCTCGTACGAGAAGATCGCGCAGCACGCGGCCGACCGCGGCCTGCACTGGTTCGCCTCGCCGTGGGACGTCCCGTCGGTCGCGTTCCTCGAGGACCTCGGCGTCGTCACGCACAAGGTCGCGTCCGCGTCGGTCACGGACCTCGAGCTGCTGCGCGCTCTCGCAGCGACGGGCAAGTCGATCATCCTCTCCACCGGCATGTCGACGATCGAGCAGATCGACACGGCGGTCGAGACCCTCGGCACGTCGAACCTCGTCCTCATGCACGCGACGTCGACGTACCCGCTGCCGCCCGAGGAGGCGAACCTCCGCACGATCGCGACGCTCAGCGAGCGCTACGGCGTGCCCGTCGGCTACTCGGGCCACGAGCGCGGACTGCAGATCTCGGTCGCGGCCGTCGCCCTCGGCGCCGTGACGGTCGAGCGTCACATCACGCTCGACCGCACGATGTGGGGCTCCGACCAGGCCTCCTCGCTCGAGCCGACCGGCTTCAAGAACCTCGTGCGCGACATCCGCATCGTCGAGCAGGCCATGGGCGACGGCATCAAGCGCGTCTTCCCGGGCGAGCTCGCGCCGCTCTCCCGCCTGCGCCGGGTCGACGCCTGAGCATGGCAGCCCACCTGCCCGCGTCGGGACGACCGCGCGTGAGCGTCGTCGTCCCGGCGCGGGACCAGGCCGAGCACGTCGAGGCGGCCCTGCTCAGTCTCACGCGTCAGCTCGACGACCCGCGCGAGCTCGAGGTCGTCGTCGTCGACGACGGCTCGGTCGACGGCACGGGCGACCTCGTCGAGGCCATGTCGGGGCGCTTCGCGCGGCTCGAGCTCGTGCGCAACGACATGCCGACAGGCGTCGCGAACGCCCGCAACGCCGGGCTCGCCCTCGCGCGCGGCCGGCACGTCGCATTCCTCGATCCCGACGACTGGTTCGCGCGCGGTCACCTGCAGCACCTCAGCGACGCGCTCGAACGGCTCGGCGTGGACTTCGTCCGGTGCGACCACGTGCGCGACCTCCACGGGACGAGGTCGGTGCGGGCCGTGCCCGAGCACCGGCGCGGCCTCGTCCTCGACCCGCGCGAGGGCATCGGCCCTGCGCACCTCACGACACCCGTCGACTACCCCTTCGTGCCCTTCGGTCTCTACGACGCCCGCCTGCACGACGAGGGGCTGCTCGGGTTCGTCGCGGGGCTGCACACCGCGGAGGACCGGGCGTGGATCTGGCGCATGCACCTGCACGCGCGGACGTGGGCTGTGGTCGACGGCCTCGGGGCGTTCTACCGTCGCGGGACGCCGACGTCGCTCACGCGCGTCCTCGACCGTCGCCAGCTCGACGTGGTCCACGCGTACCGCGAGATCTTCCTCCTCGTGCGCCGCGACCCTGCGCACGCGCAGCACTGGGCGAAGGCGGTCCGGCAGCTGCTCGCGATGGCGTGCCACCACCTCGCCCGCTTCGAGGAGGCACGCCTCGAGGCGGACCTCCTCGGCGACGCGTCCGACGCGCACGCGCACAGCCTGCTCGCGGACGAGCTGCGCGACGGCGTCGACGTGACGCTCGCGATCGCGCCACCAGAGGTCGTCGGCCCGACGCTGCGCGACCTCTCGCCCCGCCGCCGTGCGCTGCTGCTCGGCGACCCCGCAGACCCGACGCCCGGCCTCGCGCCGGCCCGCACACCGTCCACCTCCCGGAGCCCCCGTTGACGCAGCTGCTCCTCGTCACCTCGCCGCGCCAGATGCTGCTGATTGCCGCCGCGATCGACCACGGCGCCCTGCCGCCCGCACCGCACGGACGCGTCGTCGTCCTCGCCGACACCGTGCCCGTCCCGGAGACGGGACCCGAGCTCGCGACGTCGGTCGCGCTCGCCGCGCTCACGCGGCGCGGGGCGCGCGTCGTCAGCTGGACAGCGACGATCGCACCGCTGCGTCCGGAGTCGTTCGTGCCGCGGCGCGACGAGCAACCGGTCTGGGAGAGGTTCCTCCGCGAACGCTGGCTGCTGACGGACGGGAGGGTCGACCTCGTGCTCGCCGACCCGGCGCACGGTCCCGGGCGGGCGCTCGCGCGCGTCTTCCCGCACGCCCGCCTCGTCCTGCTCGCCGACCGACTCGACGCCTGGGCCCCCGCACGCCGACGGCTGCGTGACGGGCTGCCGGAGCGGATCGACTCGCTCGTCGCACCCGAGCTGCTGCCGGGCCTGCGACCGCACTCTCTCGACGAGCACGGCACACGCACCGTCGTCGTGCCGGTGCGGCGGCTCGTCGACGTCGTCGCGGAGGTCGTGCGCCTCGACGCCCCCGGACGTCCCTCCGCGCACCACGACGCGGCGCTCGTGCTCGTCGATGCTCCCGCGGACCTGGGCCTCCACGACGGCGACTCTGCAGGCGCGCCGACGGGTCATGATCCTGCCGCCCTTGCCGACAGGCTCGCGGGGCTCGTGGCCGACGAGGTGCGCGGGGCGGGACTCGGACGGGCCGTGCTCGTCGTCCATCCGCGGTCCACGCCGGACCAGGTCCGTCGCACGGCCTGTACGCTGCGAGCCGCGGGCGTCGAGGTGACGTTCCTGGACGACGACGTCCCCGCCGAGGTCGTCGTCGTCCGGGACGCGCCACGGCTCGTCGTCGGCACCGCGTCGACCGCCCTCGTCACGGCGCTCGCCCTCGGCGCGCACGACGTGCGCGCGGTCGGGACGGCCGACGTGCTCGACGCGCTCACGCCGTACCACCACCCCGCCCGCACCGGCCTCACGGTGACGGACAGGCTGCTCTCACCTGGCGCAGACCCCTCGGCGTCCGAGGTCGTGCTGCTGCTCGAGGCGGTCATGTACGTCATGCATCCCGACCGGGTGCCGCACCTCCGGCCGGCCACGATCGCGCTGCTGCGCGCCGAGCAGGGCACGGATGCCGAGGGCCGGCCGGCATGGCGACGGTGGATCCGGAAGCGGCGGCTCGAGCGTCTCGGGCTCCTCGGGGCGACGGGCACGGGCGCCGACCTCGAGCACGCCGCTGACCTCGAGCTGGTGTCCGAGCACGAGCATGCAGCTGTGCCCGGGGCGTCGTCGGGCGGCCGCACCGCAGCGGGTCTCGGCCGCCCGGGACCGACACGACCTGAGCACGTCGTCGCCAGTCCGAGGATCACCGACGACCCGCCGCGGCGACCGTACCGGCTCCAGCTGGCGCTCCAGCGGCTGCGGGCGCGTGGCCCCGACCGGAGCGGCGCATGACGGCCGTCGCGATCGTCGAGTCGCCGTTGCAGGTTCTGGGGCTGGTGGACGCGCTGCTCGCGGGAGACGTCGGCGCCGCGACCGTCGTCGTCCGGACCGAGGCCGCGAGCGCGACCCTCCACGCGCTCACGCCGCACGTCGCCGCACGGCTCCGCCTCGACGTGCGCGCCTCGGGGTCCTGGCCAGGCCCCGGCGGCGCGCGGCGCGCTCCCCTCGTGCTCGGCGACGCCCTCTCCGGCGTCGCGCAGACCCACCTGCTCGCATCGCGGCACCGTTCCGACGTCCTCGTGCTGGACGACGGCACCGCAACCCTGCTCGTCGTCGACGCGCTGCTCGGCCGCGCTCCTCTCGTCCGCGCGCACGTCCCCGCCACCGCCCGACGCAGGGCGCTCGCCGCTGCTGCGACCGCGACCTTCCTCCGTCACGCACGGGCAGGCCGCCTCACACTGCGCACCTGCCTCCCCCTCCCGGACAACGACGTCATCGCCCTCGCGCGCGAGGGTGTCACCGTCGTCCGGCACACGCTCGATCACGTGCGGACGCTCGACGTGGGGTCATCCGTCACCGAGGACGTCGTCGTGCTCGGCTCGGCCCTCGCGGACGACGGGCTCGTCGACGTAGGCGCCTACGAGGCCTGGCTGGCACGGACCGTCGACGACGCCCTCTACGACCGATCGACAGTGCGGTACCTCGCGCACCGTCGCGAGCCCACGGCGCGGCTCGCAGGGCTCGCGAGCCGCGGCGTGAGCGTCGACACCGTCCCGCTGCCCGCCGAGCTGCGCCTGCAGGGGGCGGGACTGCGTGGCGTGGGACTGCACGGCGTGGGTCTGCACGGCGCTGGCCGGGACGTCGGCGGGGTGCGACGGGTCGTGTCCCTGCCGACGTCGGTTCTCCTCACCGTCGGCGCCGCCCTCGCCACGGACGGCGTCATGATCGACGCGCAGGCAGTCCCGGACCACTGGTGGACCGCTCGCGCCTCTACGTCGCTCCGTGCGCACCTCGACGTGCCGCGGGCGCTGCTCGCCCGCGCCGTCGCGCAGGTCCCGGCGCACGCCTGCGCAGGCTCGACCCAGCCCGACGCACCGGTCCCGGAGACGTCACCCGCACCCATACCCATACCCACACCCACACCCACACCCACACCCACACCCACACCCACACCCACGGAGGCTCGGCCTGCATGACCGCCAGCAACACCCGACCGCCCGTCGCACGCCCGGTGCGGATCCTCGCTGTCGCCGACTCCGACTCGTACCTCAAGTGGGGTGCAGCGACGCTCGCGACGCTCACGGACGTCGGGGTGCTCGAGCTCGTGCTCCTGCGGTCCCCGATCCTGCCGTCGCCGGACCAGCGCGCCGCCGCGGTCGCGGGGACGCCGTTCGCGCGCGTCGACGTCCCCGTGCTCACCCCGCGCGCGCTGCGCGCGCACCTGCGGATGACGGATCCTGACGTCGTGCTGCTCTCGGCGACCGGGCCGGTCGCCGAGCTCGTCGTCCGGATCGTCGAGCGCGCCGATGCACGCGCCGGGCGACGTCGCCCCACCCGTGCCACAACGGGCTCCGCCGCCGATCGCGCCGTCGAACCCGATGCCGGTCTCCGCCCGACGACGGGGACGGAGCGTGCCCGCGCCTCAGGCGCCGCCGCCCCCAGGAGTCGTAGGCCCGCGCTCGTCGGCGGCCTGCCCGGGATGTCGTACCCGGCCACGCTGCGGGCGCTCAGGTTCCGCGCCGGCCAGGACGCGTTCGTCGTCCACTCCCAACGCGAGCGGCGTGAGTTCGCCGCGGTCGCCGACGTTCTCGGGCTCGACCTATCCGTCGCCCTCGCCCCGCTGCCGTTCCTGCCTGCACCGCACGTGGTCACGCCGAGGACGCAGGTTCCGCCCGACAGTGAACCGCTCGACGCAATGCCGCATGACGCAGCGCCGCGCGACGCCTCGCGTACCGCGACCACGTGCGGTGCACCCGGCCACGACTCCGCAAGCCTCCGCGCGGCTCCGGCCGCCACCCACAGGGCTACCGCCGCCACCCAGGGGGCTCCGCTGTCGCGCGTGGTCTTTGCCCCGCAGGCGAAGATGCCGGTGACACGCCCCCACCGCGTGCAGATCCTGGAGGCGCTCGCGCGTCTCGCCGCGGCACGGCCCGGCGTCGACATCGTCGTCAAGGTCCGCGGTCTCGCGGGCGAGGCGCAGACGCACCACGAGGACCTGCCGTTCGACGCGCTGCTCGCGGACCTCGTCGCGTCGGGCAGCGTCCCGCAGGGCGCGCTGCGGGTTGCGACCGGGCCACTCTCGGACCAGCTCGTCCCGGGGTCCGCGCTCGTCACGGTGTCCTCGACCGCGGCGCTCGAGTCGCTCGCTGCCGGCGTCCCGACGCTCGTCCTCGAGGACTTCGGGGTCAACGAGCGCATGCTCAACGCGGTGTTTCTCGGCTCGGGCTGCCTCGGCACGCTCGACGACCTCGCAGCCGGACGCTTCGGCGTCCCCGACCAGGCGTGGCTCGACGACAACTACCTCCACATGTCGCCGAGCGAGCTCCCGGCGCTCGTCCGCCAGCTCGCTGACGCGCGGCGCGCGGGCTCCCTGGTCCCGCCCGCGGCGTCCCGGCGTGACGGCGTCGTACTGGGGCGCAGCCGACGACGGCTCGCCCGCACGCTCGTCCGGTCGCAGGCCCCGACCCCCGTCCTCACGCTGCTCGCTCTCCCCCGCAGCACGCGTCAGGCGCTCCGTCAGGCGCTCCGCCCCGCAGGCCGGCGCGTCATCGCACGCTGACGACGAGTCGCAGCGACGTGGCGGCGCTTGCTGGCGCAGCGCGCCTCCACGCACCGCAGCTCGACGCGACGTCGCCCCGCACACATTGGTGTGCCACGACCTGACGCAGTGCACCGCTAGCGCGGCGCGTCGATGCCGCGGAGGAACCCCGCGCCCCACGTGAGGTGCATCGTCACGAGCACCGCGGGGAGCCGCAGGACGACGCGCCACGGGTGGCCGCGTCCTGCGACGAGCGTTCCACCGACGACGACGATCCCGTACCCGAGCCACGGCAGAGCTCCGAGCGCGACCAGCCACGTCGCCCAGGTCGCGCCGCCGAGGTAGCGCCCTAGAGCGCCGCCGAGCACGCCCGTGTCCGCGACGACCCCGACCAGCCCTGCCACCCCGAGCACGAGCCCCACGAGCAGTGCGAGCACTGCGAACGGCGGCGCGAGGTACCGCATCGACGCCGTCCCGCGATGGCGTCGCACGACCTCGCGGCGCCAGCGGCCGGTCGACCAGAACTGCCGGGCGAGCGCCCGGTAGGACGCGCGGGGCCGGTACTCGACGACGAGCGCCGGGTCGAACCACACGAGCCCTCCTCCTCGCCGCAGACGGAGGTTGAGCTCCCAGTCCTCGGCGCGCTCGAAGAGCTCGTCGTAGCCGCCGACGCGCTCGACCGCGACGCGTCGGAGGACGCCGAGGTACGCGGTCTCGCTCGGCCCGGCGACACCGCCGACGTGGAAGGGTGCGGGACCGATACCGACGGGGTGGGACATGCCGATCGCGACGGCACGCTGCGTCGGCCCGTCACCCCGCGGCACCATGAGTCCACCGACGTTGTCGGCGCCCGTGTCGAGGAGGATCGCGACCGCGTCGCGCACGTAACCGTCCGGCAGCGCTGTGTGCCCGTCGAAGCGGACGAGGACCTCGGAGCGGTCGTCGCACGCGCGCATCGCGACGTTGAGGCCGTCAGGGATGAGTCCCGTGCGGTTCTCGACGACGCTGACGCGGGCGTCGGCGCGGGCGATCTCGGCGGCGATGCCGTAGGTGTCGTCGCGCGAGGGGCCGACGGCGACGACGACCTCGAGCTCCCCCGGGTAGTCCTGGGTGAGCACGGACGTGAGAGCGCGGCGCAGGTGCTGCTCCTCGTCACGCACGGTCGCGAAGACCGAAACCGCCGGCCAGTCACGGTCACCCGCTGGAGACCGGCGCACGCTGGAGCGAGGGGCTCGCGCGCGCTCCGCGCGCGGCCGGGGCGCGGTCGTCAGGCTGGGCGTGGGCCGCGCGGGCGCGACCCGTGCGTCGGCGTCGGTGAGCGTCACGCTCCGACGCTACGGACGCCGCGCGTCCGCAGGCCGAGCACACGGCGGCGCGCAGGTGAACGCAGGACGAGGAGCGGGGCGCTGCACCTCACGCACTGGCCCGTCGGTCCGGGCCTACCGCCGGCGACAGGTCGACGTCAGCCGAGGACCAGAGCTCCGTACTTCGCGACGATGAGGGTGGCGAGGACGACGACGATCCCCGCCGCGACGTACGCGTCGGCACCCGAGCGTACGAACGTGAGGGCACGCTTCTGGGCTGCCGGCGGCAGGTAGAGGTTGTTCTCGAGGATGTTGTGGTGGAGCAGCGTCATGAAGACGAGCGTCGTGCCGACGGTGATGACGAGGCACCACGGGCACAGGGCGCCGATGTCCCACATCGACTGCGAGAACAGCCAGAACGCGAAGGTGAGGCCGAAGAGGTAGACGACCTGCGCGGCGAACATGAACCAGCGCGGGAACCGCACGCCGCCGAGGCTCGCGACGGCGATCGTGATGACGACGGGCTCGCAGATCATGCCGAGGAAGGCGTTGGGGAAGCCGAAGAGTGACGCCTGCCACGAGACGCCGACGGCGCTGCACGAGAGGACCGAGTTGATGTCGCAGCCGAAGCTCGCGTCGGGGTTGCCCGCCAGGACGATCGCGTCGTAGGACAGCACGAAGGACGCGGTGAGCGAGAGCAGCGCGGACACGAGCATCGTGCCGAAGATCCAGCCGCGGGAGTGGCGGAAGCCACGGGGCTGAAGGTCGTCGGCCAGATCGGCGAGGCCGGCGCGGGAGTCGGTGTCGGTCATGTGCCCTCCAGGGTGTCCGGTCCATCGTCCGTGACGTCCGGCCGGTCCGGCTGGGGACGAAGGTCCCCAGGCGCGGCTCCTGCGGCCGAGGCCCAGGAGGTCCTCGCGTGCGTCATCGCGCGTCTGCACCCTAGTGTGCGGGGATGACCTCCGCCACGCACGACCCGTCCTCGTCCTCCTCCCCCGACGCGTCCGGTCCGGGCCGGACGCCCTCGCCGATCGACGCGCTCGCCGACGCGTACGTCGTGACCGCCTGCCGGCTCGACCCGTTCGTCGCGACGGTCATGGGCGTCCGCGGCCACGACCACGAGGTGCCGGACTGGTCACCTGCGGGTACGGCCGCGCGGGCCGCGGCCGCGCGCGAGACGCTGGCGGCGCTCGACGGGCTCGAGCCTGTCGACGACGTCGACCGGGTGACGGCGGCGGCGATGCGGGAGCGGCTGGGCCTCGAGCTCGAGCTGTTCGAGGCGGGCGAGCTGCGCGCGCCGCTCAGCAACATCGCGTCGCCCGCGCAGGACCTGCGCGACGTCTTCGACCTCATGCCGACGGCGACGCCCGAGGACTGGGAGACGGTCGCGCTGCGTCTCCTCGCGGCGCCGACGGCGATCGACGGCTACATCGAGTCGCTGCGCGAGGCCGTGCGCACGGGCCCGCTGCCGGCGCGGCACCAGGTGGGGCTCGTCGTCGCGCAGGCGCGCGAGCAGGCCGACGCGTCGTCATCGTTCTTCACGTCGTTCGTCGAGGGCGAGGCCGTCGACGCGGCGCTCGACGGCTCGGCCGTGTGCGCGGCGGTCCGCCGCGACCTCCTCGAGGGCGCAGCCGGTGTGCGCGCGGCGTACGGGCGGCTCGCGGACGTGCTCGAGCAGGAGGTCGCGCCGCACGCCCCCGAGGCCGACGGCGTCGGCGAGGAGCGCTACTCCCTGTGGTCTCGCTACTTCCTCGGCGCGCGCGTCGACCTGCGCGAGACGTATGCGTGGGGTCTCGACGAGCTCGCGCAGATCGTCGAGGAGCAGGAGGCCGTCGCGGCCGAGATCGGCGGGCCGGGCACGGGCGTCGCGCGCGCGATCGAGCTGCTCGACGCCGACCCGGCCTACACGCTCGAGGGCACGGAGGCGCTGCGCCGCTGGATGCAGGAGACGTCGGACGCCGCGATCGACGCGCTCGACGGCACGCACTTCGACATCCCCGAGCCGCTGCGTTCGCTCGAGTGCCGCATCGCGCCCACGCAGACGGGCGGCATCTACTACACGGCGCCGTCGGCCGACTTCACGCGCCCGGGCGCTATGTGGTGGTCCGTGCCCGCGTCCGTGACGACGTTCTCGACCTGGCGCGAGCTGACGACCGTCTATCACGAGGGAGTCCCGGGGCATCACCTCCAGGTGGGTGGCGCGGTCGCGCTGCCGCTCAACGACTGGCGGCGCCTCATGTGCTTCACGTCGGGCTTCGGCGAGGGCTGGGCGCTCTACGCGGAGCGGCTCATGACCGACCTCGGCTACGTGTCGACACCGGGTGACCGGCTCGGGATGCTCGACGCGCAGCGCATGCGCGCGGCGCGCGTCGTCCTCGACATCGGCGTGCACCTCGGACTGCCGTGCCCGGCGGAGTGGGGCGGCGGCACGTGGGACGCGGACAAGGCGTGGGAGTTCCTCCGCGCGAACGTCTCCATGGACGAGGACTCGCTGCGCTTCGAGCTCGACCGCTACCTCGGCTGGCCCGGGCAGGCTCCCTCGTACAAGGTGGGACAGCGGATCTTCGAGCAGCTGC
Source organism: Sanguibacter sp. HDW7 (assembly GCF_011300875.1). NCBI lineage: Bacteria > Bacillati > Actinomycetota > Actinomycetes > Micrococcales > Sanguibacteraceae > Sanguibacter > Sanguibacter sp. HDW7. Next base: position 974,445 of record NZ_CP049862.1, on the reverse strand, counting down.
GCGACGGCGCGCGCGACGCGGCCGCCGCGCGCGGCGAGGAGTTCGACGCGCGGGCGTTCCACGCGCGGGTGCTCTCGGCGGGCACGGTCGGCCTCGACACGCTGCGGGACGTCGTCCTCGCCGAGGGCTGAGCCGGGTGGGCCCGCGCCGGCAGGACCGGCGGGGCCCACCTGCGCCGCGGCGTTCGTCCTCAGGGACAAGAGGTATGAGCGGTGCCCCGCCCCCGAGCGTTGGAGGGCACACGTGGCGGGGCACCGCGGCAGAAGCGTGGGTACGGAGTTCCGGAGGGGTACGTGACCCCGCACCCACGCTCGACCATGGGGCGACGTCGCTGTCGCCGGGACTTGTCGGCATCCGAGGTGCTCACGAGCACTCCGGGGGTCTCCCGGCGCATGTCCCTTCCCCACATCCTCGCGGCGCGCCCCCGCTGATCCGGGGGACGAACGTCCCCGGTCGCGCGGCTACCCTGGGCGCATGACCCGGCTCGTCCTCGCCTCCGCCTCCCCCGCCCGTACCGCGACGCTCTCCGCCGCCGGCATCGACGCGCCCGTGCGCGTCTCCGGCGTCGACGAGGACGCGGTCCTCGCCGACGCGTCGGACCGGTTCGGTGCGCTCGACCCGGCCGACGCGGTGCTCGTGCTCGCGCAGGCGAAGGCCCTCGCGGTCGCGGAGGACCTCGAGGCCGACGGTGCTCCCGACGCGCTCGCCACGGACGACGTCGTCGTCCTCGGCTGCGACTCGATGCTCGAGATCGACGGCGAGGTCGTCGGCAAGCCTGGCGACGCGGCGACGGCGCGCGAGCGCTGGCGCCGGATGCGCGGCCGGTCGGCGACGCTCCACACGGGGCACTGGCTCGTCGATCTGCGCGACCCTGCCGCGGGCGGGACGGGAGGGACGCTCGGCGCGACGAGCTCGACCGTCGTGCGCTTCGCGGACCTCACCGACGACGAGATCGACGCGTACGTCGCGACGGGCGAGCCGCTCGTCGTCGCGGGCGCGTTCACGATCGACGGCCTGGGCGGACCGTTCGTCACGGCTGTCGAGGGCGACCCGCACGGGGTCGTCGGGCTGAGCCTGCCGCTGCTGCGCGAGCTGCTCGCCGAGGTCGACGTCCGCATCCACGACCTGTGGCGGCCCCGGGTCTGACGGCTCTGCCCGACGACAGCTGGCGGCACTGCTCGACGGTCGCTGACGGCTATGTCCGACAGCTCGCCACGCACCGTGCGCTTGTCGGGCGAGCACAACGCTGCGCGGGGGTGCGTGCGGCTCGACCGGATGCACTTGTAGAACCCCCACAACCCACCGCGGGCGAGGTTGGTCCGCCGTCCAATGTTGTCCCGACACCCGGATGCCCGCCCGCGGGCCGGTGTCGTGAAGCGTTACGGTGAGCCGTGCCCGCACTCACGAAGGTCCTCATCGCCAATCGCGGCGAGATCGCCGTCCGTGTCGCCCGCGCCTGCGCCGACGCCGGGATCTCCTCGGTCGCCGTGTACGCCGACCCCGACCGCGACTCCCTCCACGTCCGGCTCGCCGACGAGGCGTTCGCCCTCGGCGGCGCCCGCGCCGCCGACACGTACCTCGACGTCGCCAAGCTGCTCGACGTCGCGCGCCGCTCGGGCGCCGACGCCGTCCACCCCGGCTACGGCTTCCTCTCGGAGAACGCCGGGTTCGCGCAGGCCGTCATCGACGCGGGCCTCACGTGGATCGGCCCGCCGCCGTCCGCGATCGAGTCGCTCGGCGACAAGGTGAGCGCGCGCCACATCGCACAGCGCGCCGGAGCCCCGCTCGTCCCGGGCACGGCCGACCCCGTGTCGTCGGCGGCCGAGGTCGAGGAGTTCGCGCGCGAGCACGGCCTGCCCATCGCCATCAAGGCGGCCTTCGGCGGCGGCGGTCGCGGTCTCAAGGTCGCGCGCACGTTCGAGGAGATCGGCGAGCTCTACGAGTCGGCGGTCCGCGAGGCCGTCGCAGCGTTCGGCCGCGGCGAGTGCTTCGTCGAGCGCTACCTCGACCGTCCGCGCCACGTCGAGACGCAGTGCCTCGCGGACGCGCACGGCACGGTCGTCGTCGTCTCGACGCGCGACTGCTCGCTGCAGCGCCGCCACCAGAAGCTCGTCGAGGAGGCGCCCGCGCCGTTCCTCTCGGACGCCCAGGTCGCCGAGCTCTACGCGGCGTCGAAGGCGATCCTCTCCGAGGCCGGCTACGTCGGCGCGGGCACGTGCGAGTTCCTCGTGGGGCTCGACGGCACGCTGTCGTTCCTCGAGGTCAACACGCGGCTGCAGGTCGAGCACCCGGTGACCGAAGAGGTCACGGGCATCGACCTCGTCCGCGAGCAGCTGCGCATCGCGGCGGGCGAGCCGCTCGGCTACGACTCCGTCGAGGTCCGCGGCCACTCGTTCGAGTTCCGCCTCAACGGCGAGGACCCGGCGGCGAACTTCCTCCCCCAGCCCGGCACGATCACGGGCCTGAGCTTCCCGTCTGGCCCCGGCGTGCGCGTCGACTCGGGCGTCGTCGCGGGCGACACGGTCTCGGGCCTCTTCGACTCGATGGTCGCCAAGCTCATCGTCACGGGCGCGACGCGTGCGCAGGCCGCGCAGCGTGCTCGCCGCGCGCTGCGCGAGCTGCAGATCGAGGGCATCCCGACGGTCGTGCCGTTCCACCGTGCCGTCATGGCCGACGAGCGCTTCGTGCCCGCCGACGATGCGACGCCGTTCGAGGTCCACACACGCTGGATCGAGACCGAGTTCGTCGACACGCTCGCGACGCTCGTCCCCGCGACGACCGCGCCCGCCGAGGCCGACGCGGCGCCCGCGACCGAGCGCGTCGTCGTCGAGGTCGCAGGCAAGCGCCTCGAGGTCGTCATCCCCGCGGGTCTGGCGGGCGCACGTCGTCCGTCGGGCCCGGGCGCCCGGCCGCAGCGCGCGCGCCGCACGTCGCGTGCCACGTCGGGCACGTCGGGCACGTCCCTGTGCTCGCCCATGCAGGGCACGATCGTCAAGGTCGCGGTCACCGAGGGCCAGGAGGTCGCCGAGGGCGAGCTCGTCGTCGTCCTCGAGGCCATGAAGATGGAGCAGCCGCTCGTCGCGCACCGCGCCGGCACCGTCACGGGGCTGAGCGCCGAGGCCGGTGCGGGCGTGAGCTCAGGCACGGTCATCTGCGAGATCGTCTGACCCGCACGCAGCGAACGTCGAACGTTCCGCACGCGGATCGCTCGACGTTCGCTGCGCAGCGCGCTGCGCGCCGCACAAGTTCGACGGGGTGCGTCCCTCCTGGTGGGAGGGACGCACCCCGTCGTCGTCAGGTCAGCGCGTGGGCGACGGCCGAACCCGCCGCCCACGCCGTCCTCACGCTGACCGGGCCTCGCCGTGCGGGCTACGCACGGGAGCGCGCCTTCACGGTGATCCGCGCGGTCGCCTTGACCGGTGCGACCGTCGACGAGCCGCGGTAACGGACCGTCAGCTTCACCGTGCGCGCACGCGTCGTCACCGCGGACGACAGGCGGATGCGCGCCTTGCCGTGCGAGACGCGAGCAGTGCCGACCTTGCGCGTGCCCACGTAGACGTCGACCCGGCCCGAGACCGTCGCCGACGAGCGGACGCGGACGGTGATCGTCGGGCGCGCCCCCACCGTCGTGCGCGGCGTGGACACCGAGACCTTGGCCGTGGCTCGCACGACCTTGAGACGGCCCTTCGCCGTCGACGGCGCAGCCGTCAACGTCCCGGAGTACGACGCGACCACGGTCCTCGTCCCGACCAGCGCGACGGCCTTGGCGGAGAGACGGACCTTCGCGTAGCCACGGACGACCTTGGCGGAGCCGAGCGTGGTCCCGCCTGCCCGCAGCGTCACGCGGCCGCCGTCGACCTTCCCGGCGGACGTCACGCGGACGTTCCACACGGGCCGGACGCCCGCACGCGTCGTCCGGGTCGTCGGGCTCAGCCGGACCGTGCTCCGTGCGGTGGTCGGCTCGGGGCGCGTCGTGGGCGTCGGGGTGGGCGTGGGCGTCGGGGTCGGCTTCACCGTGGGCGTCGGCGTCGGCGTCGGCGTCGGCTCCGGCTCTCCCGTGACCGGGCCCTCGTCACCCGTGGGCGCTCCGACCCGCAGGTCGTCGACGAGGATCGTGCCCGTCGGCGCCGAGGCGTCGAGGCGGTCGACGCGCAGAACGAGCTCGACGACGGACGCGAGCTGCGCCTTCGTGAGCCGCGCCGCCGCGTCGACGCCCGCCGGGTACGTCACCCGGGCGTCGGTGAACGGCAGGAAGACCGTGTGCGGTCCGCTGCCGACGACGACGGGGAGGTCCCAGAACCAGTCCTCGCCGCCGCCCGCACCCGCGGGGGTGCGGAGCTGGACCACGAGCCGCTGCGTCGAGCCCTGCGGGTCGACGTACATCCCGAGGCCCTCGAGGCCCGCGTACGAGACGCCGCCGAGCCACTGCGACTCGGAGAGGTCCGAGCGCGAGGTGAGGTCGTAGCGGAACGCGCCGGCCTGGGAGCCGTTGCTGCCGCCTGTCGGCGCGAGGCCGAGCTGGACGCCGTCGGCCCACTCCTGCGTGCCCCGGTTGTTCCAGGCGGCAGAGACCGCTGCGTCGTCGGCGTAGCCCTCGAAGTCGTCGAGGGTGCGCGCGGTGGCGTCCTCAGGCTCGGGCTCCGGCTCCGTCGTGGCACCGTCGGCGCGCAGGTCGTCGAGGTAGATCGTCCCGGTGCGGGCACCCGCCTCGTCGTGGAGCGTCACGCCGAGCATGACCTCGTTGATGCGCGCGAGCTGCGTCGCGGTCGGCCTGGCGTCGGGGTCGACGCCCGAGGGCCACGACACGGTCGCGTCCTCGAACGCGAGCGAGAAGTCCTGCCAGCCGTCACCGCTGCCCACGACGACGGGCAGGTTCCAGAACCAGTCCTCGCCGCCGCCGGGGTTCGACGGCGTCCGGAACTGCACGAGAAGGGCCTGCTTCGAGCCGTCAGCGTCGAGGCGGCCCGAGAAGTGGGTGCGGCCCGACCAGTCGGCGCCGCCGAACCAACGGCTGTCGCGCTGCAGGTTCGTGCCCGTGAGGTCGAACCTGAACGCGGCGGCGTTCGAGCCGTCAGTCCCACGTCCCGGGGCGAGCTCCAGCTGGAGCCCGTCGCCCCACTCCTGGAGACCGTTGTTGCCCCATGCGGCTTGGAGCGCCGCGGTGTCCGCGTACGACTCGAAGTCGTCGACGGGTGCGGGCTCGACGGCCCCGGTGCCGGGGTCGACGTAGTCGCACTCGCCGTAGGTCGCGATGTCGTCGACGACGAGCGACCCCGTGCGGGGGGCGTCGCCGCCCGCGTCGTTGAGATACGTGAAGTACTCGGAGACGCGCGCGAGGCGCGTCTGCGTGAGCTGTGCCCCGGCGTTCGCGGTGTCCCACGGCGCGGGCGCGAAGTCGGTCCACGGGATGCGCACCTCGCGCGTGCCCGCGGTCGTGAGCGACGGGTAGGCCTCGAACGTCACGCCGCCGGCCTTGAGCTGGACGACGAGCTTGTGGCCTGAGCCGTCGGAGCCGAGCGTGAGCCCGAGCCCCTCGAAGCCGGAGAGGTTCTGCGCGGGAGAGTAGGCGCGGCCGAAGCCCTGGTACTCGCGCGACGTGAAGTCGTAGGAGTAGGCGACGCCGTGGCCGTCGGCGCCGCGGTCGGCGAGCGCGAGGATCTCGGGGCCGGCGTTGTTCGTCGTCCAGGCGGCGCGGAGGGCCTCGTCGTCGCCGTAGCCCTCGAAGTCGTCGATCGTGCCGCGCGGGAACGTCGGCAGGTCGCCGAGGACGAGGGTCGTGGTGCTCGTGAGGTCCGTGCCGTCGACGGTGCCCGTGAGCGTCACGGTGCGCGTCGCGTTCGTCAGCTGGGCCGGGTCGATCTCCCACGTGCCCGTGAGGTAGCCCGTCGCCGGGTCGAGCGAGAGCGGGACGTCCGTGCCGAGCGCGGAGAACGTCGCGGTCGCGCCGTCCGAGCCCGGGCCGGTGGCCTTCGCGCGGACGGTGACTGTCGTGCCGGTGAGGCGGGTGCCGGCGGCGGGCGAGACGAGGCGCAGGGCGGGGCCGTGCGCGACGGCGGTGACGTCGCGGCCGTAGAGGTCCTCGGCGTCGAGGTCGGCTGCGAACAGCGACGCGGGGTTGGCCGCGAAGGCGGCGAAGTCGGCCCACATCTCGTGCGCCGGGGTGTCGCCGTACGCAGGCGACGGGACGTAGATCTGGCCGGTGAAGTTCGCCCACGTCTGCATGTACGCGATGCGGCGCGCGATGGGGTCGGCCGCGATGGCGTCGAGGAGCGTCGTGAAGAACGTCGTCTCCGCGTTGCCGCTCGGCGTGATCGCGCGGTCGCCGTTACGACCGAACTCGGTGAGCGCCGCGGCCTTGCCACGGGTCTCGGCCAGGTCGGCGATCATGCGGAGGTCCTCGACGACGCGTGCGGACCAGGCTGCGGTCGTGCCGGCGTCGGTGCCCTCGTAGACGTCGTAGCCGAGGACGTCGACGAAGTCGTCGCCCGGGTAGGTCGCGAGGTAGCGGGAGGAGTCGCCGCCGAAGGTTCCGTTGGGCGACCAGGCGTAGAGGAGGTTGTCGACGCCGAGCTCGTCGCGCAGGTGCTCGACGGTGTAGCGGAAGATCTCCTGGATCTCGCCGCTCGTCGTGTGGGCGGCGCCCCACCAGAACCACGAGCCGTTGGACTCGTGGAAGGGACGGAAGATGATCGGCACGCGCGTGCCGTCAGCCCTGACGGCGCCGAGCGCGGCACGGGCGACGAGGTCGAGGTAGGCGTCGTACTCGGCGTTCTTGTCGCCGCCGGGCAGGATGTGGCTGACGACGCGTCCCTCGGCGTCGTTGTAGCGACCACCCGTGACGAAGTTGGGCATGTGCGCGCTGAGCGTCGGGACGGCGCCGAGCGCATCGGCGCGGACGAACGCGGCCGCGAGCGCGTCGGCGTTCTCCGCGCCGGTCGCGCCCTCGGTGCCAGGCTTCTCCTCGCCACGCAGGGCGAGGGTGTCGTAGCCGAAGACCGCGGGGAACGTGCCGAGGCCGGTGAAGACGTCAGAGCTCACGGAGGCGCCGTCGGTGCCCGTCGTCGCGGGGCTGATCGACTCGGTGACGGCGTGCTGCTGGCCGAAGAGGATCCCGCCGCGGGCGGGGTCGGCGAGGTGGTCGAGGAGCGAGAGGGTCGCCGGGGTGGCGCCAGGGTCGACGGCGCGGACCGCGCGCGGCGAGGTGCCGTCGGGCGGGGTGTCGTCCGGTGACGCGGCGGCGGCGCCGACGCCCGTGAGGGCGAGGGCCGTCGCCGCGAGCACGGCGACACCGCGGTGCGCGGCGCGGTGGAGTGCGGGCTGCATGCGTTCTCCTTTGAAGCGCTTAAGCAACGCCACCCGGCGCGGCGGTGCGCAGGGATCGCCGCAAGAGTAGCGACCTTTCGGGAGGTTGGGAACCGTGGCGGCGCCCAATCATCCCCGCGCCGCCTCCCTTCGACTTAAGCGCTGAACTTACGTCGCGGTGAAGGCGCTCCCGCCACCGACCGAGAAGTCCCAGCGCCACCCCGCGTCCGCACCGTACGGTGGGACCGACAGCATCGAACGAGACGAGGAGTCCTCGTGCCCACCTCCCCCATCGACGCCACCACGACGCCCTCCTGGCGCGCGCTCTCCGAGCACCGCGATGCCTTCCGCGGCGACCTCCGTGGCTGGTTCGCGACCGACCCGCAGCGGGCCGAGCGCCTCACCCGCACCGCGGGCGACCTCCACGTCGACCTCTCGAAGAACCTCCTCACCGACGAGACGCTCGCGCTCCTCGTGCGCCTCGCCGACGAGGTCGGCCTGCGCGGCCGCATCGACGCGATGTTCGCGGGCGAGCACATCAACACGACCGAGGACCGCGCCGTCCTCCACACCGCGCTGCGCCGCCCGGCCGACGCCGAGCCCGCGCTCGTCGTCGACGGCCAGGACGTCGACGCGGACGTGCAGGAGGTGCTCGCGCAGGTCGCCGAGTTCGCCGAGAAGGTGCGCACGGGCGAGTGGCGCGGCATCACGGGCGCCCCCGTGAAGACCGTCGTCAACATCGGCATCGGCGGCTCCGACCTCGGCCCCGTCATGGCCTACGAGGCCCTCAAGCCGTACGTCGGCGACATCGAGGTCCGCTTCGTCTCGAACATCGACCCGACGGACGTCGCCGAGACGACCGCGGGCCTCGACCCCACGACGACGCTCTTCATCGTCGCGTCGAAGACCTTCACGACGCTCGAGACGCTGACGAACGCGCGCCTCGCGCGCGAGTGGCTCTGGGAGACCCTCGCGGCTGCGGGCGCGATCGACGGCTCCGAGCAGTCACGGTCCGACGCCGTCGCACACCACTTCGTCGCCGTCTCGACGGCCCTCGACAAGGTCGAGGCCTTCGGCATCGACCCGACGAACGCGTTCGGCTTCTGGGACTGGGTCGGCGGCCGCTACTCGGTCGACTCCGCGATCGGCCTCGCGCTCGCGATCGCGATCGGCCCCGATGCGTTCGGCGAGCTGCTCGAGGGCTTCCACACGATGGACGAGCACTTCCGCACCACGGCGTTCGAGCAGAACGTGCCCGCGCTCATGGGCCTGCTCAACATCTGGTACGTCAACTTCCTCGACGCGCACTCGCACGCGGTCCTGCCCTACGCGCAGCACCTGCACCGCTTCGCGGCGTACCTGCAGCAGCTGACGATGGAGTCCAACGGCAAGTCGGTCCGCTGGGACGGCTCCCCCGTGACCTCGCAGACCGGGGAGATCTTCTGGGGCGAGCCCGGCACGAACGGGCAGCACGCGTTCTACCAGCTCATCCACCAGGGCACGCGCCTCGTGCCCGCGGACTTCATCGCGGTCGCGACGCCCGCGCACCCGCTGCGCGACGGCGAGGCCGACGTCCACGAGCTGTTCCTCTCGAACTTCTTCGCGCAGACGAAGGCGCTCGCGTTCGGCAAGACGGCCGACGAGGTGCGCGCCGAGGGCACGCCCGAGGCGATCGTCCCGGCACGCGTGTTCTCGGGCAACCGTCCGACGACGTCGATCATGGCGCCCGCGCTCACGCCGGCCGTCCTCGGCCAGCTCGTCGCGCTGTACGAGCACATCACGTTCGTCCAGGGCATCGTGTGGGGCATCAACTCCTTCGACCAGTGGGGCGTCGAGCTCGGCAAGAAGCTCGCGATGGAGATCGCCCCGGCGATCTCCGGCGACGACGCGGCGCTCGAGGCGCAGGACGCGTCGACGAAGGGCCTCATCGAGTACTACCGGGCGCACCGCACCCGCTGACGAGCCCGGCGGGGCCGCGCCCCGTCACCCGTCCGATCCGACTCGTAGGTCTGGAGCACCGTTCGACGGTGCTCCAGACCTACGAGTCGTTCTGCTTCTGCGACTCGTAGCACTCCTGCACACTCCGCGATGTACAGAAGCGCTACGAGTCGGACACTTCCAGCGACTCGTCGCGGGGATGCACACCGGATCCCCAGGGGGTGTGACCCACGCCACCGTCCACGCCGTGACATTAGGGCACGACGGGCTCACCTATATGCCCGTCGTCCAGTAACGTCGTCCACGGACTTCGGTAAGGCTTGCCTCACCCACGCGCCGCGACGGCATGGAGCACCGCTCCACCGCCCGACGCGCGCCGCCTCCACCGGGGGCGGGCACGGCAGCGGCACACTCCCGGGTCCCGGAAGGGTCACCCCGTGCTCGCGAACTTCCTCATCGGCCTCCGCGAGGGCCTCGAGGCCTCGCTCGTCATCGGCATTCTCGTCGCCTACCTCGTCAAGGCCGACCGCCGCGACCTCCTCGGCCCCCTGTGGACCGGCGTCGGCGTCGCGATCGCGGCCTCGCTCGCGTTCGGCGCGGCCCTGACCTTCGGCCCCAAGGGCCTGACGTTCGAGGCGCAGGAAGCGATCGGCGGGACGCTCTCGCTCGTCGCCGTCGGCCTCATCACGTGGATGATCTTCTACATGGGCCGCACCGCGCGGTTCCTCAAGACACACCTGCACTCCAAGCTCGACGATGCCGTCGCGGCTGGCCGCGGCGCGATCGTCGTCGTCGCTCTCCTCGCCGTCGGACGCGAGGGCCTCGAGACCGCACTGTTCCTCTGGGCCGGCGCGCAGGCCACGGGTGCCTCGACACGTCCCCTGCTCGGCGCGGTCGCGGGCCTGGCCGTCGCGGTCGCCCTCGGCTGGGCGATCTACCGCGGAGCGCTGCGCCTCAACCTCCGCACCTTCTTCGCGTGGACAGGCGTCTTCCTCGTCATCGTCGCCGGCGGCGTCCTCGCCTATGGCATCCACGACCTCCAGGAGGCCGGGATCCTTCCTGGCCTGCACAACCTCGCGTTCGACGTCTCGGCGCAGATCCCGCCGTCGAGCTGGTACGCGACCGTCCTCAAGGGCGTGTTCAACTTCACGCCCGCGACGACGTGGCTCCAGGCCATCGGCTGGGTCGCGTACGTCGTGCCGACGCTCACGCTCTTCGTGCGCAGCGTGTGGTTCTCCCCCGCGCCCACGCGTCCGGCCGCGCCCACGGCGTCGGCCGTCGCCGCCTGACCCTCCCCGCTCCCCCGCCCTCCCGAAGGACACTCATGCCTCGCGCCACCCGTCTGACCGCCCCGCTCGCCGTGCTCGCGCTCGCACTGCCCCTCGCCGCGTGCGTCGACAACGCGCCCGCCGCCGACCCGTCGGGCACCGCCGCCGGCGGCCCGGCAGCGATCTCGGTCGACTCGAGCGCCGACGCGTGCGCGCTGTCGACCACGAGCGCCCCGTCGGGCAACGTCGTCTTCAAGGTGAAGAACACGGGGGCCGACGTCACGGAGTTCTACCTCCTCGCGGAGGACGGCCTGCGCATCGTGTCCGAGGTCGAGAACATCGGCCCAGGCATCTCGCGTGACCTCGTCGTCGTCGCGAAGCCCGGCACGTACGTCGCGGCGTGCAAGCCCGGCATGGTGGGTGACGGCATCCGCCAGGCGTTCACCGTGACGGACTCGGGCGCGGTCATCACGCCGTCGGGCGAGCTCGGCGACCAGATCAAGGCCGCCACGACGGCGTACATCGGCTACGTCAAGGACCAGTCGGAGCAGCTGCTCACCGGCACGCAGGCGTTCGTCGACGCCTACACGTCGGGCAAGGACGACGAGGCCCGCGCGCTCTACGCGTCGACGCGCCTGCACTGGGAGCGCATCGAGACGGTCGCGGAGTCGTTCGGCGACCTCGACCCGAGCATGGACCTGCGCGAGGCCGACCTCGCCGAGGGCGAGGAGTGGACCGGCTGGCACCTCCTCGAGAAGGACCTCTGGGCGCCGTCGCCCGAGGCCAACGGCGGGAAGGCCTACGTCCCGCTCACGGACGCGCAGCGCACCGACTACGCCGGCCGCCTGCTCGCCGACACGGTGGAGCTCAACACCCGCACGCACGCCGCCGAGTTCGCGACGACGATCACCGCGGACTTCATCGGCAACGGTGCCAAGGGCCTGCTCGACGAGGTCGCGACGGGCAAGGTCACGGGCGAGGAGGAGATCTGGTCGCACACCGACCTGTGGGACTTCCAGGCGAACGTCGACGGTGCACGCGTCGCATACGACGGGCTGCGGGACGTCGTCGTCACCAAGGACCCGGCGCTCGCCGAGGACCTCGACGCGCGCTTCGACACGCTCACGGGCCTGCTCGACACGCACCGCAAGGGTGACGGCTTCGTCCTCTACACCGAGCTGTCGAAGGACCAGGTCAAGGAGCTCTCGGTCGCCGTCGACGCGCTGAGCGAGCCGCTCTCGCGGCTCACCGCGGCCGTCGTGCTCTGACCGCTACCCTGCGTCAACAACCACCTGCAGCACCCGCACGACCGACGTGAGAGCACGATGACCGACGCACGCCCGACCGGATCGCCCGCCCCCGACGAGGGGGCGGGCGCCGCCGTGCCCGCAGGAACCAGCGCTCCCCCGGGCGCCGAAGCCGGGTCGACGGACGCTCCCTCGACCTCCGGGATCTCTCGCCGGGGCCTGCTCGGCCTCGCCGGCGCGGGGCTGGCGGCCGTCGGGATCGGCGGTGCGGGTGGCTGGGCGGCGCGCGGCGCGACCGCGGCAGTGCCCGCCGCCGCGGGCTCCTCCCCGACGGGCACGCACGCGTTCACGGGTCTGCACCAGGCGGGCATCACGACGCCCGCGCAGGACCGGCTGCACCTCGCGGCGTTCGACGTGACGACCGACCGCCGCAGCGACCTCGTCGCGCTCCTGCGCCGCTGGACGTACGCGGCAGAGCGCATGACGCGCGGACTGCCGGCCGGGGACCTCGGCCCGACGGGCGGCGCGTACGACGCGCCGCCGGACGACACGGGTGAGACCGACGGCCTGCCCGCGGCGAACCTCACGGTGACGATCGGCTTCGGCCCGTCGCTGTTCCGCGACGCGGACGGCCGCGACAGGTTCGGCCTCGCCACACGCAGGCCCGCGCTGCTCGAGGACCTGCCGCACTTCCCCGGAGACACGCTCGACCCGGCGCGCACGGGTGGCGATCTCGTCGTCCAGGCGTGCGCGGACGACCCGCAGGTCGCCGTCCACGCGGTGCGGAACCTCGCGCGGCTCGCGTTCGGCGCTGCGACGGTCCGCTGGTCGCAGCTCGGCTACGGCCGCACGTCGTCGACGTCGCAGGCGCAGGCGACGCCCCGCAACCTGTTCGGCTTCAAGGACGGCACCGCGAACATCATGGCTGAGGAGGCCGCTGAGCTCACGAAGCACGTGTGGGTCGACGCGGCCGACGACGCCGACGCGGGCTGGCTCGCGGGCGGCACGTACCTCGTCGCCCGACGCATCCGCATGACGATCGAGACGTGGGACCGCGCGCCCCTGCGCGAGCAGGAGGCGCTCATCGGGCGCACGAAGGGTTCGGGCGCGCCGCTCTCGGGCGGCGAGGAGCACACGGCACCCGACTTCGCCCTCGCTGGGCGCGAGGGGACGCCGCTCATCGACCCGGCCTCGCACGTCGCGATGGCCCACCCCTCGACGAACGACGGCATGCGCATGCTCCGCCGCGGCTACAACTACACGGACGGCTCCGACGGGCTCGGCAAGCTCGACGCGGGCCTGTTCTTCCTCGCGTTCGTCCGCGACCCCGCGCGCCAGTACGTGCCGATGCAGACGCGCATGGCCCGCAACGACCTGCTCGTCGAGTACCTGCGGCACACGGGCTCAGGCCTCTTCGCCGTGCCGCCGGGCGTGCCCGACGGCGCGCGGCTGTCCCCCGTCGACGGGGCGTACGTGGGCGAGAGCCTGTTCGCCTGACGCGCCGTGCATGTCGCCTCCCCCATCTCCACGGTGACTCGTAGACCGCCAGCACAGCTCGACCCTGCTGGAGGCCTCCGAGACGGGAATGTCAGGGGCGGTCGCTAGGCTCCTGCCATGGTCGACGCACCGACGCGCCCTCTCGCGCGCACCGCACTGCTCACGCTGGTCACGGCGCTGACGGTCGAGCTCGTCCGCGCGAGCGGGCCGATGTTCGACCGCGCGTTCGCGGCGGGCGTCGTCATCGTCGCGCTCACAGCGCTCGGTACCTACGTCGCACCGGGTCTCGTGGCACTCGCGGTCGCGCGGCTGCGGCCCGTGACGGGTCGTACGGTGCTCGTGGGCGTCGTGCTGCTCGCGCTCGCACGACTCGCGGTGCAGGCGACGGGCTCGGTGCCGCGGTACTGGATCGCGCTCGGGGCCGCGTCGGTCGCGATCGGCGTCCTCGTGCTCACCGTGCACCTCGTCGCGGGGGACGACGGCGACCCTCACCGGGCTCCGTCCAGGCGCGCCGCGATCGGCGTGCTGACGGGCGTCATGCTCGCGACCGGCCTGAGCATGGCGCTGTCGACGTGGGACGCCGTGTGGCGGCCGGGCCTCGACGGTTGGCTGCCGACGGTCCTCGTCGTGGGTGGCGCGCTGTGGTGCGCGTGGCTGCTGCGCGACGCCGCGGCGACGACTCCACCCCGGCGGGTGTGGGCGCTCGGCCCGTACCTCGCCCTCGCGGTCATGGTCATGGGCAACCCCGCGTACCTCGCCTCGCAGCTCGGCCGGTCCCTCGACGACCTCGTCGTGCCACTGACGTTCGGGTTCATCGCCACCAGCATGTGGCTGTCCTTCGTCCGCGTCGGCGCGGGCCGAGGGCTGGGCCGGCGAGGTCCGGCGCTCGCGCCGGTCCTCATGGCGGTCGTGCTCGTCGCGACATCCGTCGCGGTCTTCGTCCCGACACAGGCGCTCGGCGAACCCGCGACCGGTTTAGGCGTCGTCGTCGCCCTCCTCGCGCCGCTGCTGCTCCTCGTCGCCTCGACGTACGCCCTCGCGGTCGCGTGGTCGGTCCCGCTGCCGGCGCGCGCGCCGCTGCGCGCGGGCCTCGCGCGGGCGGGCACGGCGACCGCCGTCGGTCTCGGGCTCATCCTGCCGCTGCTCGTCTACCAGCTCGACTACGACGTCCCGCTCGGCTTCCCCAACTGGCTCGTCGTCCTCGCGGCGGTCGTCGCGCTCGCGGCGGCCGGTGTGAGGCGGCCGGCGCCAGCACCCCTGGACGCGGACGGTGCGCGGTTCAGGCTCACCCGGCCCGCGCACCTGGCCGCGGCGGCGGTCGCGATCCTCGTGCTCGTCGCCCTGCCCGTGCGGGACGCGGTCGCGCCGCCGCGCGTCGCCCCCGCGATCGACAAGGTCGCGGGCACCGTGCGCGTCCTCGACTGGAACCTCCACTACGGCGTCACGCAAGACCCGGGTCTCGGCCTGGGACGCATGGCCGAGGCGATCCGCGGCACGAGCGCCCAGGTCGTCACGCTCCAGGAGGTGTCGCGCGGCTGGGTCATGGGCGGCGGCGCCGACATGCTCACGTACCTCGAACGCGCGACGGGCTTCCGGGCGGTCGCCGCACCCGCGGCGGACCGCCAGTTCGTCAACGTCCTCCTCGTCGACCCCGCGCTGCTCGGCAGCGACGGCGAGTTCGGCGCCGAGGAGCAGGTCGTGCGCACGCGCCTGCCGTACGGCGACGGGCCTCAGTGGCGCTCGGCCATCACCGCGACGCTCAGCCACGTCGTCCCCCTCGTCGTCACGAGCGCCCACCTCCAGCACCGCGACGAGAACACCCCGACGCGCCTCGCGCAGCTCGACGTCCTCATGGCCGCGGACATCGCCTCACAACCGGCCGCGCTCATCGCCGGCGACTTCAACTCCGAGCCGGGCTGGCCGGAGATCGACCACGTGACGAGCCGCGGCTTCGTCTCCGCGCAGGACGCCGTCGGCGACCCGTCGGCCCTCACGTTCCCCGCCTGGGCGCCGGACGTCCGCATCGACTGGATCTTCGGCCGCGGCATGACCTTCACGGGGGTGCACGTCATGCCGGACGACGGCTCCGACCACCGCGGCATCGTCGCGGACATCGAGCTCGCCCCGGTCGAGGCCGCCGCGACCAGCTGAGAGGACACCTGCCATGGACATCTCGCTCACCGTCCCCGAGCTGCTGCAGCTCGCCGCACCCGACGGGCTCCCGCCCGGCATCGGCACGCCCGTGCTCGTCGGCGACACGCTCACGGTCGACGTCGACCCGCGCGAGCTGCCCGGCCTGCCGACCGCGGCCCGCCTCGCGGCCCGCGCCGCGGGGAGGGTCGTCGTCACCGTGCGCGTCCTGCGGCTCGCGTCGGGCGTCGCCGTGCTCGACGTCGCCGCGTCGGCGCGCTCGCTGCCCGCGCACCGGCTCGTCGGGCTGTTCCTCGGCACGGTCGAGAACACGTTGCGTGGCACGCTCGCGGCGCGCGGCGTGAGCGGCGACGCGGTACGGGTCCGGCCCGACGGTGCACGCCTCGAGGTCCTCGCGGACACGACGGCGCTCCTCGCGCCCGCGCCCCTGCCGCCGCACCTGCGGGGGCTGCGCGTCACCGAGCTCCACGTGGGCGGCGGACGCCTCCACGTGGGGGTCGCGCTGCCCTGAGGGGTCGCATCACGGAGGGCGGCCGGGCTCGTGCGGGAGATTGGCGAGGGTGAGAGCCATGCGTGCGTGAGGGCCGGGCGCGGGTACGTGCCAGGCGCGTGTGGGGACCGGCGCCCGAATGGGCCAGGCGCGTGCGACGGTTCGAGGCCACGCCATCGGTGGCGGGACCGACCGCGTCCGGACGTGACCGCGGTCCTAGGTGCCTCGCGAGACACTTGACCTCGTGACCTTCGCGAACCGCTCTCTCGTCCTGCTCGACCTCGACGGCACGCTCATGGACTCCGCGCCCGGGATCATCTCCTCGGTCGTCCACGCGTTCGAGACCCACGGCGTGCCCGTCCCGTCGCCCGACGCCCTGCGTCGCTTCGTCGGTCCGCCGCTCGCCGCGTCGTTCGTGGCCAACGGCTTCGCCGAGGACGACGTGCCGGAGGCGATCCGCACGTACCGCGCCCACTTCGTCCCGCAGGGCATGTGGACGAACTCGGTGTTCGACGGCATCCCCGAGGTGCTCGGAGCGCTGCGGGCGTCGGGCCGCCGTCTGGCGGTCGCGACGTCGAAGCCCGAGATCTTCGCGCGGCAGCTCACGGAGCGCTTCGGCCTCGACCCGTTCCTCGACGGCGTCTACGGCGCGACCCTCGAGGATGCGGTGACGGGCGCGGGTCCGGACGCCCCGAGGCGGTCGTCGAAGGCCGACGTCATCGAGTACGCGCTCGGCGAGCTGGGCGTCGACCCGGCCGTGGCTGGCACGACGGCGGTCATGGTGGGCGACCGTGAGCACGACGTCGAGGGCGCGGCGGCCCACGGCCTCGAGACGATCGGCGTCGCGTGGGGCTACGCGGACCCGGGCGAGCTGGAGGCGGCAGGCGCAGCAGCGATGGCCCCCACCCCGGCGGCCCTCACGACCCTCCTCCTCACCCCCTGACCAGCCCGCCGGGCCCACCCAGCCCCCGCGGCCGCGCTCCCTCGCGGCCGCGCCACCCCGCGGGGCCGCGCCACCCGCGTTCGACCTAGTCCTCTCGACGCGACCTAGGACCGCAGCGCGACTAGCTCGCGCGGAGCGGACTAGGTCGTGAGGAAGCGACTAGGTCACGAAGAAGCGATCTGCTCGCGTGCGGGCGAACGGCCCGCGACCCGAGGGCCGGTCCCGCACCAGCGGGGCCGGCCGAGGCGGCGTTCAGTCCAGAGTGCGGTGGTGGCCCATGCGGGCCACCTCGGCGATCGAGCCCGAGAGCGACGGGTAGACCGTGAACGCCTCCGCGACGTCGTCGACCGTGAGCCGGTGCTGCACCGCGAGCGTGATGGGGAAGACGAGCTCGCTTGCGCGCGGCGCGACGACGACGCCGCCGAGGACGACGCCCGCGTCGGGGTGGTGGAACAGCTTGACGAAACCGTGGCGCATGCCGAGCATCTTGGCGCGCGGGTTGCGGGCGAGCGGCAGCATCGTCACGGCGTACTTCGAGCTGCGCTCCTGCAGGGCGGTCTCGGAGTAGCCGACGGTCGCGATCTCGGGCGTCGTGAAGATGTTCGCGGCGACGGTGCGCAGTCGGATGGGCACGACGGCGTCGCCGAGCGCGTGCGACATGGCGATGCGTCCCTGCTGCGCGGCGACGGACGCGAGCGGCAGGACACCCGTGACGTCGCCGGCGGCGTAGACGCCGCGCACGGACGTGCGTGAGACGCGGTCGACCTCGATGTGCCCGGAGTCGGAGAGCCTGACGCCGATCTCCTCGAGCCCGAGGCCCTTGGTCGAGGGCACCGAGCCGACGGCCATGAGGACGTGCGAGCCGGAGACGACGCGGCCGTCGGCGAGGGTCACCTCGACGTGCTCGTCGTCGCCGGACCCGACGACGCGCGCGGACTCGGCCCGCGAGCGCCCCATGACGGTCATGCCGCGGTCGCGGAAGACCTCCTCGATGAGGTTCGCGGCGTCGGCGTCCTCGCCGGGCAGCACGCGGTCGCGCGAGGAGACGAGGGTGACGGGCACGCCGAGCGCGTTGTAGGCGCCGGCGAACTCTGCGCCGGTGACTCCCGAGCCGACGACGATGAGGTGGGTGGGCAGCTCGGTGAGCTCGTAGAGCTGGGTCCACGTGAAGATGCGGCGGCCGTCGGGCTTCGCGTCGGGCAGCTCGCGGGGGGTCGCGCCGACGGAGACGAGGACGACGTCGGAGTCGAGCGCCATGACCGTGCCGTCGTCGGCCGTCACCTCGACGCGCGAGGGCGACGTGAGCCGGCCCGTGCCCGTGACAAGGCGCACGCCCTCGCGCTCGAGGCGCGTGCGGATGTCGGCCGACTGCGCGAGCGCAAGCTCGCGCACGCGGGCGTTGACGCGACCGAGGTCGACGCGCGCACGGAGGGCGCCGGGCTCGGCGTCCTCGCCCTCGGGAGCCAGGGAGATGCCGAGCTCGGTCGCGCGCTGGGCGATCGTCATCCAGTCGGCGGTCGCGATGAGGGTCTTCGACGGCACGACGTCCGTGAGGACGGCCGAGCCGCCGAGGCCGCGGCGCTCGACGAGCATGACGTCGGCGCCGAGGCGCCGCGCGACGAGTGCCGCCTCGTAGCCGCCGGGGCCGCCGCCGACGATCGTCACGGTCGTGGCCTGGAGGTCCTGCTGATCGATTGTCACGGCGACCATCGTGCCACCATGCGGACACCAGGACGACCCCGCGCGAGAACACAGGTCCGGATGCTAGGGGGCACCGCTTAGCCTGGGGTCATGACGACTCTCTCGATCGACGACCCCACGACCGACCCCACCGACGTCGCGGCGGCCGCCGCGGCCGTCATCGCGGAGCGCACGGGCGTGGCCCGCCACGACGTCGCGCTCGTCCTCGGCTCCGGATGGGGCGGCGCAGCCGACCTCCTGGGCGAGACCGTCGCCGAGATCCCCTCGGCGGAGATCCCCGGGTTCACCGCTCCTGCTGTCGCGGGCCACGGCGCCTCGATCCGCTCGATCCGCATCGAGGCGACGGGCAAGCACGCGCTCGTGCTCGGATCGCGCACGCACTACTACGAGGGCAAGGGTGTCCGACGGGTCGCCCACGGTGTCCGCACCGCGGCGGCCGCAGGCTGCGACACCGTCATCCTCACGAACGGCTGCGGCGGTCTCGACCTCGCGTGGGGCCCGGGCACGCCGGTCCTCATCTCGGACCACATCAACCTCACCGGCGCCTCGCCCATCGAGGGCGCGAACTTCGTCGACCTCACGGACCTCTACTCCCCGCGCCTGCGCGACGTCGCGCGCGAGGTCGACGGCTCCCTCGACGAGGGCGTCTACGTGCAATTCCGCGGCCCCCACTACGAGACGCCGGCCGAGGTGCGCATGGCGGGCATCATGGGCGGCTCGCTCGTCGGCATGTCGACGACGCTCGAGGCGATCGCGGCCCGCCAGGCGGGCCTCGAGGTGCTCGGCATCTCGCTCGTCACCAACCTTGCGGCGGGCATCTCGCCGACGCCCCTCTCGCACGCCGAGGTCATCGAGGCCGGTCAGGCGGCGGGCCCGCGCATCTCGGCCCTGCTCGCCGACATCGTCGGGAGGATCTGATGACGGTCTCCGCCGAGCTCCGCGCCCAGGTCGAGGCCTGGATCGACGACGACCCCGACGCGGCGACGCGCGGCGAGCTCGAGATGCTCCTCGAGCAGGCCTCGCAGGACGACGCCGAGGCGCACGTGTTCGCGGCCGAGCTCACCGACGCCTTCAGCGGCCTGCTGCAGTTCGGCACGGCAGGCCTGCGCGGCCGGATGGCGGGCGGTCCGGCGCGTATGAACCGCGCGGTCGTCATCCGTGCGGCCGCGGGCCTCGCGGCCTATCTGGTCGAGGCGCGCGGGGGTGCGCGTCCGACGGTCGTCATCGGCTACGACGCGCGCCACAACTCGCGGACGTTCGCTCTCGACACGGCGGCCGTCATGACGGCTGCGGGCGTCGACGCGCGGATCATGCCCCGCGCCCTGCCGACGCCGGTCCTCGCGTACGCGGTGCGCCACCTCGGCACGGACGCCGGCGTCATGGTGACGGCGAGCCACAACCCGCCCCAGGACAACGGCTACAAGGTGTACCTCGGCGGAGAGGTCGTCACGGACGCCGGCCAGGGCGCGCAGATCGTCCCGCCGTACGACGGGCTCATCGCGGAGAAGATCGCCGCGGTCGCGTCGGTCGCGTCGGTCCCCCGGGCCGACGACGGCTGGGAGACGCTCGGCGAGGAGATCCACCTCTCCTACCGCGAGTCCGTCGGACGCCTCGCGTTCCCTGAGGGCGAGACGTACCCGCGCGACCTGCGCGTCGTCTACACGCCGCTGCACGGCGTGGGGGCGGAGACCGCACTGACGACGCTCGCGGGCGCCGGCTACGGCGACCTCTTCGGCGTCGAGCAGCAGCTCGAGCCGGACCCCGACTTCCCGACGGTCGCGTTCCCCAACCCCGAGGAGCCGGGCGCGATCGACCTTGCGATCGCACTCGCCCGCAAGGTGGGCGCGGACCTCGTCGTCGCGAACGACCCGGACGCGGACCGCTGCGCTGCGGCCGTGCTCGACCCGCGGCGCGCGGACGAGCACTCGGACGGCTGGCGCATGCTCCACGGCGACGAGGTCGGCGCGCTCCTCGGCGCTGCCCTCGCGGAGAACGCGTCCCGGCTGCGCATCGTGCCGAGCGCGCTGACGTTTGCGAACTCGATCGTGTCCTCGCGCCTGCTCGGCCGGATCGCCGGCAAGCACGGCTTCACGTATGCGTCGACGCTCACGGGGTTCAAGTGGATCTCGCGCGCAGAGGGCCTCGTCTTCGGCTACGAGGAGGCGCTCGGCTACTGCGTCGACCCGGGCCAGGTCCGTGACAAGGACGGCATCTCGGCGGCGCTCGTGCTCGTGCAGCTCGCGGACCGCCTCAAGGCTGAGGGGCGCACGCTGCTCGACCTGCTCGACGACCTCGCGCGCGAGCACGGCCTGCACCTGTCCTCGCAGCTCTCGGGGCGGTTCAGCGACCTCTCGCTCATCCCGGAGACGATGGAGCGGCTGCGGTCTGCTCCCCCGGCGACGCTCGCGGGATCGCCCGTCGTCTCGGTCGAGGACCTCTCCGAGGGTCTCGACGGGCTGCCGCCGACCGACGGGCTGCGCCTGCTCGCGGCGGACTCGACGCGCGTCGTCGTGCGTCCGTCCGGCACGGAGCCCAAGGTGAAGTGCTATCTCGAGGCCGTCTTCCCGGTCGAGTCCGACGCGTCCTACGACGCGATCTCGCGGGCCCGGATCGAGGCGCACGCGCACCTCGAGATCGTCACGAGCGAGCTGCGCGAGCTGCTCGGGCTCTGAGCCGACGAACGCGCAGGGCGCGGCGGTCCCTGAACCGCCGCGCCCTGCGCACGTCCCCCCGCTCTTCGCACGTCCCGCGTCCGGCGCCGCGTCGAGCGGCACGCGCGGACCGCCCTGTCCCCTGAACAGGGCGGTCCTCCCCGTGCCCGCACCCGGCCTCAGCGCAGGTCGACGACGACCCCGCCCGAGAACACCGAGTCGTGCAGCTCGATGCGCTCCGCGCCGACGCCCTTGGGCAGGTCGAAGACGAGGGTGCCCTCGACGGTGTTGCCCGGGTTGATCTCCTCGATGAACGACGACGAGTCCTCGAGGTAGATGGCGGCCGTCGTGTCCGCGGAGAACTCGCGATCCTCGGAGTCGTAGACGGTCTGGTTGTCGCCGAAGAAGTACTGCGGCTCCTTGCCGATGTTCGTCACGTCGACGTGGACGAGCACGAACCTGCCCTGCGCCTTCTCGGCAAAGCCCTTCGGGCCGATCGACGTCCCGCCGTCGGAGACCTTCGTGACGACGAACTCGAACTTGCCGTCGCGGACCGTGTCGCCGACGCCGGGGTCCTTCTTCTCGTCCTTCGCGGGCTTCTCCTCCTTTGACGCGTCGTCCTTCGTCGCGTCGTCCTTCGGCTTCTCGTCCTTCGTCGCGTCGCCCCCGGCGGTCGTCGTCGAGGTTGCGGTGGGCGCGGCGGCCGGCGTGTCGTCGCCGCCACCCCCGAGCGCGTTCCCGACGACGCCGAGCACGACGAGCGCGCCGACGACGGTGAGCACCTTGTGGCGCGCGAACCAGCTGAGCCGCGGCGGGGCGGGCTGGGGCATCTGCTGGCCGTACGGGTTCGGCTGGCCGGCGTACGGGCCGGGCTGCTGCTCGGGGTGACCGCCGGTGGGCGGCAGGGCGTTGGGGTTCTCGTTCACGTGGATCACGCGTCCTTCGGGTTCCGTCGGTGGGCCGGGTCGTCGGACCCGGTGCTGCGTCCCGCTCAGCGAACCGCGTCGGCGCTGGTCAGCGCGTCGGCCGACCGGGCAGAACGCGATGCCCGACCGGGTGGTCCGCACGGGTCGCGACGTGCCCGGCCGGGCGGTCCCGGGTGTCGGTGGCAGGCCGTACGGTGGGCGCATGTCCCAGCAGATCCCGCCGCAGCAGCAGCCGCACTGGCCGCCGCCCCGGCCCGAGACCCGCCGCGTCGAGCTCGCGCCGCCGCCGGGCGTCACCGTGCACGCCCCGCGGCCGGCACGGCGCCCAGGGGCCGAGATGCGCCGCGTGCGCTCGGTGCTCCTCGCGACCGCCTCGGCGTTCGCGTCGCTCGCCTGCGTGACGTACGGGTGGGAGTCCTCGGGCGGCGAGGCGTTCCTCGGGCTGCTCGGGTACCTGGGCGCGGCGGGCATCGTGCTCCTCGTCCTGCGGCGCGAGACGCTGCCGGGCTGGCTCGTCCTCGCGTCGCTCGCGTTCGGCCTGCTCCTGCGCGGCGACGCCGTCGGCGCGCTCGTCGGGACGACGGTCCTCGTCCGGCGCGGACGGTGGCGGGACGCGGCGCTCGCGTCCCTCGGCAGCGCCGCGTCGATCACCGTGGGTCTCGTGCTCGACGGCAACCGTCCGCCGGACCGGCAGATCTGGGCCATGCCGCTCGACGACGGCGGCTACTCGGTCCTCACGGTGCCCGGCATCGTCGCGGTCGTCGTCGTGCTCGTCGCGCTGCCGTTCGTCGTGGGCTACATCCAGCGGCAGCAGCTCGCGGCGCGCGAGGCGGTCCGCTCGACGCAGGAGACCAGGGTGGAGGCCGACGGGCTGCGGGGCATGCTCGGGCAGGTCGAGGAGCGCGAGCTGCTCGCCCGCGAGATCCACGACACCGTCGCGCACCGCCTCTCGCTGCTCTCGCTGCACGCCGCGGCGCTCGAGCGCGCGTCCGACGACCCCGAGCTCGCCGAGCTCGCCGCGGCCGTCCGCTCGGACGCGCACGGCTCGCTCGACGAGATGCGCGACCTCATCACGCTCATGCGCACGCCGGGCGGCATCGCCGCCGCGCAGGAGGCCCGCCGGCCCGTGACGCCGGATGCTCTCGCGCTTCTCGTCGAGGAGTCACGGCGCGCGTCGGGCGTCCCGATGTCGTTCACGATGATGCTCGACGACGGTGCGTCGATGCCAGCGCCCACGGCGCGGGCGGCCCACCGGGTGCTCCAGGAGGCCCTGACGAACGCCCGCAAGCACGGCCGCCCGGATGCTGGCGAGGCGAGCGTCGTCGGCGGTCCGCGCACGGGCGTGCGCCTCACCGTGACGAACCCGCTCGGGGCCGCGCCGTCAGGAGTTCCCGGAGCGGGACGCGGTCTCGAAGGGGTGCGCGAGCGCGTGACCCTGCTCGGCGGGACAGTGACGACGGAGGTCGCGAGCGGACAGCACACGCTCGAGGCCTGGCTGCCCTGGTCCTCGCCCCCCAGCCCCACCCCCACCTCCCCGACGGATTGACGCGTTCCTCCCATCGAACGGGGGGGAACGCGTCGATCGGTGCGCGAGGCGAGGTCGGTGGGTGTCGGACGGAGTCTCGCGTCAGCCCGTCAGCGTCGGTCCGTCCGCACCGGGATGTCGGTGGCCGCGGATAACCTTGCTGCATGATCCGCGTCCTGCTCGTCGACGACGAACGCTTCTCCCTCACAGCGCTCAAGCTGCTGCTCGCCCCGGAGGCCGACATCGAGGTCGTCGCAGAAGCGACCGACGGCGACGAGGTCCTCGAGGCCGTGCACGCGCACCGGCCGGACGTCGTCGTCATGGACCTGCGCATGGCGCGCGTCGACGGCATCACCGCGACGCGGCGCGTGCGCGCGCTCGCGTCGCCTCCCGCGGTCGTCGCGCTCACGAGCTTCGAGATCGACGACGACGCCCTCGCGGTGCTCCACGCGGGCGCCGACTCGTTCGTCCTCAAGGACCGCGTCCCCGAGGACCTCGCGGCCGCAGTGCGGGCCGCGCACGCGGGCACGAGCGTCCTGTCCCCCGACGTCGCCCGACGCCTCGTCGAACGCATGCGCACCGACCAGGGCCCTGACCGGGCTGCAGCGCAGCGTGCGCTCGCGCGGCTCACCGAGCGTCAGCTGGAGATCGCGGCCGGGGTCCACGCGGGCCGCACGAACCCGGAGATCGCCGCGGACACCTTTATGTCGGCGTCGACCGTGAAGTCCCACCTCTCCGACATCCTCGCGCGGCTCGACCTCTCGAGCCGCGGCGACCTCATGGTCCTCGTCGAGCGCGCGGGCGGCATCCCCCGCGCCTAGCTACGCCCCGCAGCACCGTCGCGAGCCGCACCGTCGTCAGCCGCGACCTCCGCGTCCCACTGCTCGCGCACAGCCTTCCACCGGCCGCCGGACGCCTCGCCGCGCCACCACAGCGGCACGGCCGACACGTCCGCGGGCGCGACCCCGTGCACGTCGACGGCGAGCCTCCGCAACGACCGGACGAGCGCGGCCTCCCCGCGCAGGCACGCCTGGACGGAGCCGTCGGGCAGCCGCGCTGCGCGCACCGCCGCGAGGAGCGCCTCGCCGTACGCCGCGCCCCGCAGCACCCACGTGAGCCCAGCGCCCGCGGGCAGATCGGCTGCGCGTCGTTCGGCGGCGTCCGCGACCTCGACGAACGCACGCGCCGCGACGCCCTCAGGGAGCTCTTCGAGAGTCCGGAGGATCGTCGGCAGCCCGGCCTCGTCCCCTGCGAGCAGGAGCACGTTCCGGGCGGGGTCGGGCCGGAGCTCGCCGTGCCGGCCCAGCACCGTGACCCACGAGCCGACGCCGTACGAGCGGGCCCACCGGGGCAGCTCGGCGCCCGGCCCGTCGTGGAGGTGGATCTCGAGCGTCATCTCGAGCGCGTCCTGGTCCCAGCGGCGCACGGCGCACCGACGCGTGACGACGGTACGTTCGTCGTCGCTGAGGTCGGAGAGCGTGACATGCTCGTCGGTCCACACGAGCGGCTCGGTCCCGGCGTACCCGGGCAGGTGCACGACGAGGCGCGCGGTGCGTGGCGTCGGCCGGTCGGCGCTCACGACGCTCCCGACGACCTTGCCCGGCAGGAGACGAGGCGCGTCGGGCAGGGTCATCGGTCAGCCGGCAAGCGCGGCGTCGTCGCGGGCGACCGCGTCCTTCCACTCGCCCTTCGACGCACGCCACCCCTCGTCGTCGACGCCGAGGCGCCAGTACCCGGAGGCCGAGAGGTCCTCGCGCGTGACGCCGCGGTCGGCGCGCACGTGGCGGCGCAGCTCGCGCACGACACCGGCCTCGCCGTGGATGAACGCCTGGAGGCGCCCCGCGGGCAGTGCGGCGTCGCGGACGGCGCGCACGAGCGCTCCGCCCCACGTCTCGCCCCGCCGCACCCACGTGACGTGCACGCCGTGCTGCAGGGGAACGGCCTGACGCTCGTCGTCCGCGGAGACCTCGACGAACGCGTGCGCCGCGAGCCCCGCAGGTACGGCCTCGAGGGCGCGCAGGATCGCGGGCATCGCGGACTCGTCGCCGACGAGCAGGAGCGCGTCGCACGACGGGTCGGGCACGAAGTCGCCGCCCTGCCCGCGCAGCGTGACCTGCGCCCCGACGCCCACGGTCGCGGCCCACGGGCCCGCGACCCCGGCGTCGCCGTGGACGACGAGGTCGATCGTCATCTCCCGCGCGTCCGGGTCCCACGCACGCACCGTGTAGGAGCGCATGACGAGGCCGTCGGGGCCGGGCAGGACGAGCTTGACGTACTCGTCGGTCCACGGCAGGTCCGCGACCTCGCTGAGCCCGGCCCCGCCGAGGACGACGCGCACCATGTGCGGGGTCAGCCTCTCGACGCGGACGACCTCACCGGTGTGCTCACCGCGGACGCGGGTCGGGGCGTCGAGCAGCGGCACTCAGTAGCCCCCGCCGTCGCCCGCGACGTGGTCGGCCGCGGTCGCGCCCGCGGTGACGCCGTCGAGGACGGCCGCGGTGCCCGAGAGCCCGAGACGCGTCGCGCCGGCCTCGATCATCGCGAGGGCCGCAGCGCCGTCACGGATCGCGCCCGAGGCCTTGACGCCGAGGCGCCCGCCGACGGTCTCGGCCATGAGCCGCACCGCGTGGACGCTCGCGCCGCCGGTCGGGTGGAAGCCCGTCGACGTCTTGACGAAGTCGGCGCCCGCGGCCTCGGCGGCACGGCACGTGCCGACGATCTGCTCGTCGCTCAGCGCGGCGGACTCGATGATGACCTTGAGGATCTTGTCGGCCGGGACGGCGGCGCGGACGGCCGCGATGTCGGCCTGCACGGCGTCGAAGTCACCGGTGCGGGCGGTGCCGACGTCGATGACCATGTCGATCTCGTCGGCGCCGTCGGCGATCGCGCGCGCGGCCTCGGCGGCCTTGATCTCCGTCTTCACCTTGCCCGACGGGAAGCCGACGACCGTGGCGATCTTGAGCCCCTTGGCGTCGAACGGCAGCATCGACGGCGAGACGCACACGGAGAAGACGCCGAGTCGGACGCCCTCCTCGACGAGCGCGGCGACGTCGGCCGGGGTGGCCTCGGGCTTGAGCAGGGTGTGGTCGACGATTCCGGCGACCTCGGCGGCGGTGGTCACAGCTGACCACGCTCCTCTCGGACGACCGCGGTACGCGGCAGGATGAGCTGGGACACGAGCTCCTGGCGCTCGTCGAACGGGATGAACGCGTTCCACGCGGCCGTGAGGGTCACGGCGAGCAGGTCGTCGAGCGTCC
The DNA here is from genome assembly GCF_011300875.1 of Sanguibacter sp. HDW7. NCBI lineage: Bacteria > Bacillati > Actinomycetota > Actinomycetes > Micrococcales > Sanguibacteraceae > Sanguibacter > Sanguibacter sp. HDW7. Next base: position 947,549 of record NZ_CP049862.1, on the reverse strand, counting down.
AGTCCGCGTCGGTGACGAGGCGGTTCATCTCCGTCGTCATCGACGTGCGCGACATGAGGCGGTTGTCGGTGTTCACCGTCACGGCGAACCCGAGGTTCTTCAGCAGGGTGATCTGGTGGTCACGGACGGACGGGGCGGTGCCCGTCTGCACGTTCGAGAGCGGGCACAGCTCGAGCGCGATGCGACGGTCCCGCACCCACGTGGCGACGGGGCCGAGCTCGAGCTCGCTGAGGTCGGCCTTGCCACGGCGGCGCATGGCCTCCTCGACGCCCGTGATGTCCTCGACGAGGCGTGCGCCGTGGCCGATGCGGGCGGCGTGGCCGTCGGTGAGGGCGGAGCGCACCGAGTCGACGCCGTCGGCCTCGCCCGCGTGGACCGTCGTCGGGAAGAGCCCGTCGTGGAGGAGCTCGAAGGCGGCGGAGTGCTGCGAGGGCGGGAAGCCGATCTCGGCGCCCGCGATGTCGAAGCCGACGACGCGGTGCTGGCCGCGGTTCGCGAGCGTGAGCTCGGCGATCTCGACGGAGCGGTCCGCGTGGCGCATCGCGGTGACGAGCTGGCGGGCGACGATGCGCCCGCCCACGGACTCGACGGCGGCCTCGCCGGCGGCGAGCCCGCGGCCGACGGCCTCGACGGCCTCCTGGAGGGTGAGGCCCTCACGGAGGTGCTGCTCGGGCGCCCAGCGCTGCTCGGTGTAGACGACGCCGTCGGCCGCGAGGTCGATGACGGCCTCGCGCGCGACGCGCTCGAGCGCCTCGGCCGTCTGGAGGACGGCGATCGTGTGGTCGAAGGTCTCGAGGTAGCGCACGAGCGAGCCGGAGTCAGCTGCGGCCTCGAACCAGTCGGCGAGGGCCTCGGGCGTGCTCGCGGGCATCGTGTAGCCGATGCCGGCGGCGAGATCGAGGAGGGTCTGGGGCCGCAGGCCGCCGTCGAGGTGGTCGTGGAGGACGACCTTCGGCAGGACGCGGATCTGGTCGAGGGACGGCGCAGTCATGGTTCCAAGGATAAGCGTCGCGGGGAGGTCGTGAGACGTCGGCGCTCCGGCGCCGGAGCACGTCTCCCTCGCACCCCGAGAGGCGCGCGGGAGCGGTCGAGGACGCTCGTCGGCGGGGGTGGTGGGCAGACGACGGCGATGACCGCACGGAGGCGGGCACCGCCGTCGTCACGGGTCAGTCGACGTTCGTTCCTTCGGCGTCGTCGTCGAGCGGGACCTCGACGGCCTGGTCCGCGACGTCGCTCTCGGTCGCGGCACCGTCCGTGTCGGGGCGCGCGATCGTCGGGCTGTACTCCTCGGGGTCGCCGGGCGGGATGCCCGGGTCCTGGAGGAGGTCGACTGGCTCGCCGGGCGTCGGCGGCTCGAGGCCTGCGTCGGCCCGACCTGCGGTCGGATCGGTGCTCATGAGAGAACTCCTTCCTGCCGTGGCGTCCTCCCATCATGCTCTCGGCAGGCCGCCGCCGCACCTCCGTGCGCGTGCTCGCGCGGCCCCGCAGGTCACGCCGGAGCGCAGGTGCCCGCTCAGCGCGGCAGGACGATCCAGTGCGGCCGGCTCCAGCGGCCCCACGCGTCGCGCCGCTCGGGGACGGCCCACGTGCGGGCGTCGACGGTGAGCACGCGCCCGCGCGAAGGCTCGTAGACGCGCCACGAGGCGCCTGGGGCGCCGGGTCCGGTCCCGCCGTCGGCGCCCGGGGCGACGCCGGTCCAGGCGGCGGCGCTCTCGACGCCCGTGAGCAGCACGACGTGCCGCGGCAGCGCCGTCGACCACCCGGAGCGGCTCGCACCGCCTGTGAACAGCGGCAGCGGTGTGCCCGCGCGCAGGCACACGTCGATGCGCGCGGCGAGCTCGCTCGTCCGGGTGCGGTCGGCCACGTCGACGACGACGTGCCGGAACCGGACATCGGCACAGCGGGCCTCGCGCGCGAGGCCCCACGGCGGCGTGCCGAGGCGCCGCGGCCACGGCAGGAGGCCGAGCACAACTCGGCGGGTGGTCGCTGCGTGCAGGTACCGCTGGAGCGCGTCGAAGCCCTGCGCTGCGGCCGCGACGAGCGGCCCCAGCCGCGGGTCGACGACGCCGGCGAGCACCGTCCCGGTCTCGAGCGCGAGCGCGACGACCGGGTCCCCCGCCGCGGCGAGCATGGCCCCGACGGCCGCGCCGCACGTCGTCCCGTCGACCTGGATGGCAGGTTGACCGCGCCACGTCGGGGCGTCGTCGGCGAGCGGCGCGGCGACCCGGAGCCGCTCCTCCGGCCCGAGCCCGTCCCAGGCCTCTCGCAGCAGGACGACCGTTACGGGCGAGTGCCCCGCGCGCAGGGCACGGGCACAGGCGTCGTCGAGCAGCGCGTCGTCGGGAAGCGCGTCGTCGGGAAGCGCCGGGTCGGCAGTCGCACGCCCGCGCCCACCGCGCGGCTCCGGCCCGAGCCGCGTCCCGAGGCGGAGCGCACCGAGCACGCGCGAGAGCGTGAGCCCTCCGAGCGGGTCCCTCCCCTCGTCGCGCGACGACTCCGGACCCGGCGCTGGGCCGGTGGCCGTCGTCACGGCAGCATCCCGACGACCGAGGCCGTGGCACCGACGACGGCGAGCGCGACGACGAGCAGCGCAGCGCGCCGCAGGAGCGGCCAGCCCTCGCGCACGAGCGCGCCAGCGAGACCGCCGTCGGCGAGCGTCCGGTGTCGGGTAGGCCGCAGTACTCCCGGCCACACGGCGATGGTCGCGAGGACGAGGGCGCCCACGGCGAGCCACCAGTGCCCTGCGTGGAGGGCCGTCGTCCCGGCGACGATCGCGCCGAGGGTCACCCCGAGGACGGTGCGCTGCCAGGCGAGGCTCGAACGCTCGGCGGGCAGGCCCGCGTCACGGGCGATGGGCGGGTCGATGCTCATGCTGCGCCCTTTGTCCGTCGCTGTTCAGACCGCGCGCCCGAGCGCGAAGGCCGCGAGCAGCAGACCGAGGAGGACGACTCCCGCGACGAGCGTCGGCAGCGCACCGGGCACGGGCAGCGGGTGGCCGAGGCGCAGGGCTCGCTCGTTGGCGCGCCAGCGGCGCAGGGCGTAGAGGGCGACGACCCCGCCCGTGAGGCACGCGAGGGCGGCGACGACGTCGACGACGACGTGCGGGTCGGTGAGGCTCGCGAGGCTCGCGAGCGCGATGCCGCCGGCGACGAGGCCGAGAGCGGTGCGCAGCCAGGCGAGGGCGGTGCGTTCGTTGGCGAGCGAGAATCGCGCGTCGGGGTCGGACCCGACGCCGTAGACGGACGAGGGACGACGGCTCGAGGGGTCGGGGAGCGCGGGCGCGGGGGCGTCGTCGGGACGGAGGTCGTCAGCGTCGTCGTCCCGTGCCACGTGCTCGTCACCCGCCATGCCTCGATGGTCCCACGCGACGTCGCTCAGCGGGGCGCGGTGGCTCCGCGGTCGCCCGCGGGCCGGGGCCAGAGCCGGGTGCCAGGGCTGGCTCACTCAGGCCAGAATCCCACGTCACACCTCTGGACGTGGAACGCGTCCCGACCGCACGGCGGTCGATGGTAGGTTCCCCTTACCTAGGCAAGCCTTGCCTAGGTAAGGGGAACCTGAGTAGACCTCGCCCTGAACTTGCCCGACGTCGCGCGCCACCGTGTGCCGCACCGCCCGGGCCCCGCTCCGCCACGACCTCCAGGAGTCTCACCGTGCCGCACCTCCGCTCCCGAGCCCCGGCACCCGCCCGGCCGAGCGGCACGGGTCCGGCAGCCCCGTCACCGGCTCCCCGGCTCGCGTGCACGGGGATCGACGCGACCTACGACGGCCGGACACCCGTGCTCCACGACGTCGCCGTGACGTTCGCGCCCGGGCGGCTCACCGCGATCGTCGGCCCGAACGGATCGGGCAAGTCGACCCTCCTCGCGTGCCTCGCCCACCAGCTCCACCACGACGGCTCCGTGACCCTCGACGGCACCGACGTCGCCCGGGTGCCCCGCCGCCGCCTCGCGCGGCGGCTCGCGTTCCTGCCCCAGTCGCCGACGGCTCCCGAGGGGGTGAGCGTCCGCGGGCTCACCGAACGTGGCCGCACGCCGCACCGGCGAGCGTTCGCACCCCTCGGTGCGTCCGACCACGCGGCAGTCGGCTCGGCGCTCGCACGGCTCGACCTCGAACCCCTCGCCGAGCGTCGGCTCACCGAGCTCTCGGGCGGTCAGCGTCAGCGCGCCTGGATCGCGCTCGTCCTCGCGCAGGACGCCCCGACCCTCCTCCTCGACGAGCCGACCGCGTTCCTCGACCTCGCCCAGCAGGCTTCTCTCCTCGACCTCGCGCGCACGCTCGCGCACGAGGGCCGCACCGTCCTCGCCGTGCTCCACGACCTCAACCTCGCCGCTGCGTTCGCCGACGAGCTCGTCGTCCTCGACCGCGGCCGGGTGCACGCCCAGGGCGCCCCCGCGGACGTCCTCACCCGCGAGCTGCTCGCCGAGGTCTTCGGCCTGCGCGCCGACCTCCTGCCCGACCCGATGACGGGCGCGCCCGTCATCCTGCCCCGCCCGTCCGTCCCGCTCGTCGCCCTGGCAGCGCACGCCGCCAGGAGCGTCGCCGCCGAGAGCGTCGCCGCCGAGGCGTGACACGCATCTGCCCCGGGCACGTCCCGATCCCCCGACCCGAAGGACCCCGCATGACCTCGCGCCACCGTCTCTCCCTCGCCGCCGTCCTCGCAGGCATGCTCGCGCTCGCCGCCTGCTCGGGAGGATCCTCCGACACGGCTGCCCCCACGTCAGCCGCTCCCACTGCGTCATCGACCGCCACGAGCGCCGAGGCTGGCACCGCCACCGTCGCGAGCGCCTTCGGCGACGTCGAGATCCCCGCGGCACCGAAGCGCGTCGTCGCCCTCGAAGGTGCGGTCGGCCCGCTGCTCGCCGCAGGCATCACGCCCGTCGCGACCGCGGACGGCGACTGGGAGGACGCCTTCCTCCCCGCCGAGTTCGACCAGGTCAAGGACCTGCCCGTCGTCCTCGGACCCGACGGCTGGGACTACGAGGCCATCGCGGCCGCCAAGCCCGACCTCCTCATCGGCTTCGTCCGCGCGGGCACCGTCGACGAGATCTCTCCCGAGGCCGTCGCCGAGCACGCACGCCTCTCGGGCATCGCGCCGACCGTCCTCATCCTCGCGGACGGCTCCGCCTCGACGAAGGACGCGACGCTGAAGATCGCCGAGATCGTCGGCTCGGGCACGCAGGCCACCGAGGCCAAGGCCGCGTACGACGCCAAGGCCGCCCAGATCCGCGAGACGTACGCCGGCGCGCTCGCCGCGCACACGTTCGCCGCGGTCGACCACTACGAGGGCATCGTCACGGTCTACACGCCCATCTCGTGGCTCGGCGGCATCCTCACGGACGTCGGCGCGAGCATCGACCCCGTCGCGGCCGACGCGACCGGCACGAACGGCGTCGACCTCTCGACCGAGGAGCTCACGCGACTGAGCCCGGACAGCGTCATCCTCACCGAGCAGGCGCTCGACGGGACGCCGGGCATCGGCGCTGAGGAGCTCGACGCGGTCCCGACGTACACGACGCTGCCTGCCGTCGCGGCCGGCCACGCGTACGGCGTCCAGTACTTCTTCGCCGACCGCTACGAGACGGGCCTCAAGGTCCTCGACCAGCTCGAGACGATCCTCGCCGGGCTCTGAGCACGCCCTCGTCCGCCCTCACCGTCCCGCCCACCGACAGTCCCTCCCCGAGAAGAGAACCATGACCTCCGACACCCTCGTCCCCGCAGGCCCGCGCGGCTGGTGCTCGACGGGCGAGACGCCCGTCACCGAGAACGCGCTCACCGCGACGCACTCCTTCGAGCTGCGTCCCCGCACGTTCAAGGTCACCGCGACGACCCGGCTCTCCGAGACGCTCGTCCGCGTCCGCTTCTCCTCGGACGACGACTTCGAGGGCTTCCCCGCGGTCGCCGCCGAGGACCACGTCAAGCTGTTCTTCGACACCGACGACGCGGGCGACCCCGTCGTCCCCCAGCTCGTCGACGGCCGGTGGAACGCGCGCGGGCTCACCTACCGGGACTACACGGTCCGCTGGTTCGACCCCGTGAACCGTCGCCTCGACATCGACCTCGTGCTCCACGAGCACGGCGTCGCGGGCCGCTGGGCCGCGACGGCTTCGCCGGGCGACCGGCTCGCGTCGCTCGGCCCGCGCGGCTCGTTCCACGTCAAGGACGTCTTCCCGTGGTACGTCCTCGCCGCCGACGAGACCGCGCTGCCCGCCCTCGCTCGCTGGGTCGAGGGCCTGCGCCCCGGGGTGCCGGTCACCGCGTACGTCGAGGTCGACGGGCCCGGCTCGCACATCGACCTGCCGACCGAGGCCGACCTCACGCTCGTCTGGCTCCACCGCGACGGCGCGCCCGCGGGCTCGGGCACGTGGCTGTCCGACGCGATCGTCGCGCACGACTTCCCCGATCGCGAAGGCTTCGTGTGGGTCGCGGGCGAGTCCGTCGGCATCAAGCCCGCCCGACGCTTCGTCAAGGCCGCGGGCTTCGAGCGCGACCACTGGGACGTCGACGGCTACTGGCGTCGCGGAACGGTCAACCTCGACCACCACGAGGAGGACGAGGACGACGACGAGCCCGCTCCCGCCACGGATGCCTGAGGCGCTGCGGCGGACACCCGCGGTGACGAGGACGACGGCCGGCGTGGCCGTCGTCCTCGTCGTCGTCGCCGCGGCCGGGCTCGCCGTCGGCTCGACCCTCGTGGCTCCCGGCGACGTCGTGCGGGCCCTGCTCGACCCGACGGCCTCGGACCCGGCGACCGTCGCGGTCGTCACGGGGCTGCGGCTGCCGCGCACCGTCCTCGGGGTCGTCGCGGGCGCGGCGCTCGGGCTCGCGGGCGCGCTCACGCAGGTCCACACGCGCAACCCGCTCGCCGACCCGGGACTGCTCGGCGTCACCTCGGGCGCGGGGCTCGCGGTCGTCGCCGGGATGGCATTCGCGGGTCTCACCTCGCCCGGGGCGACCGTGTGGTCCGCGGTCGCGGGCGCGGCCGTCGCCGGCGCCCTCGTGCTGCTCGTCGCGGGCCAGGTGCGGGCGTTCGGCCCCGTGACGACGCTCGTGCTCACGGGCGCCGTGACGAGCGCGCTCCTCGGGGCGCTGACGACCGCGATCCTCCTCACCCACGAGCCGATCATGCGCTCGTTCCAGGGCTGGTCGACGGGCGCGCTCGCGGGACGTCCGCTCGACCTCCTCGGCGTCGTCGCCCCGCTCCTCGTCGTCGGCATCGCGCTCACGTTCGTCAACCTGCCCGCGTGGCCAGGGCTCGCGCTCGGCGACCAGGTGGCCGCCGGTCTCGGCCGTCACGTCGTCGCCGACCGCGTCGTCGGCGTGTGCGCGGTCGTCGCGCTCGCGGCCGCCGCGACCGCGATCGCGGGTCCCGTCGGGTTCGTCGGGCTGCTCGCCCCGCACGTCACCCGCAGGTTCCTGCCCGACGCCCCCGTCGCGGCCGTCCTCCTCGCGGCACCCGTCGGCGCGGCGCTCCTCGTCCTCGCCGACGTCGTCGGGCGTGTCGCGGCCCCGACCGGTGAGCTGCCCGCGGGCGTCGCGATCGCGTTCGTCGGCGCCCCCGCCTTCGTGCTTGTCGCCCGGGCGGTGACGCGATGAGCGCGACGCTCCCCACCTCGCACGCCGGGCCGAGCCCACGTCACGCGGCCCGCGCGGTGCTCGTGCGTCGCGCCATCGTCCTGGCCGTGCTCGTCGGCGTCGGATTCACGCTCGCGGCCGTCGCGCTCGCGACGGGAGACGTCGCAACCACGTGGGCCGACGTCCTCGCCGCGCTGCGCGGCTCCGACGCCCCGGGCGCGACGTACGTCGTCGCCGAGCTCCGCCTCCCCAGGGTCCTCGGCGCGCTCCTCGTCGGCGTCGGGCTCGGCGCCGCGGGCGCCGTCACCCAGTCCCTCCTGCGCAACCCGCTCGCGAGCCCCGACATCATCGGCGTGACGGCCGGCGCGAGCACCGCCGCGGTGCTCGCGCTCGCGGGCGGGACCGCGCTCACGACCGCGCAGGGCTGGCTCACGGGGATGCCGGTCGCGCTCGCCGCGCTCACCGGCGGGCTCGTCGCCGGGGCGATCGTCCTCGCGTGCGCCTGGCAGCGCGGCCTCACGCCCCACAGGGTCGTCCTCGTCGGCCTCGGCGTCAACGCGGGCTTCGGCGGCCTCACCTCGTGGGTGCTGCTGCGCGCCGACCTCTCGGGGCTCGCGACCTCGCTCACATGGCTCACGGGAAGCCTCAACCAGGTGCGGACGGCCTCGCTCGTGCCGGTCGCGCTCGGCGTCGTCGTCCTTCTCGTGTGTCTCGGGCTCACGGGGCGCACGCTCGGGCTGCTGCGCTACGACGCGCGGGTCGCGGCGGCTCTCGGAACGCGGGTCGGGGCCGCGCAGCTCGTGCTGCTCGGTCTCGCGATCGCGCTCGCGTCCCTCGTCACGGCGGTTGCGGGGCCCGTGCCGTTCATCGCGTTCGTCGCACCGCAGGTCGCTCTCGTCCTCCTGCGGACCGAGGGGCCTCCGGTCGCGGGCGCCGCGGTCGTCGGCGCGGTGATGATGCTCGGCGCGGACCTCGTCGCGTCCCGCGCGTTCCCCGAGCCCCTGCCCGTCGGCGTCGTCACGGCCTTCGTCGGCGTCCCCGTGCTCCTGCTCGTCCTCCTGCGCGCCCGCAGCCGGGCGTAGGACGCTGACCGTCGCCGTCCTGGCTCAGCGCGGTCCCGCGGCTTGCGCGGTCCCGCGACTTGCGCGGCTATGCAGCCTGCGCGGCTACGCTGCCCCGCGGTCCCGGAAGTCCGGGCCGATGGCTGCTGGGGGGCAGCCATCGGCCCGGACTCTCGGGACCGCAGTCGCTCAGAAGCCGCTGATGCGGTCCATGACGAGCGGCGTCGGCGTGAACCCGGCGCCGTCCGTGACGTCGAACGCACCGTCGAGGGCCTCGAGCGCGCGCCCGAACCTCTCGGGCGTGTCGGTGTGGAGCGTGAGGAGCGGCTGCCCCTTGCGCACGGTGTCGCCGGGCTTGGCGTGCATGACGACGCCGGCGCCGGCCTGCACCGGGTCCTCGCGGCGGGCACGGCCCGCACCGAGGCGCCACGCGGCGATGCCGACGTCGTACGCGTCGAGCCGCGTGAGGACGCCGTCGGCGGGCGCGAGGACGTCCTGGGTCTCCGTGGCCCACGGCAGCTCGGCGTGGGGGTCGCCCTCCTGCGCCTCGATCATGCGGTTCCACACGTCCATGGCGCGGCCGTCGGCGAGCGCGGCGCGCACCTCGTCCTCGCCGACGGGCTTGTGGGCGGCTGCGAGCATCTCGACGGCGAGGGCGACGGTGAGGTCGACGACGTCGCGCGGGCCGCCGCCCGCGAGGACCTCGACGGACTCGCGGACCTCGAGCGCGTTGCCCGCGGTGAGGCCGAGGGGCGTCGACATGTCGGTGAGCAGCGCGACGGTCCGCACCCCGGCGTCGGTGCCGAGGTCGACCATGGTGCGCGCGAGCTCGCGCGCACGCTCGAGGTCCTTCATGAAGGCGCCCGAGCCGACCTTGACGTCGAGCACGAGCGCGCCCGTGCCCTCGGCGATCTTCTTGCTCATGATCGAGCTCGCGATGAGCGGGATCGCCTCGACGGTGCCCGTGACGTCGCGCAGCGCGTAGAGCTTGCGGTCCGCGGGGGCGAGGCCCGAGCCGGCCTGGCAGATGACGGCGCCGAGCCCGTCGAGCTGCGCCATCATCTCGTCGTTCGTCAGCGCGGCGCGCCAGCCGGGGATCGACTCGAGCTTGTCGAGCGTGCCGCCCGTGTGGCCGAGGCCGCGGCCGGAGAGCTGCGGCACGGCGACGTCGAACACCGCGACGAGCGGGGCGAGGGGCAGCGTGATCTTGTCGCCGACGCCTCCGGTCGAGTGCTTGTCCGACGTCGGGCGCGAGAGGCTCGAGAAGTCCATGCGCTCGCCCGAAGCGATCATCGCGGCGGTCCAGCGCGCGATCTCGGGACGGCTCATGCCGTTGAGGAGGATCGCCATGTTGAGCGCGGCCATCTGCTCCTCGGCGACGACGCCGCGCGTGTAGGCGTCGATCACCCAGTCGATCTGGGCGTCGCTCAGCACCTTGCCGTCGCGCTTGGCGACGATGACGTCGACGGCGTCGAACGCCTCGGTCCGGGACGTGGTCATGGGGTCCTCCTACGGTCGGTCGGTGCGGCCCGGTCGGGGCCGCGGGGGTGCGCCGCTGGGACGCTCGGTGCGCGGGTCGCGCTCGTGCGCGCCCCAGGGCGCGGGTCGGTGCGCCGTCAGGCGCGGGTGACGAAGTCGTCGGGCCCGAACGCGTCGGGCAGCACCTCGGTCATGGGGCGGATGCCGGAGACGGAGTCGACGAGCAGCTCGGGGCCGCCGTGCTCCCACAGGAGCTGGCGGCAGCGGCCGCACGGCATGAGCTTGTTGCCGTGGCGGTCGACGCACGCGAACGCGACGAGGCGTCCACCGCCCGTCGCGGCGAGCTGCGAGACGAGCCCGCACTCGGCGCACAGGCCCACGGGGTACGAGGCGTTCTCGACGTTGCAGCCGACGACGACGCGGCCGTCGTCGACGAGCGCGGCGACGCCGACGGGGAACTTCGAGTACGGGACGTACGCGCGGGTCATGACCTCGCGCGCGGCGGCGCGGAGCGCCTCCCAGTCGATCTCAGGTGCGGTCACAGGGTCCTCCAGCGTGACGGACGCCCCGCGGCCTGGTGGCCGCGGGGCGTCGACGGTCATTCCTTGACGTAGGCCGTGCCCGACGCCGCGGGTGCACGCGACCGGCCGATGAGGCCGGCGACCGCGAGCAGCGTGACGACGTACGGGAGCATGAGCATGAACTGGCTCGGCACAGGCGCCTGGACGATCGACATGGCGCTCGCGAGCGCCGTCGAGAACCCGAAGAGCAGGCCCGCGAGAGTCGCCTTGATGGGGTCCCACTTACCGAAGATCACGGCGGCGAGGGCGATGAAGCCGGCGCCCGCGGTCATGTTCTTGCCGAAGCCCGAGACGGAGACGAGCGTGTAGTACGCGCCGCCCATGCCGACGATCGCACCGGCGACGAGCAGCGCGCGGTAGCGCACGCTCTTCACCTTGATGCCGACGGTGTCGGCGGCGAGCGGGTGCTCGCCGACGGCGCGCAGGCGCAGGCCCCAGCGGGTGCGGAACATCGCGAACCAGATGGCGGGCACCGTGAGGTAGAGGAGGTACACGATGATCGACTGGTGGAACAGCGCCGAGCCGATGATCGGGATCTCGCTGAGCACGGGGATGGACACCCGCGGGAAGCGCACCGTGCTGTTGTAGAGGTCGGCCTGCGGCACGAGCACCTGGGAGTAGATGAAGCTCGTGAGACCCAGGACGAGGACGTTGAGGACGACACCGACGATGACCTGGTCGACGCGGTAGGTGATCGTGAAGACGCCGAGCACGAGCGCGACCAGGGCTCCCGCGAACATGCCCGCGAGGAGGCCGGCCCAGGGGCTCTGGGTCATGGTGCCGACGATGGCCGCGACGAACGCCGAGCCGAGGAGCTGTCCTTCGATCGCGATGTTGACGACGCCCGCGCGCTCACCGATCGTGCCGCCGAGGGCGCCGAAGATGATCGGCACCGCGAGAAGGATCGACGAGCCGAGGAGGTTCGAGACCGGGACGTCGCTCGGCGAGCCTGCACCGGCCCAGCCGAGGAACCCTGCGAGGAACACGACGCCGAAGACGACGCCGACGTACCAGGGGGTGCGCCGACCGGAGCGCCACAGGACCCAGCTGAGGACGGCGAGGACGAGGCAGATGACGACGGACGCCCATGCGAGCGGCATCGCGGGGACCTCGAGGCTCGGGATCTGCAGTGCCTCGCTGCCGCCGGAGAGCCGGAAGCGGACGTCGCCCTCGCGCGGCACGAGCCCGACGATCGCGAGGAGGATGGCGGTCGCGGCCGAGAGGACAATCGCGAACTTCGTGCTGATGACCTCGACGTGGCGCAGCTGCCCGGAGACTGACTGCTCGTCGGGGACGGTCGTGGGGGCGCTCATGCCGCCACCTCCTTGCGAACGCGGCGCGCGGCCTTCGCCGTGCCGGGGGCCGGGAGCCTGAAGATGGCCCGGACGAGCGGTGGTGCGGCGATGAAGAGCACGATGAGGGACTGGATGACCGTGACGATCTCGATGGGGATCGTCTCGGCGGCCTGCATCGTGGCGCCGCCGGACTTGAAGGCGCCGAAGAGGATGCCGGCGCCGAGCGTGCCGAGCGGGGTCGAGCGGCCGAGCAGCGCGACGGTGATGGCGTCGAAGCCCATACCTGCGTCGACGTCGGTCGAGAAGCCGGTCGTCGAGGTGCCGAGGACCTGTGCCGCCCCGGCGACGCCGAGCATCGCGCCCGAGACGAGCATCGAGTAGACGGTCGTGCGCTTGACGTCGATGCCTGCGACGCGCGCGGCCTTGGGGTTCTCCCCGACGGCACGGAACGAGAAGCCGAGGCGCGAGCGCTCGAGCAGCCACCACGTCACCGCGACGGCGGCGAGCGCGAGGAGGAAGCCCGCGTGGAGCGGGAACCCGGAGCCGAAGAGGTCCGGCAGGATCGCCGTCTCCTTCATCGGCGGCGTCTTCGGGTTCGCGGACCCGGGAGCCTGCAGGAGGCCGGGGGTCGCGAGGAGGAAGAACAGCAGGTAGTACGCGGTGTGGTTGAGCATGATGGTCGTGATGACCTCGTGCGCACCCGTGGCCGCCTTGAGGAGGCCTGCGACACCGGCCCAGAGGGCTCCGGCCGCGATGCCGACGACGATCGCGAGCACGAGGTGCAAACCCGCAGGCAGGTCGAGCGCGAAGCCGACCCAGCCGGCGCCGATCGCGGCGAGGATCATCTGACCCTGGCCACCGATGTTGAAGAGGCCTGCACGGAAGCCGATCGCGAGGCCGAGACCGGCGGCGATGAGCGGCGTCGCGTACGTGAGGGACGTCGCGAGCGGACGGATGTTCTCGAGGAACGTGTCACCGGCCGGGTTCCAGATCGCGCCGCGCAGGAGCGCGCCGTACGCGTCGCGCACGGTGGTCCACGCGGCGGCGATCATGTCGCCGGGCTTGGAGAAGAAGTAGGTCGCGCTCTGACGGACCGTCTCGTCGGTGGCCGCGATCATCACGGCGCCCGCGAGGAGCGCGAGGATGACGGCGCCGACGGACACGCCCCACGACCCGCCGACGATCTCGCGCCAGGCCGTGGAGAAGCGGTTCTCGGGCTCGCCCACTGGAGCGGTGGGCGCGGGCGCCGCAGAAGCGCCGGGCGTCGTGGCGAGGCTGTGGTCGTCGCCCCCGGGCCGCGGGTTCTCGGTGGTGCTCATGCGGCTTCGCTCTCTTCTGCCGGGATGCCGGCCATCATGAGGCCGAGGACGTCACGCGGGGTGTCCGCGGGGACGATGCCGACGACACGGCCGCGGTACATCACGAGGATGCGGTCCGCGAGGGCGACGGCCTCGTCGAGCTCGGTCGCGACGACGATGACGGGGATGCCCGAGTCGCGGGTCGCGACGATGCGCTTGTGGATGAACTCGATCGAGCCGACGTCGACGCCGCGCGTCGGCTGGGAGGCGACGAGCAGCCGCAGGTCGCGCGAGAGCTCGCGCGCGAGGACGACCTTCTGCTGGTTGCCTCCCGAGAGGCGCCCGGCGTGCGTCGTGATGCCCTGCGTACGGATGTCGAACTCGGCGACCTTTTCCTCGGCGAAGCGGTCCCGCTCGGCGAGCTGGAGCGACCCCGCCTTGACGAAGGGAGGCCCGTCGGTGCGGTCGAGGATGAGGTTCTCGGCGACGGTGAACGTGCCGACGAGGCCGTCGTGGCCGCGGTCCTCGGGGACGAAGCCGATGCCTGCGTCGAGGAACTGGCGGACGTTGCGCCCGACGAGGTTCGTACCGTCGAGGCGGATCTCCCCGGAGGCGGGTGCGACGAGGCCGAGCAGCGCGTCGGCGAGCTCGGTCTGCCCGTTGCCCTGGACGCCGGCGATGACGAGGATCTCGCCGCCACGGACGGAGAACGAGAGGTCGTCGACGAGGACGACGCCCTGGGCGTCGACGATCTCGAGCCCCTCGACCTCGAGGAGCGCGTCGGAGTGCTGCGGCGCGTCCTTGTGGACGACGAGCTCGACGGCACGCCCGACCATGAGTGAGGCGAGGTCGGCGTCGCTCGAGCCGGGCTCGGCCTCGCCGACGACGGCGCCACGACGCATGACCGTGATGCGGTCGGCGACCTCGCGCACCTCGCGGAGCTTGTGGGTGATGAAGACGATGGCAGTGCCCTCGGCCTTGAGCTGGCGCATGATCGCCATGAGCTCGTCGGTCTCCTGCGGCGTGAGCACGGCGGTCGGCTCGTCGAAGACGAGGACGCGCGCGTCGCGCGAGAGCGCCTTGATGATCTCAACGCGCTGCTGCACGCCGACGGGCAGGTCCTCGACGATCGCGTCGGGGTCGACCTGGAAGCCGAAGCGGTCGGCGATCTCGCGGACCTTCGCCCGGGCCGCGTCGAGGTCGAGGCGGCCGCCCGCCTTCGTCTGCTCGTGGCCGAGCATGACGTTCTCGGCGACGGTGAAGACCGGCACGAGCATGAAGTGCTGGTGCACCATGCCGATGCCTGCGGCCATCGCGTCGCCGGGTCCTGCGAAGGTGACCTTCTCGCCGTCGAGGAGGACGTCGCCCTCGTCGGCCGTGTAGAGGCCGTAGAGGACATTCATGAGGGTGGACTTGCCGGCGCCGTTCTCACCGAGGAGGCAGTGGATCTCCCCGGGCTCGACCGTGAGGTCGATGTGGTCGTTGGCGACGAGGGCGCCGAAGCGCTTGGTGATGCCGCGCAGCTCGAGCTTCATCGGTCGGTTCCTTTACGGAGGGTGGAGCTGGGCACGCGTTCTCCCCGGGGCGGGCGCGCCGCCCCGGGGAGAACGCGTGGTGTCACTTCGCGAGGTAGGACGTGACCTTGACCTCGCCGCTGATGATCTGCGCCTTGAGGGCGTCGACCTCGGCGACGAGGGTCGCGTCGACCTTGCTCTCGAAGTTGTGCAGCGGCGCGATGCCGACGCCCGCGTTGGCGAGCGTGCCGACGTACGCGTCGAACGAGAACTCGCCCTTGCCGGCCGTCATGACCGAGTCGTAGACGGACTGGTCCATCTTCTTCTCGATCGACGTGAGGATGTACTTCTCCGTCTTGGGGTCGGTCTTGAAGACGTCGGCGTCGACGCCGATGATCGCGATCTCGCGGCCGGAGTCGTCGATCGCCGGGAGGGCGGCCTGGTAGATCGGGCCACCGACGGGGAGGAGGACGTCGACACCCTGGTTGATGATCGAGTCAGCGGCCTCGCGGGCCTTCTGGTTGTTCTCGAAGCCACCCGTGAACGTGCCCTTGTCGCCGCCCTCGAAGCCGATGACCTGGACGTTGGCGCTCTTCACCTTGTTGTAGTGCTCGACGCCCTGCTTGAAGCCGTCCATGAAGATCGTCACGGTCGGGAAGGGCATGCCGCCGTACGTGCCGACCTTGCCCGCCTTGGAGTAGCCCGCGGCGAGGTAGCCCGCGAGGAACGCGGCCTGGGCCGTGTCGTAGACGAGCGGCTTGATGTTCTCCGCGTCCTTCTTGCCGTCGAAGTCGTTGTCCGCGGCGTCGTCGACGAGGACGTACTGGACGTCCGGGTTCGCCTTGGCGGCCTCGACCGTCGCGGCGGACAGCGCGAAGCCGACCGACGTGATGAGCGAGCAGTTCGCCGTGAGGAGCGAGTCGAGGTTCGGCTTGAAGTCCGCGTCCGACTTCGACTGGACCTCGCCGGCCTTGACGCCGAACTCGGCGGCCGCCTTCTGGAGGCCCTCGAAGGAGAGCTGGTTGAACGACTTGTCGTCGAAGCCGCCGGCGTCGGAGACGATGCAGGGCTTGAAGCCGTCGACGGGCTTGACCGTCTGGACGGGCGTCGGCGCGGCCGACGTCGCGCCGTCGCCGGGGGCCTCGGCGCACGCGGCGAGCGCGAGCGCGGCCACGGCCGCGACGGCCGTGAGCTTGATGGTCTTGTTCACGCGGATCTCCTCAGCAGATCTCTCGGACGTCGCTCGACGATGCAGGCGCGGCGTTTCCGACGGACATCGTCGGCCGTCGCGCCACTTCTCACCGGGAGCGTGGTGAGACGACTCTATCGAGGGGCTGGCACAGGTCCAGCGTCGCGCAGGTCCCCGAGGGCGTTCCGTTACGCAGTCGGTACGGATGGTCTCGCGGGCGGGACAGGGCGTCTCACCCATCGGGAAACTGGCATCCCGAAGACGGGTTCGCCACCGGTCGCGTGACCTGCGTCACGCGCCGGACGTGGCCCCGCCCGCCACAGCAAGACCGCAGACCACACGCGCGGGACCGCGCAACCGGACGCTCACGCCGGCAGCTCGTGACAGCGCCCTCATCGGTCGACGTCGAGCGCGACCGCGGCGAGCAGCCTGGCCCCGAGCGTGATCGCTTGCTCGTCGGGGACGAAATCCGCTTGGTGGAGGTCCCCCGGGCGAGAGCCGGGCGTGCGCGTCCCGAGCCGGGCGAGCGCGCCCGGCACCTTCGTGAGGTACCACGCGAAGTCCTCCCCGCCGAGCGACTGCTCCGTGAGAACGGCGGCGTGCGGCCCGACGGTGGCGCGGACCGCCCGGTCGAGCGCGCGCGTGCACGCCTCGTCGTTGACGACGGGCGGCACGCCGCGGATGTGCGTGAGCTCTGCGGTCACGCCGAATGGCGCGGCCACGTGCGCGACCGCATCCACGAGCACCGGCCCGGCAAGCTCGGCGGCACGCGCATCGAGGCTGCGCAGCGTTCCCCTGAGGAGGCCGCGCGTGGGGATCGCGTTGTGCGCGTCGCCTGCGCGGATCGTGCCCCACGTGAGGTTGATGCCCGAGCGCGGGTCGAGGCGCCGCCCGAGGATGACGGGCAGCTGGGTCGCGAGCTGCGCGAGCGCCGCGACGACGTCGCCCGTGAGGTGGGGCCTCGACGTGTGCCCGCCGAAGCCCTCGACGCGGATCGTGATCTCGTCGGACGCCGACGTGATGGGGCCGATGCGCGTCCCGACGAGACCGACGTCGAGCTTGGGCTCGCAGTGCACCGTGAAGATCCTGGCGAGCCGCTCCGTGACGCCCTGCTGGAGCAGGTCGAGGGCGCCCCCTGGCTGCACCTCCTCAGCCGGCTGGAGCACGAGGCGGACGGGGTGCGGCAGCGGCTGCTCACGGTGGAGCCGCGCGAGCGCGATCCCCGCACCGAGCACGACCGCGGTGTGGACGTCGTGGCCGCACGCGTGCGAGACGCCGGGGACCGTCGACGCGAACGGAAGCCCTGTCGCCTCGGGCACGGGCAACGCGTCGAGATCGGCGCGCAGGCCGATGCGCGGACGCGTGTCGCCCTCCCCCACCGTGCCGATGTCGCACGTGAGCCCCGTGCCGGCGAGCATGCGCGGCTCGAGCCCCTCGGCGCGCAGCCGCTCGGCGACGAGCGCCGTCGTGCGCACCTCGGCGCGAGCGAGCTCGGGGTGGGCGTGGACGTCGCGCCGGAACGAGACGAGCTCGTCGGCGAGCTCGTCGACGAGCTCCGCGAGGCGCGGGACGGCGTGGCTGCTCATGGTCCGAGGTTATCCCCGCGCGCAGGTCGGACCCCGCGACGTCCGCGCCTGCCTGGCGCGGACGTCTTCCCGCACGTCAGAGCAGGTCGTCGCGGCCGCGGTCCCGGACCGCGTCGACCGCGGCCTTGACCTGCTGCGCGCGGGCGCGTGTCGTGACGAGCACGACGTCGTCCGTGTCGACCACGACGACGTCGTCGAGGCCGAGGAGGACGATCTGGCGCCCCGCGGCCGGGACGACGACGGAGCCCGCGCTCTCGATGCGCAGGACCTGGTCGCCGTCGCCGAGGACCTTCGATCCGCTGCCGTCCACCGCGGGCAGGAGCGCCGCGAGAGAGTTGAAGTCGCCGACGTCGTCCCAGCCGAAGTCGCCCGGGACCATCGCGACGCCGCCCGCAGCCGCGACTGGCTCGGCGATCGCGTGGTCGATCGCGATCTTCTCGAGCGTCGGCCACACGCGGGCGAGGACCTCGGCGCGCGCGGGCGTGTCCCAGGCGCGCGCGACCTCGCGGAGACCGTCGTGCAGCTCGGGACGCTCGCGCGCGAGGTGCGCGAGCAGGACGTCCGAACGCGTGAGGAACATCCCCGCGTTCCAGCGGTACTCGCCCGACGCGAGGTAGGTGCGTGCCGTCGCGGCGTCGGGCTTCTCGGTGAAGCCGCGCACGCGCCGCACGCTCGGTGCCCCCTCGAGGCCGAGCGGGTCACCGCCGTGCACGTAGCCGAACGCGACGGACGGGCGCGTCGCCGCGATGCCGATCGTCGTGACGTAGCCCGCGCGCGCGGCCTCGATGCCCTCGCGCACGGCCGCGACGAACGTCGTCGTGCTCGTGATGACCTGGTCGGCCGCGAACGAGCCGAGGACGACGGGACCGTGGCGCTCCTCGAGCACGGCGGCCGCAAGTCCGATCGCCGCCATGGAGTCGCGCGGGCTCGGCTCGGCGAGCACGTCGGCGTCGCCGAGCGACGGGAGCTGGGCCCGCGCCGCCTCGACGTGACGGGCCCCCGTGACGATCGTGACGCCCACGTCGCCGAGGTCGGCGAGGCGGTCGACCGTCGCCTGGAGCAGGCTGCGGCCCGAGCCGGTGAGGTCGTGAAGGAACTTCGGCGAGCCTGCGCGCGAGAGCGGCCACAGGCGTGTCCCTGCGCCGCCTGCCGGGATGACCGCGTGGAACGGCAGGTCGCCGGAGGCGACGCCGTCGGGCAGGGAGGGCACGACAGGGAGGGCCGGCGGGGTGGCGGGGCTCGTCATGACGACGATCCTAGGCGCAAGGGTCAGCAAGCCACGCCGGGCTTGTGCAGTGCGTCACAAACTCGGGGCCCATGCGCACAGTTCCGTCACCGTCGGCGCACGGCTCCCGCCGGAGAACACTAGAGTGGCTCCATGTGGCAGGACTTTCGTCCTCGCCACGTGTCAGGAACGACGACGCCGACGTCGCCGTCCGGAACTCGCCCCCGGGAGGCCATCGTGCCCAAGGCACCAGGCACCTTGTACCGCGGCCGTGAAGGCATGTGGTCATGGGTCGCGCACCGCGTGACCGGAGTGCTCATCTTCTTCTTCCTTCTTGTGCACGTGCTCGACACCGCGCTCGTCCGGGTCTCCCCCGAGGCGTACAACGCGGTCATCGGGACGTACAAGAACCCGATCATGGGTCTCGGGGAGGCCGGCCTCGTCGCGGCGATCGTCTTCCACGCCTTCAACGGCCTGCGGATCATCCTCGTCGACTACTGGGGCAAGGGCGCCAAGCACCACCGCACCCTGTTCTGGGTGGTCGTCGGCCTGTTCGTCGTGACGATGGCTGGCTTCCTGCCGCGTCACCTCATGCACGTGTTCGGAGGCTGACCGTGAGCACCCCCCTCATCACCGCACCGCGCTCCCCGTACGCGCGCCGCAAGACCACCCGGGGCAACTTCGAGCTCTACGGCTGGGTCTTCATGCGGATCTCGGGCGTCGTCCTCGTCGCCCTGATCTTCACGCACCTCTTCGTCAACCTCCTCGCGGGCGAGGGCATCAAGGCGATCGACTTCGCCTTCGTCGCCGGCAAGTGGGCGAGCCTCCCGTGGCGGATCGTCGACCTCATCATGCTGTGGCTCGCGATGATGCACGGCACCAACGGCGTGCGCACGATCATCAACGACTACGCCGAGAAGGACCGCACGCGCGGCGTCCTCAAGGTCCTGCTCTACTCCGCGTTCGTCATCGTCGTCGTCACCGGGACCCTCGTGATCTTCACGTTCGACCCGTGCCCCGCGGGCGCCGATCCCGCGCTGCTCGCGAACTTCTGCAAGCAGCTCTGAGCCCGGCCCCCGGCAAGCCACACCCGTCACGTCCCAGGAGGCATCAGAAGCGATGCAGACCCACCAGTACGACGTCGTCATCGTCGGCGCAGGCGGCGCCGGCATGCGCGCGGCCCTGGAGTCCTCGACCCGCGCCCGCACCGCCGTCATCTCGAAGCTCTACCCGACCCGGTCCCACACCGGCGCGGCGCAGGGCGGCATGTGCGCCGCCCTCGCCAACGTCGAGGAGGACAACTGGGAGTGGCACACCTTCGACACCGTCAAGGGCGGCGACTACCTCGTCGACCAGGACGCCGCCGAGGTCATGGCCAAGGAGGCCATCGACGCGGTGCTCGACCTCGAGCGCATGGGTCTGCCGTTCAACCGCACCCCCGAGGGCAAGATCGACCAGCGACGCTTCGGCGGGCACACGCGCAACCACGGCGAGGCCGCCGTGCGCCGCTCGTGCTACGCCGCCGACCGCACGGGCCACATGATCCTGCAGACGCTCTACCAGAACTGTGTCAAGCAGGACGTCGAGTTCT
The DNA here is from genome assembly GCF_011300875.1 of Sanguibacter sp. HDW7. NCBI lineage: Bacteria > Bacillati > Actinomycetota > Actinomycetes > Micrococcales > Sanguibacteraceae > Sanguibacter > Sanguibacter sp. HDW7. The sequence goes on along the minus strand of NZ_CP049862.1, from coordinate 927,158 downwards.
TCAACGAGTTCTACGTGCTCGACATCATCCTCGACAAGAACCTCGCGCACGAGGACGTCGCCGAGGGCGAGCCCGTCTCCGTCGCGGGCGTCGTCGCGTACGACCTCGCGTCGGGCGAGATCCACATCTTCCGCGCGAAGTCCGTCATCCTCGCGACCGGCGGCGCGGGCAAGATCTTCAAGACGACGTCGAACGCGCACACCCTCACGGGCGACGGCATGGCCCTCGCCCTGCGGCGCGGCCTGCCGCTCGAGGACATGGAGTTCTTCCAGTTCCACCCGACAGGCCTCGCGGGCCTCGGCATCCTCCTCTCGGAGGCGGCCCGCGGCGAGGGCGGCATCCTCCGCAACGGCGACGGCGAGCGCTTCATGGAGCGCTACGCCCCGACCATCAAGGATCTCGCGCCCCGCGACATCGTCGCGCGCTCCATGGCGAACGAGGTCCGCGAGGGTCGCGGCGCGGGCCCCAACAAGGACTACGTCCTGCTCGACCTCACGCACCTCGAGCCCGCGCACATCGACGCCAAGCTCCCGGACATCACGGAGTTCGCGCGCACCTACCTCGGCATCGAGCCGTACACCGAGCCCGTGCCCGTCTACCCCACCGCGCACTACGCGATGGGCGGTGTGCCGACGAACATCACGACCGAGGTGCTGCGCAACAACACCGACGTCGTCCGGGGCCTCTACGCCGCGGGCGAGGTCGCGTGCGTGTCCGTCCACGGCTCCAACCGGCTCGGCACCAACTCGCTGCTCGACATCAACGTCTTCGGCAAGCGCGCCGGCGTCGCCGCCGCGGAGTACGCCGCAGGCGCGTCGTTCGTCGACATGCCCGAGGACGCCGCCGCCGACACGATCGCCGAGCTCGAGGCCATGCGGTCGCGGCCCGACGGGGAGCGCGTCGCCGACCTGCGCCGCGAGCTGCAGGAGTCCATGGACCGCGGCGCCCAGGTGTTCCGCACCGAGGCCTCCCTCACCGAGACCCTCGCCGTCGTCAAGGACCTCCAGAAGCGCTACGGCAAGGTGTCCGTCCAGGACAAGGGACGCCTCTTCAACACGGACCTCCTCGAGGCCGTCGAGCTCGGCTTCCTCCTCGACCTCGCCGAGGTCGTCGTCGTGGGCGCGCTCGAGCGCAAGGAGTCGCGTGGCGGCCACTTCCGCGAGGACTACCCCGACCGCGACGACGAGCAGTTCATGGCGCACACCATGGCCTACCGCCGCGGCGACGCCGTGGCCGCCGACGCGGCCGGCATCCCCCCGCACGAGATCCGGCTCGAGCCGAAGCCGGTCGTGGTTACCCGCTACCAGCCGATGGAGCGTAAGTACTGATGACTGCGACGACCGAGCAGACCGCCCCCGCGACGTCCGTGGGCGAGGTTCCGAGCTTCCAGGTGACGCTGCGCGTGCGCCGGTACCTCCCCGAGGGCCCGCACGGCGACGACTCCTACTGGGACGAGCACGTGCTCACCATGCACGGGACGGATCGCGTCCTCGACGCGCTCCACAAGATCAAGTGGGAGCAGGACGGCTCGCTGACGTTCCGCCGCTCGTGCGCCCACGGCATCTGCGGCTCCGACGCGATGCGTATCAACGGCCGCAACCGTCTCGCGTGCAAGACGCTCCTCAAGGACCTCGACATCCGCAAGCCGATCACGGTCGAGCCCATCAAGGGCCTGCCCGTCATCAAGGACCTCGTCGTCGACATGGAGCCGTTCTTCGCGTCCTACCGCGAGATCATGCCGTTCCTCGTGACGAGCGGGAACCAGCCCTCCCAGGAGCGCATCCAGTCCCCCGAGCAGCGCGCGGTCTACGACGACACCACGAAGTGCATCCTCTGCGCCGCGTGCACGTCGTCGTGCCCCGTGTTCTGGACGGACGGGCAGTACTTCGGCCCGGCCGCGATCGTCAACGCCCACCGCTTCATCTTCGACTCGCGCGACGACGCGGCGACCCAGCGCCTCGAGATCCTCAACGACAAGGAGGGCGTGTGGCGCTGCCGCACCACCTTCAACTGCACCGAGGCATGCCCCCGTGGCATCGAGATCACCAAGGCGATCGCCGAGGTCAAGCGAGCGATGATCACGCGCGCGTTCTGATCCCCGACGCCTGACGCCCGGAAGGGCTCACACGCACGACGCGAAGGCCCCGGTCACCGCAAGGTGACCGGGGCCTTCGTGCTGCCCACGGAGCCCGCCCCTCCCCGGCTCGTAGGTCCGGAGCACCGTTCGACGGTGCTGGAGCCCTACGAGTCGCAGGAGCGGGTCGGGTGGCGCGGGATCAGCCCAGGGGGAACGAGCGGCGCGTGCGCCAGACCCCGTCATCGCCGTGCTCGTAGAGGTCGATCTCGGTGACCTCGAACGCCGCGTCGTAGTCCGCCATCGCGACGAACGCCGCGTCGAGCGCGTCGTCCGCGACCTCGTGCGCGACCGTGACGTGCGGGTGGTAGTGGAAGCGCAGCTCCTGCTCGAGCAGGCCGCTGCGGACGCGTCCCTCGAGCTGCTCGCACTCCGCGATGCCCTGCACCACCTGGACGAACACCACGGGCGAGACGGGTCGGAACGTCGCCGCTCCGCGCAGCCGCAGCGTGAATCGCTCAGCGCCCTGCGCGACGCGCGCAAGGTGCTCCTCGACGGCCGGCAGGTCGTCGATGTCGACGACCGTCGGGCCGAGCAGCGTGACGTGCGGCGGGATGAGGTCCGCGTACTCGTCGCCGGTCGCCCGGCGGGCGTCGACGAGCTCCGTGCCGAACGGCTCAGGGACGGTGAGCGAGACGCCGATCCGCGCCTGGCCGTCGCCGCGCTCGGGGATCCTCATCGGGCCGCCGATGCGGGGCGGACAAGACCGAGGCGGTCGTAGACGCGCTCGAGCGTCGTCGAGGCGACCTCACGAGCCCGAGCGGCGCCGCGGGCGAGGATCGCGTCGAGCTCGGCCGGGTCGTCGAGGTACCCCTGGGCGGTCGCCTGCAGCGGCGTGAGGAACTCGACGACGATCTCGGCGAGGTCGACCTTGAGGTGGCCGTACATCTTGCCCTCGTACTCCGCGACGATCTCCTCGATCGAGCGGCCCGTGAGCACCGAGTAGATCGTCAGCAGATTGGAGATGCCCGGCTTCTCCGCCGGGTCGAAGGTGATGACGGAGCCGTCGTCCGTCACGGCCGAGCGGATGTTCTTGCGCGCCTGCCCGATGTCGCCGAGCAGCTCGATCGAGCCCTTGCCGGACTCGGACTTGCTCATCTTGCGCAGCGGGTCCTGGAGGTCCTGGATCTTCGCGCCGGCCTGGAGGATGTGTGCCTCCGGAACGACGACGGTACCGTCGCCGAAACGCGTGTTGAGCCGGACCGCGAGGTCGCGCGTGAGCTCGAGGTGCTGACGCTGGTCCTCGCCGACCGGCACGAGCGCGGTGTCGTAGAGAAGGATGTCCGCGGCCATGAGGACGGGGTACGTGAAGAGGCCGACGGTCGTGCCGTCGTTGCCGTTCTTCGCAGACTTGTCCTTGAACTGCGTCATGCGACCGGCCTCACCGAAGCCCGTCTGGCACGAGAGCACCCACGCGAGCTCGGCGTGCTCGGTCACGTGCGACTGCACGAAGAGCGCTGCGCGCTCAGGGTCGACACCGCCCGCGAGGTACTGCGCGGCCGTCGCGCGCGTCCGGTGGCGCAGCGCCGCCGGCTCCGGGTTGACGGTGAGTGCGTGAAGGTCCACGACGCAGTAGAACGCGTCGTAGGAGTCCTGGAGCGCGACCCACTGGGACAGGGCCCCGATGTAGTTGCCGAGGTGGAGCGAGTCCTGCGTCGGCTGCATCCCGGAGAGGATGCGCGGGGTCGTCGGCGTCGTTGCGGGCATCTGCCCATCATGACAGGTGAGCACGGCTCGCACGTAATCCGCAGGCCGTCGGTGGACAGCCGCGCGGGGTGTCACGGCGGCCCGGGGAGGCGTCGTCGTCAGGTCGCCTCGTCGTCGAACGGGGCCAGCTCCCCTGCCACGAGCGGGGCCTGCGCGGCAGGCACCGTCACACGTGCCGCGGCCGCGCCCGCGGCGCCTGCAGCGACGCCCGCGCCGGCGCGCCGGGTGGCAGGTGCGGGATCGTCGAGCAGCGCCTCACGCACGATGCGTCGAGGGTCGTACTGCCGCGGGTCGAGCGCCTTCCAGTCGACGTCACCAAGCTCTGCGTGAACCTCCTCGTCGACGCGGTCGCGGACCTTCGTCACCTGCTCGCGCGCCGCGCGCACGAACTTGGCGAGCTGTCGCGCGTACTCCGGCAGGCGGTCAGGCCCGACGACGAGAGCGACGACGAGCAGGATGACGACGAGCTCTGCGCCGTTGACGTTGAAGAGGCCGCCGCCCATCAGTCGGCGTCCGCCTCGTCGAGCACGACGGAGACGTCACGGTCCGTGCTGCCCTCGCGGATCGTCAGCACGATCGTGTCGCCTGGCGCGAGCGCACGGATCGCGACGAGCAGCTCGTCCTCCTGCGTCACGGGTCGGCCGTCGATCCCGACGATGACGTCGCCCGGCTTGATACCGGCCTTGTCGGCCGGGCCTCCGGGCGTGACCGGGACCTCGTTCGCGGGCGCGTCCTCGGTGCGCAGGATGCGCACGCCCTCGCCCTCGTAGCGGTTGTCGAGGAGCGCGCCGATGATCGGCCGCGTCGCCGTGCCGGTCTCGATGAGCTGCTGCGCGGTGCGCCGCACCTGGTTGGCGGGGATCGCGAAGCCGAGTCCGATCGAGCCCGCGGCTCCCTGGCTGCTCCCTGGCGCCTGCGCGATCGCGGAGTTCACGCCGACGACCTCACCCACGAGGTTGACGAGCGGCCCGCCGGAGTTGCCCGGGTTGATCGCGGCGTCGGTCTGCAGCGCGTTGATCCACGATGTCGAGCCCTGGTCGCCGGCGGTGACTGGACGGTTGAGCGCGCTGACGATGCCTGTCGTCACCGTGCCCTCCAGGCCGAGCGGCGCACCGATCGCGATGACCGGGTCGCCGACGACGACAACCTCGGAGTCGCCGAGCGTCAGCGGCACGAGCCCCGTGCGCTCGACCTTGACGACGGCGAGGTCGTAGCCCTCGGTGCGGCCGACGACGGTCCCGGCGAGCTCGGTGCCGTCGGAGAACGTCACGGTGATCGGCGACTCGCCCGACGCACCCGCGACGACGTGGTTGTTCGTGATGATGAAGCCGTCGGCCGAGTACACGAAGCCCGACCCGGTCGCGCTGCCCTGAGAGCCACGGACCTCGAGCGAGACGACCGACGGCAGGACCGCGGCGGCGACGCCCGCGACCGAGCCCGGCGCGCGGTCCGCCGTGCCGCCTGACGGCTTGCCGGGCACCTCGACGACCGTGGAGCCGTTGCCGCGCCCGTCGTTGCGGGCGTCGAGGAGCACGGTCGTCCCGGCCGCGCCGACCGCACCGCTCACGAGGCCGAGGACGATGACGCCGACGACCGCGCCGGCACCGAGGCCACGGCCCTTCGGACGCGGACGGCCGCTCGGGAGGACGCCCGGAGGCGGGCCCCAGCCCTGCGGCTGCGCGACGTGGGCCTGTCCGACGTGCGGCTGCCCGGCCTGGGGCGGCAGCTGGCCGTAGGTCAGAGGTCCGCCCGGGGACGCGTGGAACGGCTGCTGCGGGCCCCCGGGGTGCGCATGGACCGGGCTCCCCTGCGTGCGCCCGTACGCGACGGCCGGCCCGCCGGAGGGCATGGCCGCCGAGGCGGCAGGCGTCGGGTGGCCCGCGGCCGGGTGCGGCGCGTACGGGGATGCGGACCCCGCTCCGGGGGACGACGGCGGAGCGAACGGCGACGCGGGCACCGCCGCGCCCGGGCCGGCGGGCGGCGGCGGCACGGGGGCTGGCCCCGGAGGCACGGGCGGTTGCCCTGGCTGAGCAGGCCCGGCGGACGGTTCGGTCATCGTGAGACCTCCTGGGTGAGCACTGACCAGCCTCGGGTGACACGCTCGAGGATGTCGCCCTGCGCCTCCCCCTCGAGCGACGCGAGCAGGTCCCGCGCGGGACCGTCGTCGACCGCGGCGTAGACCTCGACGACGACGTCGCCCACCTGGGTCGCGACGTGCCACGGCTCGGTCGTGAGCACGTAGACGGTGCGGCCGGCGACCGAGACCGCAGTGTGCTGCGCGAGCTCGGCCGCAAGTGTCCCGCGACGCTCGACGACGACGACGGGACCCGCCGGGGTGTCGAGGTCGAGCTCGAGAGAGTCGTCCAGCACGGTGTGGCTCGCGAGCGTCACGCCGTCGGGCAGCGCCGCCGGCAGCACCCAGCCGGCGCGCTCGAGGCTCGCGAGCACGTCACCCGAACCGGTCGTCGCCGCGACCCCGACCATGCCGGGCACGGGCGCGAGAGACAGCGTGCCGAGCGCGGAGACGCGCTCCGGGTCCGGGTTGACGAGCGGGGGACGGCCGAGCTCGGAGAGCCCGACGACGCCGAGCCCGACGACCGCGACAGAGGCCGCAGCCCACCGCCACGTCCGGTGACGGCGACGGAGGTCGCCCGTGAGCGCGGGGAACGCGCGGCCGCCGGTGTCGGGCCGCAGGTCGGGGTGCTGCTCGCGGCGCGGGACGTGGTGCACGACCGGCTGCGGGCTCGCGCCCGCAAGGATGCGTGCCGCGAGATCGGGACCGGGCGCGACGTCGCGTGCCGCGAGCAGCATCGTGCGAGCACGACGCTCGTCGACGAGCTCGCGCGAGCACTGCGCGCACACGACGAGGTGCGCCTCGAGCCGCTCGGCCTTCGCCAGGGGCAGCTGTCCGTCGACGTATGCGCTGATCCACGCGCCGAAGTGGCTCGTCACGGGCGCGCCTCGAGCGACTCGGCCCCCTCGGGAGCGCGGCGGTGGGCAAGCTCCTTGCGCAGCTGCGCGCGTGCCCGGTGGATGCGCGAGCGCACGGTGCCGAGCTTGATGCCGAGCGTCACCGCGATCTCCTCGTACGAGAGACCCTCGATGTCGCACAGGACGACCGCCGCACGGTACTCGGGAGCCAGCGCGTCGAGCGCATGCTGGACGTCGAGGTCGAGGTTGCCGTGCTCGAAGCCACGCTCGGGCTCGATCTCGGCCGAGCCGGGCACCCGCGCCGCGTCGTCCCCCATCGCGTCCATGCGGATGCGCTGACGGCGACGGGCCCCGTCGAGGAAGAGGTTCGTCGTGATGCGGTGCAGCCAGCCGTCGAAGTTACCGGGCTCGTAGCGGTCGAGCGAGCGCAGCACGCGGACGAAGACGTCCTGCGTGAGGTCCTCGGCATCGTGACGGTTGCCCGTGAGTCGGTAGGCGAGGCGGAAGACGCGCGCCGAGTGGTCCTGGACGATCTGCTCCCAGGTCGGCACGGTGCTCTCGACGTCGCTCACCGAGCCAGTCTCTCAGGAAGAGAGCCGGGACGTGAACCGCGTGCGCCACCGGCGAACATGGAACCGGTCACGAATCCCCCGGTCGCCGCGCCCGTCCGCCCGTGCCTGCTGCGGGCGCGGCGGTAGGATCGGCCCCAGGGCCGGCCGCGTACCGCGGCGGCCCGTACCGCCGACGAGGAGGACATCATCTCCAACGACAGGACACTGGCCTGGGACTACTGCGAGGACTACGTCGTCGAGGACGACGTCCTCCTGCGCGCACGTGAGCGCGCTGCCCAGTACGGCTGCCACGCGATCACGCCCGGCGCGGGATCCGTCCTGCGGCTTCTCGCCGCGACGCTTCGCGCCCGCACCGTCGTCGAGGTCGGCACGGGCACGGGAGTCGCGTCGCTGTGGCTCCTGCGCGGCATGGACGCCGACGGTGTCCTCACGACGATCGACGCGGAGGCCGAGAACCAGCGGGCGGCCAAGGCCGCTTTCACGGAGGACGGCATCCGGCCCGAGCGCGCCCGCACGATCAACGGGCGTCCCCGCGACGTCCTGCCGCGGCTCGCGGACGGCGCGTACGACCTGGTGCTCGTCGGCGCCGGCTCGACGCATGCGGCCGACCACGTCGAGCAGGCGCTGCGGCTCCTGCGCCCGGGCGGTGTGCTAGCCCTCGACGAGGCGCTGTGGCACGGCCGCGTCGCCGACCCCGCGCGCCGGGACGAGGCGACGACCATGGTCCGCGAGATCGGACGCACGCTCCGCGAGGACCCGCGCGTCCTGCCCGCGATGATCCCCTCGGGCGACGGCCTGCTCCTCGCGGTACGCCGCTGACCGTCCCGGTCGCGCACCGCTCCTCCGCGGATGACGAACCCCTCCTGCACCGCGGTGCAGGAGGGATTCGTCGTCGGGCGTCAGTCCGAGGTACGTCAGTCGCGGGCCGCAGGCCGCTTCAGCTTCGTACCGAAAGCCGCTCGAGGGCGTCGAGCAGGAGACGCGCGCCGAATCCTGTCGCCCCCGCGGGGACCTCGTGCGAAGCCTTGTCCGCGTGCGCGGGACCGGCGATGTCGACGTGGGCCCAGGGCACGTCGCCGACGAAGCGTCGAAGGAAGAGCGCAGCGGTGATCGCGCCGCCGCCGCGCTCGTCGTTCGGCACGTTGCGCAGCCCGGTGACGGTCGAGCCGATGCGCTCGCCGTACTCGTCGACGAGCGGCAGGCGCCACACGGCCTCGCCGGTCGTCGCCGCCGCCTGCTCGATCGAGCCGGCGAGCGCGTCGTCGGTCGCGAGCAGCGCCGCTGTGCGCGGGCCGAGCGCGACGGCGGCCGCACCCGTGAGCGTCGCGACGTCGACGATCGCGTCGGGCGAGAACGTCGTCCGCGCCCACGCGAGGGCGTCCGCGAGCACGAGGCGCCCCTCGGCGTCCGTGTTGCCGACCTCGACGCGCGTGCCGTCGACCATCGTGAGGACGTCGGCGCGGCGGTAGGACGCTGCGCCGAAGTGGTTCTCGGCGAGCGGCAGCACCGCGGTGACGTGGAGCGGCAGCCGGGCCTCGGCGGCCGCGAGGACCGCCGCGAGCACGACGGCCGCGCCGGACATGTCGTTCTTCATCGTCACCATCGACGTGCGCGGCTTGATGTCGATGCCGCCCGTGTCGTACGTGATGCCCTTGCCGACGAGCACGACCCGCCGCGCGTCGGCGGGCGCGTCCTCGGGCGCGTAGGTGAGCGCGACGAGCTCCGGCGCGGACGCGGAACCCTGTCCGACGGCCGTGATGCCGCCGAAGCCGCCCGCAGCGAGCGCGGGGCCGTCGAGGCGCGTGACGGAGAGACCCGCGGCGTGCCCGAGGCGTTCGGCGACGTCGGCGAGCCATGCGGGGTTCTTGATGTTCGACGGGACCGTCGTGAGGTCGCGCACGAGCCAGGCGGCGCGCGAGGAGCGCACGGCCTCGTCGACCGCACGCTGCGCGTGGTCGCCGAGGAGCACGAGCTGCGCGGCCGGTTCGGTGCGGGGCGCGACGGTCGCAGCCGTCGGCGCGCGGTACGCGCCGAGCAGGTAGCCCTCGACGAGCGCCCGCTGGTCGGCGAACGTGTCGGTCCCGCTCGCGGTCGTCACGACGCGGCCGACGCCGCGCGTCACGCGCGCGATCGCGGCACCCGCTCGACGGAAGTCCTCGACGCGCGAGCGCCCGAGGCCGAGCAGGACGACACGCTCGGGCAGACCCGCCCAGGGAAGTGCGTCGGCGCCGCGGTGCGCGCGGGGCAGGTCGACGACGAGCGTCTCGCCGGCGCCGCCGTCGAAGCGCGCGCGCTCCGCGAGCTCGGAGAAGTCGACGCCGTACCGGAGCGCCGCGTCGATCATGCCGTGACGCGGCTCGAGGCCGTCCTCCTCCTCGGACCCAGGGGCCACGGGGAGGACGACGACCTCGACCTCGTCCTGCGTGAGGAACGTGCACTCGGCCAGCCGCCCGGCCGCGACGACGACCTCAGGAAGGTCGCGGTCGACGCTCCACGGGTCGACGACGGGTGCGGCCGTACGTGCAGGCGTGCGGGGCAAGGTGTCAGCCCACCACACCGTCGAGCGCGGCGCAGAGCTCGGCAGCCTCGCCAGCGTTGAGCTCGACGACGAGCCGGCCACCGCCCTCGAGCGGGACGCGCATGACGATGCCGCGGCCCTCCTTCGTCACCTCGAGCGGCCCGTCGCCGGTCCTCGGCTTCATCGCTGCCATGAGTGGCTCTCCCTTACGTTCGGTTGCGGCCGCCACCCGGGCGCCCGTACCTTCCCTCCCGCGCCGCAGCGCAGGTCGGAAGGCGTCCGTCAGGCGCCGAGGACGACGGATTCCTCCCCCATCTTAGGTCATGGGAGCGTCATGACGCCCCTCCCAGGGGTCCTGGAGGTTGTGCTGAGAGCGATGCTCACAACCCTCGGACGGCCGCGCGCGGAGCGAGGTCGCCCCGGATCGCGGCGACCATGTCGAGCGTCCGCCGGGTCGCGCGGACGTCGTGCGCACGGAACACGCGGGCGCCGCCCCACGCAGCGAGCGCGGTCGCGGCGAGCGTGCCCTCGAGCCGCTCGTCGACCGGGAGGTCGAGCGTCTCGCCGACGAAATCCTTGCGCGAGAGCGCCATGAGCACGGGGTGGCCGAGCGCGACGAGCGCAGGTGTGCGGCGCACGAGGCGCAGGGAGTCGACGGTGCGCTTGCCGAAGTCGTGCGTCGGGTCGACGAGCACGCCGAGCGGGTCGACGCCGCACGCGACGGCGCGGGCGGCGCCGGCCGCGAGCGTCGTCACGACGTCGTGGACGACGGCGTCGAGCGGGTCGGCGTCCGCAGGGGCATCGGGCGGCAGGTCGAAGCGGACGTCGTGCGGGTCGGTGCGGGGCGGCAGGCCACCCGTGTGGGAGACGACGACGGCGAGCCCGCGCCGGCCGGCGACCTCGACGAGCCCAGGATCGGCTCCCGCCCAGGTGTCGTTGAGGAGGTCCGCACCCGCGTCGGCGACGGCCTCGGCGACCTCGGCGCGCCACGTGTCGACGGAGAGGACGACCGTGTCACCGAGCTCGGCGCGCAGGCGCGCGACGAACGGCGCGACGCGGTCGATCTCCTCCGCCGGCGTGACCTCGGGGCCCACGCCCGCGCGCACCCCTCCGACGTCGATGATCTCCGCGCCGTCGCGCAGGGCACGCTCGACGGCCGCGAGCGCGACGTCGTCGTCGGCGTGCCGGGCCGACGGGAAGAACGAGTCCGTCGTCCTGTTGACGATCGCCATGACGGCGCCGCCGTGCACACCGACGTCCCGCCCCCGCACGCGCAGGGCCGGCGACATCGGTGCGAGCACGTCGAGCGAGGGTGCGAGCCGCTCCCAGGGCACGCCGGGCGCGGCGCCGTCAGGCAGGGCTGTCACGACGCGTCGCGTCGCCCGGCCGCCGCGGCCGAGGACTGGTCCTCGGCGAGGGACTCGAGCGCGGCCTCCTGGGCCGCACGGAGCTCGTGGTCGCGCGCGACGACGATCTCCACGGCGTCCTCGGCCGTGTCGACGATCTTCACGAGGTCGAGGTCCGCGGCCGAGATCATGCCGCGCTCGAGCACGGGGCCGCGCAGCCACTCCATCATGGGCGTCCAGTAGTCCGAGCCCACGAGGACGATCGAGAACTCGGTGACCTTGTGCGTCTGGACGAGCGTGAGCGCCTCGAAGAGCTCGTCGAAGGTGCCGAATCCGCCGGGCAGGACGACGAAGCCCGAGGCGTACTTGACGAACATCGTCTTGCGGGCGAAGAAGTAGCGGAAGTTCACGCCCAGGTCGACCCACTGGTTCATGCCCTGCTCGAACGGCAGCTCGATGCCGAGGCCGACCGAGACGCCGCCGGCCTCCGAGGCGCCCTTGTTCGCGGCCTCCATGATGCCGGGGCCGCCTCCCGTGATGACCGCGTAACCCTTCTCGACGAGGCGGTGGCCGACCTCGACCGCGAGCTCGTAGTCCGGGTGGCCGGGCTTGGTCCGGGCCGAGCCGAAGACGCTCATGGCTGGGCCGAGCTCCGCGAGCGCGCCGAAGCCCTCGACGAACTCCGACTGGATGCGCATGACGCGCCACGGGTCGCCGTGGACCCAGTCCGCGTCCCCGTCCTTCGCGAGGAGCCGCTGGTCCGTCGTCTGCTCGGGGATCTGACCGCGTCGCAGCAGGACAGGGCCCTTGCGGTAGCCGGTTCCGGGCTGGGAGATACCTTCGTCGCTCATGCCGTCCACACTAGGCGCAGCCACCGACGTTCGGGTGGACGTCGGGCGACGGTTCAGCGAGCGGACAGCCAGGCGAGCAGCGCGTCGAACGTCGCGGTCACCTGCGCCACGGGGCACCGCTCGTCGTCCTTGTGCGCGAGCAGGGGGTCGCCGGGCCCGAGGTTGACCGCCGGGATGCCGAGGGCCGAGAACCGCGCCACGTCCGTCCAGCCGAGCTTCGCCGTCGGCTCCCCGCCCGTCACCGCGAGAACCGAGGCGACGAGGTCCGCGACGAGCGGGTCGTCGAGCCCGGGCCGCGCGCCCTCCGCACCGTCGGTCCGCGTCACCTCGAAGCCGTCGAAGACCTCACGCACGTGGGCCTCGGCCTGCGCGAGAGAGAGCTCGGGCGCGAAGCGGTAGTTGACGGTGACGACGCACTCGTCGGGGATGACGTTGCCGGAGATGCCGCCGCGGATCCCCACGGCGTTGAGGCTCTCGCGGTAGGCGAGCCCGTCGACGTCGACGGTCCGCGGCGTGTACGCCGCGAGGCGCGCGAGCACCTCCGCGGCGTCGTGGATCGCGTTGTGCCCGGCCCAGGCGCGCGCCGAGTGCGCGGCGACCCCGCGCGTGCGGACCTCGACGCGCAGCGTGCCGTTGCAGCCGCCCTCGATCCCGCCCGACGTCGGCTCGCACAGCACCGCGACGTCGCCGCCGAGCCAGTCCGGGTGGTTCCGCACGAGACGGCCGAGGCCGTTGAGCGTCGCCGCGACCTCCTCGTGGTCGTAGAACACCCACGTGACGTCCGCCGCCGGGGCGACGTCCGCGCCGAGGCGCGCCGCGAGCGCGAGCTGCACCGCGACGCCCGCCTTCATGTCGACTGTGCCGCGCCCCCACAGCTCGGGCCCCTCCGGCCCGTCGACGACGCGCACGGGCAGGTTCGGCGGGTCCGTGAGCGGCACCGTGTCGAGGTGGCCCGCGACGACGACCCGCCGGCCGAGGCCCAGGTGCGTGCGCGCGACGACCGCGTCGCCGTCCCGCAGCACCTCGAGGTGACCGAGGCCGCGCAGCGCGGCCTCGACCGCGTCCGCGAGCAGTGCCTCGTCGCCCGACACCGACGGGACGTCGCACAGCGAGGCGACGAGCGCGGCGAGGTCGCCGCGCAGGTCGAGGACGGGGGCGGTCTGCGCGGTCATGCCTGAATGCTAGACCTGCGAGCCCCCCTGGATCCGGCGGGCGACCATGATCCGGGACGTGCAGGGATCGCGCAGGATGCGAGACGGCACCGGTCGATGTCCGACCCGCCCCCTAGGGTGGTCCCATGACCCAGACCTCCCGGAACGCCTGGGGTCTCGGCCTGGCGACGATCGCCGCCGACGGCTCCGTCCTCGACACGTGGTACCCCGCGCCGCGCCTCGGCCTGGCGCCGGACGATCCGTGGGCGGCCCCCCTCGCGGAGTCCCTGGGTGGCCTCGCGACGGCCGACGACGCACGACGCGTCCGGCGCGACGTCGTCGTGCGCTCGATCGACCTCGACGCCCCGCCGGCGGATGCGTCCGACGCGTACCTCCGCCTCCACCTGCTCTCCCACCGCCTCGTCGCGCCGGGCTCGATCGACCTCACGGGCGTCTTCGCGCTCCTGGCGAACGTCGTGTGGACAGACCGCGGCCCGTGCGCCGTCGACGGCTTCGAGGAGACCCGCCTGCGCCTCGCGGCGTCCGGGCCCGTCTCCGTGCTCTCCGTCGACAAGTTCCCGCGCATGGTCGACTACGTCCTGCCGACAGGCGTGCGCATCGCCGACGCCGACCGGGTGCGCCTCGGCGCGCACCTCGCCCCCGGCACGACCGTCATGCACGAGGGCTTCGTCAACTTCAACGCCGGCACGCTCGGCACCTCGATGGTCGAGGGTCGCATCTCGCAGGGCGTCACGGTGGGTGACGGCTCCGACGTCGGAGGCGGCGCCTCGATCATGGGGACGCTCTCGGGCGGCGGCACGACCGTCGTCTCGATCGGGCGGCGCACCCTCCTCGGCGCGAACGCAGGCCTCGGTATCCCGCTCGGCGACGACTGCGTCGTCGAGGCCGGCCTCTACGTCACGGCGGGCACCAAGGTGACGGTCCTCGGCCAGGAGTCCCCCGACGGCGGCGAGCTCGTCGTCAAGGCGCGCGACCTCGCGGGCCGCGACGGCCTGCTGTTCCGCCGGTCCTCGCTCACCGGCCGGGTCGAGGTCCTCGTCCGCGAGGGCGTCGGCGTCACCCTCAACGCGGCGCTGCACGCCTGACGTGACGTCACCCCGCACCTCGCGCACGTCGCGCCCCCTCACGAGGGCGCGACGTGCGCGGCGTGCCGTCCGCCGGACCCTCGTCGGCACGACCACCGTCGTCGCCCTCGCGGTCGGCGGGGTGTGGGCCGTCGGGAAGGTCCTCGACTCCCGACGCGCCGAGCCCGAGCCCCGGCACACGTGCTGGGCGAGCGTGAACGGCGACGACTGGTACCTCTCCCCCGAGCAGGCGCAGAACGTCGCGCTCTTCTCCGCGATGGCCACCGAGCGCGGGCTGCCCGCGCGCGCCGTGACGATCGCGACCGCGACCGCCCTGCAGGAGTCGTGGGCGACGAACATCGACTACGGCGACCGCGACTCCGTCGGGCTCTTCCAGCAGCGGCCCTCGCAGGGCTGGGGCACTGTCGAGCAGATCATGGACCCCGTCTACTCGACGGGGAAGTTCTACGACGGCCTCGTCAAGGTCCGCGACTACACGAAGCTCGAGGTCACGGTCGCGGCCCAGACGGTCCAGCGCTCAGCGTTCCCCGACGCGTACGCGAAGCACGAGGGCAAGGCCCGCGCCTGGGCGTCCGCGCTCGCTGCCCAGGACGGCACGACGCTCACGTGCGAGCTGCGACCCTCGCTGCCCGGCGGCGACCCCCAGGCGTTCGCCGCGCGCGCCGACCGCGACTGGCCGTCGGCCTCCGTGACGGCCGACGCGACGACGCGCACCGTCCGCATCTCACCCGGGAAGCTCGGCGCCGACGACGGCCGCACGCTCACGCGCCTCGCGCGCTGGGCGGTCGCCGTCGCCGACGAGGGACAGGTCGTCCAGGTCGCCGTGGGCGACCAGGTCTGGGAGCGCTCGACGTCGTCGTGGCGCACAGTGACGCCTTCGGAAGGCACGTCACCGTCGTCGAAGGCCGACGCGGTCACCGTGACGCTGGCGCCCTGAAGCCGCAGGTTCCCCGCGGCTCAGCAGGAGCCGCGCGTCAGAACCCCGTGCGCCACACCGCGATCTGCGTGCTGATGCGCACGCGCAGCGACTCCGGGGCGCGCTCGCAGCACGAGCGACGCAGGACGACGCGCATGATCTCCTCGATCTCGAGCACGCCGAGCTCGGGCGCGACCTCGGCGACGCTCGCGCGCAGGTCCGCCGCGTCCGCCACGGTCATGCCGGACCTCAGGTAGTCCTCGACATGGCCGATGACCTCGGCACACTCCTCGCCGTCGAGCGGACGCCCGTCGGGAGCCTGGCTCATGACTCCTCCTGCTTCCCTGCGGGCAGGAGCCCGCGCTCGGCCGCGTACCCCGCGAGGAGCGTGCGCAGCTGCGCGCGTCCCCGGTGCAGGCGCGACATGACGGTGCCGATGGGCGTGCCCATGATCTCGGCGATCTCCTTGTACGGGAACCCCTCGACGTCGGCGAGGTAGACCGCGATGCGCCGGTCCTCGGGGAGCGCCGCGAGCGCGTCCTTGACGTCGGAGTCGGGCAGCGCGTCGAGCGCCTCGACCTCGGCCGAGCGCAGGCCCGTCGACGTGTGCGACGCGGCACGAGCGATCTGCCAGTCCTCGATGTCGTCGGTCTGCGACTTCTTGGGCTCGCGCTGCTGCTTGCGGTAGGTGTTGATGAACGTGTTCGTGAGGATCCGGTACAGCCACGCCTTGAGGTTCGTGTCGGGGCGGTACTGGTGGAACGCCGCGAACGCCTTGGCGAAGGCCTCCTGCACGAGGTCCTCGGCGTCGGTCGGGTTGCGCGTCATGCGCAGCGCGGCGCCGTAGAGCGCGTCGAGGTGCCCGAGCGCGTCGCGCTCGAAGCGCGCACGACGCTCGGCGTCGGTCTCGTCCGCGGGGGCGCGGCGGGTGTCGTCGGTCTCGTCCATCAGAGCCAAGCCTAACGGCGGCAGTGCGCGCGGCGCCGTCGGCGGGGCGACGGCGTCCACGACGGGACGGGGAGGGGCGGAGCAGCTCACACCCGGTCAACGTCGCGACACCCCCGGGCATTCCCCGGGGCGATACCGTGGGGTGTCGCCGCACGTCCCGGTCGAAGGAGCCCTCCATGCTGGTCCGTCGTCTCGCCCGCCCGATGCTCGCGTCCTGGTACGTCCACGACGGTCTCGACGCGGTGCGCGCACCTGCCCCGCACGTCGCCGTCACCCGGCCGGTCGCTGACCGCGTGACGTCCGCGCTCGGCCGCGACCCGCTGCCCGACCGCACGCTCGCGTGGGCCGTGCGCGCCCACGGCGCCGCGACGATCCTCGCGGGAGTGGGCCTCGCGCTCGGCCGTGCCCCGCGCTCGAGCGCCGCGGCCCTCGCAGCGCTCACGCTGCCCCTCGTCGTCGCGCAGCAGCCGTTCACGTCGCCGCGCAAGATCGACCGCGAGCGCGTCGGGCCGTTCGTCCACGCGCTCGGCGGCACCGGCGCCGCGATCCTCGCCGCGGTCGACCTCGAAGGTCGGCCCGGGGTCGCGTGGCGCGTCGACAAGGCCCGACGCGACCGCGCGGACCGCGCGACGCAGGAGGACTGAGCCGTCTCGCGGCCCGGCCCCGCCCGGTCCGCCCGTCGCGGCTCCGATAGCCTGACGGCATGACCTCCTCGACGCCGAACGCCCCCGTGCCCGACGCCGCTCGCGACCTGTCGACCGACCCTGCCTGGGCCGCTCCCGTCGCCGTGGCGCCGCTCGACGCGACTGTCGACGTCCCCGGTTCGAAGTCGCTCACCAACCGCTACCTCGTGCTCGCGGCCCTCGCCGACGGCCCGAGTGTCCTCAAGGGCGCGCTGAGCAGCCGCGACACGCTCCTCATGGCGCAGGCGCTGCGCGAGCTCGGCGTCGGCATCGAGGTCGACGGCACGACGTGGCGCGTCGTGCCGGGCGACCTCCGTGGCCCGGTGTCGATCGACTGCGGCCTCGCGGGCACGGTCATGCGCTTCCTGCCGGCGGTCGCGGCGCTCGCCGACGGCGCCGTGCGCTTCGACGGCGACGCGGGCGCCCGCGTGCGCCCCATGGGCCCCGTCCTTGCGGGCCTGCGCAACCTCGGCGTGCCGGTGACGGCCGACGACGGCTCCGTGCCGTCGACCCTCCCCTTCACGGTCGAGGGTCGCGGCGGCGTCGTCGGCGGTGCTGTCGACGTCGACGCGAGCGCGTCGAGCCAGTTCGTCTCGGGCCTGCTCCTCGCGGGCGCGCGCTTCGACCGCGGCCTGCGGCTGCGGCACGTCGGTGCGGCGCTGCCGAGCCTCCCCCACATCGAGATGACAGTCGACGTCCTGCGCGGCGCGGGCGTCGAGGTCGACGACTCGACGCCGTCGACGTGGGTCGTCGCCCCGGGCCCGATCGTCGCGCGCGACGTGCGTGTCGAGCCCGACCTCTCGAACGCGAGCCCGTTCCTCGCCGCCGCGCTCGTCGCGGGCGGCACCGTGCGGGTCTCGGGCTGGCCGACGGAGACGACGCAGCCGGGCGCGCTCGTGCCAGAGCTCTTCGAGCAGATGGGTGCGCGCACGCGCCGCGTGGGCGACGCCCTCGAGGTGACGGGCACGGGCCGCATCCGCGGCCTCGACGTCGACCTTCACGCCGCGGGCGAGCTCACGCCGACGGTCGCGGCGCTCGCCGCCCTCGCGGAGACCCCGAGCCGCCTGCGCGGCATCGCGCACCTCCGTGGCCACGAGACCGACCGTCTCGCGGCTCTCGTCACCGAGATCAACCGCCTCGGCGGTCGTGCGACGGAGACCGAGGACGGGCTCGCGATCGAGCCTGCCGAGCTCCACGGGGGCACCGTCGAGACGTACCACGACCACCGCATGGCGACGTTCGGCGCGATCCTCGGCCTGCGCGTCCCGGGCGTCCTCGTCGAGGACGTCGCGACGACCGCGAAGACCCTGCCCGACTTCACGGGCATGTGGGACGCGATGCTCGCGGCGACGGCACGGGGCTGAGCCGCATGAGCCCACGGCAGCGTGACGAGTCCGACTTCCGCTCGCGCCCCTCGCGGCGCGGCTCGCGGCCGCGCACCAAGCAGCGGCCCGAGCATGCGGACGCGGAGCGCGGCCTCGTCACGGGCGTCGACCGCGGGCGCTACACGCTGCTCCTCGACGAGGACGGCCCCGACGAGCGCGTCGTCACCGCGATGAAGGCGCGCGAGCTCACGCGCTCGCGCGTCGTGTGCGGCGACGCCGTCGACGTCGTGGGCGACACGAGCGGCGAGGACGGCTCCCTCGCACGCATCGTCCGCATCGCCGAGCGCACGTCGGTGCTGCGCCGCACGGCCGACGACACCGACCCCTACGAGCGGATCGTCGTCGCGAACGCCGACCAGCTCGTCATCGTCACGGCGCTCGCCGACCCGGAGCCGCGCCCGCGCATGATCGATCGCTGCGTCGTCGCCGCGTACGACGCAGGCATGGACGTCCTGCTGTGCCTGACGAAGTCCGACCTCGCCTCCCCCGACGCGCTGCTCGCGCTCTACGAGCCGCTCGGCGTCGAGGTCGTCGTGACGCGCCGCGACGACGCCGGCGGCGTCCCCGCGGCGGACGCCGTGCGGGACCGCCTGCGGGGGCGCACGTCCGTGCTCGTCGGGCACTCGGGCGTCGGCAAGTCGACGCTCGTCAACGCGCTCGTCCCGGGCGCCGCGCGTGCGACCGGGCGCGTCAACGACGTCACGGGCCGCGGCCGGCACACCTCGACGAGCGCCGTCGCGCTGCGGCTGCCCGGCGCCGAGGGCTGGGTCATCGACACCCCGGGCGTGCGGTCCTTCGGCCTCGCGCACGTCGAGCCCGCGACGATCCTCGCGGCGTTCGACGACCTCGCCGAGGCCGCCGAGGAGTGCCCGCGCGGATGCACCCACCTCACTGATGCTCCCGACTGCGAGCTCGACACGTGGGTCGCGGCCGTCACCGAGGATCCTGCCGAGCACGCATGGCGTGCGCGTCGCCTCGACTCCTTCCGCCGCGTGCTCGCGGCCCGCACGGGCGCAGCCGAGTAGCGACGCACGACGGCGGCCCCGGGTACCAGGAACGCCTCGGTCCGCACGGCGGGCCGCGGCGCCTGCCGTGGCCGCGTCCCGCTAGCGTGAGGGCATGACTCCGCAGGCCACGTACGACGACGACCTCCGCCTCGCGCACGCGATCGCCGACCAGGTCGACGCGCTGACGATGTCACGCTTCAAGGCGCTCGACCTGCGTGTCGAGACGAAGCCCGACCACACACCGGTCTCCGACGCCGACAAGGCCGCGGAGGACCTCGTCAAGGGCCTCCTGTCGCGCTCGCGCGGCCGCGACGCGTTCCTCGGCGAGGAGACCGGAGCGACCGGCCACAGCTCGCGGCAGTGGGTCGTCGACCCGATCGACGGCACGAAGAGCTACGTGCGCGGCGTGCCCGTGTGGGCGACGCTCATCGCGCTGCTCGTCGACGGCGAGCCCGTCGTCGGCCTCGTGAGCGCTCCCGCGCTCCAGCGCCGCTGGTGGGCCGCCCGCGGCACGGGCGCCTGGTCGGGGCGTTCGCTGTCCGCCGCGACGCGCCTGCGCGTCTCGGGCGTGAGCAACCTCGAGGACGCGTCGTTCTCGTACTCGAGCCTCACCGGCTGGCAGCAGATCGACCGGCTCACGGGCCTGCTCACGGTCTCGGACTCCGTGTGGCGGACACGCGCGTACGGCGACTTCTGGTCGTACATGCTCGTCGCCGAGGGCGCGGTCGACGCCGCAGCGGAGCCCGAGCTCTCGCTGCACGACATGGCGGCCCTCGTGCCGATCGTCACGGAGGCAGGAGGCCGCTTCACGTCGCTCGCGGGCGTCGACGGGCCGCACGGAGGCAACGGGATCGCGACCAACGGCCTCCTCCACGACGCGTTCCTCGAGCACCTCGGCACGGACTGACGTCCTGCGGGTGTGGGAACCGGCCGCCCGGCCGGCCCTCGTCGCGGCTCAGCGCGGGATGTCGTCGAGCTCGGTCCCGTCGTACCAGAGCAGGTCGCGCTCGACGAGCCGCTCGACCGCAGCGTCGTCGCCCGCAAGGGTCGCGACGACGTCGACGGCGGCCTCGGGCTCGTCGACGTGCGCGCACACGAGCGTCGCTCCCACGACAGCCGCGACGAGGTCGACGGCGCTCGGCGTGAGGATCGCCGCGTCGCCGGGCGCGTCGACGACGACGTCGTCGGGCACCTCGAGCGTGAGGACGAGCCGTAGCCTCGGTGCCTGCGGCGCGAGCGCGAGCGCCCCGAGGGAGTCGTCGGCGGCCGCGAGGTGCGCCGAGTACTCGAGCCCCTCCTGGTCCTCCTCGGGCAGCGCCGCCGCGAGCGCGGCCGTCACCGTGTGGGCGCGGCCGGGCGCGAGGTCGAGCGTCGTGCGACCGCCCGCGGCGGACCGGGCGCCGACGAGGTGCTCGAGCGTGGCGGGCAGGTAGATGCGCATGGGTCCAGTCAACCACCGCTGCGGGCACCCGCAGCGGCGGCGTGCCGCTCGAGCCCGGCACGACGCCGTGCCAGCACCTCCTCCGCGAGCGCCACGTACACGCGCCGCACGGGAGAGCCCGGCGCGTGCTCGGCGAGGGTCCCGCCCTCGAGGAGCGCGGTGTCGTGCGCAGCGACGTCGTCAGGCACGACGTGGTCGGGTCGGACCCCGGCGTACCGCGCGAGCGCGTCCCCGAGAACCGAGGCGGGGCGTCCTCCCGTGACCGACGCGCGCGCCCGCGTGAGGACGAGGAGGCGGTCGCGCGTGAGCGCGGGGATCTCCCCGAGGTCGCCGAGCCCGTGGACGAGCCGCTGCACCGCGACCGGGTCCGCGCCACCGACGATGACGATCGTGTCCGCGGCCGCGAGCGCGGAGAGCGTCGCCGCGTTGCGCTGCGGCGCACGCGTATCGTAGCTGAGTGCCTCGTCGTGCTCGAGCGGTGCCGCGACGTCGACGACGACGATGTCGGCGAGCTCCCTCGCCGAGAGCCATACCGCCTCGAGGGCTGCGCCCGAGAGCTCGGGCCAGCGCGCCGCGCGCGCGATGCCGGTCAGGACGTGGAGCAGCCCGACCGGCGGGGCGAGGCCCGAGAGCACCCCCACGTCGAGCCTGCCCTGGCCCGCGGCGCGGACGGCGAGCGCGAGCCCGGAGGACTCGTCGAGCAGCGCGAGGTGCTGCGCGACCGACGGCGCGTGCGAGTCGGCGTCGACGAGCAGGACGCGCGGGGTCTCGTGGCCGATCTGCCGCGGCCTGTGGGCGGCGAGCTCGGCGGCGAGGTTGACGGCCGTCGTCGTGCGGCCGGGTGATCCCGGTGGTCCCCACACGACGACGAGGTGCCCGGGCGCCCGGCGTGGGTCGGCCCCGAGCGCCCCTGACGGGTCGTCGGCCGTCGTCGCGGGCTCGGCCATCGGTGCCGGCGTCGCGGTGCGGCGCGCTGCCGCGCCGAGACGCTCGCCGAGCGCGTCGTCGAGGAGCGTCGTCGGCAGGACGAGGTCGACACCGAGCGCCCATGCCCGCGCTGCCTCGGCCGCTCCGTCGTCGTCGACGGACTCGACGAGCGCGACGACGACGGCGCCGCACGCCTGGGCGCGCGCGACCGTGTCCCGGTCGAGCCGGTCGCCGGCCGACCTCTCGACGCTCACGAGCACGACCTCCCCCGTGCCGGACTCGAGCAGGCCGAGCATCTCGACGAGGTGCGCGCAGCGCCGCACGAGGCGCACGGGCGCTCGCGTCCCCGCAAGAACCGTCGCGACGACGTCCTCGTGGTCCGCGCCGACCGCGCACAGGACGTCGCGCGGGCGCACGGCGCTGCTCACGGCGTGCCCGTCGCAGGGGCTGCCGCGGGTGCGGTGGCGGGGCCCGGCTGCGGCCCGACGGCCGCCGCGACGATCGCGAGGTCGCCCTCCGCCGCGAGCGCACCGAGGACCGTCGGCAGGTCGGCGTCACCGACGCGCACCTCGACCGTGGTCCCGGGGCCGAGGCCGCTGCCGAAGGCCCCGGACTCCGTCGCGACGGCCGTGACGTCGAGCCCCTGCGCGACGGCGTGGGGCGCGGTCGCCTCCTTCCCTGCAGGGTCGGGCGCCGGCAGGAGCCAGACATCGACGAGCCCACCGACCCGGACGTCCCCGGGAAGAGGCCCCGAGAGCGGGATCGCGACGGTCCGCAGGCCCGCCTCGGCCCGCGTGACGAGCAGCGTTCCGGGAACGAGCTCGCCCGCGCGCACCGGGCGGGCGAGGACGGCACCGGCGACCGCGTCGTCGCTGCCGAGGTACCGCTCGCCCGTCGGGCCGAGCGCGACCTCGACGGGACGCAGGTCCGCGTCGGTGAGGACGTGCCCCGCGGGCAGGTCCGTGACGGCGGCCAGCACGGGCACGGTCTGCCGTGCGGCACGGACCGTCCACGACCCGAGCGCGACCGAGCCCGCCACGAGGAGCACCCCGACGACGAGGCGCGGGTCCTTCCACCCGGGACGTTGCAGTCGGGGTGCCTGAGCGGGTACGCCGGTCGCGGCTGGTCGGTTCACGGGACTCCCTCACCGAGGTTGGACATTCGGTGACATCTTTCCCGGAACCGCCGCTCACGCAACCGGGACGGTCGCCTGTGGACAGCCGTGGGACGCCAGGTCCCCATGGTTGGATGTCCGCATGGCACCCCGGTTCATCACCCTCGCGGACGTCGCGACCGAGCTCGCGATCAGCGCCGACCAGGCGTACGCACTCGTGCGGTCGGGCGACCTCCCCGCGATCCAGATCGGCGGACGCGGCCAGTGGCGCATCGAGGTGGCCGAGCTCGACAAGTTCGTCGCCCGCAAGTACGAGGAGACGAAGGCCCGGCTCCAGGGCTGAGCCTGCGCCGGACGGCACCGCCGCCTGGCCCCGCCCCGCCACGGACGGCCTGGGCGCAGCGGCTCCGGGCGTCCTGACGCTCAGCGCACCTGGTCCGCGACGAGCACGATCGCCCCGACGGGGACCACGGTGCGGAGCGCCCCGTCCGGCCCGCCCCGCTCGCCCCATGCGGGCGCGGCGACGAGATCGACGTGGTCCGCGCCGACCCGTTCGACGCGTCCCGCGAGCGACGTGTGGCGCGTCCGCACGTGGACGATCGTCCTGTCCCGCGCGAGCCCCCGCAAGACGTGCCCGAGCGACAGCCGCGAGGCGACCCCCTCGACGGGCCCGGCCGATCCGGGCCCGAGCCCCTGGACGTGGTCGACCGCGTGGAGCGGGACGACGACCTGGTGCCCGGCGATGCTGAGCAGCACCCACTCGAGCGCGACGTCCTCGACCCGGCCTGTCACCGGGTCACCCGAGCAGACGTGGAGCGTGACGTCCCGCCCGGTCGCGCTGCGCAGCCGGTCGACGAGCGTCGACCCGGCCGCGTAGGCGCGCGTGAGCTCGGCGACGTCGGCGTCGCGCACCGCACGGTCGTCGGCATCGAGGCGGGCGGAGAGGTCGGCGATGAGGTGCGTCCAGCGCATGTGGACACGCTAGCGACGACCTCACAGATGCGCGCGGCGTCCACATCGCGGCGTTCGGGTGGACAGGACGAAGCACCCGGTGTTCCATCAAGTCATGCCGACGCCCATCAAACAGCATCAAAACCCATCGAAGCCGATCGACACGCAGCGCCGTCGAAGGTCCGTGCCGGCCGCGCTGCGAGCCGTCATCGTCGCGGCGCTCCTGCTCGTCGTCGCTGCGGCGCTCGCGCTCTCCGTGGTGGCGGCTCTGGGTGCGGACGACATCCCGAGCGGTGCGGTGCGGGCCGCCGTCGGCCTCCTCGGTGCGCTCGTCGCGCTGCGCGCCGCGGCATGGTCGCTCGTCGCCGCCGCCGTCTGCCTCGCCGACGGCACGGGCCGCGCGGCCCGTCGCGCCGAGGCGGCTCTGCGCGCCCGCGCCCCTGTCCTCGCCCGCCAGCTGCTCGTGGGTGCCGCCGGCGCGTCCCTCGTCCTCGCGCCGCTCCCCGCCTCCGCGGTCT
Source organism: Sanguibacter sp. HDW7 (assembly GCF_011300875.1). NCBI lineage: Bacteria > Bacillati > Actinomycetota > Actinomycetes > Micrococcales > Sanguibacteraceae > Sanguibacter > Sanguibacter sp. HDW7. The sequence continues at coordinate 902,952 of NZ_CP049862.1, read as the reverse complement.
CCCTGAGCCCGGACGTCGCGGCACCGCCGCCCGCCGCGGTCGCCGTGGGCGCCTCCGCGACGGACGTCCTCGCCTGGCCGGTCGCCGCCACCCAACGCGCCGCGTCGACCTCGCAGCCTGCGGACCCCGCGGCGTCAGGCCGTCCGCACACCTCGAAGGCCCCTGGCACGTCGGCTGCGCGCAAGCCGCCAGAGGCGCGCAAGCCGTCGGCGGAGCACGGGTCGTCGGGCGGACGCGTCGTCGTGCGTCCGGGCGACACGCTCTGGGGCCTCGCCGCCGCGGCACTGCCCTCCGCGACCGATGCCGACCTCGTCGCGGCCTGGCCTGTGCTCCACGCGCTCAACCGCGAGGCGATCGGCCACGATCCCGACCTCCTGCAGCCGGGCACCGAGCTGCGCCTCCCGACCGTCGACGCCGACGGCCGCACGTTCCGCACGACCGACAGCGACCTCCCGGAGACACGATGACGACGACGATGCTCAGCCCCGCCCGCCACGGCCGGACCTTCGCCCCGCGGGAGCCCGCTCCCCCGCGCGGACGGCCCGCAGCTCCGCCCGTCGTACCGACGACCGCGCCGCGGATCAGGCCCGAACCGTTCTCCGCGACCGCCGCACCGCGCGAGCGCACCGGACCTGCACCTGCGCTCCCCGTCCCCGCCCATGTCGCGGGCCGTACGGCCGGTCGACCAGGTGACCCGACGGCCCTCGCCTGCTCGATCACCCAGGCGGTCGTCGAGGCGCTGCGCGGGGTGCGCCCGCTCGCCCAGCTCACGCGGTGGCTCGCGCCCGAGATCCACGCGGCGCTCGCCCGGCGGTGCAGCGTGACGCTCGCGGAAGGCCCCGGCTCGACGCGACCCGCGCGCGTCCGCAGGGCGCGTGTCCACCGCGTCGACGACCGGGCTGCCGAGGCCACCGTCGTCATCGAGGACCTCGACCGCGTCCGCGCGGCCGCGCTGCGCCTCGAGCACGTCCGCGGGGCATGGCGCGTCACGGCTCTCGTCCTGGGCTGACCGCCCGCGTCCGCCCGTCAGGTCCCGACGCAGGCGGCCCCGCCACCCCCGGAGGGGTGACGGGGCCGGGTCCGTACTGGCAGGGCTCGGGAGCCTCGACCGCGGTCAACGCACGCGCACGACCGTAGGCCTCTTGGTGACCTTCACCTTGACCATGATCGTGCGCTCAGCGACGTTCCTGCTGCTCGGGAGCCGCACGCTGAGCGTGTGCTTCCCCGCCGGGAGGCTCGTCAGCCGGATCTTCGCGACGCCCTTGACGACCTTGGCGCGTCCGATCGTGCGGCCCTTGACCTTGACCGTCACGTACGAGCTCGTCGGCAGACCAGGGGCAGCGACGCGGACGACGAGCCAGTTCGACCTGACAGACGCCGACATCGACGGACGTGCCTTCGCCACGACGAGACGGACCGTGGCAGAGCGGCCGGCGACCGTGGTCCGCGACCCGCTGTAGACCGCGCGGAGGCTGTGGGTGCCGACCGCGAGGTTCTTCGGGAGCCTGACCGTGGCGCGACCCGTCGACCCGCTCACCACGAGGCGTGCCGAGGCGATACGACGCGAGCCGTCATAGATCCCCACCGTGCCCGACGGGGCCGCCGTCGCGCCGACGACCCTGACCTTCACCTGGGTCGTCGCGCCGTAGGAGATGCGTGACCGCGCCGGCACGAGAGACACCGTGACCTTCGACGGGACGACGGGCGGAGCCGTCGTCGGAGGAGCCGTCGTAGGCGGCGCCGTCGTCGGAGGAGCCGTCGTGGGCGGCGCCGTCGTCGGAGGAGCGGTCGTGGGCGGCGCCGTCGCGGGCGGAGCCGTCGTCGGCGGAGCCGTCGTCGGCTCGGGAGTCGTCGGCTCGGGCGTGGGCTCCGCACCGACGACGACGCGCACCGTCGTGCTCGGGGCGGTCGCCGAGTTCGTCGGCACCGAGGCCGCCGCCTGGACGACGAGGTCCTGCGTGCCTGACGTTCGCGCGTCGAAGCCGGTCACGGTGAACTCGCCGGCCGCGAGCCGTCGGGAACCGCCGGCCGCGAGCGTCCCCGTCACCGTGACGGTCGCGGGGTCGAAGGACTCGCCGAACGCGTAGTCCGTGCGGGAGACAGTCGCCGTGATCGCGGTGACGTACCCGACGAGTCCGTCGAGCGACTCGGTGAGCAGCGTCGTCGCCGCGAGGACCGTGGCCTCGTCAGCCGCGGAGCCCGCGAGGACGACGCGGCCGATCTCGAGCGCAGCACCGACGGGCGCGAAGGACGCGACCGTCCAGTCGGCCGCGCGGAGCGCGTCCGCACGTGCGACGACCTCCGCGAGCGACGTCGTGTCGGCGCCCGGCGCCGCGGTCTCGACGAGCGAGGCCGCGTCGAGCCACGCCCACCCGCCCGCGGTGAAGGTGCCGCGCAGCCCGACGGTCGCGGTGCCCGAGTCGCCCACGATGACCTCGACCGAGGGGCGGTCGTACTGCTGCCAGCCGAGCAGGTGCGCGGGGGCTGTCGTCGTCACGCCCTCGGACGTCGCGAAGACCTCCTGCGTGCCGTCGCTGCCGCTGCCGTGGAGCGGCAGGGTGAACGTGTAGCTGCCTGCGGGCAGCCCTGTGACGACCTGCTCGACGCCGTAGGCGCCGCCGGTGGCCGAGTAGAAGTTGAGGGCGTAGGTTCCCTCGATCTGGTTGCCGGCCTCCCGCTTCACCGTGCCGCCCGTCGTCGTCCACGGGGCGAGCGCGCCCGTCTCGAAGCTCGGGTTGGCGAGGTGCTCGGTGGTCGGGTCCGTGAGGGTGATCGTCGCGACCGCGTCGATCCCCGAGGCCGTCGTGCCGGTCACCGTGAAGGTGCCCGCGCCGCGGATCCAGTCCTGTGCACCCGACCACGTGACGTCGACGAGCTCGCTCGTCGTGTCCGCGTAGACGAGCGTCACCTGCGCGGGCAGCTCGACCGGCGTGCCGGCCACGCCCGTGACGGCGACGGGGGTCACCGACTGCGGCGTGTGCGCGGCGACCGCGCCCGTGCGGGCGTAGCGGAAGACGTTGAGCGACTCGAGCGGCGTGCCGTCGTCGGCGAACAGCGACTGGTTGTCCCACGCCGAGCCGCCGAACCACTTCCCGGCGTCGTCCGGGTCGTACTCCCCCGCGTAGCTCGCGGCCCAGCCCGAGCCGTCGCGCTCCCAGAGGACCTTGTTCGCCTCGAGCTGCGAGGCCGGGCCCACGGGCAGCCACGCGGGCTCCCAGTAGAAGACGCCGAGGCCCTTGCCGCCGGGGACGGCGTTGACGGCCGCCACGACGTCGCGCACCGCCGTCGCCTGGCCCTGCACCGAGATCGGGTACTGGGCGAACGCGGTCTTGATGACGTTCTCGTGCCCGTCGCCGTCGGCGAGCGTGCGGGCCCACGAGGTCTCCATGACGGCGACCTCCTTGCCGTACGTCGCCGCGACCGTCGAGAGGGTCGACGTGAGGTTCTCGAGCGACCCGTGCCAGAACGGGTAGTACGAGCTGCCGAAGACGTCGTAGTCGACGCCGTTGTCCTGCAGACCCTTGGCGTAGCCCGGGTACGTGCCGCGCTCGGGGTTCGTGAAGTGCACCGCGACCTTGGCGTCAGGCGTCACCTCGCGCACCGCGCGGGAGCCGGCGCTGAAGATCTTCGCCATGTTCGCCATGCCGGTGACGCCGGCGACGCCGTTGTTCGTCTCGTTGCCGACCTGGACCATGTCGACGTCCGCGCCGGCCGCCTCGATCGTCGTGAGAGCGTCGCGCGTGAACTCGTAGGTCGCGGTCGCCTTCTCGTCGACCGAGAGGGACGCCCACGCCTTGGGCGCCTTCTGCTTGCCGGGGTCGGCCCAGAAGTCGGAGTAGTGGAGGTCGACGAGCAGGTCGAGCCCGGCCGACGTCGCCCGCCGGCCGATCTCGGCCGCGGCCGCGACGTCGTTGTTGCCGCCTCCGTAGCCGTGACCGTCGGCCGTCCACGGGTCGTTCCAGACGCGCACCCGCACCCACGTGACGCCTGCGTCCGCAAGGGTCACGAAGAGGTCCGCCGGCTGACCGGCCGCGTCGCGGAACACGACGCCCGACGCCTCGAGCGCGAGGACGCTCGAGACGTCGACGCCGTTGATGAAGTCCTCGCGCAGGCCGTCGACCTTCGCGACCGTGATGCCTGCGGCGACCGGGCCGTCGTCGGCGGGTGCCGCCACGGCGGTAACGTGTGTGATGAGCAGCGCTGCCACGGCCGTCGTGGCGACGGCCGCCCTTCGGGCAGCTGCTCCGAGAGGTAGCACCATCGCTTCCTTTCGTCGGGGCCCGCGCTGACGGGCCCTGCCGGCCGTGGGGGTTGCCGCCCCCACGGCCGGACTTACCGGATGTGTGGTTGTGGTGGAACGGACGAGCACGGCCGCCCGCGGGATCGCCGGGGCCGGCCGCCTGCGCCTCGTCAGCCCTTGACGGAACCCGCCGTGAGGCCGCTGACGATGTACTTCTGCAGCGCGAGGAACAGGACGAGCACGGGCAGCGCCGCGAGGACCGCGCCCGCCGCGAACGTGCCCCAGTTGGCGTTGAGCTGGTCGGACACCCACGTGAACATGCCCACGGCGAGCGTCCAGGACTTCTCCGACGTCAGCACGACGCGCGCGAGGATGAACTCGCCGAACGACGCGATGAAGCTCAGCAGGGCGACGACCGCGAGGATCGGTGTCGTCAGCCGCAGGACGATGCCCCAGTAGATCTGTGCGTGGGTCGCGCCGTCGATGCGTGCGGCCTCGTCGAGCTCGGTGGGGATCGTGTTGAAGAACCCGTACATGAGGAACGTGTTCGTGCCGAGGGCCCCGCCGAGGTAGACGCAGATGAGCGCGAGCTTCGAGTTGAGCCCGAGCGCGGGCACGACCTCCCCGAGGGTGAGAAGCAGGAGGAAGATTGCGACGAACGCGAGCATCTGCGGGAACATCTGGATGACGAGCAGCGTCGTGAGGCCCGTCCGACGCCCGCGGAAGCGGAAGCGGGAGAACGCGTACGCCGCCGCGGCGCCCATGAGCACCGAGCCGAGCGCCGTCGCGACCGCGACCTCGAGGCTGTTGCCGGCCCACGTCCAGTAGCGGGTGTCGGAGAGCGCCGCGAAGTTCTTCGTCGAGAACGACGTGAACAGCCTCGTCGAGCCGGTGAGCGTGCCTGACTCGGCGAACGCCGCCGAGAGCACGTAGAGCAGCGGGAACGTCGCGTAGCCGACGATGCCCACGGCGAGCAGGTATTTCCAGCCGGGCCAGCGCGTCGAGCGCTGGAGCGACGTGGCGCCCTCGGGCGCTGCGTGCGGAGCCATCAGAGCATCTCCTCGAGCTTGCGGGTCTGGCGGAAGGCGAGGACCGAGATCACGCCGACGATGACGAAGATGAGCAGCGACAGCGCCGACGCGAGCCCGTAGTCGGCCCGACCGCCCGCGACTCCCGAGATCTGGTAGACCATCGAGATGAGGATGTCCGTGTGCCCGAGCGGCGCCGACGTGTCCGTGAACCGCGGCCGCCCGTTCGTCAGCATGTAGATGAGCGTGAAGTTGTTGAAGTTGAAGGCGAACGACGAGATGATCAGCGGCGCCGTCGAGACGAGCAGGAGCGGCAGCGTGATCGCGCGCCAGATCCTCACCGGGCCGGCACCGTCGATCGTCGCGGCCTCGACGACGTCGGCGGGCAGCGACTGCAGCGCACCGGTGCACACGAGGAACCAGTACGGGTAGCTGAGCCACAGGTTGACGCCGAGGATCGCGAGCTTTGCGAGCGTCGGGTCGTCGAGCCACTCGATCCGCTGGCCGAAGAAGAACAGCTGGTTGATGATGCCGTAGTCGGGGTTCGAGTGGAGCATGCCCTTCCACAGCAGCGCCGAGAGGAACGCGGGGAACGCGTACGGCAGGATGAACAGCGTCCGCCAGACCTTCTGCCCGCGGATGCGCGGGTCGTTGAAGACCCCGGCGATGAGCAGCCCGACGAGGAAGCTCGAGAGCACCGTGAGGATCGCGAACGCGAACGTCCACACGAGGATCTTCGCGAACGGCCCGGCGTAGGCCGAGTCCGTGAAGGCCTTCGTGAAGTTCTCGAAGCCGACGACGACGCGCCAGCCGACGCCGAGCGCAGTGCCGTCCTCCGCGACGAAGGACCCGCGGTCGTTCGGTCGGTAGACGACACCCGTCTCGACGTCCGTCATGGTGTCGGCGGCGTCGTCGTACACCAGAACAGAGCGGTAGATCGCGCCGCGCGACCCGTCCTGCGTGCGGATCGACCCGGCCGCGTCGTCCTCGGAGACCGGGACGCGCAGCTCCGAGACCTTCTCGAGGAGCGCAGGGTCGCCCACGAGATCGGTGAGCGCGAGGACGTCCCAGCCGGGGACAGCCGTGATGCGCTTTCCCTCGAGGGTCGCGTCAGGAGCTGCGGCGAGCGGCGTCTCCGCGTCACCGACGCGGACGGAACCGTCGTCGACGATCGCGAAGCCGAGGGTGCCCTCGGCGTCCCGCAGGATCGAGAGCGGGTAGGACGGGGCCTCGGGGTCACGACGCTCGTTCTGGATGAGCAGCGCGTCGATCGCGCGCTCCTTCGTGAGCGTGTGCCCCGAGCCGTAGTTCGTGAAGGCCACGTAGCCCGTGTAGGCCATCGTGAAGATCTGGAACACCAGGAGGAACAGCAGGCCGGGAAGGATGTACTTGAGCGGCACGGTGCGCCGCGAGAAGTACACCCAGTCCGCCGCCGCGAGCAGCACGAGGCTGCCGCCGAGCAGGAACCACGAGCCGGCGGTCCACGCGGACCACGCGATGAAGAGCCCGAGCGCGTTGACGAGCGCCATGAGCACGAGCTTGACGACGTAGCCGTCCGTCGAGTTGAACGTCCTGGCGGGCGACTCGCGCCGGGGGCGTCGCTCCCGGCTGTCCGGGTGCGTCGCGTCGGCCGTCAGCGGTGACGACGACATGGGGTCCTCCTGGTGAGCAGGTCGAGAGACGGGGGGGAGCAGGCGCCCGCGCCCGAACGGGAGCACGAGGGCGGGCGCCTGCTCGTCAGGTCAGCCGAGCTTGGCCTCGAGGTCGGTGACCATCTTGGCCCAGCGCGCGGCCGGGTCCTTCGCCTTGCCGGCGATGATGTCGGCCGAGGCCGAGTTCCACAGGTCCCAGACGTCGCCCATCTCCGCGATCGCGGGCATCGGCACGCCGACCTCGGCCTGCTTGAGGAAGCCGGCGACGACCGGGTCGGACGCGTAGCGGTCGGCGACGACGCGCAGCGCGGGCAGACGCGGGTCGGCCTCCTGCAGCGCGGTGATGCCCTCGTCCGTCGCGACGTAGTTGACGAGGAAGTCGTTCGCGAGGAGCGCGTTCTTCGACGCGGAGGAGACGTAGAACGTCTGGACGCCGACGAACGGGGAGGCGGTCTTGCCACCGGCCGACGGGACGGGGTCGACGGCGACCTTGACGCCGTTGCCCGTGAGCGTCGCGATGGCCCAGGGGCCGGCGATCGTGTAGGCGGCCTTGCCGTCCGCGAACTCCTGGTTGGCGACGTCGTACGTGAAGTCCGTCGAGAAGACCTTGTCGCCACCCATGCCGTTCGCGCCGAGCCACTCGGCGAACTTCGCGCCGTTCTCGCCGCCCATGCCGACCTTGTTCGAGTACGAGCCGTCGTCGTTCTGGACGAAGACGGGGGCGCCGAACGACGTCTGGAGGGCGTAGTACGTGTAGCCGTCGCCCGTCGTGCCGTTCGTGTTGATGGTGAGCGGGTACGTGACGCCTGCGTCGCGGCCCTTCTTCACCATTTCGTCGAAGGTCTCCGGGGTGGAGTCGACGAGCTCGGTGTTGCGGACGACCGCGACGGTCTCCATCGCGTAGGGCAGGCCGTACGTCTGGCCGTCCCACGTGACGGCGTCGACGGCGACGTCGATGAACTCGCCCTTCTTGTCGGTGAAGTCGACGGGGGCGACGACACCGTTCTCGACGAGCGCGCCGAGCCAGTCGTGGGCGCCGATCGTGATGTCCGGGCCCTCGCCGGTGCCGACCTGCGCGATGAAGTCGGCGCGGATGTCCTCGAAGTTCTTGACGACGGTCTCGACCTGGACGCCCGTCGCGTCGGTGTACGCCTTCGCGGCGGACTCGACGGCCGGCTTGCGGTTCTCGTCGACCCAGACGGTGAGCGTCGCGTCGACGGGTGCCGGCGCCTTGCTCGTCGTCGCGGTCGTCGGTGCGGGGGTCGTGGCGCTGGGTGCGGGGTCACCCGAGCACGCGGCGAGGAGCGCGCCGACGGCCAGGACGGCCGGGACGAGCAGGGTACGGGAGGTACGCATGGTTCTTCCTTCCGGTGGTGGTACGGCGCCGTCGTCGGCGACGACGCCGTGGGATCGTCCCGCTGGCCTCAGCCCAGCGGGTCGGGAGTCGGGACGGTGGCGCGCAGGACGGCTCTTCCGCCTGCTGCCAGGTGCACGGCGGCCTCGACCGGATGGTCGGTGAGCAGCTCGTGCACCGTGCCGACGCCGGTCACGGGGACGACGACGTCGGAGTCGGTGTGGTTGAGCAGGACGGTGTACTCGACGCCGTCACCCACGCGGGTGACGGCCTCGACGCCCTCGGGGAGCGCGGGCGGGACGAGGCCCGCGTCCGCGTAGGCGGCGGCGAGGACGGGGGCGAGCCCGTCGACGTCGAGGTGCGCCGAGACGTACCAGCCGGTGCCCGCGCCGTGGGTGTGGCGCGTGATCGCGGGGCGCCCGGCGCCCGGGCCGCTCGCGTAGGTCGCGACGGTCTCGGCGCCGCCGAGGACGAGGTCCTCCTGCCAGACGCGGTGCGGGATCGTCGCGGGCTCTGCTCCCTCGGGGGCCCAGAGCACCTCGGCGGCAGCGCTCTCACGCAGCGGCAGGTACTCCTCGACACCGACGCCGAGCGCGGTGCGCAGCGGCGCGAGGAACCCGCCCTCGTGGACCGTGTCGGCCGCGTCGACCGCTGCGGCGAAGCCAGCGACGACGAGCGTGCCGCCGCCCGCGACGTATGCCGTGAGGTTGGCTGCACCCTCCGCCGTGAGCAGGTAGGACGCGGGGGCGACGACGAGCCGGTAGGCGCCGAGGTCGTCGGTCGGGCGCACGAGGTCGGTCGTGAGGTGGTCTCGCCACAGCCGCTCGTACCAGGTGCGCGTGCGCTCCTTGGCGTCCATGTCGATGCTCGGGCGCCACTCGAGGCCCTGTGCCCAGTGGGACTGCTGGTCCCACAGGAGCGCAACGTCGCTGCGCACCTTCGTGCCCTGCATCTCGCCGATCCGGGCGAGATCACGGCCGAGCTCGACGACCTCGCGGAAGACCCGGGAGTCCGTCCCGGCGTGCGGGACCATCGCCGAGTGGAACTTCTCGGCGCCGAAGCGCGAGGCCCGCCACTGGAAGAACATCACGGCGTCGGCGCCGCGCGCGACGTGGGCGAGCGAGTTGCGCGCCATCTCCCCCGCGCGCTTGGCGACGTTGCGCGGCTGCCAGTTGACGCCCGACGTCGAGTGCTCCATGAGGATCCATGGCCGGCCGGCGCCCGCGGAGCGGGTGAGGTCCGCCGCGAGGGCGAGGCCGACGTGCCCGTCGACGTCTGCGGCGGTGAGGTAGTGGTCGTTGGAGACGATGTCCGTCTCGGGGGCCCACGCGTGCATGTCGATGCCGGGGCACTCGTTCGCCATGAAGTTCGTCGTCACGGGCTGGCTCGCCCGTGCCCGGATCGCGTCACGCTCGAGGACGTAGCACTCGCGCAGCGCGTGGTCGCTGAACCGCGCGAAGTCGAGCTGCTGGGAGGGGTTGCCGATCGAGGCCGTCGGGCCGGGGAGCCCGACCTCGTCCCAGGTGCCGTAGACCTGGCCCCAGAACGTCGTGCCCCACGCGGCGTTGAGGCCGTCGAGGTTGCCGTAGCGGACCGCGAGCCACGCGCGGAACGCGACGAGCGCGTGCGGCGAGAAGTCCTCGCACACGGGTGCGCCGTACTCGTTGTGGACGTGCCACAGGACGACGGCGGGGTGGTCGGCGTAGCGCTCGGCGAGCTGCGAGGCCATGCGGACGCAGGCCTCGCGGTACTGGGGCGAGGTCGGCGCGGCCGCGCCGCGCGAGCCGGGGCCGAGCGGGACGCCGTCGCGCGTGAGGACTCGCGACTCGGGGTAGGTCGCGTAGAACCAGGCGGGCGGTGCGGCGGACGGGGTGCCGAGGTCGACGTCGATGCCCGCGCCGTGGAGGTCGTCGAGGAGGCGGTCGAGCCAGCCGAAGTCGTACTCGCCCTCGCGCGGCTCGAGCAGCGCCCAGTCCCACATGCCGACGGTCACGGTCGTCACGCCGGCCTCGCGCATGAGCACGAGGTCCTCGTCCCGGACGTCCTGCGTCCAGTGCTCGGGGTTGTAGTCCGCGCCGTATGCGATGCGGCGGCCCAGGGGCCAGGCGGTCGCCATCATGCTCCTTCGGTCGGCGCCACGCTGCGCGCCGTCGTGCAGTCGTCCCGGCTGGGAACGTTCACAGTCTGACGCAGACAGCGAAGTCGAGCCAAGTCCTCACGCGCTTCCGTTACGCGACTGTGACACACTGAGCATTGACTGTGAACGTGCGCAGTCCTGTGTGACTCCTGACATGCCACAAGGGGCGGGGTGCCCGGTCATCGACCGGGCACCCCGCCCCTTCACCGTGCCGGGTCACCCCGGCCAACGATCACTTCTTCTTGCGCGCCTTCGCGGAACGTCGCCGCTCCTCGCGGTTCCCCGAGCCGACGGCGCCGCCGTCCTCGTCGGTCGACTCCGCGTCGCCCGACTCACCCGGCGCCGAGTACTGCAGCGGCACGCGCGGCCCCGGACCGTCGAGGCCCTTGGCGACGAGCTTCGTCGCAGGACGCCCCGCCGCAGCCTCCTCGGCGTCAGCGTCGAGCGCGTCGAGATCGATCTCGTCGCCCTCGACCGCGTCGCCGGCCTCGACCGGAGCAACGCTCACCTCGAGGTTGAAGAGGTACGCGACCGACTCCTCCTTGATGGCCTCGGTCATCGACTGGAAGAGCTGGTAGCCCTCGCGCTGGTACTCGATGAGCGGGTCACGCTGGGCCATCGCCCGCAGGCCGATGCCCTCCTTGAGGTAGTCCATCTCGTAGAGGTGCTCGCGCCACTTGCGGTCGAGGACCGACAGGACGACCCGGCGCTCGAGCTCGCGGACGTTGTCCGCGCCGAGCTGTGCCTCACGCGTCGCGTACGCGACCCGCGCGTCGCCCTTGAGCTCCGTCGCGAGCAGCTCGCGCGAGACGAGCTCCCGCCCGCCCGCCTCCTCGACGACGTCGTCGACCGTGATCGACGTCGGGAAGATCGCCCGCAGACCCGTCCACAGCGTGTCGAGGTCCCACTCGTCCGGCGTGCCCTCGGCCGTCGCGCCGTCGACGTACCCGCCCACGACGTCACCGATGAAGTGCTGGATCTGGTCAGCCATGTCCTCGCCCTCGAGAACCCGACGACGCTCGTCGTAGATGACCTCGCGCTGGCGCGACATGACGTCGTCGTACTTGAGGACGTTCTTGCGGATCTCGAAGTTGCGGGCCTCGACCTGGGTCTGGGCCGACTGGATCGAGCGCGTCACCATCTTCGACTCGAGCGGCATGTCGTCCGGGAAGCCCGCGCGCGTCATCATCGACTCGGCGAGTCCCGACGCGAACAGGCGCATGAGCTCGTCCTGCATCGACAGGTAGAACCGGGACTCGCCCGGGTCGCCCTGACGGCCGGAACGACCGCGCAGCTGGTTGTCGATACGCCTCGACTCGTGGCGCTCCGTGCCGAGCACGTAGAGCCCACCGAGCTCGACGACCTCGTCATGCTCCGCCTTGACCGACTCCTCGGCCTCCGCGAGGACCTTCGGCCACGCCTCGTTGTACTCGTCGGCGTTCTCGACCGGGTCGAGACCGAGCTCGGCGATGCGGTCGCGCGCGAGGAACTCGACGTTGCCGCCGAGCATGATGTCCGTGCCTCGGCCGGCCATGTTCGTCGCGACCGTCACGGCACCCTTGCGGCCCGCCATCGCGACGACCTGCGCCTCACGCTCGTGGTGCTTGGCGTTGAGGACCTCGTGCGGGACGCCCTGCTTCTTGAGAGCCTCCGAGAGGAGCTCGGACTTCTCGACGCTCGTCGTGCCGACGAGGACCGGCTGGCCCTGCGCGTGACGCTCGACGATGTCCGCGACGACCGCCGTGAACTTGCCCGACTCGTTCTTGAACACGAGGTCGGGCTGGTCGATGCGCTGCATCGGACGGTTCGTCGGGATGGGGACGACGCCGAGCTTGTAGGTGCCCTGGAACTCGGCAGCCTCGGTGTCGGCCGTACCCGTCATGCCCGAGAGCTTGCCGTAGAGGCGGAAGTAGTTCTGGAGCGTGATCGTCGCGAGCGTCTGGTTCTCGGCCTGGATCGCGACTCCCTCCTTCGCCTCGATCGCCTGGTGCATGCCCTCGTTGTAGCGGCGGCCGGGCAGGATGCGGCCAGTGTGCTCGTCGACGATGAGGACCTCGCCCTTGAGGACGACGTAGTCCTTGTCGCGCTTGAAGAGCTCCTTGGCCTTGATGGCGTTGTTGAGGAAGCCGATGAGCGGCGTGTTGAGCGACTCGTAGAGGTTCTCGACGCCGAGGTAGTCCTCGACCTTCGCGATGCCCGGCTCGAGGACGCCGATCGTGCGCTTCTTCTCGTCGACCTCGTAGTCGGTGCCGGCCGTGAGGCGACGGACGACCTTGGCGAACTCGCTGTACCACTTGTTGACGTCGCCCGAGGCGGGGCCCGAGATGATGAGCGGCGTGCGTGCCTCGTCGATGAGGATCGAGTCGACCTCGTCGACGATCGCGTAGAAGTGGCCGCGCTGGACGAGGTCCTCGGAGGACCACGCCATGTTGTCGCGCAGGTAGTCGAAGCCGAACTCGTTGTTCGTGCCGTAGGTGATGTCCGCGGCGTACTGCTTGCGACGCTCGGCGGGGTCCATCGACGAGAGGATGCAGCCCGTCGTCATGCCGAGGAAGCGGAAGACGCGGCCCATGAGCTCGCTCTGGTACTGCGCGAGGTAGTCGTTGACCGTGACGACGTGGACGCCCTTGCCCGCGAGCGCGTTGAGGTACGCGGGCGCCGTCGCGACGAGCGTCTTGCCCTCACCGGTCTTCATCTCGGCGATGTTGCCGAGGTGGAGAGCCGCGCCACCCATGAGCTGGACGTCGAAGTGGCGCTGGCCGAGCGTGCGGCGCGCAGCCTCGCGGACCGCGGCGAAGGCCTCCGGCATGAGGTCGTCGAGCGTCTCGCCCTCCTCGAGGCGGGCGCGGAAGCGCACCGTCTCCTCGCGGAGCTCCTCGTCGGAGAGCGCTGTGAAGCTGTCCTCGAGCTTGTTCACCTGGGCAGCGACGCCCGACAGCTTCTTGAGGATGCGTCCTTCGCCGAGGCGGAGGACCTTCTCGAGGATCGCAGCCACGCGCCACTCCCGAATCGTTGAGGTTGAGTCCGTCGACCTGGACGACGACGGCATACGCGCCCATCCTATGCGCGGACGGGCCTGCCAGGTCACACCAGGGTCACGGCACTACGCGCAGAGCGGACACGAGATCCCCGCGCGCGCCCTCCGGGACGACGACCCGGTCCGCCCCGAGCCACGCGCCGAGCCGCGCGAGCTCGGCCCGGACGACACCCGGGAGGTCCGCGACCGGGCGGCCCTGGGGCCCCGGGGGCCGGCCCGGCTCGGCGAACGCCCCGAGCACCTCGACGGCCCGGGCGCGGCGGTCGTGCCGCAGGTCGAGCCGCGCGACGAACCTGTCCCCCACGAGCAGCGGGAGCGCGTAGTAGCCGTACGTCCGGCGGGCCGCGGGTGTGTAGATCTCGATGCGGTACTCGACCCCGAAGAGCGCCTCGAGCCGGGGCCGGAACCACACGAGCGGGTCGAACGGGCTCACGAGCGTCGTCGCGCGCGCCGTCCCGGGCAGCACCGCGTCCCGGTGGAGGTACGTCGGCGCGTCCCAGCCGCGCACCGTGACGGGGCGCAGCGTGCCGTCCTCGACGAGCTCGGCGAGGGCCGCGTCGACAAGGGGGCCGCGCAGCCGGAAGTAGTCGCGGAAGCACGCGGCCGTGCCGACCCCGTGCGCGCGCGCCCCGATCTCGAGCAGCCCGCGCACGCACGTCGCGTCGTCAGGCTCGGCCGCGAGGACGTCCGCCGGCAGGACGCGCTCCGGGAGGTCGTAGAGCCGCTCGAAGGTCGGGGTCCGTCCCGCGACCGCGACCCCGCCCGTCGTGAGCAGAAGCTCGAGGCAGCGCTTGGCGACCGACCAGTTCCAGCCCCACTCCGTGCGCGCGCCGCGCGGGTGCTCGTGCTCGATCGCGTCCTGCACGCCTGCCGCCGTCACGGGACCGAGCTCACTGACGAGCTCGCGCACGCGCGCGACGACCTCGGGGTGCGTCCGCGCGACCGACGAGATGCCGCCCCACGCGTACTCCTCGGCACGCCGTCGCCGCATCGCGAGCAGCGGGTACGTGCCGACCGGGACGAACGAGGCCTCGTGCGCCCACGTCTCGACGAGCCGACGCGGTCCCCTGCCGGCCGCGCGGTCGAGCGCCGCGACGTCGTACGCACCGTGCCGCGAGTACGTCGGGACGAGGTGGGCGCGCGCGAGCACCTGGATCGAGTCGATCTGCAGCAGGCCCCGGGACACGACCGAGCGCGCGAGCGCGGCGGGCCCCAGCCCGGGCGTCTCCGCGGGACTGGGGCGGTGCAGGCCCTGCGCGCCGAGCGCGACACGACGGGCCTCGGCGAGGGACAGCGTCTCGCGGGTGATCGGCATGCCCCGATCGAACCACGCGCCACCGACATCGCCGCAGTCTCCGCCCGCGCAGGGCCGCAACGTGTCGCGGCCACCGGCCCGTTCCTCACGCGCACGACGCGGGCGAGGCCCCGGTCCTGGGAACCGGGGCCTCGCCGACGTGCTGTGCGGTCGCGGACGTCCGCGGGGGCCTACTCCTCGGTGACGTCGAGCTCGATGACGCCGTACGACCAGCCGCGGCGGTTGTAGACGGCCGACGGTCGTCCCGTCGCGGAGTTGACGAAGAGGAAGAAGTCGTGGCCGACGAGCTCCATCTCGTAGAGCGCGTCATCGATCGACATGGGACGGGCGGCGTGGACCTTCTGCCGGATGACGACCGGCGAGTCGCCGAGCATCGACTCCGAGCTCTCGCCCGCGGCGAGCGGCGCGGCCGGGGCCTCCGGCTCGGCCGGAGCCTCCTCAGAGTACGGGCGGACGTCGACGGGCGGGGCGACCATGTTCCCGCGGTGGTCCTTGCGGCGGTCACGGACGCGACGGAGACGCTCCATGAGCTTCGCGCTCGCGAGATCGAGCGCCGCGTAGCGGTCGTCCGCCGCGGCCTCCGCCCGGACGACCGGGCCCTTGTCTCGGACGGTGAGCTCGACCTTCTCCCGCACGTCGGCGAGCCGGGGGTTCTTCTCCTCCGTGACCTCGACCTCGATACGCTGCGCGCGCGGCGCGAGCTGCGAGACCTTGCTGAGCTTGTCCTCGACGTGTCGGCGGAAACGCTCGGGCACCTCGGTGTGCCGGCCGACGATCGCGATCTCCATATGAGCCTCCGTTGTGGGCTGGCGAACGCTCCCCTCCGGAGCGCTCGCGGACTGTCGTCTGGGGGTGGGCCTCCTGGGCCTCGAGGTCCGATCACCTCCTTGACGAGTCGTCTGACGTCCCACCGTCACCCGCGCCGGGACACAGATGGTCCGGCGCGAGGTCCAGGTGGGCTGGCTCACGACGAGCCTATCCCGTCCGGCGTCGTGGTCGCAGCCCCTACGTCCCTGGACACGACGGGAAAGCGGGCGCGAGAGTCCCCGGGGCCAGTGGCGTCGCCGCGAGGACGACCGCCCCGAGCACGCTCCTGCCCGCCCGCGCCAGCGTGTCGTGCACCGCGGCGAGCGTCGCTCCGGTCGTGAGGACGTCGTCGACGACGAGGACGGGCACGTCGGACTCCGTCGGCCGGGCGACGAGTGCCCCCGCGAGGTTGTGACCGCGGGCGTCGCGCCCCAGCCCCGCCTGGTCGCGGACGCCGAGCCGACGGCGCAGCACTCGGGCGTCGGGCCGCGCGCCCACACCGCTCGCCCGCAGGCCGGCCGAGAGAGCTGCGGCAAGCCCGACGACGGGCACGCAGCCGCGCCGGAGCGTCGACCGCGGCGAGGACGGCACCGGGACGACGTCGACCCGGCACGTCACCTCCCTCAGGGCGACCGCGAGCGTCTCCCCCGCGGCAAGCATCGACGCCGCGAGCGCGGCGTCGACGTCACGCCGCCCTCCGTCCTTCCACGCGACGACGAGCCCGTGGACGGGGCCCCGCAGCGCCGCGAGCGCCCACACGGGCAGCGGTGGCAGGCCGTCGGTGCGGTCGAGGCGCGGCGCCCCGCGCTCGCACCGCCACGGGTCGCCGAGCAGGGCGCGGCACCCGGGGCACAGCACGACGCCCCGTGCACCGCACCCCGCGCACGCCAGGGGGACGACGAGGTCCCCCAGACGTGCCAAGGGGCGCCACCGGGCAGGGTCCACCCGGAGAGCCTCGGACGCGACGTCCACGGCCGGCGTCCGTCTGTGGACGGCCCGCGCCTCGCACGTGACTGTGGTCGGCGGCTCAGCCCGGGTAGGTGAGGCGCCGGACCCCCGAGACGACGGGCGTCCAGTTCGTGCCCGTCGCACCGCGGCCGAAGACGTCGCCCGACGACGTCTCGACGTACACCGCACGCCGGCCGCGTCCCGACGTGAGTCCCACGACGTCGTCGACGGTCGACATCGCCTCGCTCGTGCCGCCGATCGGCACGACGTACGCCGACAGGTGCGTCCCCCCGGGCGGCGCACCGAGCACGACGAGAGTCGACTCGTCCACCCAGTCGACGTCCGTCACGGTCGTGATCGACGCCCCGCCGCTCACCGGTGTCGTCAGGCCGGTCGGGGTCCCGTCCTCGGCCCGCACGACCCCTGCGACGAACACGCGTGACGCCTCGGGCGCGCCGACGACGACCGCGACGCGCGCCCCGTCGCGCGCGACGCGCAGCGCCACGACCTCGGTGTCCTCGAGCCACGGCGCGTCGAGCAGAACAGGATCCTCGTCGCCCGGCGCGAGGACCATGAGCGATGCGCCGTGCGTCCGGTCGGCCGTCCACACGCGGCCCGTCCGGTCGACCGACGGCACGACGAGGCGATTGCCCTCGACGAGCGTCGTCGGCGGCGCACCGTCCGGCGTGAGCCGGAGGATGCGGCTGTGCCCGTCGCGCGCGACGAGCGTCGCCCCGTCGGCGGAGACGGCGAGCCCCGTGACGTCGACGCCCTCGAGCGGCGCGACACCCTCGACGGGGACGAGCTCACGGCCCTCGAGGCGCACGACGACGGAGTCGGCGGTCCGCAGCCCGACCGGCGCGCCACCGGGCGACGGGTCTCGCTCGATCGCGAGCGGCGACGCCCCCGTGAGGGGCACGCCCCCGACCATGAGGTTGACGCCCGCGATCCCGAGCGTCCGCAGCGTCGCATCGATCTGCGCGGCGAGGAGCGAGCGCTGCGGCTCGTCGGCCGCGAGCACCTGCTGGCTGAGGTCGACGTCGACGCGGCCCGCCTCACCCGTCCGCACGCCCTCGACCGACAGCGTCGTGCCGGCCGGCGCCCCCGTGACGACGACGTCGCGGAGCAGCGGCGACGGCCCGGCGAGGAGCGAGGAGATCGCGTACGAGGCGTGGTTCTCCCGCGGGAACCAGCGCACCTCGGGGACGAGGTAGGCGAGGTCCGTCGTCGCGAAGTACACCGCCGTGGCCTCGTAGGCCGCGCGGAAGTTCGGCTGCGAGACGAGGAGCCCGTCGGGCACCTCCGAGATCCGCCATTCGCCGTCAGCCGTGCGCTCGAGCTCGACCTGGACGTCCTGGACGGCCTCGGGGTCGGCCTCCGTGAGCCGGCCCGTCCCGTCGACGGACGCGGCGACGCGTGCGTGCCCGGTGAGGGCGAGCTGCGTCGCGGCGGCGACGTCGAGCGTCGGCGTGGGCTCCGGGGTCTCCCCCGTGGGCGTTCCCGTGTCAGGTCCGCGCGTCCCCGGCGACCCGCCGTCGGTGGCCGACCCGCGGTCGGTCGTCTCATCGCCGCCGGCGTCGGTCTGCGTCGGGTCGTCGGGGTCCGTCCCGGGCGCGCCCGGGGCCGGGATCTCGGACGGGGCGTCGAACGTCAGATCGCCCGCGAACACCGTGATGCCCGTGCGCGGGTCCCACCCGTCGACCGCCGCCGGGGTGAGGAACGTGCGCGCGGTCTCGAAGCGGTCGACCGCTCCCGCGGCCTGCGCCGTGACGAACCCGCGGACGATCTGCTCGGGCGACGCGCCCGCGACGGGCCCGTCGATGATGAGGTAGATCGGGTCCTGGTCGTCGACGACGCCTGCCTCGCCGCGCGAGACCGGCCCCGAGGTCGGCAGCGACACGCAGCCCGCGAGCGCGGCGGCCGCGCACGCCGCCACCGCCACCGTGCGGGCCCTGCGCCCCGTCGTCGCGCTCATGCGTCCTCCTCGTCGTCGGCGAGCACCGGGACCGAGGCGGCCCCGTACCCGCCCGGCGTGCTGTGCGGGTCGTGATGCACGGGGTCACGCGGCTCGGCGCTCTCGGGCACGAGCGGCACGGGCGACGTCGCGAGCCGGATGCCGGCGCGCCGCGGCAGCGTGAGCCGGAACGCCGCGCCCTCCCCCGGACGGCCCCAGGCCTCGAGCCAGCCGCCGTGCAGGCGCGCGTCCTCGAGCGAGATCGCGAGGCCGAGACCGGTGCCACCCGTCGTCCGGGCACGCGCGGGGTCCGCGCGCCAGAACCTGTCGAAGACACGCGTGGCGGCCTCAGCCGTCATGCCGACCCCGAAGTCTCTCACGTGCACGGCGACGGCCTGCGCGTCCGAGGCGACCGTCACCTCGACGGGCCCCTCCTCAGCGTGCTCGATCGCATTGACGAGCAGGTTGCGCACGATGCGCTCGAGCCGCACCGGGTCGACGTCGGCGCGCGCGGGCGCGTCCTCGTAGTCGACCGAGAGGAAGACACCCTTGGCGCTCGCCAGGGGCACCGCGTTGTCGACGGCGCGGTCGACGATGTCGCGCACGTCGCGGTGCTCCGCGTCGAGGGTCGCGGCGCCCGCGTCGAAGCGTGAGATCTCGAGAAGGTCCGCGAGGAGCGACTCGAAGCGGTCGAGCTGGAGCGAGAGCAGCTCCGCCGAGCGGCGCACGACCGGGTTGAACTCGTCCTTCGCGTCGTTGATCATCTCGGCGGCCATGCGGATCGTCGTGAGCGGTGTGCGCAGCTCGTGGGAGACGTCGGAGACGAAGCGGCGCTGGAGCGCGCTGAGCGCCTCCATCTGCTCGATCTGACGCTGGAGGCTCGCGGCCATCTCGTTGAACGACCGGCCGAGCGTCGCCATCTCGTCGCTGCCCCGCACCGCGAGGCGCTCGCCGAGGTGCCCCTCGGCGAGGCGCTCCGCGCTGAGCGCGGCGCGCTGGACGGGGCTGACGACCTGCCGGGTCGAGACGAAGGTGATGACGACGAGGATCGCGATGAGCGCCGCGGCGCCGACGAGCAGCACGCCCTGGATGAACCCGAGCGTGTCCTGCTCGGCCCCGAGCGAGTACACGAAGTACAGCTCGAACGGGCCCGCGAGCGGGACCTCGACGAGCGACCCGACGACGATGCCGGGCCCGCTGCCCGTCGCGTCCGGCACGGCGACCGACTGCCACTGCTGGCCGTCGCCCCGGACGACGGCCGCGCGCAGGGCATCGCTGATGAGCGGGATGAGGGCCTGCGCCGTCGTGATGTCGACGATCCCGGGCGCGACCTGGGCTGCCTCGGTGCGCAGGAGCACGACCTCGCGCGAGCTCGTGCCGCTCGAGCGCAGCTTGGGCAGCATGTCGTTGAGGAGCAGCTGCACCTGCGTCGACGTCGCGGCCGTCGACGTGTCGAACGTCAGCTGTGCCTGCTGCGTCGTCCGCGCCGAGTCGAGGAGGACCTCGTCGAGGCGCTGGTCGAACACACCGTCCCGGATCGAGCCCGACAGGTAGCCGCCGAGCACGAGGAGCAGGACGGTCCCGACGACGAGAGCCGTCGAGACGACCTTGACCTGGATCGAGCGACGCCACCGACGCGCGAGCCTGCCGAGCGGCCCCGCGAGCGCGGGTCCCTCGGCGACGACGCCGTCCGCGCTCATGCCCCCGCGGCGCCTGCCCGGTAGCCCACACCACGGACCGTCACGACGATCTCGGGGCGCTCGGGATCGTGCTCGATCTTCGAGCGCAGCCGCTGGACGTGGACGTTGACGAGGCGCGTGTCCGCCGCGTGGCGGTAGCCCCAGACCTTCTCGAGGAGGACCTCGCGCGAGAACACCTGCCACGGCTTGCGCGCGAGCGCCACGAGCAGGTCGAACTCGAGCGGGGTGAGGGAGATCGGCTCGCCGCCGCGCAGGACACGGTGACCCGTGACATCGATCTCGAGGTCGCCGATCGTCAGCCGCTCGGCCTCGACCTCCTCGTTGCGGCGCAGGCGGGCACGGATGCGCGCGATGAGCTCCTTGGGCTTGAACGGCTTGGAGACATAGTCGTCGGCACCCGCCTCGAGCCCCAGGACGACGTCGACCGTGTCGGTGCGCGCCGTGAGCATGATGATGGGGACGCCCGACTCGGCTCGGATGAGGCGGCAGACCTCGTTGCCGTCCTTGCCGGGCAGCATGAGGTCGAGCAGCACGACGTCGGGCTTCGACGCTCGGAAGGCCGCGAGGGCGCCGTCGCCGTCGGCGCAGAACGACGGCTCGAACCCCTCCGAGCGCAGGACGATGCCGATCATCTCCGCCAGTGCGGTGTCGTCATCGACGACGAGAACGCGTTCCTTCATGCGCGCCAGTCTGCCATCTGCCGAGGCCACGTGGCACGACCCACCCTGCGCCGATGGGTCGGTTCGTGGCACGATGGCGCGTGTCCGTGCGGCGACGCGTCGCCGGGCACCACGTGACGGGGCTGGGAGATCGCACTGATGACGAGTGGAGACGGGGCCGGTTGGGGCCTTCCCGACGCTGAGGGCAACGGGACTGACGCGCGGCCCGAACCGCGCTACGGCCAGTACGCGCCGCCGCCGGACCCGACGGGCGCCACGCAGCCCCCGTCCGGCCAGCCCCAGTACGGCCAGCCGCAACACGGCCAGCCCCAGTACGGCCAGCCGCAATACGGCCAGCCCCAATACGGCCAGCCGCAGTACGGCCAGGCCGGCCCCGGCTACGGTGCGCCGCAGGGCTTCTCGGGTCCGCCGCCGTCGCTCCGCCCCGGCATCATCCCGCTGCGTCCGCTCGGCCTCGGCGAGATCTTCGACGGCTCGTTCGGCGCGATCCGCACGAACCCGCGGGTCATGGTCGGCCTGACGACGCTCGTCGTGACGATCGCCGCCGTCGTCGGGATCCTCGGTCAGATGCTCCTCGCAGAGATCTTCCCCCAGGTCTTCGGCTCGGGCCTCGCCTCCCTCTTCGGTGACGAGCTCGCCGCGGAGGACCTCGCAGACGCGCAGTCGTTTCTCGACTCGTTTGTCACGATGCTGCTTCTGCTCCCGATCATGACTCTCGTCGTCACGCCCGTGATGACCGGCATGCTCACGGTGTCCGTCTCGCGCTCCGTCCTCGGCCGCAAGGCCTCGATCGGCGAGATCTGGGCCGCGACACGTCCCGCGATCTGGCGTCTCATCGGGCTGACGTTCTTCCTCGGCCTCGCGGCGACGATCGTCAGCGGCGGGGTGATCGCCGCGTCCTTTCTCGCCCTGTCGAGAATCTCTGACCTCGACGGCGGTGGCCTCGCTTTCGGCGTGCTCGTCGTCCTTCTCATCGTCGCCCTCTTCGTCGCGCTCGTCTGGTTCACCGTCCGCACGATGCTCATCGCGCCGTGCATCGTCCTCGAAAGGCTGCCGATCGGTGCCGCGATCGTCCGCGGGTGGGGGCTCACGCGCGGCGGGTTCTGGCGCCTTTTCGGCATCTACCTCCTCGCACAGATCGCCGTGAGCATCGTCGCGCAGATCGTCGCGATCCCCCTGGGGATCGTCGCCGGGCTCCTCGCGGTCGTCGCCCCCGCCGGACTCATGATGACCGGCATCACGATGCTCACGACGATCGTCAGCTACGTCGTGACGATCACGTTCATGAGCGCCCTTCTCGCACTCCTCTACATCGACGTCCGCATGCGGCGCGAGGGCCTCGACGTCGAGCTCGCCGCGGCCGCGGCACGCGAGACCCGCTGAGGTGCTCGCCGCTGCCTGGGCCGCCCTGAGCGTCCCCGTCGACCCCGACGCGCCGACCGCGCGCCGGTGGCTCGAGGACGAGCTGGCCCGGCCCGAGTACCACGAGGGTCCCTCGCTCGTCGAGCGCGTCATCGGGTGGATCATCGAGAAGATCTCCGGCCTGCTCGACGCCACCGGATCGATGAACCCGGTCGTGCTCGTCGCCGTCGTCGGGGTCGTCCTCGCCATCGTCGGCGTCGCGCTCTGGGTCGCGGGCCCCGCACGGCTCCGGGCCAAGCAGCTCGCACCCGGCGCGCTCGCTGCAGCCGACGACTCTCGGACGTCCGAGCAGATGCGTGCCGCCTCCCTCGCAGCGGCCTCCCACGGAGACCTCACGACCGCCGTCGTCGAACGCTTCCGTGCCGTCGTGCGTGCGGCCGAGGAACGCGTCGTCCTCACCGAGATGCCAGGCCGCACCGCCGACGAGGCAGCGGCGGAGCTCGGTGCCGCGTTCCCCGGTGCGAGCACCAGCATCCGCAGCGCCGCGCGCGTCTTCGACGACACGCTCTACGGCGAACGTCCCGCGACCACCCAGCACCTCACGGCGGTCGTCGCCCTCGACGACGAGCTCGGGTCAACGCGTCCGCTTCCGACCGCCGAGCGTGCCACCGTCCCCGGGAGGCTCGCATGAGCACCGCCGAGCAGGACCTCGCTCCCGCGGGCGTCACCGGGGACAGCACCGACCTGCGCTCACGCGTCCGCACCCGGTGGCACCGGTGGCGCTGGCCCGTCGGCATCCTCGTCGTCGTGGTCGTCGCGGTCGCCGCGCTCGTGGTCCTCACCCCGCGCCGCAGCGACGTCCCCCTCGACGTGCGCAACGTCGGCGGCGACGGTGCCCGCGCCGTCGCCGAGGTCCTGCGCAGGCAAGGCGTCGACGTCGCTCGGGCGTCGAGCGCGCAGGACGCCGCACGCCGCGCGGGAAGCGGCGAGACTCTCGCCGTCGTCGGCGGCGCCTCCCTCGACGACGCCGCTCTCGACGCGCTCGCCGGCACACGCGCCGACCTCGTGCTCATCGCCGTCGACCCCGCGGTCGTCGCACGGCTCACGCAGGGCCGCGTGGCCCTGGCTCCGGACGGGACCGTCCCCACCGTGCCCCTCGACGCGGGCTGCGCCGACCCCGACGCGGTCGCAGCAGGCCGGATCGCCGTCGACGGAGCGACGTACACCGCCGACGACGACGCCACGACGTGCTTCGTCCTCCCCGGCGATTCTGCCGCCGTCGTCTCCGTCGTCCTCGACGACGGTCGCCGCGTCGACGTCCTCGGCTCAGCCGGCCTCGTGCGGAACGACTCCGTCACGCGCGAGGGCAATGCGGCGCTCGCGCTGCGCACGCTCGGCCGCCACGACTCCCTCGTGTGGTTCCTGCCTCGGAACCCGGCGCTCGAGGGCGAGATGTCGGGCGCGACCAACCCCGGCCTCCTTGACCTCCTGCCGGACTGGGCCCGCTCGATGACGCTCCTCGCCGCGTTCGTGCTCCTCGGCACCGTCCTGTGGCGTGGACGCAGGCTCGGGCCTGTCATCTCCGAGGAGCTGCCCGTCGAGGTCCGCGCCGTCGAGTCGACTTACGGGCGAGGCCGTCTCTACCGACGCGCCGCCGCGCGCGGGCACTCGGCGGCAGCGCTCCGCGCGGGCGCCGCCGACCGGATGGCCCGGCGCGTCGGGCTGCCGCGCTCGGCCGACGGGCCTTCTCTCGTCGACTCCGTCGCACGCGCGACCGGACGCGACCCGCTCGAGATCGCGTCCGTCCTCCACGGCCCACCACCCCCCGACGACGCGGCGTTCGCCGCTCTCATCCACCAGCTTGACCAGCTCGAGAGAGAGGTTGACCGCTCGTGACCGACGAGACCGTCCCGATGCAGGACCCCACCCTTCCCACGCCCGTGCAGGACCGAGGCGCCGCCGTGCAGCCCCCGCCCGCGCCCGCCGCCCCCGCGCCCACGGGCGACGCCGCGCTGCGCAACGCTCTCGCCGCGGTCCGCGCCGAGGTCGCCAAGGCCGTCGTCGGGCAGGACTCCGCCGTCACCTGCCTGCTCATCGCGCTGCTGTGCCGCGGGCACGTCCTGCTCGAGGGCGTCCCGGGCGTCGCCAAGACGCTGCTCGTGCGTACCCTGTCGGCGTCGCTGTCGCTCGACACCGCGCGCGTGCAGTTCACGCCCGACCTCATGCCCGGTGACATCACGGGCTCGCTCATCTACGACGCACGGACCGCAGAGTTCTCGTTCCGCGAGGGGCCGGTCTTCACGAACCTCCTGCTCGCCGACGAGATCAACCGCACGCCCCCCAAGACGCAGTCCTCGCTGCTCGAGGCCATGGAGGAGCGCCAGGTGTCGGTCGACGGCACACCGCGTCCGCTGCCCGACCCGTTCCTCGTCATCGCGACGCAGAACCCGGTCGAGTACGAGGGCACCTACCCGCTGCCCGAGGCCCAGCTCGACCGCTTCCTCCTCAAGGTCGTCCTGCCGCTGCCCGAGCGAGACCAGGAGGTCGAGATCCTCCGACGCCACGCGGCGGGCTTCTCCCCGCGGGACCTCGCCGGCGCGGGAGTCGGCCCCGTCGCGGACGCGGCGACGCTCGAGGCCGCGCGCGGCGCGGTCGCCCGCGTCCAGGTCGCGCCGGAGATCCTCACGTACGTCGTCGACCTGTGCCGCGCGACGCGCAGCTCGCCGTCGCTCTCGCTCGGGGTGTCTCCGCGCGGCGCGACCGCCCTCCTCGCGACGTCGCGCGCGTGGGCATGGCTCGCGGGACGCGACTACGTGACACCCGACGACGTCAAGGCGCTCGTCACCTCGACGCTGCGCCACCGCGTCGCGGTCCGCCCCGAGGCCGAGCTCGAGGGCGTGACGGCCGAGTCCGTGCTCGCGACCGTCCTCGCGAGCGTGCCGGTCCCTCGATGACTCTCGCCCGTCCCAGCTCCGCCGAGGAGGCTCCGTGGTCGTGACCGGCCGCGCCGTCGCCCTGCTGGCGCTCGGTGCGCTCCCCGTCCTCGCGCGGCCCGAGGTCGCGACCGTCGTCGCGTGGGTCCTGCTCGTCGCGCTCGTGTGGGCGCTCGACGTCGGGCTCGCCGCGTCGCCCCGGCGGCTCACGGTCACGCGCTCCGTGCCCGGCTCGGTCCGGCTCGACGAGCCCACGACGTCGACCGTCGTGCTGACGAACGGCGCAGGTCGTCGGGCCCGCGGAGTCCTGCGCGACGCGTGGCAGCCGTCCGCGGGCGCTGCCGTGCCCGTGCACTCCTTCGACGTGCGCGCCGGCGAGGGCGCACGCCTCCGCACGACGCTCGTGCCCCGGCGGCGCGGCGACCGGACCGCTGCGGCGCTCACGCTGCGCACGCTCGGACCGTTGCGCGTCGGCGGCCGCCAGGTGTCCCTCGACGTCCCCGCGATGCTGCGCGTCCTGCCCCCGTTCCGCTCACGCCGCCACCTGCCGTCGCGGCTCGCACGCCTGCGCGAGATGGACGGTCGCTCTGCGGTGCAGGTCAGAGGCGAGGGCACCGAGTTCGACTCGCTGCGCGAGTACGTCATCGGCGACGACGTCCGCTCGATCGACTGGCGCGCGACCGCACGCCGAGGCGACGTCGTCGTGCGCACGTGGCGTCCCGAGCGGGACCGTCGGGTCCTCATCGTGCTCGACACGTCGCGCACCTCGGCCGCGCGCATCGGCGACGAGCCGCGGCTCGACGCCGGCATCGAGGCGTCCCTCCTGCTCTCGGCTCTCGCCTCGCACGCCGGCGACCGGGTCGAGCTCCTCGCGTTCGACCGCCGGGCCCGTGCACGCGTCGCCGGGGCCTCCGGGGCGCGGCTCATGCCCGCGCTCGCCGAGGCGCTCGCGCCTGTCGAGCCCAAGCTCGTCGAGGCGGACTGGCCCGCGCTCGTCACCGCGATCGGCGAGCGGCTCAGCCAGCGGGCTCTCGTCGTCCTGCTGACGACGACGGACCCGGCAGCGGTCGAGTCAGGGCTCCTTCCCGTCGTCGACGGGCTCGTGCGCAACCACCTCGTCGTCGTCGCGTCCGTGCGCGACCCCGAGATCGACGGGCTCCGCCGGACGCGGACCGACGTCGAGGACCTCTACGACGCGGCGGCCGCAGAGCGCGGAGAGCTCGAGCGCACCTCGGTCGCGACAGTCCTGCGACGTCGGGGCGTCGAGGTCCTCCACGCACCGCCCGAGGAGCTCGCGCCCGCGCTCGCCGACCTCTATCTCGCGCTCAAGCGAGCAGGTCGGCTCTAGGACGTGCGCGCCTGGCGTGCCGCCCGGCACGCTCGGTGACGCGACTCTCAGGCTCTCTCCGGCGCGTGTCTGCGACAATGTGGAGCATGGACGCGCCTCAGCAGACCGACCGTGAACGCCGCAACCGCCGCGTCGCCCTCCTCGTCGTGGGCGCGATGATCGCGAGCGTCGCTATCCCCGCGCTCACGGTTCTCGCGCTCTGAGGGACCTCACGCGTAGAGCTGGACGCCCCCGGCGCGGTCCTCGCTGAGGTCGCCCGTGTGGCCCGCGCGCACGGCGCGCCGGCCGAGGACCGTCACCCACGTCCAGAACCCGGCCAGCACGACCATGCCGATGAGGATCTTCAGCCACCACGGCAGCATGGACCCGGTCACCCAGCCCTCGACGATCCCCGAGACCGCGAGCGCGACGGCGAGCGTCACGACGACGGTGAACGTCGCACGCCCCTCCTGCGCGAGCGCGACGCCGCGCGGCCGACGGCCCGGGTCGACGATCGTCCAGAACAGCTTGAGGCCCGCCGCCCCCGCGGCGAAGATCGCGGTGAGCTCGAGCAGGCCGTGCGGCGTGATGAGCGCGAAGAAGATGTCGAGCCGACCGTGCGCGGCCATGAGCCCGCCCATCGCGCCGACGTTGATCGCGTTGTTCGCGAGGACGTACACGGGCCACACGCCCGTGATGCCGAGCGCGATGCACTGGGCCGCGATCCACGCGTTGCTCGTCCACACCGTGAGGGCGAAGTCGAGGCCGGGGTCGTAGTACTGCGCGAACGCTTGGTCGACGTACTGCTGCCGGTCCTCGGGCGTGCCGAGGAGCGCGAGGATCGAGGAGTCGCGCGCGGCGGCGAACCCCGCGACGACGGCGAGGATCACGCACGCCGCCGTCACGCCGTGGATCCACCATCGGATGCGGTAGACGGCTGCGGGCGCGCTCACCGTCGCGAAGCGCACGACGTCGGACCAGCGCGGGTCGTGCGCACCGGCCAGCGCGTTGCGCGCACGCGAGACGAGCACGGAGAGGCGCTGGACGAGCCCGGGGTCGGGGGCGCTCGAGCGCACGACGGACAGGTGCGTCGCCACCGACTGGTAGAGCCGGACGAGCTCGTCGGCCTCCGCGCCGCCGAGGCGTCG
Organism: Sanguibacter sp. HDW7; assembly: GCF_011300875.1. NCBI lineage: Bacteria > Bacillati > Actinomycetota > Actinomycetes > Micrococcales > Sanguibacteraceae > Sanguibacter > Sanguibacter sp. HDW7. The sequence goes on along the minus strand of NZ_CP049862.1, from coordinate 875,330 downwards.
GCGGCGCGTGAGCTCGGCGAGCCGCTGCCACTCGGGCTCGTGCGTGAGTCGGAATGCGTCGAGATCCACGACCGCTACCCTAGCGGGAGCGGCTCGGACGGCGAGCGCAACATCCAAGGAGGACCAGTGCGCGACGGCATCGTCACCGGCGAGGGCGTCGTCGTCGACGCCCGCCCGGCCGCCTTCCTCACGCGGGGCCTCGCTCTTCTCATCGACCTCGTCGCTCTCACCGTCGTCGTGGTCGCCCTGGCGTGGGCCTTGTCCGGGCTGGCACTGCCGGCCGGGTACGAGTCTCCCCTCATCATCGCGGCGCTCGTCACCGTCGCGGTCGTCGTGCCGACGACGATCGAGGCGCTCTCCCGTGGGCTGTCGCTCGGGAAGCTTGCTCTCGGCATCCGCGTCGTCCGGGTCGACGGCGGCCCGATCACGGCTCGCCACGCGTTCATCCGGGCGCTCGTCGCGGTCGGCGAGACGTACCTGACGGCTGGCTCGCTCGCGCTCATCGTCTCGCTACTCAACGAGAAGGGGCGGCGCCTCGGCGATCTGCTCGCGGGCACGTACGTCGTGCGCGACCGGGGACGCAGCACGGTCGACGTCACGCTCGTCATGCCGCCGCACCTCGCGGCGTGGGCACGGACCGCCGACATGCGTCGCCTCCCCGACGGGCTCGCGCTCGCCGCGCGCCAGATGCTCTCGCGCGCGGACAGGCTCGCGCCTGCGGCTCGCGAGAGGCTCGGGCGGTCGCTCGCCGCGGAGGCCGAGCAGTTCGTCGCCCCGGGCCCGCCGCCCGGCACGCACCCGGAGACGTTCCTCATGGCGGTGCTCACCGAGCGCCGCGAGCGCGAGTGGGCGTCGGGCCAGCGTGCGCGGGAGACCGCGCTCGAGCAGGCCACGATGATCCATCGGCTCCCCTACGGAGTCCCGGACCCGTCCTAGAATCGACGCGGCCCACCCCCAGACGCCCGGAGCTGTCCATGAGTTCGTCTCCTTCTGCAGAACAGGCCCCTGCGGCGAACGCTCCGAGCGTCACGGTCATCGTCGACGCGACGACCGCAGGGCTCGCCTCCGCGGCGACGCTGCACAGTGTCGAGGAGGCTGCGGGCACCGTCATCGTCGAGCCGGTCGTGCTCGTCGGGGACGCGACCCCGCCCGCGATCCTCGAGCTGGCCCAGGGGGCCGAGGGGACGCGCGTGGTCGAGGCGGACGGAGACGTCGCCCGTGCTCGCCGCGACGTCGTGGCCAGGTTGGCCTCGACCTACGTCTACTTCCTCGACGGCGGCGACACCCTCGCGTCGAGTGGCCTCGACCTGCTCGTGGAGAGCGCGGCCCGCAACGACGCCGAGGTCACCGTCGGAGGGACCTCGGGGGCACGCGCGGCCCGCAGCCCAGAGTGGCGCACCGTCCTGCAGATCGCGGGACGTCGGCGCAGGTCACGCCTCGCGCTCGACGTGCCACCGATCGTGCTCGACACGTCGCTCGGCAACAAGCTCTTCACCCTGGAACACTTCGCCCCTCAGATGGCTGCGCTCGGGCCGGACCTCGGGGACGAGGGCGTCGTCCTGTCCGCGATCGTCTCGGCCGAGTCGCTGGCATTCCTGCCCCAGCCCGTCGTCGACCTCCGCCCCGGCCCGAGCGACGGCGCGTTCCTCGACCCCCGGCTCACGCTCCCGGAGACGTACGCCGCGGCGCTCGCGTACGTCGAGAGTCTCTACACGCGCCTCGTGCCGACGCTGTCGCCACGACGCGCGACCCTCGTCGACCTCCATGTCGCCGCTCTCGTCTCCCCGCTCGTCGGCGCTGCGCCCGAGGCCCTCGGCCAGGACCGCGCGGACGACTTCTTCGCGCGCCTCGCGCGGCCCTTGGCCGGCCGTCCGCTCGACGGCCTCGAGAAGGGCGGCCTGTCGCTCCTCACGCGTCTGCGCGCTGCCGCGCTCACCGTGCCCGAGCCGATCGCGACGCTCGCACAGGTTCCCACGCTCACCCTGAGCACCGCCCCGGCCCCTGCCGGGGCCCGGAGCGACGAGCCGCGCCTCTTCGCCGACGTCCCGAACCTGACGGGCACGCGGCGCCGGTTCAGCGCCGTCGACCTACGCGCCTTCATCGAGTCCCTCGACACGGACGCGGACGACCAGCACCTCGTGATGTCGGTGCGGATCGACATCGAGGACCTCCCGACGAACACCCTCGTTGCCCACGACGTCGAGGCGTCCGTCCGGGCCGGCCGCCGGACGTTGGTCCGGCTCGAGCCCTCGCCCCGCCGAGGCGACGACGGTCTCGACGACGGCTCGTGGTTCGTCGGGAGGCTCCCGGTCGCCGACGCCCCCACCGGGACGCACCCGCTCACGCTCGAGGTGAGGGCCGCGGGCGGCCCTGTCGTCTCCACGCCGCTGCGCGCGACGCTCGGCTTCCGACGGATGAGCCGTGCGCTCCACCTGCCCGACCTCATCACCCAGGGGCTCGTCACGCGACGACGGACGGTCGACCTTCGCTCGCACCGGGGTCGCCTCGCACGGCTGCGTCACTCGCTCTCGCTCCTGCGCTCGGACGTCGGAGCCGTCGTCCGGCGCCAGCCGCTCGCGTCGAGGATCGTCCTGCGCCGCCTCACCGCCCCCTTCTTCATGGGTCGCCCCGTCGTCGTCTTCGGCGAGCGCGTCGGGACCCGTCAGGACAACGGCTGGGCCGCTTTCGAGCACGCGCGCCGGTCGAACCCACCCTTCCGTGCGTTCTACATCGACGCGGCGAGCAACCCGCTGCGCGGCATCATCCGGTACGGCTCGCTCCTCCACGAGATCGTCTACCTCCACGCCGACGCGCTCGTGTCGAGCCACGACATCGACGGATACATGCGGCCTCCGGCCTGGAGCGGCGGCTCCTACCTCACGTACCTCTCCTGGCGCATCGGCGCCAAGCGGATCTGGCTGCAGCACGGGGTCATCTACAACGGGGTGGCGTCGAACATCGCACGGGAGCGCACGGGCTTCGACGCCGTCGTGAGCTCGCACCCGCGCGAGACCGCCTACCTCTCGGGCACGGCCGGCTACGGCGGGCGGCTCCACGAGATCGGCCTCGCCCGGTTCGACCTGCTGACGCGGACGAACCCGGGCAGCACGATCCTCATTGCACCGACGTGGCGCAGGCACCTCGTCGCCCCGTCATACTCGGACGGCGTCCCCGACCCCGAGACATTCACGGGCTCCGACTACGAGCAGTTCTTCCTCGAGCTCCTGCGTGACCCGCGACTCCTCGAGGCAGCACGCGCGGCCGACGCGGAGATCGTCTTCCTCCCCCACTACGAGGTCGCCCAGCACTTCGCGACGCGCCTCGGCTCGAGCAGCCACGTGCGCATCGTCGCCGACGGCGGCGCCTCGTTCCGCAAGGAGCTCCTGCGCGCACGCATCTGCGTGACGGACTACTCGTCGATCTCGTTCGACGCCGCGTTCCTCGGTGTCCCGATGGTCTACGCCCCCTTCGACGAGGACGTCTTCTACGGGCTGCACTACCGCCGCGGCTGGTTCACTGTCGACGACGACGGCTACGGTCCCGTGGGCCGCTCGGTCGAGGACGTCGTCGGCCACATCATCCAACTGCTCGAGGACACCAGCTCCGTCGAGCCGCTCTTGGCGCGTGCGCGCCACGACTTCGACCCCGTGCGCGGCAACGCACGTGCGCGCACCATGACGCTCATCAGCTCGGAGCTTGCGCACCCCTAGGCCCGCAGCACCGACGCCGATGGCCACCGCCCCCCGGAGGGGACGGCGGCCATCGGCATTCGGGAGTCCCGCGTCAGTACCGGTAGTGCTCCGGCTTGTACGGGCCCTCGACAGGCACGCCGATGTAGTCGGACTGCGCGGGGCTCAGCTCCGTGAGGCGGACGCCGAGCGCGTCGAGGTGGAGGCGCGCGACCTTCTCGTCGAGCACCTTGGGCAGGCGGTGGACGTCCGTCGCGTAGGCCTCGGGCGTGCCGGCCTTCGTGAAGATCTCGACCTGAGCGATCGTCTGGTTGGCGAACGAGTTCGACATGACGAACGACGGGTGGCCGGTCGCGTTGCCGAGGTTGAGCAGGCGCCCCTCGGACAGGACGATGATCGAGCGGCCGTCGGGGAACGTCCACTCGTGGACCTGCGGCTTGATCTCGGTGCGCGTGACGCCCGGGACCTTGGCGAGGCCGGCCATGTCGATCTCGTTGTCGAAGTGGCCGATGTTGCCGACGACGGCCTTGTCCTTCATGCGCGTCATGTGGTCGGCCGTGACGACGCCGAAGTTGCCGGTCGTCGTGATGAAGAAGTCGGCGGTGCCGAGGACGTCCTCGATGCGGGCGACCTGGAAGCCGTCCATCGCGGCCTGGAGCGCGCAGATGGGGTCGACCTCGGAGACGATGACACGCGCGCCCTGGCCGCGGAAGGCCTCTGCGGCGCCCTTGCCGACGTCGCCGTAGCCGGCGACGAACGCGACCTTGCCGCCCATGAGGACGTCGGTCGCGCGGTTGATGCCGTCGGGCAGCGAGTGGCGGATGCCGTACTTGTTGTCGAACTTCGACTTCGTCACGGAGTCGTTGACGTTGATCGCGGGGAAGAGCAGCTCGCCCGTCTCGGCGAGCTGGTAGAGGCGGTGCACGCCGGTCGTCGTCTCCTCGGTGACGCCGAGGACGCCGGGGGCGATGCCGGTCCAGCGCTCGGGGTCGGTCGCGAGGCCGCGACGCAGGACGGCGCGGACGACGTTCATCTCGTCGGAGTGGTCGAGGTCGCCGTCGGCCGTGTCGGCCTCGACGGCGCCGGCCTTCTCGGCGGCGAGGCCGAGGTGGACGAGCATCGTCGCGTCGCCGCCGTCGTCGAGGATCATGTTGGGGCCCTGGACGCCGCCGTCGGCCGTGGGCCACAGCATGATCTGCTCGGTGCAGTCCCAGTACTCCTCGAGGGACTCGCCCTTCCACGCGAAGACGGGGACGCCCGCGGGGGCGTCGGGCGTGCCTGCGCCGACGGCGATCGCGGCCGCGGCCTCGTCCTGCGTCGAGAAGATGTTGCACGACGCCCAGCGGACCTCGGCGCCGAGCGCGACGAGGGTCTCGATGAGGACGGCGGTCTGGACGGTCATGTGGAGCGAGCCTGCGACGCGGGCGCCGTGCAGCGGCTGGGAGTCGGCGTACTCGGCGCGCAACGCCATGAGCCCGGGCATCTCGTGCTCGGCGAGGCGGATCTGGTGGCGACCGGCCTCGGCGAGGGCGAGCGAACGCACCTTGTACTGGCCGGGCACCTCGTCGAACGAGGACATGGGGCTCCCTGGGTCGGGCGGAGGAGGACCCCGCAAGGATATCCCGCACCGCCCCGGCGTTCGGCTCGGTCACCGTCGCGCCGTCCGACGGCTCGGGAGCACGAGGCGTTTCCGGGGTGACTCCTGAGACACGTGGGATTGAACGCCGGTCTTTATTCCATCGGCGTGGTAGGGCAGACTTGCCGTCATGCTCGACCGCACCCACCTTCGCCATCGTCGTCGCTCCTGGGCCGCACCGCTCCTCGCGCTCCTCCTCGCGGTGCCGACGCTCGCCGTCGCCACCGCCCCCGCTGCGAATGCCGCACCCGGCAAGACGACGATCTCCTCGACGGTGAGCCGTGCGTCCGTGACGAAGGGTTCGAAGGTCATCGTGAGCGCGAGCTACCGGCAGGGCGGGAAGGCCGTGACGTGCTGCTCCCTGCGGCTCCAGCAGCGCACGACCGGGGACTGGCGCACGGTTGCGACGCTCAAGCCCGTCAAGGGCAAGGTGAGCCGCACCGTCACCCCCAGCGTGACGACGAGCTACCGGTTCGTCACGACGAGCGGGCGGACCGTCTCCCCCACCCGCAAGGTCACCGTGCGCACGCCGACCGCGGCCACCTCGAAGGTCACGCTCACGTCGTCGGTGAGCGCCACGAAGGCCAAGCCGGGCACGAAGGTGACGATCAGGGGCTACTACCGCGAGGGCACGAAGCCCATCAGCCGCTACTCCGTGCGCCTCCAGCAGCGCACGACGGGTGCTTGGTCGACCGTCCGGACCGTGCGCCCTTCCTCGAAGGGTGCACTCACCGCAGTCGTCACCCCCGCACGAACGACGCAGTACCGGTGGACGACGACGTCCGGCAAGACCGTCTCCCCCGTGCGTACCGTCACCGTGTCGAAGGTGACGAGCGGTGTCACCGTCTCGTCGAAGGCGTCTGCCTCCACCATCACCGAGGGCACGTCGGTGACGCTCACGAGCGCGTACCGCTCGAACGGCGTTCCTGTGACGTGCTGCTACCTGCGGGTCCAGTCCTCGACGTCGGGCCCCTGGCGCACGCTGCGCACTCTCGCCCCGTCGAGCACGGGCAACTTCACCTACCGCGTCTCCCCCAAGGTCACGACGAGCTACCGCTTCATCACGACGAGCGGGAAGACGGTCTCGACCGTCCGCAAGGTCACCGTGAAGCCGCGCGTCACCGCGCCACCGCCGCCCAACGACGGGTCGGGCAGCGACGGGTCGGGCAACAACGGCGCGCCGGAGAACGGCACACCCGGCAACGGTACGTCTGACCCGATCCCGGCAGCGTTCACGATCGACGGCTCGGGCTACGGCCACGGACTCGGCCTCTCGCAGTACGGGGCCTACCAGATGGCGCGCGAGGGGTGGACGTCGACCCAGATCCTCGAGCACTACTTCACTGGCACGAAGGTCGCCGACCACACACTGCCGAAGGACGTCGCAGTGCAGGTCTACGGCGGGAGCGACCCTGCCCAGACCGTCTTCAGCATCGACCGAGGTACGTGGCGGGTCCGCGGCGAGCGCGCCGACGGCACCGGCTTCGACGCCCGCGCAGGGCTCTCCAAAGACATGACCGGCACGCTCAGCGTCGTCGACGGAGAGCCCGTCATCACCATCGCCGGCGTCGAGTACCCGAAGCCCGCCGACCGGCGCGGCGTCCTGCGGCTGCACTGGTCCGGGACCGAGTTCTACCTCGGGAAGACCGGCCCGGACACCGTCGCCCGCCTCACGCGGACCGACGGCGGCGCCGCGACCCACGGTCTCTACCGGCACGGCCGGATGAAGGTCACCGTCATCGACGGCAGGCTCAACATCGTCAACGAGCTGCGCTTCGCCGACGAGTACCTCTACGGGCTCGGCGAGATGCCGTCGAGCTGGTCGACCGCCGCGCTCGAGGCGCAGGCCGTCGCCGGACGCAGCTATGCGCTCGGCCTCATGGGTGTGACGGACGCGGCGCCGCAGGGCGTGCGACGCCCCTCGTGCGACTGCAACGTCGTCGACTCGACCCGCGACCAGAACTTCGTCGGCTGGAAGAAGGAGGGCGAGGGCGCTGACCAACAGTGGGGCAAGCGCTGGAAGGCCGCGGTCGACAACGTCACCACGTCGAGATCGAAGGGCCGCGTCGTTCTCGACGGTGACCGGGTCGCCGTCACCTACTACTCGTCGTCGACCGGGGGCCGCTCCGCGAACAGCGAGGACGTCTGGTCAGGCAAGGTCTCCTACATCCGCTCGGTCGACGACCGGTTCAGCCTGACCGCGCCCGGCAACTCGTTCGCCCTGTGGTCCTCCAACAAGGCGAACCCGCGCACGGTGCAGCTCACCCAGGCCCGTGCATCGTCCCTCTTCGGGCTGCCCGACGTCGTGACGATCGAGGTGGTCGCCCGCTACTCGAGCGACCAGGCGAAGTCCCTGCGTGCCACCTCCTCGACAGGCCGGACCTCGACCTGGACGGCCAAGGCCGACACCTTCCGAACCACGCTCGGTCTGCCGGGTGCGTGGATCAGGTCGATCGAGCCCCGCGGCTGAAGCACTGTCGCTGTTCGCGCGTCGAAGGCCCCGGTCGATGGACCGGGGCCTTCGACGTGCGAACAGCGACAGCGACCGTCAGACCCAACGCACCTTCTTCTCGACAGCCTTGATCGCGGTGACCGTCCGGGCGCAGTTCTCGCCGTCGAGGCGGTCCAGCGTCGCCTCGACGCGGATCGCGTACGGCTCGGCAAGGTCACCGCCCGCGTCCACGACGTCGAGGATGTCGTCGACAACCGCATCCACCGAGCGCGCCACGGGGCCGAACCCATCCTGGGCGTAGTCGAAACAGCCGGGCCGGGTGGTGTGCCCGCCGCCGATCATCTCGTCGCGGTCGAGCTGGAAGCAGACGACCGGCCGTCGGATCGCGGCACCGCCAAACATAACTGACGAGTAGTCAGTCACGTCACGCCAGCGCTCGCCAGCCCGGTCTGGAGGTCAGCCGTCGAGTACGAGAGCACCTCGACGCACGGATCAGGCTCCCAGGCCTCCAGATACGGCATGAGGTTCGGGCGCGGCATGAAGACGATCCGCAGCCCCTGTTCCTCGGCGACCGCCCTCAGTCGTGGGTCCGCGAGGACGGCCCGCCACGAACGCACGTACTCGGTCTCGTGGAAGTCCGGGAGGAGCTACTTCTCGTTCGTCGACGAGACAACCTTTCCGAGCAGGAACTGGCGCCACGTCGGTACGATGACGATCGCGTCACGCTCCGTCGTCCCCGCAACCGACGTCAGCCGGTCGTGCCGCGCAAGTCCCGCACGCCCGGTCTCCCGACGGGTGAACACGAACGGGCTCTCGTCACCGGAGATGTACTGGTGCTCCGGCTTCGTCGTCGTGACGAAGGGGCGGATGGGCTTGGAGTTGAGTCAGCGCGAGATGTCGGTGTGAATCGCACCGTGCTGCAGGAAGACTGACGACCATTGCGGCTTGCCGTAGCGGCTCATCTCCAGCGGCGGACAGAGGTACCCGTCACCGTGCGACGAAACGGTGAACGTCGCGTCGAGCACGAGCAGCTTCCAGAGCAGAGAACCGTACGGGACGATCCTCCGGTAGCCGTCGGCACGCTGGCGGTCCCAGTCTGCAGTGCCCTTGCGCACAACGAACCAACCGTTGACCTCACGCTCGCGCTCGCGCAGATAGCGGAAGATGTGATCAGCGTTGTCCCACGAGTTGTAGTCACGGTCCATGAGCACCCAGGCGTGAGCGAAGTACCGATGCACGAGCCTCGACGCGGCGAGGCTCTTCTCGCGTCGAACGTGTCGACGTTCCCGTGCGTCCTTTGCGACGCGTTCGTCCCACCAGCCGTCGACACGTGCCCCGAGACGCGCACGCATCGCTGCCGCCGAGCGGTATCTCGGGGTATTCCTGAACATGCGATCGAAGCCGGCCGCGCGGGCATGCCGAATCATCCGCCCGTAGCGCCCCTGCGCGAGAGCGACCCGCTCGCCATCGAGCCGGATCTCAAAGGTCCGCGACATTGACAGCCAGAGGATGCGCTGGTTCAGCACCGGTCGCTCCGCGGACGTGACGACACGCCGCGTCGCCGTCGAGTCGCAAGTGGCCTCGCCCTTCGTGACGATCTCCTCGAGAGGCTCGTCACCGCCATACCAGTAGACGACCCGAACGACGCGCTCACCCGAGTCGAGGCGGTCGACATAGACCGGCGACCGCCACGAGCCCCCGAAACTCGTGTGCAAGCGCAACGCGCGTCCTTGGCGACACTCTCGTCAGGCCGAACTCCTCGTCTCGATCGGCGTCGAGGTAGGTGACGATCTCACGCATGAGCATGTGGAACTCGTCAGCCACACCGAGGCTGGCCGCCGTCGCGCCGAAGAGCGACGCGCCGGCACGCAGGACCGCGTTGAGCTCATAGGTGACCATCGTCCGGAGCCAGGCAGGTACCGTCCCGAACGCCTCGCGGGCGTGCTCAAGGGTGCCCGAGGTGACCGTACCGCAGCAGGTCGATGTACCTCTCCAGTTTGCTCGCCGCGACATCGACCAACGAGTCACCGCGCCCCCGCTTGCGGTGGCGGGGCTCGGCTGAAGCCACGACTGCCACCATCTGCGTCTGCCCGCGCAGCACAAGGCGGGACACCAGGCGGCCGTCCTCGAAGTGCGGCACGACCCTCGGGACGTAGGTAAGTCCGTGTTCGACGAAGCGTGAGCTACTCATGAACGTCGCATTGGTCGAAAGGTGGAAGTAGTCGGGGAAGCGATCCAGGTCGACGACGACGTCGCCACGATCGAACCTGAGCCTCAACGGATGGGTGTCGCTGAGGCTCTTCGCCGCCTCCTTGTAGAAGACGATGATCGTGATCGCCACGTCAACAACAGGGTCCCTGTCCAGCGCACGCCGGACCGCCACGGCATACCCCGGGGCCAGCATGTCGTCCGGGTCCGGAGAGTACAGAAACTCGCCTGTCGCGAGTGCGATGCCCGCGCTGCGGGACCTGGAGACGCCACCGTTCTCCTGGTGCACCACCCGCGCGAGGTCGGGTCGACGCGCCGCCCCCTCGTCGAGGATCTCCCCCGACCCGTCGAGGGCGCCGCCGTCGACAGCGACGATCTCAACACCCTGCAGCGAGTCACCCTGTGCCTCGATCGAGGCGATGAAGTCCGGCAGGTACTGCTCGACCTCAAAGGCTGCCACGACGAGGGTGAGCCACGGGGGTTCGTGTCGGATCGGGCGCGTCGGTCGGGCTCGGCTCGTGCTTCACATCGGTCCCCGAGCGTCGTCTCTGTGAGGTGTCGAGGTGCTGGTCAAGCCACCGGCGTCGGCCTGTTGGGTCGAGCGTCCGGAGCCGTGACGTGCGTGCCCGGGGGCTCGACGACGTCGATGCGCTCGATCGCCAAGATGACCCGCTCGCACGAGTGCTCGTCCCGCGCGGGGAAGGCGGCCTCCATGCGCGCCCGGTGCTCCTCGGAGCCGACGAAGCCGCTCGCCGCGATCTCGGCGACCGACTCGATCGCCGCGTCGAGAGTCGTCACCACAGGGCCGAAGCCGTCGTCCGTGTACGAGAAGTACCCCTGCCGGACTGTGTGCGACCCACCGAAGACCTCGTCGCGGTCGAACTGGTAGTAGACGACGGGCCTGCCGATGTAGGCCGCGTCGAAGACGATCGACGACAGGTCCGTCACGACGACCTGCGCCGAGACGAGCACCTCCTGGATGTCGTTCCCGCCGTACGTGAGGACCTCGACGTCCGCGGGCAGGTCGAGCTGGTCGAGGTACGGCTGGATGTTCGGGTGAGGCATGAACGCGATGCTCGCGTCGTGCTGCCGTGCCAGCTCACGCAGACGCGGGTCCGCAAGAAGCTCATGCCACGCAGTCGCGTACCGCGTCGTGGCGAAGTCGTCCAGCAGCTCGCGCGTCCCGTCAGGTCGCAGCCTGCCGAGCAGGTACTCCCGCCACGTCGGGAGGACGAGGATCCGACGCCGCGTCCCGGGCGTCGCCTCACGATCCAGCCGGAAGAGCCGGTCGTGCCGTGGCAGCCCGGTGAGCGCGATCTCGCGGGTCGTGAACCGGTACATGGAACCCTCCCCCGCGATCGACGCAAACTCGTCGTAGGTCGACGTGAGGAACAGGTCGAAGGCGCGTCGGTTGAGCCACCGCGAGAGATCTGTCGCGATGACCCCGTGCTGGAGGAAGACGAATCGCCACGACGGCGTCCCCACCGGCCGCAGCGCTGCGGGGTTGTAGACGTAAGGACCCGCCTGCGACGACACGACGTGGCTCGCGTTCATGCACACGAGCTTCCACCGGACGGATCCGTAGGCGAGAAGACTCTTCGTCCCCTCGGACTTGAGCCGCTTCCAGTCCGCGCTGCCGCGCTCGAGCGCAAACCATGCCCGCACATCCGGACGTTCCCGCAGCAGGTGCTTGAAGAGGTGCTCGGCGTTGTCGTGCGCCGCATCGACACGGTCGATGAGCACCCACGACCCCCCGTAGCGGCGACGCGCGGGCCCCGTCCGGGCCAACGTCCGCACGAGCCGGGCACCCCACCAGCCCGGTGTCAGAAGGCGTCGCAGCACGTCGCCGACAGCGACGTCGCGCCGAGGCTGACGCGAACCGGCGAACGCCCGCTGCGTCGCTGCGGGCTCCCACACCGTCCGCGTGAACGGCGCCCGAGCACGCGAGACGGGGACGTCGCGGCCGTCGAGCCGCACGACGATCGCGGACTCCGAGCTCACCCAGACGATGCGCTCGCGCAGGAGCACCCTGCCCGCGTAGACGACGACGCGCGTCTTCGCATGGACCGGCATACCGACGACACCGTCGAGCAGGAGCTCCTCGACCGGCGCCTCGCCCGTGTAGCGGTACGCAAGACGCACGAGGTGGCGCCTCCGATCGATCGCCTCGAGGACGACCGGAGACTCCGACCAGCGTTCGCCGCGGTACCCGCGCCGCAGCGCGATCCGGCGGTCGAGCGTGAAGGTCTTCGGCTCGAGCGAGTCGAGCACGTGATCGTCGGTCGCCGCGACGATCTGCTCGACGAGCCCGTGGAACTCGTCCGCGACATGGTGCATCTCAGCGTTCATGTTCGGCGAGAGGCTCTCGTCCGAGACGAGGTAGAGACTGAGGTCGTGCAGGACGAGCTGCTGCACCCACACGGGCGCTGCCCCCGAGGTCCCCGCCGCTGCGGCGAGCGTCGCCAGATGTCCTTCACGCAGCACCGTCGTGAACGCCGCAGGCTGGGCGAACCTTGCCCGCAGGTCCGGCACCGTGACTCTCGACGATCGCACCTGCGCCGCGCCGCGCACGAGCGTGATCGTACGGTCGCGGGCCGCGAGCATGTACCGCACGAAGAACGCCTGGTCGGCGAAGCCCGCAGCAAGACGTTCGTCGAACCGCAGTTCGCCCGTGACATCGGTCCGCAGAGCGACGCGCCGCAGCGAGGACGCGACGGGCTCCGCCCTCACCTCGAGGTCCACGAGGTCGCTCTGTGCCGCAAACGGGCCGATCTCGCGCGACGGGTCGCCGACGACGCCGGACGCGTGGACCTTGCCCGGGCGGACGAGCGCGGCAGCGGCCGTCGACCGCGACACCGCAGACCGCAGCGCGGCGAGAGCCTCGGGTGCGAACTCGTCCTGGCAGTCCGGGAAGATGACCCAGCCGGCCGCCGCCTCACGCTCTGCAAGCGCGTCGAGCGCTGCGTTGCGTGCCGCGAGCGGCCCGGCCGAGGCTTCGACGACGACGCAGGGCAGCGGTCCGCCGCGCAGCATCTCGAGGACCGGCGCTGAGGCGTCCGCGGATCCTTCCGTGACGACGGCGACGACGGAGATCCCCTCCAGCGACCCGGTCTGGCCGACCAGCGACCGGGCAAGGCGCGCATCCCCGGCCGTCCCTCCGTCGAGGACGATGACGACGACGAGGTCTCCCGCCGCTGCACCAGTACTGTCCACGCTGCTGGTCTGCATCGTCACTTGAGACTCCCCCGGGCTGTCGCCGGGGCCGCCCCGGACGCACCGACCCGAGTCTAGTCGAACGGCTCCACCGCGTCGTACGGACGCCAGACGGGCATCCAGCTCGCAGAGGACGGCGCGTATGATCAGCGGCCATGACGACAGTGAGGAAGCTCGAGCCCTACGAGGACGATCGCGGGAACCGGATCCTCTACGCGGGACAGCATCCGGAGGCTCGGATCGACATCCTCTTCGTCGGGGAACGCAACACGCTCGTCGTCGACGACTCCGCACGCTTCAAGCGCCTGAGCGTCCGGTTCGACGCCAACGACGGCACCGCACGACTGGGTACGAGCCGCGGCCGTGCGATCGAGACGTCGATCCGCGTCGGCCAGGACTCGACCGTGACCTTCGGGGACGGCGTCTCGACGACCTCCGTCCTTCTCGTGTCCGCGGTCGAGGGAGCCTCCGTGACCATCGGCGACGACGTGATGTTCGCGAGCGGCAACCAGCTGCGCAGCGACGACGCCCACCCCATCTTCGACGTCCGCACAGGGTTGCGGGTCAACCCTGCCCGCGACATCTCGATCGGGTCCCACGTCTGGATGGCCCGTGAGGCCGTCGCCCTCGGCGGTGCCCGCATCGGCTCCGGGTCGGTCATCGGATACCGCGCGCTCGTCACCGGCCGCGTACCCAACAACGCGATCGCCGCCGGCATGCCGGCGCGCGTCCTGCGCCGCGACATCGCGTGGGAGCGCCCACATCTCTCCCTCACCAAGCCCTACTACAAGCCGGACGCCTCGACGGTGACGAGGTCCGAGGAGTTCTGGGCGCTCACCGTGGACGACGAGCGCGGTCCCGACACGGGCTCGATGCCTCACATCACAGCGCGCACGAGCCGAGGAGGAAGCCTCCTCCGCCGCGTGCGTGACGCGATCCGTCCCCGCTGAGGCCTGGGCAGGCGCAGCGCCCCCTCGTGACCGGGGTCGGCTCAGCGTCCGGGTAGCTCGAACGACGAGCGCAGCGGGAAGTACGCCGCGAGCATGTCGTGGATCATCTGCGACCGGTCCTCGCGAACGCCGCTCGGCACGTCCGACTCGTTGAGGCAGAACACGTCGAAAGCCCGCGACCGCGCGATCCGGTTGAGCGTGAGCACGGCGTCCTCGTTCGCGAGGTCGAGGTAGTCGTAGACGATCCGACCCTCGACAGCGCGACCCGTGACGTACGCGTACCAGTGGTGGAGCACCGCGGCGACCGAGTGGTCCGCCGGGTCCCGGAACCGCGACCGGGCGAGATGCGCGAACACCTCGGGATGCTCGCGCTCGAGGTCCTCGAGCACGGCCCGCTGCTGCGGGTGCGGTGTGTGCTTGACCTTGCGCGTCACCGTGCGCCCCGTCATCTGCTCGATGAGCGCCCGGTTGCGCTTCGCGGCCGACATCACCGGAAGGTCACCGACCGACGGTGGGTCGAGGCCGAGGAGCGCCTCCGAGAGGAAGAACCGCGAGATCCCGTTGCCCTCGAAGAACAGCTCCGGCGCGACGGGCCGGCCGAAGAAGACGTCGTCGTTGAGGTAGAGGTAGCGGTCCGAGAGTCCCGGGACCCGGTGAAGCTGGGACTCGATCGCGTGCGAGTTGAACACCGGCAGCGCCGACGTGTCCGCGAAGATCTCGTCGTGCCGCACGACCGACACGCGCGGGTTCGAGGTGTCGAGCCAGTGCGGAACCTGCCGGTTCGTCACGACGTGGATGTGCCGCACCCAGCTCGCGTACATCTCGATCGACCGCATCGAGAACCGCAGCTCGTCATGGCCGAGGAACCTCGAGGGTGCGAGCGCGTTCGGGTTGACCGCCCCCGGTGCGAGCGACTCCTCCGCAGCCTTCCGCTGCGCCTGCCACTCCTCGTCCGTGCCGTCGACCCACGTGTAGACGACGTCGATCGGCTCCCGCACCTCGTCGAGGCGCGATGCCGTGACGACACGGTGCTCGGCCGTGCCCCGTGCGCGCTCCCAGATCCCGGGCGACAGGTGCGACGCGGTGCCGTTATAGCTGGGGGCGACGAGCGTCCCGGGGGCGAGGGGCCCGAGGGCGGGGTCGTAGGTCACCGCGTCGGTGGAATGCGTCCACACCTCGAGGACGACGCCCTCAGCAGGCCCGCCGAGCACGGTGCCGTCGTCCGCGACGAGCGTCCGGAAGAGGCGCTGCGTCGGGCGCAGGGGCGCGCGCAGGTGACGCCGCAGCCGTGCGTCGCGCGAGCGTCCGGGCGTGCGCACAGTCCACCCGGGTGAGTCGAGACCGGCGAGAGCGGCGCGTGCCCGCTCGGCTTCTCCCGCGCGCACGACGACAAGCTCCGGACGGGTGCCGAGCAGGACGTACGGGACGTCGGCGGCCCTCAGCACGGCGACCACCGCGGCGAGCGTCCCCCGACGCACGTCCCACGAGTCGAAGCTCGTGACGACCTCGCCGAGGAGCGGCCGCGTCGCGGGGCCGACCGCCTGCGCCCCCTCAGGGACGGTGCCCGCAAGGGCGGAGCGGACCCCGGACGTCAGCGCCCTCTGCCAGCCGAGCTGGCCGTGCGCGACCTGCGACGCACGCAGGCGCGCGGTCACCGACATATGACCCGCGATCTTCTCCCTGATCCCCATCTCCGTCCTGTCCACCTCAGCCCGTCGCGACGGCGAGGTCGGCCCGGTACTGCTTGTTCTCGCGGACGAACGCCTTGTACGCCTTCGCGACGACGTCGACGGGACCATCCATGACGAGACGACCCTCGTGGACCCACAGGATGCGCGAACAGATCGACTCGATCGTCGCGATCGAGTGGCTCACGAGGAACACCGTCCCTGCCGCCTCGCGCACCTCGTCGATGCGCGCCTTGCTCTTCTGCCGGAACGTCGCGTCACCGGTCGCGAGGGCCTCGTCGATCATGAGGATGTCCGGGATCGCGGACGCCGAGATCGCGAAGCGCAGGCGCGCCGCCATGCCCGACGAGTACGCCTGCATCGGCAGGTTGACGAAGTCGCCGATCTCCGCGAAGTCGACGATTTCGTCGTAGCGCTCCTCGACCTCCTTGAGCGTGAGCCCCAGCGCCAGACCACCGATGACGATGTTTCGCTCGCCCGTGAGCTCACCCATGAGCACCGCGTTGACACCGAGCAACGCCGGCTGTCCCGCGACGTAGACCGCCCCGCCCGACGGCGGGACCAGGCCCGCGACCGCGCGCAGCAGCGTGCTCTTGCCCGAACCGTTGACACCGACGATGCCGATCGACTCGCCGTGGTGCGCGACGAACGAGATGCCGCGCAGCGCCTTGACGTCCCGGATCGCCGACCCGTGACGCCGCAGGCGCCGCGGGAGGAGCGACCGGCGGCCCTCCTTGACGGGGCCGCCGACCTTGCTCGCCCCGAAGACGCGATAGGTGATGTGGAGGTCGTCGACGAGGAGCGACGGCTTGCCGAGCTCGTGAGCGATGACCGGCCCGCCCTCGAGGTCCTCCGGATCGATCTCGAAGTCGATCTCGTTGTCCTGCGCGTCAGTCACGTCCGTACCTCTCCTCACCGCGCCAGAAGATGAGGAACCCGATGACGAACGTGAGCACGGCCCAGCCCGCCCCGAAGAGCCACATCGTGGGGTCCGGCGGGAATGCCGGCTCCTGGAGGACCGCCGACCTCGCGAGGTAGAGGTAGACGGCGACCGGCTGATACTCGAGCAGGACGCCCCACGAGTGCTGCGACACGAACGCCTCGAGGCTGAAGATCACGCCCGATCCGTACATGAGCAGCCGCAGGACGAACGGCAGGACGTTCTCGACGTCCGGCGTGATCGCGGTCCACGCGGCGACGATGAATCCCGTGCCGGTGCTGAAGATCCACAGCAGCGCCACCGCGGGGATCAGCAGCAGCCACCGCCACGTCACGGGCACGTCGCCGTTCCCGGGCATGAAACCCGTGGCCCACGCGATGGCGCACATGACGACGAGCGACGGCACGAGGACGCGCAGCTCCGTGAGGACCGCCGAGATCGGCAGGACCGCACGAGGGAAGTGCACGGAGCGCACGAGGTTGCGCTTGTTCTTGATCGACTTCGAGCCCGACATGATCGAGGTCTCGAAGAACCGGAAGATGAACGTCCCCACGACGATGAACGCCGGGGTGTTCTCGATGCCCTCACGCGCGACCGAGAGGATGACGCCGAAGATGAGGACGTAGACGGCGGCGTTGAGGATCGGCGTGATGATCGACCACGCCTGGCCGAGGAACGTGCTCTGGTTGCGCGCGTAGGCCTGCGACTGCGAGAGCACCCGGATGAACGAGCGACGCTGCCACAGCTCGCGCACGTAGTCGCCGAGCGGAGGCAGGACGCCCATCGGTCGAAGTGTGTTCGCTGCGACGGTCTCCTCGACCCAGCGGGGGTCGAAGGCACGCTCGATCGGCTCGGGAGGACGCGGCGCCGCGGGCGTCGCGGGCGCAGCGCCCGCGCCCTCGGAGGGCGTCGTGGACGGGGTCGCGGTCACGTGCGTCTGCACCCATCTGGACGAGGGAACGGGGGGTCGACGAGAGCCACGGATGCCCTCGTACCTCGAGCCACTATAGCCCTGGACCCGACCCCGCCCGGGCCTCGTGACACGCCTCCCGTAGAGATTCCGTGCACGCGCCGAGCCAGGACCGCGGCGTCCCGACCTGACGGCTAGACTCGGCGGGCGCGGCCCACGCCCGCGACCACCACCGCCCGCCCCGCACTGTGCAGGCGGCACCAGACTCCGCCGGAGGAACTCCTGTGTACTCACTGCTCCTGCTGAACGGGGGTGTGGGGACGCGCGTCGCAGCCGACCAGCCCAAGCAGCTGATCAAGGTGAACGGCATCCCGATCCTCGTCTACTCGCTCATCGCTGCCGACGCGGTCCCCGAGATCGACCAGATCGTCCTCAACTACCCCGAGGGGTGGCGCGAGGACGTCGAGAAGATCGTCACCGACTACGCGGTGAAGACCCCGGTGACGTACGTCGAGGCCGGCGCCAGCCGTCACGAGTCCGTCGCACGCATGCTCGCGCACGTGACGAACGACGACGTCGTCGTCCACGAGTCGGCCCGCCCGCTCGTGGAGACCAGCGACTTCGCGCGCCTCGTCGCCTCCGAGCACCGCAACGTCTCGCTCATGCTCGAGATCCCCTTCACCGTCGCTCCGGTCGACCCCGCGTCGCGCAAGGTCACGGGCTACCTCGAACGCTCGACTCTCCGCAACGTCCAGCTCCCGCAGAAGTTCTCGAAGGCCGACCTCGAGGACGCGCACGCGTTCGCCCTCCGCGAGGACCGTCTCTTCACCGAGGACGCGACGCTCGTCGCCGTCGCGGGCCACGACGTCCGCTTCATCGACGGCTCGGACCGCAACATCAAGGTGACGACCCCGACCGACGTGCGTCTCGCAACGTTCCTCCTCACGCGTGGGGAGGACGACTGACGTGAGCAAGACCCTCATGGTGACGGGCGCGTCCAAGGGCATCGGCCTCGAGACCGTCCGCCGGTTCATGGCCGACACCGACGCAGGCGTCACGACCATCCTCATGCTCGCGCGGGCCTCGCAGGAGTTCGCCGACGCGCTCGCCGAGCTCGGCGCGGACAACCCGCGCGGCGTCAACCTCGTGCCCTACGAGATCGACCTCGCCGACCGTCCCGCGATCATCGAGCTCGTCGGGACGATCATGGCGACGCACGGCTCGGTCGAGATCCTCGTCAACAACGCCGGCTACACGAAGCCCGTCCCGCTCCAGCAGGTCGACTTCGCAGACTTCGAGCGCACGATGGCCGTCAACCTCTACGCACCCTTCACGCTCGTGCAGGACCTGCTGCACCGCGGCAACCAGTTCGAGCTCATCGTCAACATCGCGTCGACCGCGGGCATGAACGGCCGTTCCGGCTGGCTCACGTACTCCGCGTCGAAGGCCGCGATGATCAACATGAGCGAGGTCATGCGCGAGGAGCTCGCCATCTACGGCACCCGCGTCGTGTGCATCTCCCCCGGTCGCACCGCGACCGCGCTCCGCCGCGTCCTCGCCCCCGAGGAGGACCCGAGCACGATCATGCAGCCCGAGCACGTGGCCGCTGTCATCCAGATGCTCGCGTCGCCGGTCGGTCGCTACGTCGACTCGGCCAACCTCGTCGTCAGGCAGTAGCACGAACCGGCGAGGGGCGGGCGCCACGGCGCCCGCCCCTCGCCGTCCCCCGCACCCGCGGCACACCCGTCCGACCCCGGAGCACCAGCCCGTATGAACGCCTTTCTCACTCGTCTCCGGCGCGCGTCCGGCAAGCTGCGGACCCTTCTCGTCGCCGGGCTCTCGTCCGTCGCACTCGTGCTGTCGGTCATCCCCGCGGTGCCCCGCACGATCGCCGCGATCGTGCTGCTCGTCGCGGTCGCCGCCGTCGTCTCACGGCTCGGCAAGCGCATGCTCCGCCCCGGTCTCGGGGCCCTCGGCGCCTTCGGGGCCGCCCGCGTCATCCTCGCCGCGACCGCCGCCGCCCTCGCGGCCCGCGTCGGAGAGCCCTGGCCCGGGCCCGTCGCCGGCGCCGTCGTCGCGCTCGCCGTCACGGTCGAGCCCGCCCTTGCGCGAGCCTGGCGGCAGACCACCCGCTTCGTCACGGGCCTGCCCGGGACCCCCGCCGTCCCCCTCGGCGCACGGCTCGTGCCCTGGCACGTCCACGTCACCCTCGGCGTCGTCGTCATCCTCGCGGCCAGTCCCTGGCTCCCGCCCGCGAGCGGCGTCGTCGCCCTCGTCGCCGCGGTCACCATGCTCGCGACCACCGGCCTCAGCACGCTCGTCACGCCACGCCTGCGTGCGGCCCGTACCCGCGGCATCCTCGACGCCTACGCGGCCTACGACCCCGAGGTCATGGTCTACTTCACAGGCCCGCGGGGTACGCAGTACCAGCTCAAGGCCTGGTCGTCGGTCCTCGACCAGATCGACGCCAGGATCGTCGTCGTCGTGCGCGAGCAGGCCCTCGCCCGCGCGGCCGCCGCCACGACAGACCTCCCGGTCGTCGCCGCCCCGAGCCTCGCGGACCTCGACGCCCTCCAGCGTCCGGGACTGCGCGTCGCGCTCTACGTCAACAACGGCGCGAAGAACGCCCACAACGTGCGCTACCGTGACGTCACCCACGTGCAGCTGCTCCACGGCGACTCGGACAAGCCCGCGAGCTTCAACCCGGTCACCGCGATGTTCGACAAGATCTTCGTCGCCGGCCAGGCGGGCATCGACCGGTACGCCGCGCACGGCGTGCACATCCCCGCCGAGAAGTTCGAGATCGTGGGGCGGCCCCAGGTCGTCGGGATCGACCGGCCCGAGATCCTCGGCGAGGTGCGCGACGCCCTCTACGCCCCGACCTGGACCGGGTTCCAGGCCGACGCCAACTACGGCTCCCTCCCCGTCGGCACGACGATCGTCCGCGCCCTCCTCGACGCCGGCCTCACCGTGACGTTCCGTCCGCACCCGTACTCGCGCGGCCTCGCCGAGTCCTCCCGTCAGATCTCCGAGATCGAGGCGATGCTCGCGGCCGACGCCGCCGCCACGGGACGCGCCCACGTCTTCGGCCAGGATGCGTCGTCCACGATGACGCTCACCGACTGCTTCAACGCGTGCCAGCTGCTCGTCACCGACGTCTCGTCGGTGCCCGCCGACTTCCTCTTCTCCGAGAAGCCCTTCGTCATCGTCAAGATGCAGACCGGACCCGTCGACGCCTTCCTCACCGAGTTCCCGCTCGCCCGCGCCGCCTACCTCGCCCAGGCCGACGTGCCCGGCTCGCTGGCGGCCGCGGTGGCCGACGCGACCGGAACCGACACGCTTGCCGCGACGCGACGCGAGCTGCGGACCTACTACCTGGGAGACCTCCCGTACGACGGCTACGAGATGGCGTTCCTCGACGGCGTCGGGCAGCTCGTCGCCGACGGCCGCGCTGCTGCCGAGGCTGGGCACCACGGCGCGGCTCACCCCGCGCTGCCTGCGGAGGCAGCCACCGGGCGCGAGGAGGCCCCGACCCCCGAGGAGAGCCTCGACTGAGTCCGCGTCGGGACCCCCTGCACGCGGATGGCGCGCGGACCCTCCGGGGTCCGCGCGCCATCCGCGTGAGGTGTGCCGTCAGGCGTCGCGTCGCGGCGGGACCGGCACCCCGAGCGTCGTGCAGTGCCACTCGAGCGCGGCGTCGCACGCGTCGAGGAACCGCGTCGTCGACGCGCCCGGGGTCGTGTCACCCAGGTAGTAGCTGACCATCGCCTCGCGCTCCTTGCGGCCCGGATCCTCAACCGCCTCGCGCGCGAGGAGCTCTGCCACGCCGTCGAGATCCTCGGCCGCAAGTCGCGGCACCGTGCCGAGCATGCGCGTCGACGCCGTCCGGACCCCCGGGTGCCGCGGGTCGGTGACGACGAGGGGACGCCGCGTCGGCAGCCAGTCCATCGCGACCGCCGACACGTCGCACACGAGGAGGTCCGCCGCGTCGAACGCCGCCGAGAGAGACTCCCCCGCCGACATCCGGTGCCCGACCTGCGGCTCCGCGTCGGCCGCGGCCGCGATGAGACGACGCACCGCCGCGTCCGCCTCGCCGTAGGACGGGCTCCGCACTCCCGACAGCGGGTGCGGTCGCGCGACGACCCGGAACCGGCCGTCCGCGAGCAGAGCCGAGACGAGCCGCGGACCCATGAGCTCGGTCGACCCGTACGCGGCCGAGGGCTGCGCGCCCTCCCACGTCGGCGCGTACAGCACCGTCGTGCGCTCGTCGGCGTCGGGCCGCGGGCCGACGACGAGCGGTTCCTCGTCGAGCTGCGGACGCCCTACGGGGACGCAGCGCGTCGTCGCGTCGAAGTGATAGAGGTAGGTGCCCAGACGGTCGACGGCCGCCTGACCGGCGACGAACGACAGGTCGTAGGCCTTGGCCTGGTTCGACACGGAGACGACCTTGTCGGAGTCACCGTGGAGGAGCGAGACGTGCACCATCGACCCGAAGCGCATCATCGAGAAGTTCAGCGGGTTGTGGTTGACGTAGAGCGCGAGCCGCACGTCCCCTCGCGAGACGAGGTCGTCGAGCGTCGCATAGTGCGCGACCGTGACGACCTCGAGCTGGGTCTCCGCGCGGATCGCCCGCGCCGTGCGCGAGTCGCTCGCCACGACGAGGACGCCGCGGCGTGCGTCGAGCGCATGGAGCGGCGCGTACCACTGTCGCAGCTGGTAGAGGCCCTCGACCGTGTCGGGGAAGAATGCGACGACCTGCTGCTCGAGCGTCCGGCCGAGCAGGCGGGCGTCATCGCCGAGACCGTCGGGGATGCCTCCCGGCAGCATGCCCATGCGCCGCATGAACCTGCCTCCGATCGAGCGCACGCGTCGACGGACGCTCACCCCCCGATGATCGCGCGACATCTTCTCTCCTTCACGGCCCACGGCCATCGTCCGACCCAGATCTCCGCCACGTGGGTACTGTCCTAGACTCTGTGGAGGCACCGCCCATAGTTTCACGTCCCGTCGCGACGTCAGAACCCAAGGACGACACCGTGCACCGCAGCATCATCTCCGCGCAGAGCAACGACTCCCAGCGCCGCTGGGCGTCAGGCCTCCTCGTCGCCCTCCTCGTGATGTCCGCCCAGGTGCTCGTCGCCCACCCGGCTGCCGCCGCGCCCGCAGCCACCCGTATCTCGGTGACCGTCTCGTCGACGCGCGTGCTCGTGGGCGAGTCCGTGTGGGTCCGTGCCACCGTGACCCGCAGCGACGGTCGCCCTGCTGCGGGCGCCACCGTGGCGCTCCAGCGGCGACCGTACGGCGGCTCGTGGTCGACGTTCGCCCGTCGCACCGCGAACGCGTCCGGCATCGCACAGTTCCCCAACCGCCCAGGACGCTCATACCACTATCGCGCCGTGCTGCTCGAAGGCTCGGAGCGAGCGAGCAGCCCCGTCCTCACCCGCTCCGTCCGGACTGCCGACCGCCCGCTCGGCACCCGCGAGGCAGAGCTCACAGCTCAGCTGGGACGGCCCACCGGCAAGGTCGTCACCTCCGGCTCGACGACGTGGCGCCGCTACACGCACGGCATGCTCGTGAGCTACGGGAAGGCCGGCGCGCGCAGGACCTGGCACGTCCAGGGCAAGATGCTCTCCACGTACCTCGCTCTCGGCGGGGTCGGTGGCAAGCTGGGGCGCCCCGTCCAGGACATCCGGTGCAGCCTCCTCGAGGGCGGCTGCATCCAGCGGTTCCAGCGAGGAACCCTCTACTACAGCAGCAAGGTGCCCAAGGTCACGGTCGCCCACGGCTCCGGCCGGTGGACGGAGCACGCCGCCGTCGCGCTCTCGCAGGTCGGCTACGAGGAGCCGCGGTGGCGCGTCAACAAGTACAACTCGTGGCTCGGCACGTCGGTCGCCTGGTGCGGCGTCTTCCAGAGCTGGGTGTCCGAGGCCTCCGGGAACTCCCGAGCAGTCCCCCACTCCCGCAGCTACGCGGCGCTGGTCGAAGCCGTGAAGAAGCGCGGGAGGACGACCTCGAAGCCCGCGCCCGGCAGGCTCGCGTTCTTCGCGTACAACGACAGCCAGCCGCGCACTCCGACGCATGTCGGGCTCATCATCGACGTCCTGCCGAACGGCAACCTCGTCACCCTCGAGGGCAACACGACGTACTCCGGGGGATTCACGCCCGAACGCGTCGTCGCCAAGCGCACCCGCAACCCTGGACCCGTCATCTTCTACGCGTCGATCTACTGACGTTCGGACGGCATCGGGCACGGGGCCGCATCCGGGCTTCGTTCCCGTGCTCGGCGTGAACCGGGCTCGACGTCAGGACGCCGAGGATCCGGGCGACGAGGGTGACGTGCCGAGCACCTCGTGCCAGCGCTCCGCGGACGATGCAGGCGGAAGCGCCCGCGCGTACTCGGCCGAGAGCGCGCGCCACCGGCGGGCGAGCCGCCCGTGGAGAGCGAGGGTCCGGCCGAGCGCGGCGCGTGCGCGACGGGGATCCCTCACGAGCGGGTCGCGCGCACCCTCGCCCGCGCCCAGGACGACGGCGTCGCGCCCGAGGCCTTCGGACCACGTGAACGCGGCCGGCTCGACGGCGACGACCGAGCTCCCGCCCGCGGGCCGCACGAGCCCGCCGAGCGCCCGCAGCACGCCGCGCACCGTCCCGAGCGGCTCCGCACCTTCCACCGCCGGACCAGGGACCGCAAGGGCGCGCGGCGCGGAGTCGACGACCGCCTGTGCCCGGGGACGCACGTCGCGCAGGTCCGCCATCAACCAGGCGGGCCCCTCGAGCACCTCGACGATCGCGTCGTCCCAGAGGTCTGCCGAGAGGTACTGCAGGCTGAGCACGTGCTTGATCTGGTGCACGCAAGAGTCGAGCACCGTCGAGAGTCCGGCACCGTACGCGAGGGCCGTCGCGAGCCGGTTGCGGTGCAGCGGCAGCGCCGACCACGACGCGTTCGTGCCCTTCGCCGCCCACGTCGGGTGCCACGTGCCCGTCCCGGGCACCGTCCGCACGGCCATGCCCGCGCGGCTCGCGCGCAGGCCGTACTCGGCGTCGTCCCACTTGAGGAAGTATGGCGCGGCGAGCCCGAGCCGCCCGACCGTCCCCGGGGGCAGGAGCGTGCCCCACCAGCCCGAGTAGTCGGTGCGCGCATCGACACGCGCGAAGTCCCAGGCGGCCGGTGTCGAGGCAGCGAGGTCCACAGGTTCGGCGAGACCGTCCGACGGGCCCCACACGAAGCCGCGCGCCCGCACGCCCTCGGCGAGAGCCTCGAGACGCGTCGGTTCCTCGGCCGAGATGAGCGGCGTACCGAGGATCGTCGGCACCGGGGCCGCCGACTGCAGGACGACCATCCGTCGAAGTCCCTCGGGCTCGACGCGGGCGTCGTCGTCGAGCAGCAGCACCGCGTCCTGCGGGCGCCCGAGCGACTCGAGCATGCCGCGCGAGTAGCCGCCCGAGCCGCCGAGGTTGTCCTGCTCGACGAACGTCAACCGGTCCCCTGCCGCCGCGACGACCTCCGCGGCACCCTCCGCGGCCCGGACGGTGCGGGCCTGATCGATGAGCACGACCCGCGAGACGACGCCGTCGAGCGCCGGGCCGAGCAGCCGCCGCACCTGCTCGAGGGCGTCCTGCTCGCGGCCGTACGTCGGCACGACGACCGTGACCTGCGGGACGCTGGGGGCGACCGCACGGGCCGGCCGCCCGGCGGACCAGCGCACTGCGTCGAGCCGACCACCGTCAGGCCCCGCGGACAGCTCGATCCAGTACCACGCGACCCCGTCGGTCCGCGGCAGGTGAGCCTCCCACGTGCCGTCGACGTCGGCGGCCGCGACCTCGCGGACCTCGCCGCCGACGAGTCCCAGGACGCGCACCGCACCCCGACCCTCGACGACGAGACGCACCCGACCCGCCCCGAGGACCTCGCGCCACCAGGCGACGGGCGCCGCGTTGAACCACGTGCCGAGGTCGAGCGTCGCGCCCGCCGCGACGTCCAGCCCGCCCGCTCGCACGACGGCGTCACCGCGCCAGTACAGCGCCGAGACCGCTGGATCCTCCGGGAGCGCGAGACGCGCCAGGTCGAGGCTCACGCGTCCGCAGCCCCCGAACGGTCCGGGAACAGCGCGTCGAGCCTGTTGTCGACCATCGAGAGCGCCGAGCCGATCGCCATGTGCATGTCGAGATACTGGTACGTGCCCAGCCGTCCGCCGAAGAAGACCTGCGGCTCCGCGTCCGCGAGCTCGCGGTAGCGCAGCAGCCGCTCCCGGTCCTCGGGGGTGTTGACCGGGTAGTACGGCTCGTCGTCGCGCTCCGCGAAGCGCGAGAACTCCCGGACGACGACCGTGCGGTCCGTCGGGTAGTCGCGCTCGGGGTGGAAGTGCCGGAACTCGTGGATGCGCGTGAACGGCACATCCTCGTCGGCGTAGTTCATCACGGACGTCCCCTGGAAGTCGCCCGTCTCGAGGACCTCCTGCTCGAAGTCGAGCGTCCGCCACGTGAGGTCGCCCTCGACGTGGTCGAAGTAGCGGTCGAGCGGACCCGTGTAGACGACCGGCACCCGGCCCACGACCTTGTCCTTCGAGTACTCGTGGGACTCGTCGAAGAAGTCGGTCGCCAGGCGCACCTCGATGTTCGGGTGGTCGGTCATGCGCTCGAGCCACGCCGTGTAGCCGTCGGTCGGCAGCCCCTCGTGCGTGTCGCTGAAGTAGCGGTTGTCGTACGTGAAGCGCACCGGCAGGCGAGAGATGATCGACGCAGGCAGCTCGCGCGGGTCCGTCTGCCACTGCTTGGCGGTGTACCCGCGGATGAACGCCTCGTAGAGGGGCCGCCCGATGAGCGAGACGCCCTTCTCGTCGAGGTTCGACGGGTGTCGCCCCTCGAGCTCGGCCGACTGCTCCGCGACGAGCTCGCGTGCCTGCTCCGGCCCGTGCGCGGACCTGAAGAACTGGTTGATCGTGCCGAGGTTGATCGGCATGGGGAAGACCTCGCCCCGGTGCGTCGTGTACACGTGATGGACGTAGGCCGTGAACGACGTGAACCGGTTGACGTACTCCCACACGCGCTCGTTCGACGTGTGGAAGAGGTGCGCGCCGTAACGGTGCACCTCGATGCCCGTCGACGGCTCGACCTCCGAGTACGCGTTGCCGCCGACATGGCTGCGACGGTCGAGGATGACCACCTTGTGGCCACGCGACGCGACGCGCTCCGCGACCGTGAGGCCGAAGAGCCCCGACCCGACGACGACGAGGTCCGCACCCATGCTCATGACTCCTTCTCGCCTGCGCGCGAGCGCAGGATCATCGAGCGGTACGCCAGCCGGCGCACCGCCTCCGGCACGAGCCGGTACCCGCCGCGCACGATGACGTTGCGCACGGCCTGCGGAGTGCTCGTGAACCCCTCGCGGCGGAGCGTGCCCTGCAGGGAGAGCTCCGAGCGCAGCAGCGCGCGACCGCCACGGCGCGCGTACGAGCCCGCGCCCGTGCGGTACTTCACGAGCGGCTCCGCGAGGTTCGCGACGCGAGCGCCCGCCCCGATCATCCGGGCGAAGAGCAGGTAGTCCTCCATGAGGTGGAGGTCCTGGTAGCCGCCCGCAGCAGCGACCGCCTCGCGACGGTAGACGACCGACGGGTGGTTGAACGGGTCGGCGAAGCGCGCATAGCGCGCGATCTCCTCCGGGTCCGTCGGCAGGACGCGCCGCGCCCCGAGGACGAGCTCGTCGTCGTCGAACTCGACGAGGGCCGTCCCCACGAGGTCCGCGCCCGCCGCGACGACCGGCAGCTGGGCCGCGAACCGTCCCGGCAGCGAGATGTCGTCGGCGTCGGCGCGGGCCACGACGTCGTGCGCGCAGCGAGCGAGCCCCGCCTCGAGCGCACGAGCCAGCCCGACGTTCTCGGCGAGCGGCACGTAGGTCACGGGGACGACCGAACGCTCCTGGATCGAGGCGATCTCCGCCGCAAGCTCGGGGCCCACAGGGCCGTCCTGGACGAGGACCACCTCGTCCGGTCGCAGCTCCTGCTCGACCGTCGCCGAGTCGAACGCCCGCCGCAGGAACGTCGCGTCGTCACCTCGGTAGACCGGCAGGAGGACGGAGAACTCCGGGAGGTCCGCCGTCATCGCGTCGACCGGTCGAGCACGGCGACGTCGTCCGCGAGCGTGAGGCCCGCCAGGACGTCCGCGGTCGCGCGCGGCCTGCGGAGGATGCCGTCGCGCAGACCGCGTCCGCCGGCGCGCAGCAGGACGCCACGCGCCGACGAGCGAGCCACGGTACGCACCCAGCGGCGCAGCGTCGAGGCACCGTAGAGAAGCCGCTCGCGACCCGACAGGGAGCGGGACCGCGTGAACATCCAGATCTTGTTGCGCACCTCGAAATAGAACCGGTCGCCCGGATCGGCGTCGGTCGCGCCGAACGCCTTCGTGCGGTGCTCGACGACGCTCGCCGGCACATGCAGCCCTGTGCCGTCGCGCAGCAGGCGGCACGAGTACTCGAAGTCGTCGTTCCAGATGAAGTAGTCGGCGACGGGCAGGCCGTGCGTCCGGACGGCGTCCGCGCTCACGAGCATCGACACGAACGACGTCGACCGCACGGGCACGGCACCCACGCGGGCCGACTCCGCGAGCGACGCGCGGCTCGCACCGGGCCGACGACGCGGCGTGTTCATCGGGTGGTCGCGGCCGTCCGTCCACACGACGCGCGAGCCTGCGGCGTCGATCGGACCCTCGTAGGCGCGCCACGTGTCGAGCAGCGCGGCGAGCGCCGTCGGCGTCGGGATCGTGTCGTCGTCCATGAGCCACACGCCGTCCGCGTCGAGCGACGCGACCGCGTGCGCCATGCCCGCCGCGAAGCCGCCCGCGCCGCCCGTGTTGCGCTCGAGGGTCACGACGACAGGATGCGACGGGTGCGCGAGCGCGACCTCGCGAGAGTCGTCGGTCGACGCGTTGTCGACGACGAGCACAGCGTCGAGCGGACGCGTCTGCGCGGCGAGCGCGTCGAGCGCGTCGATCAGGAGATCGCGACGGTTGAAGGCTACGAGCACCGCGACGACGCGGCCGCCCGGCCGGACAAGAGGAGAGTCACCCACGGTGAGCAGGATACCGGCCCGCCGGCCCGTGGGTCGGGTCCCGGCCCGGCACGCCCGAGGCACCTGCCCCGCCGGCAGCGCCGCAACGACCGGAACCGCTCCTCCACCGATATCGTCGTGTTCGTGACGATCGCCGCTCCCGCCAGCACTCGCGACCCGTACGTCGACTCCGTGCGCGGTGTGCTCATCGCTCTCGTCGTCGTCGGGCACATGCTCTCGGGCGTGATGTCCGACGCGTCGGGCCCCGTCGTCATGTGGATCTACTCGTTCCATATGCCCGCGTTCGTGCTCCTGTGCGGCTACCTGTCCCGGTCGTGGACGGGCACGCGCAAGCAGGCTGCGGGGATCGTCACGGGGCTCGTCGTCCCGTACGTGCTGCTGCAGGCCGCGCACGCGGCGATCGCGGCCCTCCGCGGCTTCCCGTTCGCGCTCCACCTGCTCGACCCGGCCTGGACGCTGTGGTTCCTGCCCGCGCTCGTCGCCTGGCGGCTCACGACGCCCCTGTGGCGCGCGCTGCGCCCGTCGGTCGCCCTCGGCGCGGCCGTGCTCGTCGCGCTCCTCGCGCCGCTCGTTCCGGACCTCGGGCCGCGCCTCGCGCTCGCCCGCGTCCTGAGCCTGCTGCCGTTCTTCGTCGTCGGCCTGCTCCTCACTCCCGAGGTTGTCGCACGGCTGCGCGACGCCGGGCGCGGCCCGAGCGTCGCCGCCGCCGTCGTGCTCGTCGCCGGCGCGGTCCTCGCCCTGCCGACCACCCGCAGCGTGCCGCTCGCGCTGTTCCTCTACATCGGCCCGTACTCCGACCTTCCGTACCCGACCCTCGTCGCGCTGGCGCTGCGCGTGCTCGTCCTCGTCGCAGCGCTCGTCGCGACCGTCGCGGTCGCGCTGCTCACGCCCCGACGCCGGACGTGGCTCGTCCGCGCGGGCGCCGCGTCGCTCTCGGTCTACCTGCTCCACGGGCTCGTCATCATGCCGTTCCGCAGCACGACGATCCTCCGCAGCCTCGACACCTGGTGGTGGGTCGCCCTGCTCGTCGTCGGCGGGATCGCCCTCACGTGGCTGCTCTCGACACGACCCGTCGTCCGAGCGTTCGAGGCGTGCGTGCGACCCGCATGGCTCTCCCGGGCGCTCGTCGGCAACGTGGAGCGCACCTCCTGACCGGAGGGACGAGGCCTCAGGTGTGGGGCGTCGTCACCGCTGCGTCCACGACGCGTCGCAGGTCGGGCTCGAGGTAGATGACAGCGCGCAGGTCGGGGACGGCAGCGCGCACCGCGGTCTCGGCCGCGTCGATCTCCGCGGCGACGTCCGCCGCGGTCTCGACCGCAGAGACCTCGATCTTCGCGGCGACGAGGATCTCCTCGGGCCCCAGGTGCATGGTGCGCAGGTGGATGACCGACTCGACGCCCTCGGTGCCCTCGAGAGCTGCACGCACCGCGGCGACGTTCTCGGGAGTTGCGGCCTCGCCGATGAGCAGCGACTTCACCTCGATGCCGAGAACGATCGCGATGAGGATGAGCAGGACGCCGATCGACGCAGTGCCCGCGGCGTCCCACAGGCCGTTGCCCGTGACGAGCGTCATCGAGACGCCGACGAGCGCGAGCACGAGGCCCACGAGCGCCCCGAGGTCCTCGAGGAGGATGACCGGCAGCTCGGGCGACTTCGCGCGCCTGACGAACTCGGTCCACGAGAGCCTGCCGCGCACGTGGTTCGACTCGACGACCGCGGTGCGGAACGAGAACGACTCCATGGCGATCGCCGCGACGAGGACGACGACCGGCACCCACTTCCACGACTCGATGCCGTGCGGGTCCTGGAACTTGTGCCACGCCTCGTAGAGGGCGAAGAGCCCGCCGAGCGAGAAGAGGATGATCGAGACGAGGAACGCGTAGACGTACCGGGCGCGGCCGTAGCCGAAGGGGTGCTCGGGCGTCGCCTCCTTGCGGGCCCGCTTGCCGCCGACGAGCAGCAGCACCTGGTTGCCCGAGTCCGCGAGCGAGTGCACCGACTCCGCGAGCATCGACGAGGAGGACGTGAGCAGGTAGGCGACGAACTTCGTCACCGCGATGCCCATGTTCGCGAACAGTGCCGCGACGATCGCCTTGGTACCGCCACCAGTTGACATGCCAGCCGTCCCCTCGACGTCCCAGAGCCCCGGACGGGGCGCGGATCATTGTAGGTCCGCGGGCCCCCGCCGCGCGCGGCGTGTCACGCCACGCACAGTCGACGTCGTCCGCGGCGCGGACGTGCGGCCGACGCGCAGGCCGCGCGTCAGAGCGGGCGCGCGTCGTCGACGAGCAGCACCGGGATGCCGTCGCGCACGGGGTATGCGAGAGCGCCCTCGGGAGCCGTCGACCACAGCTCCGGTCCACCGTCGGGCCCGACACCCTCGACGAGCTCCGCACCCGTCGCGGGGCAGCGCAGGATCGCGCGCACCCACGGCTCGACCGGGACGCCCGCGAAACCGTGCTCGTTCTGCTCGCCCATCGTTCCTCCTACGTGTCGTGGTGGGCGCGTGCGCGCCCTCGTCAGTGCGTGCGCGCCGGTGCGCGCTGCGGACCAGCAGGGCCGCGGTTCCGTCTCAGGTGCCGGGCCTGCGCATGCGGGGCAGCACGTCGTCCGCGTCGAGCACCGTGCCCGCTGCGTCGACCCAGCTCGTCTCCTCGCAGCCGTGGCACGAGACGAAGACGACGTCGGTGCCGTCGGCGAGCGTCATGTCGACCCGGGTAAGCTCACGCCCGCCGCAGCCGGCGCACTCGCGCGTCCCCGGCAGGGAGGGAACGGGCGCGCTGAGCGAGCCGAGGGGCTCGGTCGGACGCGCGCCGCGGCGCTTGCGGGGTGTCGGCTCCGCCACGTCAGCCCTCGCCCCGCAGCACCCGCAGGTGCCCCTTGCGTGCGATCTCCCCGACCTGGACGGGCGCGGGCTCGGCGACGTGCCGGCCGCGGACCGGCGCGGCAGCCGTCCGGCCGGCCTCCCGCACAGCGTCGGCGAGCGCGAGCAGGTCGTCGTGGCTCGGCCCCGTCTCGACGTGGTCCGTGACGAGACGCACCACCTCCCAGCCTCGCGGGGCCGTGAGGCGGTCGGCGTGCTCCGCGCACAGGTCGTAGCTGTGCGGCTCGGCATGCGTCGCGAGGGGCCCGAGGACAGCCGTGGAGTCCGCGTACACGTAGGTGAGCGTGGCCACCGCGGAGCGGGGGCACGCGGTTCTCGTGCACTGACGGACAGGTCTCACAGTTCCCGATGGTAAGCCGCCCGAGGCCCAGCGCCCCAATCCCACGCCGAGGGCCGCCGGGGCCGGAGGAACGCCTAGGCTGGGCTGGTGCGTGCGAACCACCCCGTCCCCCCGCCCACCGCAGGCGTGCGCCGTCGCGACCGTCGCGGACGTGGGCCGCGCGGCCCGCTCATGCCGGCGAACCTCCCCGCCGCGCGCACACGCGCCGAGCGGTTCGACGACCTCGTCGTCGCGACGGTCGTCCGCATCGAGCGCTCGTGGGCGCGGCAGATCGCCGGGCTCGAGTTCGCGGTCGAGGACGTCCCGCCGTCCGACCCGGCTCCGTGGGAGCACCGCCGCGGCGTGCCCATGGGCCGCTACTTCCCGGCCGACGGCGCGCTCGCGCCGCGCGTCGTCGTCTACCGGCGACCTGTCGAGGAACGTGCGAACGACCGCGAGGACCTCGCCGAGCTCGTGCGCACGGTCGTGGTCGAGCAGGTCGCGCACATGCTCGGTCGCAACCCCGAGGACATCGATCCCGGGTACGTCGGCGACTGGTGAGCCGGGCCGCCCCGCTCAGAAGCCCAGCGACGGGCGCACGACGACCTCGCGCGTGACGACGTCGCCCGGCACGGGCGCGAGCACGGTGAGCAGACCGTCGACGGTCCCGTCGCGTCCGTCCGCGCTCGCCTCGAGCGACCACGTGACGTCCGGCCCCTCGCCCGTCGGGCGGACGACGACCGCAGCGACGTCGACACCCGGCGCCCTGGCGTCGAGGCCGACGACGGCCGTCCCCCCGACCGGGACGTCGACGGGGAACGTCGCCGACACCTGACCGTCGGTCCCCACGAGGTCGACCTCGACGCGTCGCGTCGCGAGCGTGAGCGGCTGGCCGTCGGCGTCGACCGGGACACCCGTGCCGAGCGCGGCGCCGGGGACGCCCGCAAGGTCGTCGGGCACCGCCGTGAGCGTGAGCGTGCGCCGCACGCCGGCAGGGCTCGCGGCGAGGCTCACACCTGGTCCCGGCGCGGGTCGGCCGGCGAGGAGTGCCCTGTCGTCGCCGTCCGTCCCGGGCCGCACCGACGTCACGGACGCGACGAGGGGCGAGGGAGCGTCGACGACGAGCGTGTAGCGACCGGCCTCGAGGGCGTCGAGATCGAGCGAGACGACCTGCCCCGGAACCGTCTCGAACTGCTCGGCGCCGGGCACGAGCACCCGGCCCTGCGGGCCGAGGACGGTGACGGACACCGCCACCGGGTTGGCGGCGGTCGTGGTCGCGTCGGAGCCCGCCGCGAGGGTCGGGTCGGAGCCGTCCGGCACGAGCACGTCGAGCCGCGCCCCGGCACCCGGTCCCGTCGTCGTCACACCCGTGACGACCTGGCGTGTCGCCGGCGTCGTCGCAGCGGCGAGGTCGACGCCGAGCGGCCGGATCCCGTCGAG
Source organism: Sanguibacter sp. HDW7 (assembly GCF_011300875.1). Classification (NCBI taxonomy): domain Bacteria; kingdom Bacillati; phylum Actinomycetota; class Actinomycetes; order Micrococcales; family Sanguibacteraceae; genus Sanguibacter; species Sanguibacter sp. HDW7. The sequence continues at coordinate 841,941 of NZ_CP049862.1, read as the reverse complement.
CACCCCGACCTGCAGGTAGGACGTGACGAGCGCGCCGCGCGCGACGACCCGCACGCCGAGCAGCCGCTGCTCGGGCGCGACGGCCTCGAGCAGGCGTGCGGACTGACCGCCGGCCGGCACGGTCATGGTCGTGGGGCCCGCGGCGTCGATGCGGCCGCCCGGCCCCCACAGCTCGACGTCGACGACCGCCGCGGTGCGCGACGGGTTCTGGACGACGAGCCGCGTGCTCGAGCCGCGCGTCGTCGTCCCGCCGAGCAGCCACTGCTCGGCCGACGGCGTCGCGCACGACGCACCGGCGAGGCCCCGCAGGTCGCCCGCCGTCGTCGACGAGACGACCGAGGCCCCGAGAACCGCCGCGCCGTCCGAGGCAGGCGCAGCGGTGAGCGTCGTCGCGCCCGGCACGGCGCCGCGCGCCACGACGAGCGACCGTCCCGCGGCCGTCGCCACCGCGGGCGCCGCGGAGCCGTCGAGCAGCGTCACGGGCGACGGTCCGACGGTCGCGGGGGCGAGCACGACGCCGCCGAACGAGGTCGTCGTCCCGACCGGGGACGGGTCGAACGCGGGGTCGGCCGACGCGTCCGGGTCGGCGAGCTGCACGGGCCCGGGGCACACGACGTCGACGGCCGACGGCACGACCGCGAGCTCCTGCGCCGCGACGCCCGCGGTCTCCTCGACCGGCAGGAGGTCGGCGGCCCACGCCGTCCCGCCCGCGAGGCCGAGGACGAGCAGGCCCGTGACGCCGCGCAGCGCCGTGGCTCCTCGGCGGCGGGCGCGCGACGGCGCGACGGGCTCGTCGCGCACGGGGCGCGCCTCGGCCGGCTCTGTCTCGGCCGGCTGCACGTCCTGGGGCCGAGTGCCGTCCTGCCCCTCGCCCTGCACCTCGTCGTCGCGCACGTCGTCCTCGCGGTTCACCGCTCCACCACCCTGCGTCGGACGGGCACGACGAGCAGCCCGTAGATCACTGCCGTCGCGACGAGCACGACGCGCCACCACGTGCCGCCCGGCGACTCGTACCAGACCTCGAGACTCCCGCCGCCGTCGGCGGGGAGCGCGAACGTCTGCTGCCACGCCCCCTCGGGGAGCCGCTGGGCGGTCTCGAGCCTGTGGCCGTCGAGCGTCGCGCGCCAGCCCGGCGCCGCCCGCTCGGCGAGCACGAGCGTCCGCGTGCCCGGCTGGACGTCCCAGCCGAGGCCCGCCGTCACGCCGAGGTCGCCCGTGCCGGTCGACGGCAGGCGGACGTCGATGCCGCGGCCGTCGGACGGGACGACGACGCCCGCGCCCGAGCCGTCGAGCAGACGTGCCCAGCCCGTCACGGTCGTCGTCCCCTCGGCGTCGCCAGCTGCGACCGCGACGCGCCACACGGTGCCCGTCGGGCCGTCCGCGACGCGTTCGAGGACTCCGTTGGCGTCGAGCCGAGCGACGAGCGCACCCCTCGCGTCGTCGTCCGTCCCGGGAGCGACGAGCACCGCGCCGACGCCGAGGTCGACGAGGGCCGCCCCGTCGTCGACGACGCCGCCGACGAGCCGGGCGACGACGCCCGCAAGCTTCTGGGCCGGGGCGTCGGTCCCCGCCGTGAGCGCACGGTGGTCGCGCACGACCGACACGTCCGCGAGCTGCGGGCCGTCGCCCCGGAGGAGCTGGAACGTCGTCGTCGCGCCCGCGTCGAGCCGCAGGACGCGCGCGGAGCGTGGCGGTTCCTGCATCTGGCGGCCGACGGCCGGCACGACGTCACCCTCGAGAACGTGCAGACCTTGGGGGTCGCGCAGATCGACGAGCGCGGCACCGCGGGCGAGTGCGAGCCCTGACGCACCGACGCCCACGACGACGAAGAGGACGAGCGCGAGCTGACGCCACCCGAACGCGTGCGACGCGACCCGGTCGGTCACGTGGTCGAGCCCGACGAGCGCCGCACCGAGCAGCGCGAGCACGACGAGCGACACCGCTCCGCCGGCCGACGCGCGCACCTCGCCGAGGTCGCCCGCGCCGACGACGACCGTCGAGGCCGCGGCGCCCGCAGCGAGCGCCAGGGCTGCGACGAGCCAGGCGCCGCGCACGGCGCCCGCACGGTCCCGGCGCACGAGCGCGAGGAGCGCGCACACGACGACGAGCCCGCCGAGGACGAGCGGGACCGCGGCCTGGACCGCGTCCGGCAGCGGCAGCCCCTCGGCCCACGGCCACCTCGGCAGGACCGTCGGCTCGCCGAGCAGCAGGCGCCAGCCCGCGGGTGCCTCGGTCGGGACGGGACGCCCGGGCGAGGCGAGCAGGAGCGGCCAGGCGTCGAGGCCTCGGCGCACGACCTCGGCGACGAGCGGGACGACGACGAGCACGGGCGGCACGGCGACGAGCAGGAGGTGGCGCCGCGCGCCGCGCGGACGCGGGCGGCCCCGCAGGAGACCGACGAGGGCGAGGGCGACGAGCGCAGGCACGAGCAGGACGGGCGCGCCGGCGACGGCCACGGCGAGCGCGAGTCCGCCGAACGCGGCAGCGGGCACCGAGGCGTGGGCGACGGGACGCGCAGCGGGCATCGTGGCGTCGGCCACGGGGGTCGCGGCTGCACCAGCGGCGGCGAGGTACGCGTCCTCCCCGTCGTCCGACGCCGCGGACTCGCGCTCGAGGCGGCGTGCCTCGGCGCGCCGCGCGGCAGCGACGACAGCGCGTTCGACGGGCGGCCGTGCGCCCAGGCCGACGCCCTTGAGCGCGCCCCATACCGCCCAGGGCAGCGCGACGTGGGCGAGCAGGTCACCGAACCGTCCGGCGCCCAGGCCGGCTGCGAGCACGGGCGTCGCGACCCACGCGAGCGCGGCCGCCGAGCGCAGCAGGAGCGACTTCGTCGCGGTGCCCGCGGCGAGCCAGGCTCCGAGGCCCGCGACGACGAGCGACGCGAGGAGCGTGAGGTCGACGACCGTCTGCAGGTTGCCGCCGAACGGCGTGACGAGCGCGACGAACGGCAGGAGCACGGTGAGGAGGGGGTCGGCCGCGACGGCGTCGCCGACGCCCGCGCGCACCCAGCCGTCGGCGACCTCGGCCCACATGTCAGCGAGCGATCCTCCGGCCAGCGGGAGCGCCGGCGACACGAGGCGCGCCCCGGACCCTGCTGCCGACAGCGCGGGACCGAGCCACCACAGGGTGAGCCCTACGAGCCCGACGGCGGTGAGCGCGACGCCGAGCACGCGACGACGCAGGTCGGCGCGTCGTTCCGCGAGCGCGAACGCGTCTCCCCGCGCGCGGGCCCGTCGCTGCTCGGTGCGCGCGAGGCGCCGGTCGCGGCGCGCGACGAGCACGTCGCGCCACGAGGCCTGGAGCGGGACGAGCGCGGAGCGCGGCAGGACCCGCGCGCGGCGCACCCGACGCCGGGAGCGCCACAGCGCGACAGGGCGCAGGATCGTCCATGCGGTTGCCGTGATCTCGGCCCGGGCGCGGCGTCCGCGCTTGGCCCCGAGCTGCCACAGCGCACGCGGCAGCGCGAGGAGCGCGACGACGACGAGGTGCAGCCACACGAGGCCCGTCGGGGCACCCGTGAGGCGGTACCAGAGCTCGGCGCGACGGCGGAGCGCGAACGAGCGCTCCTCGTCGGGCTCGTGGTCCGGGACGGTCTCGCGACGGCGCAGGTCGAGGTAGGTCGCCCGCGCGTGCGCGACGACGGCGCCCGGGACGACGATGACGCGATGCCCGGCGAGGCGGGCGCGGCGGGAGTACTCGAGGCCGTCGCCGACGTTGCCGTACTCGGGGTCCGGGCCGTCGAGCGCGGTCCACACGTCGAGGCGCGCGATCGCGCCCGCGAACCCGACGCCGAGGACGTCGACGGTGCCGTCGTGCTGGCCCTGGTCGGTCTCCCCCGGCTCGACCGACGACATGCGCCGGCCCGCTGGGGACGTCGTGAGCCCGACCTCGACGAGGCGCCGCCGGTCGCCGGGCTCGACCTGCTTGGCTCCCGCGAGGACGACCGACGGCGCGTGCTCGACGGCGCGCACGAGCGCGTCGAGCGCGCCGGGCGCGGGCGTCGCGTCGTCGTGGAGGAGCCACAGCCAGGTCGTCGGGTCCGGCGCGGGCGCCTGACCGAGGTCGGCGAGGTGCTCGAGCCCCGCGCGCACCGCGGCGCCGAAGCTCGTGGCACGCGGGACGTGGACGAGGACCGTCGCGAGCGTGTCGTCGTCCGCGGGTGCGAGCCGCGCACGCCGGTCGGCGTCACGGACGACGTCGACGACGAGCAGACGGTCAGGAGCGTGCTCCTGCGCGCGCACGGCGGCGATCGTCGCGTCGAGGTAGGGGGTCGCGCCGCGCGTGACGACGACGGCCGTCACGGTCGTGGGCGCGTGGGCGACCGCGGTGCGGGTACGCGGGGAGCCCGCGGCCCCACGCCCGGCGGGGCGGGCGGGGCGCGGGATGCGGTCACGGGGGGTGTCGGGAGTCGTCATGCTCTCGCCATCATGCCCCGCTGCCACAGAGCGGCCCCGGAGGACCGCCGGTGTGTCAGACCGCCGCTCGCTTGAGCTTGCGACGCTCGCGCTCGGAGAGCCCGCCCCAGATGCCGAAGCGCTCGTCGTTCGCGAGGGCGTACTCGAGGCACTCCGCGCGGACCTCGCAGCCCGTGCAGACGCGCTTGGCCTCGCGCGTCGAGCCGCCCTTCTCGGGGAAGAACGCCTCGGGGTCGGTCTGTGCGCACAGCGCGCGGTCCTGCCAGGCGAGGACGGTCTCGTCCGAGTCGATGCCGAGCGTGAGGATGTCAGCCCCCACGGGACGGCTCGCGTCGGACGGGAACGGGCCGTCCGTCTCGAGCAGGTTCCACATGGTGCTCCCCCTTCAGTCGCTGCGCATGTTGCCGGACCTGCGCCCCGGCAAGATCCCGGGCGTCGTTGCCCGTCACCTACGCCGTGGTCGACGCCCGCACGGTGCCTGGCGAAGATCCGTTACCTAAATTACATGCGTGTCATGCGGGTTCGTCAAGCCGCGGTGTGCTATCCGGTGGGTGAGGAACCTCCCACGGCCCCGTCAGCACCCGCCACGGGAGTCGCACGGAGGTCACGGACGGTCACGACGCAGGCAAAGGCTCGGTAGGCTCTCCCCATGACGTCCTCTCCCGTCGCGGCGATCCTCGCGACCCTCACCCAGGATCCCGGCAGACCCCGCCTCACCTGGTACGGCCCCGACGACGAGAGGATCGAGCTCTCGGGCGCCGTCCTCGCCAACTGGGTGACGAAGACGTCGAACCTCCTCGTCGAGGAGCTCGACGCGGCGCCCGGCACCGTCGTCGCGCTCGACCTCCCCGCCCACTGGCGCACGCTCGTGTGGGCGCTCGCCGTGTGGCGCACGGGCGCGACGCTCTCGCTCGTCTCCCCCAAGGACGACGAGGTCGAGGCCGACGTCGCGATCACGCACCGCCCCGAGGCGTGGGCCGGCTACGACGTCCCGCTCGTCGCAGTCGCCCTGCCCGCCCTCGCCCGCGCCTTCGACGACACGCTCCCCACGGGCGCGATCGATGCCGCAGGCGCCGTCATGACGTACGGCGACGTCCTCGGCCCCGTCGTCGACCCCGTGCCGGACTCCCTCGCGATCATCACGGGCGCCTTTCGCGGCGCGGTGACCGTCTCGTACAACGACCTCGTCGACTGGGCCGAGTCCGCTCGCGTCGCACCCCAGGGCGACCGCATCCTCCTCACGTCCGACGCCGACTGCGTGACGTGCGCGGACGAGCCGACGACGCACCACGCCGACCACCTCGGCCGCCGCGGCAAGCTCCTGCAGACGCTCCGCTCCTCGCTCAACGCGTGGTCGACGGGCGGCTCCGTCGTCCTGCTCGATCCCACCCAGACGCAGCGGATCGCGACGCGCGAGGCCCGTGCGCACCTCGTCGAGATCGAGCGCATCGGGCGCTGAGCGCCGCCGCCGCACAGCAGCGAGCCCCGACCACGTCCGCGTGGTCGGGGCTCGCCCGCGTCCTGGGGCCCACATCTCACGGTCAGTCCTGGCAGGCCGTGATCCGGTAGACCGTCGCGGTCCCCTCCGCATCGACGACCTCGACACCCTCCGTGGGCGCCCGGTGCAGGCCCGGTGCTCCCGCGTCGACCTTGGCGCCGTCCGCCGCGGTCGCCGTGTCGACGTAGAGGTGCGTGATCCCCGTGCGGCGCACGGCGTCGCACACGTCCGGGTTCGTCATGAGGTCGGAGAACGACGCACGCAGGAGCCGCTGGTCCGCCGTGAGGTTGGACACCGACAGCTGCGGCAGGAAGACCCGGCGGTCGGCGACCGCCCAGACCAGTGCGGCTCCGTTCGCCGGGTCGCCGATGACGAGAGCGTCGGACGGCAGCACCCTGTCGAGGCGGTCGAGCAGCACGACCTCCTCGGGCGAGAGCATGTGACCCCAGCGCGTCGCCCCGGCCTCGTACGCCTCGCTGAAGCGCTTCGCGGTCGCGGTACCCGCCCACGGCACCGACACCACCAGCGCGAGCAGCGCGACGCCGGTCGCGGCACGCGACGGCGTCGAGAGCACGACGGCGCCACGCGGACGCGTCCCGCCGCGGACGTCAGCCCGCTGCGCCCATCGGCGCGCGACGACCCCCCCGATCGCGAGGCAGCCGAGCGCCGCGAGCGGCACGACGACGACCGGGAGGACAGCCTGGATGCGCGCCGCCTGCGAGTACCAGAGGCCCGTGAGCACGCGCAGCGGCGTCTGCGGTCCCGCCGCGAGCGCCGTGAGCACGAGGACGAGCGCCCACGCCCCGACGACCCACGTGAGGCCCTGGAGGTCACCGCGGCCGCGCTCGGCCCGTGCGGGCGAGCCCCCCGGGGTCATGGCCGGCACGGCCCCGATGCGCGACCGGAGGATGATGACGACCCCTGCGACCGTCGCGACGGCGACGACGACGTCGCCGAGGGGCCCGGAGAGCGGCTGGTCGAGGAGCGAGCCGAGGACCGTGCTCGGGTAGAAGGCCCTCGACTCCCGTGGGTAGGACAGCATGTTGCGGATCGTCGGGTTCGTGAGGACGACGACGAGCCCCGCGACGACGCCCAGGGAACCGAGGACGGCGCCGGTGACGACGCGCCCGCGCTGGCCCGCGTCCCACCGCCGTGAGGCCGCGTGCGTGAGCGACGCGAGGGCGAACGGGCCGAGGACGAGCCCGAGCGAGAACACGCCCGAGCCGTGCGCGAGCGCGACGCCGCCCGCCGCCGTGAGGACGACGAGGAGCGAGCTGACGAGCCGCGCCGGCGCCGTCGCCGCGACCCCGCCGTCGACACGCGCGCGGCTCGCGACCGCGAGCGCGACGGTGCCCGGTACGAGCGCGATCGCCGTCGCGAACGGCCACTGCGCGAGCGTCGAGAGAAGGACGGCCGGGAACGCGCCGAACGTGCCGACGAGCAGGAGCGCGAGCGGCGTGGTGGTCCACCAGCGCCACAGCAGCACACGCACGAGCGCCGCGAGGCCGAGCGGCCAGACGAGCCCGCCGAGCACGAAGGTCGACGCGTTGGCCGCGAGCGTCACCGAGCCGCCTGCGGGCAGGAGCGAGACCATCGCGTGCCACACGGCCGGGTAGTAGACGCGGTCGCCGATCGCGCCGTAGAGCGGGCGCATCGCGCCGCGGTTCGAGGCGAGGCCCGAGTCCTGGACGGCCCGCAGGCCGTTGAGGTGGAAGACGGCGTCCCACTGCTGGAGCACGGCGTCGGGACGTCCCATGCCGATCGCCATCGGCACGGCGAGGAGCACGACGGCGACCGCGAGCGTCGCGGCGACCCACGGCCAGCGGGCACCTCCGAGCTCGAAGCGCCTCGCCCACAGGCCCGCGGGCCGCAGCCCGCGTACGCGCTGCTCGTGGACGACACACCGGCCCAGGGCCCACGCAGCGACCGCCGAGGCGGCGAGCGCCGCACCGAGCGGCCCCCAGCCCCACGGCACGCCGAGCATGCCCGCCGCGAGCGCCGTGACGCCCACGAGCGCGACCGAGACCGGGGCGGCGCCACCGAGCGCGAGAAGCCCCCGGACGCCGGCGAGCCGCAGGAGCACCCACCCGGGCACGACGAGGAGCGCCATGAGCACTGTCGCCGGGGCGACGACGGCCGCCCAGCTCATGCGCGTCGGGCGTGCGGGTCGGCTGTCATGACGGCGATCCCTGCCCGACGACGACGCGCGGCGTCCCCGCCCACAGCGCGGCGTCGGTCACCCGGCGCCCGTCGACGAGGAGGCGGACGCCGGGCACGTCGGCAGGCGTGAGCGTGCGGTAGTCGGCGTGGTCCGTCTGGACGACCGCGAGGTCCGCGGCCTCACCGAGGTGGTGCGCTGCGAGACCGAGCGCCGCGAGCTCGTCGTCGGCGTAGAGCGGGTCGTGGACCGTCACCGTCGCACCGCGCGACGCGAGCGCGGCGACCGTCGCGAAGACGCCCGAGAACGCCGTCTCCTTGACACCGCCGCGGTAGGCGGCGCCGAGGACGACGACGCGCAGGCCGTCGAGGCTGCCGAGGAGGTCCGCGGCGCGCGCCACGGTGCGCTCGGGCATCGCGGCGTTGACCGCGCGTGCCTCGCGCACGACCGACGCGTCCGGGTCGACCGAGAGGTACAGGCGCGGGTAGACGGGGATGCAGTGCCCGCCGACGGCGATGCCCGGGCGGTGGATATGCGAGAACGGCTGGGAGTTGCAGGCGTCGATGACCGCGTAGATGTCGATGCCCGCCTTCTCGGCGAACGCGCCGAACTGGTTGGCGAGTCCGATGTTGACGTCGCGGTACGTCGTCTCGGCGAGCTTGGCCATCTCGGAGGCCTCGGCCGAGCCGAGGTCCCACACGCCGTTGGGGCGCGGCAGGTCGGGGCGCTCGTCGAACGTGAGGACGGCCTCGTAGAACGCCGTCGCGCGCGCGGCACCTTCCGCCGAGAGACCGCCGACGAGCTTGGGGTACTTGCGCAGGTCGGCGAAGACCCGCCCCGTGAGGACGCGCTCGGGCGAGAAGACGAGGTGGAAGTCCTCACCCTCCGTGAGCCCCGAACCGGCCTCGAGCATGGGCTTCCAGCGGCCGCGCGTCGTGCCCACAGGGAGCGTCGTCTCGTAGGAGACGAGCGTGCCGGGCGTGAGGTGCTTCGCAAGCTCGGCCGTCGCGGCGTCCATCCAGCCGAAGTCCGGCTGCGCGGTCGTCTCGTCGACGAAGAGCGGGACGACGAGGACGACCGCCTCGGCGCCCGGGACGGCGTCCGCGTAGTCGGTCGTCGCGCGCAGGCGCCCCGCCGGCACGAGCTCGGCCAGCCGCTCGGCGAGCTCGGCCTCCCCCGGGAAAGGCTCGCGCCCCGCGTTGACCGCCTCGACGGTCCGCGGGTTGACGTCGACGCCGACGACGTCGTGCCCCATGCTCGCGAACTGCACCGCGAGCGGGAGTCCGATCTTGCCGAGGGCGATGACAGCGATGCGCATGGGGGTCCTTAGGACGAGGTCGAGAGGGGCGGGCGGCGCGCGGCCGCCCGCCGTCCAGCATATCGACGGGCGCTGGTCCTGGCTGCGTCAGCGCACGAGCACCGACGCGGCCATGAGCCGCAGCGGGGCCTCGCGCGCGAGGACGCGACGCAGGTCGCGCGGGACGAGCGTCGTGGGCGTGCCGTGGCGGCGGCGCCGGTCCGAGAGCTCGACGAGCCGTGCCGACGCAGCACCCGCGCCGATCGCGTCGAGCAGGTCACGCTCGGCGCGCGAGAGGACGTCGAGCACGCCCGGGGCGAGCGCGACGACAGCGTCCGCGCCGGCCGCGAGCGCGGCGCGGTCGTCGTCGTCGAGCCCCGTCGTCCGACGGTTGTGGACCGCCGCGAGCACGTGGATCCGTACGAGCTTCGCGGCGACGGCGAGGCGCACGCGTGTGTCTGCGCCGCGCAGCTCAGGCCGGGCGAGCAGGTCGTCGACGGGCGCGAGGTCGGCCGCGACGGGCCGCACGGTGAGCGTCACGCGCTCGGCCGCGTCGGCCCCGATGACGTAGGCCGGCCCGCGGCGGTCGAACGCGACGCCGCGCGCGCCGGCCCACAGGAGCGTCGAGGGCGCGAGGTCCTCGCCCGACGGCAGGCCCGGCGTCATGCGCAGCCCGAGGCGGTCGAGCGCAGCCCGCGACAGCAGCCCGAGCGGCGCGGTGCGGTACGCGAGACGGTCGCGCACGATGTCGAGGTCCCGCGTCCGCCACGGCCGCGCGGGAGGCGTCGGCACGACGGCCCCGGAGGCGTGCCGCAGCCGCGGCAGGACCGCCTCGGAACCCGTGCGGGCCGCGAGCGCGAGCCACGCGTCGATGGCACCGACCTCGAGCGCGTCGTCCGATCCCATGACGGACACCCAGGGCGCGGTCGCGGCGTCGAGGCCCGCGTTGAACGGCCCCGCGGGGCTCGGGACGCCGTCGACGTGCGGCAGCAGCCGCACGCGTGCGTCGTCGGCGAGCGGACCGAGCCGCTCCGCGATGCCCTCCGGGGGCGTCCCGTGGCACACGACGGTGACGCGCACGTCGACCTCCGTGAGCAGGACGGAGAGGACGGCCCGCTCCACGCGCCGCTCGGGCGTGTGCACCGCCACGACGACGTCGACCTCGGGCTCGCTCACGCACCCAGGGTAGGACGCCGCGCGGGCTAGTCTCGTGACGTGCCCACCAGCCCCGCCACGTCCGGTCCGCGCGCGCTCCACGTCAACGACGTCGCGGGCGTCGCGACGACGCTCGTGACGACGGCCCGCGCACGCGGGCTCGCGTGGAACCTGCGACGCATCCCCGCGGGGCGCGGGGCGCCGGCGCCCGTCGTCGCGGCGCGCCGCGCGCTCGACCTCGTCCGGGCCGTCCGCCCGCTCGCGCGCACCGACGTCGCCCACCTCCACTACGGCGTCACCGGCTACTACGGCTGGGTGACCAGGCGACCCGTCGTCCTCCACCTCCACGGCACCGACGTGCGGGTCGACGCGCGCTCGCGCTGGCTCGGGCCCGTCGTGCGCGCGGCGGTCCGGCGCGCCGACCTCGTCCTCGTCGCGACGCCCGACCTCCTCGACCTCGCGCGTGAGCTGCGCGACGACGCCGTCTACCTGCCCAACCCCGTGCCCGACGCGCTCTTCGCCCCCGCTGCGGGGACGCCCGATCCCGCGGGGGCGCACCGCGGCACGCGCGTCGTGCTCAACATGCGCTGGGACGACGCCAAGGGTGGGATGTCGCTCGTCGCGGCTGCGCGCACGCTCGCGGCCGACGGCCTCGACGTCGTCGGCCTCGACTGGGGCGCGTACGCGACCGACGCTCGCGCGGCGGGGGTTCGGCTCGTCCCGCTGCAGGACGCGGCCGGGTTCCGTGCCCTGCTCGCGGGGGCCGACCTCGTCGTCGGGCAGCAGCGCGCGGGAGCGCTCGGCATCTCCGACCTCGAGGCCCTGGCGCTCGGGCGACCGCTCGTCGCGCACGTGCGCGGGGACGAGCCCGTCGTGCGTTCGGACGAGGGGTCGCTCGTCGACGTCGTCCGCGCGACGCTCGCCGCGGGACCCGACGACTCCCCCGCGGCGCGTGCCGCGCGGACGGCGTGGGTGCGCGAACGCCACGGGGCCGACGGCGTGCTCGACCGCCTGCTCGCGCTCTACGCGACGCTCTGAACCGCCGGTAGGCTCGCCGCGTGAAGATCCTCTCCGTCGTCGGTGCCCGCCCGCAGTTCGTCAAGCTCGCCCCGGTCGCGCACGCCGCGGCAGCCGCGGGCGTCGACCACGCGATCGTCCACACGGGTCAGCACTACGACCCGATGCTCTCCGACGTCTTCTTCCGCGACCTCGGCATCCCGGCGCCGGACCGTCACCTCGGCGTCGGCTCGGGCGGGCACGGCGCCCAGACGGGGCAGATCCTCGCGGGCATGGACGACGCGATCGAGGCGCTCGCCCCCGACGTCGTCCTCGTCTACGGCGACACGAACTCGACGCTCGCAGGTGCCCTGTCCGCGGTGAAGCTCCACGTGCCCGTCGCGCACCTCGAGGCCGGCCTGCGGTCGTTCAACCGGGCGATGCCCGAGGAGATCAACCGCGTCCTCACCGACCACGCCGCCGACCTCTGCCTCGCACCGACCGAGGTCGCGGTGGCCCACCTGGCCGCCGAGGGCCTCGCTGCCTCGACCGTGCTCGTCGGCGACGTCATGACCGACGTCCTCCTCCAGGTGCGCGAGCGTGCGCTCGCCGACACGTCCGCGGTCGACGCCGTCCTCGCCGCGGCGGGGCTCGCCCGCGGGGAGTTCCTCGTCGCGACGCTCCACCGCGCCGAGAACACTGACGATCCCCTGCGCCTGCGCGCGATCGCCGCCGAGCTCATGGCGCTGCCCGTGCCCGTGCTGTTGCTCGCGCACCCGCGGCTCGTCGCACGCTCGGCCGAGGCCGGCGTCGAGTGGTCGGGCGCGGTGCACCTCCACGCGCCGCTCGCCTACCCCGAGCTCGTGGGTGCCGTCCTCGCCTCGCGCGGCGTCGTCACCGACTCGGGCGGCCTCCAGAAGGAGGCCTTCCTCCTCGGCGTGCCCTGCACGACGGTCCGCACCGAGACCGAGTGGGTCGAGACCGTCGAGCTCGGCTGGAACGTCCTCGTCGACCCGCGCGACCCGTCGGGCACGGGTGGCGGGACGTCGCTCGGCGAGGCCGCCTCGCGGCCCACGCCCGAGACCACGGACGCGACCCCGTACGGCGACGGTCACGCCGCCGGCCGCACGATCGAGGCGCTGCGGACGCTCGTGGGGCGCACGGCCTGACCCTCGGGTGCCCGCAGGCACCAGCGGGCAGCCCGGCCCATGCTCTGAGGATTCCCGGCCCGCCGCCGGAGGCGCCGCGCTACGCTCGGGTGACCGGGCGTCGGTCCACCGGCTCCCCTGGTCCGGGAGGTCGACGATGTCCGCGCTGGTCCACAACTACGAGTCCCTGAACGTCGTGCTCACCCGCGGCGAGGGCGCCTGGGTCCACGACACCTCGGGCCGCCGCTACCTCGACATGCTCGCCGGGTTCTCCGCCCTGAACTTCGGGCATCGTCACCCCGCGCTGCTCGCCGCCGCGCACACGCAGCTCGACCGGATCACTCTCACGTCACGCGCGTTCGAGCATCCGCTGCTCGAGCCGTTCGCCGAGGCGGTCACCGGCCTCACGGGCACGGAGCGCTACCTGCCGATGAACACGGGCGCCGAGGCCGTCGAGACCGCGATCAAGGCCGTGCGTCGCTGGGGCTACCTCGTGCGCGGCGTGCCGGACGGCGAGGCGACGATCATCGTCGCCTCCGGCAGCTTCCACGGCCGCACGACGACGATCACGTCGTTCTCGACCGATCCCGACGTCCACGACCACTTCGGGCCGTACACGCCCGGGTTCCGCGTCGTCCCGTACGACGACGTCGAGGCGGTGCGCGCCGCGATCGACGCGACGACCGTCGCCGTGCTCGTCGAGCCCGTCCAGGGCGAGGCGGGCGTCGTCGTCCCTTCCTCCGGCTACCTGCCGGCGCTGCGCGCGCTCTGCCACGTCACGGGCACGATGCTCGTGCTCGACGAGGTGCAGTCCGGCCTCGGCCGCACGGGCACGACGCTCGCCGCGCAGCTGAGCGACGTGCGTGCCGACCTCACCTGCCTCGGCAAGGCGCTCGGCGGCGGGATCCTGCCCGTGAGCGGCGTCGTCGGGCGGGCCGACGTGCTCGATCTCCTCACGCCCGGCACGCACGGGTCGACGTTCGGCGGCAACCCGCTCGCGTGCGCGGTCGGGCTGGCCGTCGTCGGGCTGCTCGAGCCCGGCGACCTCCAGGAACGTGCACGCACGCTCGGGGTGAGGCTGCACGACGGTCTCGACGAGCTGCGCCGCGCCGGGCTGCTCGACGCCGTGCGGGGCGTCGGGCTGTGGGCCGGCGTCGACGTGCCGGACGCCTGGGGCGTCACGGGCCGCGCAGTGTGCGAGGCGATGGCAGGGCGCGGCGTCCTCGCCAAGGAGACGCACGGGCGGACGCTGCGGCTCGCTCCGCCCCTCACCATCCACGCCGAGGACCTCGACCACGGGATCGCGGTCCTCGGCGAGTCGCTCGAGGCGCTCAGGCCGTAGCGGCCGGACCTCAGATGTCGTAGACCGCCGTGAGCGGGGCGTGGTCCGACCAGCGGGTGTCGTAGCTTGCCGCGCGCCCCACCTCGATCGACGTCGCGGCGTCTGCGAGCGCGGGCGTCGTCATGTGGTAGTCGATGCGCCAGCCCGAGTCGTTGTCGAAGGCCTGGCCGCGGTTGGACCACCACGTGTACGGGCCGGGCACGTCGCCCGCGAAGCGCCGGCCGAGGTCGACGAAGCCGAGCTCGCCGAACCACAGGTCGAGGTACGCGCGCTCCTCGGGGAGGAACCCGGCGCTCTTGAGGTTGCCCTTCCAGTTCTTGATGTCGTTGTTGGCGTGGGCGATGTTGATGTCACCCGCGACGACCGCGTAGCCGCCGGCCGCGGCGAGCTCGCGCATCCGCACCGTGACCTTCTCGAGGTGCGCGTACTTCTCGTCCATCTTCGGGGTGCCGGCCGTGCCCGAGTGGATGTACGTCGAGACGACCGTGAGCGTCCCGCCCGATGGCAGCTCGACGTCGGCCTCGACCCAGCGGCCCGTGTCGACGTCCGGCTCGAGCTCCGCCAGGCCGATGCGTGCGGCCGACAGCGGCAGCCGCGACGCGATCGCGACGCCCGCGCGTCCCTTGACGGTGCACGCCTGGTGGACGACGTGCCAGCCGTCGCCGATGAGGTCGTGCACGATGTCGTCGGGCGCCCGCACCTCCTGGATGAGCACGACGTCCGGGGCCTCCGTGGCGAGCCATGCGTCCATGCCCTTGCGGTAGGCGGCGCGGATGCCGTTGACGTTGACCGTCGTGACCTTGATCGACACGGGTTCTCCTGCGGGTGCGTACGGACGAGGCCGGGGTTGCCCGGCGTCCTCCATCCTCCCCCATGCCTCCGACATCCCGCACGGGCGTCGTGGCACGGCACAGCGTCGTGGCACAGCACCGCATCATGGCCAGCACCGCGTCGTGGCACAACACAGCGGGGCCGTGCGCTTCCGCGCACGGCCCCGCTGCAGGCGGAACGTCAGCGGATGACGCGGGTCACCTTGACGGTCTTGCTCTCCGTGTCCCACGTGCCCGAGTAGCTGACCGTGTAGACGTGCTTGCCGCGGCGCGGCTTCTCGAGCGTCACCTTCGTGGTGCCCTTGCGGAGCGTCACGACCTTGGTGCGGCCCTTGTCGACGCGCACCGAGACCTTGCCCGTCGGGGTGAAGCCCTTGGCGCTCACGCGCACGGTGATGCTCCGGCCGTCACGGGCGACCGAGACGGTGACCTTCGGCTTCGCCTTGACCACCTTGAGCGACGTGGCGCTCGACGTGCCCGCGAGGGTCGTCGACGTCCCGCCGTAGCGTGCCGTGAGGCGGTGGGTCCCGGTCTTCAGGGACTTCGGCAGCGTCACGGTCACCTTGCCCGTGCGTCCCGACACCTTGAGCGTGCCGAGAGCGATGCGCTTGTTGCCGTCGTAGATCCCGACGACGCCCTTGGGCGCCGCGGTCCTGCCCACGACGGTGACGGTGGCCTTCGCCGCCGTGCCGTAGGCGACGCGCGACGGGGAGACCTTGATCGACACCGAGACCGCGGACTTCACCACAGGCCGTGCGGCGATCGTCACGACGCTCGTCGCCGAGGTCGATCCCAGGTAGGCCTTCGGGTCCGTCGGCACGAACCGCGCGGCGAGGCGGTGGACGCCCTTCGCGAGGCTCGACGTGCGGAGGGTCGCGGTGCCCGAGGCCACCGTGACGCGCCCGACGACCTTGCTGCCGTCGAGGAACTCGACGACGCCGGCCGCGGCCGGGGTCACCTTCGCCGTGAGCGTGAGCTCGCGACCCTCGACGCGGTCGCCCGTGACGGTGAGCGTCGTGCTGGTCCGCACGGGGTCGACGACGACCGGGGCCGTCACCGTGAGCGGGACCTCGACGACGGTGCCCGACGGCACGGCCGTGAGGCGGAGCACCGTCGCGGTGGCGGCTGCCGCCGGGACCGTGCCCGCGACCGTGGCGACGCCCTCGGTCACCGGGATCGTGCCGAGCGCGACGCCTGCCTGCGGGAGCGTGCCTCCGTGGAAGGTCGCCGTCATCGACGTGTTGCGCTTCGCGCCGAGGCTCGTGAGGTCGAGACCCGCGACGCCGAACGAGAGCGCCGTGCCGGCGACGACGGTTGCGGGGTTGCCCGTGACCTCGACGGCACGCTCCGCGAACGACGGCTCGAGGCCCTGGTTCGCGGTGAGGTAGGCCATCCACGCGTCGCGGTCGATGAGACCGGAGTCGACGGTGCTCGTGCCCTCGGTGAAGACCCGGAAGTTGTCACCGCCGGTCGCGAGGAACGAGAACGTGCCGACGCGGAAGGTGTCCGCCGCCACAACGCTCTTGCCGTTCACCGTGATGGACGTGATGCGGTCGCCGAGCGCCCGCGTGGAGTCGTAGGTGTACGACACGTTGTCGGACAGGCCGAGCTGCAGGTAGGACCTCGACGGGATCGTGCCGTCCGCGTTGGTCTGCCACTGCTGCTCGAGCATCGTCTTGAGCTGCGCACCCGTGAGCGTCGTCGACCAGAGGTTGTTGACGAACGGGAGCACCGCGTTGGCCTCCGCGAAGGTGACGATGCCGTCGGTCGCCTCGTCGCCGCTCTTCGCGAAGAGGAGGTCGGACCGCAAGCCGCCCGGGTTGACGACGCCGATGTCGGCGCCGGCCTGGACGCCCGCGAGGGTGTCGCGCAGCGCGTTGGCCACGAGGTTGCCGAGGGTGGACTCAGCGCCGCGGTTGTCACGACCGTCCGTGACCTTCGGTCCCGGGCCGACGAAGCCGTCCGGGCCGTAGCTGCCGCCCGAGTAGGCGGTCGTGATGTCCGCCTTCACCGTGCCGACCTGCTGCTTGCCGACCTCGTTCGCCGCCGCGAGGGCGTCGTCGACGATCTGCTTGACGTTCGCGACCCGCGGGTAGGCGGAGACGAGCGAGGCGTCCGACGCCGAGGTGCGCGCGACGTTCTCGACGGTCGCCGAGACGACCGCGTTCGTCGCCGTGTCGACGTTGAGGACGACCTTGCCGATGTTCTCGCCATAGCTGCCGGTCTGCACGACGGGGCGCGTGCCGCCGCCCGTCACCGGTGCGAGCCACGCGTACTTCTTGTGGGTGTGGCCCGTGAAGATGACATCGACCAGGGGCGACGTCTCGGTGATGATCTCGGCGAACGCGCCGCCCTTGGCCAGCTCGGCCTCGAGCGTCGTGCTCTCCGTGTCGCCGGCGGACGCGCCCTCGTGGAACTCGGCGACGAGGACGTCGGCCTCGCCGTTCGACTCGTCACCGTCCGAGAGCTGGGCCGCGACGCGGTTGACGGCCTCGACGGGGTCACCGAAGTCGAGGCTCGCGATGCCGGCCGGGGTGACCAGCGTCGGGGTCTCCTGGGTGACGACGCCGATGACGCCGACCTTGAGGCCGTCCTTCTCGACGATCTTGAACTCCGGCAGCGCCGGGTTCGTCGTGCCCTTGGCGTAGACGTTCGCGCCGAGGTAGGCGAAGTCCGCCTCGGTGTCCACGCGACCGGTGAGATCCGCGAAGCCCTGGTCGAACTCGTGGTTGCCGACCGCCGAGGCCTCGAGCCCGAGCGCGTTGAGCACCTCGAGCGTCGGGGTGTCCTTCGCAAAAGCCGACGCGAAGAGCGACGCGCCGATGTTGTCACCGGCCGAGAGGAAGAGCGTCGAGCCCTCCCCGCCAGCCTTGCGCAGCTGCTCGACCGTCCCCGCGAACTTCACCGTGTTGGCGTCGATCCGCCCGTGGAAGTCGTTGATGTTGAGCAGCGTGAGGTTCTTCTGCCCCGTCGGCACGGCGACCGCCGCGTCGAGGTGCAGGGTGACGACGGTGCCCGAGCCCGCGACCGCGAGCCGGACCTGCGTCGCGCGTGCCGCCGAGGCCGGGACGGTCCCGGTCACCGTGGCCGCACCGTCGGTCACCGTCGCGGTGCCGAGAGCGATGCCCGTGGCCGGCAGGTTGCCGCCGTGGAGCGTCGCCGTGATCGACGTGTTGCGCTTGGCACCGAGGCTCGTGAGGTCGAGGCCCTTGACCCCGATCGACACGGCGTCGCCCACCGAGAGCGTCGTCGGTGCACCCGTGATCTCGACCGCAGCCTCCGCGAAGGACGGGGCGAGCTTCGGGTGGGCCGTGAGGTACGCGATCCACGCGTCGCGGTCGATGAGACCGGAGTCGACGGTGCTCGTGCCCTCGGTGAAGACCCGGAAGTTGTCACCGCCGGTCGCGAGGAACGAGAACGTGCCGACGCGGAAGGTGTCCGCCGCCACGACGCTCTTGCCGTTCACCGTGATGGAGGTGATGCGGTCGCCGAGCGCCCGCGTGGAGTCGTAGGTGTACGACACGTTGTCGGACAGGCCGAGCTGCAGGTAGGACCGCGACGGGATCGTGCCGTCGGGGTTGGTCTGCCACTGCTGCTCGAGCATGACCTTGAGCTGCGCGCCCGTGAGCGTCGTCGACCAGAGGTTGTTGACGAACGGGAGCACCGCGTTGGCCTCGGCGTACGTGACGATGCCGTCCGCGGTCTCCTCGCCGCTCCTGGCGTAGAGGAGCTCGCCGCGCAGGCCGCCCGGGTTGACGACGCCGATGTCAGCGCCGGCCTGGACACCCTTGAGGGTGTCGCGCAGCGCGTTGGCCACGAGGCGACCCATGGTCGACTCGGCGCCGCGGTTGTCGCGACCGACGGTCGTGCCCGGCGTCGAGCTGACGTAGCCGTCGGGGCCGTAGGTACCGCCCGTGAACGCGGTGGTGATGTCCGCCGTCACCGAACCGACCTGCTGCTTGCCGATCTCGTTCGCGTCGGCGAGCGCCTTGTCGACGATCGTCTTGACGGCCGCCACGCGCGGGAACTCCGCGACGAGGTCGGTGTCCGCGGTCGTCGTGCGGGCGACGTTGCGGGCGGACGCGTCGGTGACGTCGCCCGACGCGCGGTCGACGGTGATCTCGACGACACCGACGTTCTCGCCGTAGTTGCCCGTCTGGACGATGGGACGCGTGCCGCCGCCCGTCACTGGTGCGAGCCACGCGTACTTCTTGTGGGTGTGGCCCGTGAAGATGACGTCGACCAGCGGCGACGTCTCCTCGACGATCTTCGTGAACGCGCCACTCTTGGCCAGCTCGGTCTCGAGCGTCGTGCTCTCCGAGTCGCCCGCCGAGGCACCCTCGTGGAACTCGGCGACGAGGACGTCGGCCTCGCCGTTCGCCTCGTCGCCGTCCGAGAGCTGGACCGCAACACGGTTGACCGCGTCGACGGGGTCACCGAAGTCGAGATCCTTGATGCCCGCCGGGGTGACGAGCGTCGGGGTCTCCTGCGTGACGACGCCGATGACTCCGACCTTGAGGCCGTCCTTCTCGACGATCTTGAACTCCGGCAGCGCCGGGTTCGTCGTGCCCTTGGCGTAGACGTTCGCGCCGAGGTAGGTGAAGTCCGCCTCGGTGTCCACGCGACCGGTGAGGTCCGCGAAGCCCTGGTCGAACTCGTGGTTGCCGACCGCCGAGGCCTCGAGCCCGAGCGCGTCGAGGACCTCGAGCGTCGGGGTGTCCTTGGCGAAAGCCGACGCGAAGAGCGACGCGCCGATGTTGTCACCGGCCGAGAGGAAGAGCGTCGAGCCCTCCCCGCCGGCCTTGCGCAGCTGCTCGATCGTGCCCGCGAACTTCACCGTGTTGGCGTCGATCCGCCCGTGGAAGTCGTTGATGTTGACGAACGTGAGCTTCGACGTCGCCGAGACGGTGTTCGCGCGGAACGCCGCGATGACGGGGTCGTGGTCCGACGAGCGGAACGGGGTCTCGTCGTAGAACAGCGTGCCGTGGCTGTTGTAGCGCGAGTACTCGAGCGCGATCGCCTCGGGCGCGTTGATGTTCCAGATGTCCGCGCCGGTCGTGCGCGCAAGCATCGAGTCGTTGAGCAGCACGTGGTCGAGAGAGCCCGACAGGCCCGAGAACGAGTACGAGTGCTCGGTCGCCGGGTTCTTCGTCTGCGAGTCCGTGTAGCCCGCGTCGCGGAGGACCTTCATGGGGTCCTCCTGCGCGTAGGAGTTGAAGTCTCCGAGCAGCGCGACGTCCGCGACCTGGTGGCCGTCGGTCGCGAGGTCCGCGAGGACCGTCGGCACCCAGTCCTTGAGCGCCGTGGCCTGAGCGACGCGCGACGCGTTCGACGCGCCCTGCCCGTCACCCGTGTCGGCGTCGCCCGTCAGCGGTCCCGCCGAGCCCTTCGACTTGAGGTGGTTGACGACCGCGAGGAACGGCGCACCGCCGGCGGCGGGCGCGAACGCCTGGCCGATCGGCTCACGCGCGTTGACGAACGGCTCGCCCGAGCCGGACAGGTCGCCCAGCGCGACGGACGCGCCGACCGGCGTGACCTTCGCCTTCTGGAAGATGATCGCGTTCGTGATGACGTCCTGCTCCGCGACGGGAGGCAGGTCGGCCGACGACCGCACGTAGTCCCAGCGCTCCGAGCCGGCCAACGCGTTGAGGGCCGCGACGAGCGTCACGACGGCCTCGTCGGCGTTCTCACCGAGCTTCGCGGAGTTCTCGATCTCCATGAGGCCGACGACGCTCGCGTCGAGCGCGTCGATCGCCGCGACGATCTTCGCCTGCTGGCGGGCGAGGCTCGCGCCGTCCCACGCACCGCGCGGCCCGTCTCCGGTGCACTCACGGACCGTGATGCCGGTGCCGGCCCGGTCCTCGTAGGACGTGCAGCCGGGGACGTCCGCGCCGAGCGTCGTGAAGTAGTTGAGGACGTTGAACGACGCGATCGTCAGGTCGCCTGCGCCGAGCGCGGTGGCCGACGGGGCGTCGGTCCGCGTGTTCTCGAAAGTCGCGGACTCCTGGCCCGGCGTCACCTGTGACGTCGGGTTGAGCTTCCACGTGTTGTTGCGGTAGTCGACGACGAGCGGGGCGTCGAAAGTCACCTTCGCTCCCACGCGCACGGGCTTCGAGAGCGAGACGTACGGCGGGGTCTGCGACTGGTTCGCGGACGACGTGAAGTTCGTCGAGGCGCCGTCGTCGAGGACGACGCCGCGCGCGGCGTTGTCCGCCGCGACGTCAGCGGCCTCGGGGGTGCCGGGGCGGGCGACGTCGGTCGGCTGGAGCAGCGGCGTCGTGCCGACCGCGAGGCCGACCTCGCCGTACTGGCCCGTCGAGTACGTGTTCGTCACCGTCATGTCGCCCTGCGGGGCGATGAGCATGGACTCGACCGCCTCACGGTCGGTGTCCTTCTCGGGCCACTCGATCGCTAGCGGCACCGCGGCACCCGTGCCCGCGGCGTCGGCCGCGACGACGAGGCCGGGGCCCGTGATCTGCGTGAGGCCGTTGAACTCGGCCGGGGTGCCCGTCACGGTGACGTGGTCGCCGATCGCGTGACCGCCCGCGCCGTTGCCGGAGCCGAGGTAGACGAAGATCGCGTCCGACGCGCCCGGGGTCGTGTCGGCTCCCGGGGTCTGGACGACGATGCCGTTGAAGCCGCCGGTCGCGTAGGCCGCCGTGACGACGCCCGTCGTCCGCACGAGCTTGCCCGCGAGCGGCGTCGCGTCGCCCGTGCCCTGGATCTCGGCGATCGTCCGCTCGAGCGGGTCGTCGCCCGGGTCGGGGTCGGGGTCGGTGCCTGGGGTCGTCTGGCCCGCCGCGTTCGTCGGGGTGGGGGCGCCCGCGGTGAAGTCCGCGGCGTTGTTCGCCGTGTTGACGCCGTTCGTGCGGCTGATCGAGGTGGAGGCCGAGGGCGCCGGCGCGGGGGCTCCGGCGGAGCCCGCTCCGGTCGCGACGAGGTCGACGACGGCGGGGTCGGCGGCGCACGTGGCACCGCACGTGAGCGGGGTCGTCGAGGAGACGAGGGCGACCTTGAAGCCGGTGCCGCTCATCGGGATGCTGCCGTTGACGTCGACGGCCGGAAGGTCGACGGAGCCACCGGCTCCAGCGGCCTGTCCGACGAGGAAATAGCCCTTCGCGGGTATCGACCCGGTGAGCGCCGTCACCTGCCACGACGCCCCGGCCGCGCTCGCGTACTGGACGGAGTACCCGTCGAGCGCGATCGGCGCGGTGCCGGGGTTGTACAGCTCGACGAAGTCGCGGCGCAAGGTCGCGCCCCCGTTACCGCCACCTCCGTACGCCTCGTTGATGACGACGGGCGCCCCGGGCGAGACCGCGGCTGTGGCCGCTCCCGCCGTCACGAGACCGATGGTCCCGATCATCGAGGCGCTGGCGAGCGTCGCGACGACGCCTGCCCGCACCGGGTGCTTGCGCATGAAATCCCCAATCTCGCACGTGCGCCGTTGCACGTGCTGGTCGACGGTGGGGACAGGCTCAGCCCGTTCCACATCCGTCGCCACCGCTCCCGGCGCCCTGGACGCTCCCAGGGAACCGTCCCGAGGTGTCCGTGCCGGGGTGGTGCGGTGAACGCCACCGAGCGACCGCATGTCGGCTCGGCGGCGTCGTGGCAGGTCAGGGGTGGTCGTCTACGGGGGCGCCGCGGGAGCGTTCCGAGGCGCGATCGGGTGCCCGCCGCGTGGGGTGAGTCTCGGGGTGAGCGGTCGCGTCTTCCCGCCATGCGGCCGACGATCTCGCGCCCTGGGACGACGTGCGTCGACTCAGTGCGGTGCCGGCACGGCGCACACCGATCGGATCCGTGACGCCGACGCGGAAGCGGAAGCGGACGCGGACGCGGACGCGGACGCGGAAGCGGAAGCGGAAGCCCTCGATAGCCGATCCGGACAGCTCACACGTACCGATCCGCTATCGAGCAACGCCTCACATGTTCCGATAGCCGATCGAGCCACTACACGCGCACGGATCGGCTATCGGAACACTGCGGTCGAGGGGCGCTCAGTCTGGGGGGCGCTCAGTCTGAGAGGGGCTCAGACTGCGAGGCGCTCCGCAGTGTCGACGACGTTCGCGAGCAGCATGGCGCGCGTCATGGGGCCGACCCCGCCGGGGTTCGGCGAGATCCACGACGCGACCTCGGCGACGTCGGGGTGGACGTCGCCCAGCAGGCGGGCCTTGCCGGTCTCGGGGTCCTCGACGCGGCTCACGCCGACGTCGAGCACGATGACGCCCGGCTTGAGGTCCTCGGCACGCACGACGTGCGCGACGCCCGTCGCCGCGACGACGACGTCCGCGCGGCGCAGGTGCTCGGCGACGTCGACGGTGCCCGTGTGCGTGAGCGTCACGGTCGCGTTGACGTCCTTGCGGGTGAGCAGCAGGCCGATCGACCGGCCGACCGTCGTGCCGCGTCCGAGGACGACGACGTGCTTGCCCGCGAGGCTGATGCCGTGGCGGGCGACGAGCTCGAGGATGCCCGCGGGCGTGCACGGCAGCGGCGAGTCGATGGTCTCGCTCACGCGCAGCACGAGCCGCCCGAGGTTCGTCGGGTGGAGGCCGTCGGCGTCCTTGTCCGGGTCGATGAGCTCGAGCACCCGGTTGGTGTCGATGCCCTTGGGCAGCGGCAGCTGGACGATGTAGCCGGTGCACGCCGGGTCGGCGTTGAGGCGCCCGATCGCGGCCTCGACGTCGGCCTGGGTGGCGTCGGCCGGGAGGTCCTCACGGATCGAGGCGATGCCGACCTCGGCGCAGTCGCGGTGCTTGCCCGCGACGTATGCCTTCGAGCCTGGGTCCTCCCCCACGAGGACGGTGCCGAGGCCGGGCGTCACGCCGCGCACCCTGAGTGCGGCGACACGCTCGGCAAGCTCGGACTTCAGGGCGGCCGCGGTGGCCTTCCCGTCGAGGATCTGTGCGGTCATGGGTTCTCCTCCCACGCGCGACCGCCCGGCCGGGTGACCCGGCCGGGCGGTGCGGTGCGTCAGTACTGCTGCAGGTCCGGGTAGAGCGGGAAGTCGTCCGCGAGACGCTGCACGCGGGCGCGCAGCGCGTCGATGTCCGCGCCGCCCTTGAGGGCCGTCGCGATGATCTCGGCAACCTCGGTGAACTCGGTGTCACCGAAGCCGCGGGTCGCGAGCGCGGGCGTGCCGATGCGCAGGCCCGACGTGACGCGCGGGGGGCGCGGGTCGAACGGGACGGCGTTGCGGTTGACCGTGATGCCGGCCGCGTGGAGGAGGTCCTCTGCCTGCTGGCCGTCGAGGTCCGACTTGCGAAGGTCGACGAGCACGAGGTGCACGTCGGTGCCGCCCGTGAGGACGTCGGCGCCGGCCGCGCGGACGTCGGCCGCCGTGAGGCGGTCCGCGATGATGCGGGCCCCCGAGAGCACGCGCTCCTGACGCTCCTTGAAGCCCTCGGACGCGGCGATCTTGAACGACACGGCCTTGGCGGCGACGACGTGCATGAGCGGGCCACCCTGCTGGCCCGGGAACACGGCGGAGTCGATCTTCTTCGCGTACTCCTCGCGCGAGAGGATGAAGCCCGAGCGCGGGCCGCCGATCGTCTTGTGGACGGTCGAGGAGACGACGTCCGCGTACGGCACCGGGTTGGGGTGCAGGCCCGCGGCCACGAGGCCCGCGAAGTGCGCCATGTCGACCCAGAGCTTCGCGCCGACCTCGTCGGCGATCGAGCGGAACGCCTCGAAGTCGAGGTGACGCGGGTAGGCCGACCAGCCGCCGATGATGACGTCGGGACGCTCGGCGAGCGCCTGCTCACGGACCTTGTCCATGTCGAGGCGCATCGTCTCCGGGTCCACGCCGTACGCGGCGACCTCGTAGAGCTTGCCCGAGAAGTTGATCTTCATGCCGTGCGTGAGGTGGCCACCGTGCGCGAGCTCGAGGCCCATGATCTTGTCGCCCGGCTTGATGAGCGCGTGGAGGACGGCCGCGTTCGCGGTCGCGCCCGAGTGGGGCTGCACGTTCGCGTGCTCCGCGCCGTAGAGCGCCTTGGCGCGGGCGATCGCGAGGTCCTCCGCGATGTCGACCTGCTCGCAGCCGCCGTAGTAGCGGCGGCCCGGGTAGCCCTCGGCGTACTTGTTCGTGAGGACGGAGCCCTGCGCCTGCAGGACGGCGCGCGGGACGAAGTTCTCCGACGCGATCATCTCGAGGGTGCCGCGCTGACGCGCGAGCTCACCGTCGAGGACTGCGGCGATCTCCGGGTCGACCTCGGCAAGGCCCTGGTCGAGGACCGGCTCGTGCTGGCTCATGGGCGTGTCTCCTTCAGACGTGGTGGACGTGCAGTCAGGTGCATGTCTGTACGGGTGCCGGGCGGGCACGCGCACGACGGTGCGGTGACCGGGGCCCAGGCGAACGACCCGAAGTCGGAGAAGAAGATGTCGCTCCCCGGTGGTGACCCACCTGAATGCGCCAGTCGCGACCCGCACAGCCTAGCAAGATCGAGGACCACCGCGGGGTGTGGCGTGGAGCACGTCAGCGCGAGGCGGCTCACGTTCACCGCTTGGCGACGGGACCAATGCTCCAGTCCCGTGAGCGGGCGACGGGCGAGTCTCGAACCTCGGGACTGAACGGGCTCTTCGGTCTCGCGCACACATCTTCGGGGAACTCCCTCGTCAGGATGTCCGGGACATCAACCGAACGCACGGACTCAAGGATCAGCATCTCGAGCCGACCGAGACCCACTGATCCAAGCCCCACGACCGACCGGATAGGTCCGAGCTCCAGGTGCGTCAGGTCGCGCATGTCGCCCAACGCAGAGACATCGAGCTCCGTGCCGCCCGCAACGACGAGCGACCGCACCCCCCTGAGGCTCTCCAGCAGCGGCACGGAACGACGTCCACGCTGGTCGAGCATCACCACTGAGCTGAAGGACCCGGACTGCTCCTCGAACCAGGCCCACTCCGCCCCCACCAGGTGAACCTCTCGCAGCGAAGCGACCGGCATGAGCATCCGACGCCACGCGTCGCTCCCGTCGCCGGCGAAGGACCTGAGCTCGCGAGAAGCAATCTCGGCGTCCGGAGGCACGTCACCGTGCGCAGCGAGTCCCTGGAGCCGAGGGAAGGACGCCACGAAGCGGTTGGCTTCGGGATTGAGACCGCTGGTGACGAGTGCCGTGACAAACCCGGCGACCGGCTCGAGGAAATCGACGTTGCCGCCGGGAGGGTCTACCACCACAAGCCTGCTCGCCGCCCGCGTCAGGCGTATCAAGAGCTCCGGCTCGAGCGTGCAGCGCCTGATGTACGCCCCACCCTCATCGATGTCGAGGTCGCCCTCGTAGTAGAGCCTGCTGCCGGCAATCTCGGCCAACGCCGTCTCCCACGCCTCCATGCCCATCATGCACTCCTTCCACCGCGGGGCACGCCTAGGCCCGAGGGGGCTCAAGGCCGCGGCGTCGACGCCCATTCACTAGTCTCGAAGTGCCTTCTGCTGCTCATGGATCGACCCGCCGTCAAACAGCTCACCGATCTGATCAGGAGAGCCGCCGTAAAAGAAGCGCCATCGGCCTTCGTCGCTCTCAGCGGGTCGCCTGAGCGCGAACTCACCCACCCGAAGGGCCACGCTCGCGACAGAAGGAGATACGTCGAAGAAGTGATCGCTATGCGCCGCCACGAAGATCTCTTCCGGCATGTCGTCGACGTCCGAGAGCAGCGCCCAATGGTCGATCGCAATCCTCACGACCGCAACAACCTGCGCCTGCTGGTCGAAGACCCGTCGATCGCCCATCACAGGCTCTCCGGGCGGGATCACCCGCCGCCGGCGTCCCCGCATGCCTGACAGCATCACATCCTTGGCCCCTTCATCCGCACACCTCACGGGCCAACCTTCGGCCGCCCCTGGGCCTTGGTGGACCTTCTGAGCTTCCTTCACAGGCTACCGACCACTGCCGACAGCATGAAGTCGTAGCGCACGGTGTCGGTGCACGCGTGCAAACCTGCAGCACACACGGCCCACGCCGCGAAGAGTGCGGTCCCGGCGATCGGAAGCGCTACGCCTGCCACCGTCTACGCGAGATCCCACCAACACTTCCCGAGGAAGCAGCCTCTCGCCTGTGCCGCGTCCCTCGCCGAATACATCAGCTCGACCAGTCAGCCAGCACCCTCTGGGCCACGTCGTCTGACTCGATCAACAACGCCTTCCGTCGACGCAACCAGTCGAACGCAGATTCCAGATCCGCCATCTTCAGCCGACGCACCCGCCCGCGTCGGGTGACGACCGAAAGCTCAACGTCGTCGCCGACGCGCCGTAGCGAGAAGAATCTCCTGTGCGTCAACAGCCCACAGATCAACCGAGGTCCCGGCGCGTTCACCAGCCTGCTCTGAGCGCGGTCGATCGGATCCAGCTCAGCCGTGAGCCGGGCTTCGTACCACCCAACACGCGCATCACCCTCATCCGTCCAGACGGACGCCCAGTGGAGCTGAAACGCCAAGACGGTCAACACCACCGCAAGAAGCCAGAGCGAGAAGACCTAGTCCCCTTTGGCAAGGATGAAGAGGCAGACCGGCAATGCGATCACATGCGGCGCGTACGTCGTGAACGAGCCATGAATGTCGCGATAGAAGCGCATGAGCGCGAGCACGCGCTGCACCTCGCTGGCCACACCCACCTCCTCGCGCATGACGCGAAAGCTCATTCGGGACTGCTGCTCGGTGACGTGAACGTCAGCTACCGCTTCGAGCGCCCGCCGACCGAACTCCCGAGCGTCGCGCGTGACCGGAGCCGGTCCGCAAACACGACCGTCCGCAGGTGCGTGAAGCAGACACCCCGCGAGGACCTCAGCCCTCGACGTCCTCCCCGAGGATGCGGCGCAGGTAGGCGTACGTGAGGTCGCCGACGGTCTCGTCGAACTGGTGCTCGTAGCCCTGGTTCTGGTACATCGCGAGGTTCTGCTTGGAGTCGCGGCCCGTGAAGACCCAGATCTCCTCGGTCTCGTCGGGCAGCATGGGCGCGACGGTGAGCATCATCTGCGTGCCGATGCCCTCGCCCTGACGGTCCGGGGCGACGGCAAGCCGGCCGAGCGTCGCCTTCGAACCCTCGAGCTCGACGCGCACCGAGCCGATGAGCCGCGGACCGTCCCACGCGCCGAGCGTGATGACGCCCTCGGCCTCGAGGTCCGCGCGGAGCTCGGGCAGCGTCTGCGTGAGCGGCGGGATGAACGGGTCGTCGTACGTCTGCGCCTCCGTGACGAACGCGGCACGCCGCAGCGTGAGGAGCTCGCCGGCGTGCTCGAGGGTGACGGGACCGATGCGGAGGGCGTCGTTCATGGCCCCATGGTGTCAGGTGATGGTGAGCGTCGCACGTGTCGTCCACGACGCGTCGCGCCTCGCGTCCGGCTGGTGCCCATCCGTGCCGCTGCTGCGGCTGTTGGACTACCCTCGGCCCGTGACCACCGCCGCCTCCAGCGCCCTCGGCGCGACGCCCGCGCCCGACCCGACGCACTGGGTCCTCACCCTCTCCTGCCCCGACCGCCCGGGCATCGTCCACGCGGTCTCGGGGCTGCTTGCGGAGCACGGCGGCAACATCACCGAGTCGCAGCAGTACGGCGACCCGGAGACCGACCGCTTCTTCATGCGCGTCCAGGTGCGCACCACGGCCGACGAGGCCGTCCTCAAGGCGGCTGTCGCCGACCTCGCGGAGCGCTTCGGCATGACGTGGTCGCTCGACGTCGTCGGACGTCCGGTCCGCACGCTCGTGCTCGTCTCCAAGGCCGCGCACTGCCTCAACGACCTGCTCTTCCGCGAGCGCGCGGAGGGCCTCGAGATCGACGTCGTCGGCGTCGTCGGCAACCACCCCGACCTCGCGCCGCTCGCCGAGTTCTACGACAAGACCTTCCACCACGTGCCCGTGACGAAGGAGACGAAGGCGGAGGCCGAGGCCGCGCTGCTGCGCCTCGTCGACGAGCTCGACGTCGAGCTCGTCGTCCTCGCCCGCTACATGCAGGTGCTGTCCGACGACCTCTGCCGCCACCTCGCCGGCCGCGTCATCAACATCCACCACTCGTTCCTGCCGTCGTTCAAGGGCGCCAAGCCGTACCACCAGGCGCACGCGCGCGGCGTCAAGCTCATCGGCGCGACGAGCCACTACGTCACGGGCGACCTCGACGAGGGCCCGATCATCGAGCAGGACGTCGAGCGTGTCGACCACGCGAGCTCGACCGAGCAGCTCGTCGCGCTCGGCCAGGACGTCGAGCGACGCGTCCTCGCGCGCGCCGTGCGCTGGCACTCCGAGCACCGCGTGCTCCTCAACGGGCACCGCACGGTCATCTTCCGCTGACACGGGGCCGGGGCGTCCGCGCCCCGGCCCCACCGTGGGCCCACGGGTCCCGGCTACACGCGTCCCCGGCCCGCCTCGCGCTTGCCCGTCGCGTCGATCGCGACCGCGACGACGAGGACGACGCCGAGGATGAGGTAGCGCACCGACGACTCCGCGCCGAGCATCGCGAGGCCCGACGAGATCGACTGGACGACCGCGACGCCGAGCACCGCGGACCACGCGCTGCCGCGCCCGCCGTAAAGGCTCACGCCCCCGATGAGGGCGGCGGCGATCGCGGTGAGGCTCAGCTCGGCGCCCCCGGTCCCCTGGTTGGCGGCCGCGAGGCGGCCCGCGGCGAGGACGCCGCCGAAGGCTGCGAGCGACGAGCACAGGACATAGACGGAGATGACGGTGCGGTCGACGCCCAGGCCCGCACGTCGTGCCGACTCGGCGCTGCCGCCGATCGCGCGGACGTGCCGGCCCCACCGGGTGCGGCGCAGGCAGACGTCGAGCACGGTGACGACGCCGAGGAACAGCGCGAACATCCAGCCGACGCCACGCGCGGTCGAGAGGTAGAGGGTCCCGCCGAGCAGCAGCGCCGCGAGCAGGCCCGTCCGGACGCCGAGGCGCACCCACGTCTCCGCAGCCAGCCCCGCGCGGTCGCGGCGGCGACGCTCGTGGACGCCGAGCGCCCCGACGCCGAGCACGACGAGCACGCTCACGCCGAGCGCGACCGGCGTCGGCACGTAGGCCTGCTGCGCGAACCTCACGAGGCTCGTCTCGAACGGCAGGTTGACCGCGCCCGTTCGGCCCAGCACCTGGAGCTGGAGCCCGAGCGCGACGAGCAGCCCGGCGAGCGTGAGGACGAAGCCGGGCAGCCGCAGACGCGTGCTGAGCAACCCGTACGCGAGGCCGAGGACGACACCGGTGAGGATCGCGAGACCGATCGCGAGAACCTCGGGCACCCCGTGCTGGACGACGGCGACGGCGACCGTCGCCGACCCGAGACCCGACACCGCGCCGACAGAGATGTCGAGGTGGCCGATGAGCATGACGAGCACGACGCCGAGGGTGAGCATGCCGGTGATCGCCGACTGCTGCGTGACGTTGACGAGGTTGTCGGACGAGAGGAACCGCGGCGTCGTGATCCCGAGGACGATCCACACAACCGCGAGCGCGGCGAGGCCGCCGGCTGCGCGGCGCCCCGCGAGCGCGCGCAGGCGGGAGAGGTCGAGACCGGTCATCGGGCAGCCTCCGGCGCGCCCGTGCTCGCGTCCGCGGTGCGGTCCACCCCACGCGGCACGGTGTCCGACGGCGCCGTGACCGACGACGGCAGCGGGCGCCGCGCGCCGGTCACCGCGGCGAGGAGGTCCTCGTAGCTCGTCGTGCGCGCGTCGAACGTCACGGCGTGCCGACCGAGGCGCAGGACCGCGATGCGGTCGGCAACCGCGTGGACGTCGGCCATGGAGTTCGAGACGAGGACGACGCCGAGCCCGCGGTCGCGCAGGCGCTCGACGAGCGTGAGGACCTCGGCGGTCTGCGCGACACCGAGCGCCGACGTCGGCTCGTCGAGCAGCACGACGCGCGGCGTGCCGTGGAGCGCCCGCAGGATGGCGACGGCCTGGCGCTGCCCGCCCGAGAGCGTCCCGACGGGGACGCGCACCGAGGGCAGCCGCACGGCGAGCTCGCCGAGCAGCTCCCACGCGAGGCGCTCCATCTCGACCTCGTCGAGGAGCGCGCCGGGGCGGCGAGGCGGCTGGAGGACCTCGTGGCCGAGGAAGATGTTCTCGACGACATCGAGGTTGTCGCACAGCGCGAGGTCCTGGAAGACGGCGGCGACGCACGCGGCACGCGCGGCGCCCGGCGTGGAGAACGCGACGGGGTGGCCGTCGAGCTCGACGGTGCCCGTGTCGGGGCCGAGGACGCCCGCGAGGATCTTCACGACGGTCGACTTGCCCGCACCGTTGTCGCCGACGACGGCGAGCACCTCCCCGGGGTGCACGGCGAGGTCGACATCGACGAGAGCGCGCACCGCCCCGAACGTCTTGGACACGCCTCGCAGGGCGAGGACGGGGGCACGGGTCATGGGTTGCTCCTCGGCAGGAGGCCTGCGTCGGTGCAGGCCAGGGCGAAGGTAGGGGTGCAGATGTCGTCGACGGCAAGGACGCCGCCGCCGACGAGAACGCTGGCGATGGCGTCGCGGCCTACGCCCGTCGGGGTGAGCAGCACCGCGGGGACACCGTCGACGCGGCTCGGCGCGACGGGCGAGTCCCCGCGCGAGATGAGCACCGCGATCTCTGCGGCCGTCCGGGCCTGCTGGGCGATCGCCTTGTACACCGTCATGGTCTGCTGACCTGCGACGATGCGCTGGACGGCGGAGAGCTCGGCGTCCTGCCCGGTGACGACGGGAAGCGGGTCGGCGCCCGCGGCGAGCAGCGCCGAGATCGCGCCGGCCGCGAGGGCGTCGTTCGCCGCCCACACACCTGCGACGTTCTCGGTGCCGACGCGCGCGAGCTGGTCGGCGACCCAGTCTCGCGCGAGGTCGGGGCTCCAGCCGGGTACGTCGGTCTCGGCGAGGACGCGGTGGTGCGTGCCGGAGAGCGCGGCGTCGAGGCCCGCGCGCATGTTGACGGCGTTCGGGTCGGTCGCGGCACCCCCGACGAGGAGAATCCCACCGTCGGGCTCCCCGCGCTCGGCGAGCTCCGCGACGAGCGCGTCGCCCTGGATGCGGCCGACGCGGCGCGGGTCGAACGACACGTAGAACGCGACGTCCGGGGACGCGAGAAAGCGGTCGTAGGCGATGACGGGCACGCCGCGCGACGTCGCCTCGGCGACGATCGAGAGCGCGCTCGCACCGTCGACCGCGGTGAGGACGAGGACGTCGGCGCCGTCGGCGAGGAACGACTCCGCCTGCTCGCGCTGCGTGAGCGAGTCCTCACGCGCGTTGGCGTAGCGGAACGTGCACGTCGCGCAGCGCTGCTCGACGACGTGCTCCATCGTCGTGCGGTCGATGCTCTCCCAACGCTCCGTCGTCGCGTCGGGCATGAGGAACACGATGGTCGCGCCCTCCTCGGCGGGGGCGCAGCCTCCGAGCGCGAGCGTCGTGGCGGCGAGCGCTGCGACGACGCCGAGCAGCGCACGGACGCGCGAGGCTCGACGGGTGGCGCGGATCATCGCACTCCTCCCCGCGCGATCTCGACGTTCTCGAGCGCTAGCAGCACGGCCCCGCGCAGCTCGGACTGCGCCCCGAACTCCGCGGGGACGACGGGCACGGGGCCCTCGTCGGACGGGACGGCGCGCCGCGCGAGCGACGCGCGCAGGGGTTCGAGGAGGAGCTCGCCCGCAGCGGCGACCTGCCCGCCGACGACGACGATCTCGGGGTCGACGAGGTTGCAGAGGTTCGCGATGGCAACACCGAGGTGCCGGCCCGAGTCCTCGAGGACACGCACGCATCCGAGGTCGCCTGCGGCCGCGCGGTCGAGCACGCCCTGCATGGAGAGCGTGCCGTGCGTCGGCTCGAGCATCGCGAGGAGCGAGGGAGCGGCGACGTACATCTCGAGGCAGCCGCGGTTGCCGCAGCGGCACACGGGTCCGTTCTCGTCGATCGTCGAGTGCCCGATCTCCCCCGCGGCTCCCGAGCGACCGTGATGGACGCGCCCGCCGAGCACGAGGCCGGCGCCGACGCCGTTGGAGACACGGATGTAGACGACGTCGCGGAAGTCGCGCGCAGCGCCCTGGCGCGACTCGGCGAGGGCGCCGAGGTTCGCGTCGTTGTCGACGTCGATGGGGACGGCGAGCTGCTCGCCGAGGATGTCGGCGACGCGGACGCCGTCCCAGCCGCGCAGCAGGCCCCGGGTCGTCACGCGGCCGTCGGACGGGTCGATCGGGGCGGCGACTCCCACGCCGACGCGCAGGAGCTCGTCGTGCGTCGCGTCGACCTGCTCGAGCATCTCCTCGAGGAGGAGCGCGACGCGGTCGAGGCCGATGTCGGCACGGTGGTCGGGAGCGAGCGGCATGCGCTGCTCGGCGACGGTGCGGCCCGAGCTGTCGGCGAGGGCGACCCGCAGCGTGCGGATGCCGAAGTGGACGCCGGCGACGAGCCCGAGGGTGCGGGCGAGCGTCACCTGGAGGGCGCGGCGGCCCGAGCGGGACGTCGGGGAGGTCGCGAGGACCCCCGCGGCCGTGAGCTCCTTGACGATGTTCGACACGGTGGCCGGGGACAGCCCTGTGACGCCAGCCAGCTCGACCTGGGTCAGGGCGCCGCGCTGCTGGACCGCGTTCACGACCCGGGCCCGGTTGGCTTCACGCAGTGAAGTCTGCGAACCCGGCGTCAGCCGGTCGATGCTCACGGCTCGCGATCTTACGGCATTCGCTCTTGTCTGCTCCGAACGACGCAGAGCGGCGGACGTCGCTCCCACCACCGCATTCAGACCCCGAAGCCATGATTACGATTCGGCATCCCTTGCGTTCAAGACTTGACGCCAACATGAGAGGGAGACTTGTCTTGGGACCAACGGCCCGGGCGCGACGACGCACCCACCCGACGCGACGATGCGCCGGAGGCCACTCACAGGAGGTCACCACCCTCATGCGCAGAGTCAGCAAGGTCCTCACCGCGGCGGTCGCCGCCACGGCACTCACGTTCTCCCTCGCAGCCTGCTCCGACGACGACAAGAAGCCCGGCGCCAGCGGCGGCGGCAGCGAGGTCGAGGTCTTCACCTGGTGGGCGTCCGGCTCCGAGAAGCTCGGCCTCGACGCGCTCGTCAAGGTCTTCAACACCCAGCACCCCGACGTGAAGTTCGTCAACGGCGCCGTCGCCGGCGGCGCCGGATCCGCGGCCAAGGAGCTCCTCCAGACCCGCCTCCAGCAAAAGAACCCGCCGGACACGTTCCAGGCCCACGCGGGCGCCGAGCTCACCGACTACATCAAGGCCGGCCAGCTCCAGGACGTCTCGAACCTCTACGACGAGTTCAAGCTCCGCGACGCGTTCCCCGCCGACCTCGTCAACCGCCTCACGGTCGACGGAAAGATCTACTCGATCCCGTCGAACATCCACCGCGCCAACGTCGTCTGGGCCAACCCCGCCGTCGTCACCGGCGCCGGCCTCGACGCGACCGCCACCTACGCGAACATCACGGACTGGATGGCCGCGATGGACAAGATCAAGGCGTCCGGCAAGACCGCGCTCTCCGTCGCGACGACGTGGACCCAGGTCCACCTCCTCGAGACCGTCCTCCTCTCCGAGCTCGGCGTCGACGGCTACTCCGGCCTCTGGGACGGCACGACCGCATGGGACGGCGCAGAGGTGACGGGCGCGCTCGGCACGTTCGAGAAGCTCATGTCGTACACGAACACCGACCGTGACGGTCTCGACTGGCCCGAGGCCACGCAGCTCGTCATGGACGGCCAGGCCGCGTACAACGTCATGGGCGACTGGGCCGTCGCCGCGTTCGAGGAGGCTGGCAAGAAGGCCGGCACCGACTTCACGTACTTCCCGGTGCCCGGAACGGACGGCGTCTTCGACTTCCTCGCCGACTCCTTCACCCTCCCCGTCGGCGCCCCGCACCCGGACGGCGCCAAGGCATGGCTCGAGACCGTCGGCTCGCTCGACGGCCAGACGGCCTTCAACAAGGCCAAGGGCTCCATCCCCGCCCGCACCGACGCCAAGGCCTCGGACTTCTCCGAGTACCAGCAGACGGCCATCACGTCGTTCGGCAAGGACAAGATCGTCTCGTCCCTCGCCCACGGCGCGGCGACCCCCATCGCGTGGCTCAACAAGATCTCCGAGGCCACGAGCAAGTTCACGACCGGCGCGACCGACCTCGCCGGTTTCCAGGCCGAGCTCGCCACCGCGGCCAAGGGCTGACCCCACGACGGGCGGGGCGTGCACCGCACGTCCCGCCCGTCGTTCCGCTGCCCCAGGCCCACCCTGCCCCGCCAGGCCCACCAGGCCGACCCAGCCCGACCACGGAGGCGACGCTCGTGCGCACGCTCAACCGGTGGCTCCCACCGATCCTGCTCATCTCACCGACGCTCGTCCTCCTCAGCGTCTTCGTCTACGGCCTCCTCGCCGTCAACATCAAGACGTCCATGACGGACAACCACACGTCGGCCCAGGCGGCCGGCGTCGAGCCCTCCTCGTTCGTCGGGCTCACGAACTACATCGAGCTGCTGAAGTCCGACTCGTTCCAGCACTCCCTCAAGAACCTCCTGCTCTACACCGTCGTCTTCCTCGTCGGCACCATGGTCTTCGGGTTCCTCTGGGCCTGGCTCCTCGACCGGCCCATGCGCCTCGAGGGCCTCTTCCGCTCGGTCTACCTCTTCCCCATGGCCGTCTCGTTCGTCGCCTCGGGCGTCGTGTGGCGCTGGCTCCTCAACTCCAACCAGGGCGAGCAGGCGTCCGGCCTCAACCGGCTCTTCCAGATCGTCGGGCTCGACTTCCTCCAGAACAACTGGTGGAACAACAACTCCGTCGGCATCGCGGCCATCGCCATCCCCGCGATCTGGCAGCTCTCGGGCTACGTCATGGCCCTGTTCCTCGCCGGCTTCCGCGGCATCCCCGAGGAGCTGCGCGAGGCCGCGCGCGTCGACGGCGCGACCGAGTGGAAGCTCTACCGCCACGTGCTCTTCCCGCAGCTCGGCCCCGTCGCCCTGTCCGCCGTGGTCATCATCGGTCACATGTCGCTCAAGGCCTTCGACCTCATCATGGCGATCTCGAAGCCCGCGAACTACCAGACCAAGGTGCCCGCGATCGACATGTACCAGCTCAAGGCGAGCTTCGACTACGCGAGCTCCGCCGCCGTCGGCTCGATCCTGCTCGTCATCGCCGCCGTGCTCATCATCCCGTACCTCATCCACCTCGCCCGGGAAGGCCGACGATGACCGCCACGACCCTCACCGGGGCCCTCGAGCGCAAGGCCACGCCTGCCGCACCCCGCGCCCGCTTCTCCGTCGGGCGCACCGCCCGCTACGCGCTCCTGCTCTTCTTCCTCCTCCTCGTGCTCATCCCCGTCTACGTCCTGCTCGTCACGAGCTTCAAGGGCTCGGGCGACGCTGCACCGTCGCGCGCGTGGAACCTGCCGCAGGAGTGGACGCTCGACAACTGGAAGCTCGCATGGGACACGCTGTCCCCCGCGATCCTCCGCACCCTGCAGATGGTCGTGCCCGCCGCTCTCATCTCGTCGTTCCTCGGGTCGATGAACGGGTTCGTCCTGTCCCG
The DNA here is from genome assembly GCF_011300875.1 of Sanguibacter sp. HDW7. Classification (NCBI taxonomy): domain Bacteria; kingdom Bacillati; phylum Actinomycetota; class Actinomycetes; order Micrococcales; family Sanguibacteraceae; genus Sanguibacter; species Sanguibacter sp. HDW7. The sequence continues at coordinate 805,635 of NZ_CP049862.1, read as the reverse complement.
CTGGCGGTTCCGCGGCGCCGACCTCGTCTTCACGCTCATCCTCTTCGGCATGTTCATCCCGTACCAGGCCGTGATGATCCCGCTCTCGCAGCTCGTCATCGACCTCGGCATCCCCTCGGGCATCCCGTCGCTCATCCTCCTGCACGTCGTCTACGGCCTGCCGATCACGACGCTCATCTTCCGCAACTACTACCAGTCGGTGCCGAACGAGCTCATCGAGGCCGCCCGCATCGACGGTGCCGGCATGCTGCGCACCTACGGGTCCGTCGTCCTGCCGCTGTCGATCCCCAGCTTCGTCGTCGTGCTCATCTGGCAGTTCACGTCGGCGTGGAACGACTTCCTCTTCGCCGTGTTCTTCTCCTCGAGCCAGAACGGCCCCGTGACGCTCGCGCTCAACAACCTCGCCAACGGCGCGCTGCTGCAGAACTACGGCGTCTCGATGTCCGGAGCGCTCCTCGCGTCGCTCCCGACGCTCGTCGTCTACATCCTGCTCGGCAAGTACTTCGTCGGCGGTCTCATGAGCGGGTCCGTCAAGGGCTGATCCGCGCACGGACAGACGCAGGGTGCGACCCCCGGGGGGAGGTCGCACCCTGCGTCGTTGCGCGGGCAGGGGTGGGTGCGGTGCAGCGGCGTCGGCACTGCCCGACGGTCCCTGCCCGACGAGCTCTGCCAGACGAGCTCTGCGCGGTGAGCACTGCGCGGCGGGCTCTTGGTCGAGACGCACTGCCCAGCCGCGCAGGCACCCAGAGAACCACTCCCCCGGAAGCGGTTCTCTGCCATCACGCACGGCCCAGCCACGAGGTCGCCCGCACGGAGAACCGTCAGCGTACGGCGCAGGGCGCGCCCTCCGGGAAGGAGGACGCGCCCTGTGCCGTACCGCCGTGCGGGATCAGCGGACGGTCATCGTGGTCCGCGCGCTCGCCTTGGCGAGCCGCTTCGACCCCTCGTAGGTCACCGTGATCGTGCGGTCGCCGGGACGGAAGGCCACGACACGCACGCGGAGCGACGTCGAGGCCGTCCGGCCCGTCAGGCGCACGGTCGCGATCTTCTTGCCGTCGAGCCGCACCGTGAGCAGGCCCTCGGGTCGGGCGTGCTCCGTGCCGCGCACACGCACCGTGACGTACGCCGAGCGGTGCACGCGCGCGTCGGGCGCCGAGACGCTCACCCGCGCCCGAGCCTTGACGACCTTGAGGGTCGCCCGGGCCGAGGCCTTCGCGACGGTCGTCGAGCCGGAGTAGCGGACGGTGAGGCGGTTCTTGCCGACCTTCGCGGACGCGGAGCGCGGCAGCACCACCTTCGCGGTGCCCTTGACGACGCGCGCCGACGCGATCCGGCGCGTGCCGTCGTAGACGGTGACCCGTCCGGCGGTCGAACCGGCCGGCGCACTCACCTTCACATTGAGGACGGCCTTCTCGCCGGTACGGACGGTCGTGCCCGTCACCTTGAGACGCGCCTTCGCGCGCTGGACGACGAGCCTGCCCGTCGCGGAGCGCGACGCGGCCGCCGTCGTCGTGCCGGAGAAGCTCGCGACGACCGACGTCCGTCCGACGCGTGCGACCGCCGCCTTCGAGAGCCGGACCTTCGCGACGCCCTTGGTCACCTTGGCGGACCCGAGCACCCGGGTGCCCGAGCGCAGCGTCACCGTGCCGCCGTCCTCGCGGCCGGCCGAGGCCACCCGCACGGTCCACACGGCCCGCGAGCCGAGCGTCGTCGTGAGGGTCGTCGGCGACAGGCGCGTCGTCGACGGCTTGGCCGCAGGGGTCGTCGGGGCCGGGGTCGTCGGCTCCTCGGTCGGCGTCGACGTCGACGGGGTCTCCGTCGGCTCCTCCGTCGCGGGCGGGGTCGTCGGCTCGGTCGTCGAGTGCTTCTCGACGAGGAGCGCGACGGTGCGTGCCGGGATCGTCACGGTGCCCGTGCGGGCGTCGAACCGCGTGCTCTTGACCACGGCGTCCGTACCCTTCGCCTGGATCGGCGAGAGCGTGAAAGTCCGGCCCTTGAGGGACGCGACCGTCGTCGTGATCGGCTCGGGCGACGCGTTGAACGCGACGAGCGCGCCGTCGAGCGCCGTGTCGACGTCCGTGCCGACCTTGTCGTCGACCTGCATGAGCAGCAGGCCGGGCACAGCGTCCGCACCGGATCCCGGGAACGTGACCTTCTGCTTGATGAGGTCCGCGGATCCGAGGCGCAGGAGCGACGTCGAGTACCGCAGGCGGAGCAGGTCGAGCGCCTGGGTGTTCGCGGTCGCGATGTCCGCGGCCGACGGCTTGAGCGCGGGGTCGGACAGGAGAGGCGTCATGATCGACCACTTCTCCCCGTTCTTCTCCTCGGGCGGGAGGCCCACACCGAAGTTGTTGGACTGCCCGGTCCAGTCGACCGCGTTGAAGTGGTCGCCCGAGTTGTAGCTGTCACGGTCGAGGGACTTCGACCGCAGCAGGTCCGTGCCGGCGTGCCAGAACGTGGGCGTCTGGGCGAGCGTCGTCGTCGCGAGCGACAGCGTGTTCATGCGCACGCGGTCCGCCATCGACGTGTCCGTCGGCAGCTTGAGCGTGAGGATGTCGAAGAGCGTCTCGTTGTCGTGCGCGTCGACGTACGTGACGACCTCGTCAGGCTGGCTCGCATACCCGGCGGGAGCACCGCGGTAGTCGAGCTCGTCACCCCGCTGCGCCGTGCCGGCGGACGTCGCGAACGTGTAGTCCGCGAGGTTGCCCGCGAGCCCCAGGCGCACGAGGTCCGTCTGGTGACGCAGGTCGGCGACCTCGTCGGCCGCGCCCGTGTTGGTGCCGCCGTCGCCGCGCTTGCCGCCGTTCGGATCGGTGCCGAGCCCGGTGCCGAAGCCCTGGACGAACGTCGAGCCGCCGTCGACCGGCGAGCCGCCGTGGACCGCGTCACGCAGGCGGTCGGAGAACGTCCCGATGCCCGTGCCGTTCAGCTGACCCTGCGTCGCCTGCTCGAAGCGGGCGTTGTTCGCGACCTCGCCGAAGTTCCAGCCCTCGCCGTAGAGGTAGATCTTCGAGCCGTCGACGCCGTCCTTCGCGACCGTGAGCGCGTCGAGCGCCGCACGGACCGCAAGCATGTTCGCCTTGGAGTGGTGTCCCATGAGGTCGAAGCGGAAGCCGTCGATCTTGTACTGCGTCGCCCACGTGACGACGGAGTCGACCATGAGCTTCTGCGCGAAGGCGTTCTCCGTGGCGACGTTCGAGCAGCACGTCGAGTTCTCGACGCCGCCCGTCGCCGAGAGGCGCTGGTAGTAGCCGGGCACGACGCGGTCGAGGACAGACTTCGGGTCCTGGCCGGACGCAGCCGTGTGGTTGTAGACGACGTCCTGGACCACCTGGAGGCCGTTCGCGTGGAGCGCTCCGACCATCGTGCGGTACTCGGCGACGCGCTTGCCGCCGTCCTGGTTGCCGGTGGTCGCGTACGAGCCCTCCGGCGCGGTCCAGTGCATCGGGTCGTAGCCCCAGTTGAAGCCGTCCTCGTCCTTGATCGCGGTGACGGCGGCCTGCTGCTCCTCGGACGCCGGGCCGAAGCCGGAGAGGTCCGCGGTCGTCTTCTGCTTGGTGCGGTCCTCCTCGATCGTCGCGATGTCGAAGGACGGCAGGAGGTGCACGGTGTTGAGGCCCGCGGCAGCGAGCTTGCGCAGGTGCTTGACGCCGTTGCCCTCGCCCGCGAAGGCGAGGTACGTGCCGCGCTGCGCCTCGGGGACCGACGTGTCGGTCATCGAGAAGTCGCGGACATGGAGCTCGTAGATCGAGCGGTCGACGGGCCGCGCAATCGTCGGCGAGGTGGCCGACGTCCACGCAGCGGGCCGGAACGCCGCGTCCGCGAGGTCGACGAGCACGGAGTGCGTCGAGTTGAGCGTGAGCGCGACGGAGTACGGGTCGGTGACGAGGTTGTGCTCGACCTTCCCGGTCGTCGGCACGTAGACCTCGACGTCGTAGCGGAAGGCCTTGCCCTTCCACGCTGCCGTGCCCTGCGTGACCCAGGTGCCGTCGGCCTGGCGGGTGGCCGCGACCTCCGTCATCTCGCCGGTCGCCGTGCCGGCGCCGTCGAGCCAGACCTGCGTCGTCACCGAGCGGGCGGTCGGCGCCCACAGCGTGAGCGTCGGGACGCCCGCGGCGAACGTCGCGCCGAGGTCACGGTCGAGCGCGGCCGCGTAGACGTCGTCGAGGACGCCAGCGAGCTGGACGCCCGTCGCGTACGCGACGGCCCCGTCCTTCTCGGCGGACAGCAGGAGCTGTCCCTGGAGCGCGGCCTCGACCGCGGCGCGGTCGACGCCGGCCGGGAGCTCGAGCGCGGCGTACGTCGCGAGATGCGGGTACGCGGCGCGCAGCGCGGCCGGCAGGCCCGACGAGAGCGCCGTGAGCGTGAACGCGTCGGTGCCCTCGGGCGCCGAGACGCCGGTCTTCGACGCGGTCATGCCGCCGTCGGCCGACGACCGCAGCGTCCAGGTCGCGCCCGCGGCCGCGGAGGCCGGGACGGCGAGCGTGCGCTCGTCGAGCCAGGAGGCGCGCGCGCCCTCGCCTGCGACGGAGGTGTCGGCCGCGGCCGTGAACTCCCCCGTGGAGAGGTCGAGTCGGAAGTTCATCGTGGCGTAGTCCTTCGGGACGGTGAAGCTGAGGTCGGAGCCCGGGTAGGCCTCGGCCCAGCCGAGGTCGAGCGCTGCCTTCGCAGAGTACGACCCCTTCTTCAGGCGGTTGGTCTGCAGAACGTAGACCTCGCCGCCGCGGTCGTGGTTCTGGAGCCACGATCCGAGGCACTTGGGGTCCCAGACCCCGGCGCAGCCGAGCTGGTCCTGGATCGTCCCCGCGACGACGGCGATGCGGCTCGGGCCGCCCGCGTAGATCGCGTCGACGAAGTGCGAGGCGTCGTCGTAGACGAACGTCACCGCGGTCTCCTTGGCGAGGACGAGCGGGATGTTGCCGGAGCCGACCGTGCGGTCGGTGCCGTAGTTCTCGTCCCACGAGCCGTCGATCGTCACCTTGTACTCGTAGCTGCCCGCGGGCAGCGTGAAGGTCTGCGAGAAGACCGAGCCGACCTGCTGGGTGAGGACCGCATCGGCGCAGTCCGCCGACCAGTCGCCCGCACAACCCATCTCGGAGTTGAGCGAGCCCGCGATGTTGACGGTGATGTCACGCTGCGGCTCGGGGCCCTCCTGGGGCGCCGCGCCCGTCTCGACGGTGACAACGTTCGTCGTCGGGTCGAGCGTCACGACAGCAGCGGGGTTCTCCGCCGTGATCTCGAACGCGACGTTGCCGCCGGCGGACGTCCCGAACGACGTCGACCAGTCGAGGTTCTCGATGACCTTGAGCTCGTAGGAGCCCGGGGTGAGGCCGTCGAGCACGTAACGGTACGTACCGTCCTCACGGAGCTCGAGCTGGCCGCCGAGGCAGGCGTCCGACCAGGCGGCCGCGCAGCCGAGCTGCGTCTGGAAGTCGCCCGCGACCGTGAGGACACGGCCCTCAGCGGTGTACGCGCCGAGCTTCGTCACCGGGTCGAAGAAGAAGGTCACGGGTCCGCCCGCGTGGACGTACGAGTAGTTCTTCTGCCCCGCCTGCGAGCCTCCGGGGCCGTAGTCGTTGCCCCACTCGGTGCCGAACGCGAACTTGAACTCGTAGGTGCCCGCCGGGATGTCGAAGGTTCCCTGGAAGGTTCCGTCGGACTGCTTGGTGAGCGCCATCGACTCGCAGCCGAGCGTCCAGTCGGCGCAGCCGCCGATCTCGGTGCCGTGCGAGCCGGGGATCGTCAGCCGCTGGGAGGCGTCGCTGCCCTCGGCGTAGCCGAGGCCGTGGTCGTCGCCGACGACGGCCGTCATGACGGTCTGCGTGAGGTTGCCAGCCGCGTCGCGCGCGACCGCGCGCAGCTCGAGGAGCGAGCCCTGCGCGTAGCCGTCGGTGTCGAGGTAGATCCGCGGGGTCGTCGTGTCGTCGGTGCCGAGGAGCGTCCAGTCGTCCGCGCCCGCGAGGCGGGCCCAGAACGTCGTCTCGGCGTAGCGCGCGGTGCCGAGGTCGACCGAGATCGCGCCCTCGTCACGGACGCCGCCGCCTGCGACGGGCGACGTGAAGACGGGGACGACGGGAGCGTCGTCCGCGACGAGCGGGCTCGTCGCACGCAGGACGACCGCGGACAGCGCCGGGACCGTCACCGTGACCGTGCCGTCGGAGGCCGACGTGACGCTCGCGTCGGTGCCGTAGAGCCCCTCGAACGTCGCGTCGGGCGTGAGCGCCGTGAACGTCGCGCTCTGCTCCGTCGTCGCGTTGTTGACGGCGACGACGTACTCCTGGGGGGCGGACGCCTTCTCGTCGACGCGCGAGAACGCGTAGATCCCGGCGTTCGAGTCGGCGGACTGCTCGATCTGGGCGCCCGCGGACAGCGCGCGGTGGTCAGCCCGAAGCTTCGAGAGGCCCGCGATGTGCGTGTAGAGCGCCGCGTCCGTGTCGTAGCGGTCGACGGCTCCGGCCGTCGTCCCGTCGAGCAGCTTCTGCGTCGTGAACTCCGTGACCTGCGACGCGAAGAGCGACTGGCGCGCGTTCTTGTCCTTGCCGTCGCCGGCGGCGCCGACGAAGCCCTGCTCGTCGCCGTAGTAGACGACCGGCTGGCCGCGCGTGAGGTACATGAGCGAGTGCGCGAGCTCGGAGCGCTTCTCGGCGTCGTCCTTGTCCTTGACGAAGTAGCCGATGCGACCCATGTCGTGGTTGCCGAGGAAGGTCGGCAGCGAGTGGGCGTTCTTCGTGGCCGTCGTGTAGCGGTCGTCGCCCCCGAAGAGGGTTGTGAGGTTCGAGGCCTTCCCGCCCTGGGCGAAGACCGCGGCGGCGTCCTGGAAGGTGAAGTCGAGGACCGCGTCCATGTCGGAGTCGCGCAGGTACGGCGAGAGCTTCACGGGGTCGGCGTCGTAGACCTCGCCGAACATGAAGAAGTCGGGGTTGTCGGCCGTGGCGGCCTTGATCGCCGTCGTCCACTGCTCCCAGAACGAGAAGTCGACGTGCTTGGCGGTGTCGATGCGGAAGCCGTCGATGCCGCTCGTCGCCCACTTCTCGTAGATGTCGATGAAGCCCTGGACGACCTCGGGCTTCTTCGTGTCGAGGTCGTCGAGGCCGTCGAAGTCGCCGAGCACCGCCGACTCACCCTGCCACGTCGAGTTGCCGCGGTTGTTGTAGAGCGACGTGTCGTTGAGCCACGCCGGGACCTTGGCGTCCTCGAGCCCGACGGGGATGAACGGCGTGTACGGCTCGCCCGGCGTCGGGCGGTACGTGTAGACGCCCTCCTCGTAGTCGATGATGTCCGCGGTGTGGTTGACGATGATGTCGAAGTACACCTTGATGCCGCGCGCATGCGCCTCGTCGACGAGCGCATCGAGGTCCTCGTTCGTGCCGAGGTGCGGGTCGATCTGCGTGAAGTCGGTGATCCAGTAGCCGTGGTACCCGGCCGACTGGTCCGCGCCCGTGCCCTGGACGGCACGGTTCTTGAAGGAGGGCGTGAGCCAGAGTGCCGTCGTACCGAGGCCCTCGATGTAGTCGAGCTTGCTGCGCAGGCCCGCGATGTCGCCGCCGTGGTAGTACGCCTTGTCGGACGGGTCGAAGCCGTTGGCGGAGCGGTCGCCGGCGATGCCGCCGAGGTCGTTGCTCGTGTCGCCGTTGGCGAAGCGGTCGGTGAGGACGAAGTAGAACTGCTCGTCGGAGCCGGCCTGGCGCACGGGGCGGGGGGCGTCGGCGTCCGTCGCCGGGATGACCGTCGTGCCGGTCGGCACGACCTGGACGCGGCCGGTCGCCGTGTCGAAGACGAAGCGGAAGTCTGCGTCGCCGCCCGTGGTGAGGCGGATGTTCGCGGCGCCCTCGGCGCTCGAGCCGGCGCGGCCCCACGCCTTCGCGGTCCATGCGTCGCCTGCGAGAACCTTGAACTCGTACGAACCGGCCGGAAGCTCCGCGTCGAGCGACCACGTGGTCGTGTCCGCGACCTGGGTGAGCGCTCCCGCGTCGCACGCGGGGAGCCAGTCGCCCCCGTCGTCGCCGGTGCAGCCAAGCTCTGACTGGAGGCTGCCGACGAGCCGGTAGGCCTCGGGTTCGGCGGCGAGGGCGGGCGCGGCTCCTGCCACGATGCCCGACGCCGCGAGGGCGAAGGTCGAGAGGTAGGCGGCGGTCCGCTGCCTCCCGACCCGTGTGGGACGACGTTCCTGCATGTCACGACTCCTTCGTCTGCGCAACCACGGTGTTGGCAATCACATCTGCGGCAGAGGGTAGTCGTTGCTGAAACTTGCTGCAACGGCAGAATCACTGGTCTCAACATGGGATGACATCGGCGCGCCAAAGGCCTCGCCCGGGGGCAAAAGCCACCATCTTCTTGCAGGTCAGGTCACGTTTCCGCAACGCCCGTGGACGGACCGTCCCACGGGCGGTGACGCACTCGTCGAAACCAGGGAACGACGACGCCGCCCCGCCGACCGAAAGGTCGACGGGGCGGCGTCGTCAGTGTGGGGTCAAGCCCCCGGTCAGACGAGCCCGAGGCCCGCGACCGCGTCACGCTCCTCGAGGAGCTCCGCGACCGACGCGTCGATGCGCTCGCGCGCAAGATCGGAGACGTCGAGGCCCTCGACGACCTCCCACTCCCCGCCGCGCGACGTCACGGGGAACGACGAGACGATGCCCTCCGGCACGCCGTAGTGCGCGCCGTCCGACATGATGCCTGCGCTCGTCCATGTCCCCTCGGGCGTGCCGAGCACCCAGTCGCGCACGTGCTCGATGGCCGCGTTCGCCGCCGACGCCGCGCTCGAGGCGCCGCGCGCCTCGATGATCGCCGCACCACGCTTGGCGACCTGCGGCACGAACTCCTCGAGGTACCAGCCCGTGTCCGCCGCGAGCTCGGCGCCCGGGCGGCCCGCGACGTCCGCGTGCGCGATGTCCGGGAACTGGGTCGCCGAGTGGTTGCCCCAGATCGTCACGTTGCGCACCTGCCCGACGGGCACCCCGCCACGCGCCGCGAGCTGCGAGAGCGCGCGGTTGTGGTCGAGCCGCGTCATCGCCGTGAACCGGCTCGCAGGGACGTCCGGCGCGTGCTTGGCCGCGATGAGCGCGTTCGTGTTCGCGGGGTTGCCGACGACGAGCACGCGGACGTCGTCCGCAGCACCCGCGTTGATCGCAGCACCCTGCGGACCGAAGATCCCGCCGTTCGCGGAGAGCAGGTCGCCGCGCTCCATGCCCGCCGTCCGCGGCCTGGCACCCACGAGCAGGCCGACGTTCACGCCGTCGAACGCAGCCGTCGCGTCATCCGTCACGTCGATCGAGGTCAGCAGCGGGAACGCGCAGTCGTCGAGCTCCATCGCGGTGCCCTCCGCGGCGCGCACGCCCGCCGGGATCTCGAGCAGCCGCAGCCTCACCGGGGTGTCCGGCCCGAGCATCTGCCCCGACGCGATCCTGAAGAGCAGCGCGTAGCCGATCTGGCCAGCCGCTCCCGTCACCGTCACCGTCACGGGTGTCGCAGTCATCGTCCCAACTCCTTTGTCGTCAGCTTCCTGCGTCGTACGTCCCATCCTGCGTCACCAGCAGCGACGCAGCACAGGACCATCGTGCACGACGGCCCGCCAGGATCTCTCCTGACGGGCCGTCCACATCATGCGTCGAGCACTTCTCAGCCGAGGCGGGCCGCGAGGTTCTCGTCGAGCGCTGCGAGGAACTCCTCGGTCGTCAGCCAGGGCTGGTCCTTGCTGATGAGCAGCGCGAGGTCCTTCGTCATCTTGCCGGACTCGACCGTCGCGACGACGACGTCCTCGAGCGTCTGCGCGAAGTTCACGACCTCGGGCGTGCCGTCGAGCTTGCCGCGGTGCATGAGGCCACGCGTCCACGCGAAGATCGACGCGATCGGGTTCGTCGACGTGGGCTTGCCCTGCTGGTGCTGGCGGTAGTGACGCGTCACCGTGCCGTGCGCGGCCTCGGCCTCGACGGTCTTGCCGTCGGGCGTCATGAGGACCGACGTCATGAGGCCGAGCGAGCCGAAGCCCTGCGCGACCGTGTCCGACTGGACGTCACCGTCGTAGTTCTTGCACGCCCAGACGTAGCCGCCCTCCCACTTCATGGCCGAGGCGACCATGTCGTCGATGAGGCGGTGCTCGTACGTGAGGCCTGCAGCGTCGAACTGCTCCTTGAACTCCGCGTCGAAGACCTCCTGGAAGAGGTCCTTGAACTGGCCGTCGTACGCCTTGAGGATCGTGTTCTTCGTCGAGAGGTACACGGGGTACTGGCGCTGGAGGCCGTACGCGAACGACGCGCGCGCGAAGTCCTTGATGGACTCGTTGAAGTTGTACATGCCCATCGCCACGCCGCCGTCGTCGCCGTACGTGACGACCGTCTGCTTGATCTCCTCGGAGCCGTCAGCAGGCGTGTACGTGAGCGTGAGCGTGCCGGCGCCGGGAACCTTGAAGTTCGTCGCCTTGTACTGGTCGCCGTGCGCGTGGCGGCCGATGATGATCGGCTTGTTCCAGCCCGGCACGAGGCGCGGGATGTTCGAGATGATGATGGGCTCGCGGAAGACGACGCCACCGAGGATGTTGCGGATCGTGCCGTTGGGCGAGACCCACATCTTCTTGAGGCCGAACTCCTCGACGCGCGCCTCGTCGGGCGTGATCGTCGCGCACTTGACGCCGACGTTGTACTGCTTGATCGCGTTCGCGGCGTCGATCGTCACCTGGTCGTCGGTCGCGTCGCGGTTCTCGATCGACAGGTCGTAGTACTTGAGGTCGACGTCGAGGTACGGGTGGATGAGGCGGTCCTTGATGAACTGCCAGATGATGCGAGTCATCTCGTCACCGTCGAGCTCGACGACCGGGTTGACGACCTTGATCTTGCCCATGGGCGCAACGCTCCTGTGCTGTGTGAGGGGTGTCCGCCCGTCAGGCTACCGGATTTCTTGATGTCAAGATAGTTGCCCAGTGCGTGACGGAGACCTCGAGACCGACTCCCAGGAGTGGCACACTCAGGGATCGTCCAGGCAGTGCGGGGAGGATCCTCGCGAACGCCCCTCACGGGGCCCGGACCACACCGACGGCGTCCGGCCGCCGGTCCTCACGAGACGGACAGGACCACCATGTCGCTCACCGACGCCCCCGCGTACGACGCCGCGGACGCCACCTTCGACGAGCTCGCCCTCGAGCCCGCCCAGCCCTCGCTCCTCCTGCGCGCGGGCGCCGAGCTCTTCGGCACCTTCGTGCTCGTCCTGCTCGGCGTCGGCGCCGGAATCTATACGAGCCTCGTCGGCGGCAATGCCCTCGCGACCGCGCTCGCCTTCGGCCTCGGCGCGACCGCCGCAATCGCGATCATCGGCAGCGTCTCCGGCGGCCACATCAACCCGGCCGTGACGCTCGGCGCCGCGATCGCCGGTCGCTTCCGCTGGGCCGACGTCCCCGTCTACATGCTCGCCCAGGTCGTCGGCGCGACGATCGCCGGCGCCATCCTCCGTGCGATCCTCCCGCCCACGCTGCCCGCCGCGATCGGCAACGACGCGACCGCGGGCTCGCTGTTCTCCTCCGGCGCGAACGGCTACGGCGCCCACGCCGGCCTCGGCGCAGCCTCGGGCGGCGCTGTCGACATCACCCTCATGACCGCGCTCATCGTCGAGATCGTCCTCACGATGATCCTCGTCGCCGTCGTCCTCAGCGTGACGACCAAGCGCGCCGCAAGCAACCTCACGCCCCTCTGGGTCGGTCTGACGATCACGGTGACGCTGCTCGTCGCGACGCCGTTCACCGGCGGCTCGGTCAACCCCGCCCGCTCGCTCGGCGTCGCGTTCTTCGCCGACCCGTGGGCCCTCAAGCAGGTGTGGGTCTTCGTCGCCGCGCCCCTCGTCGGCGCCGTCCTCGCGGGGCTCGTCGCGCGCATCATCGCGCTCGGAACCGCGCCCGTCGCCCTCGAGGACGAGCCCGAGGTCGTCGAGATCGTCGAGCTATCCGAGGACGGCGAGCTCGTCGCCGCCGCGGACGAGGACGCCCCGGTCGCCGACGCGTCCGACGACGACGCGTCCGGTGAGGCTGCCTCGGACGAGACCGCCTCGACCGACGGTGACGCGGAGCCCGCGCGCTCCTGAACCGATGACGACGGCCCGGCGCCCCGAGACCACTCGGAGCGCCGGGCCGTCGTCATGCGCCGCGACTCGTAGCGCTCCTGCACACTCGAACGGTGCGGGAGCCCTCCGAGTCGTCGGGTGCGTGGGCTCGTCAGTCGACGGGCGCCGTGAGCGCGAGCGCGACGAGCGCGACCGCCGCACCGAGGTAGAACCCCACGTCGAGCCAGCGGCTGCGGACCTCGAGGCCCGCAACAGGCTCGCGCACGACGAGCCGCACGATGCCCGCGAGCGCCGACTGCGCCGCGAGCGCGAGCGCCGCAACCTGCGGCCCCGCCACGACGGCCAGCACGCAGACGACCGCGACGAGTCCGACGTTCACCCAGATCCACACGTTGCGACGAGGCGCGATCGCACGCGCAGCCTGCTCGGCGTCGTCGAAGTGCGCAGGGACGACCGCGTCCTCCGGCAGCTGTGCGTCCTCGGGCAACGGGGCGTCGTCTGACAACGGGGCGTCGTCGGGCACGACCGGGTCGCCAGCGACTGCCGGGTCCTGCCCGGGCTGCGCGCCCTCGCCCATCGGTCCTCCTCGTGACGTCACGACGTCCGAGCCTACCCGCGTCCCACGGTGCAGCTGTGCCGCACGCCACCCCGACGTGCACGTGACCCGCGACTACGGTGGGGTCGTGACCGAGACGCACCTGTTCGAGCCTGCAGCCCCCTTGCCGTCCGACGCGTCGGTGCTCGTCGTCGGCGCAGGTCTCGCGGGGCTCCGGACCGCGGCGCTGCTCCGCGAGCACGGTCACGCGGGCCCGGTGCACCTCGTCGGCGAGGAGCCGCACGCTGCGTACGACCGGCCGCCGCTGTCGAAGCACCTGCTCGACGACGGCTGGCACGTCGACCTCGGCGAGGACCTCGGCATCGACCTCCGAGCGCTCGACGTGGACGCGCTGCTCGGGACCAGGGTCACGCGGATCGACATCGACGGCGAGCAGTTCCGGGCAGCGCTCGTGCCGACGGGCTCCGACGGCACGGACGACGAGCTCGTCGTCGACGCCGTCGTCCTCGCGACCGGGTCACGCGCCCGCACCGTCCCGGGGTGGGAGCACGCGCTCACGCTCCACACGCACGACGACGCCGTCCGGCTGCGCGCGCTGCTCGGCGGGCGCGAGCGGCCGCGGCTCGTGTGCATCGGCGCCGGGTGGATCGGCTCGGAGGTCGCGGGGGTCGCGGCAGCGGCGGGTGCCGACGTCACGGTCGTCGAGGCCGCCCCGTTCCCGCTCGCGTCCGCGCTCGGCTCCGACGGTGCGCTCGTCGCCCCGTGGTTCGCGGCGGCGGGCGTGACGCTGCTGACGGAGACGGCGGTCGCAGCCGTCGAGCCCGACGGCGTCATCCTCACCGACGGACGCAGGTTCGACGCCGACGTCGTGCTCGCGGCCGTCGGTGCACGGCCGGCTCCCCTGCCCGACGGGTCGCTCACTGGCATGCTCGCGACGATGTTTGACGGCGACGTCGTCGTCGACAGCGGCATGCGCCCGCTCGCCGTCGGCGAGGTGCCCGATGGTCTCGACCTCGGGTCGCTCTCGACGGCCGACCCGTACGTGACGGCGACGTCGGGGCCGCTCGCCCGCGTCCGCGTCGTGGGTGATGCCGCCGTCCGGGTCTCGCACCGCGGCCTCGTCCGCAGCGGGCACTGGGACGCTGCGCTCACGACGCCCGACCTCGCGGTCCGCGCGTTGCTCGACCCGACCGCCGTGCTCGCCGACCCCGTGCCGTACGTCTTCTCGACGATGCTCGGGCACGAGGTCGCGATGTTCGGCGAGCGCCCCTCTGGCACCGTTCCCGTCCTGCGCGGCGACCCTGCAGGCGACGAGGGATGGGCGGCGCTGTGGTTCGTCGGCGAAGGTCCGTCGAGCGGGGAGGCGTCGAGCACGGAACCGTCGGGCACGGATCTGCCCGATGCGGAGCTGCCCGACGCGGGCGCTCTGCACGACCCGGACTCGCTGCACGACGCGGGCGCGACGCACGAAGCGAGCGCGACGCACGACGACGGCCTGCGCGCCCTCGCGGGGATCCTCGTCGTCGACCGTCCGCGCGACGTCGCGGCTGCCCGCCGCCTCTTCCGCGCGCCGTCGCTCCCCCGCCTCGACCCGGTCCGCGCTGCGGACCCGACGCTCCCTCTGCGTTGACCATCCCAGCGCCCCTGCGCTGAGCCCCCGGCCCCTGCGCCCCACCTTCGCCAGTGTTCCGATAGCCGATCCGACCACGTCACACGTACGGATCAGCTATCGAGCACCACCCCTTCGGCCACCCACCTGGCCCGGTCCACGATCGCGCTCCTCGATAGGCGATCCGGACAGCTCCCACGTACGGATCGGCTATCGAGCACCTCCCCTTGGGCCCTAGCCCAGCCCCACCCACCCCAGCGCTCCTCGATAGGCGATCCGACCACGTCACACGTACGGATCGGCTATCGAACGATGGTGCTCATGGCTCGATAGCCGATCGGGCCACCTCACACGCACGGATAGGCTATCGAGCCACTTCGGCGCCAGCAGGGAGGGCGCCGCGGCTGCGGCTCCACGGCAACGACTCAACGGCGATGACTCAACGGCAACGCCTCCGCGACGACGACAGCCCTCCCGCGCGCGGTGCGCGGGAGGGCCGTCGTCGATGAGTGGCTCAGTGCGCGAAGTGGCGCGTGCCCGTGAGGTAGAGCGTCACCCCGGCGGCTGCCGCGGCGGCGATGACCTCGTCGTCGCGCACGGACCCGCCCGGCTGGACGACGGCGCGCACGCCGGCGTCGAGCAGGACCTGGAGGCCGTCGGCGAACGGGAAGAACGCGTCCGACGCGGCGACGGACCCGGCCGCACGCTCGCCCGCACGCTCGACCGCGAGGCGGCACGAGTCGACACGGTTGACCTGGCCCATGCCGACGCCGACCGAAGCCCCACCGGTCGCGAGGAGGATCGCGTTCGACTTCACGGCACGCACCGCGCGCCACGCGAACGCGAGGTCCGCGAGCGTCGCGTCGTCGGCGGCCTCGCCGGTCGCGAGCGTCCACGTCGTCGGGTCGTCGCCCGCCGCGTCGAGGCGGTCGACTGCCTGGACGAGCATCCCGCCCGAGATGGGGCGCGTCTCGACGGGCGCGGACGGCGCCGCGTCGACGAGCAGGAGGCGCACGTTCTTCTTGGCGCGAAGGATGTCGAGGGCCTCGGGCTCGAAGCCGGGTGCAACGACGACCTCGGTGAAGACCTCCGCGATCTGGCGCGCGGCCTGCGGCGAGACGACGTCGTTGAGCGCGATGACGCCGCCGAACGCGGACAGCGGGTCGCACGCGTGCGCCTTGGCGTGCGCGTCGGCGATGTCGGTGCCGACCGCGATGCCGCACGGGTTGGCGTGCTTGATGATCGCGACCGTCGGCTGCTCGCCGTGGTCGTGCGCGGCGCGCCACGCGGCGTCGGCGTCGACGTAGTTGTTGTAGCTCATGGCCTTGCCGTGCAGCTGCGTGGCCTGCGCGAGCCCGTCCGTGGAGCCGTCGACGTAGAGCGCGGCGCGCTGGTGCGGGTTCTCGCCGTAGCGCAGGACGTCCGCGCGCGTCCACGTGCCGCCCATCCACGACGGGAAGCCCGTCGAGACCTGCTCGCCGTCGACCTCGACCGCGTCCGTCGGAGAGACGACCGAGCCCATCCACGACGCGACCGCGACGTCGTACGACGCCGTGTGGATGAACGCGGCGGTCGCGAGCGCCTTGCGCTCGGCGTACGTGAAGCCGCCCGCGCCGAGCGCCGCGACGACCGAGCCGTACTGCGCAGGGTCCGTGACGACGGCAACCGACGGGTGGTTCTTCGCGGCCGCACGCACCATCGTGGGGCCGCCGATGTCGATCTGCTCGACGCACTCGTCGGGGCTCGCGCCCGACGCGACGGTCGCCGTGAACGGGTAGAGGTTGACGACGACGAGCTCGAAGGGCACGACGCCCAGCTCGTCGAGCTGCGCGAGGTGGTCTCGCTTGCGGGTGTCCGCGAGGATGCCCGCGTGGACGCGCGGGTGGAGCGTCTTGACGCGGCCCTCGAGGCACTCGGGGAAGCCCGTGAGCTCCTCGACGCCCGTGACGGCGATGCCCGCGGCGGCGATCGTGCCGGCGGTCGAGCCGGTCGAGACGATCTCGACGCCCGCGTCCGCGAGAGCGCGGGCGAGGTCGATGAGACCGGTCTTGTCGTAGACGGAGACGAGGGCGCGGCGCACTGGGCGGCGGGCGTCGTCCGCGAGCGCGGGGGCGGGGGTGTGGGCGGCGGACATGAGGGGCTCCTCGGGGTTCGCGGACGGCGGGTGTGCCGGGACGCCCAGGCGGGCGGCGTACCTCGACGCGAACCTCGGCCGCTCCCCGGTGGTTCACCCCACCTGCGCCAGTCACGACCGGAACCATCCTAGCGGGCCGCACCGATCCGGGGCTGAGACGCCCGTCACGCCTGCGGGGCGCTCCCAGGGTCGGCATCGGCAGCGTCGAGATCAGCAGGGTCGACGCGCAGGCCGACGCCTGCGGCGAGGGTCGCGACGGTGACGTCGTACGCGTGCCCGTCGTCCGCGGCGACGCCCCGCGTGTGGGCGAAGAGCTCGGCGGAGACGGCTCCGACGAGGCCCGCGAAGAGGGTGAGGGAGCGCGCGACGGCGGCGGCGGCCTCGGGCTGCTTGTGGGGGGCGTCGGGGCCGAGGCCCGCGTGGGCGAACGTCATGGGCGTGACGGTGCGGGCGACGGCGTCGGGCGTGAGCTCGGGGCCGGCGGGGTCGAGCGTGCCGTCGGCGAGGCCGGCGTCGAGCACGGCGGCGAGGACGAGCCAGAGCCGGATCGCGGCGCGCACGGTGTCCTGCGGGGCCTCGTACGCGCGGACGGGAGTGCCGTAGACGAGCTCGAACGCGCTGCGGTCGCCCAGCGCCCACATGCGGAAGGCGCGCGCGACCTCGAGCCAGGTGCGCGCGGGGGTGTGCCCGGCGGCGCGCGAGGTCGCGTGGGCGTGCTCGACGGCGTCGCCGACCGCGTCGTAGGCGTCGATGACGAGGAGCGTGAGGAGCGCGTCGCGGGAGGGCACGTAGCGGTAGACGGCGGAGGAGACCATGCCGAGGTCGCGGGCGATGGCGCGGAGCGAGAGCCCGGCGGGGCCGTCGGCGGCGAGGCGCGCGCGGGCTGCGACGAGGAGGTCCGCCATGACGGCGGCCCGGGCGCGCTCGCGTGCGGTGCGGGGCGTGGAGGGCATGCCGCATGGTCTCGCGACTGAGCACCGCTCCGCAACGAGAGCACTGCTCTTGACCGCGCCGCCACAGCTGAGCGAGCATTGCTCACAACAGAGAGCACCGCTCACACTTCGTTCGAGGAGCCCCCATGACCACCACCCTCCACGCCGTCCTCGGCCACGGACCTGTCGGCGCGACCCTCTCCCGCCGCCTCCTCGAGGCAGGGCACGACGTCCGCGTCGTCACCCGCTCCGGAGCCTCGACCGACGGCGCCCCCGACGTCGAACAAGTCCGCGCCGACGCGTCCGACCCGACCGCCCTGCTCGCCGCCATCCGGGGAGCAGGCGTCGTCCACGTCTGCGCCAACCCGCCCTACCACCGCTGGCCGCAGACGTGGCCGACCCTCACGGCGAGCATCCTCGACGCCTCCGCCCGCGCGGGCGCCGACGTCGTCCTCGCCGGCAACCTCTACGCCTACGGCCGCCCCACCGGCCCCATGACCGAGGACCACCCGCTCGTCGCGACCGAGGCCAAGGGCCGCACCCGCGCCGACGTCTGGCGCGCCGCGCTCGCCCGGCACGAGGCCGGCGACCTCCGCGTCACCGAGATCCGCGGGTCCGACTACGTCGGCCCCCTCGCCCGCGCCACCGCGCACGCCGGCGAACGCCTCGTCGCACCCCTCCTCGCCGGCCGCACGCTGCGACCCATCGGCTCCGCCGACGCCCCGCACTCCTGGACCTACCTGCCCGACCTCGCCGACGCGATGATCGCCGCCGCAACGACCGACGCGGCCTGGGGCCACGCCTGGCACGCGCCGAGCCCGGAGCCGCTCACGTTCCGTGAGCTCGCCGCGCGGTTCGCGACCGCGGCCGACGTCCCTCTCCCGACGATCTCCGCCCTGCCCAGCACCGCCGTCCGCGCCGTGGGGCTCGTCGTGCCGATGATGCGCGAGCTCGGGCGCGTCGCCCACCAGCACGACGCCCCGTGGATCCTCGACTCGACCCGCAGCGAGGCCGTGCTCGGGCTCGCGCCAACCCCGTGGGAGACGATCGCCGACGCGACGATCGCCTGGTGGCGCGACGACGTCCGTGCCCGGTGAGCAGCACGGACCTCCTCGCGCGGGCGGCGGACGACGACTACCGTCGACCTATGAGCATCGACCCGCGTTTCGCCGCCGCCCTCGCCGACCAGATCACGCTCGAGCTCGAGTCGTCGATCGCCTACCTCCAGCTCTCGATCGCCCTCGAGGACCACGACCTGCCGGGCATGGCGCGCTGGATGCGCCTGCAGTCCGACGAGGAGCGCGTCCACGCCGCGAAGTTCACCGCGCACGCGACCGACCGCGGTCTCGCGCCGCAGATCGGCGCGATCGCGTCGCCCATCATCGACACGTCGAGCGTCGTCAAGTGCTTCGAGGCGTCCCTCGCCCACGAGAAGAAGGTCTCGGAGTCCATCCGCAACCTCTACCGCCTCGCGCACGAGGTCGGCGAGATCGACGTCGTCCCTCTGCTCCACTGGTTCATCGACGAGCAGGTCGAGGAGGAGGCGAGCGTCGGGGAGATCCTCGGCCGCCTGCGCCTCGTCGGGGACGACGGCTCCGGTCTGCTGCGCATCGACGACCAGCTCGGCTCGCGCCCGGGCACGGACCCGGCCGCCGCGACGGACTGACCCCGGCTCCCCGCTGCAGCGCAGCACGCCGCAGCACCTTCCGAGAACGACTCGTAGGCCCTCAGCACCGTTCGATGGTGCTGAGGGCCTACGAGTCGAAACCCTCTGGCTACTCGTAGCACCGTTGCACACTCCGCCGCGCACACCGCGTGCGCGGGAGCGTGCAGGGACGCTACGAGTCGAGGGGGTCGGGGGTTGCGAGAGCGTCGAACGACGTCGCGAGATCGTCGGGGAGACCGACGACGAGGAGCCCGTCGTCCAGCGGCACCTCCGTCACCGCACTCCGGCGACCGTCCGTCACCGTGACCCGCGCGACCGCTCCCGCACGCAGCACGACATCCCGACGGATCGCCGCGAGCCCCAGCCCAGGACGCATGCGGCCGAGCATCTCGTACCAGCCGCCGAGGTCGTCGAGCAGCTCGACCCACTTCTCGCGCGGCGTGATCGGCTCCTTCGGGAACCGCTTCGGCGTCCACACGCGCGGCGCCACCGGACCCAGTGCACCGGACACCGCCGCCTCGAGCCCGGCGTCGCTCACCACCAGAGGGACGACGACGGTGCGGCCTCCGACGAGCGCGAGGGTCGCGATCGAGCCACGTGCGTGGTCCGGCACCGCCTCACCGACGTCGACGGCCACGACGACGGGCTCGGCCTGACCGCGTTCGAGCGCCGCAAGGCGCAGCAGCAGTTCACCGGGCGCGAGTTGGCTCTCGTCCATCGTGCTCCTTCGGTCGTCGGTCTGCGGCTCACGCTACGCCGGTCGCGGACGGTAGGCGGGTCACCGCCAGGGCGCTGACCTGGCTGAGCTGGGCGGGTGGTCGGTCCCGTCCGGCCACCCCGCCCCGACTCGTAGCATCCCGACACACTCGAACGCTGCCCACGCAGTGTGCACACGCGCTACGAGTCGACTCGCTGGGATGACTCGTAGGGCCCCAGCACCATCGAACGGTGCTGGGGCCCTACGAGTCGGAACGCGTCAGCGGCCGATGCGCGTGCGGCGGCCATCGACGATGAGGCCGCCGCGCGCGATGCGTCCGACGTTCTCGACGAGCATCGCCCGCTCGACGACCTTGATGCGCTCGTGCAGCGTCTCCTCGATGTCGTCGTCGGTGACGTCGACCGCGACCTGCGCGACGATCGGACCCGTGTCGACGCCGGCGTCGACGACGTGCATCGTCGCCCCCGTGACGCGGGCCCCGCCCGCGAGCGCGTCGCGCACGCCGTGCGCGCCCGGGTACGACGGCAGCAGCGCGGGGTGCGTGTTGAGGGTGCGCCCGCCGAAGCGGGCGAGGAACGCCTCGCCGACGATCTTCATGAAGCCCGCCGAGACGACCCAGTCGGGGCTGAACACCGCGACGGCCTTCGTGAGGGCCGCGTCCCACTCCGCGCGCGTGCCGAAGTCGCCGACGCGCACGACGGCCGTCGGCACGCCCGCGTCCCGCGCGTGGTCGAGCCCGCCGATGCCCGGACGGTCCGCGACGACTCCGACGACGCGCGCCCCGTAGGCGGGGTCGTCGTGCGCGTCGAGCAGCGCGCGCAGGTTCGAGCCGGTCCCCGAGACGAGGACGACGAGGCGGACGACGTCGGTCCGTCCGGCGGCGGAGGGGTGGGGCGCGATGCTGGAGTCGTTCACGGCACCACGGTAGCGGCGCGGTCACGCTCGCCGCGCGGCGGTCCGTGCCCGGAGGGCTCAGCCCGCGGAGGGCGCGCTCGCGCTCGTCGTGGAGCTCGGCGCGGACGACGTCGTGCGGCCCGTGACGACGGTGCGCGTCGTCGGGGTCGTGAGCGTCGTGCGCGCGGTCCGGGCGCTCGCGCCGGTGCCGGCGGTCTGCGTCGTCGCGGAGGTGCCCGTCGTCGCGGTCGTACCCGCAGTGCGCGAGGACGCCGTGGTCCTGGAGGTCCCGGCGGTGCGCGAGGTCGCGCTCGAGCGCGGGGTCCCGGTCGTGCGCGCGGTCCCGGTCGTGCGCGCGGTCGACGACGACGCTCCCGTCGCCGACGACGAGCCCGTGCGGGCGCGGTCCGAGCCGTCGCCCGTCGTCCCCGTCGCAGCACCGTCGGCGGTATCCCCGCCCGCCACAGCAGCGCCGTCCCGCCGCACCGCGGCGCGGGCGCTGCCTGCGAGCCTGCGGAACCACGCGAGCGTCGCCGGGTGCAGCAGGACCGCCGTGAGCGCCGCGCCGACGAGCACCTCCCCCGCGACGACGAGGCCGACGACGACGGCGTCGGCGCCGACCTGCTGCATGCGGCCCGGGCCGACGCCGCCCGAGGCGAGCGACACGAGGACGCCCACCAGGACGCCGGAGGTCACGGCGACGGCGAGCAGCGAGCCGAGCAGCGTCGTCCAGCGGCGGTCCGGCACGCGCCGGTGCACGAACACCCCGGCGACGACGCCGACGAGCACGAGGACCGCCGGGACGACGACCCACGCGGCAGCGGGCTGCCCCGTCGGGATCGTGCCGACGAGCGGGACGACGGGCATGGGGCCGACGACCGCCGTCGTCGGTGAGAAGAGCGTGCCGGTGCCGAACGAGAAGCCGACGCCTGTGACCCAGGCGAGCGCCCACACGACGAGGTCGGCGGCGAACATCGCCTGCGCACCCGCGAGGACGACCGCGTCGAAGCCCGTGACGCCGAGCTGCTCGACGATGTCGAGCATGGGCCCACGCCCCGCGAAGATCCACACGACGAGCAGCACCGTCGCCGCCACGATGCCGAGCGCCGCCGCGACGAGCCCCGCGCGCATGCCGAGCCGCAGCCAGGCGGGCAGCCGCGACGTGAGCGGCTCGAGCGCGCCCGCGAGCCGCGGCCCGTCGGGATGCGTGACGTAGCCGGCGCCGAGGCCGAGCGCCGCGAGGACAGCGCCGCCGATCCCCGCCATGACGAGCTGCGGGCCGCCTGCGAGCCCCGCAGCGAGCACCAGGAGCACGGACGCGACCGCATAGGTCGCGATGCCAGCGCCGTAGGCCGCGCCGACGGGCCGCATGGTGCGGCGCGCGGACGCGTGGAGGACGAAGGCGCACAGGAGCGAGAGCCCGAGGGGCACCATCGAGATCATCGTGCCGCCGACCGCGACGGGCACGCCGTGCGCGAGCAGCCACAGCGCGAGCCCGACCTGCACGGACGCGTACCAGCTGACGTCGGCGTTCGACGGGTCGCCCGACGACAGCACGAAGACGACGAGCGCGGGCAGCGTGACGAGCAGGACAGTGAGGACGCACGCCTGCACGGCCGCGAGGACCCCCGACAGCCAGGGGGTGTGCTCGGTGCGGTGCGGTGCGGGCCCGCCGTCGATGACGCGGCCGCGGCGGCGTCCGAGGACGGCGAGCGCTCCTGTCGGTGCGCTCATCGTCCCATCGTCGCCCACTGCGGGGCCGCAGGCCGCGGGCGACACGCTCCGGCGACGTCACAGCGGCGTCGCGACGTCACAGCAACGCCCGCGCGCGGCCACGCGCGACCTTCCTGCCGCACGTACCGGCCGCCAGCGCCCGGCCCGCGCCCCGCTCAGCCGCGCGCGAGGAGCGCCGCGTACGCGCCGTCGGAGGCGACGAGCTCGTCGTGCGTCCCGGACTCGAGGACGCGACCCGCGTCGAGCACGACGATCCGGTCCGCGTGGCGCACGGTCTCGAGCCGGTGCGCGATCTGCACGACGGTGCGCCCGGCTGCGAGCTCGGCGAGCGCCGCCGTGATCCCGGCCTGGGTCGTCGCGTCGAGCTGGCTCGTCGCCTCGTCGAGCACGAGGACGGGCGCGTCCTGGAGGAACGCGCGCGCGATCGCGACGCGCTGCCGCTGCCCGCCCGACAGTCGCGTGCCGTGCTCGCCGACCCGCGTGTCGAGACCCTGCGGGAGGCCCTCGACGACGTCCGTGAGGCGGGCGCGCGCGAGGGCGTCGGCCAGCTCCGCGTCGGTCGCTGCGGGCCGGGCGAGCAGGAGGTTCTCGCGCAGGGTCGCGTGGAAGAGGTAGGGCCGCTGCGGCACGAGCGCGACCTGCGCACGCAGGTCGGCGAGCGTGAGGTCCCGCACGTCGGTGCCGTCGAGCGCCACGCGACCCACGTCGGGGTCGAAGGCGCGCAGGAGCATCTGGACGACGGTCGACTTGCCTGCGCCGGAGGCTCCGACGAGCGCCGTCGTCGACCCCGCGGCGAGGTCGAGGTCGATGCCGTCGAGCGCGGGCGTGAGCGCCCGGGCGTCGTCGGGAGCGGGGTAGGCGAAACGCACCCCCTCGAAGCGCACGGCGCGGCCGCCCGTTGCCGGGGCGAGGGCGACCGGGTCCGCGGGATCGGCGGTCGCGGGCGGTGCGTCCGTGATCTCGAAGAGGCGGCGCGCAGACGCGAAGGCCTGGTCGAGATCGGCGACGAACTCCTCGACGCCCGTGAGCGCAGGGAAGAGCCCGAGAACGAGGGCGATGGCCGTGACGAGCTCCGGCCAGCCGAGCGAGCCTGCGGCGACGAGACCGGCGCCGACCCATGCGAGCACAAGGACCGTGACGGGCACGAGGGCCGTCCCGGCGGCGCGCCGCACGGAGACCGCGTCGCCCGCACCGCGCAGCGCCCGGCCCGACTCCTCGCCGAGGCCGTCGAGCTCGGCGAGCCGCCGCTCGGTCGCGTCGAACGCGAGGATCTCGCGCACGCCCTGGACGTCGTCGGTGACATGCTGCGCGAGGCGGCCGCGCGCGACGCGCAGGTCGCGCGCGAGACCGTCGGTGCGACGCGCGCGCCACCTCGGCACGGCGAGTCCCGAGACCGCGAACGCGACAGCCGTGACGACCCCGAGCGCGGGATGCGTCCACGCGCCGACGACGAACGGGCCGGCAACGCCGACGATGACCGCGGAGGTCGCGGGCACGAGCGTGTGCGCGAAGAACACCTCGACACGGTCGACGTCTCGCGTCACGCGTGCGACGAGGTCGCCCGTGCGGCGGCCGTCCGTCGCGGCGGGCGCCTGCGGCTCGAGCGTGCGGAAGAAGTGGACGCGGAGGATCGCGAGCGAGCGGAACGCGACGAGATGGCCGAGGTACTGCTCGAGGTAGCGCGCCGCCCCCTTGCCGAGCGCGACGAGCGCGAGCGTCCCGAGGACCGCCCACGCGCCCGGGGCCCGGCCTGCGGCGGAGTCAGCGACCGCGCGCGCGGCGACGACGAGGAGGGCCGCGCCGGTCGCGAGCCCGAGCAACCTCATGACGAGGGAGCCGAGCAGCGGCGGCAGGACCGACCGGGTGAGCGCGAGCAGCCTGCGGGTGTCGGCGCGCCTCATGCCCGCCCCTCCTCGGTCGGTGCGGGGGTGGCGCCTGCGGCGTCGACCCGGACGGCGTCGTCGATCTGTCCGGCTGCGAGCCGGACCACGCGGTCGCCCGGTCGGACGGCGCTCGGACGGTGGGTGATCGTAAGGACCGTGCGGCCCACGCTCGCGGCGGCGAGAGCTGCCGTGACCTCGGCCTCGGACGCGAGGTCGATCTGCGCGGTCGGCTCGTCGAGGACGAGCATCGGTGCGTCGCGCAGGACTGCGCGCGCGATCGCGAGGCGCTGCGCCTGACCGCCCGAGAGGCTGAGGCCGCGCTCGCCGACGGGCGTCGCGAGGCCGCGCGGCATCGCGCGGACGTCGCCCGCGAGGTGCGCGACCTCGAGCGCCGCCCACAGGACGTCGTCGGTCGCGTCCGGAGCCGCGAGACGGAGGTTCTCGGCGAGCGTGCCCGTGAAGAGGTACGTGCTCTGGGAGACGGTCGCGACGAGCCGACGCACCTCGGCACGCGGCAGGTCCGAGGTCGCGACCCCACCGAGCCGGACCTCGCCCGCAGCGGGCAGCCACGTCCCGGCGAGGAGGTCGGCGATCGTCGACTTGCCCTCGCCCGAGCGTCCGACGAGCGCGACGCGCTCGCCCGGCGCGACCGTGAGGCGCGCGCCGTCGAGCACGGGCGTGCCGTCCGGGTACGCGAAGGTCACGGCGTCGAGCTCGACGGCGATGCCGGCCTCCTCGACGTCCGCCGTGCGGCCCGCGTCGGAGGGGTCGGCGACGAGCGGCTCGCGCGCGCAGAACGCGGCGATCTCCTTGCCCGCGGCACGGCCGGCCATGCCGATGTAGAAGAACTGGCCGATCCGGTCGAGCGGATCGAGCAGGAGCGTCGCGAGCAGCACGAGCGCGAAGCCCTCACCCGGCGTGAGCGCGCCGTCGCGGACGCCGAGGGTCGCGAGCCACGCGGCGAGGCCGACGAAGCCCATCCAGAAGACCGTGTCGGCGACGAGGATGATGAGCTGGTTGCCGAGGAGCATGCGCATGACCGCGCGGCGCACCCGCTCGGCGGCCGCGGCGAGCTCGAGCGCCCGGCGTTCGCCCGCCCCGAGGAGGCGCAGGGTCGTGAGGCCCTGGATCGAGTCGAGGAAGCTCGCGGCGAGGCGTCGCGAGGCCTTCCGGTAGTCGGTCGACGACCGCTGGAAGAGCCGCTGGAACCCGCCGACGACGACGGGGGCGAGCGGGACCGCGGGGAGCAGGAGGAGCGCGGTGCGGACGTCGAGCATGACCGCGACGACGACGAGCACGATGAGCGGGCTCGTGACGCTCGCGATCGCGGGGGCGACGAACGTGCCACGGTTGATGCCGACGCGCTCGCCCGCGTCGGTCGCGGTCGAGACGATGCGTCCCGTGCGCTCACCGACGAGCGCGGCCGGGCCGAGATCGGTGACGGTGCGCACGACCGCGCGCCGCGCCTCGGACTCGATGTCGGCCTGGCGGTGGGCGCCCTCGCGGACGACCCAGCCCTGCGCGATCCCGGCGACGACGGCGAGGGCGAGCCCGAGCACGAGGGGCTCCGCGCCGGGCGTGCGTCCCTCGAGGGCGTCGTCGAGGAGGGTTCCGACGACGAGGAAGACGCCGGCTGTTGCGAGAGTCGCCGCCCAGGCGACGGCGATGGTCCGCGCAGAGCGGCTGCGTGAGGTCACGACACGATGTCCTGTCAGTGCGTCAGATCGAAGGTGAGGTAAGCCTAAGCATGCTGGCCCGTCGCCGAGGGGACCTAGGTCCCGACGACGGCGCCCGCCCGGTCGGGAGACCGGGCGGGCGCCGTCGTCGTGCGTGTGCGGCGGCGTCAGGCGGAGAGGATCTCGCGCATGATCGCGGCCGTCTCCGACGGGGTCTTGCCAACGCGGACGCCGGCGGCCTCGAGGGCCTCCTTCTTCGCCTGCGCGGTGCCGGACGAGCCGGACACGATCGCGCCGGCGTGGCCCATCGTCTTGCCCTCGGGGGCCGTGAAGCCCGCGACGTAGCCGACGACCGGCTTCGTGACGTGCTCCTGGATGTAGGCAGCGGCCCGCTCCTCGGCGTCGCCGCCGATCTCGCCGATCATGACGATCGCGGCGGTCTCGGGGTCGTTCTCGAACGCCTCGAGCGCGTCGATGTGCGTCGTGCCGATGATCGGGTCGCCGCCGATGCCGATGGCGGTCGAGAAGCCGAAGTCACGCAGCTCGAACATCATCTGGTACGTGAGCGTGCCCGACTTCGAGACGAGGCCGATCTTGCCGGGGCCCGTGATGTCGGCGGGGATGATGCCGACGTTGGACTTCCCGGGGCTGATGAGGCCGGGGCAGTTGGGGCCGATGAGGCGGACGCCCTTGGCCTGCGCGTGCGCGAAGAACTCGGCGGTGTCCGCGACCGGGACGCCCTCCGTGATGATGACGGACAGGGGCATGCCCGCGTCGATCGCCTCCGTGACGGCGCCCTTGGTGTGCGCCGGCGGGACGAAGATGACGGAGACGTCGGCGCCCGTGGCCGCCATGGCCTCCGCGACGGTCCCGAAGACGGGGACCTCGACGGTGCCCTCACCCTGCGGGAAGGTGACGGTGGTGCCGGCCTTGCGCGGGTTGACGCCGCCGACGATGTTGGTGCCCGACGCGAGCATGCGCGTCGTGTGCTTCTGGCCCTCGGAGCCGGTCATGCCCTGGACGATGACCTTGGACGCCTCGGTGATGAAGATCGCCATGATTCGTGGATTCTCCTGTGTCGGTGAGGCGGGTCAGGCGTTGGCCAGCTCGGCGGCCTTGTCGGCCGCGCCGTCCATCGTGTCGGCGAGCGTGACGAGGGGGTGCGCGGCCTCGGTGAGGATGCGGCGGCCCTCGACGACGTTGTTGCCGTCGAGACGCACGACGAGCGGCTTGGTCGCCGCGTCGCCGAGGATCTCGAGGGCCGCGACGATGCCGTTGGCGACCGCGTCGCACGCGGTGATGCCGCCGAAGACGTTGACGAAGACGGACTTCACCTGGGCGTCGCCGAGGATGACGTCGAGCCCCGCGGCCATGACCTCGGCCGACGCGCCGCCGCCGATGTCGAGGAAGTTGGCGGGCTTGACGCCGCCGTGGTTCTCGCCCGCGTAGGCGACGACGTCGAGGGTGCTCATGACGAGGCCCGCGCCGTTGCCGATGATGCCGACGGAGCCGTCGAGCTTGACGTAGTTGAGGCCCGCAGCCTTGGCCTTCGCCTCGAGCGGGTCGGCCGCCGCGGCGTCCTCGAGCTCGGCGTGGTCGGCGTGACGGAACTCGGCGTTCTCGTCGATCGTCACCTTGCCGTCGAGCGCGACGATGTCGCCACCCTCGGTGAGGACGAGCGGGTTGACCTCGACGAGCGTCGCGTCCTCACCCTTGTAGACGTCCCAGAGCTTGACGAGGACGGGGGCGACCTTCGCGCCGGTCTCGGCCTCGAAGCCCGCGGCCGCGACGATCTCGGCGGCCTTGGCCGCGTCGATGCCGACGCGCGGGTCGACGGCAACCTTGGCGAGCGCCTCGGGGCGCTCGACGGCGAGCTGCTCGATCTCCATGCCGCCCTCGACGGAGCACATGGCGAGGTACGTGCGGTTGGCGCGGTCGAGCAGCAGGGAGAAGTAGAACTCCTGCGCGATCGCGGCGCCCTCGGCGATCATGACCGTCTTGACGACGTGGCCCTTGATGTCGAGGCCGAGGATCTCCTCGGCGCGCTCGAAGGCCTCGTCGGCCGAGCGGGCGAGCTTGACGCCACCCGCCTTGCCGCGGCCACCGGTCTTCACCTGGGCCTTGACGACGACGACGGGGGAACCACCGCGTCCGAGCAGCTCTGCGGCGCCGTTGCGGGCCTCGTCGGGAGTGGTGGCGACCACGCCACCCAGCACGGGCACGCCGTGCTTCTCGAAGATGTCGCGCGCCTGGTATTCGAACAGGTCCACCCTGCTTCGTCCTTCCATCGACCGGCATGAGTGTCTCGACGTCGAGACATCGTCTCCACCCTAGTCCGCTACGGCCCGGCGTGGGACCTCGGTCCCGTGTCACCCACCTCACACCGGGCGCTGCCGCCCACCCCTGCGGCCCGCGCCGCCGGTGCGCGTCAGGGTGCCGCCGGGACGCCCGCCTGCGCGAGCGTCTTCGCGAGGAGCTCCGCGAACGCCGTCATGCCCTTCATGCTCGCGTGGGTGCGGTCCGCGCCGAGCAGGCCCGGGGTCCGACCGACGACGGCGTGCCAGTCGGCGACGTACGTGCCGGGACGCTCGGCGGCGATCGCGCGCAACGCGTCGTTCGACTCCCCGACCCACCGGCTCACGCCGACGATCGTCACGAGGACGACCTTGCGGTCCGGCCCGAGGGCCGCGAGCGTGTCGCGCAGCGCCTGCTTGTGCGCGTCGTCGTGCAGGCCCGCGTTCGTGCCGAACACGAGGACGACGTTGTCCCGCAGCGTGCCGGCCTCTGACTGGGCGCGTACGGGGCCGACCGCGTCCGGCCACTGGCGGATCGGCTTCGCGTCGATCGCGACGCCCGGAACCTGGACGAGGACGCCCGGGACGACGCCCGAGAGCACCGAGTCGCCGAACGCCGAGACGACGCGGCCGTCGACCGGCCCCTTCGTCGCGGGTCTCGCCGGGGGCTTGTCGGTGGGCTGCGTCGAGGGCTTCCCGGCGGGTTCCGTCGTCGGCTTGTCGGTCGGCTCGTCGGTCGGCCTGCCCGACGGCTTGTCCGTCGGCGTTCCCGCCGGGGTCTGCGACGGCGGCGCGGTCGGCGCCGGCCCCTGCGCCTTGAGCCCCTCCTCGATCATGCGCTGCGCCGACGACATCGTCGGCGCCGTGACGAGCACGACGACGAGCGCGGCCGCCCACACGACGGGCACGCCGAGCGCCGTCCGTGCGAGCGCCGGCCGCGCGACGACGAGACGCTCCCGCGCCGCATGCCATGCCCCGCGGTACCCGAGCCGCCGCACCGGCGTCTCGACGTACCTGTATGAGAGCTCCGTGAGCACGACCGTCACCGCGAGCGTGAGGACCGCCGCGACGTGCCAGAGCGTCGTGCCGGGCGCCGCGCCGAGCGCAGCAGTGACGACGAGCAGCACGGGCCAGTGCCACAGGTACAGGCCGTAGGAGCGTTCGCCGACGACCCGCAGCGGCGTCGCGTCGAGCGCGCGCGTCCAGCGCCCGGGGCGCGTCGCCCCGAGGACGACGACGAGCGCGAGCGCCGAGACGAGCGCGATGCCGCCCCGGTACGTCCACGGCGAGTCGTCACGCAGCAGCACCATCGCCGCGACGACGCCCGCGAGCGCGACCGGCGGCGCCCACGGCGCGACGATCGGCCGGTCGTGCGCGGCGCGCCACGCGAGCGCGCCCGTGACGCCCAGCAGGACGCCGACGAGGTGGGTGTCCGTGCCGTAGTAGACGCGCGTCGGGTCGGCAGCGTCGACGAGCACGGCCATCGCGACGGCCGATGCGATCGCCCCCGCGCCGACGAGCACGGCCCTGCCCCGCCACGTCGGGACGACGACGAGCAGCACGACGAGGAGGATCGGCCACAGGACGTAGAACTGCTCCTCGATCGCGAGCGACCACAGGGGCTGCAGCAGGACGGGCGCGGTGCGGTCGAAGTAGCTGCCGCCGCTCGCGATCTCGAGCCAGTTCGTCGAGAACGTCGCGGCACCGAGCACCTGACGACGGATGCCGACGAGCAGGTCGCGCTCGACGAGTGCGGCCGCGACGGCGCTCGTCGCGACGACGAGGACGAGCGCGGGCAGGAGGCGCCGTGCGCGGCGCAGCCAGAAGCGCGGCAGGTCGATCTTGCGGTTGCGCTGCGCCTCGCGCAGCAGGAGCGTCGTGATGAGGAAGCCCGAGACGACGAAGAACACGTCGACGCCGAGGAACCCTCCCGGCAGCGCCACGGGCCACAGGTGGTAGACGAGGACGGCGACGACCGCGACCGCGCGCAGGCCGTCGAGCCCGCCGAGGTGCTGGCTGCCGGTGTGCGGGGCACCCTGCCCGTCGTGGGGCGTGGGCGCACGTCGCACGGTCCCCGGCTCGGCTCCGGGAGGCGGCGGGACCGGCCCTGGGCGTGCGGGACGCGGGTCGGTGTCGCGCAGGCCGTCGGTGCGCACGGTGCCTCCCTCCCGGGGCGCCGCCTGGCGCTCCCTGCTCCGATCCTCCCCCGCTCCGGGCGACGACACACGGTGCGGCACGCGGGTGCTCACCTGGCGCACACGCGGCCTTCACCCCGGTGACTCAGGCCTGGCGATGATCGGACGCGGCGGCGGAACTCAAGGACCATCGGCCCGCCCGGATGAGGACCTTGGCCCCGCCTGCACGACGTCGACGCCGAAAGACTCAGCTGGAGCCGGGTCGGTGCTGACCCGCGCACCGCACGCACACTGGAGCGAACCGTGACGACCTTCCCGACCCTCCTCTCCCCCGCACGATGGGGCAGCCTCGAGCTCCCCAACCGCACGTTCATGCCGCCCATGGGCACGCACACGGCGCTCCCGGACGGCACGATCTCGGACTCCGGCGTCGCCTACCTCGTCGCCCGGGCGCGCGGCGGCGTGGGCCTCATGTTCACCGAGTCGATCCAGGTGCAGGACGACTACGACATCGACACGGGCTCGGTCATCAAGCTCACGACGGACGCGCACGTCGGGCCGCTGCGCGCTGCCGTCGAGGCCGTGCACGCGGCGGGCGGGCTCATCGGCGCGAACCTCACGCCGGGCTTCGGCCGCGTCATCCCCGTCGCGCCCGACGGCGGGCCCGCCTGGTCGGCGTCGGACAACCCGACCCTCGCGCAGCCCGACGTGCGCTGCCGCGAGCTCTCGACCGAGCAGGTCGAGGACATCCTCACGAAGTTCCGCGCCGCGGTCCGACGCGCGCTGGCGGCCGGCTTCGACGCGATCGACATCCACGGGCACACGGGCTACCTCACCGACCAGTTCCTCGCCGCGTGCTGGAACCGCCGCACCGACCGCTTCGGCGGCGACACCGCAGGCCGCGCGACGTTCGCGACCGAGATGATCCGCGCGGTGCGCGAGGAGGCCGGCGACGACTTCCCGCTGTCCATGCGCCTCTCCGTGCGCCACATGTTCCCGGGCGGCCGCGAGGCGGCGGAGGGCCGCGAGCTCGCCCTCGTCCTCCAGGACGCGGGGCTCGACGTCCTCCTCGTCGACGCGGGCTCGTACGAGGCCATCGACTGGGCGTTCCCGCCGTACTACCTCGGCGACGGCGTCTACCTGCCCGACGCCGAGGCCGTGAAGCCTGCCCTGCGCATCCCCGTCGCCGCGAGCGGCAACCTCACCCCCGAGGTCGCCGAGCAGGCCCTCGCCGCGGGCGTCGTCGACTTCGTCGGCTTCGGCCGCCCTCTCATCGCCGACCCCGACCTGCCGCGCAAGCTCGCCGACGGCTGCCGCAGCTCCGTGCGCCCGTGCATCCGCTGCAACGAGATGTGCATCGGCAACGTCGTCGCCGGCAAGCCGGTCGAGTGCTCCGTCAACCCCGAGGCCGGCCACGAGGCGAGCCGTGTCCTCCTGCCCGCGCCGATCGTGCGGCGCGTCGCCGTCGTCGGTGCCGGCCCGGGCGGGCTCGAGGCCGCGCGCGTCGCGGCCGAGCGCGGCCACGACGTCGCGGTCTACGACCGTGCCGACGCTCTGGGCGGCGTCCTCGCGCCCGCCGCAGCCGTCGATTTCAAGGCCGAGCTCGCACGCACCGTCACGTACTGGGACGCGGAGCTTGCACGCCTCGGCGTGCCCGTCCAACTCGGGCACGAGGTCACGCCCGACGACGACGCGCTCGCGGGTGCGGACGCCGTCATCGTCGCATCGGGCGCCCGCTCATGGGTCCCGCCGATCCCTGGGGCGGACTCCGAGATCGCTGTCGACGTCGTCGACGTCCACCGCGGCGAGCCGGTCGGCAGGCGCGTCGTCGTGTGCGGCGGCGGGCTCTCGGGCGCGGACCTCGCGCTCGAGCTCGCCCACGACGGGCACGAGGTGACGATCGTCGAGCTCACCGGTGCGATCGCGCAGGACATGGTCGTCCACAACAAGGTCTCGCTGCTCACGGGACTCGCGACCGCGGGCGTCACGACCCTCACGGGCACGCGCGTCGTCGAGATCACCGGGTCCGGCGTGGTCGTCGAGCCGGCCGACGGCGGCGAGCGGACGGTCGTCCCCGCGGACTCGGCCGTGCTCGCGTTCGGCATGCGGCCCGACACGACGCTCGGCGACGCGCTCGCCGCGCGCGGGCTCGACGTCCGCACGATCGGCGACGCGGTGGCCCCGGGCAAGGCGGGCGACGCGATCCACGCGGGCTACCTCGCGGCGCTCGCCCTCTGACGGTCCAGCACCCCCAGCGACTCGTAGGTTCCCAGCCCCATCGCATGGTGCTCCAGACCTACGAGTCGCTCGGGGAGGGGCGCGCTAGAGCTTCTCGACGGGGGCGTAGCGCAGCAGCAGGCGCTTGATGCCGTCGGCACCGAAGTCGATCTTGGCCACCGCGTTCTTGCCCGTGCCCTCGACCGTGACGACCTTGCCCATGCCGTACGTGTCGTGCGTGACCCGGTCACCGACGGCGAGGTCCGGCGCGGGACCGTCGTTCTTGGTGCCCGAGCCGAAGGACGGCGAGGGCGGGTCCGCCCGGCGCGACGTCACGACGCTCGAGCGCGCGCCCGAGCCGCCCGGGCCGCCGCCGTCGCCCCAGCCACCCCGGTAACCGTCGGCGTCGCGGCGTGAGGCCCCGCCGTAGAGCGAGCCGCCGCGCAGCGCCGACATCGACGACTCCTTGCGACGCCAGTCGAGCAGCGGTTCGGGGATCTCGTCGAGGAAGCGGCTCGGCGGGAACTCCTGCGCCTGACCCCACGCGGAACGCACCGCGGAACGCGTGAGGTAGAGCCGCTCGCGCGCCCGCGTGATGCCGACGTACGCGATGCGTCGCTCCTCGGCGAGCTCGGCGTCGTCGTGCAGCGACCGCAGGTGCGGGAACGTGCCGTCCTCCATGCCCGTGAGGAACACGACGGGGAACTCGAGGCCCTTAGCCGTGTGGAGCGTCATGAGCGTGACCATTCCCTGCTCGACGACGGGTGCGCCGTCGCGGTCGCCCGAGGCGTCGTCGGCCGACGGGATCTGGTCGGAGTCCGCGACGAGCGAGACGCGCTCGAGGAAGTCCGCGAGGTCGCCCTCGGGGTCGAGCTGGCTGAACTCCGTCGCGACGGCGTGGAGCTCGGCGAGGTTCTCGACGCGGGTGGCGTCCTGCGGGTCCTCGCTCCCCCGCAGCTCGGCGAGGTAGCCCGTGCGGTCGAGCACGGCGGCGAGGACGTCGGCCGGCTTGGCGCCTGAGTCCGCGAGCGCGCGCATCTCGGACATGAGCTCGGAGAACGCGGCGAGCGGCTTCGTCGTGCGGCTCGTGAGGCCCGGGATCTCGTCGGCCCGGGCGAGCGCGGCGCCGAAGGAGATGCGCTCGCGCGCCGCGAGGTCCGCGACGACGGCCTCGGCGCGATCGCCGAGGCCGCGCTTGGGCACGTTGAGGATGCGGCGCAGGTTGACGTCGTCGTCCGGGTTCGCGATCGCGCGCAGGTACGCGACGGCGTCCTTGATCTCGCGGCGCTCGTAGAAGCGCGTGCCGCCGACGACCTTGTAGGGCAGGCCGACGCGGATGAGCACCTCCTCGAGCGCACGCGACTGCGCGTTCGTCCGGTAGAAGATCGCGACGTCGCCCGGGCGGACCCCGTCCGCGTCGTTGAGGCGATCGATCTCCTCGGCGACGAAACGGGCCTCGTCGTGCTCGTTGTCCGCGGTCCAGCCGACGATCTGCGCGCCGTCGCCCGCGTCCGTCCAGAGCTTCTTGGGCCGACGGTCGGCGTTGCGCGCGATGACGGCGTTGGCGGCGGAGAGGATCGTCTGCGTCGAGCGGTAGTTCTGCTCGAGGAGGATCGTGCGTGCCTGCGGGTAGTCCTTCTCGAACTCGAGGATGTTGCGGATCGTCGCGCCGCGGAAGGCGTAGATCGACTGGTCCGAGTCGCCGACGACGGTGAGCTCGCCCGCGGGCAGCGCGTGCGGGTGCTCGGCGTCGGGGCCCGTGCCCGTGAGCTCCTTGACCAGCACGTACTGCGCGTGGTTGGTGTCCTGATACTCGTCGACGAGGATGTGCCGGAACCGCCGCCGGTAGTGCTCGGCGACCGCGGGGAACGCCTGGAGCAGGTGGACGGTCGTCATGATGATGTCGTCGAAGTCGAGGGCGTTCGCGGCCTGCAGGCGCGCCTGGTAGCGCGTGTACGCCTGCGAGAGCACCGAGTCGAAGGCGCCGCCGGGCGTCGAGTCGTCCTCGCGGCCCGAGCGCGCCGCGAAGTCCTCGGGGTCGACGAGCTCGTTCTTGAGGTCGGAGACCTTGTTGAGCAGCTGCCGCGGCGGGAACTTCTTGGGGTCGAGGTCGAGCTCGCGGCACACGAGCGTCATGAGCCGCTGGGAGTCTGCTGCGTCGTAGATCGAGAAGCTCGAGCGCAACCCCGCGTGCTCGTGCTCGCGGCGCAGGATGCGCACGCACGCCGAGTGGAACGTCGAGACCCACATGCGGCGGGCGTCCGGCCCGACGAGCGCCTCGACGCGCTCGCGCATCTCCGCCGCCGCCTTGTTCGTGAACGTGATCGCGAGGATCTGCGACGGGTAGGCGCGACCCGTCGCGAGGAGGTACGCGATGCGGTGCGTGAGGACGCGCGTCTTGCCCGAGCCTGCACCCGCGACGATGAGCAGCGGCGAGCCGCCGTGCTCGACCGCAGCACGCTGCTCCGGGTTGAGCCCGACGAGCAGGTCCGCCGGGTCGGGGCCCGCGAGCCCGTCGTCGGCCTCCGGCTCCGTCCACGTGCGCGGCGCGACGGACGGCAGGCGCGCGGAGTCGTCGAAGCCGGGCAGGGACAGGGAGTCGAAGAGTGAGCTCATAGCGGGACCAGCCTATGCCGCGCCACCGACATCCGACCCCGCCCGCCGTCTCACGTGAGGAAGAGTCCGACGATCCACGCGACCGTCGCGACTACCGCCCCCGAGAGCTCGACGAGGATCGACAGGCCCGTCGCCTTGAGCGCGACGAGCGTCGCCCGCCACGCCGCCCCCGTGTCCCAGTCGCGCTTCGTCGCCTCGGCGACGTACACACCGAGCGGGAACCCGACGAGCATGCCGACGACAGGGATGACGAAGAACCCGATGATGCCGCCGACGACGCCCCACCACAGCGTCGAGGACCGCACGTCGTTGCGCAGCATGTACCGCCCCGCGACGAGATACTTCCCGACGGCCGCAGCCACCGTCGCGAACGCCGCGACCGCGAGCACCGCCCACGCGATCCCGCCCGTGAAGATCGCCCAGACGAGGATCGCGCCGAGCACGACGAACCCGCCGGGCAGCACCTGCACGAGCACGCCGAACAGGCCCAGCACGATGACGAGGCCGACGAGCAGCTCACCCCAGAGTTCCATAGGACGAGGCTACGACCTCTCCCTCGGAGGCAGGGACGGCGACGGCCCCGGGCGCGCCGAGGGGCGCGGCCGGGGCCGTCGGGTGGTGCGGGTGCCGCGGGTGCGTCAGGCGCCGTGCTTCTCGCCCCAGCCGATCGCGAGCGAGACGTTGACGACGATGAGCGCGAGGAGGCCGAGGAGGTAGCCCTTCGTCACACGCTCGGGCTTCTTCTCGCCGAGGATCGTCATGACGACGACGGCGATGGTGACGAGCGTCTTGATGCCGATCTTCATGTGGTTGACCTTGCCGTCGCCCATCTCGGCCAGGCCCACGAGGACGATGCCCGTGACGAACGCCGTGAGCGCCGCGTGCATGGTGCCCTTGGCGAGGCGCGGTTCCTTGAGGGAGACGACGACGCCGCCGAGGATCATGGCCCAGCTGAGCAGGTGGAGGATGAGGAAGATCTTGTAGACGAGGTCCATGGCGTCATCGTAGGGAAGGCCGGTGTCAGGGCGCGACCCTGAAACGACGCGGCGTCAGGAAGATGCTGGTGAGGTCGCTCACAGCAGGCGCCGGGCCGCCGCCCAGCGCGTGAGCTCGTGACGCGAGGAGAGCTGCAGCTTGCGCAGCACCGCGGACACGTGGGTCTCGACGGTCTTCACGGAGATGAAGAGCTCCGCCGCGACCTCCTTGTAGGCATAGCCGCGCGCGATGAGACGCATGACCTCCTGCTCGCGGGCAGAGAGCCGGTCGAGCTCGTCGTCGTGCACGGCCGTGTCCGCGGCCGCCGTGCCGAACGCGTCGAGCACGAAGCCCGCGAGGCGCGGCGAGAACACGGCGTCGCCCCCGGCGACGCTCACGACCGCGTCGCACAGCTCGGGTCCCTCGATCGCCTTGGTGACGTAGCCGCGCGCGCCGGCGCGGATGACCTCGACGACGTCCGCCGCGGCGTCCGAGACGCTCAGCGCGAGGAACTTCGTGGTGTCGCGCAGGTCCGCGCAGCGACGCAGCACCTCAGCGCCGCCGCCGCCCGCGCCGCCGGGCAGGTGCACGTCGAGGAGGACGACGGCCGGCCGCAGCCGCGTGACGATCTCGACCGCCGCGTCGACGTCCGCCGCCTCGCCCACGACGTCGACGCGCGCGTCGAGGCTCGCGCGCACGCCGGCGCGGAACATGTTGTGGTCGTCGACGAGGACGACGCTCACGGGACCGTCGGGCTCGGGCACGTTCATCTGGGGCTGTCCTCCCGGGCGTCCGCGCGGACGCCTCCGGGGTCCATCGTGCCCTACCTGCTCCCGTCGGGGAGCGGACCCCGGTCCCGGTCGGGACCGGCACCGGCCCGGCAGGGACAGGCGCCTACTGCTCCGCGGACGCGGGGGTAGGCGACGATACCGCGCCGTCCGGCTCGGCCCGCGGCACCGACAGCCGCACCTCCGTGCCCGCCCCCTCGCGCACGACGATCTCCGCGGTGCCGCCGCGCCGCCGCACGCGGCCGAGGATCGACTCGCGCACCCCGAACCTGTCCGTCGGCACGGCGTCGAGGTCGAAGCCCTCGCCACGGTCGCGCACGAACACCTCGACGCGGTCGTCGCGCACCTCGAGGAACAGCGAGACGGGCGGCGCGCCGTGCGTCACCGCGTTGACGAGCGCCTCCCGCGTCGCCTGGAGCAGCGCGGTCGTCGCAGGCGTCGGCACGCAGTCGCCGACGACGACCGTGTCGACCGTCCGTGCGGGCGCGTCCTCCCCGCCGCGGAAGTGCCCGTCCTCGATCTGCCCGACGAGCCGCTTGAGCTCGGCAGCGACGCTCGTGCCCTCCTGGGGGCGATCGTCGTAGAGCCATTCGCGCAGCTCACGCTCCTGGGCGCGGGCGAGGCGCGCGACCTTCTCCGGGTCGTCGGCGCCGCGCCGGATGAGCGCAAGCGTCTGCAGCACCGAGTCGTGGAGGTGCGCCGCGATGTCCGCGCGCTCGGCCTCACGGGCACGCGCGACGCGCTCCGCTCCGAGCTGACGCGAGAGGCGCAGCCACCAGGGCGCGGCGACGAGCGCGAGCCCCGCGAGCATGACGAGGGCCGCGACGAGCGACGTCCCGAGCTCGCCCGCCGTGAGCTCCGGCCCCAGCAGGAGCACGACACCGACGACGACGAGCAGCGCACCACCGACGATGCGCAGGAGCCCGACGGGCGTGCGTCCGCCCGAGCGGGCGAGCAGCCGACCCCGGTCGATCTCGTCGAGCTGGCTCCACGCCAGGAGCGCCCCGACCGCGATGACGAGCACGGGCAGCACCCACTCGATGCCGAGGTGCCGCCCGGAGCGCCACGCGACGAGCAGGCCGGCGCCCACGACGAGCAGCACCCCGATGAGCACGTCGCGCACGGGCAGGCGGCGCAGGCTTGCGACGGGGCCGCGGCTCAGCCGCGCCCTCGAGGCCGGGAGCGCCTCCCCGGCAGCCGCGACCGGGTCACCGGACGGCACGACGAGCCAGCAGAAGAGGTAGATCGTGACGCCGATGCCCGCGACGAACGACAGGCCGATGAGAGCGAGCCGCACGTGGCGCACCTCGAGCCCGAGGTGCGCGGCGAGGCCCGCGGCGACACCACCGACGAGCCGGCCCGCGTCGGGGCGGAGCAGCGGCAGCCGCTCGGGCGGCGTGGCAGGCAGGAAGGGGAGCACGCCCCCATCCTCGCCGACGGGGGCCACCCTGGGGAGGCCCCGCACCGAGGTTCAGGGTCGCGGCCAGGCAGAACCAGGGTCCGCTCAGGGTGACACCCGATGGTCGCGGTCGGTCCGGCAGGCGAGGCTTGAGCCATGGACACGACACCGCACCCCCAGGGACCGGGCCCCACCCCGCCGCCCCGCCCGTCAGGGCTCGACCGCTTCTTCGACTCGATCCGCGGCTGGGGCATCTACCGGGCCCAGGACCGCTGGATCGGCGGCGTGGCGCACGGGCTCGCCAAGCGCTGGGGCCTCGACCCCGTCGTCGTCCGCGCGCTCTTCGTCGCCTCGCTCCTGCTCGGCGGCATCGGTCTCGTCGCCTACGCGCTCGGCTGGGCGCTGCTCCCGGAGGAGGCCGACGGTCGCATCCACGCGCAGCAGCTCTTCCGCGGCGACTTCGACGTCGCGATCGTCGGTGCGTTCCTCATGCTCGCGACCGGCCTCTCGTGGATGGGCCCGTGGCGCCTCCTCGGCGGCTGGGGCGACGGTCTCACCGGCGCGTTCTGGGTCTTCGCGATCATCGGCGTCGTCGTGTGGGTCGCGACGTCGCGGAACCGCGGCGGGACGCCCCGGCCTCCCGTGGGCACGCCGCACGGCCCGGCCGCGCAGCAGCCGTGGACGAGCGCGCCCGCGGCGCCGGGCACTCCGCCGCCTGCCCCCGCGCCGGCCTGGGCGTCGAGCGCCTGGTCCGCAGCACCGTCATCGACGGCTCAGTCGCCGACGGAGCCGTCGTGGACGAGCAGCGCACCGACGGGTGCGTCGGCACCGCCCCCCGCGTGGTCGGCCCCTCGCCCCGCCACTGCCCCTGCCCCTGCCGCTCAGCCCGCCCCGGGCTGGAAGGCCCCGAAAGGACCCGTCGTCCTCGGCGCCGGCGCAGTCTCCGTGAGCCTCGTCGTCGGCCTCACCGCCCTCACGGTCGCGGGACTCATGGTCGCGGAGCGCTTCGATGCGTTCGACGGTCCGCTCCTGCTCAGCTCCCTCGCCGTCCTCGTCGTCCTCGCCGGCCTCGCGACGGTCGTCGCGGGAGTCCGCGGCCGCTCAGCCGGTGCGCTCGGCACGCTCGCGGTCCTCGCGCTCGTCGTCGGCACCCCGGCGGCCCTGTGGAACGGCGCGGGCAGCCCGCTCGACGTCCGTACGGCGGAGCGACTCGCTCTCGGCGACCGCACGAGCGCCCCGACCGACCGCACGGCCGCCGCGCAGGGGTTCGCCCTCGGGGCAGGCAGCTGGGCGATCGACCTCACGGACGTGCCGCTCACCACCACCGAGACGCTCGTCGTGCCCATGTCGTTCGGCATGGGCGACGCGACGATCACGTTGCCCGAGGGCGCCGCCTGGGTGGCCGACGTGAGGCTCGGTGCCGGCGACGTCCAGTCCCACCACGCCGACGGCACGGGCACGAGCACCGACGGCCTGGGCATCCGCCGCGTCGTCGAGTCCGAGGCCGTCCGCGACGGCGCCACCCCCACGCTTCGCATCGACCTGAGGGCGGGCCTCGGGTCCATCACCCTCACGGAGGAGTCCCGATGAGCATCGACCCCACCCAGCCCCTGCCCACGACGCCTGACAAGGACGCGACGTCCGCGCCGGAGACCGACGAGACCGTCGTGCTCGAGCCGGTCCTCGACGGTTCCACTGACGACCTTCCTGCGGACGGCGACGTCTTCCCGGACGGAGATGCCCTCCCGGACGCGTCCATGACGTCGCCCGCCGATCCAGCCGCCGGGGCAACCTTCGCGGACGGCTCCGCGCCGGACGCTCGCGCCACCGGCGCCGCGCCGGACGCGGGCACCACCGGCTACGTGCCGTCGGCCGAGGCCGCCGGCGCGTATCCGCCGCCCGCGTGGACGCCGCCGGCCGACCCGCCCCGTGAGGTCTCGACGAGCGTCCGCTCGAGCACGATCGTCTGGGGCGCGATCCTCGTCGTCGCAGGTGTCGTGCTGGCCGCGTCGGCCGCAGGGTTCACGCTCGACGTCGGGCTCGTCGCGATCGTCGCGCTCGCCGGCGCAGGCCTCGCGCTCCTCGTCGGGGCGCTCACGTCAGCGCTGCGGCGCAACCGTCGCGAACGCACCCGCTGACCACGCAGCACCACCACGACGACGAGGAAGGGCCTCACCCCTGGGGGTGAGGCCCTTCCTCGTCGTGTGCGCTGCGGTCAGCGCGGGGTCACTCCTTGGAGGAGATGACGGCCGGCGCGGGGACCGACGCGATGCGGTTGAACGCGAAGCCGATGGCCAGCATCATGACGCCGAGGCCCATGACGAGGGCGGAGACGCCGTAGGCGACGACCGAGGTGAAGAGCGAGGCGCGGAGGAACGAGCCGTTCATCACGGTGTTGCGCTGGCCCTGGGCCTTCGCAGCAGCCTCGGTGTTCGAGACGACGTCGGCGGAGGCGCCGAGCTCGGTGAGCTTGGCGATGTCCATCTTGTCGACCGCGGCGGCGATGTCCTCGGACTTCGTGGTGTCAGCGGCCTTCGCAGCGGCCTTGAACTCGTTGACCTTCGCACCGAGCTGCGCGTAGGTCTGGCCCTCGGAGCCCTTGAGGGCGTGCTTGTTGATGACCTCGGCCTGGGCGAACGCCGTGAACGGGCCCGCAACCTTCTTGCCGGCGAGCATGTCGGCGTCCGCGGAGATCGTGATCTCCTCGGCCTTGAGCTGGCTGGAGATCATGCCCCAGACGACACCGCCCGCGACGATGAGCACGGCGCCGGCGACGAACGACAGGATCGCGACGATCGAGACGGACTTCTTGACGTTGGCGTTCATTGTTTTTCTTTCCCCTCAGGTGCCGTCCCGGTGATTCCGGGCCGGTCGGTGGTTCTTGCCTCGGCTCCAAAGTTACGGACTGCAGAAGCCGTGACCTTGGGACCTTAGGCCACCTTTTCACGGCACCACCAAGTTCTTCCGTCAGAAAGAGCGTCGGCGTGTCCGTGCAGGTCACGCAGCATGCGCGCACTTGGGTACCACACCAGAAACCCGGCATGTCAGGACGTCTGTCCCATGCGAAACCGGGCTTTCCGCGCGCGCGACAGCGGCCCGTCACCTCCGCGGAGGTGACGGGCCGCTGGTCAGAGCCGCAGGAGGCGACTCACTCCCACTCGATGGTGCCCGGCGGCTTGCTCGTCACGTCGAGGACGACCCGGTTGACCTCCGGGACCTCGTTCGTGATGCGCGTCGAGATCTTCGCGAGGACCTCGTAGGGCACACGCGACCAGTCCGCCGTCATCGCGTCCTCGGACGAGACGGGGCGCAGGACGATCGGGTGGCCGTACGTGCGGCCGTCGCCCTGGACTCCGACGGAGCGGACGTCTGCCAGGAGCACGACGGGGCACTGCCAGATCTCGCCGTCGAGGCCCGCCGCCGTGAGCTCGGCGCGCGCGATCGCGTCGGCCGCGCGCAGGAGGTCGAGCCGCTCGGCCGTCACCTCGCCGACGATGCGGATGCCGAGACCGGGGCCCGGGAACGGCTGACGCGCGACGATCTCCTCCGGGACGCCGAGCTCGCGGCCGACCGCGCGCACCTCGTCCTTGAAGAGGTCGCGCAGCGGCTCGACGAGCTCGAACTGCAGGTCGTCGGGCAGGCCGCCGACGTTGTGATGGCTCTTGATGTTGGCCGCGCCCTCACCGCCGCCGGACTCGACGACGTCGGGGTAGAGCGTGCCCTGGACGAGGAACTTCACCTCGGCGCCGGTCTCGCCGGCCTCCTCGACCACCTGGCGCGCCGCGTCCTCGAAGACGCGGATGAACTCGCGACCGATGATCTTGCGCTTGGTCTCCGGGTCCGAGACGCCCGCGAGCGCGGTGAGGAACCGCTCCTTCTCGTCGCGGACGATGAGGCGGACGCCGGTCGAGTCGACGAAGTCGCGCTCGATCTGCTCGACCTCTCCGGCCCGCATGAGGCCGTGGTCGACGTGCACGCACGTCAGCTGGTCGCCGACGGCCTTCTGCACGAGCGCGGCCGCGACGGCGGAGTCGACGCCGCCGGAGAGCGCGCAGATGACGCGCGCGTCCCCGACCTGCGCGCGGATCGCCGCGACCTGGTCGGCGACGACGTTGCTCGGGGTCCAGTCGCCGGCGAGCCCGACGCCCTCGTAGAGGAAGTTCTCGAGGGCCTTCTGGCCGAGCGGCGAGTGCTTGACCTCGGGGTGCCACTGCACGCCGAAGAGCGCGCGGGCGCGGTCCTCGAAGGCCGCGACGGGCGAGCCGGGCGAGGTCGCGAGGACCTCGAAACCCTCGGGCGCGGCGTGGACCGCGTCGCCGTGGCTCATCCACGTCGTCTGCGTCGCGGGCGAACCCGCGAGCAGCGTGCCGGCGCGGTCGATCGCGACCTCGGTGCCGCCGTACTCGCGCGTGCCGGTCTGCGCGACCGTCCCGCCGAGGGCCTGCGCCATGGCCTGGAAGCCGTAGCAGATGCCGAGGACGGGGATGCCGGCGTCGAAGATCGCCGGGTCGACCGACGGCGCGCCCTCCTCGTAGACGGACGACGGCCCGCCGGAGAGGATGATCGCCGCGGGCTTCTTCTCGAGCATGCGCTCGACCGACCAGGTGTGCGGGACGACCTCGGAGTACACCCGGGCCTCACGCACGCGGCGCGCGATGAGCTGGGCGTACTGGGCTCCGAGGTCGACGACGAGAACGGGTCCGTCGGGGTTCGGGGTGTTGGTCACCGCACAAGGATAGACGCCCGTGCGTGCGGGCCGCGGCGAGCGCCCGTCGGTCAGGACGCGGACGCGCCCGACGGCTCCGTGGTGCCCGCTGCAAGGGCACGCTCGGCCCCGTCGAGGAGAGCCGTCGCCTCGGCGTGGACCTTCTTCTCGACGACGAACGACATGACGGGCACGACGCCCGCGAGGACCATCGTCGCGAGGCGCCCCGTGCCCCAGCGCATCTTGGCCCACAGGTCGACGACGGTGATGAGGTAGACGACGTAGATCCAGCCGTGCGCGAAGGGGATCCACGCGATCCACGACATGAGGTCGTCCGGCGCCTTGAACACGTACTTGACGAGCATCTCGACGCACAGCACGAGCAGGAACACGCCCGTGACGAGTGCGAGCACGCGGTAGCGCGCGAGCGAGCCGCGGGTCTTCGCGATGCGCTGCGTGAGGTCTGTCGTCGGCACGGAGGCTCCTGGGGGAAAAGGGTTCGGGGAATGTCGGTGGCTCGGTCCATGCTAGTCGGGTGCGTTCACTACCCCTCGACTCCCCCGGTATCCCCGACACCCGTTCTCCCGGCCGTTTCCTCTGGTGGCAGGCCCGGCAGCAGAAGGGCCCGCTGGCCCTCGCGCTGCTGCTCGGCGTGCTGACCTTCGCCTCCCAGACGGTCATGCCCTACGTCTTCGGCGTCGCCCTCGACTCCGGGCTCGAGCAGGGCCTGACGCCCGAGCTCTGGCGCTGGGCGGGCATCCTGCTCGCCGCCGCCGTCGTCCAGGTCGTCACCGCCGCGTGGGGCCACCGCGCGGACGTCGTCAACTGGCTGCGTGCGTCGTTCGCGTCCTCCGAGCTCATCGGCGACCGCATCGTCGACTCGGGCGACGCGATCAGCGAGGAGCTCCCCACCGGTGAGGTCGTCGCGACCGTCGCGTCCGACGCGCTGCGCATGGGCGACATCTACGCGAACGCCGCGCGCCTCGTCGGCTCGCTCTGCGCGTACGTCGTCGTCGCCGTCATCATGCTCAACATGTCGCTCCTCCTGGGGCTCGTCGTGACGCTCGGCCTGCCGATCGTCTCGGGCATGCTCGTGCTGCTGGTCAAGCCGCTGCAGGCGCGTCAGGCCGCGCAGCGCGAGGCCCAGGGCCGCCTCACGACGCTCGGCGCCGACACCGTCTCCGGCCTGCGGATCCTGCGCGGCATCGGCGGCGAGAAGGTCTTCGCCGACCGCTACCGGGCGCAGTCGCAGAAGGTCAAGGTCGCGGGCGAGCGCGTCGCGGTCACGCAGTCGTGGCTCGACGGGCTGCAGATCCTGCTGCCGTACCTCATGCTCGCGCTCGTCCTGTGGCTCGGTGCGCGGGAGGCCGTCAAGGGCAACATCACGGCCGGCCAGCTCGTGACGTTCTTCGGCTACGCCTCGTTCCTCACGTGGCCCATGCAGAACATCGTCGAGGTCATCCAGTTCGTCACGCGCGCGTTCATCGCGTCCCGCAAGATCCTCAAGGTCCTGCAGACGGGGTCCGCGACGCCGGGCGCCACGTCGCCCGCGCCGATGCCCGCCGCGGGTGCCGAGCTCGTCGACGAGACCACCGGTCTCGTCGTCGCACCGGGACGCCTCCTCGCGCTCGT
The DNA here is from genome assembly GCF_011300875.1 of Sanguibacter sp. HDW7. Lineage (NCBI taxonomy): Bacteria > Bacillati > Actinomycetota > Actinomycetes > Micrococcales > Sanguibacteraceae > Sanguibacter > Sanguibacter sp. HDW7. The sequence continues at coordinate 761,027 of NZ_CP049862.1, read as the reverse complement.
GTGCCAGGAGCCCGACGAGTCCGCGGCGCTCGCGACGCGCCTGGGCCGTCTCGACGACGAGCTCGAGGCGTCGGACCCCGTCCGCCTCGGCGGAGTGCTGCTGCGCGACCTCGACAAGACGGCCCTGCGCCGCCGCGTCGTCGTCGGCGAGGCGACACCGCACCTCTTCACGGGCTCGCTCCGCGCGGGCCTCGACGTCCGCGGCGGCGCGTCGGACGAGCAGGTCCTCGCGGCGCTCCACGTCGCGGACGCCGCCGACGTGCTCGACTCGACGCCCGGCGGGCTCGACGGCGAGATCGCGGAGAAGGGCAGGACGCTCTCGGGCGGCCAGCGCCAGCGCGTCGCCCTCGCCCGCGCCCTCCTCACCGACGCCGAGATCCTCGTGCTCGTCGAACCGACGAGCGCCGTCGACGCCCACACCGAGGCTCGCATCGCCGAGCGCCTCGCGGGCGCCCGCCGCGGCCGCACGACGGTCGTCGTCACCGCGAGCCCGCTCGTCCTCGACCACGTCGACGAGGTCGCGCTCCTCGCGGACGGCAAGATCGTCGCGCGCGGAACGCACCGGAGCCTCGTCGCCGACGCGGGCGAGGACGGCCGTCGCTACCGTGCGGTCGTCGACCGCAGCATGACCGAGAACCACCACGACCAGACCAACCAGACCCCCGCGGAGGTGACCCGATGAGCGGGCGCAAGCTTCCCGTCGCCGACGGTCCCACGACGCGTCGGCACACCGCGGCGCTCCTGCGCCGACACCGCCGGCCCCTCGTCGGCATCACGGTGCTCCACACGATCGCGGCCCTCCTGGGCCTCGTCGGACCGCTGCTCGTCGGCCGCCTCGTCGACCAGATCGTCGCGGGCACGACGCTCGCTGCGGTCGACAGCGCGGCGCTCGTCTTCGTCGCCGCGATCGTCCTGCAGTCCGTCCTCGTGCGCTTCGCCCAGCGCAAGGCGCGCGTCTACGGCGAGTCGATGTTCGCCGAGCTTCGCGAGGACTTCCTCGACACCGTCACGGGCCTGCCCCTGTCGACCGTCGAGTCGGCCGGAACTGGCGACCTCGTCGGCCGCACGACGAACGACGTCGACCGCGTGCAGTTCGCCGTCCGCTTCGGCGTGCCGCGCGTGCTCGTCGCGGTCATCACGATCGTCGCGACCCTCGCCGCATCGTTCATCATCGCGCCGCAGGTGACGATCGTCATGGTGCTCACGGCGCCGATCGTCATCGTCGTCTCCCGCTGGTACCTCGCCCGGGCCACGCCGGGCTACCAGCGTGAGTCCGCCGCGTACGCGGCGCTCAACGGCACCATCACGGAGTCCGTCGAGGGTGCGCGCACGATCGACGCGCTCGGCCTCGAGCAGACGCGCCGCGAGCGGCTGCGTGCCGACCTGCGCGAGGCCTTCGAGGCCGAGCGGTACACGCTGCGGCTGCGGACCGTCCTCACGCCGGGCCTCGACACGCCGTTCATGCTCGCCCCGATCATCCTGCTGCTGTGGGGCGCGTTCCTCATCAGCCACGGCTGGACGACCGTCGGCGCGGTCACCGCGGTCATCCTCTACATGCGCATGATCATCGGCCCCATCTGGGAGCTCGTGTTCTGGCTCGACGAGATCCAGGTCGCCATGACGTCGCTCGGTCGCCTCTTCGGCGCCAAGCTCGTCGAGTCCGACCGCGTCGCGTCGGGTGTCGAGCCCACCGACGAGGTCGTGCGCACCGAGGGCGTGCGCTACGCGTACCGCGAGGGGCACGACGTCCTCCACGGCATCGACCTCGACCTGCGCCCGGGCGAGCGCCTGGCCGTCGTCGGGCCGTCGGGCGCCGGCAAGTCGACGCTCGGCCGCATGATCGCGGGCATCCACCCGCCCACGGGCGGCTCGGCGACGGTCGGCGGCGTGCCGCTCGTCGACCTCCCGCTCGAGGACCTGCGCGGCCACGTCGCGCTCGTCACGCAGGAGCACCACGTGTTCGTCGGCTCGCTCGCGGACAACTTGCGCCTCGCGGACGTCACGGCGAGCGACGAGGCGCTGCTCAACGCGCTCGACGCGGTCGCGGCCCGTGCGTGGGTCGAGGCCCTGCCCGAGGGCATCGAGACCGAGGTCGGCTCGGGCGGGCACCCGCTCACGCCGGCGCAGGCCCAGCAGGTCGCGCTCGCGCGGCTCGTGCTGCTCGACCCGCACACGCTCATCCTCGACGAGGCGACGAGCCTGCTCGACCCGCGCGCAGCGCGCGAGCTCGAGACCTCGCTCGGTGCGGTGCTCACTGGCCGCACGGTCGTCGCGATCGCGCACCGCCTCCACACGGCGCACGACGCTGATCGCGTCGCCGTCGTCGACGGCGGCCGCATCAGCGAGATCGGCCCGCACGCCGAGCTCGTCGCGGCGGGCGGCGACTACGCGGACCTCTGGCACTCCTGGCAGAGCGAGTAGGACCCCCGCCGCACCACGCACGAGGCCGCTGCTGGCGGGCTGGATCGTCGACCTGTGTCGACGGTCCAGTCCCTCGGCAGCGGCCTCGCGGTCGTTCCGGGTCGGAGCCGTCAGGACTGCTGGAACTGCTCCCAGCCGGTGAACGCGTCGGGATCCGCACCCGCGCGGGCCTCGTCGCGCACCATCTGCACCCACAGGCCGACCGCGAAGAGGCCGAAGATCCACCACTGCAGCGCATAGAAGAGGTTCTGCATGTTGACGCCCTCGCCACCCTGGACGGTCGGGCGCGGCAGGAGGGTGAGCGCCGGGGCGTCGGCCGGTGCGGTCGCGGACACGACGAGGTAGCCCGAGTAGATGGGCCCGCCCCACCGGTTGGCGAGCTGGCCCGACGAGATCGAGTCGGTGACGCCGTCGACGATCGCACCGTCTCCGACAGCCTCCGAGGACTGCAGGTAGCCGCTGACGTCGACCGTGCCGGTCGGAGCGGCCGGCGCGTCCGCAGGCGTCGCGACCCAGCCGCGCACGACCGGCAGGACAGGCGCGCCCGAGAGGTCTGCCCACGACGCCCCGCCGCTGCCGTCGTCGCTGACGCGCAGGGGCGCGAGCACGAGGTAGCCGGTGCGGCCGTCGACCGCGCGCCCCGAGACGAGCAGCTGGTCACCCTCGAACGTGCCGGTCACGGCGACGCTCGCGCCGACGGCCGCGCCCGGGAACGTGGTCTGCGGCGCGAGGACGTCGACGAGCGACCGCGGGCCGGCCTGCGCGATCTCGTCGAGCCGGTGCTGCTCGGCCTGCGCGCCACGCTCGTACGCGCGCGAGAGCTGCCAGATGCCGAGGTTCGCGCACACGACGACCGCGGCGACCATGACGGCGAACATCACGAGCACGCGCGGCACGAACGCGGCGCGCACGACGTCGGCGACCGACGGACGTCCCGCGGCAGGCGTCGGGACGTCGTCGGCGGACGGCTCGACGGTCTCGACCGGGGCGTCAGCGGCAGGCTCGTGCATGCGCCCACGCTATCGCGCGGGCACCGACCGTCTGCCCCGTCGGCCCCCGCCGTGACGTGCGCCGACGGCCCGTGGTGACGGACGTCTCGCCTCCCGGGCGCCGGTTCCCGTGACGTCGGGTGCACCGGGATGCGACCCTGTGGTGAGCCACACACAGAGGCATGCGGCGCGCGGGACCTCCGTCCCCCGTTCTTCCGTCAGCCACCGTGTTTGGTGGAACGAGAGCCCGCCGATCGGCAGGCTCGACCCGTGGACCAGCGACGATGCCGTCGTCGCCCCACGAACGGCGATCCGGAGGGGGTCGCCAGCACAGGAGGCGAGCAAGTGACTACGTCGGCCCGGAACATCTACATCACGTCCGCCGAGGGAGCGACAGGCAAGTCGACGCTCGCTCTCGGGGTCGTCGACCTCCTCACGCGTCGCGTGCAGCGGGTCGGCGTCTTCCGTCCCGTCGCGCGGTCGACGGAGACGCGCGACCACGTCCTCGAGCTGCTGCTCGCGCACGACGGCGTCGAGCTCACGTACGACGAGTGCGTCGGCGTGACGTACGACGAGCTCCACGCGGACACTGACGCCGCCCTGTCGACGATCGTCTCCCGCTTCCACGCGGTCGAGGCCAAGTGCGACGCCGTCGTCATCGTCGGCACCGACTACACGGACGTCGCCGGCCCGACGGAGCTGAGCGTCAACGCGCGCATCGCCGCGAACCTCGGCGCGCCCGTCCTCCTCGTGGTCTCGGGGGCGCGTCGCACGCCCGAGGCCGTCCGCCAGAGTGCGGACGTCGCGATCGCGGAGCTCGCGGCGCACCACGCGCACGCGATCGCGGTCGTCGCCAACCGTTGCGAGCCGGAGCAGATCGCGGCCGTCGCCGCGGCTCTCGCGGGCCCGCTGCCGAGCTGGGCCGTGCCGGAGGAGCCGTTCCTCTCCGCCCCGACGATGAGCCAGCTCTCCGACGCCGTCGGCGGTCGCCTGCTCCTCGGCGACCCCGCTCTCCTCGGCCGTGAGGTCCTCGACGTGCAGGTCGGTGCCATGAGCGTCGAGCACCTGCTCGGCCGCATCAAGGAGGGGTCCGTCGTCATCGCTCCCGGCGACCGCTCGGACATCCTTCTCGGCCTCGTCATGGCGAACTCTGCGGCGGGCTTCCCGAGCCTGTCGGGCATCATCCTCAACGGCGGGTTCACGCCGCCCGAGACGATCGCGCGCCTCGTCGAGGGTCTCGACCAGCGTCTTCCGATCGTCGCGACGGACCTCGGCACCTTCCGGTCGGCCTCGGCCGCGTACGAGACGCGCGGCATGGTGACGAAGGACGCCGAGCTCAAGGTCGCCGCGGCCCTCGCGCTCTTCGAGCAGCACGTCGAGGGCGATGCTCTCCTCGACCACCTGCAGCTCTCGCGCACTGACGTCGTCACGCCGCTCATGTTCGAGTACGAGCTGCTCGCGAGGGCGCGCGCCGACCGCAAGCACATCGTCCTGCCCGAGGGCAACGACGACCGCATCCTGCGCGCGGCGGCCCAGCTGCTGCAGCGTCAGGTCGCGGAGATCACGATCCTCGGCACGCCGCGCGACATCCAGGCGCGGGCCGCCGAGCTCGGTCTCGACCTGTCCGAGGCGCACCTCGTCGACCCGTCCGAGGGCGAGCTCCACGAGCGTTTCGCGCTCGAGTACACGGAGCTGCGCAAGCACAAGGGCATGACGGTCGACCGCGCCCGCGAGATCGTCCGGTCGGTGTCGTACTTCGGCACGATGATGGTGCAGCTCGGCCTCGCCGACGGCATGGTCTCGGGCGCTGCGCACACGACCGCGCACACGATCAAGCCGTCCTTCGAGATCATCAAGACCGTGCCCGACGTCTCCGTCGTCTCGTCGGTGTTCCTCATGTGCCTCGAGGACCGCGTGCTCGTCTACGGCGACTGCGCCGTCAACCCGGACCCGACGGCCGAGCAGCTCGCGGACATCGCGATCTCGTCGGCGGCGACGGCCTCCCAGTTCGGGGTCGAGCCGCGTATCGCGATGCTCTCGTACTCGACCGGCGCGTCCGGCTCGGGTGCGGACGTCGACAAGGTGCGTCTGGCGACGGAGATCGTGCGCGAGCGCCGTCCCGACCTGTCGGTCGAGGGCCCGATCCAGTACGACGCCGCCGTCGACGCGTCGGTCGCGCAGACGAAGCTGCCGGACTCCGCGGTCGCGGGCCGTGCGACGGTCTTCATCTTCCCGGACCTCAACACGGGCAACAACACATACAAGGCCGTGCAGCGCTCCGCCGGCGCGGTGGCCGTCGGCCCCGTCCTGCAGGGTCTGCGCAAGCCGGTCAACGACCTCTCGCGCGGCGCGCTCATCCAGGACATCGTCAACACCGTGGCCATCACGGCCATCCAGGCCCAGGGCGACACGCCCGCGGGCGCCTGAGAACCTCGTTCGAGAATCAAGGAGCACAACACCCCATGAACCCGGCAGTGTCCTCGGCGTCCAGCGAGCGGCTGGCCTCCTTCTCCGCGAACGGCGCCCACGGCTCGGTGCTCGTCATCAACTCCGGCTCGTCGTCGGTGAAGTACCAGCTCGTCAACCCGGTCGGAGGCGAGGCGATCGCGTCCGGCCAGGTCGAGCGCATCGGTCAGGACGACGGCATCGTCACGCACAAGTTCGCGGGCAACAAGACGACGCAGATCATCGACGTGCCGGACCACTCGGCCGCGCTGCGCATCATCATGGAGCTCTTCACGGTGCACGGCCCGGACCTCGCTGAGGCCGACGTCGTCGCCGTCGGGCACCGCGTCGTCCAGGGCGGCTCGTACTTCTCCGGCCCCGCCGTCATCGACGACGAGGTGCTCGAGAAGATCCGGTCGCTCATCCCGCTCGCTCCCCTGCACAACCCGGGTCACGTCGCGGGCATCGAGGTGGCGCGCGAGCTGCTGCCGCACGTGCCGCACATCGCGATCTTCGACACGGCGTTCTTCCAGACGCTCCCCGAGGCCGCGTACACGTACGCGATCGACAAGGACGTCGCGGAGGCGCACGCGATCCGTCGCTACGGCTTCCACGGCACGAGCCACCAGTACGTCTCGGGCAAGGTCTCGCGCGTGCTGGGCCGTCGCCTCGACGAGCTCAACCAGATCGTCCTGCACCTCGGCAACGGCGCGTCCGTGTCCGCCGTGCGCGGCGGCGTGGCGGTCGAGACGTCGATGGGCCTCACGCCTCTCGAGGGCCTCGTCATGGGCACGCGCTCGGGCGACGTCGACCCGGCGGTCATCTTCCACCTGGCGCGCAACGCGGGCATGTCGATCGACGAGATCGACGACCTGCTCAACAAGAGGTCCGGCATGAAGGGGCTCTCGGGCGAGAGCGACTTCCGTGCGATCCACGAGCTGGTCGCGCAGGGTGACGAGGCGACCAAGCTCGCGCTCGACATCTACATCCACCGTCTCAAGAAGTACATCGGCGCCTACCACGCGATCCTCGGGCGCGTCGACGTCATCACGTTCACGGCGGGCGTCGGCGAGAACGACGAGATCGTGCGTCGCCTCACGGTGCGGGGCCTCGAGTCGCTCGGCATCGCGATCGACGAGGGCCGCAACGACGAGCGCAGCCGCGACCCGCGGATCATCTCGCCCGACTGGACGTCGACGCTCGTCATGGTCGTCCCGACGAACGAGGAGCTCGCGATCGCGCGCCAGTGCGTCGCGGTCGTCGACGAGCTCGCGTCGGGCGCGGATGCGTCCGAGGACGAGCCCGCGGCGGTCTGACACCTCCCTGCACGACGACGCCGGCCCGGCACCCCTCACGGGGTGCCGGGCCGGTCTCGTACCTGCGGGGAGCTCAGGGCATCCGCAGCGCGAGCACCTGCGCGCCCGGAGCTGCTCGCTCCCGGGCTCGTGCCGGACACGCTCCGAGCTACTTCACACGAGTCGCGCGACGGTGCCACGCCACGGTGACGACGGCCGCGACTGCGAGTGCGACGAGGGCAGGTGGAGCCCACTCGATCATCGACGAGACCGTGAGACCGTCGAAGTCGCCCCGGGTGGGAGGGATGAACAGGCTGAGGTACATCGTCATCTCCGTTCAGATCTGGACAGACGTGACTGTCATCGTCCTTCAGGTCGCGGGACGAGTCCGCCGACCAGGTGCGCGTCCGGGCTGGCGAGAGCTGCATCTCGTCGCAGGGCTCTGTAGGCGAGCGCTCCGACGACGAGCGCGACGACGCCGAGCGCACTGACGTGCGCGACAGATCCGGTCGACGGAGCCGACATGCGGACGACCCCGGTGATGTCCAGCGGCATCAGCGCGCACGCGGCCGCGAACGTGATGCCCGCAAGGTACCCGCTGCCCCTCGAGGCGCCGATCCAGAGAAAGGAGAGAGCAGTCAACGTCGCCACGCCGGGAATCGGCGCTTGCACGGACAGGACCCCGAGCACGAGGGCGATGAACGCCGCCCAGCGGAACCCCCGGACATACAGAGGCTCCCCGAAAGGCACGGAGAGAGCGCGTGCGACGACGAGCGAGGCTGCGGGGAGGAAGACCGTCAGGAGCGAAGCGAGGGGGTGGTCGAGAGCACAGACGGCCGCAAAGAGGGCGACGGCTCCAGCCAGAACAGCAAGGTGACGCCCTACGAGCCGATCAGGGAGCCTCGACATGTGCGCCAACCTCGATTCCGTCGCGAGCCCGAGTGCTTGGAGCGCACCGTACCAGTTCGCAGGCTCGTGAGTCGGCGACATCGGACCCACCGGTCGAGCCGCTCTGTTCCGGCCCGACGGTAGCCACGGCGAGACAGACAGGTCAGGGCATGCGCAGCGCCCGCAGGGCGCGCAGCCCCGTCGTGAGGAGCTCCTGCCCCTTGCCGCCAGGGAGCTTGAAGAGCTCGTCGAGGCTCGCGCCGTGGCCGACGAGCCGCTGGACGACGATCGTCTGCGGCTCGGTCATCGCCTCGATGCTCTCGCGACCGTGGCGGCGGCCGAGGCCGGACTGCTTGAAACCGCCCATGGGTGCGGCGACGGAGCCCCACGCGGACGCGTAGCCGTCGTTGATGCCGACAGACCCGGCTTCGACGCGCGCAGCGAGCTCGCGGCCGCGGTGGGTGCTCGTCGTCCAGATGCTCGCGTTGAGGCCGTAGTCGGTGTCGTTCATGAGGCGCACCGCCTCGTCGTCGTCGCGCACGACGCGCAGCGTGACGAGCGGGCCGAACGTCTCCTCGCGCGCGCACAGCGCGTCGTCGGGGACGTCGGTGAGGACTGTCGGCTCGTGGAAGAGCGGACCGAGGTCGGTGCGGTGGACGCCGCCGACGAGCACGCGGGCGCCACGGCTCAGCGCGTCGTCGACGTGCTGGGTGACGCGCTCGAGCTGTGCGGGGGTCGTGAGCGAGCCGACGTCGTGCGTGTAGTCGAGGCCGACGCCGACGCGCAGCGCGCGCACGCGCGCGACGAATGCCGCGGTGAAGGCCTCGGCGACCTCCGTGTGGACGTAGAGTCGCTCGATCGACATGCAGAGCTGGCCGGTGTTGCCGAAGCACGCGCGGACGGCGCCGAGCGCGGCCGCGTCGACGTCAGCGTCCGCGGCGACGTAGAGGGGGTTCTTGCCGCCGAGCTCGAGGGTCGCGCCGACGAGGCGGCCGGCGGCCTGCGCGGCGACCTTGCGGCCGGTCGCGGTCGAGCCCGTGAAGACGACGTGGTCGACGGCGTCGACGAGTGCAGCGCCGACCTCTCCCCCACCCGCGACGACGCGCAGGACGCCGCGCGGCAGCCCGGCGCGCAGGAGCGCCTCGGCGGCCCACAGTGCCGTGAGCGTCGTCTGCGGGTCCGGCTTGAGGACGACGGCGTTGCCCGCGAGCAGCGCGGGAAGGGCGTCGGACAGCGCGAGCGTCAGCGGGTAGTTCCACGGCGCGATGACCCCGACGACCCCGACGGGACGACGGTGGACGCGCGCGGACGTGAGGACGGGCAGCATGCCCGGCACGCGCCGGTCACGCAGGTAGGAGGCGCCGCGGACGCCGTAGTGACGCGTCACCTGCGCGAGGTCAGCGACCTCCTCGAAGGCGCTCGCACGCGACTTGCCGTTCTCGAGCTGGACGAGGTCGAGCACGTCGGACTGCTCCGCGAGAACGATGTCCCCGAGCGCGAGCAGGACGCGTGCACGGTCGGCGACGGACCGCCTAGCCCACGCGCGCTGCGCGGCACGTGCCTCGGTGACCGCACGCGCGACGTCGTCGGCCGTCGAGACCGGCACCGACACGAGCGGCGCCCCGGTCTGCGGCGACCGCACGAGCGTCTCGGCGGCACCGGGCGACACGACGAGCTGCCGCAGCAGATGCGTGAGGTCCTCGGGCTCGAGGACGTACGTCGAGCCGACGTCCTCGGGATCGAGCGGCCCCTCGGTCGTCGGCGCGGCAGCGCCCGTGGTGGGCTCGGACAGGTTCTCCTCGCGGCCGGCGTCGTCGGCGGTCGCGTCGGGCTCGTGGCTCATGGTCCGAATCTACGTCCTGCCTCTGACAGTCCGCTGGGTTTCACCTCTCCGCGAACCGTGGAACCTCCCCGGCGCGGGGACGCTGCCGGTTGCGATGACGTCACGATGCGGGCGCCCCATGCCGCGATCCGGGCGCAGTTCGCTAACGTGCGCACAACAGGACGCGGATGCCCGCGTCGCCCCAGCCGGAGGTGCCCACCATGCCGTCCGCACGTCGAGGCGCCGCACTGCTCGTCGCGATCGTCCTTTCCGCCGTCGCCACCGGATGTACGGCGGACAGCCCAACGCCGACGGCGGCGCCCACGGCTCCGACCGGAGGGGCGTCCACCAGCACCGTGTGGGACCCGATGTCGTGGGAGCCGACCGTCAGGATCGAACCGATCGCGATGACCGAGGCCGAGAAGCTCGCCTGGCGCCAGGAGCAGATCACCGACGAGGCACATCACCTCGGCTACGACCCGGTCCCCGAAGTTGCTCTCGTCCGATGGACGACGAGCAACGTCGACTGGGCCACAGCTGTGGCCGAGTGCCTCACCGACGCCGGCTTCCCCGCCACCCCGGACAAGTACGGGGGCATCCTCTCGGAGGAGCTTCCGGAGGCGCAGGAGGCGGCCAACAGTCGCGCTCACTTCACCTGCAACGCGAAGTACACGACCGATCCCGTGATCTCCCAGGAGTGGACCAACGAGCAGCTCGGGCTCACCTACGACTACTGGGAGCAGTACTTCATCCCGTGCATGGCGGCGCACGGCATCGAGGTCGACCAGAGCAAGAAGCCGACGCGCGAGGCGTACATCGCTGCGTTCCACACGCCTGAACGCCTTGACTGGTGGCCCAACGGGGCGCTCGAGGCACTTCCCCCCGAGAAACGGGACGAGATCGCCCCGCAGTGCCCGTCCTACGTCCCGGCGGCATTCTTCTTCGGGTCCTGACGCCGAGCCGGCGGCGCGCGCAGCGAGGTCGACACCGGAACGCCGCAGCCCGCCGACGCGGAGGCGTCGGCGGGCTGCGGCGTACGTGCGGGAGGCGCGTCAGTGCGGCTGGTACGGCGAGACGACGACCTCGACGCGCTGGAGCTCCTTGAGGTCCGAGTAGCCCGTCGTCGCCATCGAGCGGCGCAGGGCGCCGACGAGGTTGAGCGTGCCGTCGGCGCGGTCGGACGGGCCGAAGAGGATCTGCTCGAACGTGCCGGCCTGGCCGACCTCGACGCGGTGGCCGCGCGGGAGCTGCATGTGGTGCGCCTCGGAGCCCCAGTGGAAGCCCTGGCCGGGAGCGTCGGTCGCGCGGGCGAGGGCCGCGCCGACCATGACGGCGTCGGCGCCGCACGCGACGGCCTTGACGAGGTCGCCCGAGCGGCCGATGCCGCCGTCGGCGATGACGTGCACGTAGCGGCCGCCCGACTCGTCGAGGTAGTCGCGACGCGCCGCGGCGACGTCGGCGACGGCCGACGCCATCGGGGCGTGGATGCCGAGCGTCGTACGCGTCGTGTGGGCGGCACCGCCGCCGAAGCCGACGAGGACGCCCGCTGCGCCCGTGCGCATGAGGTGGAGCGCGGCCTGGTAGGTCGCTGCGCCGCCGACGATGACGGGCACGTCGAGCTCGTAGATGAACCGCTTGAGGTTGAGCGGCTCGGCGTTGCCCGAGACGTGCTCGGCCGAGACCGTCGTGCCGCGGATGACGAAGATGTCGACACCGGCCGCGAGGACGTCCGCGTAGAACTCCTGCGTGCGCTGCGGCGTGAGGGCGCCCGCGACGACGACGCCCGCGTCACGGATCTCCTTGAGGCGCGCCTTGATGAGCTCGCCCTTGACGGGCTCGGAGTAGATCTCCTGCATGCGCGTGGTCGCGCGGGCCTCGTCGAGCGACGCGATCTCGTCGAGCAGCGGCTGCGGGTCCTCGTAGCGGGTCCACAGGCCCTCGAGGTCGAGGACGCCCAGGCCGCCGAGCCGGCCGAGCGCGATCGCCGTCGCGGGGCTCATGACGGAGTCCATGGGGGCGGCGAGGATCGGCGTCTCGAAGTGGAAGGCGTCGATCTGCCAGCCGACTGACACGTCCTTCGGGTCGCGCGTGCGCCGCGAGGGCACGATCGCGATGTCGTCGAAGGAGTATGCGCGGCGCCCGCGCTTGCCACGGCCGATCTCGATCTCGTTGCTCACGTCCCCCAGGGTACCGCGAGGAGGTGCCAGAACCCGTGACTGTCGTCCCGGCGACCGCTGCGGCAGAGTGGGGCCATGATCACGGACGACGACCTCACCCACCTGCGACGCTGCGTCGAGCTCGCGCGCGAGGCCCTCGACGACGGGGACGAGCCCTTCGGCTCGGTGCTCGTCGACGCGTCGGGCCGGGTCCTCGCTGAGGACCGCAACCGCATCAAGGACGGCGACCGGACACGCCACCCCGAGCTCGAGCTCGCGCGGTGGGCCGCGGCCCACCTCACGCCGGCCGAGCGCGCGGGCGCGACTGTCCACACGTCGGGGGAGCACTGCCCCATGTGCGCGGCGGCGCACGCCTGGGTGGGGCTCGGACGCATCGTCTACGTCGCGAGCTCCGCACAGCTCACGGAGTGGCTCACCGCGTGGGGCGTCGCGCCGGCCCCGGTGCTGCCGCTGCCCGTGCAGGCCGTCGCGCCGGGCGTCGTCGTCGAGGGGCCCGTGCCGGAGCTCGCCGGCGAGGTCCGAGCGCTCCATGCGCGTCTCCACGGCGCGCTCTGACAGCGGACCGGGGCCGGCCGGCGTCGTCGGGCTGCTCCGGCCACGCTCCCGTCAGGAGCCCGGGGTCCAGACGAGGGCGACGAGGATCAGCGCGAGCCCGAGGTAGCTGAGCACGATGCCGATGATCGCGACGGGGCGACCCCGCTCCCCGGTCAGCGCGATCTGGCGGAGCGCGACGTGCCCGAGGACCGCGCCGACGAGCCCGCCGACGCAGCCGAGGACGAGCGACAGGACGGCGGCGACGTTCACCGCCTCCGGGGCGGCACCCGGCACGGGAGGCGGCCCCTGCCCGTCGGCGGCGTGCCCACCGTCGACGCGGTCGAGCCGTCGCGAGGAAAGCAGTGCCACGACCCATCCCGCGAGGCCGAGCACGGTCACGAGCCCGAGAGCGCGCGGGTCTCCCACCTCCAGCTCGGGGACAGCAGGTCCGAGGACGGCGTCGGCGACGGTGCCGCCCAGCTCCGCGACGAGCAGGGCGGCGGCGACGAGCCCCAGGGAGAGCGCGAGCCGACGACACTTCCTGGCCCGCGCGGCGTCACGTCTGTCCGCCACGACGAGGAGGACGGCGCCGGCGATCCCCGCGGCGGCGGCCACCCCTCCGGCCAGGACGAGTCCGGTCGCGCCGAAGACGATCATCACGGCAATGTCTGTGTGGTCGAGCAGGGAGAGGTTCCACGGCCGCACGACCGCGAACGTGGCGACAGCCCCGACCGCCGCGCCGACGGCACCCACGACGGAGTACCTGGATCTCGGCGCCCGGAGCTCGGGCATCGACGCGGTCGGAGGCGACGCGGCCGTCGGCAACCTGACCCACGGTGTGGGCGGCGGAGGGGCGTCGCCGTCCGGCGCCTCGAGCGACACCCTGGGGACCTGCGGGACGACCGACCCGCCGCCACGGTTCCGGAGGTGCGTGAGGATCGCCGTGAGCGCGCCGAGCACCGCCACGGCGCGCGCGACCCACGTCGGCCAGGCGGAGGTCACGAGCCACCACCGGTCGAGAACCTCGTCACCACCCTCGGGCAGCGCACCTGCGTAGAGCATGAGGGCGAGGTTGACGAAGAACCACGGGACGAGGAAGACCGTCCAGAGGACGATGCCGACCTTCCGCGCGCGCAGCGAGAGCGCGACGAGGCCCGCGATCGCGAGAACCGCAAGCAGCGGGACGCCGAAGTACCACCCGATGAGCGTCGCGAAGTTGTCCCCGAACGGCGCGACGGGAAGATTGACGACGACCGCACAGAAGACCGCCACCGACGCACCGATGACCCCCACCACCTCGACCCAGGTGCGAACGCCCCGTGGCGGGGCGGGCAGGTCCTTCCAGCGGCGCTGGACGTCCGGGGGCGGCGTGCGGAACGGGTCCTCCCCGAAGCCCGGACCTGGCGGGTGCGGCGGACCGTGCGGGTGCAGCGGGCCGGGCGGCAGGTCGGTCATGTCGGCACCTCGATGTGCTCGCGAGCGCCCCTGTGCGGCTCGTCGTGGGCCGAACCTAGCAGACCAGCGGGATCCGTGGCAGTCCGGCCACGGATCCCGCCAGCCTCGACCTGGTGTCAGTCGAGCCGCGCGTAGGCGCCGATGGTGAGGAACGTCGGGAAGTCGTCCCCGCACGCGACGTCACGGAAGATCTGTGCGGCCTCCTCGATCCTGTCGCCCGGCGTGCGTGGCAGGTCCTCGACGATCTGCGCGAGCAGCGCCTCGACCCGTTCGACCGTCACGGGCGCTCCCCCGACGGTCCGCGTGCCGTTGTGGATCCACTGCCACACCTGCGAGCGCGAGATCTCCGCGGTGGCCGCGTCCTCCATGAGGTGGTCGATCGCCGCGGCGCCCGTGCCCCGCAGCCACGAGGCGATGTAGCGGACGCCCACGGAGATGTTCGCGCGCAGCCCCTCGGCGGAGACGCCCGCGCCGGCCGACGCCGACGAGACGTCGAGCAGGTCGCGCGCAGTGACGTGGGCGTCCTCGCGCAGCCGGTCACGCTGGTCGTCGCGACCCTCGAGCACGGCGTCGAACTCCTCGCGCGCGTACGGGATGAGGTCGGGGTGCGCGACCCACGTGCCGTCGAACCCGTCGGTCGCCTCACGACGCTTGTCCGCCCGGACCTGCGCCTCGGCACGCTCCGTCACCTCGGGCCGACGACGGTCGGGGATGAACGCGCTCATCCCGCCGATCGCCTGCGCCCCACGCTGGTGGCACGTCGCGACGAGCAGCTCCGTGTACGCCCGCATGAACGGGACCGTCATCGTCACAGCGCCGCGGTCCGGCAGGACGAAGAACGAGCCGCGACGGCGGAAGTTCTTGATCATCGAGAACAGGTAGTCCCAGCGGCCGGCGTTGAGGCCCGCGCAGTGGTCGCGCAGCTCGTAGAGGACCTCCTCCATCTCGAACGCCGCGGGCAGCGTCTCGATGAGGACGGTTGCGCGGATCGTGCCGTGCGGCAGGCCCAGGCGCTCCTCCGAGTACGAAAAGACTTCGTCCCACAGCCGCGCCTCGCGCCGCCCCTCGAGCTTGGGCAGGTAGAGGTACGGGCCGCGGCCGCGGGCGACCAGCTCGCGCGCGTTGTGGAAGAGGTAGAGGCCCGCGTCGACGAGCGACGCCGACGCAGGCGTCTCGGTGCCCGCGCGGTCGACGGACCGCAGGTGCTTCTCGATGAGGTGCCAGCCGCGCGGCCGGAAGACGATCGTCGGCAGGTCCGTGAGCGTGCTCGACGGCAGGCGGTACTCCTTGCCCTCGGGTGAGGTGTGCTCGAGCGTGCCGCGGATGCCGTCGTGCAGCGAGACCTGCCCGCCGACGACGTTCTCCCACGTCGGGCTCAGCGCATCCTCGTGGTCGGCGAGCCACACGTCCGCGCCGGAGCCGAGGGCGTTGATCGCCATCTTCGGGTCCGTCGGGCCGGTGATCTCGACGTGGCGACGCTCGAGGCCCGGGCCGGGACCGGCGACGCGCCACGTCCGGTCCTCGCGGACGTGCCGCGTCTCGGGCAGGAAGTCGGGGTCGATGCCGTCCTCGATCATCTGCCGGGCGCGCTGGCGCTCGACGAGGAGGTCGTGGCGGCGGGCCGCGAAACGGTCGTGGAGCTCGGCGACGAAGTCGAGGGCGTCGGGCGTGAGGATCTCCTCGCCGCGGGGGCCGGCGTCACGCGTCGGACGGATCGTCGGGCGCGTGCGGGGCGGGGACGTCGGGGAGTCGGTCGTGAGGGTCATGGCGTGCTCCTTCGGGAACGCCGGCGCGGGCACCTGGTGCCCGCGCCGGCACGTGCGGGGTGGGGTCAGAACTGCTCGGTCTCGGTGGACCCGACGAGCGCGAGGGTGGCGCTGTCGGGGTTGAGCACTCCTGCGACGCGGTCGAAGTAGCCGGTGCCGACCTCCCGCTGGTGGCGGGTCGCGGTGTAGCCGTCGGCCTCGGAGGCGAACTCGGCCTCCTGGAGCTCGACGTACGCGCTCATGCCGCGGTCGCGGTAGCCGCGGGCGAGCTCGAACATCGAGTGGTTGAGGGCGTGGAAGCCCGCGAGGGTGATGAACTGGAACGCGTAGCCGTAGCTCGCGAGCTCGCGCTGGAAGCGGGCGATGGTGTCGTCGTCGAGGTGCTTCTTCCAGTTGAACGACGGCGAGCAGTTGTAGGCGAGCATCTTGCCGGGGTGCTCGGCGTGGATGGCCTGGGCGAACTCGCGGGCCAGGCCGAGGTCGGGCTCGCCCGTCTCGACCCAGATGAGGTCGGCGTACGGGGCGTAGGCGAGGCCGCGCGTGATGACGGCGTCGAGGCCCGGACGCGTCCGGTAGAAGCCCTCCGAGGAGCGCTCGCCCGTGAGGAGCGGACGGTCGCGCTCGTCGATGTCGCTCGTGATGAGGTCGGCCGCGAGCGCGTCGGTCCGGGCGACGACGAGGGTCGAGGCACCGGCGACGTCGGCCGCGAGCCGCGCCGAGGAGAGCGTGCGCACGTGCTGCTGCGTCGGGACGAGGACCTTGCCGCCGAGGTGGCCGCACTTCTTCTCCGACGCGAGCTGGTCCTCCCAGTGCACGCCCGCCGCGCCAGCCGTGATCATCTGGTGCATGAGCTCGTAGGCGTTGAGGGGGCCGCCGAAGCCGGCCTCGGCGTCCGCGACGATCGGGGCGAGCCACTCGCGGGCGGGCCGGCCGAGCTCGGCGGTCTCGATCTGGTCGGCGCGCAGGAGCGCGTTGTTGATGCGGCGGACGACGGCCGGGACGGAGTTCGCGGGGTAGAGCGACTGGTCGGGGTAGGTCTGTCCGGAGAGGTTGGCGTCGGCGGCGACCTGCCAGCCGGAGAGGTAGATGGCCTTGAGTCCGGCGCGGACCTGCTGGACGGCCTGGTTGCCGGTGAGGGCACCGAGGGCCGGGATCCACTCCTCGGTGCGGAGGAGCTCCCAGAGGCGCTCGGCGCCACGGCGGGCGAGCGTGGGGTCCTCACGGACGGAGCCGCGCAGGGCGATGACGTCCTCGGCGGTGTAGTCGCGGCGGATGCCGACCCAGCGGGGGTTGGTCGCCCAGTCGTGGGCGAGCTCGGCGGCGGTCTGGGTCTGGTCGCCGGGCAGGACGCGTGCAGATGCGACGATCTTCTCGCCCATGCCGTCGGCGGTGGTGCTCCGGGGGGTGAAGGTGGTCGTGCTCACGGTGTCCTCCTTGGTCTGCGGCTCCTTGCTGGCGCCGTGAATCAAGGTTCTTCCGTCACGCAACCCTTTCGCAGCCCAACTCTCGCGTAAAGAATCCTTGTTCTTTACGCTGCGAGAAGTTCTCGGGGGCACGATGCGCCCAACGGGTCCAGGACGTTCCCGCGCTGCGGCCCACCAATGTCCGACGCACCTGCAAGGATCGTCCCGAGCGTGAGCACCACGCTCGGAACCGACGACGAACGGGCGATCATGACTGATGTGAACCGCGACGCAGCACCCGACCTCTTTTCCGACTCGTGGGCCTCGGGCCCCCTGCTCGGCTTCGACACCGAGACGACGGGCGTGAGCACGTCGTCCGACAGGATCGTCACGGCGGCGCTCGTGCGCCGCGACCCGCTGCGCGGGACGACGGTCGACACGTGGCTCATCGACCCGGGCGTCCCCATCCCGGAGGCCGCGTCCGCGATCCACGGCATCACGACCGAGCACGCACGCGAGCACGGCGTCTCCCCGTGGGTCGCCCTCGAGGAGATCGCTGCGCGCATCGCCGCCGACCTGCGCGCGGGCGTTCCCCTCGTCGCGTTCAACGCGACGTTCGACGTCTCGATCCTCGAGGCCGAGCTCGTCCGCCACGGCCTGCCGACGCTCGCCGACCGCCTCGACGGCCCCGTCGTCGGGGTCATCGACCCGCTCGTCATCGACCGCAAGGTCGACCGGTGGCGCAAGGGCAAGCGCAAGCTCGTCGACCTGTGCGGCGTCTACGGCGTCGACGACGCGGTCGCCCTCCACACGGCGGACGTCGACGTCATCGCGACCCTCGACGTCCTCGCCGCGATGGTCGAGCGCCACCCCGCGCTCGGCGAGATGTCGCTGCGCGACCTCCACGGCTTCCAGCAGGAGGCCCACCGCGAGTGGGCCGCGAGCTTCAATGCGTGGCGCGCGTCCAAGGGCCTCGAGGGCCCGGGCGCCGGCCTCGAGTGGCTCGTCGACGAGCGGTAGCACCCGCTTCTGCCGCAGGGCCGCCACGCGCCGCGGCGTACGCTGCGCGAGAGGGCCGACGACCCCGGTCTCTCGCACCGCAGGTCCCTTCGGCGGAGGTCGCAACGATGAGCACAGCACGCCCGGAACGTGAGCACGGCCGCGCGCTGCTCGACGACCTGCTGCCCCCGCTCCTCGCGCGCGGCGACGTCGACGTCGCACCGATGTTCGGCTCCCACGGCGCCCGTGTGCGCGGCAAGATGTTCGCGTTCGTCTCGACAGCTGGCGACCTCGTCGTCAAGGTGACCGAGCAGCGCGCGACCGAGCTCGAGGACTCCGACACCGGCGCGCGCATGGAGATGCGCGGCCGTGTCATGCGCGAGTGGATCGCCGTGCCCCAGACGCACCTCGACGCATGGCCCGTGATCCTCGCCGAGGCCTGCACGTATGTCGAGTCCCGCCTCCCCACCGACCGACCCGGAACGAGAACCGAACCCGCATGAGCCACACCGTCCCCCTCACGCTCGAGCACGTCCGCGGCGCCCTGCGCCTCGAGCCCACCGCGCGCGGCGTCGCGCCCCACCGCCTGCCCGCGTGGGCGCTCGCGCAGGCCGCGGACCCGCAGCTCTCGATGGTCGAGGCCCAGGGCGCGGGCGTGCGGATCGCCCTGCGCACCGCCGCAACCTCGGTGACGCTCACGGCCCACCGCACGCGCGTCACGTACGCGGGCGCTCCCGCACGGCCGGACGGCAGCATCGACCTCGTCGTCGACGGCGAGGTCGTCGCCCGACGGCGCACGAGCGGCGGCACGACGACCGAGCTCGACATGGCGACCGGCATCCCGACCCTCATCCCGGGCGACGACCTCGTCGTGACGTTCGACGGCCTGCCGGCCTACGCCAAGGACGTCGAGATCTGGCTGCCGTTCAACGAGACTGTCGAGATCGTCGAGGTGAGCGCGAACGCCCCTGTCGAGCCGCCGGCCTCGGCAGGTCGCCGCTGGCTGCACCACGGCTCGTCGATCAGCCAGGGCTCCAACGCTGCCCGCCCGACGGGCACGTGGGCTGCGGTCGCCGCCCGGCGCGGCGGCGTCGAGCTGCAGAACCTCGGCTTCGGCGGCGCCGCGCTGCTCGACCCCTTCGTCGCGCGCACCATGCGCGACACCCCGGCCGACCTCATCTCCGTGTCGCTCGGCATCAACCTCATCAACTCCGACCTCATGCGGCTGCGCGCGTTCCGCGCGGGCATGCACGGATTCCTCGACACGATCCGCGACGGCCACCCCACCACGCCGCTGCTCGTCGTCACGCCCCTGCACTGCGCCATCCATGAGGCGACGCCCGGTCCGGGCGCGTTCGACACCGAGGCGCTCGCCGAGGGCCGGCTCGCGTTCAAGGCCGTCGGCGACCCCGCCGAGGTCCCCGCCGGACGTCTCACGCTCGAGACGATCCGTGCGGAGACGACCCGCCTCGTCACCGAGCGCCAGGCGGGCGACCCGCACCTGTTCCTGCTCGACGGGCTCACGCTCTACGGCGCGGCCGACGAGGCCGCGCACCCCCTGCGCGACAGCCTCCACCCCGACGCCGACACCCACCGCTTCGTCGGCGATCGCTTCGCCCACGCGGTCTTCGCCGAGGGCCCGTTCGCGGGCTGAGCGCCGGTCTTGTTGCGTCGGGGCACCCCAGCTGGGTGCCGCGACGCAACGAACCGATCGCCCAGCAGAGGCCAGCAGGGTCAGGTCGGCCCCGCGATCAGTCCCGCCGCAGCACCACGACGGAGTCGTCGAGCTCGGCCTCGGTTCCGTCCGGCCCGACGGCCGCACGCCGGCGCACCTCGGCGACCTCGACCGTCCAGCCGTCGTCGACGAGACCGATCTCGGCGATCTCGGACTCAGGCGTCGGGAACTCCCTGTGGCCCGCGTGCTCGGCCGACATCCACGGCGGCGGCGCCGCGTGCGCGACGACGACGAGCCGCCCGCCCGGCACGACGTGCTGCGCGATGCGACGCAGGATGGCGCCGCGCGAGAGCTCGACGGGCGACTGCAGGAAGCTTGCGGTGACGAGCTCGAAGGTGCCGTCGGGCTCCCATGTCGCGAGGTCCCCGACGATGAAGCGCGCGTCGAGCCCCTCCGCCGCAGCGGCCTCGGCGCCGCGCGCGACGGCGGTCGGCGAGATGTCGACGCCCGTCGCGTCCCACCCGTGCCGTGCGCACCAC
This sequence comes from Sanguibacter sp. HDW7, assembly GCF_011300875.1. Taxonomy (NCBI): domain Bacteria; kingdom Bacillati; phylum Actinomycetota; class Actinomycetes; order Micrococcales; family Sanguibacteraceae; genus Sanguibacter; species Sanguibacter sp. HDW7. The sequence goes on along the minus strand of NZ_CP049862.1, from coordinate 740,619 downwards.
GCGACGTCACCGCCCTCGCCACACCCGAGATCGAGCGACCTGCCGGGCTCGAGATCCTGCACGACGATGGCGGTCGACGCGTTGACCTTGCCCGACCAGCGACGCCCGCTCTCGGCGTACTGCGCCTCCCAGAACTCCGCCGGGGGCCGCTCGTCGTGCCCGTGACCGTGGGTTCCGTGACCGTGTGCGTCGCTCATGCCGCCAGCGTGCGCGACCACGACGCCCGGCCGCAAGTCCGCCCACTATCCCGCGTCAGCCCTGCCCGGCCCCGTCCCACCCGCTGAGGCGCGGCCCCTCGGGACGCGGCGCGCCCGGCCGCACGGGGTACGGCGTCACCTGCGGCCCGACGGCGATCCCCCGGAAGCGCATCCTCGAGTGCCCACGCCCGCCGAGGACGATCCGGTACTCGGCGTCGTCCCACGGCAGCGCCTGCTTCTGCTCGAAGCACCAGCGCAGCTGCACGGCCACGGGGTCGCCGCCGACGAGGGCCGCGACCCGCACGGACACCTCGCTGGCGTCGGCCGGGGACTCCGCGATCAACTCCTCCGCGCGACCTGACCACAGCGCGACGAGGAGGATCCGCTCGAACAGCGTCGGCGCACGCCCGGACAGCACGGTCGCCCGCAGGTCGGCCCGGTGCCGCCCGGGAACTGCCGGGTCGGCCGAGGTCCACGCGAGCGTCGCGAGCGTCGCGAGGATCGACCTGTCGACGCGCGGCCGCCCGACGAGCCCGAGCGCCGCGAGCCGCGTCCCGAGCACCTGGACGAGCGACCCGTCGAGCCCTCCGGGAGCCGCGTCGCGATCACGCGGATTCTCGTCGAGCACGAAGGGGTCGATCGCACGGATCGCGTCGGCCGGCACGAGCGGCACGTCGACGCGCACGCGGGAGGCAGCCGTGTCGAGCAGCTCGTCCCCCGTCGCGACGACGTCGCCTGCGAGGACGATCGGTCGGCCCCACGGGTCGAGGACGACCCTCAGGGCGTCGCGCGCGACGAGGTCGACGAGCACGGCCGCCGCGACCATGCGCTCGACGTCGAGCATCGTCCGCTCGACGCGCCCCGAGCCGGGGTCGACGAGGAGGAGCGGCAGCAGCTCGGCGGGGATCACGATCCGACGGTAACGGAGCGCACCTCGCTGGTCGCGCCGCGCTGCGCACCTCAATGCGCACGGCACTGTCGCGGAACAGTCGCGGCCACTAGCATGGGAACGCTTCCCGACGAGTCTGACGAGGTGGACATCGATGACGACACGCCCGCACCGTCGGCGCCGCGGCCTCGCCATGACGCTCCTCGTCGCGAGCCTCGGCCTCGCAGCCTGCTCGCTCCAGCTCAACCTGGGCAAGGACGACCAGACGCCGACGCCCGACCCGTCGATCGGCCAGCTGGGCGTGAGCTTCGAGATCGGCTCGCGCAACGAGCACCACCCGGACGGCGCGGGCCCGCTGCGCATCGGGGACCCCGACATCCTCCGGCAGAAGTACGTCGACGGCGGGTGGGACCTCCTCTCGTGGTCGACGCGCTACCGCTTCCCCGTCGCGGTGACGGACACCGAGGGCCGCACGTGGGAGGTCCAAGGCCTCACGGAGGACGCCGGGGCACTCTTCGACGGCGCGTTCCGCGCCGACGGACCGGTCGCTGTGACGGCCGACGTCGACGGCCCCGTGACGCTGCTCGTCCCCGACCTCACGGACGGCGACGGCACGTCGCCCAGGAAGCTCTTCGTCCAGCCGCTCGAGTCCGAGATGGAGTCGACCCTCCGCGACAGGCCCGAGCACCCGCGCCTCTACGTCGACGCCTCGACGTTCGGGTCGATCGTCGAGCAGGCGGGCGGCGTGGCCTGGCACGAGATCCAGAGCGCGGAACCGGGACGGGGCGGACCGGCCGAGCCGACGGTCGTCGACGTCTGGCTCATGTATGGCAAGAACGCTCTCAGCGACTCCGAGGCCTACGACTTCAACGCCACGATCGAGGCCGCGGGCTTCGACATCCCGGCTCACCTCGGCTGAGCCCTCAGCCAGCAGCAGTCAGCGTCCGCCGCGACGTGAACTCCCGCCGCTCCCCCGTCAACGGGTCGTCGAAGGCGATCGAGCGCGCGAGCAGCTGCAGCGGGTCGGAGTAGTCGTCGGGTGCGACCTCGCGCTCGACCGGGTAGAGACGGTCGCCGACGATCGGCGCACCGAGCCCCGCGAGGTGCACCCGCAGCTGGTGCGTCCGCCCCGTCTCGGGTCGGAGCTGCACGAGCGCGCGCCCGCCCGGGAGCGGGCGCATGAGCGACACGTGCGTCACCGCGTTGTCGTCGCCCGGCACAGTCACGGCCTGGTGGACGCCGTGCTGCTTGACGATCCGTGAGCGCACCGTCGTCGGCAGCTCGAGCCCTGGGGGCAGCGTGACGACCGCCTCGTAGACCTTTGCGACCTGCCTGCGCGCGAAGAGCTCCTGGTAGGCGCCGCGCTCCTCGGGCCGCGTCGTGAGGACGAGGACGCCTGCCGTCGGCCGGTCGAGCCGGTGCGCGGGCGAGAGCCCGGGCATCCCGAGCGAGCGTCGCAGCCGCGTGAGGACAGTCTCCGTCACCCACGCCCCGCGCGGTGTCACCGCGAGGAAGTGCGGCTTGTCGACGACGACGAGGTGCTCGTCGCGGTGGAGCACCTCGGACTCGAACGGCACGGGAGCCTCGGGAGCGACGTCCCGGTAGAGGAACGCGAGGCCTCCCCCGGGGTACGGAGAGGTGAGCGTGTACGGCCGGCCGAGCTCGTCGACGACCTCGCCCGCGCCCACCTGCTCGCGCAGGCGCTCGGCGTCGCCCGGGAAGCGCGCTTCGAGGTAGGAGACGAGCGAACCCCACGCCTCCTCGCGCGGCAGCGCGAGGCGCGTGGGGTTCAGCCCGTCCCGCACGGGCAGGGGCGCCGGTCGCCGGCCTCGCCGGCTCACGCGCGCCCCGCGTGCAGGCGACGCATCAGCGACCCGTGTAGTTCGGGGCCTCGACCGTCATCTGGATGTCGTGCGGGTGGGACTCCTTGAGCCCCGCCGCCGTGATGCGCACGAACTTGCCGCGCTGCTGGAGCTGCGGGATGGTGTGCGCGCCGACGTAGAACATCGACTGGTGCAGGCCGCCGACGAGCTGGTGCGCGACGGCACCGAGCGGGCCGCGGTAGGGCACCTGACCCTCGATGCCCTCGGGCACGATCTTGTCGTCGGAGGCGACGTCCGCCTGGAAGTAGCGGTCCTTCGAGTACGAGACCTTCTTGCCGCGCGACGCCATGGCGCCGATCGAGCCCATGCCGCGGTAGAGCTTGTACTGCTTGCCGTTGACGAAGACGAGGTCGCCGGGCGACTCGTCGCAGCCCGCGAGCAGCGAGCCGAGCATGACGGTCTCCGCACCCGCGACGAGCGCCTTGGCGATGTCGCCCGAGTACTGCAGGCCGCCGTCGCCGATGACCGGCACGCCCGCGGGGCGGCAGGCGAGCGACGCCTCGTAGATCGCGGTGACCTGCGGGACGCCGACGCCCGCGACGACGCGCGTCGTGCAGATCGAGCCCGGGCCGACGCCGACCTTGACGGCGTCGATGCCGGCGTCGACGAGCGCCTGCGCGCCTGCACGCGTCGCGACGTTGCCGCCGATGAGCTGGACGTCCTTGAAGTACGGGTCCTTCTTGAGCTTCGCGATCATCTCGAGCAGGAGACGTGCGTGACCGTTCGCGGTGTCCGCGACGAGCACGTCGACGCCCGCGTCGCGCAGGGCGCCCGCGCGGTCCATCGCGTCGCCGAAGAAGCCGATCGCGGCACCGACGCGCAGACGACCCTCGCCGTCCTTCGTCGCGTCCGGGTACTGCTCCGTCTTGACGAAGTCCTTCACCGTGATGAGGCCCTGCAGACGACCGTCGGCGTCGACGAGCGGAAGCTTCTCGATGCGGTTCTTGCCGAGCAGCGCCGCGGCGTCCTCGCGCGAGATGCCGACGGGGCCGGTGACGAGCGGCATGGGCGTCATGACCTCGTGCACCTTGCGGGCGCTGAAGTCCGCCGGGGGCACGAAGCGCAGGTCGCGGTTCGTGATGATGCCGACGAGGCGACGGTCGCCGTCGACGACCGGCAGGCCCGAGACGCGGTACTGGCCGCACAGCGCGTCGAGCTCGGCGAGCGTCGCGTCGGGGCCGACCGTCACGGGGTCGGTGATCATGCCGGACTCGGACCGCTTGACGAGGTCGACGTTCTTCGCCTGGTCGGCGATGGACAGGTTGCGGTGGATGATGCCGATGCCGCCCTGGCGCGCCATGGCGATCGCCATGCGCGACTCTGTGACGGTGTCCATCGCTGCCGAGAGCAGCGGGATGCGCATCGTGATCTCGCGCGTGAGGCGCGCGGTCGTGTCGACCTCCGACGGGATGACGTCGGTCTCGTTGGGAAGGAGCAGGACGTCGTCGTACGTCAGTCCTTCGAAGGCGAACGGGTTCGGCATGTCGGCGAGGAAGGCAGGCTCGGTCACCCGGTCATGGTACGTCCCGGGGACCGGGGCGCGCGGTGACGTCCGTCTCCTGAGCGGCCCGTGAGGCAGGGCTCAGGACAGGCGAGACGCGAACGCCTGCACCTCGTAGAACAGGCCGGAGAAGGAGCGCACACGCTGGACGTTCGCGGCGAGCGGCACGTTGGCGGCCGTGGCGTCGTCCGCGAGACCGACGAAGATCGGCAGCTCGGGCTCGTTCGCGTGAAGGTTCTCGACGATCCCGAGATCGGGCGACGGGTTGAGCGCGACGAGCGCGACCGCGACGGGGCGGACCATCGCGACGATCTCCTGGACACGGTGCGCGTCGGTGCGCCCGACGACGACCCTCGCCATGACGCCGCGTGCCGTGAGCGCGGAGGCGAGCGTGTGCGCGGCGAGCGGGTGCGGCTCGTCCTGCGGGATGAAGACGAGCACGATGCGGCGCATCTGGCTCGGGTGCGGCGTGCCGAACTCGTGCTCGTGCGCGGCCTGCCGGTCGCGCAGCGCGCGCAGCCCTGCGGCGACGAGCGGCGGGAGGAACGACTCTCCTGGCTTGGCGAGGACGGTCCGCTCGGAGAGCTTGGCGAACGCGGGGACGACGAGGTTCGTCCACCACGTGAGGATGTCGTCCGACGCGCCGATCGCGAGCAGCTCCGCGAGTCGCCCCTCGTCGAAGGTCAGCGCAGCCTCGACGACGTCGGAGGGTCCCACCTGCGCGGGGGCAGCGTCCGCGCGCGGCGCGAAGTGGACGACGCGGGGCTCGGGCTGCCCGGGGCCGCCCGAGTGCTCGGCGCGTCGCCGCGCCTCTTCCTGCTCGATGACGGCCTTGTCGCGGTTGGCGCGCTCGACCTCGAGGTCGGCCTCGAGCGCAGCACGGGCCGCATCGGCCGGGGCGACGCCCTCGATCGTCAGCCGCTGCATGACGAGGAGCCGCAGGACGTCGTCGCGCGTGTAGCGGCGGTGGGAGCCGGCAGAGCGCTCGGACGGCCCGAGCCCGTAGCGGCGGTCCCACGTCCGGAGCGTCGCGGGCGCGACACCGAGACGCTTGGCGACGACGGCCACCGCGACCCCCGGGTTCGCCGCCCGGACGGCAGCAAGCTCGACTGGCGCGTCGGGGACGCCGAGGGCGTCGTCGGCGACGTCTCGCTCACTGGTCATGGCTCGATTCTGCCCAGCGTCGCGCAACCGCGCCAACCGGGGCCCGCCTCGCCCGGCTTGCACCGGGCACGGGCACGCGCAACCGCGCCGACATCGCGTCGTCGGCGCGATTGGGGCCGGTGCCCGCGCGCAAAGCGTTGCACGGACGGGACTTGAACAAGTTCTGACCAAGTTGTAGCGTTCATGCAGCGCACAGGTCCTCCGAGGGGGAGATCAAGATCCGTGCCGAGGGGACGCAGGCCACCTCGCAGGCCTGCAACGAGGAGCAACCGAACATGACCGAGATCTCGCGCCTTCCCGGACCCGTGATGGACCTGTGGGAGTGGCAGTACCAGGGGAACTGTCGCGACGCCGACGACACGCTCTTCTTCCACCCGGAGGGTGAGCGCGGCAGCGCCCGCCGCCGTCGCGCCGAGGCGGCGAAGGCCATCTGCCACTCGTGCCCCGTTCTCCAGCAGTGCCGTGAGCAGGCGCTCCGCATCCGCGAGCCCTACGGCGTCTGGGGCGGCCTCTCCGAGGACGACCGCGCTGCGATCCTTGCCGACCCGCGCCGCGCGCAGGCCGTCTGACACCAGCATCGACGGACCCCGCAGCCCTCGACGGGCTGCGGGGTTCGTCGCGTCCGGGGCGCAGCGGCCCGCACGGTCGGGTCGACGCGGCCGTGGGCGTGGGCGCCAGTGATCAGTCTCGGGCCGGCTCGATCCCGAGCTGCCGCCGCACGCCCTCGATCCCCTGCAGCTCGACGGCCGGCCGCTCGGCCGCGAGCCACGCGGTGCGCGTGAGCCGGAAGCGACGCGACTCGACGACCTCGTCGCCCCGGGACGCACGGTGCACGCCGTTGTCGACGTAGCCGACCTTCTCGCTCACGCGCTGCGAGCGCGGGTTGTCGACGAACGCCTCCGACGTCACGTCCTCGGCGCCGAGGCCCTCGAACGCGAGGTGGACCACCGCGCGTCGCATGCGCGTGCCGATCCCCCTGCCCTGGTGCTCGAGCCCGAGCCACGAGCCCGACGCGACGGTCCGGCGGACAGGGAAGTGCTTCGCGAAGATCGACTGCATGCCGACGAGCTCGCCGCCGACGAGCACCGCCAGCTCGAGGTTCCAGGCGTCGGGGGCGAGCGCGGCCCGCGCGCCCCAGTGGTAGGCGAGCAGTCCGCGCCGCAGCGCGTCGGGCTCCGCCTGCGTCCACGGCACGAGGAAGGGCATCGCGTCGGGCGCGTGCACGCCGCGGACGGCAAGGTCGGCGAGCTGCAGCAGGAGCTCGTCGTCCGCGAAGCGCAGCTCGAGATCCCCCTCGATGACGCGGAGCGCGGCGATCGGCCAGGCCTCGGTGAGCGGTGTCGTCGTCATGCCGGAACGCTACCCGCGCGGCCTCGGCGACGCACGGACTTTTGTCCGGGTATGACGGAACCCCGCCGCCCCAGGAGGGGCGGCGGGGTTCCGGCGTCGCGGGGCTGGTGTCAGCCGGCGACAACGGCGAGGATGTCGCGCACGGAGAGCACGAGGTACTCCTCGCCCGCGTACTTGACCTCGGTGCCGCCGTACTTGGAGTAGATGACCTTGTCACCCACGGCGACGTCGAGCGGGATGCGGTTGCCCTTGTCGTCGACACGGCCGGGGCCGACAGCGAGGACCTCGCCCTCCTGCGGCTTCTCCTTGGCGGTGTCCGGGATGAACAGACCGGAGGCGGTGGTCGTCTCGGCCTCGATCGCCTTGATGACGATCTTGTCCTCGAGCGGCTTGATGGGGACCGACACGTCGGACCTCCCCTTCACGTTGTGGCTACGGATAGGTGGGCGTGGACGGGGACTGCCGGGCGCCGTCGCGGGGGTCGCACCGAGTCCTCGTCCCATCTCGCGAGGAGATGTTCCACCCCCAAATCTAGGCCCGGGTTAGCACTCGGTCAACATGAGTGCCAGCACGCCCAGGGCTGTCCGCCACGGGCGGAACACCGAGGCGCGACGCACCCCGTTCAGCCGCCGAGCTGCGTGACGAGCACGCTCGCGACGGACAGGTAGATGACGAGGCCCGTGCCGTCGACGAGCGTCGTGATGAGCGGCCCGGAGACGACAGCCGGGTCGACGCCGAACCTCCGCAGCACGAAAGGCAGCGTCGAGGCCAGGAGCACCGACCACAGGACGATGAGCACGATCGCGACCGAGACCGTGAGCGCAACCTCCCCACCAACGCCGAGCACGAGCGCGCGCACCCACGCGAGGCCCGCGATGCACGCCGCGAGCAGCACGCCCGTCGTCATCTCCTTGCGGACGACCGCGAGCACGTGCCGCGCCCGCACCTCCCCGAGCGCCATCGCGCGCACGAGCGTCGTCGTCACCTGGGTCCCGGTGTTCCCTCCCGTCCCGATGAGCAGCGGGATGAAGAACGTCAGCGCGACGACGGTCGCAAGCTCGTCCTCGAAGTGCCGCAGCACCGAGCCCGTGCACATCTCGGCGACGAAGAGCACGGCGAGCCAGCCGACGCGCCGCCGCCACAGGAGCCACGGCGACGCCTCGAGGTAGGGCACGTCGAGCGGGGACGAGCCGCCCTGACGGTCGGCGTCCTCGGTCGCCTCGGCATCGGCGGCCACGGACATCGCGGCGCGCAGGTCTGCGACGAGCACGTCGGTGCGGCTGCCGTCGGGCCCCACGACGCCGACGCGGGTACCCGGGTCGGCAAGCAGGTCCAGGAGCGCGGTCTCCGCGCGCGTCGTGACCTCGGCCGGATCGGCAGTGGTGGCAGGGCTGACAAGGGTCGTGCTGGGGATGAAGGACTCGGTACGCATGCGTCCGCCTCTCCTCGTCCGGGCGCACGGCGGCGCCCGGATACGGGTTCGTGGGCGGGGCGTCGAGGACGCCCGTCGTGGCGCGCGGCAGGTGCCGGGCACGCACGAGGCGACGACGGGGTCGGTGCGTCCGGGCGCTCAGAAGGAGCGCGTGGTCAGCGCACGAGGACGGGCCGTCGCTCGGGACGGAGAATGGCTGGGGGGCTCCACGACGGTCACCTCCTCGGGTCGGGCTGCACGGCCCGCACGGCGCGGGCACCTCGCACCCTAGGCGATCCGCCCTCGAACGGCCAGGTCCGGGGCCGCGACGGGCGTGTCCGCCACGGGTGCCCGTCGCCGCGGCCCACGGGGCGTGGAAGGATTCACGCATGGACCGCACCGCCCTCTCACTCCTGCTCCAGCCCGACGGGTGGGAGCTGTTGCAGGCCATGCCGCCGTACCACGAGGAGACGGCGATGCAGGTCTCGGAGAAGCTCCGCGCCGCGGGCGTCGACCCCGCGCTCGTCGCCGCGGTCCTCACGCAGTCGCGTCTGCGCACGAAGGCCCGGGACAAGTTCGGCGAGTTCGCGGACGGCATGCTCTTCACGCCCGACGGCCTCGAGCAGGCGACGCGTCTGCCGGTCGCTGCGCGCCACGCGCAGCGATTCCTCGCTGCGGGCGTCACGAAGGTCGCCGACCTCACGTGCGGGCTCGGAGCGGACTCCATGACGTTCGCGGCCTCGGGCCTGCGCGTCCTCGCTGTCGACCGCGACGAGGAGACGGCGGCCCTCGCGACCGTCAACCTCCGCCACTTCCCCGAGGCCGAGGTCCGCCTGGGCGACGGCCTCGCGCTCGACCTCGCGGCCGAGGGTGTCGACGGCGTCTACGCCGACCCCGCCCGCCGCACGGGGACGGGCACGCGCATCCTCGACCCGCGCGCGTACGCTCCGCCGCTCGACGACGTGTGGCACCTGCGCTCGACGGTCCCCGCGGTCGGCATCAAGGTGGGCCCCGGCATCCCGCACGCAGGCATCCCCGACGACGCAGAGGCGCAGTGGGTCTCGCTCGACGGGCACGTGCTCGAGGCCGGCCTCTGGTTCGGCCCGCTCGCCGAGGCGCCCGGTCGCTCGGCGCTCGTGCTGCGCACGCGCCCCGACGGTTCCGTGAGCGCTCGCTCGCTCGCCCCGGTCCTGTCCGACGACGACGTCGAGGTCGGCCCCGTCGGTGCGTACCTCTTCGAGCCCGACGGCGCCGTCGTCCGGGCCGGCCGCGTCGCGACCGCGGCCCGCGAGCTCGGTGGACGCCTCCTCGACCCGACGATCGCGTACGTGACGACCGACGCCGTCCCGCAGGACTGGGCCGACGCCCGCGCCGCGGGCGAGGCGACGATCGCGACCGGCTACCGCGTCCTCGACACGCTGCCGTTCTCGCTCAAGCGCCTCAAGGCGTACCTCCGCGAGCGCGGCGTCGGCCGCCTGACGATCAAGAAGCGCGGCACGGCCGTCGTCCCCGAGCAGCTCCGCAAGCAGCTCGCGCTCCACGGCCCGCACGAGGGGCACATCGTCCTCACGCGCATCGCAGGAGCCCAGTCGGTCCTCGTCGTCGAACCCCTCACCCCTGCCACGTCCGGGACGGAGCACTGACATGCACCTGCCGTTCGCACCCTCCGAGCGCTCGACCGTCGGCATCGAGTGGGAGCTCGCGCTAGTCGACAAGGACTCGGGCGACCTGCGCCAGGTCGCGCAGACCGTGCTCGACGCCGTCGAACCCGCAGGCGGCGGCCAGCACCCGCACATCCGCCAGGAGCTCCTCCTCAACACCGTCGAGGTCGTCTCGGGCGTCAACCGCACCGTGCGCGCCGCGGGCGACGACCTCGAGCGCGCGATCGAGGAGATCCGCACGGTGACCGACCCGCTGCGCGTCGAGCTCATGTGCGCCGGCACGCACCCGTTCGCGCGGTGGGCGCAGCAGAAGGTCACGGACAAGCAGCGCTACGCGACGCTCATCGACCGCACGCAGTGGTGGGGCAGGCAGATGCTCATCTACGGCGTCCACGTCCACGTGGGCATCGAGGACCGTTCCAAGGTCCTGCCCATCGCGCGCGGCATGCTCGCGTACTTCGGCCACCTGCAGGCCCTGTCCGCGTCGAGCCCGTTCTGGGGCGGCAAGGACACCGGCTACGCGTCGAACCGTGCGCTCATGTTCCAGCAGCTGCCGACGGCCGGGCTGCCGTTCCAGTTCGAGCAGTGGGACGAGCTCGAGGGCTACGTCGACGACATGGTGCGCACGGGCGTCATCGACGCGTTCGACGAGGTCCGCTGGGACCTGCGCCCCTCCCCCCGCTTCGGCACGCTCGAGACGCGGATCTCCGACGGCACGTCGAACATCACCGAGGTGCTCGCGCTCGCCGCGCTCACGCACTGCCTCGTCGAGCACCTCTCGACGTTGCTCGACGAGGGCAAGGAGATCCCGACGCTGCCACCGTGGTTCGCGCAGGAGAACAAGTGGCGCTCGGCGCGCTACGGCATGGACGCGATCCTCATCCTCGACCGCGACGGGGAGGAGGAGCTCGTGCGCGACGCCGTGGCCCGCCTGCTCCACGAGCTCGAGCCGACGGCGGCGCGGCTCGGCTGCCTCGACGAGCTCGACCACGTGCGCACGATCCTCCGCAAGGGGGCGGGCTACCAGCGGCAGCGCGCCGTCGCGCGACGCAACGGGGGCGAGCTGGGCCCGGTCGTCGAGAACCTCGTCGCCGAGCTCCGCGCAGGACGCCCCCTCTGACCCACCCCTCCCGACGGATCGACGCGTCCCCGTCCGTCCACGCCAGTCCCTCCGCTCCCCCTCTTCCCGACGGATTGACGCTTTCCCCCCATCGAATGGGGGGAAAGCGTCAATCCGTCGGGAATGGAGGGTGGTTCAGACGTGCGTGACCGTGAGCGCCATCGACGAGTCGACGGGGATGTCGAGGCTCGACGGCGCGACGTCCGCACGCACGAGCGCCGAGCCGAGCGCCGCGATCATCGCGCCGTTGTCCGTGCAGTAGCGGATCGGCGGGATGCGCAGCGTGATGCCGGCCTCGGCGCACCGCTCCGCCGCCATGTCGCGCAGCTGGGAGTTCGCGGAGAATCCTCCGCCGACGACGAGCGTGTCGACCCCGTGCAGCTCGCACGCGCGGATCGTCTTCGCCGTGAGGACGTCGGCCACGGCGGCCGCGAACGATGCCGCGACGTCGTGGAGCGGGATCTCCTCGCCCGCGTCGCGCCGGGCCTCGACCCAGCGCGCGACGGCGGTCTTGAGGCCTGAGAACGAGAAGTCGTACGCGTGGTCCGCCTGGTCCTTCGGCAGCGTGAGCGCACGCGGGAAGCGGATCGCGGTCGGGTCGCCCTCGCGCGCGAGACGGTCGATGTGCGGGCCGCCCGGGTAGGGCAGGCCGAGCAGGCGGCCGACCTTGTCGAAGGCCTCCCCCGCGGCGTCGTCGAGCGTCGAGCCGAGCTCGGTGACCTTCGTCGCGATGTCGTCGACGAGCAGCAGCGAGGAGTGACCGCCCGAGACGACGAGCGCCATGGCCCGCTCGGGGAACGCGCCGTGGACGAGCTCGTCGACGGCCGCGTGCCCGATGACGTGGTTGACGCCGTAGAGAGGCTTGCCGAGCGCGACCGAGAGCGCCTTCGCGGCCGAGGCGCCGATCGTCAGCGGGCCCTGGAGCCCGGGCCCTGCGGTCACCGCGACCGCGTCGACGTCCGCGAGGTCGACGTCCGCCTGCTCGAGCGCCCGGCGGATCGTCGGGACCATGGCCTCGAGGTGCGCCCGCGACGCGATCTCCGGGATGATCCCGCCGAAGCGCGCGTGCTCGTCCATCGACGACGCGACGGCGTCGAACAGCAGCTCGCGGCCCCTCACGAGGGCCACCCCCGTCTCGTCGCAGGACGTCTCGATGCCAAGGACGAGGGGTTCGCTCATGCCTTCCAGGATACGGCGCGCACGGACGTGACCTGCCTCACGGCCGGGGAGATCCGGGAAGATCCCAAGACCTCCGGCGCGTTCACCCCTCCATGACCACCATGCTCGACTCCGACGCCACGACCCTGTCGATCGACGACGCGACCGCGGACCTCCTGTTCCGCGAGGCCCGCACCGTCAAGCGATTCACCGACGAGGAGGTCACGGACGAGCACATCGCCGCGGCCTACGACCTCATGCGGTGGGGACCGTCCGCGATGAACATCTCGCCGCTGCGCTACCTCGTCGTCCGTGGTTCGGAGGCGAAGGACCGCCTGAACGCGTACACGATGGAGGGCAACCACGCGGGCATCCAGGCGGCCCCCGTGACCCTCGTCCTCGCAGCGGACGTGGACTTCCACGTGCACATGGACAGGCTCACCCCTCACGCCCCGGGCGTCGGCGCGCACTTCGCGTCCCAGCCTGAGCTCAGCGAGTCCATGGGCCGCATGAACGCCGCCCTCCAGGCCGGCTACTTCATCACCGCCCTGCGCGCCGCGGGCCTCCAGGTCGGCCCCATGGGCATCGCCGACAGCGCGGCTCTCGACGCCGACCTCCTCGCGGGCACGGCGTGGAAGTCGCTGTTCCTCGTCAACGTCGGCCACGCCGTCGCGGACGCCGAGGGTGCGACGCGCCCGCGCGCCGCGCGCCTCGAGGCACACGAGGTCTCGCGCGTCCTCTGACGCCTGCGCACGACCCGCCGCACGCTCGACGGCCCGGCACCCCACGCGGGGTGCCGGGCCGTCGTCGTTCGTGAGAATCCGTGGTGGAGCGTCAGTCGCCCGTCGCGACCTCGCGCGCCGGGTCGCTCGACCACTGCGACCAGGATCCCGGGAAGAGGGTCGCGGACACCCCGACGCTCGCGAGCGCCGCCACCTGGTGCGCAGCCGTGACGCCCGAGCCGCAGTAGACGACGACGGGCAGGTTGGGGCGCGGGTCGCCCGGCTGCCACGCGGCGACGTCGACGCCGAGGCCCTCGAAGCGCGCCCGCAGCGCCGCCTCGCCGAGGAAGCGGCCGTCGGCCCCGAGGTTCTCCGCGGTCGGCGCGCTCACCGCGCCCGGCACGTGGCCCGCCCGCGGGTCGACGGGCTCGACCTCGCCACGGAAGCGCTCGCCCGCGCGCGCGTCGAGCACGACACCCGCGCCGCGGTCCACCGCGAGGGCCCCCGTGCCCTCGGCGTCCGTCACGGACATCTGCCCGCCTCGCAGGACGATCGTGCCGCGTTCGGCGCGGCGGTCGCCCGTCTCGAGCCCGCCGCCCGTCGCGGTCCACGCCGGCAGGCCACCGTCGAGGATCCGCACGTCCGCGACACCGGCCCAGCGCAGCAGCCACCAGGCGCGCGCGGCGCTCGTGCCGCCCGCGTCGTCGTACACGACGACGGTCGAGCCCGCGGAGATCCCCCACCGCCGGGCCGACGCCTCGAGGTCCTCGAGCGCGGGCAGCGGGTGGCGTCCCTCGGCTGCCGACGGCGCCGCGGCGAGCTCGGTGTCGAGGTCGACGTACACCGCCCCCGGAACGTGGCCCGCGACGTACCGCTCGTGCCCGTCAGCCCGCCCGAGCGCCCACCGTACGTCGAGCAGCACGACCGGCCGCGCAGAGTCGATGAGGCCGCGCAGGGCCGCAGGGCCGACAAAAACCTCGTCACGCACGGACATGTGGACCTCCGTCAGGAACCGGCCGCCCCGTCGCGGAGCGGAAGCTGCATCGTGTAGGCGTCGACGTCCTCGGGCTGGTAGTACCGCTTGCGCAGCCCGATCGTCGTGAAGCCTCGCGAGGAGTACATCGCGATCGCCCGCTCGTTGTCGACGGCGACCTCGAGGAGCAGGGAGATCGCGTCGATCTCGCGTGCGCGCTCGATGAGCGCGTCGAGCATCGCTCCGCCGAGGCCGTGGCCCGCGACGCGCGGGTCGACGCCGATCGTCATGAGGTGGCAGCTGTCGCCGTCGAACCACAGCCCCGCGTAGCCGACGAGCGGCGCGGGCACGCCCTGGCCGTCGGGCTGGGCCGCGACGTACCAGCGGCCGCGGCCGCGCAGCTCCTCGGTGAGCATGCCCATCGTCCAGGCGCTCGGGCCGAAGAGCTCGACCTCGAGCGCCGCGACGCGCGTGATGTCGGCCCACGCGAGGGGCCGCAGGTGGTAACCCTCGGCGATGGGGCTGTCCGCGGCGATCTCGGGTCGCACGCGCGCAGCCGACACCGCGGCGTCGTGCTCCGCGTACGCGGCCTCGACGACCTCACGCTGCGCGTTGAGGTCGATCGTCATCTCGAGATCGTCCGGGGGCGTCACGTCGCTCATCCGGTCGCCCGCTTGCTCGCGCCCGGCACCTGGGCGTCGGGACGGCGCAGGTAGAGGGGCGCAGGGTCGAGGTCGTCGCCCCGCGCAGCAGCAGCCGCCGCGAGACGCACGAGGACGGCAGGCTCGGGCTGGGAGACGGCGTCCGCGTGGAGCGCGGCCGCACCGGCCGCAAGCACGTCGCCGTAGAGGGCGACCCCGGGGCCGACGACGACCGCGCCCGCGGTCGTGCCGTCCTCGACGAGCATGGCGGGCGTCGCGACGCCCGGGCCGGCCGTGCGCACGAGCGCCGCGGCGTCGACACCGACCGTGTAGCGACCCCAGTAGACCTCGCGCCGCTTGGCGTCCGTCGTCACGAGGACCGACGTGCCGGGCTCGAGCCCGAGCACCGCGGCGGCCTGGACCGCGAGCGCGTCGAGCGAGCACACGCCGTGCACGGGGGCGTCGATCGCGAGCGCGAACGTCTGTGCGGAGACGAGCCCGACGCGCAGGCCCGTGAAGGGAGCGGGCCCCGTGCCGACGACGACCTCGGCGACGTCCCGGGGCGAGGCCCCGGACTCGGCGAGGACCTCGGCGAGCAGCGGCGCGAGCCGCTCCGCCTGGAGGCGCGCGGCGTCGGAGGCACGCTCGGCGAGGACCGTCCCGTCGGCGCGCGTGAGCGCGACCGCGACGGCGACCGACGTGTCGATGCTGAGGACGAGCTGCGAGGGCATGGTGCTCAGCCTACGTGGGGTCGTGGGACGACGACGTCCGACCACCGGTCCCCGACCGCCCGGACGCTCACGTGGCGCACACCCGCGGACGCGTCCTCGTCCTCGTCGAAGTCGCCGCGCGGCCGCGCGAGCGTCACCTCGAGACGGTCGTCGGCGAGTCCCTCGACGAGTCCTTCGCCCCACTCGACGATCGTCACGGAGTCCTCGAGGGACGTGTCGAGGTCGAGCGCGTCGACGTCGTCGAGCGACCCGAGCCGGTACGCGTCGACGTGGACGAGCGCGGGCCCGTCGTGCAGCGGCGGGTGGACGCGCGCGATGACGAACGTCGGGGACGCGACCTGCCCGCGGACGTCGAGGCCTGCACCGATGCCCTGGGTGAGGGTCGTCTTGCCAGCGCCGAGGTCGCCCGTGAGGACGACGAGGTCGCCCGCGCGCAGGAGGCCCGCGAGCGCGGTGCCCCAGGCCCGCGTCGCGGCGGCGTCGGGCAGGTCGAAGGTCGTCGTGGTCGGAGCGGTCACGCGGGGGTCTCCTCGGCGTGGAGGTGGACGCGCGGCACGCGCGCGCCCAGGCGGGTGGTGATCTCGTAGCTGATGGTGCCGCACGCGTCGGCCCAGTCCTGGGCCGTCGGGACGCCCGTGGCGCCATCGCCGAAGAGCGTCACGGTGTCGCCCGCACGCTCGGTGGCGTCCGGCCCGAGGTCGACCATGAGCTGGTCCATGCAGACGCGGCCCGTGACGTGCAGCGTGCGCGCGGCGGGGCCCGCCCCGACGCGGAGCGGTGCGCCGGGGACGTCCTGCGTGCCCGACGCGTGGCGCGGGATGCCGTCGGCGTAGCCGAGCGGCACGTCGCCGAGCAGGGTCGGCTGCGTCGTCCGGTAGGCGTGGCCGTAGGACACACCCTGCCCGGCCGGGACCGCCTTGACGGTCGCGAGACGGGCCTCGAGCGTCATCGCGGGCCGCAGACCGTAGGCCTCGGGACCGCCGAGCTGCGGCACGGGCGAGAGCCCGTAGACGGCGAGCCCCGGGCGCACGAGCTCGTGGTGGACGCGCGGCGTCGTGAGGGTCGCGGCGGAGTTCGCGAGGTGGCGCACCTCGAGGTGCGCGCCCGCACGCTCGGCGAGGTCGACGGCGCGGTCGAAGACGTCGGCCTGCCCACGCACGGTCGGGTGCTCGGGCTCGTCGGCGAACGCGAGGTGGGACCACACACCGACGAGCTCGAGGAGCCCGTCGGCCTGGAGCGCGACGAGCCGCGCGAGGACCTCGGGCAGGTGCTCGGGCAGGATGCCCGAGCGGCCCAGACCCGTGTCCACCTTGAGGTGCACGCGCGCTCGGCGGCCCGTGGCACGGGCCGCGGCAGCGACCTCCTCGACGGCCCACGGCGCGTGGACGGAGACGTCGACGTCGGCCGCGACGAGCTCGGCGAGCGGGGCACCGGGGGCGTAGAGCCACGTGAAGGTGCGCGCCGTGATCCCGGCAGCGCGCAGCGCGAGGGCCTCGGAGGGCTGGGCGACGCCGAGCCACGTCGCACCGGCCGCGAGCGCGGCGTGCGCGACGGGAAGGAGGCCGTGCCCATAGGCGTCGGCCTTGACGACAGCCATGACGGCAGCGCCCGGGGCGGCGTCGCGGAGCACTCGGACGTTGCTGCGGACCGCGTCGAGGTCGACGACGGCCCGCGCGGGGTACCAGGGCTCGTTCACCCTGTCATTCTCCCACTACGCGCGGGCCGCGAGGAGCCGGGCGATCGTCCGCGGGAGCTGCGCGACCACGGCCGACGCGCTCACGGGACCGCCCGGGTTGGCGTCGTGGGCCGCGCGTCCGTGGACGAGCGCGGCGAGCGCCGCGAGCCGGGCGACGAGCGCGGGGTCCCGCACCGCGTCGGCGGCGCGCGCAGCGAGGAGCGTGCCGAGGAGCCCCGCGAGGACGTCGCCCGCCCCTGCGGTCGCGAGCCAGGCGGGGGCCTCGGCCTGCGCGAGCACGCCGCCGCGACCGACGACGACCGTCGTCGCCCCCTTGAGCAGCACGGTCGCGCCCGTGAGCCGCGCGGCCTCCGCGGCGTGCTCGGCGGGTGCGGCCTCGACCGCGGAGCGCGAGACGCTGCGGCCGCGGGACGTGAGGAGGCGGGCGAGCTCGCCCGCGTGGGGCGTGAGGACGACCCACGGCGCGCAGCGCGTCGGCAGGAGGGCGAGCGCCCCCGCGTCGACGACGACGGGCACGACGCCGCCGTCCACGGCGCCCGCGCCCGAGCCCCACACGCCCGTCGCGGCGAAGTGCCCCTCCGAGCCTGCGCCGGCGCGGCCGAGGGCTGCGCGCACGAGCCGCTCGGTGTCCTCGTCGTCGGGCTCGAGCCCCGGGCCGACGACCCACGCCTGCGCGCGGCCGTCGCCCGGAACGACCTCAGGGTGCGCCGCGAGGACGAGGTCCTCGGCACGTCGTGGACCGACGTAGCGCACCATGCCCGCGCCCGACGCGACGGCGGCGCCGGCGCACAGCACACCCGCCCCCGGGAAGGGGCGCGACCCTGCGACGACCGCGACGACGCCGCGCGCGTACTTGTCGTCGGTCGCGTGCGGCACGGGCCACAGCTCGCGCACGTCCGCGTCCTCGACGCGCCGGACGACCTGCTCCCCCGGCTCGGGCACGTCGACGCCGAGGTCGAGGACCTCGACGACGGGGGCGAGCCGGGAGGCCGGCGGCAGGAGGAGTCCCGCGACGGGGCCGCCGCACGCGAGGACGAGGTCGGCCGCGAGGACGGGCCCGGGGACGACGCCGTCGTCGACGCCGATCCCGCTCGGCACGTCGACGGCGACGACGTACGGCGACGCCGCCACGTCACGCCCCCGGTTGATCTCGCGGACGACGCGCGCCGCCGAGCCGCGCAGGGCGCCGCTCGCACCGATGCCGCACAGCGCGTCGACAACGACGTGGGCGGCGAGCGCCTCGCGCGCGACGGCGACCTGCGCGGCCCGCGGCACGTCCGGGTCCGCGGCGCGGCGGTCCTTGCCGGGGCTCGCGACGAGCCGCACGCCCGCGTCGCGCGCGGCCGCGAGCCCTGCGGCGTGCGCCCGCTCGGCGAGGAGAGCCGCCGTGACGCGCGCACCGCGCCGCGCGAGGAGCGCGGCCGCGTGCAGGCCGTCGCCGCCGTTGTTGCCCGGGCCGACGAGCACGAGGACGCGCGCCCCCGCGACCGCCCCGGCGCGCGTCCGCAGGACGTCCGCGACCCGCAGCGACACGAGGTGCGCCGCCCGTTCCATGAGAGGCACCCCCGCAGCGAGCAGCGGCCCCTCGGCCGCACGGATCCTGTCGCTCGTCACTGCCTCGATCATGCGTCCATCCTCACCCACAGCGGCGCGGTGCGCGCGGGAGGACCAGCCCCGCAGCCCGGTTACGGTGTGCGTATGGAACTCGGACTCTTCATCCCCCAGGGCTGGCGCCAGGACCTCACGGGCATCGCGCCGGCCGATCACTGGCAGGTCATGTCGGGCCTCGCCCGCCGCGCCGACGAGGGCGACACGTTCGCCTCGATCTGGGTGTACGACCACGTGCACACCGTTCCGGAGCCCGTCGCGGAGGCGACGCACGAGGCATGGACGCTCATGTCCGCGTTCGCCGCCTCGACGTCGCGCGTGCGCCTCGGCCAGATGTGCACGTGCATGGGCTACCGCAACCCCGCCTACCTCGCGAAGGTCGCGGCGACGGCCGACGTCATCTCGGGCGGGCGCGTCGACATGGGGATCGGTGCCGGCTGGTACGAGCACGAGTGGCGCGCGTACGGCTACGGCTTCCCGCGTGCCGGGGAGCGCCTCACGATGCTCGACGAGGGCGTCGAGATCATGAAGCAGATGTGGGAGACGGGCTCGGCGACGTTCGCGGGCGAGCACTACACGGTCGACGGCGCGATGTGCTACCCGCAGCCCCTCGCGGGCCGCCTGCCCACGTGGATCGCGGGCGGCGGCGAGAAGCGCACGCTGCGCACCGCGGCACGCTACGCCGACTACACGAACTTCGCAGGCGACCCCGAGGTCTTCGCGCACAAGAGCACGGTGCTCGAGGCCCACTGCCGCGACCTCGGCCGCGACTACGGGGAGATCACGCGGTCGGCCAACTTCAACCTCGTCCTCGGCGAGACCGAGGCGGAGGTCACCGAGACGGTCGAGCGCTACGGCGAGCACCTGCGACGCACCGTGTCGGCCGAGGCCGCCGAGCGCGAGGTCGCCAGCCTCCTCGGCGCGCCGGGGGTCGGCACGCCCGAGCAGGTCGTCGAGAACCTGCGCGGCATGGGCGCGCTCGGCATGGGGTACGCGATCTTCTACGTGCCGCTCGTCTCGTACGAGACGCGCTCGCTCGACCTCTTCGAGCAGCTCGTCGCGCCCGAGCTGCGCTGACACGCACGCCCCGCGCACGACGGCCGCGGTCCCTGTCGGGACCGCGGCCGTCGCGCGTCAGACGGTCACTCGACCGTGACGGACTTCGCGAGGTTGCGGGGCTGGTCGACGTCGAGGCCCTTCGCCGTCGCGAGCTCGCACGCGAAGATCTGCAGCGGCACGACGGCGAGCAGGGGCGACAGGAGCGACGGCGAGGCCGGGATACGGAAGATCTCGTCGGCGAACGGCACGACGTCCTCGTCGCCGTCCTCCGCGACGACGAGCGTGCGCGCACCGCGCGCCCGCACCTCCTGGATGTTCGAGACGACCTTCGAGTGCAGCGAGTCCCGTCCCTTCGGGGAGGGGACGACGACGATGACGGGCTGCCCCTCGTCGATGAGCGCGATCGGGCCGTGCTTGAGCTCACCTGCCGCGAAGCCCTCGGCGTGGATGTACGCGAGCTCCTTGAGCTTGAGCGCTCCCTCCATCGCGACGGGGAAGCCGACGTGGCGACCGAGGAAGAGCACGCTCTTCTCCTCGGACATCGAGCGCGCGACGTCGCGCACCGACTCCGCGCGGTCGAGGATGATCTGGATCTTCGACGGCATCTCGCGCAGCTCGGCGAGCGTCTGGCGGATCTCGTCGGGGAACTTGTTGCCGCGCAGCTGGGCGAGGTAGAGGCCGAGCACGTAGGCGGCGGTGATCTGCGAGAGGAACGCCTTCGTCGACGCGACCGCGATCTCGGGACCGGCGTGCGTGTAGAGGACGGCGTCGGACTCGCGGGGGATCGTCGAGCCGTGCGTGTTGACGATCGCGACGACCTTGGCACCCTGCTCGCGTGCGTGACGCACGGCCATGAGCGTGTCCATCGTCTCGCCCGACTGCGAGACGGCGACGACGAGCGTGCGCGGCGTGACGATCGGGTCGCGGTAGCGGAACTCGTGCGCGAGCTCGACCTCGACGGGGATGCGGCACCAGTGCTCGATCGCGTACTTCGCGACGTGCCCGGCGTAGGCCGCGGTACCGCACGCGATGACGATGATCTTGTCGACCGAGCGCAGGAGCGCCTCGTCGATGCGCAGGTCGTCGAGCTGCAGGCGACCGCGCTCGTCGAGCCGGCCGAGGAGGGTGTCCGCGACGGCCTTGGGCTGGTCGTGGATCTCCTTGTCCATGAACGAGCCGAAGCCGCCCTTCTCGGCGGCGGACGCGTCCCAGTCGACCGTGTAGCGGCGGGCCTCGGCGGGGTTGCCGTCGAAGTCGGTCACGGTGACGGCGTCGGGCGTGATCGTCACGACCTGGTCCTGGCCGAGCTCGAGCGCCTCGCGCGTGAACGCGATGAACGCGGCGACGTCGGAGCCGAGGAAGTTCTCTCCCTCGCCGAGCCCGACGACGAGCGGGGAGTCGTGCCGGGCGCCGACGACGACGTCGGGGTGGTCGGCGTGGACCGCGAGGAGCGTGAACGTGCCCTCGAGGCGGCGGGCGACGGCGCTCAGCGCGGCCGTGAGGTCGCCCGTCGCCGCATACTCGCGGGCGAGGAGGTGCGCGGCGACCTCGGTGTCCGTCTCCGAGGCGAACTCGACGCCGGCGGCGAGGAGCTCAGCCTTGAGCGGCACGAAGTTCTCGACGATGCCGTTGTGGATGAGCGCGAGGCGGCCGCCGTCGGCGATGTGCGGGTGCGCGTTGACGTCGGTCGGCGCTCCGTGCGTCGCCCAGCGGGTGTGCCCGATGCCTGCGGTCGCGGCGGGGAGCGGGTGGAGCTCGAGGGCCGCGCGCAGGTTCGCCAGCTTGCCTGCTCGCTTCGCGGAGGCGACCCTCGGTGTGTCCGGGACCGCGAGCGCGACGCCCGCGGAGTCGTATCCGCGGTACTCGAGGCGGCCGAGACCCTCGAGGAGAACCTCGAGGGTGCGGCCCGAGGGCTGCTGGGACGAGACGTGTCCGACGATTCCACACATGGGTGCGATCTTAGGGGCAGCGCTCCCACGATGCCCGCGCGTTTCGCCCCCGGCCTCGTGGGGTGGACAATCGCACGGTGACCCCGACGCCTCCGGTCCCCCGCTCCCCGTACGTGGAGATGGACCGCACCGCCTGGAGCAGGCTCGCTGCCTCGACGCCGCTGCCGCTCACCGCGACCGACCTCGACGGCCTGCGCGGCCTCGGTGACCCGATCGAGCTGCCCGAGGTCGAGGCGATCTACCACCCCCTGTCCCGCCTGCTCAACCTCTACGTCACCGCGACGCGCGGCCTGCACTCCGCGACGTCGACCTTCCTCCACGAGGACGCTCCGGTCACGCCGTACGTCATCGGCGTCGCCGGGTCGGTCGCGGTCGGCAAGTCGACGACGTCTCGCGTCCTGCGCCACCTGCTCGCCCGCTGGCCCGAGACCCCCAACGTCCAGCTCGTGACGACCGACGGGTTCCTCCTGCCGAACGCAGAGCTCGAACGGCGAGGCCTCATGGAGCGCAAGGGCTTCCCCGAGTCCTTCGACCGGCGCGCGCTCGTGCGCTTCCTCACGAAGGTCAAGGCCGGCCACGCCGAGGTGCGCGCGCCGGTGTACTCCCACCTCACGTACGACATCGTCCCGGACGAGCACGTCGTCGTGCGGCGTCCTGACGTCCTCATCGTCGAGGGTCTCAACGTCCTGCAGCCTGCGCGCTCGGCCGTCGACTCCGCGTCGAGCCTCGCCGTGAGCGACTTCTTCGACTTCTCGATCTACGTCGACGCCCGCACCGCGGACGTCAAGCAGTGGTATGTCGACCGCTTCCTGTCGCTGCGCGCGACCGCGTTCGCCCGCCCCGAGTCGTACTTCCGCCGCTACGCGGACCTCACGGACGACGAGGCGATCTCGAAGGCCGAGTCGATCTGGGACACGATCAACGCCCCCAACCTCGTCGAGAACATCCTGCCGACGCGCTCACGCGCGACGCTCGTCCTCACGAAGGGTGCGCACCACTCGATCCAACGGGTGCGGCTTCGGAAGCTGTGACGGTGGCGGGCTCCTCGGCCCGCGCAGCCCGGCGCCGCGCGACCCACGCCATGATCCGGTCGATCGCGACGCCCGTGACGACACCGCCGACGACGCCGACCGCCATCGCGAGCAGCGTCGAGTGGCCGAGCCACGTCGCGGCCGCGAGGCCGATGAGCACCGAGTAGACCGCCCACATGACGGCGGCCACCGCCGTCACCGCGACGAAGCGCTCCCGCTTGTACCCGACGGCGCCCGCGGTCATGTTGACCGCGACCCTGCCGATCGGCACGTATCGCGCGCCGAGGATGAACGACGCGCCGCGGTGCGCGATCGCCCGTTCGGCCCGCTCGATCGTTCTCCGACCACGGTCGGACCGCAGCCACGGGATGCGATCGGTCCCGATCCATCGGCCGAGGGAGAACGCGATCTGGTCGCCGCACCACGCGCCGGCCATCGCGACGACGAGGACGAGCCAGATGTTCGGAGCACCGGTGGTGTGCGCCGTGACGGCGAGCGTGATGACGATCGACTCGCTCGGCACGGGCGGGAAGAAGCCGTCGATCGTGCAGAGCGCGAAGAGCGCGACGAAGACCCACCACGACGACGTGAGCGCGAGGATCCACGCCTCGACGTCGCGGGCGATCTGCGAGACGAGCTCGATCATGGCGTCCTGTCGTCCGGAGGGATGGTGTCCCTCCACGCTAGGTGCGTCGGTGGGCGGGCGGCACGGGGAAAGTCCCTCGCGGGCCAGGTGCCACGTCCATCCTCGGCGCCCGTGCCGCGGCTCACATCATCCCACGGGCGGAACCGCTCACCGCCCCGGGGCGGAGGCGACCTCGAGCGGGAAGCCGAGCTCGTGCGACGCACGCCGCGGCACGGCCTCGTCGGACCACAGCGCTGCGTACGTCGCGTTCGCGCACAGCGAGCGCGTCTCGGCACGATCGACGTAGAGCGTGCCGTGCAGGTGGTCGGTCTCGTGCTGGACGATGCGCGCGGGCCAGCCGTGCACGACCTCCTCGACGACCGCACCGGAACCGTCGAGCCCGCGCACGCGCACCGAGCGGTGGCGTGCGACCGACGCCTGATAGCCCTCGACGCTCAGGCACCCCTCGTAGAACGTCACACGCTCGTCGCCGACAGCCTCGTACGTCGGGTTGACGAGCACCCGGAGCGGGAGCGCGGCACGCTCGCGGGCGTCCGCGACCGTCCCGTACCCCGCGGGGAGGCCCGGGTCCTCGAGGACAGCGATGGCGAGGCCCACGCCGATCTGCGGGGCGGCGAGGCCGACGCCGGGCGCGGCGTGCATCGTCGCGACCATCGCGGCGAGCAGGTCGTCGAGCACGTCTCCGAGCTGGCCCGTGTACGTCGCAGCCACCTGCCGCAGGACGGGGTGCCCGGCCTGGACGATCGGCAGCACGCCGTCCGGATGGGCGTCGAGGAGCCCGCGGACGGCGTCACGCAGCTCGGGGAGGACGGGACCTGGAAAGCTGTTCACAGGGAGAGCCTGTCACGCACCACGTCGGCGAGGCGAGCTGCGACCCCGTCGGCCTGCAGCTGCGTCGCGGCCTCGACCATGACGCGCACGAGCGGCTCGGTGCCCGAGGACCGCAGGACGACGCGTCCCGAGCCACCGAGGAGCTTCTCGGCGTCCTGGACCGCAGCGAGCAGCCCCTCGTCCGTCGCGGCACGGACCTTGTCGACGCCGGTCACGTTGACGAGGGCCTGCGGCAGGCGCGGGATCGCCGAGGCGAGCTCGTCGAGCGTGCGCCCCGTCGACATGATGCGGTGCGCGAGCGTGAGCGCCGTGAGGACGCCGTCGCCGGTCGACGCGTGGTCGGCGAGGATGATGTGGCCGGACTGCTCGCCGCCGAGCGAGAACCCGCCCTCGCGCATGGCCTCGAGCACGTAGCGGTCGCCGACGCCCGTCTGGACGGTCGTGATGCCCGCGTCGCGCATGGCGAGGAGCAGCCCGAGGTTGCTCATGATCGTCACGACAAGGGTGTCGTGCGCGAGCCGGCCCTCGTCCTTGAGCGCGAGCGCGAGGACGCCCATGATGGCGTCGCCGTCGACGAGCTCGCCGCGACGGTCGACCGCGAGGCAGCGGTCCGCGTCGCCGTCGAACGCGACTCCGAAGTCGGCGCCCGACGCGACGACGACCGCCTGGAGCTGCTCGGGGTGCGTCGAGCCGCACTTCTCGTTGATGTTGCGCCCGTCAGGGCTTGCGTTGATGACGACGACATCGGCACCCGCGGCACGCAGCGCGGCCGGGCCGACCTCGCTCGCGGCGCCGTTGGCGCAGTCGACCGCGACGCGCAGGCCCTCGAGCGGTGTGCTGTCGCCGTCGGCGCCGATCGCACCGATGAGGTGCTCGACGTAGGCCTCGACGGCAGTCCCGCGATCCGAGGTGATGTGCCCGACGGCCGCGCCGGTCGGGCGCTCCCACTCCTCGTGGAGGCGCGCCTCGATCGCGTCCTCGACGTCGTCGGCGAGCTTGAGGCCCCCGCGTGCGAAGAACTTGATGCCGTTGTCAGGCATGGCGTTGTGCGACGCGGAGATGACGACGCCGAGGTCGACGTTCGCGGTCGCGGTGAGGTGGGCGACGCCTGGCGTCGGCAGGACACCGAGGTTGACGACGTCGACGCCGGCGCTCGCCAGACCGGCGCAGAGCGCGGACGAGAGGAACTCGCCCGAGACCCGGGGGTCGCGCCCGACGACGGCGCGCGGCCGCAGTCCCTTGAACCCGCCCGACGTGCCGAGCACGTGCGCGGCGGCGGCGCCGAGATCGAGCGCGAGCTCAGCGGTGATGTCCCGGTTGGCGAGCCCTCGCACACCGTCGGTCCCGAACAGCCGACCCATGGGTCGCTCCTTGCCCCGCGGGCCGTGGGCGGACCGCGTCTGTCGCTGGTGCCCGGTCGCCCGGGCTCTGACAGCGCCGCCGTGCGCGCGGTATCCCTCCGCACGACGCCCTGCACCGCTCCTCCGCGACGCAGGGCTGACCGGTCGCCGCAGACCAGCCTACCGCCCGCGGACGCGCTTCCACGGCAGGGTGTCGCCGCAGGGCACGGCCCCGGAACGCCCGAAGGGCCCGACGGCGAACCGTCGGACCCTTCGGAGCAAGCAGCGCGGGGCTGGCTCAGCGCTTGGAGTACTGAGGAGCCTTGCGGGCCTTCTTGAGACCGGCCTTCTTGCGCTCGACGGCACGGGGGTCACGCGTGAGCAGACCGGCCTTCTTGAGCGCGGGGCGGTTGGCCTCACGGTCGATCTCGTTGAGCGCACGGGCGATGCCGAGGCGCAGAGCGCCGGCCTGGCCCGAGGTGCCGCCGCCCGAGATGCGGGCGATGACGTCGAAGCGACCCTCGACGTCGACAGTCGCGAACGGGGAGTTCACGAGCTGCTGGTGCACCTTGTTGGGGAAGTAGTCCTCAAGGGTGCGACCGTTGATCTTCCACTGACCCGTGCCGGGGACGAGGCGCACGCGCGCGATCGCCTCCTTGCGGCGACCGAGGGCCTGACCGGGAGCAGTGATGCTCTGGCCACGGCCCTGCTGCGCAGCAGGGGTCTCGGAGGTGTAGCTGCTGGGCACGTCCTCGCCCAGGGTGTCGTTGTCGACGATGGTGTCGGCCACTGTAGGTGTCCTCGCGTCCTTGGATGCGTCCGATCAGCAGGCGGGAGCCTACTGAGCGACCTGGGTGATCTCGTACGGCTTGGGCTGCTGCGCGGTGTGCGGGTGCTCTCCACCCGCGTAGACCTTGAGCTTGCCCAGCTGCTGACGGCCGAGCGTCGTCTTGGGGAGCATGCCGCGGACGGCCTTCTCCACCGCGCGCTCGGGGTTCTTCGCGAGCAGCTCGGAGTAGGAGGTGGCCGTAAGGCCACCCGGGAACCCGGAGTGGCGGTAGGCCTTCTTCTGCTCCCGCTTGTTGCCCGTGAGGGCAACCTTGTCAGCGTTGATGATGACGACGAAGTCGCCGCCATCGACGTGCGGGGCGAAGGTGGGCTTGTGCTTGCCACGCAGCAGGGTTGCCACCTGGCTGGCGAGACGGCCCAGGACGACGTCGGTCGCGTCGATGACGTACCAGTCGCGCTGGACGTCGCCGGGCTTCGGGGTGTACGTACGCACGGTCGTAGCCTTCGTTTCGGTTGCTGTGTCTTCTCCGGCGCGTCTGGACGCTCCGGCGAGGTCGGTTGAAGGCTTCTCTCACGACCTGGCGAGTGGGGGGCACCGGTCACGGCTGGAAGCACAACGACTTGCAAGGATAGCCGCCACGGCACCACGGGGTCAAAGCGCCACGGGAGCCACGTGCGTCACACCGTGGGCGCGGAGCATTCTCCGGCCCGTCCGAGCAGGTCGGGACGGGTCACAGAACCACGGTCGCGGGCCGCGGCGACCACGCCGCAGGCCGCTCGGACACGCACGCCGGGCACCGATCGTGCGCCGTCGCGGGCGCGCACGCCTCGCACACGAGCCGCTGCGTGCGGCAGCCTGCGTCCGCGCAGTTCTCGAAGCGGGCGGTCGACGCCCCGCACCGCTCGCACTCCCCGAGCGAGCGCGCACCCGCAGCCTCGACGTGCCCGCGCCCGTCGAACACGTAGAGCGAACCGTCCCAGAGCCCCTCCGTCCCGCGCGCCTCGACGTACCGCACGATGCCGCCGTCCATCTGGTAGACGTCGCTGAACCCACGGTCCTTGAGGAGCACCGACAGCACCTCGCAGCGGACGCCGCCCGTGCAGTACGTGACGACCGGCCGGTCCTTGAGGTGGTCCCAGCGCCCCGCGTCGATCTCGCCGAGGAAGTCGCGGCTCGTCGTGACGTCGGGCACGAAGGCCCCGCGGAAGCGCCCGATGCTCGCCTCGTACGTGTTGCGGCCGTCGAGCATGACGACGTCCTCGCCCCGCTCCGCGACGAGCGCGTCGAGACCGTCGGCGTCGAGACGGGCGCCACCACCCTCGATCCCGTCCGGGCTCAGACGCACAGCCTCAGGTGCCCCGAACGCGACGAGCTCGGGGCGCACCCTGACGCTGAGCCGCGGGAAGTCCTCCCCCGTGCCGGCCGCCCACTTCGCGTCCAGACGCTCGAACCCGGGGTACTGCCGTGTGCCCTTGACGTACTGCTTGAGGTCCTCGACACGCCCGCCGAGCGTCGCGTTGATGCCGTGCGGCGCGACGACGACGCGGCCCGTGAGGTTCCACCGACCGGCAAGCTCGCGCTGCCAGAGGCGGACGGCGGCAGGGTCGGCGACGGGTGCGAACGCGTAGAAGAGGACGGTGCGGTAGGTGGCCACTCCCCCAGCCTAGGCCGTGCGTGCGGGCCTCAGCGGGCGCGCTCGACGCGTCCGGCGTCCCACACAGGCTCGTCGGACTCGATGACGACGCCGTCGGCCCCGAAGACGAGGAAGCGGTCGAAACCGCGCGCGAACCAGCGGTCGTGCGTCACCGCGAGCACGGTGCCGTCGAACGCCGCGAGCCCCCGCTCGAGGGCCTCGGCCGAGTGGAGGTCGAGGTTGTCCGTCGGCTCGTCGAGCAGCAGGAGCGTCGCCCCGCCGAGCTCGAGCAGAAGGATCTGCAGACGGGCCTGCTGCCCGCCCGAGAGCGTCTCGTAGCGCTGCTCGGCCTGCTCGACGAGCTCGTAGCGGTCGAGCGCCTTCGACGCCTGCTCGCGTCCCATGCCTGCGCGGTGGCCCTCGCCGCGGTGGAGGATGTCGAGGAGCGTCGTGCCGACGAGCTCGGGGTGCGGGTCGTTCTGCGCGAACCAGCCGGGTCGCACGCGCGAGCCGAGCATCGCTCGTCCCGTGTGCTCGACACGGGCGACGCGTCCCGGCTCGACGGGAGCCTGGTCCGGTCCGGGCTCGGTGCCGCCGCCTGCGAGGAGGCGCATGAAGTGCGACTTGCCCGAGCCGTTCGACCCGAGCACCGCGACACGCTCGCCGTACCAGACCTCGGTCGAGAACGGCTTCATGAGGCCCGCGAGCCCGAGCTCCTCGCACACGACGGCACGCTTGGCGGTGCGCCCGCCGACGAGCCGCACGCGGACGTCCTGCTCACGCGCGACGAGCTGGGGCGGGCCGGCCTCCTCGAACTTGCGCAGGCGCGTCTGTGCTGCCTGGTAGCGGCTCGCGAGCCCGTCGTTGAAGGCGGAGCGCGTCTTGAGCGTCATGACGAGGGTGCGGAGCTTCGCGTGCTCCTCGTCCCAGCGCCGCCGCAGCTCCTCGAGCCGCGCCATCCGGTCCTTGCGCGCCTCGAGGTAGGTGTCGAAGCCGCCGCCGTGCACCCAGACGTCGCCGCCGAGCGACGTCTGCTCGATCGTCGCGACGGACGTGGCCGTCCGTGCGAGGAGCTCGCGGTCGTGCGTCACGTAGAGGATGGTCTTGGGCGACGTGACGATCTGGTCCTCGAGCCAGAGCTTGGTCGGGACGTCGAGGTAGTTGTCGGGCTCGTCGAGCAGCAGGACCTCGTCCGGCCCGCGCAGGAGCGCAGCGAGGACGAGCCGCTTCTGCTCGCCGCCCGAGAGCGTCCGCAGCTCACGGTGCTGCGCCCGGTCGAACGGGATCGAGAGGACCTCGTCCGTCACCTCGTCCCACGTCGCCTCAGCCTCGTAGCCGCCGACGTCCGCCCAGTCGGCGATCGCCTGCGCGTAGCGCATCTGCGTCGGCTCGTCGTCGCGCTCCATCATGAGCGTCTCGGCAGCGTCGAGCTCGCGGGAGGCCGTGCGGATCGCGTCGTGCGCGAGGTCCGCGAGGACGTCGCGCACGGTGCGCGCGTCGTCGACGCGCCCGATCATCTGGTCCATGACGCCGAGCCCGCCCGAGCGCGACACCTTGCCCGCGTGCGGTGCGAGCTCCCCGGTGACGAGGCGCAGCAGCGTCGTCTTGCCGGCGCCGTTCGGCCCGACGAGCGCGACCTTGGCGCCGTCGCCCACGCGGAACGAGACGTCCGCGAGAAGCTCGCGGCCGTCGGGAAGCGTGTAGGAGATCCCGGAGACGTCGACATGACCCATGGGTCCATCCTCCCAGTGCCCGAGGGGCTCGGGCGACGGAAAATGAGGACTGGCCACGTCGCGCGCGACGTGGCACCGTGGGGAGGGACGCGAAGGAGCGCACCATGACGGACTCGACGGGCGCCGAAGACGGCGCGGAGCAGGGCACCGACCAGGCCTCGCTCGAGGACATGCTGCTCGACGACCAGGGCGCCGACGTCCTTGATGCGGGCTACGACCCGCCCTTCGAGGATGCGACGGAACGCTGGGGCCAGACCGCGTGGGAGTCGGGACAGGACGAGCCGCTCCGCGGGCGGCTCGCGCAGGAGCTCCCCGAGGACTCGCGCGACGGCGCGCGCGACGACAGCCTCGCCGGTCGCCTCGTCGCGGACGACGGCGGCATGCCCGAGCGCGAGAACGACGTGTACGCGACGTCCGTCGGCGTCGACGGCGGGGCGCCCACCGAGGAGGAGCTCGCGGTGCACGTCGTCACGCAGGAGAGCCTCGAGTCCGAGGACGCCCGCACGGCCGGCGAACCTGTCGACGACGCGGACGACGACGCGGACCTCGACGTGCGCGACGAAGGAGCCTGAGGGGCCGACCGCGGGTCAGGCGTCACGTCGCGCCGTGGCTCCGGGTCCGCGCGAGTCCTGCGGACGGTGGGCGAGCGACGCGTCAGGCGTTCGGTGCCTCGGGCACGACGTTCCCCGACGCGTCGAGAACCTCCTCGTCGAGCCGCCGTGCGCGCACCCGCTCGGCGCGCGCCGCGAGCTCGGCGTCGGGCGGGTAGACGACCTCCTCGAGCACGAGCCCGTGAGGAGGCACGACGGTCGGCCCGCCGACGCGTGTGCGCGCCTCGAGCACCTCGAGCGGCCACGACTCGGGGCGGCGCCCCTCTCCCACGGCGATCGACGCCCCGACGAGCGCGCGAACCATGTTGTGGCAGAACGCGTCGGCCTGGACCGACGCAAGGACGAGCCCCGCCTCCGGCCCCGCCGTCTCCCGGCGCCACGTGAGCTCCTGGAGCTCCCGGATCGTCGTCGCGCCGGGGCGCGGCTTGCAGTACGACGCGAAGTCACGCAGCCCCGTGAGCGGCGCGGTCGCACGACGCATGGCGTCGACATCGAGCGGCTTGCGGTTCCACAGCACGTGGTCGCGCGCGAGGGGGTCGAACCTCGCGGGCGTGTCCGCGACCCGGTAGGTGTACCGGCGACGCAGCGCGCCGAAGCGCGCGTCGAAGCCGTCGGGCGCCGGCGTGGCCGCGTGGACGACGACGTCCGTCGGCAGGACGCCTGCGAGACGGGCGACGAGCGCGTCCCCGGGCGTCCGACCAGAGCGCCCCGGCAGGGCGTCCCACGCGTCGAGCGGGACGTCGAGGTGCGCGACCTGCCCGCGGGCGTGCACGCCCGCGTCCGTGCGTCCCGCCACCGTGAGCCGCACGTCGTCGAGACGCAGGACCCGCGCGAGACCCTCCTCGAGGGCGCCCTGCACGGTGCGCAGCGCGGGCTGGCGGGCCCAGCCGGCGAAGTCGGTGCCCCGGTAGGCGAGGTCGAGTCGGACGCGGATCACGCCGACCATCATC
Source organism: Sanguibacter sp. HDW7 (assembly GCF_011300875.1). Taxonomy (NCBI): domain Bacteria; kingdom Bacillati; phylum Actinomycetota; class Actinomycetes; order Micrococcales; family Sanguibacteraceae; genus Sanguibacter; species Sanguibacter sp. HDW7. The sequence continues at coordinate 709,341 of NZ_CP049862.1, read as the reverse complement.
CCGCACCGCGCACGACGCCACTGACCACGCCGCATCCCGCCCCGGCCCCAGCCTGAGGCCTAGCCCTAGCCCCTCCCCCGCCCGTGCCCTGTTGCCTGTCGCCTGCCGCCTGCCGCCCGCCGCCTGCCGCCTGTCGCCTGTCGCCTGTCGCCTGCGACGGTACCGCCGGGCCTACCAGCCGCGAGCACCCTGGGTTCCGTGCGCACCCTGCGCGCCGTGGGCGACGTGCGTACGGTGAGCGACCAGCCCGGCCGCTACCGTGGACCGATGGAGCAGCGCCACAGCCCTCTCACGCTCGCCGTCGACTGCGGGGGCGGCGGCCTCAAGGCCGCGGTCCTCGACGAGGCAGGAACGCTGCACGCCCCGGCGACCCGCGTCCCGACGCCCTATCCGCTGCCCCCCGAGCTGCTGGTGCGCACGATCGTCGACATCGCACAGACCCTGCCGCGCGCGGGCCGGCTCTCGGTCGGGCTGCCCGGGATGATCCGGCACGGGGTCGTCGTCGCGACCCCGCACTACGTCACGGTCGCCGGTCCGCGCTCACGCGTCGACCCCGGTCTCGTCCGCGCATGGGACGGTCACGACCTGCGCGCTGCCCTCGTCACCGCAACCGGGCTGCCGACGATCGTCGTCAACGACGCCGAGCTGCACGGTGCGGGCGTCGTCGCGGGCGTCGGGCTCGAGCTCGTCCTCACCCTCGGGACGGGGCTCGGCTCCGCCCACTTCGACGGCGGCGTCCTCGCGCCGCACCTCGAGCTCTCCCACGCGCCCGTGCGGCGGGGCACGACCTATGACCAATACCTCGGCGAGCCCGAGCGCAGGCGCCTGGGCGACGGGCTGTGGTCGCGGCGCGTCCTGCGCGCGGTCGAGGGCCTCGTCCCGGTGTTCCGCTGGGACCGGCTCCACCTCGGTGGCGGCAACGCTCGCCGCGTCTCACCCGCTGTGCTCGACCGGCTCGGCCCGGACGTCGTCGTCGTCCCGAACTCGGCCGCGCTCGTCGGCGGGGTGCGGGCGTGGCAGCTGTGGGACGGAGCGGCCTGACCTCGACCGCACATCCACCAGGAACGACCAGCGAGAGGACACGACCGCACGATCGACCCGCAGACGCAGGCCGGACAGCACGAGAGCCCGTGCACCACAGGTGCACGGGCTCTCGTCGAGAGGACTCAGGCTCAGGCCTTCGTCTCCTCCGTGGTCTCCTCGGCCGAGGGGGCCGACGGCGCCGAGTCAGCCGACTCGGGCGAGTCCGCCGACTTCGCGGACGCCGGCGTGGGGACCTTGGCGGCCTTCTCGGCGGCCTTGGTCGCCTCACGGACGACAGCCTGCTTCGGCGAGACGGGCTCGGTGACGAGCTCGATGACGGCCATGGGCGCGTTGTCGCCCTTGCGCGGCGCGACCTTGATGATGCGCGTGTAGCCGCCCTGACGCTCCGCCATCTGCGGGGCGATCTCCGTGAAGAGGATGTGGACGACCGTCTTGTCGGTCAGCGTGCGCAGCACACGACGACGCGCGGCGAGGTCGCCACGCTTCGCGAACGTGATGTGACGCTCGACGACGGGACGGAGGCGGCGGGCCTTCGTCTCGGTCGTCGTGATCTGGCCGTGCGTGATGAGCTGCGACGCGAGGTTCGCGAGGATCTTGCGCTCGTGCGACGGGCTGCCACCGAGCCGTGCGCCCTTGCTGGGGGTAGGCATTGAAGTTGCTCCTAGAGATGGGTTCGGTCGCCTCGGTGCGGGTCAGGCACCGGGCGGACCACGTCAGTACTGCGCGGAGTCGTAGTCGCCCGCGTCACCGTCGCCGTAGGCGCCGGTGTGGTCGAAGTCGATGATCGAGTCCTTGAGACCCAGGCCGAGACCGGCCAGCTTCTCCTTGACCTCGGTGATCGACTTGGAGCCGAAGTTGCGGATGTCGAGGAGGTCCGCCTCGCTGCGCGACACGAGCTCGCCCACGGTGTGGACGCCCTCGCGCTTGAGGCAGTTGTACGAGCGGATCGTGAGCTGGAGCTCCTCGATGGGCAGCGCAAGGTCCTGGGCGAGCGCGGCGTCCGTCGGGGACGGGCCGATCTCGATGCCCTCGGCCTCGACGTTGAGCTCACGGGCGAGGCCGAAGAGCTCGACCAGCGTCTTGCCCGCGGACGCGAGGGCGTCGCGCGGGGAGATCGCGGGCTTCGTCTCGACGTCGACGATGAGCTTGTCGAAGTCCGTGCGCTGCTCGACGCGCGTCGCCTCGACCTTGTAGGTCACCTTGAGGACGGGCGAGTAGATCGAGTCGACGGGGATCCGACCGATCTCGGCGTCGAACGACTTGTTCTGCGCGGCCGAGACGTAGCCGCGGCCACGCTCGACGGTGAGCTCGATCTCGAGCTTGCCCTTCTCGTTGAGGGTCGCGATGTGGAGGTCGGGGTTATGCACCTCGACGCCCGCCGGCGGAACGATGTCCGCGGCGGTGACCGCACCGGAGCCCTGCTTGCGCAGGTACATGACGACGGGCTCGTCGTTCTCCGAGGAGACGACGAGACCCTTGATGTTGAGGATGATCTCGGTGACGTCCTCCTTGACACCCGGCACCGTGGTGAACTCGTGGAGCACACCGTCGATGCGGATCGACGTCACGGACGCGCCGGGGATCGACGACAGGAGCGTACGGCGCAGCGAGTTGCCGAGCGTGTAGCCGAAGCCGGGCTCGAGCGGCTCGATGGAGAAGCGGGAGCGGTTCTCCGAGATGACCTCTTCGGTCAGCGTGGGGCGCTGTGCGATCAGCACTGGTTCTGTCCTTTCAGTGAGCGTCCGCCATATGACGTCTCACAGATGAAGAGCTGCCTGACGGGTGGACCCGCGAGACAAACGACGTGGTGAGTCGTGTGCCGCACCGTGGTGCGGCGCTGCTCCGCCGGGCCGGTCGAGCGACCGGCCCGGCGGTGCGTTGCGCGGATCAGACGCGGCGGCGCTTCGGGGGACGGCACCCGTTGTGAGCCTGGGGCGTGACGTCCTGGATCGAGCCCACCTCGAGGCCGGCGGCCTGGAGCGAGCGGATCGCGGTCTCACGGCCGGAGCCGGGTCCCTTGACGAAGACGTCGACCTTCTTCATGCCGTGCTCCTGCGCACGACGCGCAGCGGCCTCGGCGGCGAGCTGGGCGGCGAAGGGCGTCGACTTGCGGGAGCCCTTGAAGCCAACCTGGCCCGAGGACGCCCACGAGATGACAGCACCCGTGGGGTCGGTGATCGAGACGATCGTGTTGTTGAACGTCGACTTGATGTGGGCCTGGCCCACGGCGATGTTCTTCTTGTCCTTGCGACGAGGCTTGCGCGCGGCGGACGCGGCACGAGTCTTGGGAGGCATGTCCTAAATCTCTCCTGGTTGAGGTCATCGAACCACGCTGCAGCCGGGAGGGCGCTGCGTGGACTGCTGCTAGAGCGTCAGCGGGCCTTCTTCTTGCCGGCCACGGTGCGCTTGGGGCCCTTGCGGGTACGCGCGTTGGTCTTCGTGCGCTGACCGCGCACGGGAAGGCCACGACGGTGACGCAGGCCCTCGTAGCAGCCGATCTCGACCTTGCGGCGGATGTCGGCAGCCACCTCACGACGGAGGTCACCCTCGAGCTTGAAGTTGCCCTCGAGGAAGTCACGCAGAGCGACGAGCTCTGCCTCGCCGAGGTCCTTGACGCGAACCTCGGGGCTGATGCCGGTCGCGGCGACAGCCTGCTTGGCGCGGGTGCGACCCACGCCGTAGATGTAGGTGAGCGCGATCTCGACCCGCTTCTCGCGGGGGAGGTCGACGCCGACAAGACGTGCCATGTGTTCTGGCTCCTGTGGTGCGTTCGGAGGTCTGGTGCATCATCTCCCCGCGAGTCGCGGGCCCCGGCCTCCGAGCCGAGGGTTCCTCACGTCCGTGGACGGTCGGTGGTGATGCGCTGGCGCCCCGTCGTGGGGCTGGTCTGCTCGTACCTACACGTGCAGGCTGGTGCTGATCCGGTGGATCAGCCCTGGCGCTGCTTGTGCCGCACGTTCTCGCAGATGACCTGGACGCGGCCGTGGCGACGGATCACCTTGCACTTGTCGCAGATCTTCTTGACGCTGGGCTTGACCTTCATCGTGGTTCCTCCGCCTCGCCCGGCCGCCCGCACCTCGCGGTGCGCACGTCCGTCCGACGGCAGTGTCTCGGGGACGGGTTACTTGTAGCGGTAGACGATCCGGCCGCGGGACAGGTCGTACGGGCTCAGCTCGACCACCACACGGTCCTCGGGGAGGATCCGGATGTAGTGCTGTCGCATCTTGCCCGAGATGTGCGCGAGGACCTTGTGGCCGTTGGCCAGCTCCACGCGGAACATCGCGTTCGGCAGGGCTTCGACAACGCTGCCCTCGATCTCGATGACGCCGTCCTTCTTCGCCATGTCCTCCGCTGCTCCTGGTTGTACGTCCCATCCGGACCGACGCCCGGCGGACGTCTTCAGGCACGGTCCGACCGACGGTGCTCCGCCGAGAGGTACGTGCCAGGGATGGTTGGCATGCATGACACATGCCAACGCACCATCCTACGCGATGGAGCAAGGATGAGAAAGTCCGGATCTCGTGGTCGCTGTCACACGTCGGGGCGGGGCCTCTCGGCCCCGCCCCGACGCGCCATGCTCCTTCTCGGCTCAGCCCTGCGGCGGCTCGATGAGCCCGCACTCGACGGCCCGCTGCACGGTCTCTGCCGCGGAGTGGGTGCCAAGCTTGCGGTAGATCGAGCGCAGGTGGGTCTTCACCGTGTTCGTCGTGAGGTAGAGCCGACGGGCGACGGCCCCGAGCGAGTCGGCGCTCGCGAGCGCTTCGAGCACCTCACGCTCCCGCTCGGAGAGCTCGGCGACGACGCGCGGCGCAGGGAGGATGTCGGGGACACCCCGGGCCTCGAGGTCGTCGAGCGCCTCGGCCAGACCCGGCACGTCGTCGCACAGGCTGCGCAGGACGTGGCGGGGCGTGTACGCGAGGTACTGGAGGAGGCCGGACGTCGTGCACACGGCGAGCGCCTCACGGGCCGCGTGCGCGGCCTCGGCCTCATGCCCTCGTGCCGACTCTGCGGCGGCGAGCACGAGGAGCATGCCCGCCTGCAGCCGAGGAACCGCCGGCTGGACCGCGATGCCCTGGCGTGCGAGCGCGACGGCGCGCGCGAAGTCGCCGCCGTGGTACGCCGTCCGCGCGCGAGCGAGGAGGTAGGCGGTTCCCTGGCCGGCGGCACGGGCGAGGAGCGACCGCGCCTGGAAGATCCTGCTCTGGGCGAGCAGCAGGTCGATGCGGGCGGAGGTCGCGATGCTGCCGACGAGGTCCTCCGGCTCACCGGCGGTCGACCGAGCGGCTGCCGCCTCGTCTGCCTCCGCCATCACGTCGTGGTCGCCTCGCACGAGTGCCGCGAGGAGCCGGACGGTCACCGCGAGACCACGCGCCTCGTCGACGACGTCGTCGGCGGCGAGGAACGACTCGAGCTCCGGGGCCCGCGGGTCGAGGCGCCCGACGGCGACGAGCGCCTGGGTCGCGGCGACGAACGTCGCGAGCGCGGGCTCGGTCGCCAGAACGTCCGGCGCGTCGTCGTCGAGGGTCGCGAGCCAGCGCGCAGCCGACGAGATCTCCCCGTGGACGACGTCGACCAGCGCCGCGCCCACCGCAGCACGGGTCCGCAACCGCGCGTCGGCCAGCTCGTCGGCGAGCAGGTGCGCGTCGGCGAACGCGACGCGCGCGACGGGCGAGTCGCCCGCGACGAGCCGCTCGGTGGCCCACTCGCACAGCACGAGGGCGAGCCGGCGACGCACCTGAGGTTCGACGTCCCGGTAGCGCACGGTCGGGTCCTGGGCGCGCGCGATCGGCTCGACGCCTGGGACCTCGAAGACACGGCGCAGCAACGGAGCGAGCGTCCCGGGCACCGCGGGCGCGACGCCCTGGACCTCGGCACCCGTGCTTCTCACCGCGACGTAGTCCCGCAGCACGACGAGGCGCGCGCTGCGCGCGACGACCTCGGCGGGAAGCCGCTCCAGCAGACCGAGCAGCTCGTGCTCGCCGTACCCGACGAGCGCGTGCCATCCAGACTCGACGCTCTCGACGAGCTCGTCCCACAGGCGTGCCCGCACGAGGTGGACGACAGCGGTTCCCGCGCGCCCCTCGGCGAGAAGCTCACGCGCGACGGTACGGGAGAGCTCTGCGAAGAGCTCGGGCTGCTCGGCACGCAGCCGCTGCACGCACTCGCGGCGGACGGCGGTGAGGTGCGAGAGCACCGTGGTACCCCCGACGGTGCGGCTCCGCACGAGCCCTGCGCCCTGGAGGACGGAGAGGCAGGCCTTGACGTCGACGCCGGGACACAGCGCCGCCGCCTGCTCCACCGTGAACTCGGCGAGGAGCGAGGTCCGCAGGACGAGGTCGGCGAGACCGGGCGTCGCGAACTCGTCCCAGGCGGCGCGAAGGAACCAACGTCCCGCGTCGAGGTCGACGACGACGTCGTCGGCACCGAGGTGGGCGACCGCGGTCCCGGCGAGCACGACACGGACGAGGGCGGGCCAGCCGCCGGTGTCCTCGACGAGCTGCGCCGCTGCCTCGCGGCCGAGCGGGAGGCCCTGCTGCGCAGCGAGCGCCGAGACGTCCTCGGCGCTGAGCGCAAGGTCTGCCGGGCGGAGCACGCGCGAGTCGACGGTTGCTGCGCCGACGACCTCGAGGAGCCCGACCTCTCGTGCGCACACGATGAGGTGGAGCTGCTCCGCCGCCTTGACGAGGTCGAGGAGCGAGCTCTCGAGGGCGTGGCCGGCGCCGGGCAGCTGCTCGAGACGGTCGATGACGACGACGACGGGCCGCTCGCGCGAGAGCAGCACGTGCAGCGCGTCGTCGGGACCGGCGGCGCCGAGGGGTGCCCTGCTGCCCGGTGTCACCTCGATGAGGCGGGCGACGAGCTGGTGCCAGAAGGCGGCTGCAGGGGCCTCGTCGGGCACCGGGACGATGTCCGCTCCGAGCCAGACGACGTCGAGGTCCTCCTCCTGGAGAGCCCGCAGCCACTGTGCGGCGAGCGTCGACTTGCCGAAGCCGTGCGGGGCCCGGACGATCGTCAGCGGTTCAGGACCGCTGGTGTTGGCGAGGTTCCTGGAGAGAGGCGCCCTGGACGACTGGGTCCTGGGAAGGCCTCGGTAGTTGGTTCTTGCGGCTGGTTGGTGCGCGGCATCCGCGCGCACGGGTACTCCGATGGTCATGTCAACACGCTCCCCCGAGACGTGGCTGGTGTGGACCGCCCGGTTGGGGCGGCTGCGACCACGCTAGACGGCTCGCCCGGGGTGAGCCTGAGTGTCCGCACCCAGGCGAGGGAGGCCGCACGCGGAGATCGCGGTGCAAACTGGGCCCTACGACCCAGACATCACGCCACGGTAGGTGCACGTAGGACATCTCGCACGCCGAGTTCAATCATTGTGGACGCCGAGGGGTGCTACCACCCTGTGGGGGCCTCAGCCACGACTCATGGCGCTGAGCGGAACCCCTGCGGCCGCGAGCATCTCCGCACCGCCGTCCGCAGCCGTGAGCACCCAGAGACCGTCCTCGAGCACGGCGACAGTGTGCTCCCAGTGCGCGGCGCGGGCCCCGTCGTCGGTGACGACGGTCCAGTCGTCCTCACAGACCTGCGTGAAGCGTTCGCCGCGGCAGACCATCGGCTCGATCGCGACGCACATGCCCGGGCGCACCCGCGCACCCTTCTCGCGCGACCGGAAGTTCGGGACGTCGGGCGTCTGGTGCATCTCAGTGCCGATGCCGTGACCCACGTACTCCTCGACGATGCCGTAGACCAGGCCGTGCTCCTCCCCCGCCGCGGTGATCGCCTCGTCGATCGCCGCGCTCACCTCGCCGATCCGGGAGGCATCGTGCAGGGCGGCGATGCCGGCCCACATCGCGTCGTGGGTCGCACGGCTCAACGCGACGTCCTCGGGGTCAGCGTCATCGAGCACGACCGTCACCGCAGAGTCGCCGTGCCATCCGTCGACGATCGCGCCGCAGTCGATCGAGACGACGTCGCCCGGTTCGAGGACACGCGACCCCGGGATGCCGTGGACGACCTCGTCGTTGACCGAGATGCACGTGCTCGCAGGGAACCCTTGGTAACCGAGGAACGACGCCGTCGCCCCGGCCGCCGTGATGACAGCCGCCGCGATGGCATCGAGCTCGGCCGTCGTCACGCCCGGTCGGGCGGCCTCCTGGACCGCTGCAAGCGCACGGACCACGACGAGGCCCGCCTCACGCATGAGACGGACCTCGTCAGGTGTCTTGAGCTCGACACGCTCGATGCCGAACATCGACGTTCCTCGCGCGGGTCAGCCGACGAGCGGTGCGATCGCCGCGAGCAGCCGGTCGGTGACCTCGTCGAGCTCGCCGATTCCGTCGACGGCGACGAGCGCGTCGCGGTCCGCGTAGAGGCCCGAGACGGGGGCCGTCTGCTCGCCGTAGATCGCGAGGCGCGTGCGGATGACGTCCTCCGTGTCGTCGACGCGGCCTTCGATCTCGGCACGCTTGAGAAGACGCGCGGTGACGATCTCGGGGTCAGCCGTGAGCTCGACGGCGCCGTCGAGCTCGACGCCGAGCTCACCGAGGATGACGTCGAGCTCGGCCACCTGCGCGGTGTTCCGCGGGTAGCCGTCGAGCAGGAAGCCCTCGGCCGCGTCAGGCTCGGCGAGGCGCGCGCGCACCATGTCGTTCGTCACCGAGTCCGGGACGAGCTCGCCCTTGTCGGTGTACGACTGCGCAAGCCTGCCAAGCTCGGTGCCACCCTTGATGTTGGCGCGGAAGATGTCGCCCGTGGAGATGGCGGGGACGCCGAGGCGCTCGGAGAGGCGGGCGGCCTGCGTGCCCTTGCCCGCACCCGGTGCACCGAGGAGGACCAGACGTGCGCTCATCGGAGGAACCCTTCGTAGTGACGCTGCTGGAGCTGGGAGTCGACCTGCTTGACCGTGTCGAGGCCGACACCGACGATGATGATGATCGACGTCCCGCCGAACGGAACGTTCGAGATGCCCAGCAGGATGAACACGAACGTCGGGATGAGCGAGACGAGCGCGAGGTAGAGCGCGCCGACCGTCGTGATGCGGGTGATGACGTAGTCGAGGAACTCGGCCGTCGGACGGCCCGCGCGAATCCCGGGGATGAAGCCGCCGTACTTCTTCATGTTGTCCGCGACCTCGTCCGGGTTGAACGTGATCGCCGTGTAGAAGAACGCGAAGAACACGATCATCACGGTGAAGAGCACGAGGTGCAGCGGCGCGCTCGGGAGGGCGAGGTTCTCGCTCACCCAACGCACCCAGGCTCTGTCCGCCGGCCCGAACTGCGCGAGCATCGTGGGCACCTGGAGGATTGACGACGCGAAGATCACGGGGATGACGCCCGCGATGTTGATCTTCACGGGGATGTAGGTGCTCGTGCCGCCGTACATGCGGCGTCCGACCATGCGCTTGGCGTACTGCACGTTGATGCGACGCTGAGACTGCTCGACGAAGACGATGACGGCGACCACCGCGACGACCATGACGACGAAGATCAGGGTGTTGCGGAAGCCGTTGTTGCCACCGGCGACGGAGCTGATGATCCCGGGGAAGCCCGCAGCGATCGAGGTGAAGATGAGGAGGGACATGCCGTTGCCGACGCCGCGCTCCGTGATGAGCTCACCCATCCACATGATGACGCCGGTGCCGGCGGTGAGCGTGAGGATCATGAGCCCCGCGGTCCCCCACGAGTCGTCGACGAGCAGGCTCTCTGTGCCTCCGAAAAGCTGACCCGTCCGCGCAAGGGTGACGATCGTCGTCGCCTGGAGGATGCCGAGGCCGATCGTCAGGTAGCGCGTGTACTGGGTGAGCTTCGTCTGACCCGACTGCCCCTCCTTGTGGAGGGCCTCGAAACGGGGGATGACGACCCGCAGCAGCTGGATGATGATGCTCGCGGTGATGTACGGCATGATGCCGAGCGCGAGGATCGACAGCTGGATGAGAGCCCCACCGCTGAAGAGGTTGATCATGTCGAGCAGAGCGTTCTCGCCGGAGGAGAAGCTCTGGACCTTCGCGTAGTCGACCCCCGGTGCCGGGATGAAGGACCCGACACGGTAGAGCGCCATCATCGCGATCGTGAAGAGCAGCTTCTTCCGCAGGTCGGGTGTGCGGAATGCCCGTCCGAATGCGCCAAACACGAGTTCCTCCTGCCCCGCCGAGCGACGGGAATCGTGGCACCGCACAGCGATGCTGTCCAGGGCGACCGCGCGGTCGCCCTCGGCACTCTAGCGTGGATCACGCCGGTGCGTGGTCCCCGACCGGTCGTCATCCTCGGCGAGGACGACGTCAGGGTCCGGGACGCGGACGAGGCCGGGGGTGCATATGCACCACCCGGCCTCGACCGTGAATCTCAGGCCTCGGTCACCGAGCCACCCGCGGCAAGGATCTTCTCCTTGGCCGAGGCGGACACGGCGTCGACCGCGACGTTGAGCTTGACCGTGAGCTCGCCGGTGCCGAGCACCTTGACGAGCTGCCCCTTGCGGACCGCGCCCTTGGCGACGAGGTCCTCGACGGTGACGACGCCACCGGCGGGGTAGAGAGCACCGAGCTTGTCCAGGTTGACGACCTGGAACTCGACACGGAACGGGTTCTTGAAGCCGCGCAGCTTCGGAAGGCGCATGTGGAGGGGCATCTGCCCACCCTCGAAACGCTCCGGAACCTGGTAGCGGGCCTTCGTACCCTTGGTACCGCGGCCTGCGGTCTTGCCCTTGGACGCCTCACCACGACCCACACGGGTCTTGGCGGTCTTGGCGCCCGGGGCGGGACGCAGGTGGTGGACCTTGAGCGCCGTGCCCTGCACGGTCTCCTCGGTCTTCTTGGCCTCGGCCATGATCAGTCGACCTCCTCGACGGTGACGAGATGCGCCACCGTGGCGACCATGCCGCGGATCTCCGGACGGTCCTCCTTCACGGCGATGTCGCCGATCCGCTTGAGGCCCAGAGTACGCAGCGTGTCACGCTGGTTCTGCTTGCCGCCGATGGCGGACTTCTTCTGGGTCACCTTGAGTCGCGCCATCATGCACCAACCTCAGCAGCCTGGGCCGCCTTGCCGGCAGCCTGTGCACGGAGCAGCGACGCCGGGGCGACGTGCTCGAGCGGCAGGCCACGACGCGCCGCAACAGCCTCAGGCTGCTCGAGCGCGCGCAGACCGGCCACGGTCGCGTGCACGATGTTGATCGCGTTGGAGGACCCGAGCGACTTCGAGAGCACGTCGTGGATACCCGCGCACTCGAGGACCGCGCGCACCGGACCACCGGCGATAACGCCGGTACCCGGAGCGGCGGGGCGCAGGAACACCACGCCCGCCGCGGCCTCACCCGTCACCGCGTGAGGGATCGTGCCCTGGATGCGGGGGACGGCGAAGAAGTTCTTCTTCGCCTCCTCGACACCCTTGGCGATCGCCGCGGGGACCTCCTTGGCCTTGCCGTAGCCGACGCCGACCGTGCCGTTGCCGTCACCGACGACCACGAGGGCGGTGAAGCTGAAGCGACGACCACCCTTCACGACCTTCGAGACGCGGTTGATGGTGACGACGCGCTCGACGAAGGCGCTCTTCTCGGCCGCGTCGCCGCGGCGGTCGTTGCGACGGCCGTCGCGGTCGCCGCGACGGCGATCGCCCTGCTCGTTGCTGGCGCCGCCCGCAGGGGCGCCCGTGTTGCGCTGCCCAGCAGCCATCAGATCGTCCTCTTCTTCTCGGAGTGGGTACGCGCCGTCACAGGGACAGACCGCCCTCACGGGCGCCGTCGGCGACCGCAGCGACCCGACCGTGGTACTTGTTACCACCACGGTCGAACACGACGACGTCGATGCCGGCAGCCTTGGCACGCTCGGCGACGAGCTCGCCGACCTTGCGGGCCTTCGCCGACTTGTCGCCGTCGAGCGCACGCACGTCGGCCTCGAGCGTCGAGGCGGACGCCAGGGTGCGACCCACGGCGTCGTCGACGATCTGAGCCGTCATGTGGCGCGTAGAACGCGTCACGACGAGACGGGGGCGAGCAGCGGAGCCCGAGATCTTCTTGCGGAGGCGCAGGTGACGACGCTTGCGCGCCACCGCCGTGCCCTTGCCCAGAACCTTGATCGCCATGGTCACTTACCAGCCTTTCCGGCCTTGCGGCGGACGTTCTCGCCGGCGTAGCGCACACCCTTGCCCTTGTACGGCTCAGGCTTGCGGATCTTGCGGATGTTCGCAGCGACCTCGCCGACCTGCTGCTTCGAGATACCGGCCACGGAGAACTTCGTGGGGCCCTCGACAGCGAACGTGATGCCCTCGGGCGGCGTGATGACGACCGGGTGGCTGAAGCCGAGCGCGAACTCGAGGTCCGTGCCCTTCGCGACGACGCGGTAACCCGTGCCGACGATCTCGAGCTTCTTCTCGTAGCCCTCGGTCACGCCGATGACGACGTTCGAGAGGAGCGTGCGCGTGAGGCCGTGCAGCGCGCGGGAGTCGCGGTCGTCCCCACGACGGGTGACGACGATAGCGCCGTCCTCGTCGCGCGCGACCTCGATCTGAGCGGGGACGACGTGCTCGAGGGTGCCCTTGGGCCCCTTGATGGTCACGAGGGCACCGCTGATGGTGACGTCCACTCCGGCCGGGACCGGGACGGGGATCTTACCGATGCGAGACATGGTTTTCTCTCCTCTCCCGATTACCAGACGTAGGCGAGGACTTCCCCACCCACGCCCTTCTCTGCGGCCTGCTTGTCCGTGAGGAGGCCCGAGGACGTGGAGAGGATCGCCACGCCCAGACCGCCGAGGACCTTCGGCAGGTTGGTGGACTTCGCGTAGACGCGGAGGCCGGGCTTGGAGACCCGGCGGACGCCCGAGAGGGCGCGCTCGCGCGACTGCGAGTACTTCAGCTCGATCGTGAGGGTCTGGCCGACTGCGGCCGCCTCGACGTTCCAGCCCGAGATGTAGCCCTCACGCTTGAGGATCTCGGCAATGTTCGACTTCAGCTTCGAGTACGGCATGGAGACCGTGTCGTGCTGAGCCCGGTTTGCGTTACGCAGACGCGTCAGCATGTCTGCGATGGGGTCAGTCATCGTCATTGGGCTTGTGCCCTTCCTCGTCGGGGTATCCGTGCCGCCACCCGGAGGCATCGGCTCGGACCTGCGACGTAGTTGTTACCAGCTGCTCTTCGTGACGCCCGGGAGCTCGCCACGGTGGGCCATCTCACGGACGCACACACGGCAGAGACCGAACTTGCGGTACACCGAGCGCGGACGACCGCACTTCTGGCACCGGGTGTAGGCGCGGACACCGAACTTGGGCTTGGCGGCGGCCTTGTTGACGAGGGCCTTCTTAGCCATGTCAGTTCTCCTTGAACGGGAAGCCGAGCTGACGGAGGAGCGCGCGGCCCTCGTCGTCGGTCTTCGCGGTCGTCACGACGGTGATGTCCATGCCGCGGACGCGGTCGATCGCGTCCGGGTCGATCTCATAGAACATCGACTGCTCGTTGAGGCCGAACGTGTAGTTGCCGTTGCCGTCGAACTGCTTCGGCGACAGACCGCGGAAGTCACGGATGCGCGGAAGCGCAACCGAGAGGAGGCGGTCGGCGAACTCCCACATGCGGTCGCCGCGGAGCGTCGTGTGCGCACCGATCGGCATGCCCTCACGGAGCTTGAACTGTGCGATGGACTTGCGGGCCTTCGTCACCTGGGGCTTCTGGCCCGTGATGAGCGTGAGGTCGCGGATCGCACCCTCGATGAGCTTCGAGTCCTTCGCAGCGTCACCGACACCCATGTTGACCACGATCTTGGTCAGACGCGGGACCTCGTTGACGTTGCCGTAGGAGAACTGCTCCTGCAGGGCAGGAACGATCTCGGCGGCGTAGCGCGCCTTGAGGCGCGGCTTCGTGGTGGTCTCGGTGCTCATCAGATGTCCTTCTCAGCGTCGCCGTGGCCGCGGGTCACGCGGACGCGGACGTTCTTGGAACGACCGTCACGCTCGACCTGCTCCGTACGGCTGCCCAGACGCTTGGCGCGCTTGGCGTCAGCGTCGTAGTACTGCACGTTGGAGATGTGGATCGGGGCCTCGACACGCTCGATGCCGCCCGAGGTCGCACCGCGCTGGGTCTGGCCAGCCTTGGTGTGCTTCGTGACGACGCCGACGCCCTCGACGATGACGCCGTCGGAGTCCTTGAGGACCTCGAGGACGCGACCCGTGAGGCCCTTGTCCTTGCCGGCGATGACGACGACCTGGTCGCCCTTCTTGATCTGCGCCATGTCAGATCACCTCCGGTGCGAGCGAGATGATCTTCATGAAGCGCTTGTCGCGCAGCTCACGCCCGACGGGACCGAAGATGCGCGTGCCGCGCGGCTCCCCGTCGTTCTTGAGGATCACGGCCGCGTTCTCGTCGAACTTGATGTAGGAACCGTCGGCGCGGCGGCGCTCCTTGACGGTACGGACGATGACCGCCTTGACGACGTCGCCCTTCTTGACGTTGCCGCCAGGGATCGCGTCCTTGACGGTTGCGACGATGGTGTCGCCGATTCCGGCGTAGCGACGGCCCGAACCACCGAGAACGCGGATGCAAAGGATTTCCTTGGCGCCCGTGTTGTCGGCGACACGAAGTCGCGACTCCTGCTGGATCATGTAGTGAACTCCTGTCGTCGAGCTGGTTCTCGCGCTGCGAGCCTTGCCGAACGGATACTTTCCAATGCTGCGGCGAAGCGGAGTCTACCTCCTTCGGGAGGCAGACCCCACTTCGCCGTCAGACGTGCTACTTGGCCTTCTCCACGATCTCGACCAGACGCCACCTCTTCGAGGCGGACAGCGGACGAGTCTCCATGATGACGACCAGGTCGCCGATCCCCGCCGAGTTCTGCTCGTCGTGGGCCTTGACCTTGCTCGAACGGCGGATGACCTTGCCGTAGAGCGGGTGCTTGACGCGGTCCTCGACCTCGACGACGACGGTCTTGTCCATCTTGTCGGACACGACGTAGCCGCGGCGGGTCTTGCGCTGGTTGCGCGCGTCGGTGGTGTTCTCGCTCATCTCAGCCTTCACTCACTCACGCTCGGGGCGGTACGGATGCCGAGCTCACGCTCACGGAGGATCGTGTAGATCCGAGCGATGTCACGGCGGACCGCCTTGAGGCGGCCGTGGGACTCGAGCTGACCCGTCGCGGACTGGAAGCGGAGGTTGAACAGCTCCTGCTTCGCCTTGTCCAGCTCGGCGACGAGCTTGTCGTCGTCCATCGCGTCCAGCTCGATCGCGGCCAGGTCCTTGCTACCGACAGCCATCAGTTGACACCACCCTCGCGCACCACGAAACGGCACTTCATCGGGAGCTTGTGCATCGCACGGCGCATGGCCTCACGGGCCAGCTCCTCGTCGACGCCGGCCAGCTCGAAAACGATGCGGCCGGGCTTGACGTTGGCGATCCACCACTCGGGCGAACCCTTACCGGAACCCATGCGGGTCTCGGCGGGCTTCTTCGTGAGCGGGCGGTCGGGGTAGATGTTGATCCACACCTTTCCACCACGCTTGATGTGACGCGTCATCGCGATACGAGCGGACTCGATCTGACGGTTGGTCACGTAGGCGGGCTCCAGAGCCTGGATGCCGTACTCGCCGAACGCGATCTGGGTACCGCCCTTAGCAGCACCCGAGCGGCTCGGGTGGTGCTGCTTGCGGTGCTTGAGCCTGCGCGGGATCAGCATGCTCAGGCCTCCGTTCCGGACTCAGCGGCCGCGGGCGCCTCCTGGGCGGGGGCCTCGGCCGAGGCGGGGGCGTCGGCAGCAGCCGGACGCTCCGGACGACGACCACCACGGGCGGGACGCTCGCCACGGCCACCACGGCCGCGCGGGGCCTGGGAGGCCTGCTCGCGAGCGAACTCCTTCTCCGTCATGTCGCCCTTGTAGATCCACACCTTGACGCCGATGCGACCAAAGGTGGTGCGGGCCTCGAAGAAGCCGTAGTCGATGTTCGCGCGAAGCGTGTGCAGCGGCACACGACCCTCGCGGTAGAACTCCGAACGGCTCATCTCGGCGCCGCCGAGACGCCCGGCGCACTGGACACGGATGCCCTTGGCGCCGGCGCGCTGCGCGGACTGCATGCCCTTGCGCATCGCACGACGGAAGGAGACGCGGGAAGCAAGCTGCTCCGCGATGCCCTGAGCGACGAGCTGAGCGTCGATCTCGGCGTTCTTCACCTCGAGGATGTTGAGCTGGACCTGCTTGCCCGTGAGCTTCTCGAGCTCGCCGCGGATGCGGTCGGCCTCGGCGCCACGGCGACCGATGACGATGCCCGGGCGCGCCGTGTGGATGTCCACGCGGACGCGGTCACGGGTGCGCTCGATCTCGACCTTGGAGATACCCGCGCGCTCGAGTCCCTCGGACATGAGCTTGCGGATCTGGACGTCCTCACGGACGTAGTCGCGGTACCGCTGACCGGCCTTGGTCGAGTCGGCGAACCAGCGCGACCGGTGGTCGGTGGTGATGCCGAGTCGGTACCCCAGCGGGTGAATCTTCTGTCCCACTAGCGGGCACTTCCCTTCAGGTCACGCGGCTCGACGACCACGGTGATGTGGCTCGTCCGCTTGAGGATGCGGCCGGCACGTCCCTGCGCGCGGGGGCGGAAACGCTTGAGCGTCGGGCCCTCGTCCACGAAGATCTGCGTCACGACGAGGGACTCGCGGACGAGACCACCGTTGTTGACCGCGTTGGCGGCAGCCGACTCGACGACCTTGAGGACGTCATCGGCGGCCGACTGCGGGGCGTAGGTCAGCGTGAGCACCGCGTCGGCCACGGACGAGCCGCGGACGAGGTCGGCGACACGGCGGACCTTCTGGGGGGTGGCGCGGACGAACCGGGCGATCGCGAAGTCTCCCGCGGCATCGCCGAGCAGGTTGTCCCGCCGGGTGCGCTTGTCAGTGACTGCGCTCATCGCCTTCTACCCTTCTTGTCATCCTTCACGTGCCCCTTGAAGGTGCGCGTGGGGGCGAACTCGCCCAGCTTGTGGCCGACCATCGACTCGGTGACGAACACCGGGACGTGCTTGCGACCGTCGTGAACGGCGAAGGTGTGACCGAGGAAGTCGGGCGTGATGACCGACCGGCGGGACCACGTCTTGATGACGTTCTTCGTCCCGGCCTCGTTCTGGACATCGACCTTCTTCTGAAGGTGTCCGTCGACGAAAGGACCCTTCTTCAGGCTGCGTGGCATCTGTCAGGCTCCTATCAGCGCTTCTTGCCAGTACGACGGCGACGCACGATGAGCTTGTCGCTCGCCTTGTTCGGACGGCGGGTGCGGCCCTCCGGCTTGCCCCAGGGGCTGACCGGGTGACGACCACCGGACGTACGACCCTCACCACCACCATGCGGGTGGTCGACGGGGTTCATGACGACACCACGGACGGTCGGGCGGACGCCCTTCCACCGCATGCGGCCGGCCTTGCCCCAGTTGATGTTCGACTGCTCGGCGTTGCCGACCTCGCCGACGGTCGCGCGGCAGCGCGCGTCGACGTTGCGGATCTCGCCGGACGGCATACGCAGCTGGGCGTAGGGGCCGTCCTTCGCGACGAGCTGCACCGAGGTGCCGGCCGAACGCGCGATCTTCGCGCCGCCACCGGGGCGGAGCTCGATCGCGTGGATGACCGTACCGGTCGGGATGTTGCGCAGCGGCAGGTTGTTGCCGGGCTTGATGTCGGCCGAGGGACCTGCCTCGACGACGTCGCCCTGCGACAGCTTGTTCGGCGCGATGATGTAACGCTTCTCGCCGTCCGCGTAGTGAAGGAGCGCGATGCGCGCGGTGCGGTTGGGGTCGTACTCGATGTGAGCGACCTTGGCCGGCACGCCGTCCTTGTCGTGGCGACGGAAGTCGATGACGCGGTAGGCACGCTTGTGGCCACCGCCCTTGTGACGCGTCGTGATGCGACCGGTGTTGTTACGGCCACCCGTCTTCGTCAGCGGGCGGACCAGCGACTTCTCCGGCTCCGATCGCGTGATCTCGACGAAGTCCGCGACGCTCGCGCCGCGACGACCCGGCGTCGTCGGCTTGTACTTACGGATTCCCATGGGAACTTGTCCTCAATCTGCTGTTCGACCGGCGTCAGCCGACCGGGCCGCCGAAGATGTCGATCGAGCCCTCGCGGAGGGTGACGATCGCGCGCTTCGTGTCCTTGCGCTTGCCGATGCCGAAGCGGGTGCGACGCGACTTCCCCTTGCGGTTGATCGTGTTCACCGACTCGACCTTGACGCCGAAGACCTTCTCGATAGCGATCTTGATCTCGGCACGGTTGGCGTCGGGGGCCACGACGAAGGTGTACTTACCCTCGTCGAGGAGCCCGTAGCTCTTCTCGGAGACGACCGGCGCGATCAGGATGTCGCGCGGGTTCTTCTGCAGAGCGCTCACTTGGCGTCCTCCTCGGCGATCTCGGCGGACGAGGCCACAGCGGTGGCGGAACGTCCGGTGGTCGGCCCGGCCAGGAACGCCTCGAGGGCGCCCTGGGTGAAGACGATGTCGTCCGAGATCAGCACGTCGTAGGTGTTGAGCTGGTCAGCGACCAGCAGGTGCACCTGCGGAGCGTTGCGGAGCGACTTCACCGTGAGGTCATCGCCCCGCTCGAGCACGACGAGGACGTTCTTGCGCTCGGAGAAGCCCGCGAGGACCTTGAGCGCCGAGCTCGTCGACGGCGCGCCGTCGATGCCGAAGCCGGTGACGACGTGGACGCGACCGTGACGGGCGCGGTCCGAGAGGGCGCCACGGAGAGCAGCGGCCTTCATCTTCTTGGGGGTGCGCTGCGTGTAGTCACGCGGCGTCGGGCCGTGGACGACGCCACCGCCGGCGAACTGCGGCGCGCGGGTCGATCCCTGGCGGGCACGACCGGTGCCCTTCTGCTTGTACGGCTTGCGCCCACCACCGGAGACCTCAGCACGGGTCTTGGTGTCGGCCGTGCCCTGGCGCGCAGCAGCGCGCTGGGCGACGACGACCTGGTGGATGAGCGGGACGTTCGTCTGGACGTCGAACACCTCGGCAGGAAGCTCGGCGGTGCCGGCCTTCTTGCCCTTCGGGTCGATGACGTCGACGGTCAGCGTGTCAGCCATGATTGCGGTCACGCTCCCTTCACGGCGCTACGCACGAGGACGACGCCGCCCTTGGGGCCGGGAACAGCGCCCTTGACGAGCAGCAGGCCCTTCTCAGCGTCGACCGCGAAGACGGTCAGGTTCTGGGTGGTCTGGCGCGCGTTACCCATGCGGCCGGCCATGCGCTGGCCGCGGAAGACGCGACCGGGCGTCGAAGCGCCACCGATCGAGCCGGGCTTGCGGTGGTTACGGTGCGCACCGTGGGAGGCGCCAACGCCGGAGAAGCCGTGGCGCTTCATGACACCGGCAAAGCCCTTGCCCTTGGTCGTGCCGACGACGTCGACCACCGCGCCGGCCTCGAAGGCCTCCGCGTTGATCTCCTGGCCGAGCGTGTACTCGGCAGCGTCGGACGTCCGGACCTCGACGAGGTGACGGCGCGGCGTGACGCCGGCCTTCTCGAAGTGGCCCTTGAGGGGCTTGGTGACCTTGCGAGGGTCGATCTGGCCCGTAGCGAGCTGGACGGCCGTGTAGCCGTCGTTCTCGAGCGAACGGATCTGGGTCACGACGTTGGCACCGACGCGCACGACGGTGACGGGCACGATGCGGCCCGACTCGTCCCAAGCCTGCGTCATGCCGAGCTTCGTGCCGAGAACCGCCGTCACGGGGCGGTCGTTCTGAGCGGTCATGTTCTTCGTCCTCCCGCTCAGAGCTTGATCTCGATGTTCACGTCCGCAGGCAGGTCGAGACGCATGAGCGAGTCGACGGCCTTCGGCGTGGGATCGATGATGTCGATGAGCCGCTTGTGCGTGCGCATCTCGAAGTGCTCGCGGCTGTCCTTGTACTTGTGAGGCGACCGGATGACGCAGAAAACGTTCTTCTCCGTCGGCAGCGGCACCGGACCCACGACCGTTGCACCAGCGCGGACCACCGTGTCGACGATCTTGCGCGCCGAGCTGTCGATGACCTCG
Source organism: Sanguibacter sp. HDW7 (assembly GCF_011300875.1). Classification (NCBI taxonomy): domain Bacteria; kingdom Bacillati; phylum Actinomycetota; class Actinomycetes; order Micrococcales; family Sanguibacteraceae; genus Sanguibacter; species Sanguibacter sp. HDW7. Next base: position 689,328 of record NZ_CP049862.1, on the reverse strand, counting down.
TGGTCGTAGGACTTGAGCCGGATGCGGATCTTCTGTCCCGCCATGGCGTCGTCTGACTCTCTCTCTAGAACTGCAGGAAGTCCGACCCACGCGCTCGGGCGTGTCGCTATGTGCGGCACACCCGGTCACACGCTCCCCTGAGGGATATCGGGCCGGGGGTGTGTCGTTCCGGTTCTCGCAGGCGATCACCGGGACGTCACGACGTTCGGAGGCCTGTCGGGCGCTCACCGTGAGGGGCATTCAATCTGTGCGCACAGAGAGTCCACCTCACGGGATAGACCCGCGGATCAACACACTGTTCGACACTTGAATGAGCGCGCCCGTGACAGGCAACTTGACCATCCTGCCATGACAACCCGCCTCCGCACAAACTCTCGCGCCCGTGACCTGCGTCTCATCGCTTCCGCAGCCGGGTGGGAGGAGGCCATCGGGCACCGATGGCGACACGTGTCGACGGCGTACGCCGGGCCGCCGGCGACGAGAGTCACTCTCGCGCGGGCGAGCCCTCAACGACCGGTCGTCTACCGCGGCCGTACATGCCGCTAGGCCCGGCCCCCGCGGACGGGGACCGGGCCTAGCAGTGGTTGCAGCTCACGCGAGCCGCGGACCAGGGATCAGAAGATCACTTGAGGATCTTCGTGACCTGGCCCGAGCCGACCGTGCGGCCACCCTCGCGGATGGCGAAGCCGAGGCCCTCGTCCATCGCGATGGGCTGGATCAGCGTGACCGTCATCTCGGTGTTGTCACCAGGCATGACCATCTCGGTGCCCTCGGGCAGCGTGATGACGCCGGTGACGTCCGTGGTGCGGAAGTAGAACTGCGGACGGTAGTTCGAGTAGAACGGGTTGTGACGGCCACCCTCGTCCTTGGCGAGGATGTAGACACGCGCCTCGAACTCGGTGTGGGGCGTGATCGAGCCCGGCTTGACGACGACCTGGCCGCGCTCGACGTCCTCGCGCTTGATGCCACGCAGGAGGAGACCGGTGTTGTCGCCGGCCTGAGCCTGGTCCATCTGCTTGTGGAACGTCTCGATGCCCGTGACCGTGGTCTTCTGGACCGGACGGATACCGACGATCTCGACCTCGGAGTTGACGTCGAGCGTGCCACGGTCGACCTTGCCGGTGACGACGGTGCCACGACCGGTGATCGTGAAGACGTCCTCGATCGGCATGAGGAACGGCATGTCGAGGTCACGGACGGGGTCCGGGACGCTCTCGTCCACGGCCTCCATGAGCTCGATGATCTTCGCCGCCCACTCCGGGTCGCCCTCGAGAGCCTTGAGGCCCGAGACGCGGATAACGGGAGCGTCGTCGCCGGGGAAGCCCTGCGACGAGAGAAGCTCACGCACCTCCATCTCGACGAGCTCGAGGATCTCCTCGTCGTCGACCATGTCGGACTTGTTGAGGGCGACGAGGAGGTAGGGAACGCCGACCTGGCGCGCGAGCAGAACGTGCTCACGCGTCTGGGCCATCGGGCCGTCGGTGGCGGCGACGACGAGGATCGCACCGTCCATCTGGGCCGCACCCGTGATCATGTTCTTGATGTAGTCAGCGTGACCCGGCGCGTCGACGTGCGCGTAGTGACGCTTCGGCGTCTCGTACTCGATGTGCGAGATGTTGATCGTGATGCCGCGCTGCTTCTCTTCGGGAGCCTTGTCGATCTCGTCGAAGTTGCGCTGCTTGTTCGCGGGCAGGTCGGGGAACGTGTCCGCGAGCGTCTTCGAGATCGCAGCCGTCAGCGTGGTCTTGCCGTGGTCGACGTGACCGATGGTTCCGACGTTGACGTGCGGCTTGCTCCGCTCGAACTTGGCCTTCGCCACTGGGGTCCTCCTGGGACTTGGGTAGTTGTGCCGAACGATGCAGGTTCCCGGCCCCCGAGGGGGCCGGGCACCTGCCGGGCGTGCGGGTCGCTACAGGTTGATTGATTGAAACTTGCTGGTCGACCTGTGGGGACTCACTCGCCCCGGGTCTTCTTGATGATCTCTTCGGCAACGTTCCGAGGAACCTCGGAGTAGCTGTCGAACTGCATCGAGTACACGGCGCGTCCCTGCGTCTTGGAACGCAGGTCACCGATGTACCCGAACATCTCGGAGAGCGGCACCTGGGCACGCACCACCTTGACGCCGGTGGCGTCCTCCATGGACTGGATCATGCCACGGCGCGAGTTGATGTCGCCGATGACGTCACCCATGTACTCCTCGGGAGTACGAACCTCGACGGCCATGACGGGCTCGAGGATGACGGGGTCCGCCTTGCGGATGCCCTCCTTGAGAACCATCGAGCCGGCGATCTTGAACGCCATCTCCGAGGAGTCGACGTCGTGGTACGCACCGTCGATGAGCGTCGCCTTCACACCCACGAGCGGGAACCCGGCGAGGACGCCGAGCTGCATCGCTGACTGGATACCGGCGTCGACCGACGGGATGTACTCACGCGGGATGCGACCACCGGTGACGGCGTTGACGAACTCGTAGAGCTGGCCGTCGGTCGTGTCGAGCGGCTCGAAGGTCACCTGGACCTTGGCGAACTGACCCGAACCACCGGTCTGCTTCTTGTGCGTGTAGTCGACCTTCTCCGCCGTGCGGCGGATGGTCTCGCGGTACGCGACCTGCGGCTTGCCGACGTTCGCCTCGACCTTGAACTCGCGACGCATGCGGTCGACGAGGATGTCGAGGTGAAGCTCGCCCATGCCGCCGATGACGGTCTGACCGGTCTCGTCGTCGAGCTTGACGCGGAAGGTCGGGTCCTCCTCGGCGAGCTTCTGGATCGCGATGCCGAGCTTCTCCTGGTCGGCCTTCGTCTTCGGCTCGATCGCCACGTCGATGACGGGCTCGGGGAAGGTCATCGACTCGAGGACCACCGGGTTCGCCGGGTCGCTGAGCGTGTCACCCGTGGTGACGTCCTTGAGGCCGATGAACGCGTAGATGTGGCCGGCGCTCGCCGAGTCGACCGGGTTCTCCTTGTTGGAGTGCATCTGGAAGAGCTTCCCGACGCGCTCCTTCTTGCCCTTGGTCGCGTTGAGGATCTGCGCGCCCTGGTCGACCTTGCCCGAGTAGACACGGACGTAGGTGAGCTTGCCGAAGAACGGGTGCGTGGCGACCTTGAACGCCAGAGCCGCGAACGGCTCGTCGGCGTCGGGGTGACGCTCGATCTTGATCTCCTCGTCACGGGGGCTCGAGCCCTCGATGGCGGGGACGTCGAGCGGCGACGGCAGGTAGTCGATGACCGCGTCGAGCATGGGCTGGACGCCCTTGTTCTTGAACGCCGAGCCACACAAGACCGGGAACGCCTCGCCCGCGATGACGAGCTTGCGGATGCCGGACTTGATCTCGGCGACCGTGAGCTCCTCGCCACCGAGGTACTTCTCGAGGAGGTCCTCGTCGGCCTCCGCGACGTCCTCGATGAGCTGGGCACGGTACTGCTCAGCCTTCTCCTGGAGGTCGGCCGGGATCTCCTCGATGTCGTACTGCTCGCCGAGCTTGGTCTCGCCGCGCCAGACCATGGCCTTCATCTCAAGGAGGTCGACCATGCCGATGAAGTCGTTCTCAGCGCCGATGGGCAGCTGGACGACGAGCGGCTTCGCCTTGAGGCGCTCGACGATCGTCTTGACCGTGAAGTAGAAGTCCGCACCGAGCTTGTCCATCTTGTTGACGAAGCAGATGCGCGGGACGTTGTACTTGTCGGCCTGGCGCCAGACGGTCTCGGACTGGGGCTCGACGCCCTCCTTGCCGTCGAACACCGCGACGGCACCGTCGAGGACGCGCAGCGAGCGCTCGACCTCGACCGTGAAGTCCACGTGCCCGGGGGTGTCGATGATGTTGATCTGGTTGTCGTGCCAGTAGCAGGTCGTCGCGGCGGACGTGATCGTAATGCCGCGCTCCTGCTCCTGCTCCATCCAGTCCATCGTCGAGGCACCGTCGTGCGTCTCGCCGAGCTTGTAGTTGACACCCGTGTAGAACAGGATGCGCTCGGTGGTTGTGGTCTTGCCGGCATCGATGTGGGCCATGATGCCGATGTTGCGGACCTTGTTCAGGTCGGTCAGCACGTCAAGTGCCACGAGTTTTCCCCTTAGTGGTGGGAGGTCGACGTCGAACGGGCGCGAGCCCGCGTGCCGGAGGCGCCCCGGGGTGTCCGGGGCGCCTCACGGTGATCACCAGCGGTAGTGCGCGAACGCCCTGTTGGACTCCGCCATCTTGTGCATGTCCTCGCGGCGCTTGACCGCGGCGCCGAGGCCGTTCGAGGCGTCGAGGATCTCGTTCATGAGGCGCTCGGTCATCGTCTTCTCGCGGCGAGCGCGCGAGAAGTCGGTGAGCCAGCGGAGCGCGAGCGTCGTCTGACGCGTCGGGCGGACCTCGACGGGCACCTGGTACGTGGCACCACCGACGCGGCGCGAGCGGACCTCGAGCGCCGGGCGGATGTTCTCGAGCGCGCGCTTGAGCACGACGACGGGGTCGCCGTCGACCTTGGCGCGAACACCCTCGAGGGCGCCGTAGACGATCGCCTCGGCGGTCGTCTTCTTGCCGTCGAGAAGAACCTTGTTGATGAGCTGCGTGACGACGGGCGATCCGTAGACCGGGTCGACGATGATCGGCCGCTTCGGGGCCGGACCCTTACGAGGCATCAGGCCTTCTCCTTCTTCGCGCCGTAGCGGCTGCGGGCCTGCTTACGGTTCTTGACGCCCTGCGTGTCGAGCGCGCCACGGACGATCTTGTAGCGAACACCGGGAAGGTCCTTCACACGACCGCCACGCACGAGCACGATGGAGTGCTCCTGGAGGTTGTGGCCGACACCGGGGATGTACGCGGTGACCTCGACCTGGCTCGAGAGGCGCACACGGGCGACCTTCCGGAGCGCCGAGTTCGGCTTCTTGGGGGTGGTGGTGTACACACGCGTGCACACGCCACGCCGCTGCGGGGAGCCCTTGAGCGCGGGAGTCTTCGACTTCCCGGGCTTGGAGGTCCGCCCCTTGCGGACGAGCTGCTGGATCGTAGGCACTACGTCTCCGTTGTCTTCTCGAGCTGAGCGGGGCCGAGCCCCGCCGGGTGTGGTCTGTGTCGCGCCTGCAGCGTCGGCGCACACCCGTCCCCAACTCCGTGGGGACGGAACGCCAACTACCACCGGCTCGATGGTCCGTCGGGGCTGGCGTGCGCCAGTCCGTCCGGAATACCTGCATGACCGTCGGGGACATCCGTGCGTGGCACGGCGTCGATCCCCCGGGAGGCCGGCGTGGCACCTAGGTGTCACGCCCACTTCGCGGAGCATCGCCTCCGCCGCGTCCGCCGGGCGAGCCGGCCGTGCGCATGCGGATGCCCGACGGTGCGGGCACAGTGTCCAACAGTAACGACGGCGATCCCGCACTGTCAAAGGACGCGGACACGTCGCGGGTGTGATCCCGCGCACCGCTCCCCTCCGACGGCCGAGGGGCCCGCCGCACGTGTGCGACGGGCCCCTCGGACATGCAGGCTGCTCAGCGACTCACTGGTAGTCGCCGAAGTCGATCTCGTCGAGCGGGATCGCGTCCCCAGAGCCCATGCCGAGCGTCGGGAAGTCGATCTCGTCGTACCCGAAGCTCGGGTAGAGCTCGGCCTTCGCCGCCTCGGTCGGCTCGACCGTGACGTCGCGGTAGCGGGGCATACCCGTACCGGCAGGGATGAGCTTACCGAGGATGACGTTCTCCTTGAGCCCGAGGAGCGGGTCACGACGGCCGCTCATCGCGGCCTCCGTGAGCACGCGCGTCGTCTCCTGGAACGACGCCGCGGACAGCCACGACTCGGTCGCGAGCGACGCCTTCGTGATGCCCATGAGCTCGGGACGACCCGAGGCCGGGCGACCGCCCTCGGCGACCGCGGCCCGGTTGGCGTCCTCGAAGCGCGAACGCTCCGCGAGCTCACCCGGGAGGAGCGTCGTGTCGCCCGACTCGAGCACCGTCACGCGACGGAGCATCTGACGGACGATGACCTCGATGTGCTTGTCGTGGATGTCCACGCCCTGCGAGCGGTAGACCTCCTGGACCTCGTCGACGAGGTGCTTCTGCGTCTGGCGCGGGCCGAGGATGCGCAGGACCTTCTTGGGGTCCACCGCACCCTGGACGAGCTGGGCACCGACCTCGACGTGCTCACCATCGGAGATGAGCAGACGGGCACGCTTGGTCACCGGGTACGCGATCTCCTCGCCGCCGTCGTCCGGCGTGAGGACGAGGCGACGCGAACGGTCGGACTCGTCGATCGTGATGCGGCCGGAGAACTCCGCGATCGGCGCCTCACCCTTGGGGGTGCGGGCCTCGAAGAGCTCGGTGACACGGGGAAGACCCTGCGTGATGTCGTCCGCCGAGGCCACACCACCGGTGTGGAACGTACGCATCGTCAGCTGCGTGCCGGGCTCACCGATCGACTGGGCCGCGATGATGCCGACGGCCTCGCCGATGTCGACGAGCTTGCCGGTCGCGAGCGAACGGCCGTAGCACTTCGCGCACGTGCCGACGCGCGACTCGCACGTGAGGACCGAACGAACCTTGAGGTCCGCCACGCCGGCCTCGACGAGCACGTCGATGAGCACGTCGCCGACGTCCTCGCCCGCCTCGCCGACAACCTTGCCGTCGACCTCGACCGCGGTCGCGAGCGTCCGCGAGTAGATCGAGGTCTCGACCTTGTCGTGACGCGTGAACGAGCCGTCGCGGCCCTTCTTCGCGACCGGGAGCGTGAGGCCACGCTCCGTGCCACAGTCCTCCTCGCGGACGATGACGTCCTGCGAGACGTCGACGAGACGACGCGTGAGGTAGCCGGAGTCCGCCGTACGGAGGGCCGTGTCGGCCAGACCCTTACGGGCACCGTGCGTCGCGATGAAGTACTCGACGACCGAGAGGCCCTCACGGTAGTTGGACTTGATCGGGCGCGGGATGATCTCGCCCTTCGGGTTCGCCACGAGACCGCGCATACCGGCGATCTGACGGACCTGCATCCAGTTACCACGCGCGCCCGAGCCGACCATGCGGTAGACCGTGTTGCGGCTGCGTCCCTCGAAGTTCGAGCGCATGGCAGCAGCGACCTTGTCCGTCGCCTGCGTCCAGATCTCGATGAGCTCCTGACGACGCTCGTCGTCCGTGATGAGGCCCTTCTCGTACTGGCCCTGCACACGGAGCGCGCGCTCCTCGTGAGCGTCGAGGATCTCGCGCTTGTCGTTCGGCGTCGTGACGTCGGAGATCGCGATGGTGACGCCCGAACGCGTCGCCCAGCGGAAGCCCGCGGACTTCAGCGCGTCGAGCGACTCGGCGACGTCAGCCTTGGGGTACTTCTCCGCGAGCTCGTTGACGATCGCCGAGAGCTGCTTCTTGTCGACGACACCGTTGACGTACGGGTAGTCGATCGGGAGCGTCTCGTTGAAGAGCGCGCGACCGAGCGTCGTCTCGACGAGGAGCGACGTGCCGGACTCCCAGCCCTCGGGGGCCTCGAAGTCCACGGGCGGCACGAAGTCGTCCATGCGGATCTTCACGATCGCGTTGAGGTCGAGCGAACCCTGGTCGAACGCCATGATCGCCTCGGCGACCGACGCGAACGCGCGGCCCTCGCCCACAGCGTCCTCACGGTCCGACGTCAGGTGGAACAGACCGATGATCATGTCCTGCGAGGGCATGGTCACCGGACGGCCGTCCGACGGCTTGAGGATGTTGTTGCTCGAGAGCATGAGGATGCGCGCCTCGGCCTGGGCCTCGGCGGACAGCGGCAGGTGGACAGCCATCTGGTCGCCGTCGAAGTCGGCGTTGAACGCCGCGCAGACGAGCGGGTGCAGGTGGATGGCCTTGCCCTCGACGAGCTGCGGCTCGAACGCCTGGATACCCAGACGGTGCAGCGTGGGAGCACGGTTGAGGAGGACAGGGTGCTCGGTGATGACCTCTTCGAGGACGTCCCACACGACCGGGCGCGCGCGCTCGACCATCCGCTTGGCGGACTTGATGTTCTGCGCGTGGTTGAGGTCGACGAGACGCTTCATGACGAACGGCTTGAAGAGCTCGAGCGCCATCTGCTTCGGCAGGCCGCACTGGTGCAGCTTGAGCTGCGGGCCGACGACGATGACCGAACGGCCCGAGTAGTCGACGCGCTTGCCGAGGAGGTTCTGGCGGAAACGACCCTGCTTGCCCTTGAGCATGTCCGAGATGGACTTGAGCGGGCGGTTGCCGGGGCCCGTCACCGGGCGGCCACGACGGCCGTTGTCGAACAGCGAGTCCACGGCCTCCTGGAGCATGCGCTTCTCGTTGTTGACGATGATCTCGGGGGCACCGAGGTCGAGAAGACGCTTGAGGCGGTTGTTGCGGTTGATGACGCGGCGGTACAGGTCGTTGAGGTCCGACGTCGCGAAACGTCCACCGTCGAGCTGCACCATCGGGCGAAGGTCCGGCGGGATGACCGGGACGGCGTCCAGCACCATGGCCGACGGCGAGTTCGTCGTCGTGAGGAAGGCGTTGACGACCTTGAGGCGCTTGAGGGCGCGGGTCTTCTTCTGGCCCTTGCCCGTCGCGATGATCTCGCGGAGCAGCTCGGACTCGGCGACGAGGTCGAAGTCCTGCAGACGCTTCTGGATCGCCGCGGCGCCCATCGAGCCCTCGAAGTAGTTGCCGTACCGGTCGGCGAGCGAGCGGTAGAGCATCTCGTCGCCGAGGAGGTCACCGACCTTGAGGTTCTTGAACTTGTCCCAGACCTCCTCGAGACGGTCGAGCTCTGCGTCCGAGCGCTTGCGCAGCTGCGCCATCTCGCGCTCGGCCGAGTCGCGGACCTTGCGGCGGGCGTCGGCGCGAGCGCCCTCGGCCTCGAGCGTCGCGAGGTCGTCCTCGAGACGCTTCGCGCGCGTCTCGATCTCGTTGTCACGGCGGTCCGTGATCTCCTTCTTCTCTAGGTCGATCTCGTTCTGGAGGTTGGGGAGGTCCTCGTGGCGACCGTCGGCGTCGACCGACGTGATCATGTACGCCGCGAAGTAGATGACCTTCTCGAGGTCCTTCGGGGCGATGTCGAGCAGGTAGCCGAGGCGCGAGGGCACACCCTTGAAGAACCAGATGTGCGTGACGGGCGCTGCGAGCTCGATGTGGCCCATGCGCTCACGACGGACCTTCGAACGCGTCACCTCGACGCCGCAGCGCTCGCAGATGATGCCCTTGAAGCGCACGCGCTTGTACTTGCCGCAGTAGCACTCCCAGTCCCGGGTCGGACCGAAGATCTTCTCGCAGAAGAGACCGTCCTTCTCGGGCTTGAGGGTGCGGTAGTTGATGGTCTCGGGCTTCTTGACCTCACCGTGCGACCAGGCGCGGATGTCGTCCGCGGTCGCCAGTCCGATACGCAGCTCGTCGAAGACGTTGACGTCGAGCAATGTGTCCTACTTCCGTGGTCCGCCGGGGTGGGGCTCCCGCCCCGGCGTCATTCTCGAAAAAGTGGTGTCAGGCTCGCGCGGCCCGCATCGTGTGCGGAGCGGGCCACGCGCCCGAGGTCAGATCTCGTCGATCGAGGCGGCTGCGTTGGGGCGGCGGGACAGGTCGATGCCCAGCTCCTCCGCAGCGCGGTACACCTCGTCGTCGGACTCGCGCATCTCGATCGAGACGCCGTCGGACGACAGCACCTCGACGTTGAGGCAGAGCGACTGCATCTCCTTGAGGAGGACCTTGAAGGACTCCGGGATGCCCGAGTCGGGGATGTTCTCGCCCTTGACGATCGCCTCGTAGACCTTGACACGGCCGGGGACGTCGTCCGACTTGATGGTGAGCAGCTCCTGGAGGGTGTAGGCAGCGCCGTACGCCTCGAGGGCCCACACCTCCATCTCGCCGAATCGCTGTCCACCGAACTGCGCCTTACCACCGAGCGGCTGCTGCGTGATCATCGAGTAGGGACCCGTCGACCGCGCGTGGATCTTGTCGTCCACGAGGTGGTGCAGCTTGAGGATGTACATGTAGCCCACGGACACCGGCTCCGGGAACGGCTCGCCGGAGCGGCCGTCGAAGAGACGGGCCTTGCCGTCGCCGCCGACCATGCGGTCGCCGTCGCGGTTCGGGATGGTCGCGCCGAGGAGGCCCGTGAGGCCCTCCTCCTCGAGACCGTCGAACACGGGGGTCGCGAGCGGGCGGCCGGGCTCGGAGGCGAGCGCCGTCTCCGGGAGCGACTTGAGCCACTCGAGGTCGCCCTCGGCCAGCTTGACGTCGTAGCCCTGCGAGGCGATCCACCCGAGGTGGACCTCGAGCACCTGGCCGACGTTCATACGGCCCGGGACACCCATGGGGTTGAGGATGATGTCGACCGGCGTGCCGTCCGGGAGGAACGGCATGTCCTCGACAGGAAGGATCGTCGAGATGACGCCCTTGTTGCCGTGGCGGCCGGCGAGCTTGTCACCCGCGGTGATCTTGCGTCGCTGCGCGATGTAGACGCGCACGAGCTCGTTGACGCCGGCGGGCAGCTCGTCGCCGTCCTCGCGACGGAACTCCTTGACGCCGATGACCGTGCCCGACTCGCCGTGGGGAACCTTGAGCGACGTGTCGCGGACCTCACGGGCCTTCTCGCCGAAGATCGCACGGAGCAGGCGCTCCTCCGGGGTGAGCTCGGTCTCGCCCTTGGGCGTGACCTTGCCGACGAGCACGTCGCCGGCGCCGACCTCGGCACCGATGCGGATGATGCCGCGCTCGTCGAGGTCCGCGAGGACCTCCTCGGAGACGTTCGGGATGTCCCGCGTGATCTCCTCCGGGCCGAGCTTCGTGTCACGAGCGTCGATCTCGTGCTCCTCGATGTGGATCGAGGAGAGGACGTCGTCCTGGACGAGGCGCTGCGACAGGATGATCGCGTCCTCGTAGTTGTGACCCTCCCACGACATGAACGCGACGAGGAGGTTGCGGCCGAGCGCGAGCTCGCCACCGTCGGTCGCGGGGCCGTCGGCGAGGACGGAACCGACCTCGACACGCTGGCCCTCGTCGACGAGGACACGCTGGTTGTACGACGTGCCCTGGTTCGAGCGACGGAACTTCGACGCGCGGTAGCTCGTCTTCGTGCCGTCGTCGTTCGCGACCGTCACGAGGTCGGCGGAGACCTCCGTGACGACGCCCGGACGCGTCGCGACGATGACGTCGCCCGCGTCGACCGCGGCACGCCACTCCATGCCGGTGCCGACGAGCGGCGCCTCGGAGCGGACGAGCGGCACGGCCTGGCGCTGCATGTTCGCACCCATGAGGGCGCGGTTCGCGTCGTCGTGCTCGAGGAACGGGATGAGCGCGGTCGCGACCGAGACCATCTGGCGCGGGGAGACGTCCATGTAGTCGACGTCGGCACGCGGAGCCAGGTCGACCTCGCCGCCCTTCATGCGGACCGTGACGCGGGCGTCGACGAACGCGCCGTCGAGCGTCAGCGGCTGGTTGGCCTGGGCGATGATGTGGCGGTCCTCGTCGTCGGCCGTGAGGTAGACGACCTCGTCGGTGACGACCCCGTCGACAACCTTGCGGTACGGCGTCTCGATGAAGCCGAACGGGTTGATGCGACCGAACGACGCGAGCGAGCCGATGAGGCCGATGTTCGGGCCTTCAGGCGTCTCGATGGGGCACATGCGGCCGTAGTGCGACGGGTGGACGTCACGGACCTCCATGCCGGCGCGGTCGCGCGAGAGACCGCCCGGGCCGAGCGCCGAGAGACGACGCTTGTGGGTGAGACCCGCGAGCGGGTTGTTCTGGTCCATGAACTGCGAGAGCTGCGACGTCCCGAAGAACTCCTTGATGGAGGCCACGACGGGGCGGATGTTGATGAGCGTCTGCGGCGTGATGGCCTCGACGTCCTGCGTCGTCATGCGCTCGCGCACGACACGCTCCATGCGCGACAGGCCCGTGCGGACCTGGTTCTGGATGAGCTCGCCCACGGCGCGGATACGACGGTTGCCGAAGTGGTCGATGTCGTCGGTCTCGACACGCACGTCGATGTTCTCGCCGTCGCGCAGACCGCCCATCGTCACCTTGTCGGCGTGCAGCGACGCGAGGTACTTGATGGTCGCGACGATGTCCGAGACCTCGAGCACCGAGGCCTCGAGCTCCGCGTCGCGGCCGAGCTTCTTGTTGAGCTTGTAGCGGCCGACCTTCGCGAGGTCGTAGCGCTTGGAGTTGAAGTAGAAGTTGTCGAGCAGGCTGCGCCCGGCCTCGACCGTCGGCGGCTCGCCCGGACGGATCTTGCGGTAGAGGTCGACGAGCGCCTCGTCCTGCGTCTGGACCGTGTCCTTGTCGAGCGTGTCGAGGACCGCGGGGAACTCCGCGAACTCCTCGCGGATCTCGGACTCCGTGAGGCCGAGGGCCTTGAGGAGGACCGTCACCGACTGCTTGCGCTTGCGGTCGACGCGGACGCCGACGGCGTCACGCTTGTCGATCTCGAACTCGAGCCACGCGCCACGGCTCGGGATGACCTTTGCCGAGAAGATGTCCTTGTCCGACGTCTTGTCGGGCGTGCGCTCGAAATAGACGCCCGGCGAACGGACGAGCTGGGAGACGACGACACGCTCGGTGCCGTTGATGATGAAGGTGCCGCGCTCCGTCATGAGCGGGAAGTCGCCCATGAAGACCGTCTGGCTCTTGATCTCGCCCGTACCCGTGTTCGTGAACTCGGCCGTGACGAAGAGCGGCGCAGCGAAGGTGAAGTCCTTCTCCTTGCACTCGTCGGCCGAGTGCTTCGGCGGCTCGAACCGGTGGTTCGAGAACGCGAGCTCCATGGTCTCGCCGAAGTCCTGGATCGGGGAGATCTCCTCGAAGATCTCCTCGAGGCCCGACTTCATCGGGACGTCCCGACGGCCGGCCTCCTGCGCGGCGGCGACGCGCGCCTGCCACTTCTCGTTGCCGAGGAGCCAGTCGAAGCTCTCGGTCTGAAGCCCCAGGAGGTCGGGGACCTCGAGGGGCTCATAGATCCTTGCGAAGGAGAGACGCGGCGACGCGGTGCGGTTCGCGATCGCGTCGGCGGACGGTGCAGAAGGGGTGCGCGAGGCAGCCAAGAGGGGTCCTTCCCTGCGGTTCGAGTGCACGCTGTGCGCTTCGGCGCACCCGACCGCCGACCACGTTCCGCGCACGGCTACGGCCAGCGGTGGGATACCGTGGGCCGTGCAGGCAGGGATTCGATGGCGGGCAAGACGTCAGGACACACGTCAGCGCAAAGCGCTAGCATAATGCCGAATGGTCGCCCGAAGCAACCATCCTGGTCAGGTGAGGTGAACCACACCTGTTTCCCGCACGCGAGCGGCGGCCTTCGGCCACCACCACCCGTCCGGGCGACAACCCCGTGAGGGGTTCGAACTCGTCCCCACACGCCCGCCATCTGATGCGTGAGGCTGCGGCGCGCGACAGGCACGCCAACAGGCCACTCTAGCATGCCGCCGCAACCGGGTCGCCGCAGCCCTCGCTACGCCGAAGACCCCGGCACGCGGGTGCGCACCGGGGCCCACGGTGGGAGCTGTGGCCGTGCCGTCAGCGATCCTCGAGCTTCGTCTTCGCCGGCTGGAGCGCGACGTGCCACGTCACGACGTCGTCATAGGTCGCAACAGGCATCTGGTTGCGCAAGTCGTCGGAGGACGAGCCACCGCCGACCTTGAGCTCGATCGTGCGGGTCTCCCCCAACGTGAACGGGTCGATGGACGCCGACGCCTTCGTCACGACGGTTCCGTCAGCGTCGAGCCCCAGGACGAACATGTCGTCCTCCGAGAGTCCCGTCCGCTCCGGCATGCCGGGCTTGAGACCGTTGAGCGTCACCGTCACCGGGAGGGTCGCGTCTCCCCCCTTGCCCTCGACCTTGCCGACCTCGGTCGTGAGGTCGTAGTAGTCGAGGTACGGGTCACGCGTCACGAGATTGACCGAGGGCGTGATCTTGGCCGCGGGCTTCGCGTCCTTCGAGTCGGCGCTGAACTTCACCATCTCCTCGAGGTCGAACGCCTGGAACGAGTACGACTCGCCCGGGAGCAGCGGAACCGTGAGGTCCTCGTTCGCCGTCCTGCCGCCGTCGACGGCGCCGTCGAGCCACAGGTCAAACGTGCACGGCACGTCCATGCGGTTCGTCACCGTCACGGGGATGTAGTGCCGCCAGGTACGGTCGATCGAGCTCGCCCACTCGTCGCTCGCCGCAGAGATCTTGCCGAACGTCACCTCGACGTCGCCCTCGTCCGCGTCGCCGGGGGCGCACCAGAGCGAGGCGTCGACCTCCGGCGCGTTCGTCGTCGGCGCGGCGTCGGGAGTCGTGGTCTCCTCACCGGGCGTCGTCGGCGCCGGGATCGTCGGCGCGGGAACCGTCGTGGGCGGCACGATCGTCGGGCCGGGGTCGTTGCTCGCGGTACAGCCGGTGAGCGCGATCGCGCACACCCCGGCCACCAGCAGGGTCCTCGAGCTCTTCACGCTCATCCGCTCCTCCTCATGCTCCTGGGTCCGGTGACAGTAACCAGCACGCGGTCACGTCGCAACAGGGCACCGCCGTTCAGCGGTGCTCGACGACCGTGAACCGTGCCTCACCGATCTTCACGTGCGTTCCCTGACGTACGACCACGGGCTCGAGCGGAGCGATCTTCTGGCCGTCGACCTCGACACCGTTCGTCGAGGCGTTGTCGATGATCGAGCACACACCCGCGTCGACCTGAAGGATCGCATGCTGCTTGCTCACGAGGTCGTCCGAGATCGCGACGTCGACCCGTGCCCGACGGCGCCCGACGACCGTGATGGGCTTCTCGAGCCACGTCGTCACGCCCGTCGCCTCGTCACGCAGCCCGAAGAGCACGTACGGCGACGGAGGCAAGGGCTGCCCGGGCGGTCCCGCGTGACGCGGGTCCGCGGGCGGGCCGGCGCTGACGTGCGTGACCGCGGCCGCCCCGTACGGGTACGGCTGGTGCGTGGCAGGAGCCGCTCCCGGCTGCTCGTAGCCGCCGTGGACGGCACCCTGCTGCGCAACCGCACCCGGAGCAACGCCGTGCGCATAACCGTGGACGGGATCGTGTCCGACGAGCTGCGCCGGCACCTCGGGAGACCCGTGGTCCGCATATCCGGGCGGGGGCATCGTGGGCGCCACAGGCTGCGCGACCTGCTCGAGCTCCTTCGCGTCCGCCCGCGCCTTGCGCTGACGGTCGTAGCGGTCCTTGTTCTCCTTGGTGTAGTGCTGCAGGAGGTAGAAGAGCGAGATCTGCTCCTCGTCGTCAGCCGGCTGCACCTTGGCCGCAGCCGCACGAGGCTGTGGCGTCGCCGTCGCGCCGCCCGGCACCTGGAAGACACCCGGCTGGGGGAGCCCGACGGGACGGTCCGGCGCCACCGGGGACGCGACCGGCGCGACGGCACCCGGGGGCACGTGGACACCGGCGACCGGAGCCGGCTCCGCCGCAGCGGCGTGCTGGCGGTGGGCCGCGTCGTTCGTCAGCCTGTTCGCGCGCAGCAGACGCGCAAGACGCGAGAGGTCGTGCGCCTCGGACCCGCCGAGGACGTTGATGAGGTCGCTCACGTACGTCGTGTCGTCGCGCTGGTCGTACCGGAGGTTGAAGATCACCTTCTTGAAGAAGGTCACCGGGTCACCGTGGTCGACCCCGTCGACAGGGACGCAGATCATTGTCACGGTGCGCGAGGCGGCGTCGACGTAGACGTGGTCAGGGTCGTACACGACCGACTCGACCGGGATCATGTGGCGTTCGACCGCGAGGACCGCCTCGACCATGGCATCGAGCATCCACAGGACCTCCTCCTTGCGGAGCTGCTGGTCCATCGTCCGTGCGAGCGGGGTGCCCACGACACCGAACGCGAGCGAGACCCTGTCGTCGAGCTGCGAGCGCGAGACGCGCGCGATGCCAGGGATGACGTTGTGCGAGAGCATCCCCCACGTCGTGCCGTCGATGGAGGCCTCCGGTGCGAGCACCGTCTCGAGTCGACCGCCGCCGCCCGCCTCCGTGTAGTCGAACGTCGTCACTTGAACCTCACAAGCTCGAGCAGCCGCCACCCAGGAGTTTCCTCGACACGAGGGGCCTCGCCCGGGGCGGGGGTGGTGGGAAGAGAAGGGTCCGAGGTCGCGCCGGGATCGGCCGGCGTCCCTGCCGGGTCGCTCGTCGCGTCGGCAGCGGCGGTGCCCGTCGCCGTCGGCGCGGGGGTCGCCGCGCCGTCAGGGCTCGGGGAGGCCGTCGGAGAATCGAGGTCGAGGAGCATCGCGGGCGTGCTCGCGGCGTCCGTGAGCACGAGCGCCGTGCCCTCCGAGCTGAACCGCGTCGCGTCGCGGAACGTCGCCGGGATGACGAGCTTCCCCGCAGAGTCCACATAGCCCCACAGCCCACCGGTGCGCACCGCGGCCAGACCGTTCGCGAACGAGCGAGCGTCCTCGAACGCCGGGGCGACGACCATCGAGCCGTCCGTGCCGACGAAGCCCCAGTCGCCCCCGACCTTGACGGCCGCCGGCCCCGACGCGTCGAAGGGTCGCGCGTCCTCGTACGCACCGTCCCCGACGCGCGAGCCCGCCATGTCGAACATCTGGAACGACTCGCCGACCTTGGCGAAGTAGCGGTCCTGACCGACGAGGATCCGCGACTCGTCGACAGCCACTGCCGCGTAGCCCGATCCGACGACCTTGCCGCCGCGGTCGAGCACCGACCAAGCCCCACCCTGCTTGGCGCCGGCGAGGCCACCGACGAACGTCGTGACCTCCTCGTACACCGTGTCGCCGAACGCTGGACGGAACGCGTCGGTCAGGAAAGTCGCCGTCCCGTCCTTGAGCGTCGCGTCGAAGAGCCCGTCGGCGTAGATGCCGTAGCCCGCGTACCCCGCACGCGTCGCCACGTACGTCGTCTGGCCCTTGTCGTCGACAAATCGGGGCAGCCCCTCGACGACGACGGCGCGCTCACCGTTCCAGTACGGGCTCACGACGTCGAACCGCCCGTCGAGCGTCGTCCCCTTCGCATTCACGTACGCCCACTCCGAGCCGTCGAGGATCGTCGCGACGTCGTACCGGGTGTACGGCGTGATCTCGGGGTACGGCGTGGGAGCGAGCCGGTAGCGATACGCAAGACCTGTTCGTTCAGTCGTCAGTGCCGTCGACACGACCTCGCGCGCCGCCGCAGCCTCGAGCACCGCATATGCCTCGGGCCACTCCTCGGCCTTGGTGTGCGCGGCCACGAGCATCTCGTAGCCCTCGGGACGGTTCGGGTATCCCGCGACGAGCTTCTCGAGCTCGTCGACGTACATGTCCTGCGGGGCGTTGTCGCGCAGGTACACCGCAAGCTCGTTCGCGACCTCGAAGCTCGGCCGGATCGCGAGCGCGGCGCGCATCTGCTCCTGCACCTCGCGGGTCGCACCGATCTCCGCGGCGGCGCGGCCGGCAGCGAGACGGGAGTCGTACTCGCCCGTCAGCGTCGCGTTGCTCCGGGCGAGCGAGAACCAGCCCGCCGCGATGGAGACGCAGAGGACCATGAGGACGAGCACACGATAGGACTTCACTCAGAGAGCTCCCCTGATAGAGACGAGGACGACGGCGAGCGCCGTCCCGAGCGCGATGGACGGGACCATGGCGAACGTATCCTTGCGGGTCTTGCGCTTCGTCGCCATCGCGACGAGCGCGACGAAGAATGACACGAGGAGCGAGGCGAAGATCGACGCGAGCGCGAGCTGGGTCCCGAGGAAGAGTGTCATGACGGCGAACAGCTTGACGTCGCCCATGCCGATGCCGCCCTTGTTGAGCATCCGCACCATGACGAAGAAGAGGACGACGATGCCTGCGGTGATGAGTTCCGCTCGCAGCATGTCGACGAAGACGTCGGGAAGCACGATCGCTTCCCAGACGTAGATGACCGCCCGCACCCCGAGCAGCGCGCCGAGCGCGCGATTCGGCACGACGTGCTCGCGGTGGTCGACGAGAGCGAGCGGCGCGAGCGCCACGAGCATGACCGCCATGCGCACCTGGTACGTGGGGGCGAGGCCGGCCGCCTGCCAGGCGACCGCAGTGCCGCCGACGACGAGGAGCGACACCGGGAGGATCCACCAGTCACCACGCGGGCGAACGAGCACGCCGAGCACGTCGGACCGACCGGCCACCCCACCCCGACGCGCAGCGACGTAGACGAGCCATGCGCACGACATCACCAGTGCGGCCACGGCGAGGGCCGCGACCATGAGACCGTCACTCATCCGTTGCTGCCCCAGACCCCGGTCTCGGCGTGCGCCTTCATGTCCACCTTGATGTCCCAGAAGAAGAGGACGCGCAACGTGTACTCGGCATCGAGGACGACGCGGTCGTCGTCGACCGAGGTGTCCGCCGTGAGGTCGACGCCGCCCGCTCCCCCGACGACGCCCATCGCCGCAAGGCTCGCGTCGGAGCCGGAGAGGTGCTTCGTGAGCAGAGCGCGGGCGCCGGCACGGGCGTCGGAGTTGAACGCCTGGACGAGCGGGTTCTCCGAGCCGGCCGCGTTGAAAGCGTCACCGGAGCCGCCGAGGCCTCGCGAGAAGTCGTCGAGCGCCCCCTTGACCGCCGAGACGTCGCTCCCGATCACCGTCGTCCGCACGTAGCGGTACTGCGAGATCTCCATGGCCGTCTGGTTGAGGGCGACCGTCACCTGCGCCTGCGCGATCGCCCACGACGAGATCGACAGGACGATGAGCATGAACGCGACATAGAGCGGCAGCGCGACCGCCGCCTCGACGATGAGGTACCCCTCCTCGCCACGTCCCAGCCGGTTCGCGGGCGTCCGCCTCACCATCAGAAGCCACCTACCGTCGTGAGCTGCTTTCTGCCGGCCGCACCGTCGAAGAGCTTGCCGCCGGCGTCGTAGCTGAAGAAGGTGCTCACGAGCGGGGTCATCGTGTACTCGGTCGAGACCGTGAACGCGGTGATCGCCTTGTTGAGCTGGAAGTCCTTGTTGCCTGCGTAGCCCATGTTGAACTGGACGAGGTTGCCCGTACGCTTGACGACCCCCTCCTGGTCGATGAACGTCGTGACGATGAGGAAGATCTCAAGGTAGTTCTTGTACGAGAGCTCGGGTCCCTTCGTGCCGTCGCCCTTGCCGCCGCCTCCCGTCCCCGCGCCGCCGCCGCTGCCAGGCCCCTTCGGCCCGTCGTTGTCCCCGCCGCCGCCAGCGCCGTTGTGCGGGCTGTCCGGTAGCACATCCTCGACTAGCCCGCCGAGATCGCTCCCCGGCTCGAGCATCGTCAGCCGTGGTGCGTACAGCGGCAGCTTCGCACCCGCGTGCAGCTTCGTGAGGTCGTCCACCGACTGCAGGACTGCGGCGAGCACCGGCACGACGAACGCCAGAGCGGTTCCGATGAGCGGGATGGCACCGATCGCTGTGCGGATCGCGGTGACGACCGGGTCCCGGAAGGCCGTGATGAGGTTGACCGCCAGCCGGACGATGAAGACGAGCCCGTACGCGCCGACGGCGCTGTTCATGCCGGTGAGGACGTACTCAGCCTCCGTCGCGCAGCTGTCACCCTCGCACAGCGGCTCCTTCGTGAGACGGTCGAGCGAGTCGTTCTCGTGCTCGACCGTCGAGTAGGTGAACTGGCCGACCACGTACTCGCTGATGAGCGCCGCGTCACGGACGTTCTCGAGGACCTGGGTGATCTTCTTGAGGAACTCGATGATCCCGCCGATGGCGTCGTCGCTCGCCGAGCTCAGCGAGTCCTTGTCCGACACGGTGCCGAGGTCCTTGCCCGCGTCAGACTCCGAGAAGGCTCCTTCTCCACCCGGCGCAAGCTCGGGGGAGGCGGTCTGGTTCGCGAGGTCCTCGAAGAGTGCCGTGTACTCCTCCCACTTCTTCGTGAGGACGCTGAAGAACTTCTTGAGAGCCGAGAGCCCGCCCTCGCCGACCTCCTCCTTGAGCAGCCCGCCGAGCACATCCTTCGCGTCGTCGAACGCCTTGCGCACCTGGTCGCGCACGAAGTTCTCGACCTCTTGCTCGATCTCGGTCCGGAGAGCCGTGACAGCCGCGTCGAGGTCCTCCTCGATACCGTCGATGACCGCCTGGATCGCCTCGGGCGACGAGGCGTCGTCAACACCCTCGAGGTAGCTGTCGAGGTAGTCCTTCCCGAAGCTCTTGAGCTTGTCGTAGCTCGTGATGCTCGCGAAGTCCGGCATCTTGGGGGTGAGCGCGTCCGTGAAGTTCGTGATGAAGTCCGACACGCGCTTCTCGAGGTCGTCCATCACCTGGTCCGAGAACCCGGCGATCGCCTCCTCGAGAGCGTCGATGAGCTTCTCGGCGGTCTCGATGTCTGCGCGGGCACCGGCGACGTCCTCGTTGTCGGCGCCGCCGGCGGCGACCGCCTCGTGCGCCCCGATCTTGTCCTCGAGGTCCGTCGTCGCGGACCCCTTGAGGTCCTCGATCGCCTCGACGAGGTCGCTCGGGTCGATGTCCCGCGCGAGGACGACGAACTGCTGCAACCCGCTCTTGAGGTTGGTGTAGGTCGTCACGACCCGGTTGAGGTTCTGCGAGACGGTCTTCTTCTGGTCAGCCGTCACCTCTTCACCTGCCTGCTCCTTGAGGATCAGCTCGAAGGCGCTCCGGTAGATCTCGACGATGTCGGGGTCCCCCGTGAGCAGACTGACCATGGCGTCGATGTCGACGAGCAGGGTGTCGATCTGCTTGAGCGTCGCGTCGACCTGCTTGAGCAGGTCGGTCGCCTCCTCGATGACCTTCGTCACCTTGGAGAGGTACTTGATGCGCGCACGCACCATCTCCATGTTCGTCTTGAGCGTCTTGAGCCACTCGAGGGAGTCCACGAGCTCACCCATGAAGTTGATCGGGGCGCGGTACTTCATGAACTCGACCATCTGGTTCGCAAGGACCTTGGGCTGGGCGAGGTTCGCGTTGGCGACAGGGGTCACGGTCGTCGCGCCGGAGACGCCGACCTGGAGGATGTCACCGCCCTCGCCGCCGCCGTCGAGCGAGGCCCTGACGATCGCATCGGCATCCGCGCTGAGCCCCTCGCTCTCGATGACTGCGAGCAGGCCGAGCATCTTGTTGAGCTGCGCGTCGTGCTGTGCGAGCGTGTCGTTGAGCGCCAGCTGCTCGGCGGACCTCACGACCGATCGGGTGAGGTGACCGCGACCACCGTCGACGAACACCCCGGCGACGACCACCATCGGGACGAGGAGCATCGTGAGGACGACCGTGACGGAGCCGTGCTCTCCGGACTTCGTGCGGAAGCGCATGTCAGCGCCTCTCCCTTCGGTCGTCAGCCTCCGGTGACGAAGGTGACAAAATCGGTGACGGCCTCAGCCAGGTCCTTGATGATGGCGCGCTCTTCCGCAGCGCCAGCGTAGATGTCGTCGACGAAGTCCACGTTGCGGACAAACTCGCCCATCGAGGTCACGGTGCTCACGGACTGCGCCGAGAAGTCGACGCCCATCTTTCCCTCGGGGACGAGGAACGACGCGACCGGGAGCTGGAAGCCGTAGTCGGCCGTGACCGTGTACTCGCCGTAGACGATGCTCGAGGTGTAGTCGACGTCGACCGACCGGAGGTCGGGCGCGAGCCCGAAGAAGCTGGCGCGACCTCCCGCCACCTCGCCGCGGAGCGACGCCTCGTTCGCGGAAGCCTTTGCCCCCGCGTTCGAGTCCGTCCCGCCGTTGGCGATGAACCGGTACGGATCGTTCTCGAGCGAACCGAGGTTGAGGACACCCGTTCCTGCCTCGTTGTCGACCGAGATGTTCTCGATCGCGGAGTTGCCGACCTCGGCCGCGCCCTCGATCGAGTACCGCAGGACGGCGGCCTCGATCCACGACCGTTGGTAGAACATGTCGCCCGCGTAGAGCAGGAGCGCTAGCACCGCGAAGACGACCGGATAGATGAAGGACGCCTCGACGAGAACGAGACCGTTCTCGTCACGCGCCCGTTCAGCGCCACGTCGACCCACGCGCCGGACACCCCGGAGAGCCGTGCGCGGCGCATGACCGCTCAGAGCCGCCCGGAGCGTCCGACGCGCGTCGAAGCTCATCAGCCGACGGAGGTGATGCCGTCGTTGATCTTGCCGAACATCCCCGTGAGCCAGCCCTTGATCTGGGTCTGGAACATCACGATGAGAGCGACCGCGAGGACGATGAGGAGAACCGTCGCGACGATGTTGACCTCGCCCTTCTCGTCACGCAGAGCGCGGACGAGGCGGTTGGCCGCGGAGCGGACGGCGAGCTCGGTCCTGATGAGCGTGGTGGTCATGTTCCTGGTTCCTTCTGTTCGTGCGCCGCCCCCTAAAGGCGCCGCTCCTGTTGCCCCGTCCGAGGACGGCGCGCGACCTAGCGGTCGAGGTCCGTGTAGGCGGGCTGGATCTGGATCGCCCAGTCGACGACCGTGTCATAGGTGCTGAGCGGCATGAGGTTGCGGTTGTAGCCGTTGGACTCGCCGCCGCCGATGGCGAACTGCACCGTCGTCTTCCCCGGGACCTTCGGCTCGTCGACCGAGTTGCCTGCCTTCGTGATGATGTCGCCGTTCGCGTCGAGGCCGAGGAGGTAGACATAGTCGATGTCCGCCGACCACAGTCGCTCGGGCATACCCTCGGTGATCGCCTTGATGTCGAGGTCGGCGCTCATGAGGGTCGCGGCGCCCGAGCCGGTGCGCTCACCGACCTTGAACGTCATGTCGTAGTAGTCGAACGCCGGGCCGCGCTTGATCTGCGCGACCTTCGTCTCGAACTTCTGGGTCGTCGTGGCGTCCTTCGCGTCGGCGCTGAACTTCACGTGCTCGTCGAGGTCGAAGGCCTGCGCGATGAACGACTGGCCCGGCGCCAGCGGGGCGCTCACGCGCTCTGTCGCGGCCTTGGGACCGCCGTCGACCGAGAGCTCGACATCCACCGAGTACCAGCAGGTCTTGTCCGTCGCGTTCGTGAGCTTCACCGGCACGTAGTGGCGCCACGATCGACCAAGGTCGGCAGCCCACTCGTCCTGCGCAGCGGCAGCGTCACCGAACGTGATCTGGATCTCGCTCGCCTCTGCGGTGCCGGCCGTGCACCAGGCCACGTCGTCGCCGCCGGGAGCCGGAGTGGCGCTCGAGCCCGTGGCCGTGGTGCTACCGCCCCCGCCGGTCGTCGGCGTGGGCGTTTCCGCACCTCCCGAGCACGCAGCGAGCAGACCTGCCACGGCGACCGCCGATGCGGCGAGCTTCCAACGATTCACGAACCCACGCTCCAGACTCTGTATGCGACTGGAGCGAGGCTAACCAGGGCCTTAGTACCCCGCAACTGGTAGCGGGTGAAACTCGCGCGCCGGAAGTCATAATCCTGCCAGCGGTCGACACAGGACCTCGCGCTACCTAGCATTCACGCGTCACGTCCCCCAGGTCTCCCGAGGAATCATGCGGATCCAGCTCGCCGTGGTCGATACCGACACGACCTACCTCACCCGTCTCCAGGAGAGGGTCGCCGACACCTATGCCGGGCGGGTCGAGCTTCTCGCGTTCACGTCGCTCCCCAAGGCGCTCTCATCGCTCGCCGAGACCCGCACCCACGTGCTCATCGTCCACGAGTCCATCGAGGTCGACACGGCCGCGCTGCCCCCTCGGGTCGAGCTCGCGCACCTCGTCGACGCACCCGACGTCGAGTCGGTCCGCGGCGTCCGCGCAGTCCCCAAGTACGCCCCGGTCGACGCGTTCTACCGTGCCGTCGTCGAGCTCTACGACGCCGCGTCGTCCACCATGCAGATGCGCACCGGCCGGCCCGGGGCGACGAGCCAGCTCGTCGTCCTCACGTCGCCCGCAGGCGGCGTCGGCACGACCTCCGCGGCGATCGCGCTCGCACGGTCGCTCGCCATGCAGACAAACCCGCAGCGCACGCTCTACCTCTCCCTCGACCCGTGCGAGGACGTGTCCGCACGCTTCGGTCTCGTCGACGCGACCCACGGGACGTTCAGCGACGTCGTCTACGCCGTCAAGCGTCGACGCGGCAACCTCGGCCTCCAGCTCGAGCAGCACGCCTACCAGGACGCTTTCGGGACGTACTTCTTCGCCTCGTCCCCGGTCGCGACCGACGTCCTCGAGCTCGCCGACGACGACATCTCCCTGCTCACCGACCACCTCGCGTCCGGCGCGTTCGACGCCGTCGTCCTCGACGTGCCCTTCGGTCTCGACCTGCGCACGCTGCGGCTCTACGACGCCGCGAGCCGCGTCGTCCTCGTGAGCGACGGCCGACAGTCGTCCAACGACAAGATCGTCCGCGCGCTCAGCGCCCTCGAGGTCGCGGCAGGCCAGCACGAGCTCTCCCTGCTCTCCCACACCGGGCTGCTCTACAACCGCTACGGCACGACCGGCTCCTCCCGCATCGAGAACCTCGCCGTCACCGAGCTCGGCGGCATCAACCGCTTCGAGAGCGCCGCCGACGACCAGATCGTCAACGCCATCTACGCGTCCGGCCACCTCGAGCGCCTCGTCAAGGCGGCCGTCGCGTGACGCCCGAACGCACGGCCGAGGTCACCGAGGCGCTCCGCACCTACATCGTCTCGAACGCAGAGCTCACCCGGCTCGACGACGACGCCCTCGAGCTCCACATCCGCGAGGCGCTCGAGCACCACGTCGTCGGCGAGTACGTCTCAGTGTCCGAGCGCGTGAAGATCGTCCAGCAGGTCTACGGCTCGATCCGCGGCCTCGGCCTCCTCGACTCCCTGCTCTCGGACGAGTCCGTCACCGAGGTCATGGTCAACGGACCCGACGCGATCTTCGTCGAGCGCAACGGCCAGGTGCAGCAGGTCCCCGGAAGCTTCGAGAGCTCCCGCCGCCTCGAGGACATCATCCAGCGCATCGTCGGCACCGCCGGGCGCGAGGTCAACCAGGCGAACCCGATCGTCGACACCCGCCTCCAGGACGGGTCGCGCGTCAACGTCGTCCTCCCGCCCGTCGCGCTCGACGGCCCCACCGTGACGATCCGCAAGTTCTCCCGCGACCCCATGACGATCCGACGGCTCATCAGCTACGGGTCCCTCACCCAGGAAGCGTCGGACTTCCTCTCGACGCTCGTCCGCAGCCGCTACAACGTCTTCATCAGCGGCGGCACCGGCTCGGGCAAGACCACCTTCCTCAACGCCCTGAGCAACTTCATCGGCAGCGACGAGCGCGTCATCACGATCGAGGACTCCGCCGAGCTCCAGATCGACAACGTCGACAACCTCGTCCGCCTCGAGACCCGCAACGCCAACGTCGCCGGGGCCGGCGAGATCTCCATGCGCCAGCTCATCCGCTCCTCCCTGCGTATGCGCCCCGAGCGCATCGTCGTCGGCGAGGTCCGCGGCGCCGAGGCGCTCGACATGCTCCAGGCCATGAACACGGGCCACGACGGGTCGCTCTCGACCGGCCACGCCAACTCCACACGAGACATGCTCAGCCGCCTCGAGACGATGGTCCTCCAGGCATCCGCCACCCTGCCCCTCGAGGCGATCCGCCAGCAGATCGCGTCCGCGCTCGACGTCGTCGTCCACCTCTCCCGCCTGCGCGACCACTCGCGCCGCACCATGGAGATCGCCGAGATCACCGGATACCGCGACGGCCAGATCCAGCTCAACACGCTCTACGAGTTCCGCGAGGACGAGGCATCGACGTTCACCCACGTCTCCGGCACCCTCGTCCGGACCGACAACCCCATGGTCAACACCGACAAGCTGCGCCTGGCCGGGTACCAGGACGAGTTCTGACGAGAAGAGACGCATCGCATGGCACGCAGCACGACGACCGAGCCGCAGTGGCTCTCCTCACCGATCAAGACGAAGGTCTACAACTACCGCGTCTACCACCTCACCGCCGGCGAGAAGCTCAGCTACGCGCTTCTGGCGTTCGCCGTCGGCGGGGCGGTCGGCTACCTCTTCTTCGGCGGCCTCGGGCGTGACGCCGACGGCATGCGGACGATGGCCACCAGCATCGTCGACACGATCGTCGTCGGCGGAACCGGTATCGCCGCCGCCTGGTACTTCCTCAAGCTGCGCGCCGAGCAGATCCGCGCCGCAAAGCTCAAGTCGCTCGAACGGCAGTTCCGCGACATGCTCGAGAGCCTCTCGACGTCGTTGTCCGCCGGCTCGACGATCGTCCGCGCGTTCGACGACGCGCGGACCGACCTTGCGCAGCAGTACGCCGAGGACGCAGTGATCGTCCAGGAGCTCAACACCGTCGTCGCGGGCTTCCACAACAACGTCCGCATCGAGGAGATGATCGTGGACCTCGGCGAACGCTCAGGCAGCGCCGACATCGAGTCGTTCGCAAAGGTCTTCCAGACGGCCTACCTCAAGGGCGCAGACATGAAGGAGGCCGTCCGCAACACGCATCTCGTCCTCTCGGAGAAGATGGCGATGTCCGAGGAGATCGAGACCAGCTTTGTCGCGAGCAAGAACGAGTCGCTCATCATGGTCGGCCTGCCGATCGTCATGGTCGCGATCCTCAAGTCGAGCGGCGGATCCTTCGCCGAGGCGCTCGCCACGCCCGCGGGCGTCGCATGCACGATCGTCGCCGTAGCGCTCTTCGTCGGCGCCTATGCCCTGTCCCGCAAGATCATGTCGATCGAGATGTGAGGCACTGATGTTCACCACCACCCAGATCGTCCTCATGTCCGTCGGCACGCTTCTCCTCGTCGGCTGGATCTACCTGTTCATCGTCAGCCGGAAGCACGCCCCGCTGTTCGAGGGCATCAGCGAGAAGGAGTTCCCCCTGCGGGAGCTCTACCCCATCGGCTACGAGCTGCTCGACCGCGTCGGGTACTCGTTCCGCTCCCGGAACGACATCCAGCTCCGCCAGCTCATGGACGTCCTCTTCACCCGGCAGTACGCCGAGTTCTACATGCGCGCCGTCCGTTCGCAGCAGGTGACCTTCGGCGTCACGCTCCTCGTCCTCTCGTTCGGCCTCTACGGGCTCACGAGCTCGCTCGGCTTCCTCGTCCTCATGCTCATCCTCACCGGCCTCGCCGTCTACTACTACGGCGACCAGGTCAAGACGCGGGTCCGTCGACGCGGCGAGGCGATGTACCGCGACTTCTGCGAGATGGTCTCGTCACTCGCGCTGCTGACGAACGCCGGCATGATCCTCCGCGAGGCCTGGACCCAGACGAGCCTCGGCGGCGACTCCGTCCTCTACGAGGAGATGCAGCTCGCCGTGCGCGAGATGCAGAACGGCACCCCCGACACCGAGGCCATCCAGTCCTTCGGCGCACGGAGCATGCTCCCCGAGATCAAGCGGTTCACGTCGACGCTCGTCCAGTCTGTGCAGCGCGGCGGCTCCGACCTGCCCGCGCTCCTCACCGCGCAGAGCACCGAGAGCTGGCACCTCAAGAAGCAGGCCGTCCAGCGTGAGGGCAACAAGGCAGGGAGCAAGCTCCTGTTCCCCATGATCCTCATGTTCATGGGCATCCTCATCATGCTCGTCGTCCCGATGTTCCTCACGATGGGCGTCTGACAGCCACGGTCCGATACCCGATCTGTCCGGCGCCCTCCAGGCGGCGGGCAGATCGGCCAGCTTCCGACATCACACGCATGGCGCGACCGTCTCTGCCACGATGACGGGCACGACGCCCGACGCCAAGGGACACGACGCCTTGCCCACCACCTGCCCGAGCTGTGCCGCTCCGCTCCGGAACGTGCCCGGCGGGTCGACGCTCGCCTGCCCAGCCTGCGGCACGAGGCTCGAACCAGCCGCTGCGCCCACCGCTCCGGTCGTCCACCACGCGTACGCCGAATGGGCACGCGGAGCGGCCGGACGTACGGCCGCCGAGCTC
This sequence comes from Sanguibacter sp. HDW7, assembly GCF_011300875.1. Lineage (NCBI taxonomy): Bacteria > Bacillati > Actinomycetota > Actinomycetes > Micrococcales > Sanguibacteraceae > Sanguibacter > Sanguibacter sp. HDW7. The sequence goes on along the minus strand of NZ_CP049862.1, from coordinate 661,677 downwards.
GGCGCGACGATCCTGCAGTGCCAGGGCTGCCAGGCGACGACCGTGACCACCGAGGTCGCCGGGCGGTGCGCCTTCTGCGCGTCGCCCCTCGTGCCAGTCTCCGCCCCCGAGGGCGTCCTGGCCCCGACCGGCGTCGTCCCCTTCGCTCTCAGCCGCGCCGACGCGCACAGCGCATTCCTCGCATGGCTCCACGCGAAGCAGGTGACCCCCGACAGCGTGGCTGGCGTCAACTCCGCCGAGAGCCTCACGTCCGTCTACGTCCCCTGGTGGACCGTCACTGCACGCGCGACCACCTGGTACGACGGGAAGCGTGGAACCGCGAAGGTCGTCGGGTACAAGGGCGACGACCAGCGCGAGGAGATCCTCTCGTGGTCGTGGGTCGATGCCGCTGGAACGGTGGTACGCGACGTCGCCGGCGCACCGGCCAGCGCCGCAAGCCTCAGCGACGAGGTTCGCAGGCTCGTCGCGGGAAGCGATCTCTCCTCGGCCGTCCCGTACCGGCCGGAGCTCGTCACCGGCCATGCCGTCCGCCGGTACGACGTCGAGCCGCAGGTCGCCGTGGACGCCACGACGCGCGTCGCGGCACGCGCCATCGCGCAGGACATCAAGCACGCCATCGGGGGTGATGCGGCCGACATCACCACCCAGCGCACAAGCTGGACCGACGTACGCCTCGCGCTCGTCCTCACCCCCGTCTGGATGCTGACGTTCGTCCACGAGGGCGAGACGTGGAACGTCGCGGTCGACGGCCGCACGGGAGCGGTCGACGGCCGGTTCCCGCTCGACAAGGTCAAGGTCGCCAAGGCTTTCACGAGCTGCTTCGCGCAGCTCGTCCTCACCGGCGCCGTCGTGGCCGCCGCGATGTGGGCGTGGATCAAGTTCTTCTGACCCGGCCGAGCATCGACGACCTCCCGAGGACGCACCGCGGGAACTCGCACGGCGCGTGCACCGCAACGCGTCAGCCGAAGAGTCTCCCCACAGCGTTGAGGAGCCACCCGACGACGAACGGAGCAGCGACGACGCCGGCGGCGAGGAGGCCGACGACGAGCCGCTGCTTCTTCTTGTCGACCGGGTAGTCGCCGAGCGCGACGCCGTCGACCCCGTCGACGTGGATGCGCCACGGCTTGCCCTCGTACATGAACGTCAGCACCCACACCGGCACGAGCACGAGGCGGAAGCGCGCACGCTCATACGTCGTCCCGGTCGACAGGATCTCGTTCCGGTCGCCGCCGATCGCGTCCTCGATCTCAGAGGTCACGTCGTCAGCGAACGAGTCGGCCTCGCTCGCGAACGCGGACTCGGGCGACACCGTCACCGGCGAGGTCGTGAAACCGGCGAGGAACTCCCGACGGAACGGGACGACACCGTCCCGCGAACCCGAGCGCACGCTCCGCGCCAGCTCGTCGTCGATCTCCCCGGCCGGCACACGTGCCGAGTGCTTGACCCGCACGGTGCCGTCGACGTCCGTCCAGTCGACGACGGTCCGTCGTGACTCCCGGGACCCGACCCGGCGCTCGTCGCCGCGTCGGCCCGTGTACGCGGACGACGACCTGGCGTCGAGCACCCACACCGGGTAGTACGCCGCGACGAAGGACTCGGCCACCTGGTCGGGGGTGAAGCCGCGCTGGGCGAGGAGACGGCTCATCTGCGACCAGTCGAGCAGCGCCTGGGCGGCGCCCGCGCGGTCGACCGCGAACGGCACGACGCCGTCAGGCTCGATCTCGAACGCCGACCCCGGCGCTGCCGCCAGGTGCGAGCCGCAGTATACGCACGCGTCCGAGAGCCCGCGCGATGCCGTCTCGCCGCCGCACGCCTCACAGCGCAGGACGGCCGACGTGCCCGCGCCGACGAGCCCTTCGCGCCAGCTCGCGACGTCGTGGCGCGGCAGCTTGGTCTTCGGGTCAGGTCCGAACTCCACGGTCTCGCCGCACGAGACGCAGCGCAGCGCCCTTGATCCGGGCAGGTAGGCGAGCTGGGACCCGCAGGCGGCGCAGGACGTCTGGACGGCTGGCAGGGACATTGGGCTCCTCGGCTGGGGGAAGTCGCACGGGCCACTCGGACCATACCGTCTGCGACCACGGACCCGGGTGGTCGCCGACGTCGGGACCCAGCTCTCAGCCGATCGGCACGTCGAGGAAGCGGTACGCGTCCGGGGCGTCGACCGTCACCGTCGTCGCCGACGGATCCGCGTCCGGCCACACGAGCACGTAACGGCGCGGCCCGCCCGGGACCGGGAGGATCGGGGCGGCATCGGACCCGACGAGCCTGGGCGACGCCGCCTGGTCACCGCCCGGCCTGAAGCTCGACGAGAAGGTCCTCAAGGTCGCGGAGAGCAGGTTGACGTTCGCGATCGACAGGTTGTCGAACTGCCGGTTCTCGAAGCCACGCCGCTGCAGCGTCGTGTCACCGAACAAGGCGGCGGACTCCGCCCGCACGTTGGGAGTCGCGATCTCGAGCACGCCGACGAGCTTGGTGCCCGAACGGCGCAGCGACACCATGCGCGCGTCCAGCTCGGGGTTGAGGATGCTCGCCGGGACGTGCGCCACCTCCATGCCGGACACCACGACCCCCGTGGTCGCCGGCAGCTCGGTCGGCACGTCATCGACCACGACCAGCTTGTTCGCCGAGCGTCCCGTGAACTCGATCTCCACCCGACGGTTGGCCGCACGAGCCTCTTCGCTCGTGCCCTTCGCCGTCGGCTCCGTAGAACCCTTGCCCTCGGTCTTCACCGTGAAGCCCGAGCCCAGGATCGGACGCAGACGATCAGCCACGGCCTCCGCCCGCGCCTTCGACAGCTTGGCGTTGTCCGAGGCCGTGCCCTGGTCGTCCGTGTGGCCCACGACCGTGATCTCTCCTGACTCAGCGGCAGCCTCCGCTATCTTGCGGCCCGCCTTGTCCACAACCTTCTGCGCCTTCGTCGACAGCGCCGACCTGTTGAACGCGAACAGCACGTCCGCCGGCAGATCGACGACCACCTGGTCGCCTGCGACCTCGACGGTCGACTGCGTCACGAGGCTCAGCGCCGAGGACTCCACCGGCGCGAACGCACCAGTCTTCGCGGGAGAACCCGCCCACTGCCTGGCGTCCTCGGGCCAGGTCGAGGAGTCCTGCTCCACGACCGGCACCTCGACGAGATCGAAGCCGGGCAACATCACCTGCACCGTCGCTGCCCCGGCGCTCACCGCAGGGAAGGCCACCGTCGCGGTGAGCGAGCTACCAGCGGCGATCTCCGTCGTGTCCGACGAGGCCGCCCAGCTCTCGCCCATGCGCAGGGGCGTCGCCGCAGTCCCCGCCGCAATGTCGACGAGGACGAAGCCCGTCGGCTTGATGTTGGCACCGAAGCTGAGGTTCTGCATGAAGCCGGCGCTCGACGGTCCGCCGTCCGCAGGCCGCTCGATCACCACCGTGAGCAGGGACAGTCCCTCGGCGGTCGAGCGCTGGACGGGGTAGACCCACGCGGTGAGGTCAGCCCCGAGGTTCGCGCTCCAGTCGAGCGGCATCGGCGCCTCGGCGGACACCGCGCCCGCGGGTCGCGTCGGTGCGGCAGGCTCCGTCAGGGTCGTCTCACCACTCGGCGTTGACGCGGACGCCGTCGGCGTCGAGACCGTCGTTGCGGTTGCCGGCGCGCCCTCATCGGGCCCCGACGGCGTGCAGCCAGCCAGCGCAGCCGCCACCACGAGCACTCCACACACCCTGAACGACCCACGTCCGCGCATCACTGAATAATCCCCCTTGGCCCGTTTTCCCTGTCAGCGCTCCGGAAGGGAAATTAGCACCGAGATGGCGGCACCGCTCGTCGAGAGACGGACGTCGGCAACGGGTGAGACCGGCAACAAAAAGGCTGAGGCCCGCACCACCGTGGTGGTGCGGGCCTCAGCCGCGTTCAGCGTGTGCCCCGAGGGGCACGGATCACTTGAGGGTGACCGTGGCGCCGGCGCCCTCGAGGGCAGCCTTGGCCTTCTCGGCCTGCTCCTTGTTGACAGCACCCTCGAAGACCGACTTCGGGGCACCGTCGACGAGGTCCTTGGCCTCCTTGAGACCGAGCGACGTGAGCGCGCGGATCTCCTTGATGACCTGGATCTTCTTGTCGCCAGCGGCCTCGAGGATGACCTCGAACTCGTCCTTCTCCTCAGCGGCCTCAGCGGCAGCGGCGGGAGCGGCGGCAACGGCGACGGCGGCCGGGGCAGCAGCGGTGACCTCGAAGACGTCCTCGAAGGCCTTGACGAACTCGGAGAGCTCGATGAGCGTGAGCTCCTTGAAGGCCTCGATGAGCTGCTCGGTGGTGAGCTTCGCCATGATCGGCATTCCTTTCGGTAGTTCTGCGTGAAGCAGGGGGTGGGGTGGTGATGCCGCGATCTGACCCTGGAGGGGTCAGGCCGCGGTCGAGGCCTGCTTCTCGCGCAGAGCGTCGATGGTGCGCACGGCCTGCGACGCAGGAGCCGTGAACAGGTACGCGGCCTGGTACAGCTTCGCCTTCATGGCGCCTGCAGCCTTGGCCAGGAGAACCTCGCGGGACTCGAGGTCCGCGAGCTTCGTGATGTCCTCAGCCGTCAGGGCGCGTCCGTCGAGGACACCACCCTTGATGATGAGCTGAGGATTCGCCTTGGCGAAGTCACGCAGACCCTTGGCCGCCTCGACCGGGTCACCGGTCACGAAGGCGATAGCCGACGGGCCGACGAGGGCCTCGGTGTCGAACTCGACACCGGCCTCCTTGGCCGCGATGGCGGTCAGCGTGTTCTTCACCACGGCGTAGCTTGCGTTGCCGCCGAGCGACCGACGCAGCGTCTTGAGCTGCGCGACGGTGAGCCCGCGGTACTCGGTCAGCATGGCTGCGCTCGAGTCGCGGAACAGGTCCGTGAGCTCTGCGACAGCGGCTGCCTTGTCCGGCTTCGCCATGGCAATCCTTCCGATGGTGGTGACCGCCGTCGGTCCCGCCCCGGGAAAGAGAAAGAGCCCCGCGCAGGCGCGAGGCTCGACGACGGCGAACCGTCGTGATCTTCGTTCCTGCGCCGGCCCCCGCCTCAGCGGAGCTTCGGTCCACCATGCGGGAGCACGACGGACGACCTGCGGTCTTGGGTAACGGAAAAAACCTACAGGGGCGAGGCCCGCCGGAGCAAGTCGAGGGGCGCACGTCACACCTCGGCGGGCTGTAGGGACTTCCCTCACCAGAGGTGACGAAGTGACGTGTTCTCCCTCACCTGCACCGGTGGTGAGGGCCTGCACGACGTCCTAGCGTCACGAACGTCCCCAACCCCACGACGAAGTGGACCCCCATGCGCACCACGACCCAGCGTCGGCTCGCCGCGCTCGGCGCGACGCTCGCCCTCGGGCTCGCCGGCATCACTGCCGGCGCCGTCGGCGCGAGCACGGCCACCGCGGCCGGCCCCGCCGCCCCGGCACCCGTCGCCGCAGCCGCCACCGCCACCGCACCCCATCAGTGGTTGACCGGCTACTGGCACAACTTCGACAACGGATCCACGACCATCCGGGTCAACCAGATCCCCACCGAGTACAACCTCATCACCATCGCCTTCGCCGACGCCGACACCACCAAGCCCGGCGCCATCACCTTCAACCTCGCCTCCGCCGAGCTCGGCGGCTACACCGTCGCCCAGTTCAAGGCCGACGTCGCCGCCGTCCGCGCCCAGGGACGCAAGGTCATCCTCTCCATCGGAGGCGAGAAGGGGAACGTCGTCGTCAACTCCCCCACCGCTGCCACCAACCTCGCCACCTCGACCTACGCCCTCATGCAGGAGTACGGCTTCGACGGCATCGACATCGACCTCGAGCACGGCATCGACGCTGACAACCTCACCCGCGCCATGCGCGAGCTGCGCACCCTGGCCGGCCCCAGCCTCATCATCGGCATGGCACCCCAGACCATCGACTACCAGGCCACCTCGATGGGCTACTACAAGCTCACCAAGAACATCGCCGACATCCTCACCATCGTCAACGTCCAGTACTACAACTCCGGCGCCATGATGGGCTGCAACCAGCAGGTCTACTCCCAGGGATCCGTCGACTTCCTCACCTCCCTGTCCTGCATCCTGCTCGAGATGGGCCTGCGCCCCGACCAGGTCGGCATCGGCGTCCCCGCCGTCCAGAAGGCGGCCGGCGGCGGCTACCAGCCACTGGCCAACGTCGTCGCAGCCGTCGACTGCCTCGAGAAGGGCACCAGCTGCGGCAGCTTCGTGCCCACCAAGAAGTACGGCCCCATCGGCGGCGTCATGACCTGGTCGGTCAACTGGGACGCGACGACGAACTACGCGCTCGCCAAGACCTTCGGCCCCCGCCTCAACACCGGCGGGGCACCGACGACCCCACCGACCACGGAGCCGACCGACCCGCCGACGACCACGGAGCCGCCGACGACTCCTCCCACGACGGAGCCGCCGACCACGCCGCCCACGACCGAGCCGCCGAGCGGCTGCGGCGCCCATGACGCGTGGAACGCGACGAAGATCTACACCGGCGGCGCACGCGTCACCGTCGGTCAGACGATCTACGAGGCCCGATGGTGGACCTTGGGCGAGCAGCCGGGATCGTCGGCCAACGGGCCGTGGCGCGCCATCGGCCCGTGCGACTCGACCCCCTTCCCCACCGACCCGCCCACGACGACCCCTCCCACGACCCCGCCGTCGGACGCGTGCCCCGCGCCGTGGAACGCGTCGTCCGTCTACGTCGGCGGAGCGAAGGTCTCCGTCGACGGCACCGTGTGGACCGCACGGTGGTGGACCCAGGGCGACAAGCCGGGCGCCACGCAGTGGGGTCCCTGGACCGCAGGCCAGCCCTGCGCCTGACGCACCACCCGTGATCCCCGAGGGGTCCCGCCGTCCGGCGGGGCCCCTCGGGCGTTCCCCGGCTCCGTCCGACCGGGCTCAGCCCACCACGGACGTCGTCAGCGCGACGAACGGCGAGCACGGCGCCGGCTCCGTCGCGTGCGCGAGCGCCGCGGGCACCCCCGCGCCAGGGACGACGAGTCCCGCGTGCAGGCGCGTCATCGTCGCGCGAGCGTCGCCGTCGCCCACGGTCGCGACGGATGCGACGACGTGACGGGCCCCGAGCCCCAGCAGGACGCTCGCGAGCCCGAGCGGGAGCCCGCCCGCGCGCTCGGAGGCTGCCCCGACCTCGCACGCCGCAAGCACGACCGTGCGCGCGGACACCGGCGCGGACGCGATCTCGTGGGCGAGCAACGGTCCGTCGGCAAGACGCACGCTCGAGAAGAGCGGGTTGTCCGCGACATGCGTCCCGTGCGCCGCAAGGTGCACGACGTCCGCCGACCTCAGCGCGTCCGTCACGGCCGCGCAGGTCGCGTCCGCGCCGACGAGAAGCTGTGCACCGGGCCAGCGCTCCGCGACCTCCGCGGCCTCTCGCTCGCCGTCGACGAGATCGGGACCCGCGACGACGACGACGCCCGAGCCAGCGACGGGGCCTGGCCGATCCTCTGCGAGGTCGATCCGCGGCCCTGCGCTCGTCGCGACACCCCGGCGCGACGGCAGCGTCGCCCACGGCAGCGTCACGCACCACGCCGGACCGACAACGTGCAGCGGGCCGGAGACGCCGAGCGGCACGACGAGCATCTCGTCGACGACACCTGCCTGCCTGGCCACGGACGCCTCGACGACCGACCGCATGACGACGGGCAGCCCGGGGCGCGCCAGGACGCGCAGGTCGGCGCGCAGCCGGCGGGAGGCCTCGACGACGGGGCGGACGTCACCGAGCAGGACGAGCCGCGCCCCGTCGTCGTCGACGACCGTGGCGAACAGCCTGCCGTCGACGGCGACGACCTCCGCGAGCGTCCCGGCGCCGCCCCGCAGACGCCGGACGACCTCGGTCGCGCGCGTCGCCTCGGGCGCCGTCCCCGCACCCGACGTCCGCCAGCCCTTGGCACGCAACCGCTCGCGGAGCTCGACCGTCCGGGCGTGGAGCCGCGTGACGAGCGCCGGGTCCGCCGTCGGCTCCGCGAGCCGCAGGTCCTCGCTCGCCCGCCGCAGCTCGACCGCGAGGTGCTGCGCACCGTCCGCGGGTCGCACCGACGCGAGGCCTGCGAGCAGCGTGCGCGCACGCTCCGCCGCGTCCAGCACCCGGCCCGGGTCACCCGTGCCGACCGCAGCCGCGACGTCGAGGTCCGCGAGCCGCTCCCCGAAGATGCCCGATGCGACGAGCGCCTCGACAGAGCCGAACTGTGCCCGGTGCTCCGCGAGGGCAGCCTGCCCCGCGACGACCGCACGCACCCCCGCGGTGAGGTCGCCCTCGGCGAACGCGCACCGCGCCCGGACCACCGCGACGCTCGTCCGGACGTCGATCGCTCCGCCCCAGCGGCTCCGGACCGCGCGGGCGACGAGGGCCCTCGCCTGGGCGTGCTCGCCCAGGCGAGCGTGCGCCTCCGCCCCGACGACGAGCGCCGCGACGTGCGCCTGACGCCGACCCCGCGCCGGTCCGGCGAGCGCGAGCGCTGCGTCGCGCACCTCGCGCAGCTCCGCGGCACCCACGTCGCCCTCGTCCTGCACGAGGTCGAGGCGAGCCCGCAGCTCGACGAGCCGCGCACGCTCGACCCACGTCGCGCTGCCCCGCGCCCCGAACCGCTCGCGGGCGTCGCCCGCGAGCCTGCGCGCGTCCTCGAGCCTCCCGAGGAGCCGCGCGCACCGGGCCCGCAGGACCTCGACCTCGCCGAGGTCCTGCGCGAGCCCGCGGGCCTCGAAGCTCTCGGCCGCCTGCTCGAGCAGGGTGTCCGCCTCCGTGAGGAGACCGACCTCGAAGAGCACCTGAGCCCGGTCGAGCAGTGCGATCGGCATCGTCGAGACGTCCTCGCCGAGCACCGGGAGCAGGTGCTCGGCAGCGTTCTCCATCGCGTCGAGCGCCTCCGGCAGCCGCCCTGCAAGGAACTCCGCGTACCCGAGGTTGTGGCGCGCCTTGAAGACGAGCATCGCGTCGCCCACGGCCTGCGCGCCGCGCGCGCACATGCCGAGGTCCTCGACCGCCGCGACGAGGTCGCCACGCTCGAGGTGGAGCGTGCCGCGGTTGAGGAGCAGGATGCCCGCGTCACGCGGCGACGCGTGCTCGAGCAGGGCGACGCCCGCGTCGAGGTGGGCGAGGGCTCGTTCGGCGTCGCCCGCACGCAACGCGCGCAGCCCCCGCTGACCGTGGACCGTGAGCGCGACGTCGTGCGCGCCCGTCGCGTCGGCGATCTCGAGCGCCCGCGCGAGGCGGCGCTCGCTCAGCGCCACGTCCGGCGCGAGCTCGTCGCCCTGCGCCGCGAGCGAGACGAGGATGCGAGCGGCGATGCCGGGCGCGTCCGCGGCGCCGCCGTCACGCGGGTCCTCCGGCTCGCCGAGCAGCTCGAGCGCCTCGCGCAGGAGAGCGCGGGCCTCCTCCGGGCGCCCCCGGTCCGAGCAGTCGTTCGCACGGGCGTGCAGCCCCTCAGCGGCAGCGGCACGCTCGTCGTTGGGCAGCACCGGACCTCCTCGACGTTGGGACGGCCCCGCGCGCGCAGGCCAGGGCCAGCCTAGTCTGCGCAGGTACCGGCCGGGAGGAGCCCGCCGGGCCGCCCCGCGCGGGCGTCAGCGGCGGCCTTCGGGCACGAGGCCGACGACCGCGGTCACGGCGGACCACGCACGTCGACGCTGGCGCTCCGCGGGCGAGCCTGTTCCCGGCGACGCCGTCGGTCCGGTCATCGCGCGTGCGACCTCCGCCGCCAGGACGGGCGCCGAGAACGACGTGCCCGACCACACCCCGAAACCTGCCGTGAACGCGTCCGGGTCGATCGTCGACCGGCGGACGGCGTCCCCGTACCCCGGTGCCTCCCGTGTCGCCTGGAACGTGCCGTCGAGCGTCACCGGCATCGTCGAGACGAGGGCCGCGCCGGGACGCATGGCCGTCACCCACGCGCCGTCGTTGCTGAAGTAGGCCGTCGTCCCGTCAGGGTTGAGCGCCCCGACCGTCAGCTGCGGGACCTCATCCTCCGTGAGCAGGTGAGGGTCGAGCGGCGCGGGCGGGACCGCGCGCCGATCGACCCGCGGCGCGAACGCCGCGGGGAAGCACTCGGTCGTCACGCCGTCGTTGCCCGCCGACGTCACGACGACGACCCCGTAGCGGCGCAGCGTCGCAAGGGCGTGCCCGAACGGCTCGTCGAACGCCTCGTCCCCGACCTCTTCGTGGTAGTACCCGAGCGAGAGGACGAGCACGTCGACCGGTGCATAGCCCGGGACGCCCCACAGGCCCAGCAGGTGGTACGTGAGAAGCCGCTCGAGCGAGCCCACGAGGTCGGACTCCGCGATGACGCCGTTGCCGCCGTAGACGCGCGCCGCGAGCACGACCGCGTCCGGGGCCCCCGACCGCACGAGTCCCGTGATGAACGTGCCGTGCCCCGCGACCGGGTCGAGCGGCCCCGTGAGCGGGGACGACAGTCCACCGACCTCGGGGTCCTCGACCGGGAGCGCCGGCGCCGCGACGCACGCGATCGGGAGGCCGAGCGCGTGCGGGTCGCGAACGACCGTGTCCGCGCCGAGCCACGGGTGCTCCCCGGCGCCCGAGTCGAGCACTGCGACGACTGGGCGCCGCGCCCCCTTCGCGTCGTGGAAGACGTCCGGCCCAGGCCCGGCGGAGCGGACCGGGGCGGGCCCGGTCCACGCGACCGGCTGCCGTCCGCCGCCGCCCGGGTACGCATACTCCGCGAGCCCGGCAGCCGGGTGCGACTGCGTGAACGGGTGGGACTGCGTGAAGGGATGGGACTGCGTGAAGGGATGCGACTGCGTGAACGGGTGGGACTGGGTGAACGGGTGGGACTGCGTGAAGGGGTGCGGCTGCGCAAACGGCTGCGGCTGCGAGTACGGGTGCGACTGCACGGGGTTCGCCGACACCACGTGGTCGAGGCTGTACGTCACCTCGCCCTCGACCGCGAGCCGTGCACGCTCGACGACCGTCCAGGCATCCGGCGGGACGACGACGTCCGCACCGGGGACGAGCGTCACGGCGTAGGTCCTGCCCAGCTCGCGGGCGACGAGCCCGAGCACCTCGCGGACCTCGGGCGACGCCTCTGTGCCGGCAGCGCCGGTGGGCTCGGCCGGCGCTGCGGCGCGGCGGGCCTGGCGTTCGTCGGTCCGCTGCGGTGCGCCGTCGGCCCACCCGGGCCCCTCGACGACGACGTCGTAACCGAGCCCGGCCGCGACCTCGCGCAGGACGTCGAGGCCCGGGCGACCACGGCCCTGGGGCACGGACGCTGCGGCGACGCTACGCGCCCGGGAGACGTCGGAGGGTGCGGCCACCTCGCCGTCGCGCACCGTGACGAGCACACGGTCCTGCGCGTACCACGTCGGACGCAGCGTCCGGTCGGGCGTGCCCTCCGCACGCTCCGCCCCCGCCGGATCGAGGAAACGTGTGCGCCACACGAGCGGGTCACGCGCCGACGGGCGCGGGTCGCGGGGTTCACGGGGCACGTCGGAAGCCATGGGAGTTCCTCACGTCGCAGGATCGGGTCGATCAGGGCGCAGCACTCGGATGCAACGCCGTCGGCGCGGGGACACACGCATCGCGATGTGCCGCGAGCGCCGGTGCTCGCAGGTCGGGGTACCGGATGGGCGGACGTGCGACGCTTGCGCGGTCGCAGGTGCGGTCACGTAGCCGCGAGGTGCGTGCCGCTCAGATCTCCAGGACGGGCGTCGTCAGACGCGGCGCATCGCCTGCTGCCCCCAGGAGGACGAGCCCGACGAGACCGTGCGGCACGCCTTCGAGCACGAACCGGCCGTCGAGGTCGCTCTCGGTCGCCCACACCTGCCCGTCCGCGCGCCGCAGCTCGACACGGCACACGGACGCGGGCGCGACCCAGCCGTCGAGGCGCACCCGCCCCCCGACCTCCGAGATGTCCACCATGACCGAGACGAGGGCGCTCGTGAACGTCACCGTCGACGCGGACGCCGCCGTGTCGGCACGCACCACCCCGACCGGCTCCCCCTCCGCGACGATCGCCATGAGCTCGGCGTCCATGAGTGCGAGCGACATCGCGAGGATGCTCCTCTCGACCAGATCGTGCGGCACCGGGTCGGCTCCGTCCACGAGCCGACCCAGCGCCGCGAGCATGCCCACGTCGGCCTCATCGAGGAGATGGTCGGCGCCGTCGTGCTGATCCTCGACGCTCATCGCGCCCACCTCCCATGAGACTCGAGCTCCGTCCGGAGCTTGGCGAGACAGCGACCCCGGGTGGGGCCGATGCTGCCGACCGGCATGCCCAGCGCAACCGACACCGCGGCGTAGTCGGGCCGGTCGACGAGCGCTACGAGCCGCAGCAGTGTGCGGCACCGCTCGTCGAGCCTGCCGACCGCGTCCCACAGCTGTCGGTCACGCTCGTCCCTCAGCACGACGTGCTCAGGGTCGTCGGTGGCGGCGGGAGCCCGGGTCGCCCCTGCAGACCCGGGATCCTCGCCACCTATGTCCTCCCGCAGCTCCGTACGTCGAGCGCTCCGCGCCGCGCTCCATGCTGCTCGCCTCGTCGAGACGAGCAACCACTGGAGCACGGCGCGCGGGTCCTCGATCCGCTCGGCATGGGCGACGAACTGCACCCACACTCCCTGGACGACGTCCTGCGCCTCCGTCGTACCGACCCCCTGCGACCTGGCTGTGTGCCAGAGCAGCGGAGTGACTTCGGTGACGAACGAACCGAGAGTGCCGGTGTCTCCCTCGCGCAGCGACCTCAGCGCATCGGCGCCTCGCTCAGCGAGATCGCCTCCACGCCCGTCCCCCGACCGTGGTCGCTCCTGCACGACGGTGTCCACCCCGGCACCTCCCGGCTCGTCCGCCCCCTACGACTCCAAGGAGACCGGGGACGGGATCCTGATACATCCATGACGCGACGACTTCGCGTGACCTGACTCACAGTGTGACGGATGGTGCGGCCGCGCGTCGCCACCGCCCCGTCACGGACCCCGGGAACGCCGAAGGCCGGCACCCCCGAGGGGGTACCGGCCTTCGGACGAGGATGCGGCGAGGCTCAGGCCTCGGTGTTCTCCTCGAGAAGCTTCGTCGTGCGCGACTGGTCGAGCGGGATGCCCGGGCCGTTCGTCGTCGCGAGCGTCGCCCTCGTGATGTAGCGGCCCTTCGAGGAGGACGGCTTGAGACGAAGGACCTCGTCGATCGCAGCGGCGTAGTTCTCGACGAGCTGCTCCTCCGTGAAGGACGCCTTGCCGATGATGAAGTGGAGGTTCGCGTGCTTGTCGACGCGGAACTCGATCTTGCCGCCCTTGATGTCGGTGACGGCCTTGGCGACGTCCATGGTCACCGTGCCCGTCTTCGGGTTCGGCATGAGGCCACGGGGGCCGAGGACCTTACCGAGGCGACCGACCTTGCCCATGAGGTCCGGGGTCGCGACCGCGGAGTCGAAGTCGGTCCAGCCGGCCGCGACCTTCTCGATGAGCTCGTCGCCGCCGACCTCGTCAGCACCCGCGGCGCGGGCCTGCTCGGCCTTCTCGCCGTTGGCGAAGACGATGACGCGGGCGGTCTTGCCGGTGCCGTGAGGCAGGTTGACCGTGCCACGGACCATCTGGTCCGCCTTGCGCGGGTCGACGCCGAGGCGGAACGCGACCTCGACGGTCGAGTCGAACTTGGTGGCCACCGTCTCCTTGGCGAGGCGGACGGCCTCGAGCGGGGTGTAGAGACGCTCGCGGTCGATCTTCTCGGCGGCGGAACGGTAGGACTTGCTGCGCGTTGCCATCTGCTTCTCCTTGATTATGAGCAGTCGTGGTGCGGGTCCGCGCGGACCCTGCCACTGGGGGTGGATGCGTCGCCCGGCGCAGGGCCGGGCGACGCGGTGGGCGTCAGCCCTCGACGGTGATACCCATCGAGCGAGCCGTGCCCGCGATGATCTTCGACGCGGCGTCGAGGTCGTTCGCGTTGAGGTCCTCGAGCTTCGTCTGGGCGATCTCACGCACCTGGTCGGCCGTGATCTTCGCGACCTTCACCGTGTGAGGGGTCGCGGAGCCCTTGTCGACGCCCGCAGCCTTCTTGATGAGCTGGGCCGCCGGCGGCGTCTTGAGGATGAACGTGAACGAACGGTCCTCGTAGACGGTGATCTCGACGGGGATGACGTTGCCGCGCTGCGACTCCGTCGCCGCGTTGTACGCCTTGCAGAACTCCATGATGTTGACGCCGTGCTGACCGAGCGCGGGGCCGATCGGCGGCGCGGGGTTGGCCGCGCCAGCGTTGATCTGGAGCTTGATGAGGCCGGAGACCTTCTTCTTGGGAGGCATGAGCCTTCCTTCCTTGTACGTGGACCGACGCCGTGGGCGATGACCCGGTTGCAGTGCCCTCGAGCAGGATCAGATCTTGGCGACCTGGTCGAACGAGAGCTCGACCGGGGTCTCCCGGCCGAAGATGGAGACGAGCACCTTGAGCTTCTGTGCCTCGGCGTTGATCTCGGAGATCGTCGCGGGCAGGGTCTCGAAGGGGCCGTCGGTGACGGTGACCGACTCGCCGACGGTGAAGTCGACGACGATCGTGCTGCCTGCCGCCTTGGTCGCGGGCTTCGCGGACTCAGGCTTGGGAGCGAGGCTCGGCGCGAGCATCGAGAAGATCTCGTCGTGCGTGAGCGGCACCGGCTGGTGGGTGTGGCCGACGAAGCCCGTGACTCCGGGCGTGTGACGCACGGCGCCCCACGACTCGTCGGTGAGGTCCATGCGGACGAGGACGTACCCGGGGATGCGGACGCGACGGACGATCTTCTTCTGCGCGTTCTTGATCTCCGTCACCTCCTCCATGGGCACCTCGACCTGGAAGATGTAGTCCTCCATGTTGAGGGACTGGGTGCGGTTCTCGAGGTTCGCCTTCACGCGGTTCTCGTAGCCGGCGTAGGAGTGGATGACGTACCAGTCACCCTCCTGGCGGCGGAGCTCGGCGCGGAAGACCTCGACCGGGTCGGCGTCCTCGTAGCCGTCGGGGGTCTCCTCGTCGAGGTCGACCTCGACCTCGGCCTCAACCTCGGCGGGCGCCTCGTCCGTGGCCGGGGCGGCCTCGATGTTCTCGGTCGCGGGCTCGACGACGTCGGACGTCGGCTCCTGCTGTTCCTGGGACACGTACGGACCTGCTTCCTTGAGACTGCTGCGAGCTGGGGGCGTGACGTCGGCGGTCAGCCGAACAGCCAGGCCGCGGCAGCGCCGAGCCCGAGGTCCAGCACGAAGACGACCGCGGTGAAGACCGCGACGAAGATGAGGACGACCGTGGTCAGCTTGCTGAGCTCGGCGCGCGTCGGGGTCGTGACCTTCTTGATCTCGGCGACGACCTGGCGGACGAAGAGCGCGATGCGAGCGAAGAAGCCACGCTTCTCGCCCGAGGTGCTCGCGGGGGCACGCTCGACGGCTGAGGCGTCGGCGCCCTGGGCCTCTGCGGCCGATTCGCTCACGGTGATGTCCCTCGGTCGGCGCGCTCGTCAGCGCGTGCGTCGTCGATGTCGGCACCGCCGGACGCCGACGGCGTGACGACTGCACCTGCACCCGCGTCGTCCCGGTGGACGAGCGTTGCGCAGGGTAGACAGGACTCGAACCTGCAACCTGCGGTTTTGGAGACCGCTGCGCTACCAATTGCGCCACTACCCTTCGGGGTCCTGCCCTCCCCACCGGCCTGTTCCCATGAAGGGCGCGGACCATCGGGGTGGTTCGAACCACCGACAGGACACTGTACCCGCTCGGACGCCGGCATCCCAAACCGACCGCGTCACACCACGAGAACCCTGCCGGGACCCCGCCGATGCCCGCCGGGCCCAGATCCTTGCAACACTGGACCCGTGCGCGACCTTGCCCGCCTTCCCAAGGCCCACCTGCACCTGCACTTCACCGGGTCGATGCGCCCGGCGACACTCGTCGACCTCGCGCACCGCCACCGCATCCGCCTGCCCGCCGCCCTCACGAGCGGCGACCCCCTGCGCCTCGAGCCGTCCGAGCGCGGCTGGTTCCGGTTCCAGCGCCTCTACGACGCCGCCCGCGCCTGCGTCCGCGGCGAGGCGGACATGCGCCGCATCGTGCGCGAGGCTGCCGAGGACGACGCCGCCGAAGGCTCGGGCCGTCTCGAGATCCAGGTCGACCCCACGTCTTACGCACCCTTCGTCGGCGGGATCACCCCCGCGCTCGAGATCGTCCTCGACGAGGCGCGCACCGCGAGCGCCGCGACCGGCACCGAGGTCGGCGTCGTCGTCGCCGCGTCCCGCACCCGCCACCCGCTCGACGCCCGGACCCTCGCCCGGCTCGCCGCCCGCCACGCGGGCGACCACCCCGGCGGCGTCGTCGGCTTCGGCCTGAGCAACGACGAGCGACGCGGTCTCACGAGCGAGTTCGCGGCCGCGTTCCGCATCGCCCGGCGCGCCGGGCTCGCGAGCCTCCCGCACGGCGGGGAGCTGCTCGGCCCCGACCACCTGCGCGTCGTCCTCGACGAGCTCGCCCCCGACCGTCTCGGCCACGGCGTCCGGACCGCCGAGGACCCGCGTCTCCTCGACGAGGTCGTCCGGCGCGGCATCGCCCTCGAGGTCTGCCCCGACTCCAACGTGTCGCTCGGCGTCTACCCCGGGCTCGCCCAGCTCCCGCTGCGCGCCCTCGTCGACGCCGGCGCACGCGTCGCGCTCGGCGCCGACGACCCCCTGCTCTTCGGCCCACGGCTCACTGCCCAGTACGAGCACGCGCGCACCGTGCACGGGCTGTCCGACGACGAGCTCGCGCACCTCGCGCGCTCGAGCGTCGAGGCGTCGTACGCCTCCCCCGGCACCCGCACCCGGCTGCTCACCGGGATCGACGACTGGCTGCGGGCCCCCGCATGACGGCCACCGACGCTCGGCGCGGACCGCGCGCCCGCCTCGCCGCGACGAGCGTGCGCGCGCGGATCCTCTCCGTCGTCGTCGTCCTCGCCGCGCTCAGCCTCGCGGCCGCGGGCCTCACCGCGCACGCCCTCCAGGTCCGCGTCGTCGACGCACGGATCGCAGCCGACCTGCGCGCGAGCTACACAGAGTTCCAGCAGCTCGCGGCCAACGGCCGCGATCCCGCGACCGGCGAGCGCTTCACGAGCCCCCGGGCGCTCGTCCGCGCGACCATGCAGCTCAAGGTGCCCGCACGCAACGAGGGCATGGTCGGCTTCGTCGACGACCGCCTCGCGTTCACCGCCGCCGAGACCACGGCGCTGCGCCTCGAGAGCGACGCCGAGCTCCTCCGTGCCGTGTCGACGCCCGGGCACGAGACCGCATCCCGCGTGAGGACGCTCACCACCTCCCGCACGACGTACACGTACCTCGTCATCCCCGTCGTCCTCGCCGGATCGTCCGAGACCGGCGCGATCGTCCGTGCCTACGACCGCGACGCGGAGCTCGCCTCGCTGCGCCGCACGTACCGCACGTTCGCGCTCGTCGGGCTCGGCTCGCTCCTCGGTGTCGCCGCCGTCGGCTGGCTCCTCGCCGGCCGCCTCCTGCGCCCCGTCCGCGAGCTCGACGACGCCGCGCGCACGATCGGAGGCGGCGACGACCTCACCCGACGCATCCCCGTGACGAGCGGGGACGACCTCGGTCGACTCACCGTGACCGTCAACGGCATGCTCGACAGGCTCGAGGAGGCCTTCGCGTCCCAGCGGCAGCTGCTCGACGACGTCGGGCACGAGCTGCGGACCCCCGTGACGATCGTCCGCGGCCACCTCGAGCTCATGGACGTCGAGGACCCCGACGACGTCCGCGCCGCGCGCGACGTCGCGCTCGCCGAGCTCGCGCGCTCCTCACGGCTCCTCGACGACCTCATGGTTCTCGCGACCTCCTCCCGCCCCGACTTCGTCACGACCGCACCCGTCGACCTCGGGCGCCTCACCGACGACCTCCACGACACGCTCCGCGGCCTCGCCGACCGGCGGTGGAGGGTCGACGCACGCGCCGACGCCACCGTCACGATCGACGCCCAGCGCGTCACGCAGGCCGTCGTCCAGCTCGCCGCGAACGCCGTCCGGCACACGTCCGACGGCGACGAGATCGCGATCGGCTCGAGGCTCGTCACCGACGGCGACGACGTGACCGTCGCCGAGGTCTTCGTGCGCGACACCGGCCCCGGCATCCCCGCCGACCAGCGTGCCGAGGTCCTCGAACGCTTCTCCCGGGGGCCCGAAGCCCACGCCCACCCCGACGGCGCCGGGCTCGGCCTCGCGATCGTCCGGGCGATCGCCGACGGCCACGGCGGCGACCTCCTCGTCGACGACGCCCCGGGCGGCGGCGCGCTCCTCACGCTCAGGCTGCCGGCGCCCGGCGCCGCACCCCACCCCACCGACCCCGACACCCCAGGGAGCTGACGTGCCGTCCATCCTCGTCGTCGAGGACGAGCCGCGGATCGCCGCGTTCGTCGTCAAGGGACTCACCGCCGCAGGCTTCGCATGCACCGCCGTGGGCACAGGCCGCGAGGCCGTCGCCGAGGTGCTCACCGACGGCCACGACCTCGTCGTCCTTGACCTCGGGCTCCCGGACATGGACGGGTTCGCGGTTCTCGAGCGCATCCGCGGCTCGGGCTCGACAGTCCCCGTCATCATCCTCACCGCGCGCAGCTCCGCGACCGACGTCGTCACAGGCCTCGAGAACGGCGCCGACGACTACATGGCCAAGCCCTTCGGCTTCGACGAGCTGCTCGCACGCATCCGGCTCCGGCTCCGCTCCGAGGCCGCGACCGCGACGACGTCGCTCGCGCAGGCCGACCTCTCGCTCGACCTCCGCACCCGGCAGGCGACCGTCGCCGGCACGCCCGTCGACCTCTCCGCCCGCGAGTTCGCGCTCCTCGAGACGTTCCTGCGACACCCGGGGCAGGTGCTCTCGCGTGAGCAGCTGCTCTCGCGCGTGTGGGGCTACGACTTCGACCCCGGCTCCAACGTCGTCGACGTCTACGTCCGCTACCTGCGCCAGAAGATCGGCGCCGACCGCGTCGTCACCGTGCGCGGCATGGGGTACCGGCTCGCGACCCCCGGGGCCTGAGCCCGCCCACGACGATGCCCGGCCCACCGAGGAGGTGGGCCGGGCATCGTCGTCGCGGTGGACGACAGGGGGGCGCCAGCCGCGACGACGCCGCAGCGCGGCGGCTCAGGTCAGTCGTTCGCGGTCGGCGCCGTCGGCGCGCTCACGGGCGACACGGTCGACCTCGGCGAGACGGGCGACGCCGGGGAGGCCGGGGTCTTCGGCGACGCAGGGGTCTTCGCCGAGACCGGGGACTTCACGGAGACGGGCGACTTCGCCGACACCGGAGACTTCACCGAGACGGGCGACTTCGCCGACACCGGAGACTTCACAGAGACCGGCGACTTGACCGAGACCGGCGAGACGACCGTCTGCGGCGAGACCGGCGAGACGATCGACACCGGGCTCACGGGCGAGACCGGCGACGGCGACGTGATCGCCGACGGGACAGCCGTCGCGGTCGAGCTCGGATCAGCGGCCGGCGTCGTCGCAGTCTCCTTCGTCGTTCCCTCGGTCGAGCGCAGCTCGACGCCCGGCCCCACCACGTCGTCACGGCTGTCGCCCGCGAACGCCGCGTCGAGACCCGCACCGACACCGAGGATGCCCACAGCACCCGTGACGATCCATGCACCCTTGTTCATCGTTCTGCCCTCCGGTCGGTCCCGGGCGCCGGTCTGGCGTCCCGTCCTGGAACCATCCTGCGAGAGCTCCATGAGAGACCGAGGAGGTGAGGATGAGAGAACTCTCATCCACAGCCACAACCCCGGCCGCTCGTCGTGGGACCGGGGCCCGAGCGGCCCACGGGGCACGGCACCCTGCGCGCACGCGGCAGGCCCGCCGTCCGGGGGAAACGGCGGGCCCGCCCGAGCGCTCGAGGCGCTCCGCCCGGTCCGCGGTCAGGGTCCCGCGCCGGACATCTCGATCTTCTCCCCGGACGAGGCGACCCGCGAGGCGAACCGGGCGGGTTTCACGTCCGCAGCACCCCGAGGTCGCCCACGTCACCCCCGCCGCTCACCCCGCCGGGGGTGGCGTCACCCATGTCCGGCTCAGAGGCGCCCGGCGTCGGCTCAGAAGCGCCCGGCGTCCAGGAGGAGCGCCTCGGCGGCCTCGAGCCGGCCGACCGCGTCCCGTCGGGCCGCGTCGTCCTGGTGGTTCGCCGGCATGCTCGCGAGGAGCGAGAGCACGACGCCGGCTGCACGCGCCCGCAACGAACCCGGGTTCACCGCCCGGTCGAACACCGACAGCCAGCGCGTGACAGTCGTCGGCACATGCACGTACGTCTGCGGCGCAAGGCACGGCAGCACCGTGAGATGACCCACGAGGCACGCGAGATCGTCGACCCGCTGCCCCGGACCGATCGTGTCGACGTCGAGCAGCGCCGTGATCGCGGCACCGGTCATGAGGATGTTCGCCGCGTGGAAGTCGCCGTGCGTCGGCACGAGCGGACCCGTGCCGAAACGCTCGATCTCCGCCGCGACGCCACGCTGGAGCGCCATGATCCGCTCCGTGTGCTCGGGGAGCACGTTGCACGCGGCGTCCGCGTAGTGCCGGGAACGCTCGGCCCACGGCCGGCGCAACGGCAGGTCCATCGCCTCCGGCGAGATCGCGTCAAGGCACGTGAGCAGATCACGCGGGTCCACGCCCGACGCACCGTCGCGCGCGAGGAGCTCGGGCAACGGCTCACCCTGCGCCTGCGGAAAGACGAGGACCGACTCGGGCCACACGTCCTGGACGGGCGGCGCACCAGCGGGCTCCGCGCACCGGTTGCGCACGAGCAGTCCCTCGAGCTGGTCGCGGCGGACGACCTTGAGGAAGACCCGGCGACGGTTCGTCGTGAGGCTCAGCACCGCACGACGCATCGGTCGGTAGCCGATGAGCTCGAGGACGGCCGCACCCGGATCACCGTCGAGCCCCGTGCGGGCCGCCGCGCTCGTGACGTCCGACGCCGCGACGAGACCCGGGAGCAGCGGGTCGTCCGGGTGACGCCACGCGTGGACCACACGGTCGCCGTTCGCGAGCCGCATGACGTGCGCGAGCCCCTCCGCGTCGGCCTCGTCGACCGAGCCGGTCGTCAGCAGCACGTAGTCCGGACGCGACTCGTCGTCGCCCTCGACCTGCACGCGGACGTCGTAGCCGACCGTCACGCCCGCACCCGGACGGTGGTGGACCTCGTGCACCTCCGCACCCACGAGCGAGCCACCCGCAGCCGCGACGAACGCCCCGACAGCGTCGAGCGCGTCAGGACCCGTGAGCCACGCGATGTCCTGCGCCTCGCGCAGCGCGCGGGCGTCACGCGTCGTCGGCCGCGACGGCACGGAGGAGGAGGGCATCATGGCACCAGTAGACAACGGAACCCCGCTCTCGCGCAGGCCGAGGACACCTCGGCGCGTCCTGCCCGGGAAGATCCGACGGGGCTCAGAGCTCGAGCCCGACGAGCACGGGCTCGGGCTCGAGGCGCACCCCGAACCGCTCGAGCACGCCGTCGCGCACCGCACGCGCGAGCGCCACGACGTCCGCGGCGCGGGCAGCACCACGATTCGTCAGGGCGAGCGTGTGCCGCGTCGATAGCCGCGCAGCGCTCTCCTCGCCGTCGAGGCCGAACCCCTTGCCGAAGCCCGCATGCTCGATGAGCCACGCCGCCGACGTCTTGACGAGACCCGGGTCGACCGCGCCGAGGCTCGGACCCGTCGTCGCAGCCGGCCGGGCCGAGCGGACCTCGAAGCGCGGCGCGCCCTCCGGAAGCGTGTCCGCGAGCCCCTCCGGCAGGACCGGGTTGGTGAAGAACGAGCCGGCGCTCCAACGGTCGTGGTCGTCGGCGTGCTCACCAACCCCTGCCGCGAGCATGCCCTTGGACGCGCGCAGCTCGAGGACCGCCGCCCGGACCTCGGCCGTCGGGGCACGCTCACCGACCTCGACGCCGAGCCGGCGCGCGAGCTCCGCGTACGCGACGCCCGGCGAGAGCGTGCCGAGCCGCGTCTGGAACCCGACCTCGAGGACGACCCAGCGCGGCGAGGGACGCCACGCGCGGCCCTCGGCGTCCGCGACCGTCGAGCGCTTGAGGATCGACGTGCGGTAAGCGAGACCGAGCTCGCCGACCGCGAGCGTCCGCACCCGGTTCTCCGCGCGGTCCCACACGCGCACCGTCGAGAGGACGCCTGCGACCTCCTGGCCGTATGCGCCGATGTTCTGCACGGGGGCCGCCCCGACGGTGCCGGGGATGCCCGAGAGCGCCTCGAGGCCGATCCACTGCTCCTCGACCGCCTGCGCGGCGAGCGCGTCCCACGCGTGCCCCGCGGGCACGCGGAAGCTGCCGCCCCCGCACGAGTCGACCATGTCGACAGTCACGCCCTCGCGCACGTCCTGGACGACGACCCCGTCGAAGCCCTCGTCCGCCACGAGGAGGTTCGAGCCGCCGCCGAGGACGAGCACCGACGTGCCGTCGGCGTCCGCCGCACGGATCGTGTCGATGAGCTCGGCCTCCGTCGACGCCCGCACGAGCGAGCGGGCAGGTCCCCCGACGCGCAGCGTCGTGTGGTCGGCGAGCAGGGGCGCGTGCAGGGTGGCGTCGGGTGAGGTCACACCTCCACGGTACGCCCCGCGCCCCGGCGCGGACGCACCGTCCGGGGACGGCACGCCCGCACGTACGGCGTCAGCGCGCCTGTACCAAGGGCATCAGCGCGCCCGTACGAATGGCGTCAGCGCGCGGCGGCGCGCTCTGCCTCCGGGCTGTCCGGCAGCGGCCGCGCGGCGCCCGCGAGCAGCAGCCCGAGAGCGATCGGCACGAGGATGACGAGCAGCGCCGAACGGTACCCGACGTGCTCCGCGAGCATGCCGATGAGCGGCGGGCCCATGAAGAACGCCGTGTAGCCGATCGTCGAGACGACCGAGACGCGGCCCGCTGCCCGCACGGGGTCGTCGGCCGCCGCGCTCATGCCGACGGGGAACCCGAGCGCCGCACCCATGCCCCACAGGACGACGCCGAAGAACGCGAGCGGCAGCCACGGCACGAGCGCGAAGATCCCGAGACCCACCAGCGCGAGCCCGCTCGCCAGACGCAGCACCGCGACCCGGCCGAAGCGGTCGAGGAGCGGCGTCCCGAGCAGGCGCATGCCCGTCATCGCCGTGAGGAACAGGCTGAGCGTCACCGCGCCGACCGCGTCGGTCTGCGTGAAGCCGTCGACGACCGCGAGCCCGACCCAGTCGTTCGCCGAGCCCTCCGTGAGTGCGGCAGCGAGCACGACGACGCCGATGAGCAGCGTGCGCGGCTCGAGCCATGCGCCGAAGACGTTGTGGCGCGGGGCGTCAGGCTCGGCCGGGGACGCCAACGCGACGAGAGGCTCGTCCGGCAGGAGGCCGCGGACCGCGACGAGCACGAGGAGGAACGACGCCGAGATCGCGATGACGAGGTGCCACGGAACCGAGAGCCCGACGAACGCGGCGAGCGCGCCCAGACCCGAGCCGATGATCGTGCCGAACGAGAAGCCCGCGTGCAGGCGCGGCATGAGCGTGCGGCCCAGCCGCTGCTCGACGACAGCACCCTCGAGGTTCATCGCCGCGTCCCACACGCCCGTACCGATCCCGACGAGGACGAGCGCCGCGCGCAGCAGGAGCGTCTCCCCCGTCGCGAGCGCGAGCGCAACGAGCAGCATGCCCGTCGAGTTGACGAGCGCGAACACGACGATCGTGCGACGCGCCCCGAGGCGCGACGTGATCCAGCCGGAGAGCGGGAGCGCGACGAGCGAGCCGATCGCCGCCATGAGCAGCAGCACGCCCATCTCGGCCTCGGAGAAACCGAGCATCGTGCGAGTCGTCGGCAGGCGCGACGCCCACGAGGCGAAGTTGAAGCCGTTGAGCATGAAGATGACGAAGACGGCCCAGGCTGCGACCGGCACGCTGCGGTCTGCGCGGGGATGCGTGGAGGTCACGGGTACGGGTCCTTGCGGTCGGTCGTGCCAGCGGTTGCGGGCACCGGGGCGAGAGTGCTGACGTCGTCCTCATTGTCCGACGTGCCGGACGGGACGAGGGGCGCCGGGGCGGGTTCCGGAACGAGCGGTCGGGCGCGCCCGGCGACGAGGACCGCCGCGACGAGCGGGACGAGCACGAGCATGAGCGCCGTCCGCGTCGTGAGGTGCTCGGCGACGAACCCGAGCAGCGGCGGCGCCGCGATCGACGCGACCGACGCGAACGCGGAGACCACCGAGACGCGGCCCGCGGCACGGACCGGGTCGTCGGACGCCGCAGCGATGACGAGCGGGTACGCGAGTGCGGCGCCGAACCCCCACATCGCGACGCCGACCGACGCGACCACGAGGCCGGGCGCGAGCCCGAACGTCGCGAGCCCCACGATCGAGACGAGCGCCGAGCCGCGCAGCACGACGACCCGGCCCCAGCGGTCGACGAGGCCCGCGCCCGCGAGCCGGAACGCCGTCATCGAGCCGAGGAACACACCGAAGACGACGGCGCCGACCGCCTCGGTCGCACCGAGGTCGTCGACCACCGCGATCGAGAGCCAGTCGTTCGCCGAGCCCTCCGACATCGAGGCGGCGAGGACGACGACGCCGAGCAGGAGCGTGCGCGGCTCGCGCCACGCGGCGAGGCCCGTGCGCGACGCGCGCGCCGCCCCCGGCGAGGCTGACGGCGCGTCGCGGCGAGCGATGACCGCGGGCAGCGCGAGGATGCGCCACACGACGACCACGACGGCCGACACGGCGAGCTGCGCCGCAGCCGGGACGCCGAGCGCCGAGCACGCCGCGCCGACACCCGTGCCGGCGAGCGCGCCCACCGAGAAGAACGCGTGGAACTGCGGGAGGATCGTGCGCCCCACGGCACGCTCGATCTTGGCGGACTCGAGGTTGAGCGGGACGTTGTTGAGCGCCCACGTCGCACCGTTGAGGAAGATGCCGGCCGCGACGAGCGGCACGGAGGACGCCTGGACCCCGAGCGCGAGCAGACTGAGCGCGAGGCCGAAACCCACGGTCGAGACGTGGAAGATGCGCGAGACACCGAAGCGCTCGACGAGCGGACCGGCCGCAGCGACGAGCAGCAGCGACCCGACCGACCCGACGACGAGGATGACGCCGAGCTCGCCCTCCGAGAGACCGAGCCCCAGGCGGATCGACGGCAGGCGGGAGAGCCAGCTGGACATCATGAGCCCGAGCAGCGCGAAGAGGCTCACGAGCGCCCAGCGGGCGCGCGCAGTCTGCGCGGCGGGCGTGGCGGGGGTGTGCGGCATGTGGGCCTCAGGTCGACGGGGGTGGGGTGAACGCTCACCAGATTCGGATCGAAACGTTTCGAGCGCACGTCCAGTCTCCGACGCGCCTCACCCCGAGGTCAACGCGGAGCACGTAAAATCTTGGCCAAGCAAGCCTCTCGACCCCCGGCGACGCACGACCTCACGCTCGGGGATACTGGACGCGCCGCACGTCACCGACCGGACACAGGAGCCCCCATGTCACACGCGCGACCGACGCTCACCGACGTCGCCCGTGCAGCCGGCGTGTCCGTCTCCACGGCCTCCCTCGCGTTCTCCGCCTCGGGCCCGATCGCCGACACCACACGCGCCAAGGTCCTCGACGCCGCCACCCAGCTCGGCTACGGCGGCCCCAACCCCGCCGGCCGGCAGCTCCGCTCCGGCCGCTACGACATCGTCGGCGTCGTCATCGGCGACAAGCTCAAGCGATCCTTCCGCGACCCCGTCTCGATCCAGGTGCTCGACGGCCTCACCTCCGCGCTCGGCGAGGCCGACCTCGGCGTCCTCCTCGTCCCCGGCGTCGAGTCCGGCATCGACGGCGAGGTCGGCGTCGACCCGCTCCTCACGAGCGCCGGGATGGACGTCGCCGTCCTCATCTGGGGCACCCACACCGACGACCCCCGGGTCGAGACGCTGCGCCGCCGCGGCATCCCCGTCGTCGTCGGCGAGGGCAACGAGGTCGAGGGCGCCGCCCTCGTCGAGATCGACGACCACGGCGGCGTCCTCGCGACGGTCAAGCACCTCACCGACCTCGGCCACGAGCGCTTCGTCACCATCACCCTCCCCTTCCGCATGGGACGGCGCGAGGGATGGGTCGACGACTCCCGCCACGAGCTCGTCGACTGGACCCCGACCCGGCACCGCCTCGACGCCGTCCTCGAGTCCGGGGTCGACCTCCTCGGCATCTACGAGAGCGAGGCCTCGCTCGTCGAGAACGGCGCCGCCGCCATGCGCGCGATCCTCGAACGCTTCCCCGACCCAGAGACCCGGCCGACGGCCGTCGTCGCGCAGTCGGACCTCCTCGCCGCCGGCGCGGTCCTCGCCCTGCGCGAGGCCGGGCTGCGCGTCCCCGAGGACATGTCCGTCGCGGGCTTCGACGGCCTCGACCTGCCGTGGTTCTCGGGGGACCTCACGACCGTCGTCCAGCCGCTCGAGGAGAAGGGGCGCGCCATGGGGCTCGCCGTGCGCGCGCTGCTCGCCGACGGCACCGTGACGCGGACGACGATGCCCGTCGAGCTGCGCATCGGCACGACGACGGGCCCTCCGCCGAGCGCTCCCTCCCCGATGAACTGACACGCGTCGTCTCGCCGACAGCCTGCTTCGCGCCTCCCCGCCGTCGGCCCGACGGGCCTCGTCTCCGACGCGCCTTCTCTCCGACGGATTGACGCTGCACACCCATCGAACGGGGGTGCAGCGTCAGTCCGTCGATAGACGGGGCGACTCGTAGCACCCCCGCACACTCGACCGCCGCAGCGGCAGTGTGCAGAAACGCTACGAGTCAAGGGAGAGGAACGACTCGTAGGCCTGGAGCACCGTTCGATGGTGCTGGGGACCTACGAGTCGGGGGACCGGAGCTGCCGCTCGGGTCAGAGGCGGACGACCGCCTGGGCCTTCGCGAGGACGCGCGTGCCCTCGAAGACGACCGTGAGGTCGATACGGGCCGTGCCGGCCTCGGCGTCGATCGCGCCGACCACACCCGTGACCTCGACGGTCGCGGTGCCCGGGTCCGGCACGAGGACGGGACGCGCGAAGCGCGTCTGGTAGTCCACGACGCGCCCAGGGTCGCCCACCCACTCCGAGACGACCGTGACGGCAAGACCCATGGTGAGCATGCCGTGCGCGATGACGCCGGGCAGGCCGACCTCGGTCGCGAAGCGCTCGTTCCAGTGGATCGGGTTGAAGTCGCCGCTCGCACCCGCGTAGCGGACGAGGCGCGCGCGATCGACGTCGATCGTGCGCGAGCCGATCTCCTGGCCGACAGCGAGCTCGGCGAGAACCGGGAGCGTCATGCGTCCTCCCCGCGGACGGCGAGGGTCGAGCGGACCGTCGCGACGTGGTCGGTGAGCGCCGCGTCAGCGAAGAGCTCGCAGCGCGTCGTCACCATGGCCAGCCCTGCGCGCTCGGTGATCGCGTCGACGTGGAGAACGGTCGAGATCTCGTCGCCCGCGACGATCGGTCGCGTGTGCGTGAAGCGCTCGTCGGCGTGGACGACGCGGCTGAAGTCGATCCCGGCCGCTGGGTCCTCGATGAGCTGGGCCTCCGCGGCCTGCGCGATGACGACCGCGAAGGTCGGGGTCGCGACGAGGTCCGGATAGCCAGCAGCCCGTGCTGCCACGAGGTCGTGGTGCACGGGCTGGGTCGCGGCTGTCGCCGCGGCGAACTCCTGGATCTTGGCGCGGCTCACCTGGTAGGGAGCCGTGGCGGCGTACGCACGGCCGGCGTAGGACGCGTTGATCGCCACTCGAGATCCGCGGAGGTCGAGCTGACCGAGGTCAGCGGGTCTCGCGGTGCGCGGTGTGCTTGCCGCAGCGCGGGCAGAACTTCGCCAGCTCGAGACGGTCGGGGTTGTTGCGGCGGTTCTTCTTCGTGATGTAGTTGCGCTCCTTGCAGTCCACGCAAGCGAGCGTGATCTTCGGGCGAACGTCAGCGGACTTGCTAGCCACGGTAGTGCCACCTCTCGCACCCTCGCGGGCGCTTCTCTGCTGCTCGGCACGCCGCCGGCGGGCGTGCTGTGGGTCGTTCTTGGTAGCGGAGGCGGGGCTCGAACCCGCGACCTCACGATTATGAGTCGTGCGCTCTGACCAGCTGAGCTACCCCGCCTCGAACGATGTCGTGCGACATCACGTCGACATCCGACGCCGTGCGCGGGAGCAATCCTCCCACGCGCGAGCCTCGCACACCAACAGAGCCCCCGATGGGAATCGGACCCATGACCTCAGTCTTACCAAGACTGCGCTCTACCACTGAGCTACGGGGGCAGCGCGCAGAACGATACCTGAGCGCCCGCCCGAAACGAAATCCGCAGGTCGGAGGCCGTTCGCGCGCGCCCCGCCGGGCGCCTTCGCGACACCCGGGCAGCACGTGGGGACCGCCGGAACCGGCGGTCCCCACGTGCTCGGTCTCACACCTCGGCGAGCGCGAGCTCGAGCAGCCGGAGGGCACCCTCGCGCGAGCGCGCCGCCCCGATGAAGCCCGCCTTGTGGCAGAACACCGAGTCCTCGACGCCCGTCACCGCGGCGAGCTCGGCGTCGTTGAGACCGCGCCAGGACGCCGGCAGGTGCTTGCGCGAGCCGAACTCCGAACCCTCGGGGCGCACGGTCTGGATCGTCCAGTTGCCCGTCGCGCCCGGGAACACCGTGAAGAGCAGCTCGGGCTGGGCGGTCGCCACCGAGCCGTGCGGCATGAAGCGGTCGAGCACGACGTAGCGCTTGTCGGGCGAGGCCGCGTAGATCCTCTTGAACTCGTCCTCGGCCGCGAGCGCCGTGACGTACTGCTGGCGCAGGCGCGCGAGCAGCGTGCGTGCGAGCTCGACGGCGACCTGGAACTGCCCGTCGAACGTCTCGTCGTCCCCGAGCGGGTTGAACAGCCCGAGCGTCGAGGAGAGGTCGAACGGCGGCGTGCCGAAGTCCGAGACCGCGTAGAGGTCCTGGCCGTTGTCGACCGCGTCGATCGCCGTGACGAGGCGGCGGTCGATCTTGCCGTGGACGCGCTCGTCCCCGCCGCAGTACTCGAACCCGTAGTGCTGCCACAGCAGCCCGAACGCCGAGAAGAGGATGCCGCTCGGGCGCGCACCCGACGTCTTCTGGTGGTGGTCGAAGCGCAGTGTCGCGGTGTCGTAGACCCCGCCGACGTCGAGGACGACGTCGGCCTGCGCGAGGCGCTCGGGGTCGCGCGTGCGTACGACCTCCGCGTCCGGGTGGAGCGTGGTGAGGAGAGCGACGCCGAAGACGTCGTCGGCATGGAACTTGCCGTCATGGGTGGCGATGATCACCCGTCCAGGCTAGGCCACGCGCCGTCGCGCGCCCCACGGCGGCCGCTCGGTACTCATGCACTGGCACGCGGTGCGGGCCCGGGACGCTCGCGTCCCGGGCCCGCACCGCTCCGGCTGGCGTCCCCCTCAGAAGGCCCGGATGTAGCCGGTCGAGTACGGGTAGCTCGAGCTGTCCGTCACCGCCCACACGCCTCCGTCGACGACGTCCGACGGGACGAGCGCCCCGGCCGTGAACCACGTGCATCCTTCGGAGTAGACCGTCCCGGCCTCGATGATGTCGTCGGGCATGACGTTGCCACCGTCGTCGTACGTGCGCCCGTCCGAGCCGATGAACTCGACGTCGACGTCCAGCCAGGTCGTCGACGAGCCGGTGCCGTAGTAGCAGCCGAGGACGTCGACGAGGACGTACTCCCAGCCTGCAGGCGGCACGTCGTTGAACATGTTCTCCTCGAGGACCTCGCTCGTGCCATGACGGCTAGAGCCCATCGTGAGGACGCCCCAGCCGGTGAGGATGACCGGGGTCTCGGGAGCAGCCGGATCGACGTACGTCGAGTCGACGAAGACGTACGCGAGGGCCGACGTGGCCGAGCCCAGTCCGTTCGTCACGACGACGCGGTACTCGTCACCGTTCATCGCCGTGCGCGCGGCGAACGCGTAGGTCGCTGCCGTCGCACCGGGGACGTTCGTCCACGGCTGGTCCTCGGCGGTGCGCTTCTGCCACTGGAACCGCAGGTCCGAGCCCGTGGCCGCTGCAGTGAACGTCGCCCGCTCACCGGCGGTCACGCGGACCGAGACGGGCTGGGTCGCGATCCGGGGCGCCGTCGGGACGGAGAGGACGACGGTGCGCGACGTGACCTTGCCGGCCGCGTTGCCGACGACGACGCGGTACGACGCGCCGTGGAGCGCCTCCGTCGCCGACACCTTGAGGGCCCGGCTGCTGCCGACGCTCGTCCAGGCCGACGCACCACGCGTCTTGCGCTGCCACGTGTACTTGAGGTCGCGCCCCGACGTGCCGACGGCGAAGGTCGCGACGGCCCCGGCCGACGTCGTGACGGCCTTCGGCTGCGTGGTGATCCGCGGCGTGCTGATCGTCGTGAGGCGCGCGGCCTTCGAGACGACCTTGGTGCGGCCCTTCGAGACGACGACGCGGTAGCTCGTCCCGTCTCCCTTCGAGGTCGCCCGCACCTTGAGGGTGCTCTTCGTGGCGCCCTTGACGAACTTCCAGGCCGTCGAACCGGCCACCCTCGACTGCCACCTGTAGGTGAGCTTCGACCCCGTCGCCCTCACCGTGAACGTGGTGGTGCGGCCGGACACGACCTTGACCGAGCGCGGGTGCGCCGTGATGCGGACGCTCGCCCGCGCGGCGCCGAACGCCGCTCCTCCGTCGACCACGGGTGCGGCGACCGCGACACCCGCACCACCGACCGCGACGCCGAGCGCCACGATGATCGAGAGCACCGCGCGGCGCCCTCCCTGTCCCCTGAGCATGCGCTTCCTCCCTGTACCTGAGACGTCGCTCGTGCGACGTGGCTCACGCTCGCACCAGCCACCGACATTCGCGCCGGACCTCTGTCCCAACCTTGGACGCAACCCGCGGTGTTACCGGTTTCTGCGAGGATGAGTGCCGTGCTGGGAGTGCTCGAGGGATACACGATCATCGCCGTCGTCGTCGCGGCCGGCTGGGTCGTCGGACGGGTCGGGCTCCTGGGCGCCGAGGGCCGCGAGGTGCTCGCGCGGCTCGTGTTCTTCGTCCTCGCGCCCGCGCTGCTCTTCACGATCCTGGCGGACGCCGACCCCGCGCGGCTCTTCTCGCCGCTGCTCGCGGCGTCGCTCGGTGCAGCCGTCCTCGTCGCGGCCCTCCACGTCGTCGTCGTGCGCGGCTGGTGGCGACGGCCCGTCGGCGAGACGACGATCGGCGCGCTCGGCGCGGGCTACGTCAACGCCAACAACATCGGGCTGCCCGTCGCGACGTACATCCTCGGCGAGCCTGCCGCCGTGGCGCCCGTCATCCTCGCGCAGCTGCTGCTGCTCGCGCCGACGGCGCTCGCCGTCCTCGACGCGTCGTCCTCCGGAGCGGTCTCGTGGCGGCGCGTCGCAAGCCAGCCGGTCCGCAACCCCATCATCCTCGGGTCCGCCGGGGGGCTCGTCGTCGCGCTCACGGGCCTGCGCGTGCCCGACGTCGTCATGGAGCCCCTGCGGATCCTCGGCGGCGGCGCCGTGCCGCTCATGCTCGTCGCCTTCGGCATCTCTCTCGCCGGGACGCGCCTCCTGGAGCCCGGCAGCGACCGGCGCAACGTCGCGCTCGCGACCACCCTCAAGCTCGTCGGCATGCCGGTCGCCGCGTGGGGCCTCGGCACGCTCCTCGGGCTCGACGGCCACGACCTCTACGTCGTCGTCGTGCTCGCCGCGCTGCCCACCGCGCAGAACGTCCTCAACTACGCCGACCGCTACCGCACCGGCCAGGTCGTCGCACGCGACACGATCGCGCTGACGACGCTCGGCGCGCTGCCCGTCATGGCGCTGGTCGCGCTGCTGCTGCACTGACCACCCCGACGACGGGCAGGCAAGGCCGTGAGGCCCGCCTGCCCGTCGTCGTCGAGATGGTCAGCAGAGGTCGAAGTACGCGGTCGACGGCGTCGCACCCGACGTCGACGTCACGCTCCACAGACCGTCGTGGGCACCGACCGGAACCTTGACGACAGGCATGAGGAGCACGAGCCCGGCCTCGTTGTCCACGGCGTCCTCGCCGAACGCCTCGGAGAACGCCTCAAAGACGTCGACGACTTCGACCACCTCGTACTCCGTGCCGTCCGCACCCGTGTGCCCGAACGTCAGCGACGACGCCGTCACCGGCCTCTCGTCGAGGTCGTACGCCATGAAGGCCGCCGCCTCGTACTGGAAGCCCGCGCCCGGGGCCGGGTAGTCGCTGCCGAGGTCGACGACCTCCGCCTTGTCGAGCCACAGGCTGAGCAGGTTCCCGACCGCGTACGGAACGGCGGGGACACCGGGGGCCGTGGACGTCGGGCGCACGAGAACGCCGACCTCCTCGGACGTCACGGACGCGTAGCGGTTCGCCACGAGCACCCGCACGCTGAGGCCCGACCTCGCCACTCCGACGGCCGGCACGGTGAGCTTCGTGCCCGTCCCCGCGGTCCGCCACTCCAGCGAGTCGACCTCGAGCGTCTGCCACGTGTAGGTGAGACCCTCACCCGCGGCCGCGACCGTGAACGCCGCGTCGTTGCCCTCCTCGACGACCGTGATGCGCGGCTGCGTCGTGATCCGCGGGGCGGATCCCGTCCGCAGGAGCACGGTGCGCGAGGTCGTCGACCCCGCGGCGTTCCGAGCGACCGCGCGGAACCGCGCCCCGTCGAGCGACGCCGTGGCCTTGATCGAGAGCTTCGTCCCCGTCCCGACCTTCGTGAACTTCGTGGATCCCGCGAGCTTGCGGTACCACGTGAACGCGACAGATCCGCCGGAGGCCGCCACCGTGAACGACGCGGTCCGGCCGTACGCGGTCGTCACCGCGGCGGGCGAGGTGCGGAACCTCGGCTTCGTGACGACGGTGAGCCGCGCGGACGACGACGTCGCCCGCGCCTTGCCCTTGGCGACCTTCGCGCGGTACAGGGCTCCGTCAAGCTTCGTCGTCGCCCTCACCGAGAGCTTCGTCCGCGTCGCGCCCTTGATCGTCACGTACTTCTTCGAGCCAGGCTTGCGGACCTGCCACGTGACCTTCGCGCCGCGCGGCACCTTGACGGCGAACGTCGCGGTCTTCCCGGCCGCGACCGTGCGCGCCCTGGGCTGCGAAGAAATCTTCAGCTTCGACGCCCCTGCGACGGCACCCGCCGTCACGTCGA
Organism: Sanguibacter sp. HDW7; assembly: GCF_011300875.1. NCBI lineage: Bacteria > Bacillati > Actinomycetota > Actinomycetes > Micrococcales > Sanguibacteraceae > Sanguibacter > Sanguibacter sp. HDW7. Next base: position 628,642 of record NZ_CP049862.1, on the reverse strand, counting down.
GCGGCACGGGCGCCGCGAGCGCCGCGCCAGCCCCCACGACCCCACCGCTCACGAGTGCCAACGCTGCGGCTGCTGCGACGAGAGCTCGTCGCCACCCCTGTCGTCCCTGCACGTCGTCCGCCTCTCCTCCGGGCCCCTCGATGGGGCGATAAGGAACTGTCCCACATACCGGGCGCTGCGCGAGGCGATTCCACGGGGTCCGCTCGCAACACCGTGTGTGAGGAGCGTCACGCGAGTAGGGTGCCGCCATGACCGACGACGACGTCCTCATCATCGGCGCAGGCCTCGCCGGCCTCGTCACCGCCGCCACCCTCACCGCGCGCGGCCGCCACGTCACGATCCTCGAGCAGGAGCCCCGCGCCTCGCTCGGCGGGCAGGCGTGGTGGTCCTTCGGCGGGCTCTTCCTCGTCGACTCCCCCGAGCAGCGACGCCTCGGCGTCAAGGACTCCGCCGAGCTCGCCCTCGCCGACTGGCTCGGCTCCGCACAGTTCCTGCCAGGCGCCGACCGCGGCGAGGGCCCCGACCGCTGGGGCTACGCCTGGGCAGAACGCTTCGTCGACTTCGCGGCGCACGAGATGCGCCCCTGGCTGCACGACAAGGGCGTGCGCTGGTTCCCGCTCGTCCAGTGGGCCGAGCGCGGCGGTCACCCCGCCGGCGGCCACGGCAACACCGTCCCCCGCTTCCACGTCACGTGGGGCACCGGGCCCGGAGTCCTCGAGCCCTTCGTCCGCGCCGCCGTCGAGGCACGCCGAGCCGGCCTGCTCGACATCCGCTTCCGTCACCGCGTCACCGAGCTCGTGACGACCGACGGAGTCGTCACCGGCGTCCGCGCCGAGGTGCTCGCGCCCGACGACGCCGGCCGCGGCGAGCCGTCCGGCCGGGACGTCGTCCGCATCGTCGAGCTCGGCGCACGCGCCGTCGTCGTCGCGACCGGCGGCATCGGCGCCAACCACGAGCTCGTCCGCGCCCAGTGGCCTGCCTCGGCAGGCTCCCTGCCGTCGACCATGCTCTCGGGCGTGCCCGACTCCACCGACGGCGAGATGCTCGCCCACGCCGCCGCCGCGGGCGCCGCGCTCGTCCACACCGACCGCATGTGGCACTACCCCGAGGGCGTCGCCATGCACACGCCCGTCTGGAACCGCCACGGCATCCGCATCCTCCCCGGCCCGTCGTCCCTCTGGCTCGACGCCGACGGCGGACGCCTGCCCCACCCGCTCTACCCAGGCTTCGACGCGCTCGGCTCGCTCCGGCACGTCACCGGACGCGGCGACGACCACTCGTGGTTCGTCCTCAACCGCACGATCATGGAGAAGGAGTTCGCGCTCTCCGGCTCCGACCAGAACCCCGACCTCACCGGCAAGGACGTCAAGCTCCTCCTCGAGCGCGTCCGCAAGGGCGCCGTCGGCCCCGTCGCCCGCTTCGCCGAGGAGTCCCCCGAGTTCGTCTGGGCAGCCACCGTCCCCGAGCTCGCTGCCGGCATGAACGCGCTCACCGGCGAGGACCGCATCGACGCCGCCGCACTCGAACGGCTCGTCACGCTGCGCGACGCCCAGGTGTCGTCGGGCCTCGGCAAGGACCCGCAGGTCGTCGCGACCGCACGCGCCCGCGAGTACGTCGTCGACAAGGTCATCCGCGTCGCCCCGCCGCGCCCCCTCACGACCCCCGAGGACGGGCCGCTGCTCGCCGTCCGCCTGCGCGTCCTCACCCGCAAGACTCTCGGCGGGCTCCACACCGACACCTCGGCGCGCGTCCTGCGGCCCGACGGCGAGATCCTGCCCGGCCTCTACGCCGTCGGCGAGGCCGCCGGCTTCGGCGGCGGCGGCGTCCACGGCGAGCGAGCGCTCGAGGGCACGTTCCTCGGCGGCTGCCTCTTCTCCGGACGCACCGCGGGCGAGGCCATCGGATGACGCGCGCGGCCCAGGGGCCGCGCGCGTCAGCTCGTCAGACGCAGATCGGCTCGCCGAGGTCGATCTTCTCGCCGTCGAGCGTGACGTACCCGACCGCGCACACACGGGTATCCCGCGTCGGACGCACGATGAGCGTCGTGTACGCCCCCTGGATGTCGGGCTCGTGGGTGTCCTGGCGGTCCGTCGCGTCCGGCGCGATCTGGCGGAAGATGCTCGCACCCACCGCATTGCCCGCCGCCTCGTCGTCGTAGCGCGTCACACGTGCCCACACCGCCTGGCACGCGTTGGAGTAGATGATCTGCATGCGCAGGCTCAGAGGCCGTACGCAGCGAGCCAGCGCCTCACCGACGCCGCGACCTCGTCGGGCCGCTCGACCGAGGGCAGGTGCCCCGCACCCTCGACGAGCACGAACGTCACGTCCGGGAGGTGCGACGCGACGTGCGTCGCGACCTGCCGCTCCGCCACGAGACCGTCGTCACCGACGACGACGAGCGACGGCACCCGCACCTGCCCGAGTCGGTCCCACGCAGGACGCTCCGGCTCGCGCGGCGCCAGCTTGCCGAGCACGTGGTCGACGTTCCCCACGTGCAGCTCGAGCAGCCGCGCCGCGACGTCGGGCCCCGGCCCGCCCGACGCCCGCGACGGTCCGACCGACCGCAGCGCGACCGTCGCCTCGACGAGCGCCCGTGCGTCGCCCGCCTCCCGCGCACGCCCCACCTCGTCGGCTGCACGCTGCTCCTGGATCGTCAGCACCGACTCAGGGGCCCCGCTCACGCCCGGTGCGAGAAGCACGAGACCCGCGACCCGCTCGGGGCGGGCGAGCGCCAGGTCGAGCGCGAGCCGACCACCCTCCGCCGCCCCGACCACGACCCCACGCGAGACCCCGAGCCGGTCGAGCACCTCGACGAGGTCCTGCCGCGGGTCGAACACTGTCGCCCGCGTCGTGGACCGCCCGGAACCACGCCGATCGAACTGCACCACCCGGTGGTCCGCGGCGAGCACAGGGACGAGCGCGTCCCACATGCGGGACGTCGCGACGTCCGCGTGCAGCAGGACGACCGGCGGGGCGTCATCGTCCCCGTCGACCTCCACGAAGAGCCGGCCACCTGCAACGTCGACATGTGCCATGTCAGCGAACCTAGGACGCCTCGGTGTGCCCCGCACCGCGAGCGCACCCCGGCACCACCCCGCCGGACGTCACTTTCACCCGTCGGCGAGCACTGCGTCCGTGATGTCCTGCGCCGCGTCGAGGCGCCGAGCCACCCCTTCGCCGCCGTGCTCGACGACAAGGCTGCGCGGACCCACGACGACGAGCAGCGACCGCGCCCGGCTCAGTCCCGCGTAGAGCATCTCGCGCGCACGCTCCGCATCCCGCACGCCGTTGACCGCAAGCACGACGACCGACCGCTCGAGCCCCTTGAAACCCAGGACATGCCCGTAGAGGACATCCTCGCCCGCGAGGAACTCACCCCAGTAGCCCGGGTACCCGACCGACGCGACCCGCTCGACCTGCACCGGATGGCGCCGGCCCGTCGTGAGCAGCGCGATGCGCCCCGGCGCGTAGCCCACCTCGAGCAGCTGGTCGACGACCGTGTCCGCATGCCCGACCGCGTCCTCGGCCGGGACGTCGACGATCCGCACGGGCGGACCGTCCGCGCCCCGCGCCCGGAGCACGGCGCCCGACAGCGAGCCGAAGAGCTGCGCGATCTGCTTCGTCGAGCGCAGGTTCTCGTCGAGCTCGACGGGCGGCAGGTCGATCGGCGCCGCGCCGTCGCGCGGGAAGATCCGCTGGTTGTCGTCCATGAAGACGTAGAGCCGGCCGTGGTCCGGGTCGCGCAGGCAGCGCAGCACCGCCGACCACCACAGCTCGCCGAAGTCCTGACCCTCGTCGACGATGATCGTGTCGAAGCGCTCGGCCTCCGGCTGCGCGTCCGCGAGCTCTGCGAGGCGCAGCGGCAGACGGCGCTCCCAGTAGTCGCCGTCGTCATCCGTGCCCGGCTCCGCACCCCAGCGCAACGGCAGGTCGTGGAACAGCCCGACGTACGCAGGACGCTCGCGTGCGGGCCAGGACGACGTGAACTCCCGGAGGTACGCCGCCAGGCCCCGCGAGTAGCACAGCAGCGCGACGCGGTCGCCCTCGCGCGCACGTCGGCGCGCCTGGTCGAGCGCGAGGAACGTCTTGCCCGTGCCAGCGCCGCCGACGACCCGCAGCCGCGGGAACGCGCGCAGCTTGTCGAGCATCGCCGCCTGGTCCTTCGTCAGCTGGTCCGAGCGCAGCTCGTGCGCCGTCGTCGCCTCCGGGCCGTCCGCCTCGCCCGTGAGCACCGGGTCGAGGACCCGCAGGAAGCCGTCGACGGACGCGAGCGGCGACCGTCCCTGGCCGTGCTCGAGGATCGCGTGCTGCACGCGCGCGACGACGACCGCCGGACCGTCCTCGACGTCAGCCCTGTCGACGACGAGCGCGCGCGGCAGGTCGAGCGCGTCCCACGTCGCCGGGACGTACGTGTGCGGGAACGCGACGAGGTGCGCGGCACGCGCGTGGGCGCCCTCGACCCGGCGCTCTCCGAGCAGGTCCTGCAGCGCGTGGCGGCCGCGCTGCGCCTGCCCGACGGGATCGATGCGGTGCCGCGCGTCGCCCGAGCCCTGCCACCACGCGCCGTCCTCCCGCGCGACCATGCCGCCCTTGACCTCGAGGACCGCGACGCCGACGCCTGGCCACGCGACGACGATGTCGAGCTCACGCTCGGTCTCGCCGTCCTGGATGCGCTGGCCCGCGACGAGCAGCACGTCGGCCGGCAGATGCGTGCGCAGGGCCTCCCAGATCGCACGCTCGGCGCCCCCGTCGTCGGGGAACGTGGGCTCGGACGGAAGCAGCATCGGCACGCCCCCATCCAACCAGCCCGCACTGGCCACTCGTAGCGCTTCCGCACACTCCCGGAGAGTGCAGAAGCGCTACGAGTCGGGGAGGGTGTCGGTCAAGAGGGAGGGAGGGGTCAGGCGAGGAGCTCGCGGACGTCCGCCGCGCTGAGGCCCGCGCCACCCGCCGCGCCGCCGTCGAGCACCGAGGAGAACAGCGCGGACTTGCCCTCCTTGAGCTTCATGACCTTCTCCTCGATCGTGTCCGTCGCGACCATCCGGTAGACCATGACCTGCTTCGTCTGCCCGATGCGGTGCGCGCGGTCGACCGCCTGCGCCTCCGCCGCCGGGTTCCACCACGGGTCGAGAAGGATGCAGTAGTCCGCCGCCGTGAGGTTGAGGCCGAAGCCGCCCGCCTTGAGCGAGATGAGGAACACCTGCGTCTCGCCGCGCGTGAAAGCGTCGATCTGCTCCTGGCGTCGGCGCGTGCGCCCGTCGAGGTAGGAGTGCTGGACGCTGCGCGCCTCGAGCCCGTCGCGCACGCGCCCGAGGAACTGCGTGAACTGGCTGAAGATCAGCACCGAGTGCCCCTCGGCGAGGATGTCCTCGAGCATCTCGAAGAGCACCTCGAGCTTCGAGGACGGCACCGGCCGCGCGACCCCGCCGGGAGGCACGGACGTCGAGCCCGGGTCGTCCGCCCCGACGAGCGAGACGTCGAGCGCCGCCTGCCGCAGCACCGTGAGCGAGCGCAGCACCTCGAAGCGATGCCCGTCGAGGTCCTCGACGAGCCCGAGCACCCGGGTGCGCTCACGCGCGAGCAGCCGGTCGTACACCGCGCGGTGGCGCGGCAGCAGCTCGACGTCGAGGACCTGCTCGATCTTCTCGGGAAGGTCGGCCGCGACCGACTCCTTGGTGCGGCGCACCATGAACGGCGCGACGCGGCGGCGCAGCAGCGCGAGCCGCTCCGAGTCGCCGTCGCGCTCGACAGGCTTCTGGTAAAACTCCGCGAACCGCCCCGGGTGCCCGAGCAGGCCCGGGCAGACGACCGAGAGGATCGACCACAGCTCCATGAGGTTGTTCTCGAGGGGCGTGCCCGTGAGCGCGATCTTCGTCGGCGCGTCGATCTCGCGCACCGCCCGGTAGCCGACGGACTTGTGGTTCTTGACGAACTGGGCCTCGTCGAGGACGAGCGCCGACCACGCACGGTCCGCGAACGCCTCGGTGTCGAGGCGCAGGACCGCGTACGACGTCACGACGATCTCCGCGTCGCCGATCTCTGCCGCGAGCGATGTGCCGCGGCCCGACGACGTGCGCGCGACGACGGCGCAGCGCAGGTCCGTGAACCGTGCGACCTCGGCCGCCCAGTTGCCGACGACCGACGTCGGCGCGACGACGAGCATGGGTGCGGGACGCGAGCCGTCGGACGCCGGGCGCCGCAGCACGTGGAGCGCGAACGCGAGCGCCTGCACCGTCTTGCCGAGACCCATGTCGTCCGCGAGGACGCCGCCGAGCCCGTGCTCCTCGAGGAAGCACAGCCAGTCGACGCCCTCCTGCTGGTAGGGCCTCAGCTCGGCACGCAGGCCGCTGGGCGCGCCGACCGGCTCGGGGCGCGCACCGTCCGCGAGCGCCGCGAGCGAGGACCGCCAGGCTGTCGCCTGCACGCCGTCGACGTCGAGCCCCTCGAGGTCGTCGAACAACCCCGACTGGTAGCGCGAGACGCGCAGGCCGCCGCCGCGAGTGTCCTGCATGGCGCGGGCCTCGGCGATGAGCTCGCGCAGGCGTGCGAAGCGCGGGTCCTCGAGCGCGAAGTACGTGCCGTCGTCGAGCAGCAGGTACTCGTCGCCCGCGGCGATCGCGCGGAACACCTGCTCGTACGGGACGGTACGGCCGCCGACCTCGACGGTGACGGCGAGGTCGAACCAGTCGCGGTCGCCCTCACGCGCGGTCGTCGACAGGGCGACGCGGACGTCGTCCTCGAGGTGGTACGTGACCGTGCTGCCGTGCTCGTCGACGGCGAAGGCCTCGACCTCGCCCGCAAGCTCGCGCAGGCGCGGGATCTCCCCGGTGAGGAGGCGAGCCGCCTCGATGCCGCGGACGACGCGTGCGCCGACCGGGCCGGCCTCCGGGTCGCGCGCGAGGTCGCCACCCGCCGCCTCGTGCGCACGCAGCGCCGCATCGAGCGCCGCGATGTGCGGCCGCACGCGCGCGAGCACCGCGCGCTCGGCCTCGCGGTCCCGCAGCGGGCTGCGCGACGGCGTGCCGAGCGGCACGGTGAGCGCCGGAACGCCCGGCCCGTCGGTCTCGAGGCCCCGCGAGAGGTAGCGCCACTCCCAGCGCAGCACGACCTCGTGCCCGCCACGGTGCTCGACGTCGCACACGAGCGTCGGCGCGGGGGCCTCGGGCAGCTCGACGCCCGACGCCCGCACCTCGTCGACACGCCCCCGCAGGCCGGGCAGCACACGCCCGAGGAACAGCGGGACGTCCGCCGCCGGCACGGCGAGCGGCTCCGGCCGGTCGAGCAGGTCGCGCACGGTCGCGTCGAGCGCGCGCGTGAAGATCGCGAGCCGCAGCCCGTCGTCGCGCGCGGGGCGTTCACCGCCCGTCCGGGCGAGCACGCCGGCGGCGGGCGAGCCGAGCGGCAGGTGCACGTCGTGCCCACCCCAGCCACCCTCGGGCTCGAGCGTCACCCGCACCCGCAGCGACCCGCCACGCACGCGGTCGAGATGGAGGACGACGAGCGCCGGCTGCTCGTCGAACGGCACGGGCGAACGGTCCGGGTGGAGGAACGGCACACCGAGCGCGTACGCGTCGCGCAGCGCCGCCCACAGCGCAGGGCCCGGGAGCGAGTCGAGGTAGACACCCATCGCGGAGGAGTGCCGCGCGTCCGTCTCGCCGAGCGCACCGAGCGCGCGCAGCGCCGCCAGCTGTGGCGTCGGCAGCGCGACCGGCGGGAACCCGTGCCGGAAGTCCGACCACGACACGCCCTGCCGCACCCACGCGCCCGTGCGACCACGCACGAGCGGACGGAGCGTCACCGACTCGGCCGCACGGTCGTCGCGCCGCGCGGACGCGAGGACCTCGACCATGAGCGCAACCTCGGCCGGGACCTCGGGCACGAGCGCCGGGGCGTCGTCGACCGGGAGCGTGTCGAGGCCCGCGTCCGTGAGCATGCCCTCGAACGTGCGCTGCCACTCGGGGGTGCGCGCATAGTCCTTGGCACGGCGCGGCTCAGGGCGCGCAGGCGCCGCGAGCGCGGTCCGCGCCGCGCGCTCGTCGCGCTCGATGAGCGCGAGCAGCGTCGCCGCGCAGTGCTTGCACGCGAGGCGCACGGGGCACGTGCACCTTCCGAGCGTCGGCCGGGCGTCCGCCGAGGCCGAGCTCAGCGTGATCGTCACGACGTAGTTCTCGTCGCGCGTCCCCAGGACGTGCCCGACGACCTTCGCGCCGTTGCGCGCGACCGACACGACTCTCTCGGCCTCGAGCACCTGCTCGCCCCGCGCATAGACGGTGCGCCCGACGAACGTCGAGACCTGTGCGCGGGTGAGCATCCGATCATTGTCCCACCGTCCGTGACCCCGTGTGCACAGGCCGCTACGCTCGGCGCGTGACCATCGAGCCGTCCGACTCGTCCCCGACGCCTTCTGGCCGCGCACGACCCGGCGCAGACCTGCGCCGCACGGTGAGCCTGCTGCGCTCCGCAGGTCCCCGCTGGGTGCTCGTCGCCGCGGCGGTCGGCGCCGCTGGGCTCGTCGTCGTCCCCCTCGTGGGGCTGCTGCTCGCTCTCGCGGTGAGCGCCGCCGGGCTGCCGGCGCTCACTCACCTCGACCTCGGCACGCTCCTCACGACACCTGCGTCGGTCGCGCTCGTCGCGCTCGGGATCGTGCTCGTCGCGGTCACGGTGCTCGTGCAGCAGGGCGTGCTCGTCCGGCTCGTCGCGGACGCGCTCGCGGGTCGTCCGGCGCGGCTTCGCGACGCGGTCGGCGGCCTGCGCGGACCCGTGCGACGCCTGCTCGGCCCGGGAGCGCTGCTCCTGCTGCTCTACGCGATGGTGCTCGTGCCCCTCGGCGCGGTCGGCGTTGGAGCGGCGCTCGCGCGCGACGTCGACGTGCCCGAGTTCATCACCGGTGAGCTGCTGCGGAACGACGGCGGGTGGGTGCTGCTCGCGGTCACGGTCGCGCTCGTCACGTGGGTCGACCTGCGGCTCGCGCTCACGGTGCCGACGCTCGTCCTCACAGGCCGGGGCGTGGGGGCGTCGCTCGCCGCGAGCTGGCGTGCGACCCGACGCACGTGGTGGCGGATCGGGCTCACGCTCGGAGCCGTCGGCCTCACCGTCTCTGCGCTCGCGGCTCTCGTCGCCGCGACCGTTCTCGTGCCGACGCGGCTCGCGGACGCGTACGCACCCGCGATCGCGACGGTCGTCGCGGGCACGTCGCTCGCGCTCACGTCGTGCGTCGGGGTGCTGCTCGCTGCGGTCGCGACGACCGCGACCGCGACCGTCACGACGGCCGGGACGCTCGCGTCGGTGCCGGGGGCGGCCGACGACGTGCCCGACGCTCCTGTGACTGGCGCTGCCACGGCCGACGGGGATCCGGCCGGCGCTGCCCCGGCGGGCCGGCGGTCCGACCGCGTGTCCGGCCGACGCGCCGTCGTCGTCGCCGTCGTCGCCGTCGTCGGGCTCTCCGCGGCCGGGACCGCGGCCGTCGCGGCCGTCACCGAACCCCGCGCGTCGCTCGTCGCCGCGCACCGCGGGGAGTACTCCCGCGCCGTCGAGAACACGATCGAGGCCCTCGAGGCCGCTGCCGCCGCAGGCGCGGACCTCGTCGAGCTCGACGTCCTGCAGACCGCCGACGGCGGGCTCGTCGTCTTCCACGACCTCACGCTGCGCCGCCTCGCGGGCGACGGCCGCGCCATCGCCACGACGACGGCCGCCGAGCTCGAGGATGTCCTCCTGCGCCAGGCTGGCAGCACGGGCCGCATCCCGACGTTCGAGGCGTTCGTGCAGCGCGCGGCCGAGCTCGACGTCGACCTGCTCGTCGAGCTCAAGGCGCACGGCGACGAGACGCCGTCGTACGTCCCCGACGTCCTCGAGGTGCTGCGCACCGCGGGCGCCGGGCGGGAGGTGTGGGTCCAGTCGATCTACCCAGGGCTCGCCGACGAGGTCGAGCGCCTGGCGCCCGAGATCCGCACGGGCTACGTCGTCGCGTTCGCGCGCGGCGTCCGGGCTCGACCGCCCGTCGACTTCGTCGCGCTCGAGCAGTCCTCGGCGACGCCGTCCGTCCGGGCGCGTGCCCGCGCCGCGGGGCTCGACGTGCTCGTGTGGACCGTCGAGCGCCCCGAGGCGATGCGGTCGCTGTTCCGCGCGGGCGTCGACGGGATCATCACCGGGGACGCGCCGACGGCCGCACGGATCCGCGACGAGGTCGCCGCCGAGGACGGGGTCGCTCCGCGGCTCGAGGAGCTCGTCCGTCAGCAGCTGCGGCGCTGACCGGCGCTCACAGCTCCTCGTAGACCGCCGGGTCCTGGCCCTTGAGGCGGCCGTCGGCCCGGCCGAGCGCCGTGATCGCCGCGACCTCGTCGTCCGTGAGCGTGAAACCGTAGACGTCGAGGTTCTCTCGCTGCCGGCCCGGGTCCGACGAACGCGGCAGGGGCACGACGCCCCGCAGCGTGTGCCAGCGCAGGACGACCTGGACGGGCGTGACGCCGTGCGCCGCAGCCGCGGCCTGGACCGTGGGCTCGGTGAGGCACGCGTTCGCGCGCCCGATGGGGCTCCACGCCTCGGTGACGACGCCGAGCCGCGCGTGCGCCTCGAGCGCGTCCGCCTGCGGGAAGTAGGGGTGGAGCTCGATCTGGTTGACAGCCGGCATGACGCCCGTCGCCTGCGCGACCGCCTCGAGGTGCTCAGGCAGGAAGTTGCTCACGCCGACGGTGCGGATGAGCCCTTCCTTCTGGAGGTCGACGAGCGCGCGGAAGCACTCGACGTAGAGCCCGCGGCCCGGGTTGGGCCAGTGGATGAGGTAGAGGTCCCAGCGGTCGAGGCCCGCGCGGTAGAGGCCCTCGTGGACGGTGCGGACGGTGGCCTCGTACTCCTGATGGCGGCCGGGAACCTTCGACGTGAGGACGAGCTCGTCGCGCGGGACGCCGCTGTCGCGGACGGCCCGGCCGACGGCACCCTCGTTCTCGTAGCTGAACGCCGTGTCGAGCAGGCGGTAGCCCTGCCGGATCGCCGAGGTCATTGCGGTGACTCCTCCCGGCCCGTCGAGCTTGTACGTGCCAAGCGCGATCGCCGGCAGCGTCGTGCCGTCGTTGAGCGTGAGCAGCGGTGCCGTCGTCATGCTTCGATCGTAGGCACCCGGTCGCCGCCATGGCCCATCCACAACGTACCGTTGTGACATGAGCGTCCCCCCGCCGCCCGACCTCGTCGCTCTCCGGCTCCTCGTCGACGTCGCCGACGGCGCGAGCCTCACGACCGCCGCCCGCAGCCAGGGCTTCACGCAGCAGGCCGCGTCCGCGCGCGTCGCAGCGCTCGAGCGCCGCCTCGGCGTCACGCTCCTCGAGCGTTCGACGCGCGGAGCGACGCCCACGTCGACGGGCCGCGTCGTCGCCGGCTGGGCGCTCGACGCCCTCGGCGCGGCCGACCGCCTCACCGCCTCGCTCGCGACGCTGCGGGCCGACGCCCAGCTCGCGGTGCGCATCGCGGCGAGCATGACGGTCGCCGAGCACCTCGTCCCCCGCTGGCTCGTCTCGTGGCGCGCCGAGCGCGCGGCGGCCGGGGACCTCGCGCCCGACGTCACGCTCACCGCGACGAACTCCGCCGGGGTCGTCGACGCGGTGCGGCGCGGCGACGCCGACCTCGGGGTCCTCGAGACGCCGAGCGTCCCCGCCGACCTCGATGCGCGGACCATCGGGCACGACGAGCTCGTGCTCGTCGTCGCCCCGGAGCACCCGTGGGCCACCCTGCGGGGGCCCCTGCCCGCGGCCGAGCTCGCCGCGACGCCCCTCACGAGCCGCGAGCGCGGCTCCGGGACGCGCCTCGCCTACGAGCAGGCCCTCGCGCGGCTCGACCCGCCGCTCACGGCGAGCGTGCCCGCCGCCGAGCTGCCGACGGGCGCAGCGATCCGCCTCACGGTCGCGACGGGCGGCGCGCCCGCGGTGCTCAGCAGGCTCGCGACGGCCGACGACCTCGAGGCCGGACGGCTCGTCGAGGTGCCCGTCGCCGACGTCGACCTCGTGCGGCCGCTCACCCTGGTGCGGCGGCGCGGGACCGCCCTCACGGGGGCCGCGCGCGAGTGGGCGCTGCACGTCATGCGCGTCCAGGGGACGCTGCCCGGGGTGTGAGCGCTTCGTCCGCGGGACAGCGTCGGGCGTCGGGCGGCCGTCGAGCAGTCGTCGGGTGTCGAGCGGGTCGTCGGGTGTCGAGCGGTCGCGGCCGTCAGGCGGTCGCGGCCGTCAGGCGGCGGGCGCGACCCGTGTGAGGAAGGCCGAGACGTCCGCAAGCATCTCCGCGCTCACGCCGTGCGCGAGGCCCGCATAGGTGCGTTCCTCGAGCTCGACGTGCGTGGCGAGCCATACGGCGGTGCGCTCGACCGTCGCGGGCGTGATGACCGCGTCGGCGTCGCCGCGCGCGTAGAGAACAGGCGTCGCCGCGAGCGCGTCGTCGCCGGGGAGCTCGGCCGCGAGCGTGAAGCCCGCGAGGACGACGCCTGCGGGGAAGCGTGCGGGCTGGGTGCGCAGGAGCTGGGTGACCATGAGGCCGCCCTGCGAGAAGCCGACGGGGACGACGGTGCGCCCGGGGAGCTCGGCGTCGATCCAGGCGACGAGCGCGTCGGTCGCGTCCGTCACTGCGGCCGCGTCGGGCAGGCCGGGCGCGGCGAGCGGGAACCAGGCGAACGCCGTCGGTCCCATCTGCAGGGGCGCGCGGAGCGAGACTGCGTCGTACCCGGCCGGCAGGTGCGGGGCGAGCCCGACGAGGTCCCGCTCGTGGGAGCCGTACCCGTGGAGGAGCAGCAGGACGGGCGTGCCCGGCTCGGCGGGGGACGCGTCGGGTCCGGTCGTGGTGCGGACGGCGGTCGTGAGACGCATGAGGCTCCTTCGTCAGTTGTATCTACAACTGTACGCTCACGCCGACGCCCGCGCCCCACCCGGACTAGGCGCCTCGTCCAACGAGCGCCTCGCCCACCGGGCACCTCACTCACCGAGCGTCGTGGCCCCGCAACCCGAGCCCCCGGACGAACTTGTCACCCGGCCACCCCTCGTCAGGCTCGGCAGACTGCTCGCCGGGCACAGCCTCGTCGCCGGCGGTCCCGCCAGCGGTCTCGCCGCGCCCGTCACCGAGCTCGCGCGACGCCCTGGACGGCGCGTCAGAGGCCGGCACGTCCGGCGTCGGCGCAGGAGACGGCGCGACGACGCTCGGCGCGGACGACGCGGCGTCGTCGCACGCCGCGAGCACGAGCGTCCCGGCGCAGGCCGTCAGCATGAGCGAGAGAGCCACGGCGCGCCGCGGCAGCCAGCGGACTCCGGGAGCAACAGTGCGGATAGGCTTCTTCGGCGAATTCATCATCATGCCCCCATGAAGCCACGCCGCGCATCGCGCTGCAGTCCCTTGAGGAGATCTGTGGACAACTCCCGCGAGCGACCTCAGCCCCTGTCGCCCGACGCTCTGACGTGCCACTGTGGTCCCACGATCGCAACGAAGGGATCACCATGACCGAGCACGACCTCCACATCGTCGACGCGCTCGCCGACGACGCCGTCCGCCGCATCGCCCGCGCCTACGGCGAACGCGCACGCGCCCGCGACATCGACGCGTTCTGCGCGCTCTACGACCGCGACGTCACGCTCTTCGACACGTTCGCCGAGGCCCCCATCGTCGGGCTCGACGCCTGGCGCGCACAGGTCACGGGGTGGTTCGGCGGCGTCGAGGAGTCCGACACCAACATCGCCGACGTCACCGACGTCGTCGTCATCGGCGACGGCGTCCACGCCTCGGCGCACGCGCTCGTCCGCTACGCCGTCATCGAGCCGGACGGCTCCGAGCGCTACGGCATGACGAACCGCCTCACGTGGGTCGTCCACCGCGACGACCGCGACGTGTGGCGCATCGTCCACGAGCACACCTCGCTCTCCGTCGACGAGGCGACGGGCAAGGCCCGCCTGGGCTGACCCCGTGGGACGACGACGGACAGCGCTGACAGCACTCGTCGTCGTCGGCGCGTTCGGGCTCGGCGCCGCGACGGGCGTCGTCGTCGGGCGCGACGACGACGCAGCTCCGGCTGCTCCGCCGACCTCCGCACCCTCCGTGACAGCCCCGCCACCGGCAGCGCCATCACCGACAGCGGACGTGCCTCGGCGCCCGCGCAACGTCGTGCTCATCGTCGGCGACGGCACGGGTGACTCGGAGATCACGGCCGCCCGCGCCTACGCGTACGGCGCCGGCGGGCGCCTGCCGGGCATCGACGCGATCGACCGGACCGCGTCCGTGACGACCTGGTCGCGACTTCCCGGCTCGGGACTGCCCGACCTCGTCCCCGACTCGGCCGCGACCGCGACCGGGTGGGCGACAGGAGTGCGGACGTACGACGGCGCGATCGGAGTCGACCTCGACGGCAAGGCACGGCCGAGCCTCCTCGAGCTCGCGCAGGCCGACGGCCTGCGCTCGGGCATCGTCACGACGGCACGCGTCCAGGACGCCACCCCCGCCGCGCAGCTCGCGCACGTCGCGCGCCGCGAGTGCCGCGGTCCCGAGGCCACGACGCAGCAGTGCCCCGACGACGCCCTCGAGAACGGCGGCGCCGGATCGATCACCGAGCAGATCCTCACGCGCCGCGCCGACGTCGTGCTCGGCGGCGGGGACGGGCACCTCGACGAACGCGCGACGGCCGGGGCGTGGAAGGGTGCGACGCTCCGCGAACGCGCGAAGGACGAGGGCTTCCGTCTGCCCACGGACACCGACGGTCTCGCCGCGCTCGTCCCCGCGTCGTCTCCCGTGCTCGGCCTGTTCGCCGACGCCGACCTCGCCACCCGCTGGTCAGGACCGCCCTCAACACGCACCGGCGGCGCCGACGAACCCGTCCGCTGCACGCCGAACGACGCGCTGCCGGACACGCAGCCGACGCTGCGCGACATGACGACCGCAGCGCTGCGGCTCCTCGACGACCCCGCCGCACCCGAGGGGTTCTTCCTCCAGGTCGAGGGCGCGAGCATCGACAAGTCCGCGCACGGGGCCGACCCGTGCGCACAGATCGGCGAGACCGTCGACCTCGACGAGGCCGTCCGCGCCGTCCTCGACTTCGCGCGGGACGACGGGTCGACGCTCGTCGTCCTCACGGCCGACCACGGGCAGGCTGGGCAGATCATCGAGGCGGGCACGACGACACCTGGCCTCACGCGGTCGCTCCTGACCGCCGACGACGCGGTGCTCACACTCTCCTACGGGACGTCTCCGGCCGAGGTGAAGCAGCGGCACACGGGCGTGCAGGTGCCGCTCGCCGCGACCGGTCCGGGCGCCGAGGGACTCGTCGGGGTGCTCGACCAGACGGAGATCTTCACGATCCTGCGGGACGCGCTCGAGCTCGACGGGCCGTAGAGGACGGGTGGCGCGTCGCGCCTCGTGCGGCATTGTCCGTGGCTCCTGCCACACTCGGCGCATGCGGATCCTCGACGATGCCCTCGTGCTCAGCGCGAGCGACGTGACGCTCGGTGCGACGTGCGAGCTGGCTCTGTGCGACCTGCTCGACCGGCGGCTCGGACGCGCGCCCGCGCTTCCGGGCTCGGAGCCTGCCGACGCGGACGCGATGATGGCGCGCGCTGCCGTGCTCGGTGAGGCGCACGAGCAGCGTCAGCTCGAGCGGCTGCGCGCCGAGCACGGGGCGTTCGACGCGGCGACGGGGCGCGGGGTCGTCGAGCTGCCGGGCATGCCCGGGCGCACGGCCGCGGAGCTCACCGAGCGGCGCGAGGCGTCGTTCGGCGCGCTCGCCGGGGGCGCCGACGTCGTCTTCCAGGCGGAGATGTTCGACGGCACGTTCTCGGGCCGCGCCGACTTCCTCGTCGCGTCGCAGGACGGCTGGGTCGTCGTCGACACCAAGCTCGCCCGGCGCGCCAAGGTGACGGCCGTCCTCCAGCTCGCGGCGTACGCGCACGCGCTGCAGACGGCGGGCGTGCGCGTCGCGCCCGAGGCCGTGCTGCTGCTCGGCGACGGCACGGAGTCGCGGCACCGCGTCGACGACGTCATTCCCGTCTACCTGCGCCGCCGCGCACGCGTCGAGGCGCTGCTCGCGGAGCACCGCGCAAGCGGCATCGCCGTGACGTGGCAGTCGCCCGGCCTCACGCGCTGCGGCGCGTGCGACGTGTGCGAGGCGTGGGTCGCGCACGAGCGTGACCTGCTGCTCGTCGCGGGCCTGCGCACGACGCAGCGTGCGCGGCTCGTCGCGGCGGGCATCACGACGATCGACGAGCTCGCGGCGTCCGACGGCCCCGTGCCCGGGCTCGCCGCAGGCATGCTCACGACCTTGCGCGCGCAGGCGCGCCTCCAGGTGCAGCAGACCCCGCCCGACGGCCCGGGACCCCTCCTGCCCGACGGCCGGCCAGCCGTCGTCGCCGAGGTCTTCGACCCAGCCGTCCTCGCCCAGATGCCGCCGCGCTCCGCAGGAGACCTCTACTTCGACTTCGAGGGTGACCCGCTGTGGGTCGGCGACGAGCCCGACGACTGGGGCCTCGAGTACCTCTGGGGCATGGTCGCCGAGCCCGCCACCGACGGCGAGGCGCCGCCGTTCACCGCCCTGTGGGCGCACGACCGCGCAAGCGAGAAGAAGGTGCTGATCGACTTCCTCGAGCTCGTCACCGCGCGCCGCGCCCAGTACCCCGACATGCACGTCTACCACTACGCGCCGTACGAGCCCGCCGCGCTCAAGCGCCTCGCCGGCCGCCACGGCGTCGGCGAGGACATGCTCGACGACCTGCTGCGCGCGGGCGTGCTCGTCGACCTCTTCGCGACCGTCCGTGGCGCACTGCGCATCTCCCAGCCGTCGTACTCCATCAAGAAGCTCGAGCCGCTCTACACCCCCGAGGGCCGCGAGGGCGTGACGAACGCAGCCGACTCGATCGTCGAGTACGCCGAGGCCTGCGCGCTGCGCGAGGCCGGCCAGACCGAGGCCTACGAGCACCGCCTCGACGCGATCGCCGAGTACAACGCCGACGACTGCGTCTCCACCCGCGACCTGCGCCTATGGCTCGACGCGCGCGCCGCCGAGCACGGCGTCGTCCCCTCCGGCGGACAGGTCGCCGCGCACGAGGGCGCGGAGCCCGTCGAGCCGACGCCCGAGGCCCTCCACCTCGCCGAGATCGAGGCGACGCTCCTGCGCGCGGCGGGCGACGACACCGCGCACCGCACCCCGGACGAGCAGGCGCTCGCGATGCTCGCCGCGGGCCTGCGCTTCCACAAGCGCGAGGTCCGTCCCGCCTGGTGGGAGCACTTCGACCGGCTCCTCACGCCCGTCGACGAGTGGACGTCACGCTCCGTCGTGCGCCCCGGCTCCTACGACGGCGCGCCCGCCGTCATCGCAGAGCCCTGGATCCCGCCGGAGGGACGCAAGCGGACCTCGACGCGCCAGGTCGTGCTGCGTGCCGAGCTCGAGCCCGGCTCCGACGTCCGCCCCGGCACGTCGCTCTGGGCCGTCTACCCTCCCGGCGTCGATGACTCCTTCGGCACCGCGGGCGACGGCACCCTCACCTGGCACACCAAGGTGAGCGTCGACGACGTCGAGACGCACGGCGCGATCTCGACAATCACCGTCACGGAGACGACGAAGGCGAACGTCGAGGGCTGGTCGGAGAACCCGCTCGCGCTCGTCCCCGAGGTCGTCGACCTCGGCAAGCAGCCCGCAGCCGCGATCCTCCGCCTCGCCGAACGCGTCGTCGCCGGCCTCGGCTCCACGGGCGACGCCCCTGTCCTGCCGCGCCTCGCGGTGCTCGACCTCCTGCGGCGCGTCCCCCCGCGCCTGCGCGCGGGCGCTTCCTTCCCGACCGCCGCCGAGCGCGAGGTCAACCTCGTCGACGCCATCACGCGCACCGTCCTCGCGCTCGAAGACTCCCACCTCGCCGTCCAGGGCCCGCCCGGCACCGGCAAGACGTACACGGGGTCCCGCGTCGTCGCACGGCTCGTCGCCGAGGGATGGAAGGTCGGCGTCGTCGGCCAGTCGCACGCCGTCGTCGAGAACATGCTCGCCGGCATCGTCAAAGCCGGTGTCCCGCGCGAGGACGTCGGCAAGAAGAACGCGACCGGCGACTCGGACGAGCACCCGTGGACGCGCCTCACCGACTCCGCGTCAGCGTCCGTCGAGGCGTTCCTCGCCGACCACGAGGGACGCGGCTACGTCGTCGGCGGCACGCAGTGGACGTTCTGCGCCGAGAAGAACGTGCCCCACGGCGGCTACGACCTGCTCGTCGTCGACGAGGCCGGACAGTTCGCGCTCGCCGGGACGCTCGCCGTCGCGGGCGCCGCCCGCAACGTCATGCTGCTCGGCGACCCCCAGCAGCTGCCCCAGGTCACGCAGGGCACGCACCCCGAGCCGGTCGACACCTCCGCGCTCGGCTGGCTCATGGACGGGCACGCGACGCTGCCCGACCACCTCGGGTTCTTCCTCGCCGAGTCGTGGCGCATGCACCCGGCTGTGTGCGGGCCCGTCTCGCGACTCTCGTACGAACGGCGGCTGCACTCGCGTCCGGACGTGCCCGAGCACCGCTCGCTCGTCGGGACAGCGCCCGGCGTGCACCTCGTCGAGGTCGAGCACTCGGGGCGCGCGACCGCGAGCCCTGAGGAGGCCGCGGCCGTCGTCGACGTCGTCCGTGACGTCGTCGGGGCCGTGTGGATCCCCGGCAAGGACGACGACGGGCGGGCGGCCACCGACGCCGACGTCATCGTCGTCGCCGCGTACAACGCCCAGGTGCAGCTCGTCCGCGAGGCCCTCGACGCTGCGGGGTTCTCCGGGACGCGCGTGGGCACTGTCGACAGGTTCCAGGGCCAGGAGGCACCCGTCGCGGTCGTGTCGTTCGCGACGTCGAGCGCCGAGGAGGCCGCGCGCGGCATGACGTTCCTGCTCGACCGGCACCGCGTCAACGTCGCCGTCTCTCGCGCGCAGCATCACGCGGTGCTCGTGCGCTCGCCCCACCTCGTCGACCACCTGCCGACGTCGCCCGCGGCACTCGCCGACCTCGGCGCGTTCCTCGGCCTCACCGACCCGCTCTGACCTGGGCCCGCGCGGGGACGACCGCGTGCTCCTGACCTCGGGTTATTACCGTCACACGCCGTCCGAACCGGGACCTACGTCCGGCGCTCGGCGCGGGTTGCCCTGCTTACGGTGGGTCTGACACCCCGGCCCCCCTCCGGGACGTCGCCCGCGTCGGAGACGACGCCACGGACGCGCGCGGGCTCGGGTTGCCATCCCCTCGGCGACCCCGGCCCGCGCGCTTCCTCTGTCTCCTGCCCCGAGGCCGCAGGTCAGGCCCGGACGCGTCAGAGCCAGGGCGCGTGTGACAGGTGATGCCGGCAGCGCGCGACGTACGACTCCGCGCCCCCGACGAGCTCGTGCTGCGCGTCCTCGGCACGACCCGTCACGGCCGGCGCGACCTCGACCCGCTCGTGAAACGCCGCGTCCGCGCCGCACACCCCGCACACCGCGGTGAGGCGCGTGACGCGCTCCGCGAGCGCGCACAGGCTCGGCAGCGGCTCGAAGGGCCGCGCCTCGAACGTCACGTCAAGCCCCGCGACCAGGACGACGAGCCCCACACCCGCGAGCCGCTGCACGGTCCCGACGAGGTCAGGACCGAAGAACTGCGCCTCGTCGACGGCCAGCACGTCGAGCCCACCGGACGCGCTCACGTCACGCACGTGCCGCTCGAGCGCCTCGACGTCCGCCGCGACGGCCGCCTGCAGCGCGAGCCCCGAGTGCGACGACACCGAACCCGTCCCCCGGCGGTCGTCGACCGCATGGCTGACGACCTCGGTCGAGAGCCCCGCGA
Source organism: Sanguibacter sp. HDW7 (assembly GCF_011300875.1). Classification (NCBI taxonomy): domain Bacteria; kingdom Bacillati; phylum Actinomycetota; class Actinomycetes; order Micrococcales; family Sanguibacteraceae; genus Sanguibacter; species Sanguibacter sp. HDW7. The sequence continues at coordinate 608,867 of NZ_CP049862.1, read as the reverse complement.
AGCGCGCGCGACGCACCCGCCGCAAGAGCTCTTCGGACTTGCCGGCGAACATCGGACCGCACACGACCTCGACGTGGCCAGGCTGCTGCGGGGCGCGCGGCCCCCTCGTCGTGCTCATACGGCCCATCCAAGCACCGCGGACACCTCAGCCACCGCCCGCCCCGCGGCTCTGTGCGCCACCCGCGAGTCTGGACCTGCGGGTAGCGCACAGAGCTGCGAGCAGTGCGCTGAGCCGCGGGTAGCCGAGCGAGTGCCGCGAACGGTCAGAGGTCGAGCATGCCCGCGTCCGCGTCGACCGCGGCGCCCGTCACCTGCCCGACGACCTCGAGCACGCCCGCGCCGAACTTCTCGAGCTTGCTCGCTCCCACTCCGCCGACGGAGCCGAGGTCGGTGAGGTTCGTCGGGCGACGCTGCGCGATCTCGCGGAGCGTCGCGTCGTGGAAGACGACGTAGGCGGGCACGCCGAGCTCCTTCGAGGTCGCGCCGCGCCACTCACGAAGCTCCTCGAAGAGCGCGGTCGCGGCCTCGTCGAGGCCCTCGGTCGCGGCGGCCGCGCGCGCCGCACGTCCGCCCGAGGCCCCGCGCCCACCGGCGTCCGCACGCCGCCCGGTCCGCGGCTCCTCGTGCCGCATGAGCACGGTCCGCTCCCCCGTGAGCACACCCGCCGACAGGGGCGTGAGCTCGAGCGTCGAGTAGCCGCGCGTGTCGACGCCGACGAGCCCCTGAGCGAGGAGCTGACGCACGACGCCGCGCCACTCGGCCTCGGACGTGTCCTCGCCGATCCCGTACGTCGAGAGCGTCGTGTGCCCGAGCTCGCGCACGCGTGGCGTCTCCTTGCCGCGCAGGATGTCGATGACGTGGCCCGCTCCGAAGTGCTGGCCGCGCTCGCGCTCGAGGCGCACGACCGTCGAGAGCAGCTTCTGGGACGCGACCGTGCCGTCCCACGTGCGCGGCGGCTCGAGGCACGTGTCGCAGTTGCCGCACGGCTCCGACCCCTGGCCGAAGTAGCCGAGGAGCTGGACGCGGCGGCAGCCGACGGTCTCGCACAGCGCGAGCATCGCGTCGAGGTGCGCGGAGAGCTGACGGCGGTGCGCCGCGTCGCCCTCGGAGGAGTCGATCATGCGGCGCTGCTGGACGACATCCGCCAAGCCGTACGCGAGCCACGCGGTGGCGGGCGCCCCGTCACGGCCCGCACGCCCCGTCTCCTGGTAGTAGCCCTCGACGGACTTCGGCAGGTCGAGGTGCGCGACGAAGCGGACGTCAGGCTTGTCGATGCCCATGCCGAACGCGATCGTCGCGACCATGACGAGCCCGTCCTCGCGCAGGAACCGCGACTGGTTGCTCGCCCGCACGGAGGCGTCGAGCCCCGCGTGGTACGGCAGCGCGGGGATGCCGCGCTCGACGAGGTGCGCCGCGGTCTGCTCGACGGACGCCCGCGAGAGGCAGTAGACGATGCCCGCCTCACCTGCGTGCTCGGACGTCAGCAGGTCGACCAGCTGGGCGCGCGGGTTGTCCTTGCCGACGATGCGGTAGCGGATGTTCGGCCGGTCGAAGCTCGCGACGAAGTGCCGGGCGCCCGTGAGCTCGAGGCGCTCGGCGATCTCGGTGCGGGTCGCGGACGTCGCGGTCGCGGTGAGCGCGATGCGCGGGACGTCCGGCCAGCGCTCGTGGAGCACGGACAGACGGAGGTAGTCGGGCCGGAAGTCGTGCCCCCACTGGGAGACGCAGTGGGCCTCGTCGATCGCGAAGAGTGCGATCCGCGCGCGGCCGAGCAGATCGAGCGTCGAGGGGACGCCGAGCCGTTCGGGCGCGAGGTAGAGGAGGTCGAGCGTGCCGTCGAGCAGGGAGCGCTCGACGTCGCGGCGCTCGTCGGATGTCTGCGTCGAGTTGAGGAAGCCTGCACGGACGCCGAGAGCCGCGAGCGCGTCGACCTGGTCCTGCATGAGCGCGATGAGCGGGGAGACGACGACGCCCACGCCGTCGCGCACGAGCGCCGGCACCTGGTAGCAGAGGGACTTGCCGCCGCCCGTGGGCATGAGGACGAGCGCGTCCTCGCCCTGCACGAGCGTGTCGATGATCTCCGCCTGGTCGCCCCGGAACGCGTCGTAGCCCCAGACGCGACGCAGGACGTCGAGGGGGCGGGGATCGGCAGGGGTGTTCGCTGTCACCTGAGCCACTGTAGGCGGGACGGCGGACACCGGCGGGTCGTGCACAGGGTGCCGCCGGGACCCAGCGGCACCCTGTGGATCGGTCAGGCCTTCGAGCCGCGCAGCCGGAGGTAGACGGTGATGAAGAGGACCGAGAGCACGATCGAGATGACCCAGCGGATCCAGTCGATCCCCGAGGTGTCCTTGACGCCGAGGAGCCCCGCGACCCAGTAGCCAGCGAGCGCCCCGAGCACGCCGAGGATGATGGTCCACAGGACACCGATCCCCTGGTCGCCCTTCATGAAGAGCCGTGCGAGGGCACCGATGACGGCGCCGAAGATGATGAGACCGATGAGCTCACCCATGGCGATTCTCCTTCCGTTCCCTGGTCGCGCCACGCGGTGCGACCGCTCTCAGCCTGCCACCGCGCGACGGGATGCGCATCACAGCCTGGGCGGGGAGGTGGGAGGTTCCGCATGCGGTTGGACGTGGCCCGACGTCGTGCGGGACCATGCCGGAGGACGGCATCGACGCCGCGGCGACAGGGGTGAGGCATGACGCAGGGGACGGGACCGGCACGGCGAGACCTGTGGGGCGAGCAGGGCCTGCGCCCCACCCCGGTGGCGCCCGCACCGGTCGCGCCCACCCCCGGGCAGGCAGTCGCGCCGTCGACGTCGTCGTCATCGGCTCCGCACACCGCCACCGGCACCGCGCAGGCACCTCCGCCCCCTGCGGATCCCGCCTCGCGCGGCGCCACAGGCCCCGACGCTCACCCAGCTTCTGCCCCTCCCGTCCCTCCCGACGACGAGAGCACGCGCATCGACGGCGACGTGCTCGACCGCGCCCGCGAGCACCGCGACCGCCCGCGCCGACGACGGCTCCGACTGCTCGGCGCGGGGGCTGCCCTCGCCCTGGTCGGCGGCGGAACGTGGGCCGCGCTCCGCGACGACCCCGCTCCCGGCCCACCGCCGCTACCCGCCCCGACGCTCGAGGCCGAGCAGCTCAGCTCGATCCTCGCGTCGCTCGAGCGCGCAAGCACGTCCGACGGTCTGGCGGTCCTCGGCGCCGCGACCGACACCCACGGCATCGACCCCCGCCGCGCGGACCTGCTGCAGCCCGCCGAGCCGGTCGACGTCACGCTGCGGTCTGCCGCCGTCCTGTGGTCCGCGAGCGCCGCCGACCTGCTCGGCACGATCGCGCAGGACGTCGGCGTGACGGACACGGAGCTCGATGCCGTCGCAGTCCTCCCGGCGCGTCCGTCCGCGACCGTCGCGAGCCCCTCCTCGACGACGGCCGTCGCCGTCGTCCGTCGCGGCACCCTCGACGAGGACCTGTGGCGCGACCTCCTCGACGAGGCCGGATCGAAGACTGCTCTCTCGCCCAGCAGCGCGCTCGTCGTCGGGGTCGACGTGACGTCGGGGACCGCGCGCTGGGTCCGCCCCCTGCACCTGTCCCAGGGCACCGCCTGCCAGTCGCTCGACGCCGGGACGTTCGTCGCGTGCGACTCCGCGGAAGTCACCGACGAGCTCAACGCCCTCTCGCGCGAGGTCGTCGTGCTCGAGGCCGCGACCGGCAAGGTCGACACGAGCGTCGAGATCTCGACGGGCTGCCCCCTCACGTCGATCGCCCAGCACGCAGGCGTCCTCTACTGGGCAGGACGTGAGGGCGACAGCGTCTGCGTCGGCTCCGGAACGTCGCTCATGGGAACGTGGATCAGTCCCGACGCCCCGGTGATCAGCGTGACGACCGACGGGCGGATCCTGTTCAGCACCGTCGCGCGGGCTCTCGTGCGCAGCGTCGACGGCACGTGGCGCGCGTTCGCCGGCACCGTCGAGCCGGGGCCCGACAGGACGGTCCTGCGGACGTTCGCCCGTGACGAGCTCACGGGCCTCAGCCCGCTCTCCCTGCGCGACGTGAGCGCGGACGGCACCTCGTTCGCGCCCCGGTTCGTCACGCTCGTCACCGCGGAGGACGGCACGACGATCAGCGCGCTGCCGGGCGCCGCGTGGCACCGCGACGACCTGCTCATGGGGAGCGGCGTCACGACGCCGGACTTCCTCGAGGGACGATCCGGGGTGGGCGACTGGATCGTCTCCGCGGACGGTGCCCGCGAGCGGCTCGTCCACGCGGGCGACGAGCGCTTCGCGGACGAGATCGCCCCGTGGGTCGTCGAGCGCGGGGTGGCCGGGGTCTCCGCGTCGCTCGACGAGACCGCACCGGTGCTCGTGGTCGACGCCTCGGGCCAGCCGGTCCCGCAGGAGGTCAGGGACTTGCTGCTCTCGCACCCGTACGGAGGTGGCCAGGTCGGCGCCGGCCAGGACACGGCGAAGGCCGAGCCGGTGCCGGGCGTCAAGGTTCCCGAGCGGCCGGAGAACGAGGAGATCATGGCCTGGAGCGAGAACGTCACGGTCGTCGGCGCCGACGGGACGAGCCGCACGACGACGGCCGTCGCCCTGCTCGCGGAGTCGACCAGCTCCCCGGTGACAGAGCGACCTTCGACGTGGCTCGCGACGGGCGGCGTCGTCGTCCTGCCGCTGGGGTCCGCGCTCGTCGGCATCGGCTGACGCACGCGGCACCGCATCAGCCCGCTCGCGGGCCCGGCCGTGGTGCCGCGCGGCTCAGCCGTCGAGCGCTGCGCGCAGCGTCGCGACGAGCTCGAGGTCGTCGGTCCATCCGCGCGCGCCCGGGTGCTGCACGGACGCTGTTGCGACTCGCGTCGCGACGGTGAGGACGGAGAGCGCGCCGACGAGCACGAGCCCCGCGTCCGCGGGCTCGCCGCCGTGCCCACCGCCGGGCAGTGCGAGCGACGTGCGCGGCAGGCGGGCGAGGCCCGCGAGCGCGGCGCCGTGGAGGACGTCGCCGGCGCCAAGGGTGTCGACGACGGTGTCGTCGTCGACCTGCTGGACCTCGACCCTGCCGCGCTTGCTGCGCCCGCATGCTCGGACGAGGACGTCGACGGGACCGGGACCGCTCGAGCGGGCCACGACCGCGGGGCCGAGGTCGGCAACACCCGCGAGGAGCGCGTCGACCTCGTCGTCGTCGAGGTCGCCCTGGGGGCCGTCCGGCAGGCGCAGGTCGGCGGAGAGGACGGCGACGTCGACGAGCGCGAGCAGGTCGCCCAGGCCCGGCTTCCACGAGCCCCCGTCGAGCAGGACGGGCACGCCCGCGGCACGCGCGGCCGCCGCCGCGCCGAGAGCGAGGTCGACGTGGTGGCCGTCGACGAGCACCGCGGCGGTGCCGTCGGGCAGGGTGACGTCCATGGGCGTCGGCGCCACCGCCGCGCGACCCGTGTCGTTCGTCGAGACGACGGCCCGCTCCCCCGTCGCCCGCGTGACGAGCACCGTCGAGACGGGCAGCGTCCACACGTCGTCGGCCGCGTCGAGCAGCGCGACGCCCTCCGCGCCCAGCTCGGCGCGCACCGCGGCCGCAGGGCCGCCGGCGCCGACTCGCGTGAGGAGCGTCGCGCGGCATCCGAGCCGCGCCGCGGTGATCGCCGCGTTGAGCGCGGGCCCGCCCGCAGCGACCGCGAGCGAGCGCGCCGTGACCTTCTCGTTCGGGCCCGGCACGCGGTCAACGACCTGCGTGACGTCGAGCGTCGCGAGGCCGCACGCGAGGACGGTCGGGGGCTGGGTCATGCCACCGGTCTACCAGAGGTGCACACTGCAGGAGTGACTCCGACCCGCTCCGGCCCCGGCCTCGCGCGGACGACGGCGACGCTCGGCGAGGTCGACGCGCTCGTCGCCGGTTGCTTCGCGTGCCCGCGGCTCGTCGCGTGGCGCGAGCAGGTCGCGCGCGAGAAGCGCGCGTCGTTCGCGGACCAGACGTACTGGGGTCGGGGCGTGCCGAGCTTCGGGGACGAGCGCGCGCGGACCGTCGTCGTCGGGCTCGCGCCCTCCGCCCACGGGGGCAACCGCACCGGGCGCATGTTCACGGGCGACCCATCGGGCGACGTGCTGGTCGCCGCGCTGCACCGCGCCGGGTACGCGAACCAGCCGACGTCGCGGTCCGCGGACGACGGGCTCGTCCTCACAGGTCTGCGGCTCGTCGCACCCGTGCACTGCGCGCCTCCCGACAACAAGCCGTCCCCCGACGAGCGGCGTGCGTGCGCTCCCTACCTCGCGCGCGAGCTCGAGCTCCTCGCCCCTACGCTCCGGCACGCCGTCGCTCTCGGCGCGTACGGATGGCAGGCGCTGCTCGCGACGCTCGGCGAGCAGGGCTGGCAGGTGCCGCGGCCCCGGCCGCGGTTCGCGCACGGTGCGAGCCTAGATCTCACGCACGACGACGGACGGAGCCTGCGCGTCCACGGCTGCTTCCACGTCTCCGCGCGCAACACGTACACGGGGCTGCTCACCCCGGAGATGATCGACGCCGTGCTCGTGGCGACCCTCGCGTGAGGGGTCAGCGGCGGTAGGTGACCGTCGTGACCTTCGACGCCACGGCCTTGTGCGTCGTCGTCTGCGGCGCGTAGACGCGGAAGGATGCACTGCCGACCTTCGACGACCTGGGGAGCGTCACCGTGACGCGACCCGTGCGGCTCGTCGTGTACGTCTTCACTGTCTTCCAGCTGCCGCCCGAGCGCTTCTGCAGCTTGACCTTGCGGGGCGCGACCGCCGACACGACGATCGCGTCCTTCTGCGTGCGACCGACGGTCTGCGAGCGCTTCGTGGCCCAGCCCGCGACCTTCGACGACGTGCGCGCGCAGCCGGACGCGAAGCGGATCGTGTTGAACGTGATGCCGTTGCGGACGACGGTGCCCGAGCCGACGTGCGTGAAGCGCGTGGCGAGGACCTTGTCGCGGTGGCCCGACGAGGCCAGGTAGCTCGAGACGATCTTCGCCGCCGACGGGGCGGGCGTCGCCCACAGTACGATCTCCGCGTAGCGGCCCGTGCAGCCCGCGTCGCGCGCGTCCTTCTTCATCGTCGCGAGCGACTGGTGCTTGAGCCGCTTGCCCTTCGCGACGGTCGTCGACCGCTTCGCGAGGTAGGACGACCAGCCGCGCGCGTCCGTGCGCAGCGCCGGCAGCTCGAGCAGCGACGGCAGACCGTCCTTCGCCCGCGCCGCGTTGACCTGCGCGACGACCGACCTCTCGAACGACACCGGCCTGGCCCCGTCCTTCACGACGGCCATCGCGCTCGGCGCGGCGACGAGCGGGAGGACGAGCGCCGTCGCGAGAGCGACGACGAGTGAACGGCGGCGGGGCGTGGAACGCATGTCACCAGCATCGGCAGTGCGTCCCTGCAACTTCAATCCTCGGACGCGAGACCTTCGACACGCGGTGACGCTTCTCGGACACGGCGGGCGATCGCTACTGTTCACTCATGACGCGCCTTCCCGCCGAGACCATCCCGCCCGGCTTCGAGGACTTCGTCCCAGGCTTTCCCGGGGAGTCCGACTTCGAGTCGATCCAGACGACCGCCGTCGGGATCTCGGCCGCGGTCGGGATCTTCTGGGTCATCTTCATCGGCGTCGCCGCCTGGGGCATCTATGTCGTGGTGAAGAACTACCGGCTCGCGAAGAGCCGCGGCTACGACCCCGTCACCATGGAGACCGACATGGCGACGCGACTCATGGACTCCCAGATCATGCAGCCCGCCGCACCCACGGCAGCCGCGTCGGGCGCCGCTCCAGCAACCGTCGAGGAGCGCCTTGTCGAGATCGACGGGCTCCACGAGCGCGGCGTCATCTCGGCCGAGGAGCGCGCCGCGGCGCGCGCCAAGATTCTCGGGAGCTGAGCGCCAACCCGGACGTCCGACGACCGTTGCGCCGCACGTCACCCGCTGCGATGCTGGGCACGACACGGCATTGGTGCCGGTCAGACTCGGGGAGCGCACATGGCCAAGGGAACGAGCTCGTCCGCGCCTGGCAACCGTCGCGCCCTCACGGGCCCGAGGCTCTTCCCGATCCTCGCAGCCCTGAGCATCGCGGCGGCCGTCACCGGCTGCTCCCCCGACGAGCCGAAGGACCTCACAGGACTGACGGTCGACGACCGCGCAAGGGGACAGGGTCAGCCCGACGCGCTCATGGCGGGACAGCTCGTCGAGATCGACGGATGCGTGTACCTCGACGACGCGCTGGGAGCACGCTGGATCATCTCCTTCCCCCGGGGCTCCGTGGAACGGACGCCCACCGGGATCCGGGTCAAGGGCACGGATCACGAGTTCGGCGACGACTTCTCCGTCACCGGCCAGACGTTCCCGACGCGCGACGGGTCGACCGCCCCCACGTCGTGCGAGACCGAGAACGTCTGGATGGCCTTTCCCTAGCCGGCACGGCCTCCCAGGAACAGCGAAGGCCCCGTCCTCATGGACGGGGCCTTCCGCATCGGTGGCAGCTGAGGGATTCGAACCCCCGTAGCATGACGCGGCTGATTTACAGTGGGCCTGCCGCTGTTGCGTCGAGAGCGCCTAGTTCTGGAACCGCGTGATTCTGCGGTTCTTGATCGCGGTGACGGAGCGTGGAGAGCGTCTGGGCGTGTGATCACTCGGAGAGTGTGACAACACGGTGACAACGTCAGCGCCGGCCACGCCTGCGCTTCAATCCGGGCCCCGAGACGCGAGTGGGGGCACCATCGCGAGTCGCCTTCCACCGATTACCAGCTGAGTCTGCGAACGTCAGCGCCTCGAAGCCCTCACAGTTGAGCGGGAGCGCCCCATCCCACTCATCGCCGGGTCGAAGTACACGATGCACGAGCACCCCCGTCTCGGATTCGCCCGCGGGAGTTTGGAACGGCGCCTCCACTCTCAGGTCTGTAATCGCCTCAGCGGTTCCATTTGTGACAACCACTGACTCCATCCACGGGGTCCCCGGACCCCTAGTCTCGATACGCACTCCCGCGCCACGCAGGTCGGCCGCACGGATCTCCTCGATCCTGCCCGCCTTATTGGCGAGGAACATCGCAAAGGCGCTCACGACGATCGCCCCGAGACCGCCGAACCATTCCCCTGCCGTGCCCCATTCGATACGGCCGATCAACTCTTCGATCCACTTCATGCTCGGATGCTGCCACGACACGCTTCATCGGCGATCAGAACCTCAAGCCATGGACAACTAGATCCCGCGGTTGAAGTCTGCGATCGCCTCATCCACGCGTCGAAGAACGAGCTCCTCGAGCTTGTCCTGCCCCCAATCCGCGGCCGGACCCCAGTGCGGATACGGCGGCTGGTTGTAGCGCCTGCCGAGGGAGTCCATGCCGCTGAACCCGTACTCCAGGCGCCTCGCCTGCGCCGCGTTCGTGTGCACGTACCCGACGGGGATCACGCCCTCATAGCCGGTCGTCGCCTGGATGCTTCGCCGGTAGTCACCCGTGCGGACGTTCGGGCCGTCCGGGTCCTGCGTCGTCACGTGCGGCGCCGAACGCTTGTCGCGAGTCGAGCCGTGCGTGTACGTGGACGCGCCGGCGCGGACCTTCGTCTGGATGAGCGCCGTCGTGTCGCGCACTGCCTTCGCGATGTCGACGTCGTACGCGGCTGCCATGCGCATGAGGTCTTCGGAGAGCTCGGCGAGGTTGTGGTCGATGCGCATTGGGTCTCCTAGGCGGCGTCGGCCATGGCTCGCTGGTAGCGGGCCTTGCGAATGGCGGTGATCTTCGAACCCTTGATGACCTCGCGTCGGAGGTAGTCAACGGACTCTGCGGACGCCTCGTCGGGGAACCAGTCCGCGATCTCCTGCGCGGTCCATCCTTCGTCCGTCATGCGACGCACTAGCTCGATGAAGTCAGGAGTGAACTTCCCGTTGCGCGTCGGCGCACGGCGTGGCTGAGCGTTCGGGTCGAACAGCGTGAGCCCCGCGACGTCTTCTCTCGTGAGCTCCTCGACCGGGATGGAGTCCCAGGGCATCTCGGTGGAAGTTGTCTCGCTGTGGTCGGTCGAACCTCGACCGACATACTTCTTGACAAGTCTCGCGGCGACGGGGGGTGGCAACACGTTGTCGCCGAAGAACTCCGCGATCTGCCCCGCCTCCCAGCCGGCGTCTAGTCGCATCCGGAGCAGGAGGAGAACGAAGTCTCCAGTCGGCCGTGGGAGCGGCACAGTGGTGACTGCGGCGGTGGGCACACGCACGGTCAGGCCTTCAACGTCCGCTGGCGTCAGCTCCGCGATCGGCGTCGTCGCCCACACCGGCAGCGGATTCGGAGAACGCTCGAGGCCCTGACGTGCACGCCACTCCTCGCGCTCCGCGACCGTCATCCCGCCAGCGATCCCGGCAACCTCGACCTTGCGCAGGTACTCCAGGCACTGAACCATCACCGGGCACTCAAGGCAGATCTCGACAGCGCGTGCAGCGTCACGGTCACTGAGGTCATCTCCCGTGAAGTCGATGTCAGCCGTTGCGCACGGCGGTTTCCCGTTGTGCCCGATCACGTGCTGCCCGCCTCTCCCCGTCGCTTGCGACGGATCATGGCGGGCAGCATGTGAGCCGTCGTCAGAGTCGCGGACCGCTGGTCTGCGCGGTCATCGCCGTCATGTAGAGGAGCGTCACCTCGGTGTTGTTCCACGTGTCGCCCTCGAAGATCTCGTGGATGTCGTCGTCCGAGAGGACGGGGTCGACGGACGCGGCCTTGACGAGCGCGGGCGCGAACGTCTCCTCGTGGTACGGGGCCTTCGCCTTCTCGTCCTCGAGGGTGGCGCGCACGTTCGCGTGGTCCTCGTCGGTGGGCGGGTGAGCGGCGTAGAGCTTTCGCATCGTGGTTCGGCCGATAGATCGGAAGACGAACGTCTGCGACGACTCGTTGAGCCGCTCGAGGGCCTTCTCTGCGGTGTCCTGCAGGTCGCCGATCGTCTTCTCGTCCTCCGCCAGGACGGTCGCTGCGATCCTCGCCCTGCCCTCGGGGTCGTCGCGCATCACGCCGGCACGAGCCGCTGCCTGGTCGACCCGTGCGGGGTACGTGGCCAGGAGGTGCTCCGCGACGCTGTCGAGCGCCTGACGGGCCTCGAGGAACGTCGTCTCGTGCGCGGAGTCCATGGGGATGGTCACGGACGTGGTGCGTGCTGTCTTGGTGATCATTGCTGCTCCTGGAGAGGTTGTGCTGGTAACTGGCGGTGGATGGTCGGTGGCTGAGGGGTAGCCGCCCGTCATGCGGCGTTGTGCCACGCATCGTCGAGGCCGGGGTCCCTCATGGCCTACCTCCTGTCCATGCGGCACGTCTTCGCGCCCGCATCTGACGAGCGAAATCGTCGGGCGACGCGACCTGCAGGTTCACGTTCTCGACTGTCATGGGGTATCCGACGGTCTGTGACTCGGTCACTCGGATGACCTGGGGCTGCGCGTGCGAGAACCGCGGCGCGGGAATGCCGCCGTTGGCGAAGCCGCCAAGGAACCTCTGCATCTCCTTCTGCACGCCGCCAACGCCCGTCGTACGAGCGAGAGCGTTCATGCGGTGGATCCAGTCCGCGCCCATCGCCCGCGTGAACTCGGGCCGCATGATCGCTTCCCCACCGCTGACGCCGATGAACCCGATGTCCCGACCCGGCGTGTACCCCGGGTAGATGCCACCCGTCGCATACCCGGGGATCATCGGGAACCCCGCCTTCTGCGGCGCCGGCGCCCAGGGCACACCTGCGTCCTTGAACCCCTCCGTGAACGCGAGGCCCATCACCCGCCCAACCTCGCGCATCGTCGCCGGATCCGAACCCAGCTTGTCCGCGAGCTCCTTCAAGGAGTCCACCGACCCCTCGAGAAGACCCGCCTTCAGCCCGAGATTGAACTCTTCCGCCGTCAGCTGGCCACCGAAGTGCAGCCGAGCAGCGTTGGCCTTCGCCATCCACTCGATGTCCTTCGTGTAGCCGTCCATCGTCTCCTGGAAGGCGTTCGTCTCACCGATGAGGCTCTTGTCGCCCAAGAGGGCCTTGCGGGCATCCGCCGAACCCTCCGGGCCCTTGAGAAGCAACTCCTGGAACGTCGTGCCGTTAAGTCCCTGCTCGGCGAGCTTGATCATGTCCGCACGGAATGTCTCAGCGGTCTTCTGCTGCTCCTTGAGCTGCTTGCGGTACTGAGCCACCGGGTCACGTCGCGCTTCCACGTCGGCGAGGCTCTTCGCGGCCTCCTCTGCGCGCTTGCGCGCAGCCGTCACCGCGTCCTCAGCGGCGGCGATCGACGAACCCTTGACGTCCTTGCGGCCGCGAGTCTCAGCGAGCTGTTGCTCTTCGCGACGCACGTTCTTCGTCGCCTCCGCGACCGCCTCACGAGCCTTCGTGACGTCGTCCTTCGTCGACAGGTTGAGCTTGAACGTGCCGACACCGGTCGCACCTGAGAACGCGCTCGCGGCAGCGTTCGCCTGCTCCTGAATCGCCTTGACGACAGGGTCCGTCGTCGAGGTGAAGTTGAGGGCCTCGCGCCTCGCCCGCGAATACGCGTCAGCGACACCGTTCGTCGCCTCCTCACGCAACTTCGCAGCCGCGACGGCATCGTCGTACACGGTGAGGATCTTCGCGAGCTCCGCCCGAGCCTCCGCGTTCGCGTCCTCGTCCTTCCACGACCCGTCGAACAGCATCTGCAACGCGGACTTGTCCTTGGTGAGGCCCTTTGTTGCGTCGGGCATCCCTTCGAGCACCTTGCGCACACGCTCAGCAGCCTCGGCATCACCGATCCGCGCGGATGCCAGATCCTCCACCGCTCCACCCATGTCGCGGTAGAACTCGAGGAGGTTCGTTCCGTTCTTGAGCTGCACCTCCTCGATCGCGGCAACGGCGCTCTTCCGGCTCGCCTCTTCATCGAGAAGCCGCCCGGTCCGGTCGAGTTCATCGGCAAGCGCACCGATCGCGTCCTTGTGCGATCGTGCTTCCTCTGCAGCCGCGGCTTGCTTGCTTGAGTACGCCGACAGCGCCATGGTCACGCCCATGACCGCGATGCCGACAGGGCCACCGAACGCACCCATTAGCGCTGTCTTGACTCCCTTGGCGCTGCTCTTCATAGCGTCGAGACCTAGACGCATCGTCGACGCTTGCCGGCCTGCGGAATGCATGGCGACGCGGCTCGTGTCGAGGCCACGCACGAAGCCCGTGAAGACCGCCTGCGAACGTGGGCCGAGTTCGAGGTTGAGGGCCTTGTTCGCGACCGCGAGCGCGGCGAGCGCAAGCGCCGCATCGCGGAGCGGCTTCGGAAGGCCGTTGAACTGGTCCGCGAGCCACTTCACGACCTTGAGAACATCGGTGCCAGCGTTCACGAGCGACAGCAGCGACGGCACAAGCGACTTCATCAGTTCGCTCGACGCCTGCGTGAACGCGGACCGCGCCGCGTCCATCGTCGCGGTGATCCCGCCCGACTCCTTGAGAGCCTTCGACAGCCCCTCATACGCGGGCGTGAACCCGTTGATGCCGTCAGTGCCCTTCGCGAGCCCGTCGATCAGCCAGTCGATCGCCTGGTTCGAGTCGATGAGTCCCGCTGAGACGTCCTTCTGGAAGTCCATGACGGTCTTCCCGGCCTTGTTCGCCAGGACCGCCATCGCCGGCACCCCACGTTCCGCGAGCTGCAGAATCTCCTCCGTCTGGAGCCTGCCCTTCGCGGAGATCTGCCCGAGGACGGTCGCCATGCCGTCGATCTCCTGGATGCCCTTGCCGGCGCCGATGGCGGTGTCGGTGAGGGTCCGCATGATCGGGATGACACGTTCGGCATCGACGCCGAAGGAGATGAGGTTCTGCGCGCTCGAGGTGAGGTCCTTGAACGAAAACGGGGTCTCCTTCGCGAACGCGTACACGTCGGCAAGGAACGTCTTCGCCTTGTCCGCGCTGCCGAGCATCGTGGCGAACGCCAGCTGGGACTTCTGCTGGAAGTCCTGGAAGCCGAGACCTGCCTTGCCGATCGCGAGGGCGAGCCCTCCGATGCCGGCGGCGCCGACGAGCTTGCCGATGCTGCCGGTGACCTTCGTGAAGGAGCCGGTGGCGACGTCGCCCATCTCCTGGGCGCGGCGCTGCATGCGTGTCATCGCTTCGCCGGACTTGCCGAACGATTCTGTGACCTTGAAGCCGGCGCGTTGCGCTTCGATGCCGAGTTCGCGGAGTGCCCGCTGGGCGGCGATCGAGTCGCCGGCGATGCGGATCTGGAGTGATCTGCCGTTCATGGCTTCTCCTGTCTGCCGGTGGCCGGCGACTCGATCGGGTGGGTCAGATGTTCTGGAAGAACGTGCCCGGGTGGGTGTGCTTGCCGCCGTTGGCGACGTCGATGAGAAGCTCCGTCGACATGTGCGGCGACGTCTGCGGCACCGACACGTACTGGTCACTGACCCTCTCGATCCACGTGACGTCGCGGATGAGAGCCTGGACTTCCTCACCAATCTCGGTGAGGCGTGACGTGATCTCTCGGACCTCAGCGAGAAGCTGGGCCTCACGCTCTCGGTAGTCCGAGGCGAGGTCCGCGTGCGCAGTCGCAAGAGCCGCCTTGAGCGTGCTGTCGGCCTCGGTGACGACGATCTCCGCGTGCCGAATCTCGCCCTCTGTGGGCGTCGCGGACGGCTCGGCCGGTTGGACGCTGCCGACGGGGAGCTTGGCGACCGCGTCACGCCAGGCTGCGTGCCGTCCCTTCGCGTACTCATGGATGCCGGTCTTGATCTGGTACTCGGCGCGGCGGAGGGCGTCGATGGCGTCCTTGACCTCGGGGTGACCGTCCATCACGGTCGTCGGGGAGAAGTGGAGCGCGATGGGCTGACGCACGTTGTGGTACTGCATGTGGCTGGTGATCATGTGTCCGCTCCTCAGCGGTAGGTGGGGTTGGGTTCTAGCGGTTGGTCAGCGTCCGGTGCGCTTCTCAGCGGCCGTACGCGTGGATGCCCGGTTGGCGGCAGCCTGATCGCTGAGGGTCGTGCCGTAGCGTGCGCGGACCATCTCCGCAGCGGCTTCCTTCGCTGCGTTCCGACCCGACGACTGCCGGCCGGGGATCGCGGAGGCCTCAGCGAAGACGCCAGGGACCTCAGTGCGGAGGCTCGCAACGGCACGCTGGATCTCCTCGTCCGTCGCACCCACCGGTGCCTCGACGACGGCCGCGAGACGGTCGACGATCACCGGAGACACTCCCTCACGGGAGAGAAGACGCTCAACCCGGGCGAGGTGCCGGTCTCGTGCGGCCTCGGCCCGGAGCTGGTCGATCTCGTTCATGCTGCTGCCTTCCCGGACGCGAGAGCGTCCACCTGGTCTGCGTCGGTGACGTAGTTCTTGCCTCGCCATGCGGCACGGAGCGTGCCGTGGAGGATGCGACGGCGCACTGCGCGTGGCGTGATGTCGAGCCTGCGTGCGGCGCCCGCGACGCTGTACGTCCGCGCGAATGCCTCGGTGGTGTCGAGGTCCGGGTCGAGGGCGTGAAGGATCTGATCGCGGAGGTCCGTCGGGAGTGCGACCCCGTAGGCGGGGTGCGTGTGCTGACGGATGGATGCGCGGATGGCGTGGTCGCCGGCGCGGATGGCGAGCGCGAGGATCGGCGCCCACGTGGTGGGGACGGCGATGGTGGTGGCGGGCTCGTTCATGGGTGCATAGTTCCCAGTGGGGTGTCACAGGGAACTCGCTCCGGTAATGTCGTCGCATGCATCCAGGGGTTACGCGAGAGACGCCCAAGACCTGCGTCGAGATCGCGGCGCGCCGCGGCGTCAGCGACCTCCCCGACACCAGCAGGGTGGGCGAAGAGAACCAAGACCCCGGGGGAGACGAGCCAGTATGACGGCTCATCGCCCTGGTCTCCGGGTCACGCTCCGCGGCGAACCCGAGATCACCGGCACGACAGACGCGGTCTGGGGTCAGGCTGAGGTCCTAATCAAGAAGGACTGCACTGAGTCGCCCAACCTCGTCGTCAACGAGTTCGTCGCCAACCGGCTTGCCCAGGCTATCGGCCTACCCGTGCCCGCAGGTGACATCTGGTTCGACGACGACATGACACGCCACTGGGTCATCGCAGCCGTCCGTGACCGAGGCAAGACACTGCCCCCGTCCCTGATCCAGGACGTCGCGTTAGTCGACGACGACCTTAGGGCGCAGATGTACTGCTTCGACGCACTCATCAGCAACATCGACCGGCACGAAGACAACATCCTCGTCGATTCGAAGGGGAACGCCTGGCTCATCGACCACGACCAAGCACTATTCGGGAACATCCCCCGGGAGACTCGTGCGGAAGGTCTCCTAAGTACCAGCGACCGCCCGTTCACAGACCCCGGTCACCTGTGGAGCGGGCCCGCCGCACCCTCACCGGCGGCCGTGCTCGGCGCCATACGGCAGTTCCAGCTCCTCCCAAGGCAGGCGCTCACAGCGCCCAGCCGTGACGCACACGCACGTGGACTCATCACCGACATCGAGCGCCGAGCGCTGGACAGGTACCTGTCACACCGGCAAGGCAACATAAGGAGCCTCCTCGACCCGAACCGCACCCGGGCCGCAGCGCCCACCCCCACTGAGGGAGACCTCTTGAGCTCTCTCGCACCACAACCGGAAGGAGAGTCCCGTGATTGAAGTCTTCGCTATCAAGCACATCTCCGACCATCTCCGCCGCGAGCCTCGCAATGTAGGAGTCATCGTCCGCGACGACTCTGGCATCGAGTCGCGGTTCCTCGGCGAACGGCAAGACGGCACCATCGACGGCAGACGCGTGCAGATGCCGCGCGACATCTACCGGCGCTGGATCAACTACTACCGCCACCAGATCGGGGACCGGAAGGACGGGGACATCGCCCGCCTCAAGGCAAGGCGTCCGCTCGAGTTCTATCCCGACCTTGTGGCCACCCTGCATGAGAGAGTCGACCTCGCCTCAGCACTCGAAGAGATGTACCCGAAGATCGTCTCGGGCGCCGCAACGACTACTGGGCGGACTCAACTCGAGATAGCGGTGGACCGAGTCTTCTCCCAACTGGGCGTCATGCCTTCACGAGAGGTCGAGGTTGCGGGCCTCGTAGGTGGGGAAACGTTCGTTTGCGAGTTCGAGTATGCCGTGCAGGGCGCCAAGCCGTGGCTCATGGACCGCATCACGCTGCACGGCGGTACGAAGGTCGCGCGGCGTAACGTCAACGACTTCGCCTTCCGTGCACGGGCTGTCCACGAGTCAACCAGTGGCGCAGAACTCGCCGCGTTCGTCGACACGAGCCAGTTGCGAGTCGCTGAGGAGCACCTTGTGGTTGTCGAGCAGTACGCCGCCGTCATCGACCTTGCCGACGGCTTCGCTGCGGCGGATCGAGTTGGAGAGCTGCTGCAGCTCTAGTTGTCCAGTCGTGCCCGCCATGATCTGGGGCGTGTTCCGTCCTCGGCGCGCTCCACGCAGGGTGAACTACCTCGAACTCGACAGCCGAGAGACAAACAGAACCTCGGCGCCGACTCCTGCGCCAGTTGACTCCTGGTCAGGCGCCGCACCGCTGACCTGCAATGACACCGGTCGTTGTCACAGCGTTGTCACACATCACGAACCGCCACGAGACCCGTGCCCTCGAACGACCCCGCCGGCACCGGTACGCGAAGCCGGTCGGCGCGCACCGGACCCCGCACGAGCACCTCGCACCGCGCTCTGTCCCGGCCTCGCACGTGCTCGTCGCCACGGACGAACCCGAACAGCACCTCCCGACCGTCGGATGCCTCCGGGTCGAACGGTCCGAGCCGGCCGCCACGTGTCACCCGGCCGACGGGCGTCCCGGACAGGATCACCTCGTGCGGGCTGAGCCCGGCGTCACGGAACAGGCCGACGTCGAGCTCGCCACTGTCGAAGCCGAGCACCTTCGAGTTCGCTGTCCCTAGCCATGAGTAGTCGCTCTGGCCGAGGTACGTCGTGCGACCGAGCATCTGGTTCATCGCGCACCTCCGTTGCGTCGGAGCATCGCGAATCGTTCGAGGATCGCTTGGTGGGAGGCGAGAGCGCTGCCGACAGTCGCCTCATGGGTGCGGGACGCGGCGCCCACGGTGTCGGCGTGCCGCTGCGCGATGGCCGCTCTCGCTCGCTCGGTGTGCGTCTGCGTGCGGGTGGCGACCGTCGGAGCCGTCCTGGCGCGCATCGCCGCGACGTCAGCCGGCGTCGCCACGACTCGCGGCATGGGTCCACCGATCACCTCGGCCGCTGCCCGCTCCTGGATCGCGGCGAACGCCTCCGGGTTCATCGGCTCCGCAGCCTCCGCCTGCGCGACCGACTCGATGTCAGGTCGAGGCGAGGACGCACGCAAGCAGTTCGGATGCGAGCTCGGATGAGCGCGGGCGACGTCGAGCGTGACGATCATGCCGTTCGCCTTCACGGGATCGTCGTGACTCGTCAACCCACAGTCAACGCCATCCATGAGTTCCCACCACTGCCAGCCGTTCTCCTCCCCCAGGTCGAGCATGCCCGCCTGGTAGGCCTCGGCCGTCTTCGTGCGGAGCAGCATGTCGGTGTACTGCGGGAGCCCGACCTTTCGGCCGTCGGCGTACGTGACAGCGTGGATGCCGAAGTGGTCGAGGACGGCGCGCAGGTCGGCGCCGGCCTTGGTGGCGGTGGTGCCGGTGTAGACGGCGCGGAGGATCTGGTCTCGTCCGAGTTCGCGGATGAGTGCCTTGACGCTCTCGTCGACGCCGCGGGTGGCTGCGAGGACGTCGCTGAGGGTGTCCCGGGCGAACGCAGCGGCGACGGAAGGGGACGCTGAGGAGAAAGTGGCTTCGGCGCCTCCGACGAGCGCAGCGGTCCATGCACCGGTGCGGTACGCGGTCGACAGCGCCACGTCGATGTCAGCGGCCGCTTGTACGTCGAGGCGTCGCATGGCCGCGAGCGTGCGGACCTGGAAGACGGTGAGGCGTTGGGCGCGGACGGGCGCGAGGATCGTCGGCCATTCGCGGGCGAGGATCTCGAGCTCTTCGTGGATGAGTGCCCAGGCGCGGTGGATGTCTTCGCGAAGTGCTGCGGTGAGGTTGGTGATCGGGTCGGGCTGGCTCATGCGACCCTCGCGTCACGTCGATCGAAGCGGCCGAAGGAGACGCCACTGCCGGGAGCCTCGCCGTTCTCCGTGGCCCACAAGGCTTCGAGACGCTCGATCTGGCTGTCCAGAGCAGCGAGGTTGCCCTTGCCGAGGCTCACGGAGAGGACCCCGGACAGGGAGAAGGACGATGCGGCCTGGCCGCCGCCGGCGATGTCGGCTCGGCGTCGCTTGAGGACGCGTAGCGCCGTGAGGATCCAGTGGCCGGTCTCGCCGTGGAGTTCTTCGAGGGTGTCGTCGTCGGGGTCGGCGCCGATCTCGTCACGGGTGTTCGCGAGGTCGGTGGGGTTCATTGGGCCTCCTTGGGTGGGGCCCTGAGAGTGGCCGTCGCAGTGTCAGCGACTCACGTTGGGTCGCCGCCATGGTCTGGGGCACTGCGCGATCTGGCAATCGACGCGGCGCTTGTCGGCACGCCGCTGGTGCCGCAGCAAGCAACTGGTCGCTCTTCCTCTCGCCACGGACCGATGCGGCTGACTTTGTCTCAGACTGCACCGCGCTGACCAGCAACGACACGCCTTGTTGTCACGCTGTTGTCACACGCTCGACGTCACGCACTCCCGACGCCAGCAACCTCGCGAAGACGCCGCGGCACGACCTCGCTCACCATCGCCTGCTGCTCAGGAGACAACCGAAGATCCTCGAGAATCGCACGGATCACCGTCGCGATCCTGGCGCCCTGCTGCTCCGAGACCCGCACCCGCCGCTCCTCGATGCCCGCGTCCAAGATGATCTTCTGCATCCGACCAGACGCATCCGCCTGAGCACGCAGCTCACGGATCGCCTCCGCCGTCACCACTCCCCCGGCCTCGACGAGATCCGCTATCGCCTGCAAGCCAGCGTCCAGCGCCGAACCCGCAGCCATCAGCGCCTCCGCCGGCGTCCGCTTCTCCCGACCCCCGAGAACCGCAGCACGCGCCTGCACCAGTCGAGCCTCTCGAGCAGCAACAGCGTTCGGCGACCGCCCGCCGTGGATCCGGCACACGCCACCACCGAGCACGAGCTTCCCGCACCGCACTCCCGTGCTCTTCGCGGTCGCAGTGCACTGCGACGCCGCCGGCATCGCACGCCTGAGGTCTTCCATGAGGTGACTCCACTCCTTGAGGTGCACCGAGGATGCCCCAACCCGTGCGAGGCGACCTGGTGACGGAATGGGTGCGGCCTCCCCCGGAGGGCGCCAGGGGAGGCCGCGGTGCCGTGAGGAGCACGGTCGGGTCGAGTGTCGGTGCCGGGGTGCGAGCGGGTCAGTACCGTCGCGTCTCAATCGCCGCGAGCGCGGTGAGGTGCTTGGAGACGATCGGGTTGACGGTGTCGCGCATCTGTTCGGGGGTGAAGCCGACATCGGCGAACACGGCGTCCATGACCCGCACCATCTGGTCCGCCATCTGTTCCGCGATCATCGTGTTCTTCTCGGCGATGCCCGTGTCGAGGATCGCCTTCTGCAGACGGCCGGACGCTTCGGCCTGGGCACGTAGTTCACGCACAAGCTCCGCAGTCAGCACGCCGCCATCGCGAGCAAGCTGCTCCAGGCCCTGCAGCGCGGCGTCCAAGGATGCACCTGCGGCGCGGAGCGCTTCGTAGGGCGTCCTGGTCTCAGCGTTCGGGTAGAGAGCCGTCCGACGCATCTCGACGATCCGCGCCTCACGCGCCTTCCGGGCCCGCGGCGACGCACCACCATGGAAGCGACACACGCCGCCACCCTGCACCCGGTTCCGGCACCGCTCCCCCGACTGCTTCGACAGCGCCGTGCACTGCTCCGCCGGCACCCGACGCCCTCCAAGAGGTTCCATCGCCAACACTCCGCTCCATGAGGCTGAACACGCCCCATGAGGTCACACCGTCCATGAGGTCCCCCCGGATGATGCCGCGGAGGGTGCGAGGACGCCTGTGCGAACGCGGGAGCGTTGCCCCTAGCAATGTGAGTCGTTGCACAGCAGTCCAGTCGCCACTTGACGCGACGCTTCCGCGTACGCCAAGATCGAGTCAATCCACCCAGCCGTCCAGACATCGTCTGCACGGCTGGGCTTTTTTCAGGGGGTTTCGGTGGGAGCGAAGCGAGTCGCCGTCTTCTTTGACTGGCAGAACGTGTACATGCGGGCCAGGGAGTCGTTCCACTCAGCGCACGGACCAGCTGTCGAAGGCCAAGTTGACCCAGTGGACTTGGCTCACATCCTGTTGAAGAAGACTGGAGAGCGTAACGAGTGCGAAGTTGCACTTGACGCGATTCACATCTATCGAGGGCGGCCTGGACAGAAGCAAGACGAGCGAGCGTTCTCGGCGTATCGCCGACAGACCTCCCAATGGGCGCAGAACCGGCTCGTGTCGCTTCATGCCCGCGACTTGAGGTACCCCTATGGCTGGGGCACTGACGCATGCGTCGACAGGCCGCGTGAGAAGGGCGTCGACGTTGCACTAGCGATCGATGTCGTGACGATGGGGCGTGACGAGAAGTACGACATCGGCATCGTGATGTCGGCTGACTACGATCTCGTCCCGGCGCTCGACTACATGGTCAGGCGCCATGAGGTAGATGCGAGCAGGCCCACTGTCGAGGTCGCGGCTTGGAAGGGCGAGTCTGACGGGCGGCCGCTCCGGATCCGGCTCCAGGGCAAGCCGCTCTGGTGCCACTGGCTCGGGTCCAGCGACTACTGGGGCGCTGTAGATGAGACTGACTATGCGCTGCCTGCCGACGCTCCGCGACGCGTCGGTCCACCGAAGCCGGGGATGTGGCTCAAGCGGTAGCGATCCGTAAGGGGCGATGCGGCACTTCCACCGCAACTCCACCGCCGATTGCCGGCAGATCTCGCAGATGCCGTACGCATCGGGCCGATGGAGGGTCAGGACGGCGTTGAGGGCCGTGAGAAGTGCTGCTGCGTCGTTGGCGAGCTGGCGCGTCGCTCGTCGTCCCAGTGGGGCAACGCGAGCTGTGCGGCGGGCAGCGTGGATGCGGTTCGCGATGTCGTTGAGGTTCATCACCCGGCTCTCCTCGCGGCGCCCTCGCGCAGGATCGCCAAGATCGCGTCCCGTGCTGCGGCCGACGCGCGCTTCGCCGTCTCCGAGGACCGCCCGCTCTCGATCTGCAGAGGCATCGCACCGTGGTACTCCTCTAGTGCCCGATGCACCGGCGGGATGCCAGCAGCGTGCGCGGCTGCGATCTCCGCATCCACGAGCGACATGCCGTCGCCGAGAGCGAGCTTGAACGCCTTCACCCACGCCATGTACGGGCCGACGTCGTCCGGGTCGATCTCCCGAGGCGGCACCGGCAGGGACCCTGTGGTCACTGCGCGGATCCGCTCACGACGCACGAGCGCCACCTCCGCGATCACGTCGGCGGGGACGATCCACGTGTTGCCGTCGCCTCGGGTAGCGATGATGCGCTTCACGGCCTCGACCACGTCCTGGGCGCGGAGAGGTTCGAGGACGAGCATCCACGCGTCCTCCATGCCTTCGCGGGCCTTCGTGAGGCCAGCACGGTCGAGCATCGCGATGAGAGCGACAGTCTCCTGCTTGTTCATGCGGGACCTCCCAGGTGAGCGAACGCGGCGAACGGACTCCCCTCCAGCTCGGGGACGGCGGTGCGGGCCGCTTCCTCGGCTGCGTCGTCGGCTACGGCCTTCGCCATGGCTCGCTTGAGGACGTCACCGCTCGGGTCCGCCGCTCGAGTCGTGAGCTCCGGGAGTGGGTCGTCCTCCCAGCGTTCGGCGTTGAGCCACGTCGTGGGGTGAGGGATGTACCGCCGTTCAGGCAGGTTCGGGTCGTCGCTGAGTGCTTGCGCGGCATGGATGAGGGTCTGGGCGTCGGTCTTGCGGAGGGCCTTCGTCCAGGCGGTGCGTGCGGTGCCCTTCCCGACCTTGTGCGGGTAGGCAGCCCAGAAGGCGTCGAACTCGGCCGTGGTGTGGTCGCTGTTCTCGAACTCGATGGCCTTGGTGATCCAGGCCGTGAACGCGGAGTTCCAGTTCTTCGCTCGGCGGTTCTGCTCGCGTGCGTGGTCGCGGAATGCGGCCTCGAGGTCGTCGAGGTTGAGGCCCGCTTCTTGGGCTCTGCGGGTGTGGTTGTCGTTCGGTCGCCAGTCGTCGGGCAGGGGCCGATCCGACGTGTCCTTCCCTCCTTCCTCACCTTCGTTACGGGTCGGGTCGGGACGGGACGGGACGGGACGGTGAGACTCCCCGAGAGAGTCCCCAAGGGTGTCCCCCGGGGACACTTCGGGGGACAAGGCGTCAGAGGTGAACCGCCCGGAGCCTCCATCTCGGCGCTGGTTCCGCTTCTTGTCGCGCCAGAAGTCTCGCTGCTTCACGACCTCATCACGCGTCGGCTGTCGTCCCCCTTCGCTCCACTCGTGGAACCGATAGCCGCCGTCCTCGACGTGCCAGAGGTTGACTTCGACGAGCTTCCTCGCCTGCGAGAGCGTGCCGAGCGTCTGCGCCATGTGTGTCGGAATGAAGCCGTCGGTGAGTTGCTGCGCCGACCAGGCACCCGCACGGACCCACAGGCCGATAGCAGGGTTGCCGGCGCGGATCACCTTCTCGTGGAACGCGAACGTGTCGTCGACCTTGAACCAGGTCACGTCACGCCTCCACGTAGGGGCCGAGGAAGCCGAGCGTGCGGTGCTCGGTGCACTCGTGGCAGGAACGCGCCATGACGACGCCCACGACGTCGTCAGCGAGCGTCACCGGGTGAAGGCAGACGGTCTTCGCGGGACGGTCGCAGAGCGCGCACGTGCCAGACGGCTCACGGTCCTCCCGCAGGTCCGCGAGGAGACCTTCGATGCAGCACTCGCGGCAGCCCCACACGTCGGCGCGCAGGTCGACGACGAGCGTCCCGTCGTCGTGCGTGCACAAGCTCGGCACGTCGTTGATGACGTCGACTGCCCTCAGCTCGAGACGAATGTCAATCTCGCCGGCGTGCATCGCGGTGCACAGTCCCTTGACGGTCTTGAGGATCATCGGTTGCCTCCGGGGTGGTCGAAGTCGTGGCAGGAGTCGCAGCGGGACACGGTGGCGGTCGCGCTGATCCAGATGTGGGATGCGGCACCGAAGGTGCCGGCGTAGGCGACGAGCGTGCACAGGCGGGTCGCGGGTTCGGCCTGGCACGCGTCGCACGTGCGGGAGGCGACCG
The DNA here is from genome assembly GCF_011300875.1 of Sanguibacter sp. HDW7. Taxonomy (NCBI): domain Bacteria; kingdom Bacillati; phylum Actinomycetota; class Actinomycetes; order Micrococcales; family Sanguibacteraceae; genus Sanguibacter; species Sanguibacter sp. HDW7. The sequence goes on along the minus strand of NZ_CP049862.1, from coordinate 584,717 downwards.
GCGACGTGACGAGGGAGTTGGCGACGCGGTCGGTGTGGCATGCGCTGCAGGTGACCTGCATGTGGCTGATGTCGATGGAGGGCTCTTCGGTGCCGTCCCACGTGAAGTGCTCGCAGGAGGGCGTGAACGCGCCTCGGTGGCCTGCCGCGGTGAGGGCGTCGACCTTGTCGCGCCAGCGCTTGGGCATGACGTGGAACGTGTCGCAGATGGGGTAGGTCACGCTGCCTCACCGACCTCGGGAAGCTGGCCGGTGGCCTTGAGGTGCCGGAACAAGGGGGTGGGGCGCCAGACGGCCTGGATGCCGCCGCGGCGCTGCGGCCGGGTGGACTGCTGGTAGCCGGCGATCTCGATGAGCCGCTGGTTGCGGAGCCTGGCGAACACTCCGCCGACGTGGTTGGGGTGGGCGACGTCGAGTTCGCCGAGGGTCGCGTCGAGCTTGTCTGCGGTGCAGGTGCCGTCGCGGTCGAGCAGGTAGAGCGCGGCCCGGTAGGGGCCGTCGACGAGGTGAGCGGCCGGGACGCCAGTCTGGCCGTCGTGCTCGTGATACGGGGGGCAGATCATGGGGTTACCTCCGTGAGGCGGTTATCGGGTTGTGGTGCAGGAGAGCGGTCCTTGGCGGGGCCGCTCTCTTGCGTTGTGAGGGTGCTGGCGTCCCTTTCGGTGTGCGCCTGGTGGCGCGGGGTTGGGGTCAGGCTGCGGTGCGGATCGGGTCGAGGCCCAGGTACTCGAGGAGGTCGTTCCTGCGCCATCGTCGAGATTTGCCGAATGTGAGGACCTCGAACGGGAACGTGCCCTCGCGGGCCATGGCGTAGACCGTGGAGGTCGAGCACCTGAGTGCGCGGGCGACGGTGTCGACCTCGACGAGCGGCGGGAGTGCGCGGAGCTCGTCGTCGGTGATGGCCGGCAGCCGCCGAGTGCTCGCGGCGGTCATGCTGCGGCCTCCTTGAGTGCGTCGAGGAGGTCGCAGTAGGCCTTGAGGTGCTGGACGGACGGGGTGCGTCCGTCTTCCCAGAAGCCGACGGCGTTCGCGGTAACGCCGAGCTCTCGTGCGAGTCGGGCGCGAGAGACGCCGGCTCCCTCGCGGATCGCTCGTCGCATGGTGGGCGGGGGAAGTCGCTTGATGGTCGCGACTTCGTTCATGAGTGCTGACACTTGCCTTCTCCTTCCGTTCTTGCGGCGTGACGATGATGCGTCCGGGGGTGTGATTGGTCAGTCGTTCTGCCGGGAGTAGGCGACGCCACGGTGCAGCAGGTCGCCGGTCGCCTCGATCCGCTCGAGCGTCTCCGGGTGCAGAGCGTTCATCGCCTCCGTGTACGTGCGTCCCTCCGCGATGAAGGACGCGAAGACGGTGATGTCGTCAGCGTCGAGCGACCCCTCGTAGGACGCGCCGCCGATCATGCGCGTGCCCTTCATGTCGGTGATCGCGTAGCGGGGCTCGGGGCCGTCGACGTGGCGGATCCGGTAGCCCTTGGGCAGGAGGATGCGGGACGCCAGGTAGGCGATGGCGGCGGTCACGCGGTCACCTCGAGGAAGACGCGGTTCTCGCCCCACTCGCCCTCGGCGGTGGCGTCCGGGTTCGTGATGAGCTCGAACAGGTCGTGGGCGATGCCGGCGAGTTCCTCGGCGTTGCAGTCGTCGAGGGGTCGGGCGATGGAGACGTCGGCGTAGCGGGTGCCGTCCTCGCGGGTGTGGATCGTCGTCGCTGCGAGGACGTCGGCGCCGAGCGGCTTGTTCTCCAGGCTGAAGCTGGGCGCGTTCCAGATGCGGGCGTGGTCGAGGCCGGTGGCGCCCTCGAACGCGACTGCGAGGAACTTGCCCGTCGTCTCGTCGTACCGGGAGACGCCGATGCGTCGCATGATGCGGTTCGTCTTCGGGCAGCGGAAGATCTCGACTGGTCGGGGGTCGTCGGCGATCTCGGCCTTGCCGTCGAACTGTGCCTCGTCGTGGCAGTGGAACATCAGGTCGACGTCGTCCTGGGTGATCGTGTTGACGAGGACGCCCTCGGACTCGATGGGGTCGATGAACGGGGCAACGGTCCGGGGCGCGGTGGGAAGGTCGACGTTGAAGACTTCGTGGATGCGGAGGTCGTCGAGCGGCCGCGCAATCCGGTAGAACAGGAACGGGAAGCCCTTCGGAGTGACTCGCTTGTTGCACTCGCTGTCCGACTCCTGCGGACCGCCGCGACGCTGAAGCCTGCGGAGAGCCTGCGACGCCGCCCGGTGGTCCTCGGCTGACCATGCGCCGTAGCGGGCGAGGTTCCACTTGCCAGTGTCGGGACGGTACGCGAGCGAGCCGATGGAACGGCATGCCTCGGAGTCGAGGATGTCGGTGAAGATCTCCGCTGGTTCGGGGTCGTCGATGAACCGCGTGATGTTGCGTTCGAGGTGGTCCATCGCCTCCTCCTCGGAGACGTACTCCCCGTCGACTACGGCAACTTCCTTCATGTAGTAGGTGATCGTCGTTGCGTTGGCGATCCGCATGGCGCGGTCGCTGACGAGCTTCATCGCGGCGGCGTACTCCTGGGCGTCCTCGCGCTCGCCTCGAAGGGTGAGTGCTGCGACCTCGTGTGCGAGACCGGAGGCAGCGGCGCGGAGGGACGCTGCACCGCGGACCGCCTCCTTGCGGCGGTGCTCGCGGATGTACTTGGCGGCGATGCTGCGCTGGCGCGCTGTGCTCGTCGTGACGTCGGGGAGGGTGGCGGTGCTCATGGGTGTCTCCTTGCTGCGTTCGTGGGTGTGTTGACTGGGGTGGAGGACTAGCCGCGACCGCGGCTGACGCGCGTGAAGTAGTCCTCGATGTCCTGCGCCGTGAAGAGGCGCTTGGCGGTCTTGGCGCGGGAGGTGCGGACGCACTTGATCTCGCCGCGGCGGGCGATCTTCGCGAGCGTCTTGGGGTGGATCCGCATGAGCTCCGCGGCTTCGTCGATCGTGTAGTAGCGGGGTGGCTCCTTGTCGGTGGGCATGTCTGGACTCCTTCGTGCTAGTGCGTGGGGCGGGAGCTGTTGGAGGCGGTCGCGGCCTCCTGCTCGGCTAGCCAGGCCTCGACGGCAGTTCTGCGGTACATGACGCGCCTGCCTCCGACCTTGAAGCCGACAGGCCCTCGTCCGTGCGTTCGCCAGGTCCGGAGGGTTGCCTTCGAGATTCCGATGACCTCGGCGACCTCTGACATCGAGAGCAGCTGTTCCATGTTGTCGACTCCATTCGATTCTGAACTTACTTGCGCGACTTTCAACACCCTGACAGACTCAACCCATGATCGTCAACAGACGCGCCGACTTCGATTGGGTAGGCTTCCCAGGTGACCACCGACGAGCGACCTCGCCAGGACAAGCGGGACGCACTCATCGGCGCGAACATCGCGAAGTTCCGACGCCTTGCGGGCATGTCTCAAGCGGCGCTCGCAGAGAAGCTCGAGGAGCGCGGCCTTCCTCTCGCACAGTCGGCAATCGCGAAGGTCGAGCTAGGGAAGCGGTCACTTCGCGCCACGGAGGCGGTCGAGATCGCGGCCATCCTCGGGACAGATCTCAATGCGCTCTTCGGTTCACCGCTCGAGGAAGCGATCACTCGATTGCGGCGCCTCGAGGCCGAAGCCGGGAGGACCGTCGAGCGTGCAACCGAGGACATGAACCGCGCCAAGGAGGGTTACACGACCCTCTGGGAAATCAAGCGTGCGGTCGACGGCGAGACCGTGAACTGGGGTCCATCCCCCGAGTTCGGAGGGCCCAACGCGTTCCGGATGCTGAAGTGGCCGGAGATTTCAGCGATCCTCTCAGAACTTGGTGTTCCAACTGCCCAGATCTCCCGCCTCGAACGTTCGTTCAGGGCGCCGAAGTCTCGAGGCGACACGTTCATGCGCGCCCTCTGGAACGCGCTGCACGCTGCAGTACCCACCCTCGTGTCCGAACCGGAGTAGTTCGTTGAGCGGGTCCGTGCGGCGCGTCTGCGCATGCCGCGACCCCCACACCGGCAAGCAGTACGGCATCCGCTGCCCCCAGCTCACCAACCCCCACCACGGCACCTGGCAGTACGTCACCTCACTCCCCGCCGTCCACGGCAAGCGACGCCAAGCCCGCAAGGGCGGCTTCGCCACCAAGCGCGAAGCACAAGCCGCACTCGCCGCACTCGTCGGCCAAGTCGCCTCAGGTGACTACCGCGACGACCAGAAGCAGACCCTCGCCACCTACTTGCAGTCGTGGATCACCCGCCAGGTCGAGGACGGACTCAGGCCCTCCACCGAACGCGGCTACCGCTCCTACATCAACAACGACATCACCCCCGCGCTCGGGCACGTCCGCCTCGGCCAGCTCACGCCCACGCACGTCGACTCGTTCATCCGGCAGATGCGCCGCGACGGTCGCGGCACCACCACCATCCGCCGCATCCACGCCGTCCTGCGCTCAGCCCTGTCCGACGCGAAACGGCGCCGGCTCGTCGCCTACAACGCGGCCGTCGACGTCGAGATCCCCACAGACAACGCCGCGCACGTCTCCCCGTGGGAGCCGCACGAGCTCGCAGCGTTCCTCGATGCCGCGTCACGCGACCGACTCGGAGCGCTCTATGAAGTCCTCGCGTTCACCGGCCTACGCCGCGGCGAGGCGTGCGCGCTGCGCTGGACGGACATCGACCTCGAACGTGGCGTCATCGTCGTCCGCTCCAACCTCGTGTCCGTCGCCGGCAAGGCCGTCGAGGGTGCCCCGAAGACCCGCAAGGGTGAACGTCGTGTCGACATCGGCGACCGCACCATCGGCGCTCTCATGAGTCACCGGCTCGTCCAGCAGCGTGAGATGGACTACCTCGCGTCGGGGTGGATGGGCACCACGGACCGGGTGTTCACGAAGCCCGACGGCTCCGACCTCTCCCCCGACCAGGTGTCGCGGGTGTTCGCGCGGATCATCGACCGCGTCCGCTTCCCCGAGGACGCCGACAAGCCAGACGAGCAGAGACGCCGACTGCGCGTCGTCCGGCTCCACGACCTTCGCCACGGCGCCGCGTCCATGGCCCTCGCCGCCGGCTTCGACATCGCGACCGTCTCCAAGCGCCTCGGGCACTCGACGATCGCCATCACGGCGGACACCTACAGCCACCTCATCGGAGGCGTCGGGCGTCGCATGGCAGACGCCGTGGAGAGCCTCCTGCCGGCGTCGGCGGATCAGCCCGTCCGCAGAGTGTGACAACCCTGTGATCACCTGGGGCCGGAAACAGGTCCGCGGTCCTTCCCCCGGAGGGGAAGAACCGCGGAATCCTGCATCGGTGGCAGCTGAGGGATTCGAACCCCCGTAGCATGACGCGGCTGATTTACAGTCAGCTCCCTTTGGCCGCTCGGGCAAGCTGCCGATGCGCCGCAGGCGTGGACCAGGTCCGCACCTCGCGAGCGATCACACGATACTAGGGGAAGTGCCCTGAGCGGAAATCGACTCCTCCGCGCAGGCTCCGACCTGCTCGCGAAGGAACGATCGCCACGTCCACGTCACCCGCTCCGACACCGTCAGCGCAGCCCCGCGGGCTCGACCGCACCGGGCTCGCCCTCGGCCTGGGCACCTACCTCCTGTGGGGCTCGTTCCCCATCTACTTCAAGCTCTTCACGCGCACGGACGCGGTCGAGCTCGTCGCGCAGCGCGTCGTGTGGGGGCTCGTCGTCTGCCTGCTCCTCCTCGTCGTCGCACGCCGCTGGCGAGCGTTCGTCGATGTGTGGCGACGGCCCCGGCAGGTGGCGATCCTGGCGACGGCGGCACTCCTCGTCGGTGGCAACTGGCTCATCTACGTGTGGGGCGTGCAGAACGGGCACGTCGTCGACGCGTCGCTCGGCTACTACGTCAACCCGCTGCTCACGGTGCTGCTCGCCGTCGTGCTGCTGCGCGAGCGCCTCACGGTGCCGCAGTGGTGGGCGATCGGCGTCGGCGCGGCCGCGGTCCTCGTCGTGTCGTTCGGGGGTCACGGCGTGCCGTGGCTCGCTCTCTCGCTCGCACTGACCTTCGGGCTCTACGGCCTGCTGAAGAAGCAGCTCGGCACGTCGGTCGACGCCCTCGCAGGGCTCGGTGTCGAGACGGCGGTCCTCGCACCCCTCGGCCTCGGGTACCTGCTGTGGCTCGGCCCCGACGGGTCGACGACCGGCGGCGGCGCAGGCTACGTCGTGCTTCTGGCGACGCTCGGCGTCGCGACCGTCGTCCCCCTCGTGATGTTCTCCGCCGCCGCACAGCGGCTGCCCCTCAGCATCGTCGGGCTCCTGCAGTACGTCACGCCGACGCTCCAGCTGGGGCTCGGCGTGCTGCTGTACGACGAGCCGATGAGCCCCGCGCGCTGGGCCGGGTTCGCGCTCGTGTGGGTCGCGCTGACGATCCTCACCGTCGACGCTGTCCGGTCGCTGCGCCGCCCGCGCGACCGCGGGCCTCGCGGCTAGGCTGGACCCAGAATCTCGTCCCCCCACCGAACAAGGAGAACACCGTGGCCGACTCCTCCATGGACATCGTCAGCAAGGTCGACCGCCAGGAGGTCGACAACGCGCTCAACCAGTCGATCAAGGAGATCGGGCAGCGCTACGACTTCAAGAACGTCGGCGCCTCGATCGCCTGGTCGGGCGAGAAGATCGTCATGATCGCCAACTCCGAGGAGCGCGTCCTCGCCGTCCTCGACGTCTTCCAGACCAAGCTCATCAAGCGCGGCATCTCCCTCAAGGCCATCGACACGGGCGACAAGGGCCCGCAGGCCTCCGGCAAGGAGTACCGCCTCGAGGCGACCCTCAAGGAGGGCCTCGCCGGCGAGAACGCCAAGAAGGTCACGAAGATCATCCGCGAGGAAGGCCCCAAGGGCGTCAAGACGCAGATCACGGGCGACGAGGTGCGTGCCACGTCGAAGTCGCGCGACGACCTCCAGGCCGTGCAGGCGCTCCTCAAGGGTGCTGACCTCGACTTCGCGGTCCAGTTCACGAACTACCGCTGATGACGGTCCCCCCGGCGACGGCCGCCACGGCGACCGTCCTCGGTGCCGTCGGCGCGCTGCACGTGCTGTGGGCGACCGGTTCGACGTTCCCGCTCGCCGACCGCGAGGAGTTCTCGGCGACGTTCCTCGGCGTCGACGGCCTCGGAAGCCCCGGCCCTGCGGCGTGCCTCGCGGTCGCGGGCGCCCTCTCCGCGACGGCGTGCGCGGCGGTCGTGGGCTCGCAGGCGAGCCAGGTGTCGGGCGTCGGGTGGCTCGCGCGCCTCGGCGCCCGCACTGCGGCAGGTGTGCTCGCGGCACGCGCGGTCGCTGGCGTCGCGGTCTCGGGCCTCGGCCTGCGCGAGACGACCCCGCGCTTCAGGAGGCTCGACCTCGCCGTGTACTCGCCGCTGTGCGCCTCGCTCGCGGTGGGGCTCGCGCGCAGCGCACGCACCGCCCGCCCAACCTCGTGAGGCGTGTACCCCGCGTCGTCGCGACGGATCTTGACGGGACGCTGCTGCGCTCCGACTACGCGGACTCTCCGCGCACGCGGGAGGTCCTGCGCGGTCTCGACGACGCGGGGGTGCACGTCGTCTTCGTCACGGCGCGCCCGCCGCGCTGGCTGCCCGTGCTCGCAGACCTTGCGGGCGGGCACGGCACGGCCGTCGTCCTCAACGGGGCGGCCGTGTACGACTTCGCGTCGGGTGCGCTCGAGCACGTGCACGCGTTCGAGCGCGCGGCCGCAGCCGCGATCGTCGACGACCTGCGGACGGCGATCCCGGGACTCGCGTTCGTGCTCGAACGCATGGACGGTCCGGTCTTCGACCCGGGCTTCGTCAGCACTCATCCCGTGCCCGACGACGCCCGCCGCGTCGACGTCTCCTCGACGCTCCGCGACGGCGACGACCCGCGTGACACGGGGCCGGGCGCGGCCGTCGGGAAGATCCTCGCGCGGCACGCGAACCTGGGTCACGACGAGCTCTACGCGCGCGTCGCCGACATCGTCGGCGAGCGTGCGGTCCTCGCGTACTCGGGCGCGGCAGCCCTCGCCGAGCTCACGGCGCCCGGCGTGACGAAGGCTGCGGGCCTCGCCCGCTGGTGCGCCGCGCACGACGTCGCGCCGAGCGACGTGTGGGCGTTCGGCGACATGCCGAACGACCTGCCGATGCTCGCGTGGGCCGGCCGCGGCATCGCCGTCGCCAACGCGCACCCCGACGTCCTCGCGGCCGCGGACGACCGCACGACCTCGAACGACGACGACGGCGTCGCCGTCTACCTCGAGCGGATCCTCGGGTGACGGGCGCGGTGACCGCCCACCAGGCGAAGGGGCCCCGCCCCAGCCGACGCGACCAGCTGAACGAGGCTGTCCCCGTGGCGGCGATGCTCGTCTCCGGCGCGATCGGCCTGCTCGTCTGGCACTCGGGCCTCACCGGCGGCTGGGACGCCGAGACCGTGCCCGAGGTCCTCGACCCGCGCCACATGCTGCTCGCAGTCGTCTCCGGGTTCCTCGCGTGCACGCCCCTGCTCGCCGGGGTCCTGCCCCGGACGACCGCGACGCTCGCGCTCGCCGCGACCGCGTCCCTCGCGTTGACCGGGCAGGCGTCGGACCGGATCCTCGCGGCTCCGCTCGTCGCGCTCGTCGTCGTCGTTCTCTCCACCGCGGCCCGGAAGCGTGCGCAGCGTCCGCCGACCGCGTCCGCGTTCCACCCCGGCGACGCACATCGCGCCCCCGCACCCCGGGTGCCGCTCGCGACCGCGCGCCAGGAGGTCCAGCTCGTGGTCGGGCTCGGCGTCGTCGCCGTCGCGCTCGTCGCCGGCGGCGTCGTGTGGACGGTCACCGACGTCCCTGCCGTCCGCGCGCTGCGCGCCGAGGGCGTCGTCGTCCGCACGGACATCGTCGACGTGACGTCCGGCAGCCGCCGGAACCTCACCCGGCGTGCCCACCTCGTCATGCCCGACGGCACGCGCGTGACGCTCGACCGCGCCAGCGCGCGGCGAGGGCTCGAGCTCGAGGTGCGCTGGCAGCCCGGCACGACGCACGTCGAGGAGACGTCAGCCCCGGAACGTCCGACGCGACCGCTCGGCCTCAGCGGAACCGGTCTCGCTCTCGCGCTCGGCGCCGGGGCGTTCGTGCGGCGCGCCGCCGTCGCGCGACGTCGCGACGCGTGAACCTCAAGGCTCTCGGACCGATAGGGTTCGCCCATGCGCGCTGCGTACGCACCGGTCCCGCCCGTCCCCGACCGACGATGGCACCTCCTCGGCCCTGCTGTCGGCGCTGCGCTCGTCGTCACCGCCGGCGTCCTCGCGGACGAGTCGCGCGCCCTGCCCGCGCCCGTCGTCGCGCCGCCGACGATGCTGCTGTCGAGCGTCGTCGAGATCCTCGCGATCGGCGCGATCGCAGCGTCGCTCCTTCTCACGTGGCGGCGGCCGGTCCATGCGTCAGTTCTCCAGGCGGTCGCTGCCGTCGTCCTCGTGGCCGTCGCATCGATCGAACCGTGGGGGGTCGCTGGGCCGGCCGTCGCGCTGCTGCTCGCGGTCGGGCTCCACACCGCGCAGAAGGCGCGGACCCAGGCTCTCGGCACATGGCCACGCACCTCCACGGCCCGGCTCGACGCGGCTGACCGCCGCGCCGTCGACGACAGCACCCGGACCCCGACATCCGTCTCGGTCGTCGTCCGTGTCCTCGGTGCGGCCCTCATCGTCGTCGGCCTTGTCTGGACCGGCGTGGACGTCGCACGCGTCCACGCGTACCGCACCGACCCTGCCACCGTGACGACGGAAGGGACCGTCCTCGACCTCCTCGAGGACGACCTGTACGCGACCCTCGACGTCGACAGCACCCACGTCGTCGTCGAGATCCTCACCGCACCGCCCGCGATCGGCGACGTGCTGCCGGTCCGCTTCAACAGCGCGCGCAACCGTGCCGAGCTGCTCGGCACACCGTTCGACCCGGTGGGTGCACTCTTCTGGACGGCGCTCGGGATCACCGTCCTCGTCGCCATGCGTCACCGCAGCCGCGACATGCACGCGCTCGCCGGAACCGCACGCGGCCCCGGCACCTCGCTCACCTTGAGCAGGGTCGGCGAGGAGCTGCTGCTCGTCGCTCCCGCCGGCACCCCCGTAGCACGGCTCGACGCGCTCACGCTGCTCCATGACCCCGACGGACCCATCGAGGACCATGACGCACCAGTCAATCCTGAGGCCGCCGCCGAGGCTGACGCCCTCATCGCGCGGCTCGAGACACTCAGCGAACGTCCGGTCGCCGAGCTCGACGATCATGAGCTCCTCGAGCTCTACAGTGCCGAGACCCGCCTCGAGGAGCTGAGCGAGGCCCTCGACCCCGCGCTCGAGCAGATCATCGACGACGGCGCCCGCACCGCGGTCGTCGCGACCGTCGTCCCGTCGACGGGTGACGTCGTCCTGCACGGTGAGGGGGTCCTGCTGCGGAGCACAGTGCTCGCGCCACATGGGCGGACCCGCCGCACGAAGGACTCCGTCGGTGTCAAGCACCCGTGGACACCCGCACCCGCGTCCCAGCCCGAGCCCGCAGCCAGGACTGCCGGGCTGCTGATCGCCCTCTCCCGCTGGATCGGAGACCGCGACGCCCTGCCGATGCTCGCCGTGCACGCCGCGGTCGCCGGTGCCGTCTGGTGGGTGCTCGACGAGCCCGACAACGGATGGTGGGCCGCGCTGCGGATCGCCGTGGTCCCCGCCTACCTGCTCCACCTCACCTGGCTCGTGCAGCCGTCGATCGCGGTCCGCCGGTCTCACCTGCTTACGCGCGAGCGCCTCCGCGTGACCCGCACGCCGTGGAGCGAGGTCACCGGGATCAACGTCCACGACGGGACCACCATCGTCCGGACCCTCACCGACGGGACGAGCGACGCCATCGTCATCCCCGCCGACCCGGGACTTGCGGGCGTCCCTGTTGCGGGTTGCCGCACCCCGGGGGACATCGCGGCGCGCCTGCGCGACGCCTGGGTCGCCGGACGCACGGTCCCGGCGAGCGGCGCACGGACGATTCCGTCGTTGTCCCTGCTGCTCGGATGCGCGTGGGCCGTGCTCCTCGTGGCGACCGTGCTCGTTCCGTAGCGCCAGCCTGCGCAACTCGACGCGTGCGCAACGCAGCTCTGCGCGACCACCTGGACGAGGCATGACGACTGATGTCGGACACACCCGCTATCGTCGCGCCCATGTCGATGACAACAGCGCGCCCACGGCCGACCTGGTCGAACCGGGGCGGTCGCATCCCGCTCAAGGTGGTCGCGCTCCTCTGCTGCGTCGCGGTGCTGAGCGCCGCATCGGCAGCCGAGCAGTCCGGGCGCGTCGACCCGGCGACGGCCTCGGGGCTCACGTCGACCACGTCCCTAGGCGTACTCCTCGCGGGCATGGTGCTCGTCATGACGACGCCGCTCGCCGGGCTGTGGCTCGTCGCGGTCGGCGCGTGGCTCATGTGCGTGTGGTCGGGTGCGCCGTGGCCGCTCCTTGCGCTCGCCGGCGTGCTCACGGTCATCGCGGTGCGTGTGACCGTCCCGGTGCTGCAGCAGCTCTCGGCCTCCCGACGCGTCCTCGCCGACCGGAAGGTCGTCACGCTCGACGCCGCGTCCGCGGACGCCCTGCGGAGCGAGCACCCGGGCAACGGCCCACGGACGATCCGCCTCGTCGTCGCGGCCCTCGCTGCCGGTGTCGCGGCGTTCGCCCTGACCATGTCCGACTCCCTGGCTGGGCAGCCACTGCCCAGGCACCTCGCGTGGGGCATCCCTGCGACGCTCGTACCGCTGCTCACCCTGCGCTGGCGCGCGTCGCGCCGACGACGCGTCCTCCGTCTCGCGGACGAGGGCGCCCCAGGGCTGCCCGTGACGCTGCGCGGCGCGGGCGACCGGCGGCTGCTGCTCGACGGCGGCCCGCACCTCGCGGCCACGACAGGATTCGCCGACGAGACGATGCACCTCGTCGGGTTCCCTCCCGGGCACGACGTCGCCGCACCGTCCAGCCGAGGGAAGCTCCGCTCCGACGGCGTGCTCGCGGGCGGCAGGCCCGAGCCCGGCGTCGTCCTGGGCCTGCGCACCGCCGACGACATCACGCTCGTGCGCACGTCTCTCGGCTGGCTCGCAGGACCCGCGCCGCGGGACGTCGACCGCGAGATGGCCACCGGCCAGATCGTGCCCGCGAGCGCGGTGGCCGGGGTCGAGGCGCCGTCGGCCGTCGACCCGTCGGGCCCCGGCACGTCGTCCACCGGCCCCGGCACGACGGGATCCTGACCACGGCACGACGGGCTCCTGGCCCCGGACGCGCGACGGCCCGTCACCACGCGTGCGGTGACGGGCCGTCGTCGCTGGTGTCAGAGCGCCGTGAGGATGCGCGGTCCCTCGTCGGTGAGCGCGATCGTGTGCTCGACGTGCGCGGCACGCTGGCGCGAGCGCGAGTAGAGCGTCCAGCCGTCGTCGCCGTACGTGTAGCGGCCCGAGCCGCCGTGGATGAACATCGGCTCGAGGGCGATGACGAGTCCCGCCTTGAGCTCCATGCCCTTGCGGGCGCGGCCCTCGTTGGCGATGAACGGCTCGCCGTGCATCTCGCGGCCGATGCCGTGGCCGCCGTGGTCCTCGAGGTTGCCGACCTTCGCCTTGCGTGCGACCCGGCCGATCGCGGCGGAGATGTCGCCGAGGCGCCCGCCGACCTGCGCGGCCGCGATGCCCGCGTCGAGGGCGGCGCGCGTCGTCGCGATGAGGTCGAGGTCCTCCTGGCGGGGCGTGCCGACGACGAAGCTCGTCGCCGAGTCCGCGGCCCAGCCCTTGAGGATGGCGCCGCAGTCGATCGACACGAGGTCACCGTCGGCGATGCGCAGGTCGTTCGGGATGCCGTGGACGACCGCGTCGTTGACTGACGCGCAGATGACGCCCGGGAACGGGGTGGGTGCCCAGTCGGGGTGGTAGTCGAGGAACGGCGAGGTCGCACCTGCGCCGAAGATGACGTCCTTGGCGACCTTGTCGAGCTCGAGGAGGGACATCCCGACGACGGCGGCCTCCTCGACCGCCTTGAGGGCCTGGGCGACGATGCGTCCGGCCTCCCGCATCTCGTCGATCTCGGCAGGTGTACGCAGCTCGATCATGCCCCCATCCTACCGAGGCGACCCGCCCCGAAACCCGCCAGAGGACGTGTCCCCCACCACCCCGCGCGTCGCCGCCACGCTTGCGAGGCGGTCCTGCGGCGCCGAGATAGTCCCCTGCACGCGAGATAGTGCCGCACAGCGACTATCTCGCGTGCAGGGGACTATCTCGCGGAAGACGGCCGACTAGCGGCGGTCGGGTGGGCGGCGGCCAGGTGGGTGGCCCACCGGCCGAGGGGGTGGGCGACCGACCGGCCGAGGGGGTGGGCGACCGACCGGCCGAGGGGGCGGGAGGGCGGCCGACGGTGGACCGAGGGTCAGTCGTTCGTCGCCATGCGCTGGAGGCGGGCGATGCGCTCGGCCATCGGCGGGTGCGTCGCGAAGAGCTTCGCGGCGCCACCCTTGAACGGGTTCGCGATCATGAGGTGCGAGACGTTCTCGAGGTTCTGCGTCGCCGGCAGCGGCGCCGCCTGCGTGCCGTGCTCGAGCTTGCGCAGCGCCGACGCGAGCGCGAGCGGGTCACGCGTGAGCCGCGCACCGTCCTCGTCGGCGTCGTACTCCCGCGTCCGCGAGATCGCCATCTGCACGAGGGCCGCGGCGAGCGGCGCGAGCAGGGCGAGCGCGATCCCCGCGATCGGGTGGACGTTGCGCCGGTCGTCGCCGCCCCCGCCGAAGAACATGAGGAACTGCGCGAGCGACGTGACGACGCCCGCGACGGCCGCCGCCATCGACGACGTGAGGATGTCGCGGTTGTAGACGTGCATGAGCTCGTGCCCGAGGACGCCCCGCAGCTCGCGCTCGTCGAGCAGCGTGAGGATGCCCTCCGTGCAGCACACCGCCGCGTTCTGCGGGTTGCGGCCCGTCGCGAAGGCGTTGGGCGCGGCCGTCGGCGAGACGTAGAGGCGCGGCATGGGCTGGCGCGCCTCCATCGAGAGCTCGCGCACGATCCGGTACATCGCGGGCTGCTCGAGCTCGCTCACCGGGTAGGCGTGCATCGAGCGGATCGCGATCTTGTCCGAGTTCCAGTATGAGACCGCGGTCGAGACGACGCCGATGCCCGCGAACACCCAGAGCATCGTCGGGCTGTTGCGGAAGAACACCGCCCACAGGCCGAGCAGAACCGCCCACAGGACGCCGAAGAGCATCGCCGTCTTGAGGCCGTTGAAGTGCTTGTGCATGTGCGCCACTCCCGTGCGACGTCGTCGGGCGGTGGAGCCCCGAGCTACCGACGTCGCTCTATCCCGTTCAACGCGGGGCGAGCCCGTGCCGTTCCAGAGAACCCCACCACATCACCCGTCGCCGCCCCGCACGCGACCCGGTCCTCGCCGCCGAGCTAGTCCTCTGCGCGCGAGACAGTCCCCCGCAGCGGCTATCTCGCGTGCAGGGGACTATCTCGCGGCAGACGGCGGACGGCGAAGCGCCCGTCAGGCCGGGAGGTCGACCGACGGCGGGAGGTAGCGGGCCTTGAAGGCCGCGCCCGACGCGAGCTGCTGCGTGCGCGCCCAGGCGGCCTCGTCGACACCGTCCGGCCGACCGGCACCGGCCGCGAGCGCGCGCAGCGCCGCGTCGAGCACCGGGTACGGCGGGAGCGAGTCGGAGTCCTCCTGGTCGTCGGCGAGCTCGGCCGACGGCGGCCTCGAGACCGTGTACGCCGGGATGACCTCGGCGTCGCGGTTGATCCACGCGGCGAGCTCCTGGACCTCGGTCTTGTAGAGCTGCCCGAGCGGCGCGACCGCGCCGATGCCGTCGCCGTAGAGCGTGAAGTAGCCCGTGCGCACCTCGGAGAGGTTGCCCGTGTTGAGGACGATCCCGCCGGTCGCGTTGGCGATCGCCATGAGTGTCGTGCCGCGCAGGCGCGCCTGGATGTTCTGCTCGGTCACCGACGTCGTCGCGTCGGTGAACCCGGGCCACGCGGGCGAGCCGGCCATCCCGTCCTGGACGGCGGCGCGGAGCACTGCGTAGGACTCGTCGATCGAGATGACGTGGTGGTCCGTGCCGAGGTTGCGGCCGATCGCCGCGGCGTCGTCGTGCGACGCCTGTGACGAGTGGCGCGTCGGCATGAACGCCGTGAGGACGTTCTCGCCGCGCAGGGCGCGCGCGGCGGCGACGGCGACGACCGCGCCGTCGAGCCCGCCCGAGACCCCGACGACGACGCGCCCGACGCGCGCGTCCGACGCGGTGCGGGCGATGCCGTCCGCCATGGCGTCGAGGACGCCCTCCCAGTCACGCGTGCTCATCACTCGTCCTCCTCGTCGTCGGTGGGTCGCAGGATCGCGGGGTGCAGGACGGTCGCGTCCCCCGTCTCGTAGAGGGCGCCCACACGGCCGCCCTCGAACTGGCTCGCGCCGCGCACGTCGAGGCTGCGGACGAACCCGGGCGTCGAGAGCACCTTGCGCGCGAAGTTCGACGGGTGCAGGCGCGTGCCCCACACGCACTCGTACACGCGCCGCAGGTCGCCGAGCGTGAAGGGCTTCTCGACGAATGCCGCTGCGAGCGTCGTGTACTCGATCTTCGAGCGCGCGCGCTCGACGGCGTCGGCAAGGATCTGCTCGTGGTCGAACGCGAGCGTCACCTCCCCGGCGGCGATGTCGCGCAGCGCGAAGAAGCGCGCGCGGGCAGCGTCGTCGCCCGCGACGGGCGCGGGGAGGTCGGGCAGGAACGCGAGGTAGGCGGTCGAGACGACGCGCATGCGCGGGTCACGGCCGGGCGCCGAGTACGTGCGGAGCTGCTCGAGGTGGTAGGTCGAGATCTCGAGCCCCGTCTCCTCTACGAGCTCGCGGCGCGCGGTCTCCTCGCCGGGCTCGTCGATGTCGACGAAGCCGCCGGGCAGGGCCCACGAGCCCGCGTAGGGCTCGTTGCCGCGCTCGACGAGCAGGACGGAGAGCTCGCCGCCACGGATCGTGAGGACGACGATGTCGCTCGTCACGGCGAACGGCGGGTAGGCCGACGGGTCGTACCCGGCGGGGGCGACGGCGTCAGACAAGACGCACCTCCTTCTCGCGGAGCAGGTCGAGCGCGGCCTGCGTGGTCTCGGGGGCGACGCCGGCGGTGAGGCCGACGAGGACGGTCGTGTCGATCCCTGCTGCGCGGGCGTCGAGCGCGGTCGCGCGCACGCAGTGGTCGGTCGCGATGCCGACGACGTCGACCGCGTCGACACCCGCCGCGGCGAGGACGCCCGCGAGCCCCGTGCCGTCGGCGTCGACGCCCTCGAAGCCCGAGTACGCGGCCTCGTAGGCGCCCTTGCGGACGCCCGCGACGGGCATGTCCGTCGCGGCGAGCGCGGCGGCGACGTCCGCGTGGACCTCGGCACCCGGGGTGCCGGCTTCGCAGTGGACGGGCCACGTGTCGAGGAAGTCGGGTGTGGTCGACCAGTGCGTGCCCGGGTCGACGTGCCAGTCCTGCGTCGTGACGACGAGGTCGTAGCCGCCCTCCGCGATGCGCGCGGCGACGCCGCGGGCGACGTCGTGCCCGCCCTCGACGCCGAGGGCGCCGCCCTCGCAGAAGTCGTTCTGGACGTCGACGACGATGAGTGCGCGTGCCATGTCTCAGCTCCTTGCCGTGAGGTAGGGGGTGCCCGCGACGACGTCGAGGGCGCTCGGGGGCAGCTCGGCGAGCGCGGCACGGTGGTGGGCGCGCACCTCGTCGAGGGTCGGCAGCGACGCGGTCTCGCCGTCGCGGACGTAGGTGACCTGGAGGTCGCGGGTCGTCGTGCCGGCGGGGTGCTCGTCGACGGTCCCCTGGGCGCGGGGCACGGCGAGCTCGGCGACGGCGACGCCGTGCGCGTCGAGGACGCGCGTCGCGTCCTTGAGGCCGCCGACGGACGCCTTGTCGGCCGACTTCTTCGCGACCGGACGCATCTGGCCGTCCGCGCCCTCGATCTCGACGAGCTTGTAGACCATCGAGGCCGTCGGTGCCCCCGAGCCGGTGACGACGCGCGTGCCGATGCCGTAGCCGTCGATGGGGGCGCCCTGGGAGACGAGGTCGTCGATGACGTACTCGTCGAGGTCGCTCGAGACGACGATCTTCGTGGCGCTCGCGCCGAGCTCGTCGAGGAGCGCACGGGCGTTCGTCGTCTCGACGTAGAGGTCGCCCGAGTCGATGCGGATGCCGCCGAGCGCCGGCCCGCCCGCGGCGACAGCGTTGCGGATGCCTGTCGGGATGTCGTACGTGTCGACGAGGAGCGTCGTGCCGACGCCGAGGGAGGCGACCTGAGCGGCGAACGCCTCGGGCTCTGAGTCGTGCGCGAGCGTGAACGCGTGCGCGGCCGTGCCCGTCGTGGGGATGCCGTAGCGGAACCCGGCCTCGAGGTTCGAGGTCGCGCCGAAGCCGGCGACGTACGTCGCGCGGGCCGCGACGACCGCGGCCTCGTCGCCCGTGCGGCGCGAGCCCATCTCGATGATGCCCGCACCCCGTGCGGCCGTCACCATGCGGGAGGCGGCCGACGCCACGGCGGAGTCGTGGTTGAGGATCGAGAGCAGGAGCGTCTCGAGGAGGACCGCCTCACCGAACGTGGCCTCGACCGTGACGATCGGGGACTGCGGGAAGAACAGCTCGCCCTCGCGGTAGGTGTGGATCGAGCCCGTGAAGCGGTAGGCGGCGAGGTAGTCGAGCGTGGGCTCGTCGACGACGCGGTTCTCGCGGAGGAACTCGATCTGGGCGTCGTCGAAGCGGAACTCGGCGACGGCCTCGATCGCGCGGCCGATGCCGGCGACGACGCCGTAGCGGCGGCCGGCGGGCAGGCGGCGTGTGAAGAGCTCGAAGACGGCCCGCTTGTGGGCGGCTCCCGAGGCGAGTGCCGCCTGGAGCATCGTCAGCTCGTAGTGGTCCGTCTTGAGGGACGGGGTGGCGCTGTGCCGGGATCGGCTGTGCTGCATCTCGACCTCCTTCATACTCACACTGAGTATTGTGTCGTGCCACAGGGCACCACGCAACCCCTATCTCACACCCGATCCCGCTCCCCCGCCCCCACGACTCGTCGCGTCCGAGCACACGCGGGCGCGTGCAGGAGCGCTACGAGTCGCGAAAGCAGAACGACTCGTAGCAGTCCTGCACACAGCGAGAGTGTGCGGGAGCGCTACGAGTCGTTCTGGAGAGTTGCGCGGACGGCTCAGGCCGTCGCGTTCACGCCTTTCGCGATCGCGATCATCTCCTCGCGGGAGACGACCTTGATGCGCTCGCGCCCCTCGGCGACGCCGAGCGCGAGCTCGTGCGCCTCGAGGTTGAGGAAGTCGTCCCAGACGACGAGGTCGACGCCGCGCTCGGCGAGCGTCGCGACGATGTCCTCCGGGGCGGCCTTCGTCGCGCGCGGCAGCGAGTCGACGTCCTCGACGAGGTGGCGGATCGTCTCCGACGCGTCCGACTTCGTGTGGCCGATGAGGCCGACGGGACCGCGCTTGATCCAGCCGGTCGCGTAGACGCCGGGGACCTGCTCGCCGTCCGCGCCGAGGACGCGGCCCTCGGCGTTGGGGATGACGCCGCGGCGGTCGTCGAACGGGACGTTCGCAAGCTCGGTGCCGAAGTAGCCGATGGCGCGGTAGACGGCCTGGACGGGCCAGTCGTGGAACTCGCCCGTGCCCTTGACCGTGCCGTCGCCCTGGAGCGCGGTGCGCTCGGTGCGCAGCGCGACGACCTTGCCGTCCTCGCCGACGACCTCGGCCGGTGAGTGGAGGAAGTGCAGGTGCAGGCGACGCGAGGCCGCGTGCGTCGACGGGTCGACGAGCGCCCAGTCGGTGAGCGTCTTGACGACCTGCTTCGTCTGGTTGGACGAGTCGATCGCGGCCATCGAACCCTCGTCGAACTCGTAGTCCTCGGGGTAGACGACGATGTCGACGTCCGGCACGTGGCCGAGCTCGCGGAGCTCGAGCGGCGAGAACTTCGCCTGCGCGGGACCGCGGCGGGCGAAGACGTGCACGTCCGTGACGGGCGAGGCCTTGAGGCCCTGGAAGACGTTGTCCGGGATCTCGGTGACGAGGAGGTCCTCGGCGTGCTTGGCGAGCACGCGTGCGACGTCGAGCGCCACGTTGCCGGCGCCGAGCACCGCGACCTCACGGGCCTCGAGGGGCCACGTGCGCGGGACGTCCGGGTGGCCGTCGTACCAGGAGACGAAGTCGGCGGCGCCGTAGGAGCCGTCGATGTCGATGCCCGGGATGTCGAGGGGCGCGTCCTTGATGGAGCCCGTCGAGAAGATCACGGCGTCGTAGTGCTCGCGCAGGTCCTCGAGCGAGAGGTCCGTGCCGTAGTTGACGTTCGCGAGCAGGCGGATGTCACCACGCTCGAGGATCTTGTGGAGGGCACCCATGATCATCTTGATGCGCGGGTGGTCCGGCGCGACGCCGTAGCGCACGAGGCCGAACGGCGCGGGCAGGCGCTCGATGAGGTCGATCGAGACGTCGATGCCGGCCTTCGAGAGGATGTCGGAGGCGTAGATGCCGGCAGGACCGGCGCCGACGATCGCGACGCGCAGGGGGCGAGAGGTGTTCACGGATGCAGGCCTTTTCGGTGCTGGTGGATACCCGGTGGTGTGGAGCGAGTGTGGCCCGGGAGGCGGGCGTCGTCACGCGGACGGTGCCAGGTGACCGCATGTCGGACACCCGACCGTCCGGCGAGCGACGCGCGCGGGACGACCACCGTCCAGGGTAGTCGTGCCCGCGCACGCGGGACGGTCCGGGTGAGGACTCTCACAGGATCGCTACCTGCGCGGGGGCACCCCGACGGTGTCGGCGATCGCGCTCGCGTCGGCCGCGGAGACGAGCTCGGCGAGCTCGTCGAACGCGTCGGCCGGCATCGAACCGACGGGCGTCGGCGTCACCGCGTCGACGACGTGCTCCTCCATCTCCGTGACCGCAGGCCGCGTGAGGATGACGAGCGAGACGACGACGGCCGCGAGCATGAGCGCGACGCCGATCCACGACGTGATGACGACGGAGCCGGCGAAGGCGGAGTGCGCCGAGTCGAGCAGCGCACCTGCGCGGTCCGGGTCGAGCCCGCTCGCGACGTGGGTCGCGCCGCCGAGCGTCTCGGAGGCGGCGCGCTCCTGCGCGGCGGTGAGGCCTGCAGGCATGACGACGGCGCGGTGGTAGCCCGCCGACATGATGCCGCCGAGGATCGCGGTGCCGAGGACGGCGCCGAGCTCGTAGGCGGTCTCGGAGATCGCTGACGCGGCTCCTGCACGTCCGGCGGGGGCCGAGGAGAGGATGAGGTCGTTCGAGACGGTCTCGGCGGCGCCCGCGCCGACGGCGAGGAAGACGAAGCCCACGACGACGGGCCACAGCGTGCCCGCTCCTCCGGCGAGGGCGAGGACCGCGTACCCGACGGCGGCGAACGACATGCAGGCCGCGATGACGCGTCCCGGCGAGACGTGGGCGACGACCTTGACGACGAGCAGCCCGGCGATGATCGTCGCGAGGAGACCCGGCAGGAGCGCGAGACCCGCGTCGACGGGGCTGAGCCCGACGACGAGCTGGAGGTCCTGCGAGACGAAGTAGATGAAGCCCGTGAGCGCGACGACGGACAAGAGGTTGACGAGCACGCCGCCGCCGAAGGCGGGCGACGCGAAGAGGCGGACGTCGAGCATGGGCTCGGCGCGCCGGAGCTGGCGGCGCACGAACGCGAAGCCTGCGAGGAGGCCGGCCGCGATCGTCGCGAGGGCGAGGCCGGTGAGGCCGTGCTTCGCGACCTCCTTGATGCCGTAGACGACCGGGGTGATGGTCGCGACGGACAGGAGGATGGACGTGACGTCGAACGGCGCGGGCCGCGGGTCGCGCGACTCGGGCACGACGAACGGGGCCGCGACGAGCATGAGCGTGAGGACGGGGACGCTCATGAGGAAGACGGATCCCCACCAGAAGTGCTCGAGGAGGAACCCGCCGACGATCGGCCCGAGGGCGGCGCCGGCGGAGAAGCCCGCAGCCCAGATCGCGATCGCGAGGCGGAGCTCGCGGCGGTCGGTGAAGACGTTGCGGATGAGCGAGAGCGTCGACGGCATGAGCATGGCGCCGAAGAGGCCCATGCCTGCGCGGCCGGCGACGAGCCACTCGGCGGACGGCGCATAGGCGGCGAGCGCGGAGACGATCGCGAAGCCCGTCGAGCCGATGAGCAGGAGGCGTCGACGCCCGACGCGGTCGGCGAGCGCGCCCATGGGCACGAGCAGCGCCGCGAGGACGAGCGGGTAGACGTCGACGATCCACAGCAGCTGCGTGCCCGAGGGCACGAGCGCGGAGGAGATCTGCGGGAGCGCGAAGCTCAGCACGGTGTTGTCGACCGAGACGAGCAGCACGGGCAGAAGGAGGACGGCGAGCGCCGCCCACCGGCGTCGACGGCTCGGGGGGCTGTCGACGCCGGCGGCGTCCGGGGCGGTCGGCAGCTCAGGGAAGCTGCCCCGCTCCCGGTCGTCCGCGCGCCCGTCAGGGAAGGGGTGCGCGGCGTTCTGGGGGGTCGGGCGGTGCGTGGCGGCGTCCTGGTGGTCGCCGCCGTTGCGGGTGGTCACGACGTTCCTCTCGTGGCGCGGGTGACGGGCGTCGGACGACGCCACTCTCATCAACCGTCCAGACGGTATAGAAACCGACCCCCCGAGGTTAACCGTCCAGCCGGTATAGTTGCAAGGTGGCATCGAGCACACGGTCCGCCGACGCGGACCCTCCCGGACCTGCCCCCTCCGCCGCCGCGGGGGTGCCCCGTCGCGCCGCAGGCAACGCCCGCTCGAGCATCACGCGCGGCCGCATCCTCGACGCCTTCGCGCGGATCCTCGTCGAGCAGGGCGAGCGCGCCGCGACCCTCGACGCCGTCGCCGCCGCGGCCAACGTCTCCAAGGGCGGGCTGCTCTACCACTTCGGGTCCAGGGTCGCGCTCGTCGACGGTCTCCTCGAGCGCATGGTCGCGCTCGCCCACGCGGACGTCACCCACATGCGCGAGGCGCCCGAGGGCGCGGTCGCCTACCTCATCCGGACGTCAGCGATCTCCGACACCCCCTTCGACCTCGACTACCTCGCTGCGACACGCCTCGCCGAGGGGCCCTTCCCCCAGGCACGGGTGGCGCTGACGCGCGCCCACGAGGCGTGGCTCGCCGCGACGCGCGAGGCCGTCGGCGACCCCGTGCTCGCCCGCGCGATCGTCCTCGTCTCGGACGGCCTCTACCTCGAGGCGGCGACGCGGCGCGGCTCCCGCTCCCCCGCACCTACGACCGACGGCCCCGTCGAGACCGCGACGAGCCCTGCCGGCACGGCCGAGCTCGTCGCCCTTCTCGAGTCCGTCATCGCCTCGCGGCGCGCCTGACCTTCGTCGCGGCGCGTCCGCGCCTCGCCAGGGCGCGCTGGCGTCGGCGCACAGCCTTCGCCTCGCGTCGGCGTGCCCGCGCGGCCCGGAGCGACCTTGCGGAGAACTGGCCGCGCAGCCGGCTGCGCCGCGTGCCGTTCTTCGCGAGCGCCGCGAGGAACAGGTCGGTCTGCTTCCACGTCTCGGTCGCGACGGCGGCGTCCGGGTCGCCCGGGCCGAAGACGGCCGCGTCGGCGTGCAGCGCGACGTTCCGTGCCGAGACGCCGGGGAACGCCGCCTCGATCGCGCGCGACGCCTCGGTGCGCGTCGCGCCTGTCGCGGGCGGCTCCGCCCGGTCGCGCACAGCGTCGAGCACCTCGTCCCACGCGCCGGTGACCCGCGCCATGGGCGCGCGCGCCTTGCGCCGCCGCCGACGACGACGCGTCTTGGCCGACACGATGAGCAGCGGTGGCAGGAGGATGAGCAGCAGCGGCACGGCGACCGCGACCGTCGTGACGATGACGCGCGTCCAGTCGGTCGTGATGACCTCGACGTCCTCGCGGGCCTCGACGTCGACGTTCTCGACCTCGTCGTCGGGCACGGCAACGGGGTCCTCGAGGCTCGGCGGCGGCTGGACGACCTCGGGCTGAGGGTCCGGCTCGGCCTGCTCCGGGTCGCTCGACGGCGTGCGCGACGTGTCGGGCGTCGGGAAGTACGGCACCCAGCCGTGCCCCGCGTACGCGATCTCGACCCACGCGATCGTGTCGGCGCCCGTGAACGTCACAGGCGTGGACGTGTCCACGCCCTCGGCCGGGCGGAAGCCCATGACGACGCGCGCGGGCAGGCCGAGGTTGCGTGCCATGAGCGCCATCGCCGACGCGTACTGCTCGTCGTCACCGATCATGCGGTCCTCGGACAGCAGCCGGTCGACGCGCGCGACGCCGTGGCCGACGAGCGAGGGATGGTCCCCTGCGGCGGTGATGCCGTGCGAGAAGTAGCCCTGCTCCGAGAGCGTCGCCTCGAGCGCGCGTGCGAGCAGCGCGGGGCTCGTCGCGTTGCGCGCGATGTCGGCGGCCTTCTGCGTCGCCGCGTCAGGGATGTGCTCGATCTCGGGCTGGCGGACGTCCGCGACCGCGGCGTCCGCGAGCTGCTCGTCCGAGAGGCCCGGCGGGATGACGACCTCGGCCGACCAGCGGTCGTCCTGGCGCAGGCCGCCCGGGAGGACGGCAGCGCCGGTCGCATCGTTGAAGCGGAACGCGAGCTGCTGGTCGCGGGATCGGCGTCCCTCGAACGTCAGGCTCGAGGTCTGGCCAACCGTCGGCATCCACACGCCGCGCAGCGCCTCGACCTTGACGTCGATGCTCGCCTCGGTGCCTTGCGTGCGCACGGGGATCGACTCGCCGACGCGCCGGAACGCGCCCGAGCCGCCGAGCGTGCCGGTGGGGTCGACGTTCCACACGACGCCGTCGAACGCATCCATCGTCGCGAGGCGCACGAGCGCACCCTCGGGCAGGCCCGCGACCGTGACGAGCGGCGTCTCGCGCAACTCCTTGTGGAACGAGCGGAAGCCCGAGAGCGGACTCACCTGGTCGCGCAGGTCGAACGGCGGCACGACGGTGTTGCGCAGGACCGTGCGAGGCGCGTCACCCGCGACGTACGGGGCGCCGGCGTAGCCGCCGCCGAGAGCGACGACGGCCATGACGGTGAGCGTCACGTAGCGGCGCGGGTGCCAGCGCCGGGTACGCCACGCGAGCCACGGCAGCATGAGCGCGACGATGCCCATGCCGACGAAGGTCGCGAGCGGGGCCTCGACGGTGCCGAGGAGGATCGCGCCGACGAGCAGGAGCATGGGGGTGGCGAGAGCGACGGCGAGGCCGACCCGCTCGCGGCGACGCGCCCCGGCGGAGCCGTCGGTCCGCGAGCGTCGGGTCTCCGCGGTGACGTCGACGGTCGCGGCCCAGGCTGCGAGGACGGTGCCGCCGAGCGCCATGACGAACGGCGGGACGAGGACCGCGCCGAGCGTGCCGAGCGGCGGCTCGAGCGTGAGCACCTCCTTCCACGACGTCACGAGCCCCTCGAGGAGGGTGAGCAGCGTGTCGAGCGTCGGCACGACGCGCGCGACGGTCGTCGACGGCGCGGCGAAGGCCCCGCCGAAGACGAGGTAGGCGACGGCGGTCGCGGCGAGCACGATGATGCCGCCCGCCCGGCGGGCACGCCCGACGAGCACGATGACGGCGCCGAGGAGGATTCCCGCGCCGAGCGTCGGCAGAACGGCCCGGGGGCCGTAGGCGGGGACGAGCGCGAGCGTCGCGAGGAGCACGGCGAGCGAGGCGACGGCGGTGCTCGTCGTCCGGCGCAGCGCGGGGCGGGCGTGCGTACCGCCGAGGTCGATGGTCCGGACGTCGGTGCTCATGCGGTCACCAGCCGTCGCATGAGTCGAGGCAGGTCCGTGACCGAGCCGAGCGTCGCGACGGTGAGGAGGTTGCGGGTCTGCAGCGCGAGCTCGTGGTCGGCGCCGACGGAGATGACGACGGTGCGGATGCCTGCCGGGACGTGCGACGCGGTCGCGCGGAGCTCGGGCGCCGTGAGGGTCGAGCCGGTGACGACGAGCACGAGGGACGCGTGCGGGACGGAGCGGGCGATCTCCTGCGCGACGGGCACCTCGTCGGCGCCGGCGTCGCGCACCTCGAGGCCGGCGCAGTCGTCGAGGAACGCGGGCGGGGTCGTCGTCCGCAGCGATCGGGTCGACGTGAGCGCCGTGACCTCGAGCTCCTCACGGAGCGCCTGCTGCCCGATCGACGCGTACACGGTGACGGCGAGCTCGAACTCGTCCTCGTCGCGGTAGTCGGCGAGCGTGTCGACGAGGCCGAGCGCGGTGTGCGTGCGCCGGGTGTCCTCGAACTGGCGGACCATGAGCCGACCGAGGCGCGCGGACGAGCGCCAGTGGATCGAGCGGCGGTCGTCGCCCGGGATGTACTCGCGCAGCGCGTGGAAGGACATGTCGTGGTCGGAGATGACGCGCGTCGCCTCGCCCTCGAGGTCGCGCAGGACTCCCGTGCGGGCCGTGCCGAGCGAGACGGTGCGCGGGTGGACGTAGAGGTGCTCGGGCTCGGTCCACATGACCTGCCGGCGCACGAGCCCGAGGGCGTCGCCGCGCACCGAGCGGACGGGGCCGACGGTGAGGACGGAGCGGCGAGCACCCGCGACGGCGAACACCTCCTCGAACTCTGCCTCCGACGCGAGCGACGGGAGGTCGACGTCCGCCTGGCCGGCGCCGACGGGCAGGACGATGCGCGCGGGGAGCGTGCGGGCACGGCCGACGTTCGTCACGTTGAGCCGTCCGACGGCGCGCTCGCCGACGACGATGCGATGGTCGGCGAGGTCGAGCTCGACGCGGTACGTCGACCGACCGAGCGTGAGGACGATCGAGATGAGCAGCAGCGCGGCGAGGGTCGCGCCCGCGGCGACGAGCTCGTCCCACCCGTAGCGGCGGCCGACGACGAGCGCGCCGACCGCGCCGACGAGAACGAGCCACCCGAGGGGGCTGACGTGCCGGCCGACCCACGAGCCGAGCCGCCGCAGCGGACCGACCGCGCCACGCGCGCGCACGCCGAGACCCCGGGCGTGCGCGCCTGCTGCACGCACCCCCGACCTCGTGCGCGCGCGTGCTGCGCTCAGGTCGCGTCGAACCATGTCAGGCGACCCGCTCCACGGGCGGTGCGGTCGTCGCGAGCACGTCCTGGATGATCTCGGGCGCGGTGACGCCGGCGAACTCCGACTCGACGTCGAGCACGAGGCGGTGCGCGAGCACGGGTTCGACGAGATCCTTGACGTCGTCCGGAACGACGAACGAGCGGCCCTGCGACGCGGCCCACACCTTGGCGCAGCGCACGAGGGCGAGGCAGCCGCGCACGGAGACGCCGAGACGCGTGCGGGTGTCGGTGCGGGTCGCCTCGGCGATCCGCGAGACGTAGTCGAGCACCGCGTCGTCGACGTGGACGTCCGCCGCCATGTCTGCCATGTCGGCGACCGCGTCCGTCGTGATGCGCGGGCTGAGCCCTGCCGAGCGGTCACGCGTCGCGGATCCCGCGAGGATCTGCACGGTGGCTGCGTGGTCGGGGTAGCCGAGCGACGTCTTGATGAGGAAGCGGTCGAGCTGGGCCTCCGGCAGGCGGTAGGTGCCGGCCTGCTCGATGGGGTTCTGCGTCGCGATGACCATGAACGGACGGCCGACCCCGTGGGCCTCGCCGTCGACGGTGATCCGGGACTCCTCCATGACCTCCAGGAGCGCCGACTGCGTCTTGGGCGACGCACGGTTGATCTCGTCCGCGAGGACGATCGACGCGAAGATCGGGCCGCGATGGAACGCGAAGCGCCCGGTCGACTGGTCGTACACGGACACGCCCGTGACGTCGGACGGCAGCAGGTCCGGCGTGAACTGGATGCGGTTGTGCGTGCCCTGGACCGTTGCGGCGAGCGAACGGGCGAGCATCGTCTTGCCCGTGCCCGGCGCGTCCTCGAGGAGCACGTGCCCCTCGGCGAAGAGCGCGGTGAAGGCGAGACGAACCGCGTTCGGCTTGCCGAGGACGGCCTGCGAGACGTTGTCGACGAGCGTCTCGAACGTCTCTCGGAACCAGCCGGCCTGCTCGGGGGTGATCACTGTGCGTTCTCCTCGCAAGGTTCGTGCCGCGGGTGCGGCGACGGGGATGTCGTGCGTGTCGTGCGTGTCGTGCGGGCGGGAGGGAGGGAGGGATCAGTCACCTCCGCCCGCGGCGGGCGGGCTCGTGGTCTCTGTCGGGGCCGGCGTCGTCGGCGGATCCGTCGGGTCCGGATCCGGGTGAGCGATGACTCCGGGTCGCTCATCACTCCACTTGGTACGTTGCCCACCGAGGAACTCCGTCACCGCGCCCACCTGGACCTGGAACTTCGTTCCGTCGAGCACGTCAGGGTGCGTCCACGCACGCTGTCCCTTGGTGGCTTCGTACTCCTTGACCTCGCCGCCGTCGATCCGGATGCGCACCAGGAACTTCTGCAGCTTCCAGAACTTTGACGGGTTGTCGTAGGTCCAGCTGATGCACGCCCGGCCATAGTCACACGTGACAACAGACGCGATGGGTGCCCCAGGCTCCGGAGGAGCAGTCACGCTGTATGACTCCTCCGATACCGCACTCTGCCCGTAGCGGTTCATCGTCGCCAAACTCGCCTTGACGACCGTACCTGCGGGGATCTCCGTCGAACCGCTGGAAAAGACGACGGTCTCGCCCGACGGCACCGTCCGCTCCTCGGTCTTGACGCCGTCGATGAACAGGCGCGCGACCGTGCTCGCGCCAAGGTCGCCGCCGAGCTCCGCCCCTTCTGGCGCCCTGACAGAGATCTTGTAGGCTGCGGGCCCCGAGCCGGGGTCCGGGGTCACCTTGCCAGCCAATGGAGCAGTGATCACCGGCAGGCCCGGGATCGACAACCAATCGGCCGAGCAAACCTCGCTCGAACCCGACTCCGGAACGGTGCATGCCTTGACATTCACAGTCGGCGAGTCCGTGCCTCCCGCGACCCCGTCAGCGGTGAAGGACTCCGAGGTCACCGTGGACTCTCTCGATCCGAACTTGACTCGGTAGTGATCGATCTGAATGCCCACCCCACCCGTCTCCTTGGGAGCGCTCCATGAGTAGGTCACGCGGCCGTTTCCGAACTGGTTGTCCTCGAACCCTTGTGCCTTGCCTCCTGTCGCGGAGAGGGGGGCTGCCCACGTCCGGACGGTCGTGTTTCCGGGCATTCCGTCGCCTGCCTTGTTCGAGGCGACGACGGCAATCTGGTAGACGACGCCGTTACGCGCGCCTTCGAGCTGGACCGAAGTGCCGCTTGACGTTCTGCCGGTGATTGGACTTCCGCCACCCTCCGGTGTCGCCGTCACCACGTAGCTCTTGATCGCCGCCCCGTTGGTCGCCGAGGCCTCCCACCTGACGTCGACGACTCCACTACCGATCGCGCTCTTGGCGTTGCGGATCGCGGTGACGCTAGTCGGTGCCCCCGGCTTGCCCGCGGGGACCTCGGTCGCCGTCGGGGACCACGGGCCCTCCTGGTCGCGGCTCGAGACCGCGCGCACGCGCACCGAGTACTGCTCCCCGTTGCGCAGACCCTCGAAGGTCCGCGAGAGGCCGCTCACGTCGACGGTGCCCGCCGGCGCGCCCGTGCCCCGGAGCTCGACGCGGTACTTCGCGACCGGCGAGCCCTCCGTCTTCGGCTCGTTCCATCGCACGTCGAGGGTTCCGTCGCCGAACGTCACCGTCGGCACGGCCGGGGCCTCGGGCAGCGTGTCGGGTGTCGCCGGACCCGCCTTCGAGGACTGCTCCGACGAACCGATCGCGTTGGTCGCGCGGACGCTGAACGTGTAGTCGGTGCCGTTCGTGAGGTCGTTGAGCGTGCAGCTCGTCGCCGCGCACGCGTACTCCTTGCCCGCTTGGTCGACGACCGTGTAGCCCGTGATGGGCGACCCGTTCGCCGCGGGTGCGAGCCACGAGAGCTCGACCGACCGGTTGCCGACGGTGCCGATCCTCAGGCCCGTCGGGGCGTCCGGCACGGACCGCACGTTGAGGACGATCTGACCGCCGACCTCGCGCGTCGGGTCGTCGGTCTCGTCCCGCACCGCGAAGCGCACCGTGATCCGCCCGACGTGGTCGGCGGGCGGCGTCACCGTGACGCTCGAGTCGCTCTTCGAGACCGCAGCGGACACGCCGGGCGTCTCGTTCGCCGCTGACACGACGTGCAGTGCGCGTGTGAACGGGTTGAACGAGCCGTCAAGCACGTCGAACGTCACCGTCTCGCCGGCCGTCACGTCACGCTCGACGTTCGAGACACGCGCGAGCGGCTTGTCCGACGCGAGCACGCGGAAGTCGATCTGCGCCGGCAGGCTCTGCCCGTCGCCGTATCCGATCGCGAGGCTCACCGTGCCGACGGCGCCGCGGGTCGCACCCGCTGCGGCCGAGAGCGTGAGGACGGAACCCGAGAGTGTCGCCGTGACGCCCGAGGAACCGCTCGGCGCCTGGACGAGCGAGTACGTGTACCGGTTCTGCTCGGCGACGATGCCCTCGGGGCCGATCGTCACGCGCGTGAGGTCGAGCGAGATCGCCTCGCCGCCCTGCGCGACCTCGAGGAGGCGCGGCGCGAACGTCGGCGGGACCGTCGCGGTCGCGAACACCGTGATGGGCAGCGAGATCGTCGCCGTGCGAGTACCGGGCATGCCGACTGGGCCGTCGATGACGTCGAACGTGATCGACGCGGGGCCGCCCTGGAACGACTTGTCGGAGACGTAGCGCAGCGTCGTCTCGTCCTGGACGAGCTTCGAGCCGTCGTGACGCGTCGCCGAGACCGACTCCTCGGACGCGATGCGCGCCGTCTTGCCGGGGCCGACCTGG
The DNA here is from genome assembly GCF_011300875.1 of Sanguibacter sp. HDW7. Lineage (NCBI taxonomy): Bacteria > Bacillati > Actinomycetota > Actinomycetes > Micrococcales > Sanguibacteraceae > Sanguibacter > Sanguibacter sp. HDW7. The sequence continues at coordinate 555,039 of NZ_CP049862.1, read as the reverse complement.
ACGAACTCGGCGATGTCGATGAGGAGCTCCTCGCCGGCGCCGACGCGCAGCTCACGCGCCTTGGGGCGCTTGATCGGCGGGAACTCACCGTAGGCCGGGACCGTGACGAACGCGTACGCGTGAGCGCCCTCGGCCTCGGGTCGGGTGTTCGTCAGGAGGAACGGCACCGTGCGACCGGTGTCGCCGAGCGTCACCTCGACCTTGCCGTCCGGCGTCACCCGCGCCATGTCGGCGTGCGACGCCGGGACGGTGAGCGCGAGGTCGGACAGCGGGCCCGACGGGTTGACCGCGACCGCGAGCACGTCGACCGCGACCGACGTCTTGCCGATCGTCTCCGTCGCGGGCACGACGACGTCGTTGGCGACCGGCGGCAGGATCGTCGCGTCGGTCGACACGACGATCGCGAGCGTCGCCGTCGCCCAGCTCCCGAACTGGTTCGTCACGCGGTACGGCACGTTGTACGTGCCAGGCTTCTCGGGGGCCGTCGCGACGATGCGGCGCCCCTCGACGGTCAGCTCCGCGATGCCCTCGACCGGCTTGAGCTCCGGGTCGAGCGTGAGGTCGCCGCCGGACGGGTCGACGTCGTTGAGCAGGACGCGCACCTCGACGCGCTCGCCGGGTCGGACGCGCACCTCGTCGTCGCGCGCGACGATCGCCGGCGGGTCGGCGGGCGCCTTCGCGACGCCGACGCGCACCGTCGCGACGGCACGCTGGCCGACCCAGTCCTCGACCGCGTACGTGAACGTGTCCGTGCCGCTCGACTCAGCGAACGCCTCGTACTCGAGGTAGTCGGGCCCGACGGACATGATGCGCCCGAGCGCGGGCGCGGACGCCTGTCCGAGCAGCTGGACGCCGTCACCGTCGTCGTCGATGCCGACGAGCGGGATCTGCACGCGCACCCGCTGGCCCGAGAACACGCGCGCCTCAACGTCCTTGGGGCGCGGCGGCGCCTTCGTCGCCGGGTCGGACGCGCGCACGTTGATCGTCACGCGCGCCGCGGCCTCGTTGCCGTGCGGATCGACGACCGCGAAGCGCGCGGTCGCCGTCGACGGCGACGACGGCGCCTGGAAGCGCAGGACGTCGCCCGAGACGAACATGAGGCCGTCGGTCGGCTCCTCGACGAGCGTGCGGCGCAGCGACACCGTGTCACCGTCCGGGTCGGAGGCCCCGTCGAGGACGGGGATCGTCACGACGCCGCCCGTGCGGACCGACACCTCGACGTCCTGGACGACGGGGGCCCGGTCCTTCGCCTCGGCGGCCGTCGGGATGACGAGGATCTCCCCCGTCGACTCCGTGAGGCCGTTGGAGACGGTGTAGCGGACCTTCTCGGGGCGCTCGAGCTGCCTCGTCGACGTGATGCGCAGCAGCTCGTGCTGCACGATGCCGAGGCGCAGCGCGGAGCCCTCCTCCGCACGCACCGACGTCAGCACGAGCACGAGCCCGTTGGGGTCGGTGTCGTTGGCCGTCGGCGCGATCGTCACCTCGCCGCCGTTCGGCAGCATCGCGCGGTCGCTCACCGCGACCGGCGGCAGGACGCTCTCGGGGCGCTGAAGCACCTCGATGCGCGCAAGACCGCGCGCCGTCTGCGAGCCCGCGGTCACCGTGAACGGAACGTAGTAGGAGCCCGCCGTCGGCGCCGAGAAAGAGAACGTCCCGGTCGCGAGGTCGGGCGCGATGTCGACGCCATCGACGACGTCGACGGCCGTGAGCGCGACGGGCGCCACCGTCGTCGGGCGCACCGCCTCGAGGACGTCGACCTGCACGGGCGTGTCGACGAACGTCTCGGCGAGCACCGGGTCGAGCCGGGGCGGCAGCGTGCCCGCGGCCCGCACGTCGACGAAGACCTCGCCCTCGACGGGCTCCGACGTGCCGTCCGTCACGCGCACGACGACCTTGTGCCGGCCGAGACGGTCGCCCGCCTGGAAGCGCAGCAGCCCGTCCTGGCGCGACGTCACCTGCGCGCCCTCGCCCGTGCTCGCACCGACGAGACGCAGGTCGTCGCCGTCGGGGTCGACGAACGCCGCGAGCACGTCGATCTCCGTCATCGCACGCGCCTCGACCTCGACGACCGGCACCCGGACCTGCTTGGGCTGGCCATCGACGCCGTCGGCCGCGATGCGGATCGTCACGGTCGACGTGGGCGGCGTGGTGCGCCGGCGACCGTCCGAGACCGTGTAGGCGAGCGTGTACGTACCGGACGCCCCCGGGCGCACGACGACCTGGAGCGCACGTCCACCCGCGATGGGCTGGATGCGACCCACGTCCTCGGGGAGCGGCTCGACGGTCGCGACAGTGAGGACGCCGCACTCCGTGTTGACGTCGTTGTCGAGCACCGGCAGGACTGTCGTGCGGCCCGCGCGGGCGCCGAACGTGTCGGCCTCCGGCATCGGCTCCGACTCCTCCTCCCGGCACGCGTCGACCGAGTCGTCCTTCTCCTGGTCCTGCGCGTCAGCGTCGGCGTCGTTCTCCGACTCCGTCCGGTCCTCGATGTCCTGCCAGTTCGGCGTGAGCATCTGCGGGACGTCCTCGGGGAGCCACATCATGCCCCCGACGACGTCGTTGAGGACGACGACCCCGCGGTTGACCCGGTAGCGGAGCTTGGTCGTCGGCGTCATGCCGTCGAGGCTCTCGACCTGGTCGTCCTGACCCGCGCAGCGGCGCAGGTAGCTCGCCGTGGGCGTCGACCACGCGCCGTACTCGCAGCCGCGCGCGACGACGGGTGCGGCAGCGTCTCCCGTCGATCCTGGCGTGACGAGCTCGTGCTTGCCGCCGTCCATGGGGATGCGGACGAGGTTCGTGCCGGTCGCGACGAGCGCGACGTCGTGCGCGGGGCCCGTGAGCTGCAGGACGGGGTCCGCTCCCGCGTCCGAGATGTCGCGCGACCAGTCGTCGCTGAAGATCGTCGTGCCTGCGAGGACCACGAGACGGTCGCCGACCGCCGCCGCCTGGACCGGCTGCGCGATGCCACCGACGACCGCGTCGACGCCGGCCGGCGGGTTCGCGGACGCTGCGAGCGCCGCGGTGACGGCCTCCCCCGCAGCCTTCATCGTGCCGTCCTCCGTGAACGAGAGCGCCTCATCGTCGAGGTCGCCCCGGTGCACGACACCTGTGGCGGGGTCGAGCGCGACGACGTCGCCGGATTCGGTCGCGACGGCGAGAGCCCCCGCGCCGAGCGTGAGCGTCGCCGTGTCCGGGTCGAGCTTGAGCGCACCGAGGTCGCTCGCACGGCCCGCCCACACGTGGCCGTCCGCCGACGTCACCACGTAGGAGCCGCCGGCGACGGACACGCGCTCCGTGCCCGTCGTCTCGACCGTGCTGGTGAGAGCCACGGACGCCGGGTCGACGACCGTGAGACCACCAGGCTCGACGAGCACGACGTCAGAGCCCGACTGCAGGACCTCGAAGAGGTTGCCGGACTGCGCGACGAGTCCTTCCTCGAGCTCCTTGACCTGTGAGTTGTAGCGCGCGAGCTTCTGCTGGTGCCGGTACGTCAGCCACACGCCGCCGTCGTTGAGCTCGACCTGCTCGACCGTGACGCCGGGGTTGACGAGCGCGAGCGTCGCGAGGATCGCGGGCACGAGGCCGACGGCCGAGTACGTCGCCCAGCGGCGGCGCGGCGAGAGACCTGCCGCCCGGTCGAGCTGCCTGGCCCTGCGATTGCTCGTGGTCACCGGAAGCACCCTTCGAGCGGGGTCGTCGACATCTGGCCGTTGCTCCGCACGAGCGAGACCTCGATGCACACGCGGTCCTCGCCGTCCGGCACGGGCACGTCGACGTACGGGAGCTCGACGCGTTCACGGTTCTCGGAGTCCTCGAGGCCCCAGAGGTAGCCGTCGCCCTCGAGCGGCTCCGGGTTGACCCACGTGAAGCGCACGAGACCCTCGCTCACCACGGACGACTGGAGGTTCGTGGGCGAGGGCACGCGTCCCGACGTGATCGTCGTCGGCTCCGGGCTCGGCTCGGCCGTCGTCACCGTCGGGCTCGGGCTCGGCCCGACGCCGGCGTCGCGACCGAAGGCGAGGTAGGCGGCGCCGAGGAGCACCCCTGCGAGGACGATGACGGAGACGACGATCGCGACGGTGCGGCCCGCGCCGCCCCGCGACGCACCCGGGGCCTGCACCGTGGCGGGCGCGGCGGCCATGGGCTGGGGCGCCGGCGCGAGGTAGCTCGGGCTGCTCGGCGCGACCGGCGCACCCGGGTAGCCGTACGCGCCCGGAGCCGCCGGGGTGCCGAAGGGCGCCGCCGCGGGGGCCGACGCCACGGGGGCGTAGGGCGCGGGGACGGGCGCCACAGGGGCCTGCGGCGGAGCCGGCGACTGCGCCGACGGGTCGATCGTCACGATGGGACGCGCACGCGTCGCCTCCGCCGTGACCTCGGCCGTCGCCGGACGTGCGCGCGGCACCGCGCGCTCCGCGGGGTCGAGCACGTCGATCTGCGTCACCGTGAGACCGAGCGAGCGCTCGATCTGCTGGAGAGCGTGCGCGAGGCCGACGGCCGTCGGGTAACGCCGCACCGGGTCCTTGCTCATCGAGCGGGCGAGCACCGCCTGGAGCGCGGGCGGCACGTCGTCGCGGTCGATGTTCGGCAGCGGCGAGCGCTCGATGCGGTAGATGAGGTCGGCGGCGCCGTTCGGCTGCCCCGCGATCTCGAACGGAGAGCGGCCGGCGAGCATCGAGTAGACGGTCGCGCCGAGCGAGTAGACGTCGGCACGCGTGTCGCCGTGCGGGTCCGACTGCAGGAGCTCGGGCGGGGACCACGGGATCGACATGCCCGTGCCCGCGGCGCCCGCACCACCGGTCGCGGCGGCGATGCCGAAGTCCGTGAGCGCGGGGTAGCCGAAGTCGGTCGTGAGGATGTTCGCCGGCTTGATGTCACGGTGGAGGATCCCGAGCCGGTGCGCGGACTCGACCGCGGACGCGAGCCGGATCCCCGTGCGCAGCGTCTCCTGCACGGAGATCCGCTCGGTGCGGTAGCGCGCCCCGATGCCTGGCCGCGAGCAGTACTCCATGACGAGGTACGGCCGGCCGTCGGCCGAGATGTCGGCGTGGTGGATCGTGACGATCGACGGGTGGTGCGAGAGCTGGGCCATGAGGTTGGCCTCGGTCGAGAACCGCACGCGCGTCTCGTCGTCGAGCGAGCTCGCGAGCAGCACCTTGACCGCCACGGAACGTGACGGCAGGTCCTGGCGGTACTCGAAGACGTCCGCGAACCCACCGAGCCCGAGAAGCTTGACGTACTCGAAGCCAGGGATCAGCGGCGGGCTCGCGGGCTCTCGACGTGCTCTCACCGGTCGCGCACCACCGAAAAGGTGACGCCGTCGCCGATGTCGACGGTCGCGCCGAGGGCGAGGAGCGTCGGCACGCCCGGGGCGAGGCGCACGGGTGCGCCTCCGGCGGCGTGGACGACGACACCGTTGGTCGAGTGGAGGTCCGTGACGAACACGCGGTCTCCGTCGTCCTGCACCTGCGCGTGCGTGCGCGAGATGTCGTGGTGCGGGCTCGGCACCGTGACGAGACGCGGCAGCGAACGGTTGGGCACGCGGCTCACGACGGGAGCGCGGCCGATGAGGACCGTGCGCTCGAGCGTGACGACGAGGCCGGACGACATGACGAGGCCGGACGACATGACGAGCTTTGCTGGGCCGCGCTCGGCCGGGACCGCGAACGGACCCGGCACACGGTCACCCTTCCACGTGGGGAGGTTCTTGCGGATCTCGACCAGGTCCGAGCTCATGACCGTGAACCCGTCGTGGTCCGCGACCGCGTCGACGCGCGAGCTCGCGGCGACCGGCGCCGGCACGGGCGGGGGAAGGAGAGCAGGCACGGGCGGGGGCACGGGGGCCTGGGGCAGCGAGATCGACGGCTCCGGCGTGGCCGGCGGCAGCGGCGGCGCCGCAGCCTTCTGAGCCTCCGCCGCGGCGATCGCGTCGACCTGCGCCCGCAGGCCGCCGTCGACGCCGAGGATCGTCATGGCATCGAGGTGGTCCTCGTCGAACGAGAGATCGCGCTGCGGTGCTGCGCCGTGCGCGGCCCCGATCGCGTCGACCTGCGCCCGCAGGCCGCTGTCGACACCGAGGATCGTCATGGCATCGAGGTGGTCCTCGTCGGACGGGAGGTCCTGCTCAGGCTCCGCGTCGACGATGTGGACGCCGGCCGAGGGGGTCAGTGGCGAGTCGGCCGTCGTGACGTCCTGCTCCGGAGGCTCCGTCGCCGAGGCGATGGCCTCGACCTGCGCCCGAAGCTCGGGCGTCACGCGCAGGACCGTGTCGTCGTCCTCGTCGAGGTCCCCCTCGGGAATCGGGTCCTCGACCGGCGCCGCTGGCGCCACGAGGACGGTCCCCGTCCCGTGGGGCGAGGCCTCGGCGACCAGTCCGAGCTCGACGGCCGCTGACGGCACGACCGCGGCGAGGACAGGGAGCGACCCGCCGGGCGCGCGCACGGCACCGAAGGCCTCGAGGACGAGGCTGCTCGCCTCACCGATCTCGAGCTCGTTCCACCGGCCGGGCTCGCCACGGTGGACGTCCTGCCCGGTCAGGGTGCGCACCGAGAGCACGACGTCACCGAGCAGCGCGGCCTGGACGGCACCGCCGACGACGGACACGGCGCCGCACGCAGGCACCGCATCGCCGACGAGACCGCGCACCTCAGAGATGCCTGCACCGTCACGCAACGCGTCCCAGACCTCACCGAGGAGGCCCGGCGTCGTGAGCGACGGGAGCAGGACGGCGACGCCGTCCGTGACGACCGCGTACCAGTCGCCCGGGACCGAACGGGGGACGATCACAGCGCACCTCCCACCGGGGGCGGGGGTGGCGGCGGGACGGGACCGACGCCGGCAGGCGCGACCCTCGCGGACCCGGCTGCGGGCGTGCGCACGGCCTCGCGGGGCACGGTCTCGCCGTGGAGCTCCTCGTCCCAGCGCGTGCCGCCCGCCGCGCGACGCTGCGCGCGGATCTTCTCGAGCGAGCCGCGCGTCACCGTCGCGTCGTCGATCGGCAGGTCCATCCACGTCGATGCGACGTCGACGACGACGACCGTGACGTTGTCCCGGCCGCCGGCCTCGACCGCCGCACCGACGAGCCAGTCAGCAGCCTGCTGGGGGTCGTCGAGCGTCGTGAGCGCCTGGAGGATCGTCTCGTCGTCGAGCTCGCTCGTCAGACCGTCCGAGCAGAGCATGAGCCGGTCGTTGGCCGCGACGGGGATGAGCCAGTAGTCCGGGTCCGGGTCCGAGCCCGTGCCGACCGCCCGCGTGATGACGTGGCGCTCGGGGTGCACACGCGCGTCGGCGAGAGAGATCTCTCCCCTGTCGACGAGCTCCTGGACGACCGAGTGGTCGACGCTCACCTGCTCGAGCGCACCGTCGTTGACGCGGTAGACGCGCGAGTCTCCGATGTTGAAGACGAGCCAGTACTCCGCGCCGTCGACCTCGGTGACCGCAGCACCCGCGACGGTCGTGCCGCCGATGCGGGCCCCGAGGGTCTCGCGCATGCGGGCGCCCGCGAGCGTGAACGCGTCGTGCACCGCGTCGGGCGCGACCGAGTCGTGGCCGACGAGCGTCGAGAACGCGTCGACGACGATCCGGCTCGCGACGTTGCCCGCGTCATGACCGCCCATGCCGTCGGCGACGAGGAAGACGGGCGGCACCGCGAGGAGCGCGTCCTCGTTGAGCGAGCGGATGCGCCCGCGGTCGGTGGCTGATCCCCAGAGAGTGTGCACGTGTGTCCTCAGGCGCCGCGGAACTCGAACGAGACGGAGTAGTCACCGAAGGTGACGCTCGACCCCTCAGGCAGACGGACCACCTGGTGCTCGGCGCAGATGATCTGCTGCCCGTCGGCAAGCGTCACGACAGTGCCGTTCGTCGACGCACGGTCGGCTGCCCAGATGCCCTCGGAGTCGACGCCGATCATCACGTGCGTCTTCGACACGGAGCGGCCCGGGTCCGAGACCCGGACGAGCTCGCCGACCTGCTCACCCTCGCCCGCGGCGGGGTTGCGGCCGATGAGGACCGTCTCCGTGATCGTCAGCTCGCGGCCGTCAGAGATCCGCAGGAGCGCCGAGACCGGGATCGAGTCGTCCGTCGCGTCCGCCACCGCGGGGGTCTCCGGGCGCAGGCGCGTGAGCTCGAGGTCCTCGTCGAGCTCGAGGCCGCCGTGGACCGGTGCGGGCGCCGCAGCGGGCTGGGCGCCGTAGGCCGGGGTGGCAGGCTGCGCCGCGTAGCCGGGGGCTGGCTGCTCCCCGTACGCGGGGGCTGGCGGGGCCGGGTACGCCGCGGGCGCGACGGCCGCAGGCTGGTGAAGACGGCCAGGGACGCTCGTGATGAGCGGACCGCCCGCGACCGCGGGCGCAGGCTGGACCGGCGCAGACACGGGGGCGGGCGCGCTCGCCGCCGGGTACCCCGGGGCGGGGTCCGGGACGCCAGGAGCCGCGGGGTTGCCGGGTGCGGCCACAGCAGGCACCGGGGGCGCGGGGTGACCTGGAGCCGGCGTCGCCGGGTAGCCGGGCGCAGGCGGTGCCGGGTAGCCCGGCGCAGGCGTTGCCGGATAGCCGGGAGCGGGCGGCGCGGGGTACGCGGCGGCGGGGGCGGCCGGCGCTGGAGGCGCGGGGTACCCGGAGGGCGCGGGCGGTGCCGGGTACGCCGCGGCGGGGGCCGCCGGGTAGCCGGGAGCGGGCGGGCCGGGGACGGCGGCCGGCGGCTGCGGGGGCAGTCCGGCACCGGGGTGCGGTGCGGGAGCGGCGGGCACGCCGGCACCCGGGTAGCCCGCAGGCACGGATGCGGCGACCGGAGCGGCCTCGGCGCGGACAGGACGCGGGCTCATGGGCTGCCCCGGCACCGCAAAGGTGGGGACAGCGCCGGACGCCGCCGACGACCTCGACGCCCGGGGCGCACCGGAACGCGACCCGGCGGCGGTGCCGTCGATGACGTTCGAGGACGCGGCCTTGTCGTGCCAGCCGGCCCGCCGGCCCGAGGAGTCCATGAAGATCGAGATGACGTTGAGGAAGACGATGCACGCGAGAAGGCCGTTGACGAGCTCACGGACGAAGGCCCGACCGAAACCGATCGTCGAACCCGTCGTCGCGTCGACGATCGAGATGCCCATGACCTTCTTGCCGATCGACCAGCCCTTCGAGCCGACCAACCAGACCTGGACGAAGAAGAGAACACCCACGAGGAGAGACCCGATCCCCATGCGTCCGGCGGCCGCGGCGAGCTCCTCCGCCGTCGTCGCCGAGGCCAGCCCCATGGAGAACGGGATGAGAAGGAGACTGCTGAGGAACCCGTCGACCAGTCGGGCGCCGAAGCGCTTGCCGAGCGTCGCGGGAACGCCGACGCCCCCTGCTGCGGCCATGGAGTAGCTGCTCACCGTTGACGTCACTCTCCCTGTCGTACCACTTGCCTGGCGCCGTCCGGGCCCGGCGTCGCCGGGGCCGCGCTCGGGCCCCGTGGCACGGTCCGGCCGTGCTGTGCAAGGGTACACGCGCCCCCGTTCCCCGGCATCAGGGGGACCGCGACGATCTCGGCGCTCGCGCGGCACCCGCCGCGGCAAGCACCGCCGACCTGCGCAGAGGCGTCAGGAGGCCCGGTCGACCATCGCGTCCGCGAACGCGACGAGGGTCGCCTTGACCCGGCCCTCGGGGAGGCCGGCGATCTCCGCGACAGCGTCCCGTGCCCACCGGGCGGCGAGCTCGCGAGTCGCGCCGACGACCTCGTGGCTCCGGAGCCGCTCGAGCACGTCAGCGAGCACCTCGTCGTCGGAGAGGTCCGAGTCGAGCAGGGCGACGAGCTCAGCATCCGCCGAGGTGCCCTCCCCCGCCGCGGCACGACGGCGCAGCAGGATCGTCGGCATCGTCGGGACCTGCTCGCGCAGGTCGGTCCCCGGGGTCTTGCCCGTGAGGTCGCCCGTGCTCGTGAGGTCGATGACGTCGTCGGCCAGCTGGAACGCGACGCCCAGACGCTCGCCGTACGCGGCGACCATCTGCGCGACCTCGTCCGAGCAGCCTGCGAAACGCGCACCGAAGAGTGCGGAGGTCGCGAGCAGCGACGCCGTCTTGTCGGCGAGCACCCCGATGTAGTGCTCGACCGCGTCGTCGGACTCGCGCGGACCGATCGACTCGCGCATCTGCCCGAGGCAGAGGCGCTCGAACGTCGCGGCCTGGATCTTCACGGCCTCCGTGCCGAGCCCCGCGACGAGGCCCGAGGCCCGCGCGAAGAGGAGGTCGCCCGTGAGGATCGCGACCGAGTTGCCCCAGACCTCGTGCGCCGCCGGGGCTCCGCGCCGCAGGGGCGCGGAGTCCATGACGTCGTCGTGGTACAGGGTCGCGAGGTGCGTCAGCTCGACGACGACCGCCGCGTCGACGACCTCGGGACGCGTGCCGTCGCCCAGCTCCGCGCACAGGAGCGCGAGGAGCGGGCGCAGCCGCTTGCCGCCCGCGTTGACGAGGTGCCGCGAGGCATCGTCCGCGAGCTCGTCCGTCTGCGTGACGGACTCACGCAGCACGGACTCCACGGTCTCGAGCCGGTCGGCGAGCAGCTGGGCCAGCTCGGCGTCGGGCACAGGGAGCCCGACGCCGGCGGTCGGCGTCGTCGGGGAGGTCACGGGAGGAAGTTCACCGTCTTCTCGAGCAGGTCCAGGACGGGTCCGGGCAGGACCCCGAGAAGAAGAGTACCCACCATCGCCACGACGATCGCGACGCGCGTGCCCACGGAGCCCTTGAGGACCGTCACACCCGCGCCCGTCCGACGCAGCTCCTCCGACAGACGCAGGCCGACGCCCGCCTCCGGCTCACCCGCGAGCGGCGTGCCCACCGGGACGTCCGACGTCGCGCCGAGCGCACCGACCGCGACGACCTCGCGCGCAGGCGCGGGCTCGTCGTCGTCGGACGCCGGGTCGACGAAGAACATGAGGACGATGATGCGCACGTAGAAGAACACGGCGATCGCCGAGCAGAGCACCGCGAGGACCGCGAGCCACCACAGGCCGCCGTCGACCGCGACCTTGAACGCCGTGAACTTCCCGATGAAGCCGGCCGTCAGCGGGATGCCCGCGAACGACAGGAGGAAGACCGAGAACGCCGTCGCGAGGAACGGGCTGCGTCGACCGAGGCCCGCCCACTGCGACAGGTGCGTCGCCTCACCGAGCGTGACGGCGTCCGCCCCACGGCCCTGCGACTCGCGCACGAGCGTGACGACGGCGAACGCGCCGACCGTCGCGAGGCCGTACGCGAGCAGGTAGAAGACGACCGCGCTGTTCATCGGGAAGAGGAACACCGTGCCGTCGTAGGCCGGGACGGCCGCGACCGCGACGAGCACGAAGCCCGCATGAGCGATCGACGAGTACGCGAGCAGACGCTTGACGTCGTGCTGGACGACTCCGAGCACGGAGCCGACGAGCATCGAGAGGACCGCGACGACGACGATCGCCAGCTGGACCTCTTCGCGGAGGTCGAGCCCGATGAACGGCGCGAACCACAGGACGAGGCGCATGACCGCGCCGAACGCCGCGGCCTTCGTGCAGGCCGCCATGAAGCCCGTGATCGACGTCGGGGCACCCTGGTAGACGTCGGGCGTCCACTGGTGGAACGGCACCGCGCCGACCTTGAAGAGCACGCCGACGAGCAGCATGACGATGCCCGTGATGAGCAGCGGACGTCCGCCCACGAGCGCCTCGGGCACCTGGAGCGCGTGGGCGCTCGTGATGTTCCAGAGCTTGATCGTGCCGGAGTAGCCGTACACGAGCGCCATACCCATGAGGAAGAACGCCGACGAGAACGCGCCGAGCAGGAAGTACTTGAGGGACGCCTCCTGCGACAGCAGGCGACGGTGCCGCGCCATGCCAGACATGACGTAGAGCGGCAGCGAGAGGATCTCGAGCGCGATGAACATCGTCAGCAGGTCGCCCGCGGCGGGGAAGAGGATCATGCCGCCGACAGCGAAGAGGAACAGCGGATAGATCTCCGTCTGCTGCAGGCCCTTCGACCGCGCGAGCTCCTCGTAGTCGGAGCCCGGGATCGCGGCGGCCGTCGGAGCGAAGTCGTCAGCACCGCGTGAGCGGTCCGCGACGACGAGCAGCGCGATCGCGGCGACGACAAGGATGACGACCTGGAGCGCGAGCGTGAAGTACGAGACCATGAGCGACCCGCCCATGACCGCGTTGATCTTGTACTCGGTCGGGGCGAGCTGGTCAGCCCAGAGCCACACGTTGACGCCTGCGGCGCCGAGCAGCGCGACGAGCGCGAGCGTCAGCTGGGTCGTGCGGCGAGCGCGCGGGGCCACGAAGGCCTCGACGAGCACGCCGACGACGGCCGCGCCGAGCACGAGCAGGTAGGGCGCGAGCCACTCCCACCAGATCTCCGGCTGGGTGAACTGCGGTGCGGCCGCGATGAGCGGGGTCATGACGCGCTCCCCTCGAGGGCGATGGTCGAGACTGTGACGTCGGCGGGTGCCTCGACGAGGTCGAGCGCCGGACGCGGGTAGAAGCCGAGGACGAGCAGCGCCACGACGAGCGGGGCGACGACCCACTTCTCACGGCCCACCATGTCCGGAAGCCCGCTGAGGTGCTCCTGCTCCGGCCCCGTGAACATCCGCTGGTACGTCAGCAGGACGTAGAGCGCGGCGAGGATGACGACGAACGCCGAGACGATGACGGCCGCCGGGTAGGCCTCGAACGAACCGATGAGGACCATGATCTCGCCGACGAACGGCGCGAGGCCCGGGAGCGACAGCGTCGCGAGACCGGCGATGAGGAAGACGCCCGCGATGATCGGCGTCGTCCGCTGCAGACCGCCGAAGTCGGCGATGCGCTGCGAACGCTGCGGGTGCCGCGCGATGATCATGCCTGCCGTGAGGAACAGCAGGCCGGTCGCGAGGCCGTGACCGAGCATGTAGAACGACGCACCCGCGACCGAGGTCTGCGCGAACGTGAAGATGCCGAGCACCATGACGCCGAAGTGCGACACCGAGGTGTACGCGATGAGTCGCATGAGGTCCTTCTGGCCGAGCGCGAGGAGCGCGCCGTAAAGGACCGAGACGACCGCGAGCACGACGATGACCGGCGCTGCCCACGCCGAGGCGTTCGGGAAGAGCGGGATGCACAGCGTGAGCATGCCGAACGTGCCGACCTTGTCGAGCACGCCGACGAGCAGCGTCGACGTGCCGGCCGGAGCCTGCTGGGCCGCGTCCGGGAGCCACGTGTGCACGGGGAACATCGGCGCCTTGATCGCGAACGCGAGGAAGAAGCCGACGAACAGCAGCCGCTCGGCGTCGCTCGAGAGCTCGAGGCCCGTGAGGTTCGCGGTGAGGAAGCCCTCCGCGCCGCCAGGCCCCTGGAGGAAGAGCGCGATGACCGCGACGAGCATGACGAGCCCGCCCGCGAGCGAGAAGAGCAGGAACTTCACCGCGGCGCCGCGGCGCTGAGGTCCGCCGAACGCGCCGATCATGAAGTAGATCGGGATGAGCATCGCCTCGAACACGACGTAGAAGAGGAAGACGTCGCGCGCCGCGAAGACGAGCGTCATGAACGCGGCGGTGAGGAGGACGAGCGCGAGGTAGTGGCGCAGCCGCTCGACGTCGTCGCCCTGCTCCCGCCACGCCGCGAGGATGACGAGCGGCACGAGGCCGACGCCGAGCGCGACGAGGGCGAGCCCCAGGCCGTCGACGCCCACCGCGTACGACGTGCCGATCTGCGGGATCCACGCGTGCTGCTCGTAGAGCTGGTGGTCACCCGCCCTCGACATGTCGAACTGCGTGAACGCCCCGACGAGGAGGCCGACGTTGACGAGCGAGATGCCGAGGGCGATCTCGCGGACGCGGCTGCGGGCACCACGCGGCAGGCACCACAGGACGACGGCGCCGAGGGCGGCGACGACGACGAGGGCCGTGAGCCACGGGAACGAGGCCGTGAGGTTCTCGGGCACGAGGGATTCCATTCCTTCAGGTCCTTCCTCAGCCCTGCACGGCCAGGACGAGGACGGCGATCACGAGGATCCCGACCGTCATCATGGCGGCGTAGGAGCGGACAAAACCGTTCTGCAGGGCGCGCAGCGCGCGTCCCAGACCCGAGCTCGTCCGGCCGAGGCCGGCGAACGCGCCGTCGACGAGCGTCGCGTCGCCGAAGACGAGCGAGCGGGTGAGGTACTGGCCGGGGCGCATGACGAGCCCCTCGTTCACCGCGTCCTGATAGAGGTCCTGGCGGGCCGCACGCGTGAGCAGCGAGCCGCGGGGCGCCTCGGCAGGGACGGTCGACGCCGCGTACTGGCGCCACGCGAGGAACGCGCCGACGAGGACGACGAGGATCGTCGAGACCATGATGACGGGGACCGCGATGACCGGGGCGTGGTGCTCGACGTGGCCGGTCACGGGCTCGAGCCACGTGACGAAGCCGTCGCCGATCGCGAGCACGCCGCCGAGGGCGACCGAGCCGACCGCGAGGACGATCATCGGGAGCGTCATGAGGATCGGCGACTCGTGCGGGTGCTGGTCCGGACCGGTCCCCTCCTTCTCCGACGTCCAGCGCTGCTTGCCGTGGAACGTCATGAAGAAGAGACGCGACATGTAGAACGCCGTGATGCCGGCGCCGAGGAGCGCGACCGTGCCGAACACCCACGGCTGCCAGCCCTCGCCGACGAACGCGGACTCGATGATCTTGTCCTTCGACCAGAAGCCGGAGAACGGCGGGATGCCGAGGATCGCGAGCCAGCCCGCGCCGAACGTCAGCCACGTGATCTTCATGTACTTCGACAGGCCGCCGAAGCGGCGCATGTCGACCTGGTCGTTCATGCCGTGCATGACCGAGCCGGCACCGAGGAACATGCCGGCCTTGAAGAAGCCGTGCGTGAGCAGGTGGAAGATCGCGAACGCGTAGCCGATCGGGCCGAGGCCCGCGGCGAGCATCATGTAGCCGATCTGGGACATCGTCGAGGCCGCGAGGGTCTTCTTGATGTCGTCCTTGGCGCAGCCGACGATCGCACCGAAGAGGAGCGTGATCGCACCGACGATCGCGACGACGAGGAGCGCCGTGGGCGCGCCCTCGAAGATCGCGCCCGAGCGGACGATGAGGTAGACGCCCGCGGTCACCATGGTCGCGGCGTGGATGAGAGCGGAGACGGGCGTCGGGCCCGCCATCGCGTCACCGAGCCACGCCTGCAGCGGGAACTGCGCCGACTTGCCGCACGCCGCGAGGAGCAGCATGAGGCCGATCGCCGTGAGCCTGCCCTCGTCCGCGCCCGCGGCCCCCGTGAGCACCGTCGTGAAGTCGAGGCCGCCGAACGTCGAGAACATGAGACCGAGCGCGACGATCATGCCGACGTCAGCGACGCGGTTCATGACGAACGCCTTCTTGGCCGCCGTCGCGTACGCCGGGACGTGGTTCCAGAAGCCGATGAGCAGGTACGACGCGAGACCCACGCCCTCCCAGCCGACGAACATCAGGAGGTAGGAGTCGGCGAGCACCAGCAGGAGCATCGAGGCGACGAAGAGGTTGAGGTACGCGAAGAAGCGCCGACGGGCGACGTCGTGCTCCATGTAGGCGACCGAGTACAGGTGGATGAGCGAGCCGACGAACGTCACGAGGATGACGAACGTCAGCGACAGCGGGTCGAGCCGCAGCCCGGCGACGAGGTCGAGCTCGGACGTCGAGATCCACGAGAAGAGGTCGACCTCGCGCACCCGCTCGCCCGCGGGCGAGCCGAGCAGGTCGAGAAGGAGACCCGCGCCGACGACGAACGCTGCGGTCGACGCGATGAGGCCGAGCCAGTGGCCCCACCGGTCGGCACGCCGACCGAGGAGGAGCAGGATGCCCGCGCTCACGAGGGGTGCCGCGACGAGCAGCCACGCGTTCTCCTGCCAGAAGCCGGCAGCGGCCATGGCGGGGGCGACCTCGGTCGCGACGGGAAGCATGGGAAGCATCAGCGCCTCAGCCCTTCAGCAGGTTGACGTCGTCGACCGAGGCCGACTTCCGGGTGCGGAAGATCGCCACGATGATCGCGAGGCCGACGACGACCTCGGCCGCGGCGACGACCATGACGAAGAACGCGATGACCTGGCCCGTGAGATCGCCGTGGATGCGGGCGAACGTCACGAACGCAAGGTTCGTGGCGTTGAGCATGAGCTCGACGCCCATGAACGCGATGATCGCGCTGCGGCGCAGCAGGACGGTCATGGCGCCGATCGCGAAGAGGATCATCGCGAGGTACAGGTAGTTGCTGACCTCCATCAGGCTTCTCCCTCCGTGGTCGCAGCGTCGGTATCGTCGACGTGGCCGCCGCGCTCGGCGGCCGTGTCGGTGGCCTGGTCGCCCGTCGTGAGCTCGGCCGTGGCGCGCGCCGCGACGAGCGTCGTCACGTCGGTGTCCAGACCGTGCTCCTGGCCACGGATCCGCAGGACGCGGGAGACCGAGGCCTCGATCGGGTTGCCCTCGGGGTCGAGCGCCGGCACGTCCATCGCGTTGTGACGCGCGTAGACGCCGGGGGCCGGCAGGTTGACGATGTGCTCGCCCGCGCGCAGACGCTCGGCTGCACGCTCCGGCTGCCCGATCTTCGGCGTGAGCCGGCGGCGGTGCGTGAGCACGAGCGCGGCGAGCGCGGCCGTGACGAGCAGCGCCGCGACGATCTCGAGGTCGAGCACGAAGTCGCTCATGAGGATGCGGGCGAGGCCCGCGGGGTTCGTCTCCGAGTTGGCCTCGTCGAGCCCGATCGTGGCGGGGAGCGCAGCTCGCGCGGTCACCGTGACGAGCAGCGTGCCCGTGCCGACACCCATGAGGATGCCGATCCAGCGCTGCCCCTTGATCGTCTCGACCGCGGACGTCGACGCATCGACACCCACGAGCATGAGGACGAAGACGAAGAGCATCATGACGGCGCCCGTGTAGACGACCACCTGGACGATGCCGAGGAACTCCGCCTGCTGCATGACGTAGACGACGGCGAGGCTCACCATGACCAAGATCATCGAGAGCGCCGCGTACACCGCCTTGCGCGCGAAGACGAGCCCGAGCGCCCCGAGCACCATGGCGGGGGCGATCACCCAGAAGAGCACCGCCTCCCCGGTCGAGGTCATCATCGGTTTCCTCCGTTCGCGTCGGGAGCGGCCACGGTGGCCTTCGCGGCCTCGCCGAGCGAGGCGTCGTCCGGCCGGCGCTCGCGCACCCAGTCGACCTGCGCCTGCGTCGGACCCGTGATCTCGCCGCGGTAGTACTCGAGGTCGTCCGTGCCCTCGACCATGGGGTGAGGTCCGGCGAGCATGCCCGCGCGCAGCGGCGCGAGCAGGTCGTCCTTCTCGAAGATCATGCCCTCGCGGGTCGGGCCCGCGAGCTCGTAGTCGTTCGTCATCGTGAGCGCCCGCGTCGGGCACGCCTCGATGCACAGGCCGCAGAAGATGCAGCGCAGGTAGTTGATCTGGTAGACGCGTCCGTAGCGCTCACCGGGAGAGACGTGCGCGCCCTCGGGGAGGTCGGCGTTGTCGCCGCCCTCGACGTAGATCGCGTCCGCCGGGCACGCCCACGCGCACAGCTCGCAGCCGATGCACTTCTCGAGACCGTCCGCGTACCGGTTGAGCTGGTGGCGGCCGTGGTAGCGCGGCTTCGTCGGCACCTTCTCGAACGGGTACTGCTCCGTGACGACGGGGCGGAACAGGTTCGCGAAGGTCACGCCGAACCCGGCGACGGGCGCCAGCAGCTCGGCGATCGGCCCGGGCTTCTTCGGGTTCTCAGTCACCGGAGGTCCCTTCCGTCGACGTGGTGGTATCGGACTCGGCCGTGACCTCGAGCACCGCGGTCGCGGCCGCAGCGGCGGCTGCGGCACGCCGGGCGGCGCGCGGCGACGGCGGGAGCTGCTGGCCGGGGAGCGGCGGGACGGGGAACCCGTCCGCGAAGGCGTCGAACGGCGCTGCCTCGGCCTTCTCCGCCTCCGGTTCCGCCTTCGTCGTGAACGACGAGACGACGAGGCCGAGGATCGCGATGACGAACAGCGCGATCGAGGCGTAGATGAAGAGCTGACGGTCGATCTCGCCGAACTCGACGACGCCCTGGTAGATGGCGACGACGACGAGCCACACGAGCGCGACGGGGATGAGGATCTTCCAGCCGAGCTTCATGAACTGGTCGTAGCGGAAGCGCAGCAGCGTGCCGCGGACCCACACGAAGATGAACATGAAGAACCAGACCTTGGCGAGGAACCAGAGGATCGGCCACCAGCCCTGGTTGAACATGCCGTCGTTGATCGCGGACAGCGGCCACGGGGCGCGCCAGCCGCCGAAGAAGAGCGTCGTGGCGACGGCCGACACGTTGAGCATGTTGATGTACTCCGCGAGGAAGAACCACGCGAACTTCATCGACGAGTACTCGGTCATGTATCCCGAGACGAGCTCGCCCTCGGCCTCGGGGAGGTCGAACGGCAGACGGTTGGTCTCACCGATCATCGAGATGATGTAGAGGATGAAGGCCGGCAGCAGCGGCAGCGCGTACCAGAAGCGCTCCTGCTGGCTGACGATCTCCGAGGTCGACATCGAACCCGCGAGCAGGAACACCGAGACGAGCGAGAGGCCCATCGCGAGCTCGTAGGAGATGATCTGCGCCGTCGAACGGACGCCGCCGAGCAGCGGATACGTCGAGCCCGACGACCAGCCGCCGAGGACGATGCCGTACACGCCGAGGGCCGCGCAAGCGAGGATGTAGAGCACGGCCACCGGGAAGTCGGTGAGCTGCGCGGGCGTCGAGAAGTCCGTGAACGGGATCCGGACCTCGGGCCCGAACGGGATGACCGCGTAGATGAGCAGCGAGCAGAACACGGAGATCATCGGCGCGATGATGTAGACGACCTTGTCGGCCATCTTCACCGTGATGTCCTCCTTCATGAGGAGCTTCATCGCGTCGGCGACGGCCTGGAGCAGACCGAGCGGACCGTGGACGTTCGGGCCGACGCGCACCTGCATGCGGGCGACGAGGCGGCGCTCGAACCACAGCGCCATGAGGACGCTCGTCAGCAGGAAGACGATGATGAGCACCGCCTTGACGAGGTACACCCAGATGTTGTCGCTGCTGAAGTCGGCGGCGATGCCGGGCACCGCCGGCGTCTCCGTCGCGACCGTCGCAGCGAGGGCGAGGGCGCCCATCATGCCTCCTCGGTGGTGGTGACGGTGCCCGCGGTGATCTGCACGACCGCACCGGGCAGGACGCCGAGAGCCGCGCGGACCGCGGAGCCGGGCGAGTTGGTCGGCAGCCAGACGACGTGGTCCGGCATGTCCGTGACGACCGCCGGCAGCTCGATGCGGCCGGCCGCGGTCGAGACGCGCAGCACGTCGCCGTCGGCGACCCCCGCGCCCTCGGCCGTCGCGGCCGAGAGGCGCGCGACCGCCTTGCGCGCGGTGCCCGCGAGGAACGGCTCGCCGTCCTGGCCACGGCCCGCGTCGAGCTGGAGGTGCCAGCTCGCGAGGACCGCCGTGCCGGGCGCAACGCCCGCGGGAGCGACCACGTCGGCCCCGGGGGCCGCGAGGCGCTCGCCGTCCCACGCGCCGAGCTGGTCGATCTCCTTGCGCAGGACGTTGCCGTCGCGCGCGCCGAGGTCGACGCCGAGGTGACGTGCGATCTCGTCGAGCACGCGGTGGTCCGGCAGGGCGTGCGACTCGAGGGCCTGGCGGAACGCGCGGACGCGTCCCTCCCAGTTGAGGTACGTGCCCGAGCGCTCGGCGGGCGGCGCGACCGGGAGGACGACGTCCGCAAGGTCGGTGACCTCGCTCGCGCGGACCTCGAGGCTCACGACGACGTCCGCCGCCTCGAGCGCGGCACGCGCCGCGACCGGGTCGGTGAGGTCGCCGATCTCGACACCGCCGACGAGGACGCCACGCAGCTCGCGCGCGGCGAGCGCCCCGAGGATGCCCTCGGCGTCACGGCCGGGGGCCGTCGGAAGGTTCTCGACGCCCCACGCGGCGGCGATGTCGACGCGCGCGGCCGCGTCTGCCACGGGACGACCGCCCGGCAGCAGACCGGGCAGCGTGCCCATCTCGACGCCGGCGCGCTCTCCGATGCGGCGCGGGATCCACGCGAGACGCGCACCCGTCGCCGAAGAGAGCCGCAGGACCGCCGAGAGCGCACCGGGCACCGAGGCGAGACGCTCGCCCACGAGGACGAGAGCACCCTCGGCGCCAAGCGCCTCGCGCAGCGGAGCGAGCGAAGGCTCGTCGGAGCCCGCGGCGAGCGCGTCGACGACCTCGGCCTCGAGGCCGGGAGCCGTCGGGACGAGCGTGCCGTCGAGTCGCTCGAGGCCGCGCGTCGCGAACGGCGCGAGCGACCAGACACGGGTGCGGCGGGCCTGCGTGCCCTTGCGGAGGCGCAGGAAGACGATGCCACCCTCCTCCTCGGGCTCGAACCCGACGAGCAGGACCGCCGGCGCCTTCTCGAGGTCGCCGAACGTCACGTCGATGCCGCGGCCCGCGACCGCGTGGCCGAGGAACGTCTCCTCCTCCACGGACGCGGGGCGCGCGCGGTGGTCGACGTCGTTCGTGCCGAGCGCGGCGCGCGCGAGCTTGCCGTACGCGTACGCGTCCTCGATCGTCAGACGGCCGCCCGGGAGGACGCCGACGCCGCCGGCGTCACGTGCCGCAGCGAGGCCCGTCGCCGCGACCTCGAGGGCCTCGGCCCACGACGCCGTGCGCAGCTCGCCGCGCGTGCCGTCGGCGGCACGGTCGCGCACGAGCGGGTGCGTGAGACGGTCGGGCGCGGTCTGCCAGTGGAACGCGAAGCGGTCCTTGTCGGAGATCCACTCCTCGTTGACCACCGCGTCGTCGCCCGCGAGGCGACGCATGACGGTGCCACGGCGGTGGTCGATGCGGATGGCCGAGCCGTTGGCGTCGTGCTCGGCGATCGACTCCGTCGAGATGAGGTCGAACGGACGCGACCGGAAGCGGTACGCGGCCGACGTCAGGGCGCCGACCGGGCAGATCTGCACGGTGTTGCCCGACCAGTACGAGGCGAACGCACGGCCCGACTCGTCCTCGGCGGCCGGGCCGACGGTCGCGTCGCCGAGCGGCGCATAACCGAGCACGGCCTCGTCGAACGTGCCGATCTGCTGGCTCGCGCCACGCTTCTGCAGGTCGATGAACTGGTCGCCCGCGATCTCCTTGCTGAAGCGCGTGCAGCGCTGGCAGAGGATGCAGCGCTCACGGTCGAGGAGCACCTGGGTCGAGACCTTGAGCGGCTTCGCGAACGTCCGCTTGACGTCCGTGTAGCGCGACGTCGTCCGACCGTCGGTCATCGCCTGGTTCTGCAGGGGGCACTCGCCGCCCTTGTCGCACGTCGGGCAGTCGAGCGGGTGGTTGATGAGCAGCAGCTCCATGACACCGTGCTGCGCCTTCGAGGCGACCGCCGAGGTGTTCTGGGTGTGCACCACCATGCCCGGCGAGACCTCCATCGCACACGACGGCTGCGGCTTCGGCATCGAGCGGACGTTGCCCTCACGGTCCGGCATCGCCACGTCGACGAGGCACTGACGGCACGCACCCACGGGCTTGAGCAGCGGGTGGTCGCAGAAGCGCGGGATCGCGATCCCGATCTCCTCCGCCGCACGGATGATGAGCGTGCCCTTCGGCACGGCGGTCTCGACCCCGTCGATCGTCAACGTGACGAGGTTCGGGTCGACGGCGACCGGCGCCTGGGAGTCGGTCGTGGAGGTCATGCGTGCACCGCCCCTGCTGCGGCGCCGGCGGACCGGCGCGGGGTGTAGTCGAACAGCGCGGACCGCGCCGGCGGGAACAGCTCGCTCGCGGGCTGCGTCATGCCGGCCTCGAACTCCTCGCGGAACAGCTGGACCGCAGAGGTGATCGAGGAGGTCGCACCGTCGCCGAGCGCGCAGAAGGCGCGCCCGAGGATGTTGTCGCAGATGTCGACGAGCTTCTCGATGTCGCCCGCCTCACCCTGACCGTGCTCGAGACGGTGAAGGATCTGCTTGAGCCAGTACGTGCCCTCGCGGCACGGCGTGCACTTGCCGCAGGACTCGTGCGCGTAGAAGTCGGTCCAGCGCGACACTGCGCGGACGACCGACGTCGTCTCGTCGAAGATCTGCAGCGCACGCGTGCCGAGCATCGAGCCCGCCGCGCCGACCGACTCGTAGTCGAGCGGCACGTCGAGGTGCGCGTCCGTGAAGATCGGCGTCGAGGAGCCGCCCGGCGTCCAGAACTTCAGCCGGTGGCCGTCGCGGATGCCGCCCGCCATCTCGAGGAGCTCGCGCAGCGTGATGCCGAGCGGCGCCTCGTACTGGCCGGGACGCGTCACGTGGCCCGAGAGCGAGAAGATGCCGTGGCCCGTCGAGCGCTCCGTGCCCATCGACGTGAACCAGTCCGAGCCGCCGCGCACGATCGCGGGGACCGAGGCGATGGACTCGACGTTGTTGACGACCGTCGGGCGCGCGTAGAGTCCCGCGACCGCAGGGAACGGGGGCTTGAGGCGCGGCTGACCACGACGGCCCTCGAGCGAGTCGAGGAGCGCGGTCTCCTCGCCGCAGATGTAGGCGCCCGCGCCCGCGTGGACCGTGACGTCGAGGTCGAAGCCCGAGCCGTGGATGTTCTTGCCCAGGTGACCGGCCGCGTACGCGTCGGCGACAGCCTTGAGCAGGCGGCGGTAGACGTGGACGACCTCGCCACGGATGTAGATGAACGAGTGGTGCGAGCCGATCGCGTAGCTCGTGATCGCGACGCCCTCGATGAGCAGGTGCGGGTCCGCCATCATGAGCGGGATGTCCTTGCACGTGCCGGGCTCGGACTCGTCAGCGTTGACGACGAGGTAGCGCGGGCCGCCGTCGGGCGCGGGGAGGAAGCCCCACTTCATGCCCGTCGGGAAGCCTGCACCACCGCGGCCGCGCAGGCCGGAGTCCTTGACGAGCTGCACGAGGTCCGTCTGCGACTGGCCGAGCGCCTTCTTGAGGCCCTCGTAGCCGCCCGCCTTCTCGTAGCTCGCGAGCTGCCAGGGCGTCTCGTCGCCCCAGGAGCGCGTGAGGATCGGGGTGAGGGAGGTCATCACTTCTCCTCGATGTCGACGTCGGCGTCGGACGGCGCGGGCCGGTCCGCGCTCGAGTGCTCCTCGCCCACGCCGGGAGCGGCGTCGGCCGGCGCGGCTGCGGCCGCGGCAACGGCCTCGCGCTCCCCGGCGTCGAACGACGGGGCGGTCCAGCCGTGCTCACGAGCGATCTCGAGCCCGGCGAGGCTCGCACCGCCCGCAGCGACGCCCTGGTCGGCGAGACCGTCGTCGAAGCCGGCGAGCACGCGGGACATCTCCTTGAACGACACGACCTTCTCGGGGCCGCGCGTCGGGGTGACGTCCTCGCCCGCGATGAGGCGGTCGACGACCCCGAGGGCCGAGTCTGCCGTCTGGTTGTCGAAGAACTCCCAGTTGATCATCATGACGGGCGCGAAGTCGCACGCCGCGTTGCACTCGACGCGCTCGAGCGTGATGCGACCGTCCTCGGTCGTCTCGTCGTGGCCGACGCCGAGCCGCTCCGAGAGCTGCTCGAAGATCTCGTCGCCGCCCATGATCGCGCAGAGCGTGTTCGTGCAGACGCCCACCGTGTACTCGCCGTTGGGACGGCGCTTGTACTGCGTGTAGAACGTCGCGACCGCGGAGACCGAGGCCGTCGTGAGGCCGAGGGTCTCGGCGCAGAACTCGATGCCGTGGCGCGAGACGTAGCCGTCCTCCGACTGCACGAGGTGCAGCAGCGGCAGGAGCGCGGAGCGCGCCTGCGGGTAGCGGGAGACGACGGCAGCCGCGTCGGCGTCGAGGCGCGCACGCACCTCGGGGGCGTATCCGGTCGTGGTCATCGGTCCACTCCTCCGAGCACCGGGTCGATCGAGGCCACGGCGACGACGACGTCGGCGAGCTGTCCGCCCTCGCACATCATCGAGACGGCCTGCAGGTTGTTGAACGACGGGTCCCGGAAGTGGGCCCGGTAGGGGCGCGTGCCCCCGTCGGAGACGAGGTGGACGCCGAGCTCGCCGCGAGGCGCCTCGACCGTCTGCCACACCTGCCCGGCCGGGACCCGGAAGCCCTCGGTGACGAGCTTGAAGTGGTGGATGAGCGCCTCCATCGAGGTGCCCATGATCTCCTTGATGTGGTCGAGCGAGTTGCCCTGACCGTCCGTGCCGATCGCCATCTGGGCGGGCCACGCGATCTTCTTGTCCGCGACCATGACCGGGCCGGAGCCCTTCTCGAGGCGCTCGAGCACCTGGTCGACGATCTTCAGCGACTCGTGGCACTCCGCGAGGCGCACGACGACGCGGTCGTACGCGTCGGCGCCCTGCGCGACCGGGACCTCGAAGTCGTAGGTCTCGTAGCCGCAGTACGGGTCCGTCTTGCGGACGTCGTACGGCAGACCGGCAGAGCGCAGGACGGGACCCGTCATACCGAGCGCCATGCACGCCGCGAGGTTGAGCTGCCCGACGCCCACGAGGCGCATCTTGAAGATGGGGTTCTCCATCATGAGCAGCTCGAGCTGGCCGATGTAGTGACGCACCTTGACGAGCGCCGCACGAGCCTCGGGGACGAAGCCCGGCGGGAGGTCCTGCGGAACGCCGCCGGGGCGGACGAAGCCGTGGTTCATGCGCAGGCCCGTGACGGCCTCGAACAGGCGGAGGATCTCCTCGCGGGCCGTGAACGACGTCGTCATGACCGTCGTCGCGCCCATCTCGTTGCCGCCCGTGCCGATCGCGATGAGGTGCGACGAGACGCGGTTGAGCTCCATGAGCAGCACGCGGATCTGCGAGGCACGCTCAGGGATGTCGTCCGTGATGCCGAGCAGCTTCTCGACGCCCAGGCAGAACGCGACCTCCTGGAAGAACGGCGCGAGGTAGTCCATGCGCGTGCAGTACGTGACGCCCTGCGTCCACGTCCTGAACTCCATGTTCTTCTCGATGCCCGTGTGGAGGTAGCCGATGCCGGCGCGGGCCTCCGTGACGGTCTCGCCGTCGATCTCGAGCATGAGGCGCAGCACGCCGTGCGTCGAGGGGTGCTGAGGACCCATGTTGACGACGATGCGCTCCTCGCCGAGGCGGGCCGCCTCCTCGGCGATCGACGACCAGTCGCCGTCGCCGTAGGCCTCGAACGACGGGACGCCGTTGTCGTCCGCGGGCTTGCCGGCGTCGCGCGTCGCGTGCGGGGTGGCGGTGCTCATGAGTAGGACCTCCGCGTGTCCGGCGAGGGGATGGTGGCGCCCTTGTACTCGACGGGGATGCCGCCGAGCGGGTAGTCCTTGCGCTGCGGGTGGCCGGGCCAGTCGTCAGGCATCTGGATGCGGGCGAGGGCCGGGTGTCCGTCGAAGACGATGCCGAAGAAGTCCCAGGTCTCGCGCTCGTGCCAGTCGTTCGTCGGGTAGATCGCGACGGTCGACGGGATGTTCGGGTCGGCGTCGGGAGCCGCGACCTCGAGCCGCACGCGGCGGCTGTGCGTCACCGACGTGAGGTGGTAGACGGCCCGCAGCTCGCGGCCGGTCGACTCGGGGTAGTGCACGCCCGAGACGCCGAGCGACAGCTCGAAGCGCAGGTCCTGGTCGTCGCGCAGCGCACGGCACACGGCGACGAGGTGCTCGCGGGCGACCTCGACCGTCAGCTCGTCGCGGTCGACGACGACGCCCGTGACGGCCTTCGCGGCCAGACCGGGCTCGGTCTCCTCGAGGACCTCGAGCAGCACGTCGACGACCTCGTCGAAGTAGCCGCCGTACGGACGCGCGGAGGAGCCGGGCATCGCGACCTGGCGGACGAGACCGCCGAAGCCCGAGGTGTCACCCGTGCCGTGGATGCCCCACAGGCCCGCGCGCACCTCGACGACGTCGGGTCCGCGCAGCGCGCCCGCAGGCGCGGCGGCGACCTCGCCGCCGACGGGAGTGATCTCGTCGCTCATCGCAGGAGCCCCTTCATCTGGTGCGTCGGCGTCGCCTCGAGCGCCGCCGCCTCGACGGCCTTGACGACCTCACGACGGTGCGTGAGCAGCGGCTCCTTCTGCATCTGCCGCTGCAGCTCGTTGATCGCGTTGATGAGCATCTCCGGACGCGGCGGGCAGCCGGGCAGGTAGATGTCGACGGGCACGACGTGGTCGACGCCCTGGACGATCGCGTAGTTGTTGAACATGCCGCCGGACGACGCGCACACGCCCATGGAGAGGACCCACTTGGGCTCGGCCATCTGGTCGTAGACCTGACGGACGATGGGAGCCATCTTCTGGGAGACGCGGCCGGCGACGATCATGAGGTCGGCCTGGCGCGGCGAGGCACGGAAGACCTCCATGCCGTACCGAGCGAGGTCGAAGCGGGACGCACCCGCAGCCATCATCTCGATCGCGCAGCACGCGAGGCCGAACGTCACCGGCCAGATCGACGACTTGCGGGCCCAGCCCGCAAAGTCCTCGACGGTCGTGAGGAGGAAGCCCGAGGGGGCGGTCTCGTTGCTCATCTGCAGTCCTTCTTCCGCGTCAGCCCGGTCAGTCCCACTCGAACCCGCCGCGGCGCCACTCATAGATGAACGGCACCGTGATCATGGCGATGAACGCGAGGATGGCGACGAGCCCGAACACCGCGAGGGTGCGGAACTCGACCGCCCAGGGGTAGAGGAACACGACCTCGATGTCGAAGATGATGAACGTCATCGCGACGAGGTAGTACTTGATGGGGAACCGGCCGCCGCCGATGGCGTGCGGCGTGGGCTCGATGCCGCACTCGTACGCCTCGAGCTTGGCCTTGTTGTAACGCTTGGGCCCGATGATCGCGCTGGCGCCGACGCCCCCGAGGGCGAGCACGGCGGCGACCCCCATGAGGAACAGCAGGGGCACGTAGGGGTTGCTCATCGCGTCGCTCTCCTTGTCGGGAGGTCGGTGCGGACCGTCGGTCCGTGATCGGTCGTCGACGCCGCACGGAGGTGTGCGGGCCGGGCGTGGAGGGAGCCTGCGGGCATGCCGGAGGCAGGGTGCGAGCCGCGGGCTGCGGCCGCCAGGGACGTCGTCGTCGCTGCGAGGCGGGTCATGCGGACGGCACCACCCGGGTGAGTCCTGCGATGACGCGGTCCATGAGGTCCCCTCCACGCGATTCGTAGCCGTCGGAGAGGAGCTTCATGACGAACTTCATGAGCAGCGGCCGCGGCAGCCCGTACCTGGTGCACAGGTGCATGATGTGCGGGTTCTCGATGAGCTTCACGAAGTACGTGCCGAGACGGTAGTAGCCGCCGATGTCGTCCCTCATGACCTGCGCGTAGCGGTGCAGCGCACGCTCGCGCGCGGAGTCCGTCGGGCGCGTGAGTGCCTGGGCCACGGTGTCCGACGCGACGCGCGCCGCCTGCATCGCGTACGCGATGCCCTCGCCGTTGAACGGAGAGACCATGCCGCCGGCGTCGCCGAGGAGCATGAGGCCGCGGTCGTAGAGCGGCGAGCGGTTGAACGCCATGGGGAGGGCCGCGCCGCGGACCGGGCCGCGCTGCGTCTCCTCCGAGATGCCCCACTCCTCGGGGACGTTGGCGATCCACCGCTGGAAGAGGTCCTTGTAGTCGACCTTCGTGGCGGCGGCGCTCGAGGACACCGAGCCGAGGCCCACGTTGACCGTGCCGTCGCCGAGCGCGAAGATCCAGCCGTAGCCGGGCATGAGGTTCGACTCCCCCGGCTTGCCGTCCCACAGCTCGAGGTGCGACTCCATCCAGGCGTCGTCGTGGCGCGGGGACTCGAAGTACGTGCGGACCGCGACACCCATGGGGCGGTCGTTGCGCTTCTCGATGCCGACCGCCGTCGCGAGGCGCGACGAGACACCGTCGGCCGCCATGACGACGGGCGCCCGGAACGTGCGCTCCTCACCCGTACGACGACCGTCCGCGTCGAGGACGCGCGCGCGGACGCCGACGACGCGACCCGTGCGCTCGTCGAGGACGGGCTCGGTGACGTTCATGCCCTCGAGGACCGTCGCGCCCGACTTCCGTGCGTGCTCGACGAGCAGGTGGTCGAACGACATGCGCGAGCGCGCGAGGCCGTACGACGGGTAGGACGAGAGCTCGGGCCACGGGATCTCGATGCGGTGGCCGCCGCCGACGACGCGCAGGCCGATGTTGCGGATCCAGCCGTCGGACTCGTCGATGCTCACGCCCGCGCGCACGAGCTCCGCGACCGCGCGCGGTGTGAGGCCGTCGCCGCAGATCTTGTCGCGCGGGAAGCGGGCCTTGTCGAGGACGACGACGTCCAGGCCGACGGAGGCCAGGTAGTGCGCGGCGGTGGCCCCCGCAGGGCCTGCACCGACGACGACGACGTCCGCGTCGTCGGGGTGGTTCGTCGCCATCGCTGAATCCTTGTGATGCTTGTCGGGAGGGGTGCTGCCCGGTGTGCGCAGACCTTGTGCACGAAGGCACAAGCGCCCTCGCCACTCTAGTCTCACCTGTGGCCGATGTCTGCCAAGGTAAGCCTCACCTCGTCAGCAAACACCGGGACCTAGGGCCTACGCCACCGGCGAAGGCCGGGAGAAGACGGACGTCCTGGTCAGACGGCCTCGGGCCGCGTCGCCCGGTGCAGAG
Source organism: Sanguibacter sp. HDW7 (assembly GCF_011300875.1). Taxonomy (NCBI): domain Bacteria; kingdom Bacillati; phylum Actinomycetota; class Actinomycetes; order Micrococcales; family Sanguibacteraceae; genus Sanguibacter; species Sanguibacter sp. HDW7. The sequence goes on along the minus strand of NZ_CP049862.1, from coordinate 526,533 downwards.
CGACGATCCCGCCGGAGACGTTGCGGTAGGCAACCTTGCGCCACCCGGCCTCCTGCATGAGGTGCGCGAGCGCCACCTGGTCGGGCCACGACGAGATCGACTCCGCGAGGTACTCGTACGAGCCGGCGTCCTTCGTCACGACGCCCGCGACCTTCGGCAGCGCCTTCATGAGGTACTCCTGGTACACCGTCCGGAACGGCGCCCACGTCGGCGAGGAGAACTCGCACACGACGATCCGCCCGCCCGGACGCGTCACCCGCAGCATCTCGCTCAGCGCACCCACCGTGTCGACGACGTTGCGCAGCCCGAACGAGATCGTCACCGCGTCGAACGACGCGTCCGCGAACGGCAGCCGCGTCGCGTCGCCCGCCGTGAACGAGAGGTCCGGACGACGCGCCTTGCCGACCTGCAGCATGCCGATCGAGAAGTCGCACGGCACGACCCGCACGCCCTCGTCCGCGAACGGCTCCGACGACGTGCCCGTGCCGGCCGCCAGGTCGAGCACCTTCTCACCCGGAGCCGCACCGACCGCATCGATCGTCAGGCGCCGCCAGCGGCGGTCCTGACCGAGCGAGATGACGTCGTTCGTGAGGTCGTAGCGACGGGCGATGCCGTCGAACATCGAGGCGACCTCACGGGGCTTCTTCTCCAGGCTTGCGCGCGACATGCCCCCAGCCTAACGACGGTGCGGGACTGGTCCTGCCGGAGACGTACCCTGGACGGCGATGAACGCCAACCAGCCCACGCCCGCGGACCACGTCCCCGCGGGACGCGTCGTCGTGCGGACCACCGCGCTCGACCTGCCCGACGCGGCCACCGACCCGGGCGCCCTCCTCGACCTCCTGCCCGCCGACTCCCCGCTCTCCTGGGTGCGGCGCGGCGACGGCATCGTCGCCTGGGGCGAGCTCGCGCGCGTCGAGGTCGGCGGCGAGGGCCAGTTCGCCCACGCCGAGCAGGCATGGACGCGGCTGCTGCGCACCATGACCGTCCACGACGACGTCCGCACCCCCGGCACCGGCCCCGTCGCGTTCGGCTCGTTCTCGTTCGACCCAGCCTCCCCCGCGGGCGGCGCGCTCGTCGTGCCACGCGTCGTCGTCGGCCGCCGCGGCCCCCTCGCCTGGGTGACGACCCTCGCCGAGGAGACCACCTCCCCCGCACCCCAGCCGACCGTCGCCGAGCTGCTCCGCGTCGGCGCCGCCCCCGTGACCTCGCCCGGCCCCGTGACGTACGCCGACGGCGCGCTCACGCCCGACGCGTGGCTCGACGTCGTCGCCGACGCCGTCAGCCGCATCCGCGACGGCGCCGTCGACAAGGTCGTCCTCGCGCGCGACGTCCGCGCCCGCACGACGCACCCCGTCGACCCCCGCTACCTGCTCGGACGGCTCGCCGACAGGTTCTCGGGCTGCTGGACCTTCTCCGTCGACGGGCTCGTCGGCGCGACGCCCGAGCTCCTCGTGCGCTCCGAGAAGGGCCTCGTCATCTCCCGCGTCCTCGCCGGAACCGTCCGCCGCACGGGCGACGACGACGCCGACCTCGCCCGCGCCGCGCACCTCTCGCACTCCTCGAAGGACCTCGAGGAGCACGAGTACGCCGTGAGCTCCGTCGCGCAGGCCCTCACCCCGTTCTGCACGTCGACGAACGTCCCCGAGACGCCGTTCGTCCTCCACCTGCCCAACGTCCTCCACCTCGCGACCGACGTCACGGGAGTTCTCGCCGCACCCGGCGCGACGAGCCTCGCGCTCGCCGACGCCCTCGCGCCGACCGCCGCCGTGTGCGGCACGCCCACGTCCGTCGCGCGCGAGCTCATCCGCGAGATCGAGCACCTCGACCGCGCCCGCTACGCGGGAGCCGTCGGCTGGCTCGGCGCCGACGGCGACGGCGAGTGGGGCATCGGCCTGCGCTCCGCGGAGCTCGACCCCGAGGACCCGCGCGAGCTGCGGCTCTTCGCCGGGTGCGGGATCGTCGCGGCCTCCGTCCCGGCCGACGAGCTCGCCGAGACCGAGGCCAAGCTCGAGCCCATGCGCTACGCCCTGGGCGACTGAGCGGGCACGCCCTTCGGGCTGCTCCGGCCTCTCGCCGCGGATCATCCGCGCCTCCGCCCTCGGCTGGTTGTGTGGACGCACCCCTCAGAGGTTCCGGTGCGCAACCAGATCGCGACGCGTCCCTGGCCGCGCCGAGCTCGTTGCGCTGACGCACCTCTCAGAGGTCCCGGGGCGCAACGAGCCGCGAGCACCGGCCCCTCGCGGGCACCGGCAGGCCGCGAGCACCGGCCCCTCGCGGGCACCGGCAGGCCGCGGGCACCGGCCATCGCGGGGCTCCTGCCCGCAGCCGTGATCCTGCCCATCAAGGGCTCCTCGACGGATTGACGCTGCACCCCCATCGAACGGGGGTGCAGCGTCAATCCGTCGGGAGGGGGAACCCCGCACGGACATGACGGGGGAATCCTCCCCATATGACGGGGGAACCCTGCACAGACATGAAGGGAGGGCCGAGGCGTCAGGGAATCGCCTCGGCCCTCCGGCGGCGCCATCGGCAGGGGGACCGACTCGCCGCGGCTCCGACGGTGTCAGGGATGCACCGTCGGGCGGGGGCCACGGCGCCCGACAGGGGAGCGGGACCGCGACCAGTACCTAATCTAGATCAGAGGTTCTCCTGGAGCCACTGGAAGAACTCGTCCTGGGTCATACCCCCCGGGAAGGAGTCCTCCGACCCTTCGTTCGACCGGCCCGGACGCCCCTGACCAGGGGTGTTGTCGCCGTTGCCGCTGCCGGACCCGTCGCCGCTGCCCGACCCGCTGCCGGACCCGTCGCCGCTGCCCGACCCGCTGTCGGGCGTCGCCGCGGCGTCGGTCTTCGCGGTGAGCGTCACCGTGAGGTCCTTCGCCGCGCCGTCGCGCACGACCGTGAGGACCGCGCGGTCCCCACCGACCCGCTCCCGGACGGCCGCCGTGAGGTACTCGGCGCCGCTCACAGCCTTGCCGTCGATCGCGACGATGACGTCGCCCTTGAGCACGCCGCCCGTCGCCGCCGCCGACCCGGCCGTCACGTCGACGACCTGAGCGCCGCGCCGCGTCGAACCGTCGGCCGTGGCCGTGCCGTCGCTGAGCGAGACACCGAGGAACGCGTGCTGAGCCACACCCTTCGCGATGAGCTGGTCACCGACCGAGCGCGCGAGGTTCGACGGGATCGCGAAGCCCAGGCCGATCGAGCCGGACTGACCCGAGCCGCTCGAGAGCGTCGCGATCGACGACGTGATGCCGATGACCTCGCCCTGAGCGTTGAAGAGCGGGCCGCCCGAGTTGCCGGGGTTGATGGCCGCGTCGATCTGGATCGCGTTCGTCACCGCGGCCGACGCCTGCGTGCCGTCCGACGTCGAGACGGGCCGGTCGACGGCCGAGACGATGCCGGTCGTCACCGTGTTGGCGAGCCCGAGCGGGTTGCCCACCGCCATGACGGCGTTGCCGACGACGACGTCGTCCGAGTCGGCGAGCGTCGCGGCCGTGAGGTCGCTCGGAGGGGTGACGAGCTTGACGATCGCGAGGTCCGTCGAGGCGTCGACACCGACGATCTTCGCGTCGAAGAGCCTGCCGTCGCTCAGCGTCACCGTGACGGTGTCGTTCTTCGCGCCGGACACGACGTGGTTGTTCGTGAGGATGTGGCCGGACGTGTCGATGATGACGCCCGAGCCCTGGGCCTCGCCTTCCTGGGAGACCACGTCGATCGCGACGACCGACGGGGCGACCCGCGCGGCGACCTCCTCCCAGCTCGCGGGGGCGACCGAGTCGACGCTGATCGTCGAGCCCTTGCCGAGGCCGTGGACCGAGGAGGACACGGCGGCACTCTGTGCGGGGCTGTCGACGAGCTGCGACGTGACGTAGGCGGAGCCACCGCCGACGACGAGCGCCGTGGCTGCGGCGGTCGCGACGACGGCGGGCCACGTGCGTGCCTTGCGGGGCGCGCGGGGCACGGACGGCGAGGGAATGGCTCCGGGGCCGAACGACGCGCCCTGGGGGTGCTGGCCGTAGGGGTTGTGGGCCGCAGGCGCGGCGTAGGGACCGCTCGCCGTGGCGTACGGGGCACCCGTCGGAGCGCCGTGCGCACCCTGGGGCGGGTACGGGACACCCTGAGGAGCGGGCGTGGGCTGCGACCCGTACGGGGCCTGAGGCGCGGGGACCTGCGGTGCGGCGGCCTGGGGCGCTGAAGCGTAGGGCGCGTGGGGCTGCTGGCCGGGGTCGGGCTGCGGGGCCGGCGGCACGGGCCGCGGCGTGGAGCCGTCGGGCGCCGCGAAGGCGCTCGGCAGCGGGGCCGTCGGCTGGGCGTCGGTGGTCCCGGCGTGACCCTCGTGGGTCGGCTCGTCACCGGCTGTGGGGATCGGCTGTGTGGTGTTCTCGTCCATGGTGGACCTCCTTCGACACCCACAGTCGACCAGCCGAGCCTGAGCAGATCCGTCGACGGCCCTGGGAGTTTTCTGAGAGTTTCGAGCGAGCGGCAGCGGCCGCCGCCACACGCGGGGCAGCTCACGCAGTGTGCAGGAGCGCTACGAGTCGCGGATGTTGGCCGGCACGGGGCGGCGAAGGGCCGGCGGGTGCTCGCGCTGTGTGCAGGAGCGCTACGAGTCGCTTCCGTCGGGACGCACGGGCGGGGGCGAGCGGGCGGGACGGTCAGTCCGCGAGGGCCGTGCGCAGCGCGTCCGCGACCGCGGCGGCCCGTGCACGGCGTCCGTCACGGTCGACGCGCACCTCGACGACGCTGGTGCCTCGGCCCGGCGTGGCGAGCGCGGCCCGCAGCGCGGCGGCGTCGGTGACGACGACGTGCGGCAGCCCGTGCGCGGCGCACAGCGCGCCGAGGTCGACGTCGTGCGGCGTGCCGAACACTCGCTCGACGGCGGCGGCACGCGACGGCGCCGACTCCGCGAGCGCTCCGTGCTCGAGGCCCGTAAAGATCGAGCCCCCGGCATCGTTGACGACGACGACCTGCAGCTGGGGGCGCGCCTCGCCGCGCGCAGCGGCAAGCCCGCCCGCGCCGTGGAGGAAGGTGAGGTCGCCGACGAGAGCACGCACGGTGCGCCCCTCGATCCCGCCGCGGTCGGGTCGCCCGAGAGCGAGAGCCGTGCCGACGGCAGTCGAGAGCAGCCCGTCGATGCCCGCGACACCGCGGTTCGCGACGACGCGCGGCTGGGCGGTCCAGCGGTGGACGAGGTCGAGGTCGCGCACGGGGTTCGAGGAGCCGACGACGAGGACGTCGACGGGCGTGAGCGCGTCGGCCAGGATCCGCACCGCGGCCTCGGCCGTGAGTGGGCCTGGACCCTCCGCGGAGGTCGCAGTGCCCTGTCCCCCGCCGAGCCGGTCAAGGTCGAGCGCGCGGTCGACAGCCGCTGCAGCCGCGACGCCCGCGGCGCTCCACGCGTCGCGCCACCGGTCACGGCGCACGGTGCGCAGGCCGTCGCCGAGCATGGCGTCGGGCAGGAACCAGCCGAGCGGGACCTCCGGCAGCACCGTGCGCGCGCCCCGCGGTGCGTCGGCCCACGGCGCTCCGGCCGGGGCGACGAGGACGACATCGACGTCCTCGCGCGCGATCAGCCGCTGGACGGGCCGCGAGAGCGTCGGGCGGCCGACGACGACCACGCGCCGGACGTCCGCCGTGAGCGGCGAGGCAGCGAGGACGTGCGCGTGCGCGGGAACGAGCCGCGGGCCGCCCGCCGACGGCGTCACGCACTCGGCGAGGAGCGGCCAGCCGCGCGCCTCGGCGAGGCGCCGAGCGGAACCGTCGTCGCCGTCGCCCGCGACGACGAGCGTGCCGCCGTCCGTGAGCTCGCCGGCGGTCCACGGGCTCACGTCGAGCGACGCTGCCGGCGGCGGCAGGACCCGCGGCGGGCGGACGTCCGGCCACTGCGTGGCGTCGTCGGCGTCCGGCACGAGCGGGTCGCGGAACGCGAGGTTGAGCTGGACCGGGCCGGGAAACCCGGAACGGGCGCCGGACGCGGCGTCGACCGCACGCGCCGCGAGGTGCACGAGGTCGTTCTCCTCGCCCGGGCGCCCGTCGGGCGCGGGGACGTCGACCGCGAGCCGCACGGCTCCCCCGAAGATCCCGGGCTGGTCGATCGTCTGGCTCGCACCCGTGCCCCGCACCTCGTGCGGGCGGTCGGCCGTGAGGAGCAGCAGCGGCAGGCCCGCGTGGTGGGCCTCGAGCACCGCCGGGTGGAGGTTGGCGACCGCCGTGCCGGACGTCGTCACGACCGCGACGGGCGCGACGTCGCGGTGGTGCGAGCCGCCGAGCGCGGCACCACGGACGAGCCCGACCGCGGTGAACCCGGCCTCGCGCTCGTCGACGCGCACCGTGAGATCGAGGAGCCCCGCCTCGGCGGCCTCGGCCGCCGCGTACGCGAGCGGCGCGGAGCGCGAGCCGGGGGCGAGGACGACCTCGCGCACACCGAGGCGCACGAGCGCGGCGAGCAGGGTACGGGCGGCGGTCGCCGACGGGGACGTCACTGGCCCATCATCCCAGGACGTCGGCGAGGTCCTCGCCGAGCACGGCCGCGCACCGCTCGAGCCGGTCGCGCCACGCGGCGGCGACGTCGTCGGACGCGGCGGTGCGCGCGAGAGCGGCCGGGGCCACGACGGGCCGACGCACGCCGATCGACCCGCCGACGGGCACGAGCGGCCGGACCACGGTGTCGTCGGTGAGCAGGTGCGCGGTCGCGAGGCCGCACGCGTACGGAAGCTCCGGCAGCGCGGCCGCGAGCGCGAGGCCGTCGGCCAGGCCGACCGACGACTCGAGCGCGGACGACACGACGACGGGCAGACCGATCTCCTCGGCGAGCCGCAGGCACGCGCGGACGCCGCCGAGCGGCTGCACCTTGAGGACGACGACGTCCGCCGCCTCGCGCCGCACGACCTCGAAGGGATCCTCCGCGCGGCGGATCGACTCGTCGGCCGCGACCAGTACGTGCGTGCGGCGGCGCACCGCCGCAAGATCGTCGACGCTCGCGCACGGCTGCTCGACGTACTCGAGGCCGCCCGCCGCCCGGTCGAGGACCGTGAGACGTGCGAGCGCGGTGGCGACGTCCCAGCCGCCGTTCGCGTCGATCCGGATGCGGCCCGACGGGCCGAGCGCGTCGCGCACGGCCTCGAGCCGCTCGATCTCGTCGGCCTCCGACTGCCCCGGCTCGGCGACCTTGACCTTCGCCGTCTCGCAGCCACCGGACGCGCGCACGACCGCGTGGGCGCGCGGCCCGTCGACCGCCGGCACCGTGACGTTGACGGGGATGCGGTCACGCACGGCGGGCGGGTGCGCCTCGCGCGCCGCCTCGAGCGCGGCACGCAGCCAGGACGACGACTCGACGTCGTCGTAGTCGGCGAAGGGCGAGAACTCGGCCCATCCCCCCGGGCCGTGCAGGAGCACGCCCTCGCGCACGTCGATGCGGCGGAAGCGGGTCGTCAGCGGGATCGAGTAGACGTGCATCGCCCCAGACTAGTGACAGCGCCCGCGGTGTCCTGCGGCACGCCGGGCGCGCCGCAGGACACCGCGCACGGACCGCGCGACCGGGCCGACGACCGCGCTGCGGCCGACGCCCACTCCCTCGAGGGTCCGTGGCGCGGTCATCACGCGTCCTGGCCGGCCAGGACGGGCCCCGCGGCCGCCACGGGCACCCTGCGCGTCTGCTTGAGGAGGACGACGAGCGCGCACGCGACGGCGACACCGGCGAGGATCGCGACGACGAAGCCGAGCGCGTTGCCGACGAGCGGCAGCACCCACACACCTCCGTGCGGTGCGACGAGCGAGACACCCATACCCATCGACACGGCCCCGGTGACGGCCGAGCCGACCGTCGAGGCGAGGATGACGCGCCACGGGTCGGCCGCCGCGAACGGGATCGCGCCCTCGGAGATGAACGACGCGCCGAGCAGCCACGCGGCCTTGCCGTTCTCGCGCTCGACCTCCGTGAAGAGGCGCGGGCGCACGACGGTCGCGAGGGCGAGCGCGAGGGGCGCGACCATGCCGCCGAGCATGACCGCGGCCATGACCTTGTACTGCGGGGAGTCGGGCGTGAGGCCTGCGGTCGCGAGACCCGTGACGCCGAACGTGTAGGCGACCTTGTTGACCGGGCCGCCGAGGTCGAAGCCCATCATGGCGCCGAGCAGCGCACCGAGCAGGATGATCGAGCCACCCTGGAGGCCACCGAGCCAGTCCGTGAGGCCATCCATCGCTGCGGCGATCGGCCGGCCCAGGAGGACGAGCATGAGCACACCGATGACGAGCGACGACAGCAGCGGGATGACGACGACCGGCATGATGCCGCGCACACCCTTGGCGACCTTCCAGCGGCTGATCCACAGGGCGACGAAGCCCGCCGCGAAGCCGGTGACGAGGCCGCCGAGGAAGCCCGCTCCGATGAAGCCCGCGGCCGCACCGCCGACGAAGCCGGGAACGAGGCCGGGACGGTCGGCGATCGCGTACGCGATGTAGCCCGAGAGGACCGGCACGAGGAACCCGAACGCGAGCTGGCCGGTCTTGAGGAGGACGACCGACCAGTGCTGAAGGCTCAGCGGGTCGAACGACGCGAAGATCGCGGCCGCGTCGGCGCCCGTCACCTCGACGGCGCCCTCGGCGCCGCCCCACGCGACCTGCGCGAGCATGAAGCTCAGGGCGATGAGGATGCCGCCCGCAGCGACGAACGGGATCATGTGCGAGACACCCGTCATGAGCCACTGGCGGACCCTCGTCGCCCCCGACGCCGACGTGGCCCGCGACGGCGCAGGGGCCGCGACGGGACGCTCGGCGGCAGGGAGCGCTGCGGCGGCCTCGACGGCGGCGACGGCCTCGGCGAGGACGGCGGCCGGGTCGTGCACGGCACGCTTGACGCCGACGTCGACCGTCGGCAGGCCTGCGAAGCGGTCGCGTTCCTTGACCTCGAGGTCGGCGGCGAAGATCACGCCGTCGGCCGCCGCGATGACCGCGGGGTCGAGCGGCTCCGAGCCGATCGAGCCCTGCGTCTCGACCGTCACCTCGTGGCCCTGTGCCTTGCCCGTCTGCTCGAGGGCCTCGGCAGCCATGTAGGTGTGGGCGATGCCCGTGGGGCAGGACGTCACGGCGACGAACCTCATGCCGTGACCGCCTCGTTGACGAGGGCGGCGAGCGTCTCGCCGTCGGTGGCGGCGCGCACGGACGCCATGAACTCGGCGTTCATGAGCTTGCGCGCGAGCTTCGCGAGGATCTGGAGGTGGACGTTGTCGCCCAGCGCGGGGGCCGCGATGAGGAAGACGAGCGTCGAGGGGCCGTCGGGCCCGCCGAAGTCGACGCCGCCGGGGACGGTCGCGACGGCGAGCGAGGGGGTGAGGACAGCGTCCGACTTCGCGTGCGGGAGGCCGACCTGTCCGGGCAGGCCGGTCGGGGTCTGCGCCTCGCGGGCGCGGACGTCGGCGGCGAAGGTCTCGCCGTCGGTGACGCGTCCGGCGGCGGCGAGACGCTCGGCGAGCGCCTCGATGACGACGTCCTTCGTCGCGGCAGCGAGGTCGATGGCCACGAGGTCCGCGGTGATGAGCTGGCTGGTCATGTCTACATCTCCTTGACGGGGGTGGTCGGTGCGGGGTCGGGGGTGAGGGTGACCGCGTCGACGTCGACGAGGTCGGGTCCCGGGACGGCGGTCCCGGGCAGGAGCACCGCGGCGCGCCCCCAGGCGACCGCGGTGCGCAGGCAGGTGGCAGGGTCGCCGCCTGCGTGCTCGGCGGCGAGGTAGCCGGCGAGGGTCGTGTCGCCCGCGCCGACGGTCGACGCGGGCAGGAGCGGGGGGCCGCCGGCCCACCAGGAGCGGTCGGCCGTGACGAGGAGCGCGCCGTGCGCGCCGAGAGAGACGAGGAGAGCGTCGGTCCCGCGCGCGAGGATCTCGCGGGCCGCCTCGACGACGTCGCCGACGGTCGCGAGCTCGCGGCCGACGAGCTCGGCGAGCTCGTCGTCGTTGGGCTTGGCGAGCGCGATGCCGCCCGCCCGGGCGGCCGAGGCGAGCGGGGCGCCCGAGGTGTCGAGGACGAGGCGTGCGCCGCGCTCGCGGACGGCGTCCGCGAGCGTGACGTAGAAGTCGGGTGCGAGACCGCGGGGAAGGGAACCTGCGCCGACGACGGTGTCGCCCGGGCCGACGGCGCTCACGACGGCGGCGAGCAGGCGGGCTCCCCCGTCGGCGTCGAGCACCGGGCCGGGGGCGTTGATCTTCGTCGTCGTGCCGTCGGACTCCTGGAGCGTGATGTTCGAGCGGGTGTCGCCCGGGACGGGCACGGCTCGCACGGTGACGTCGGTGGCGCCGAGGAGCGCGACGAGCAGGTCGCCGTCGGCGCCGCCGACGGGCAGGACCGCGACCGTCGGGACGGTGTGCGCGGCGAGCGCGCGCGAGACGTTGATGCCCTTGCCGCCGGGGTGCACGTGGACGGCGCCCGCGCGGTTGACGCCGCCGCGCGCGACGGCCTCGACGTCGTAGGCGCGGTCGACGGACGGGTTGGGGGTGAGGGTGACGATCATGCCGTCACGACCTCGACCCCGGCTGCGACAAGCTCCGCGACGAGGTCCGGGGCGACGACGGCGTCGGTGACGAGCATGTCGACGCGCTCGAGCGGGGCGAACGTGACGAGCTCGTCGCGGCCGATCTTCGTGTGGTCGGCGAGGACGACGACGCGGCGGCCGGCGGCGGCGAGCGCACGCTTGGCCTCGGCCTCGGCGAGGTCGGGCGTCGTGAGGCCGCGGTCGACGCTCACACCGTTGGCGCCGAGGACGACGACGTCCGCGCGGAGCTCGGCGAGTGCCGCCGTCGTCCAGGGGCCGGTCGCGACGAGCGTGCGGCCGCGGACGTGACCTCCGACGAGGTGGAGCGTGATGCCGGGGCGGGTCGCGACGGCGGCGGCGACGGGCAGCGCGTGGGTGATGACGGTGAGCTCGCGGCCCTCGGGCAGGAGCGCGGCGAGCCGCGCGGTCGTCGTGCCGCCGTCGAGGACGATCGTCGACGCGTCGCCGAGGAGGGTGAGCGCCGCGCGGGCGATCGCGTCCTTCGCCTCGGTGTTGGCGAGGTCGCGCTCGTCGACGGAGGGCTCGAGCGCGAGCCGCTCGACGGGGACGGCGCCGCCGTGGACGCGGCGCAGCAGGCCGCGGCGCTCGAGGAGACCGAGGTCTCGGCGGATGGTCTCGGCGGCGACGTCGAGCTCCGCGGCGAGCGTCGCCACGTCGACGCGGCCGGCGTTGCGGGCTCGGGTGACGATCTCGGTCTGGCGTTCCGGGGCGTACACGGCGGGTGCTCCTCACGGCGCGGCGGTGCGGGCGGTGCGTCGTCGACCTGTCGTCGTCGACATGACCGATCATGCCCGATCCAGCCTGGCCGGTCAACGGTAACCACAAGATCGGGCAGTATTCATGCCCGATCTTGTGGGACGACTCCAGCCCAGCAGTCCGGAAAGGAACGAAACCGCAGACGGCGACGCCTGACGAACCCGCGACGCAGCTCCGCCGTCACCCCGCAGCGGCCGGACGCACGCCGGGGACATCGCGCCCGTCCGACGCGCCAGCCGGTCAGCTGAGCAGCGCGAGCACGTAGATGCCGAAGAGCACGAGGTGCACCGCGCCGTGGACGGCCGTGGCCCGTCGGCCCGAGAAGGTCGCGACCGACAGCAGGAGCGTCGTCGCGAGCAGCACGAGGTTCGCCGGGGACTCCGCGAGCAGCACCCGCTGCCCCGTGAGCATGCCGATGACGAGGACGACGGGGATCGTCAGGCCGACGGTCGACACGAGCGCACCGTGGCAGAGGTTGCTCACCCGCTGCCCCTCGCCCGCGAGCGCCGCCCGCACCGACGTGAGCGACTCAGGCAGGAAGACGATGAGCGCGATGAGCACGCCGGCGAGCGCGACGGGCGCACCGAGCCGGCCGAGCCCGTCGTCGAGCAGCGACGCCATGTCGTGGGAGAGCAGGACGATCGGGAGCACGGTCGCGACGAGCAGGCCGAGGCGCGTGAGAATCTCGCGCCGGTGCTCGCGCAGGGTGCGCGCGAACGGCTCCCTCGGCGCAGGGGCGGGGGCCTCGCCGGCGGCGGGGCTCACGTCGGCGTCGACCTCGCGGAAGTCGTCCGCCCGCGGCCCCGTCTGCTGCTGGAGGAAGAACGCGTAGAGGCCGACAGTGAGCACGACGACCGGCACCGCCTGGACCACGGAGTAGGAACCCTCGGAGCCGACGTACGCGGGAAGCGCGAACGCGAGCGCGAGCAGGACGACGAGCAGCGCGAGGTATGTGGAGACGCCGGCACGGTTGTGCCCGAGCGACCCGCGGCGCAGCCCGCCGACGAGCAGAGAGGCACCGACGACGAGGTTGAGGATGATCATCGACACGGCCATGACCGAGTCGCGCGCGATGCTCGCGTGCTCGCCAGGGCCCAGCATGACGGCCGCGATGAGCACGACCTCGATGATGACGATCGACAGCGTGAGGACGAGCGTGCCGTACGGGTCGCCGAGACGGTGGGCCAGGGCCTCGGCCTGCGTGACGACGCCGAAGGCGCAGACGACGACGACACCGACGATGACGACGAGGGCGGCCACGAGGAGCGGGCCCGGGAGCGGGGGCTCGAGGATGCCGCCGACGGCGAGGAGGACCGCGTAGGCGACCCAGCCGAGGCCTGCGCGGACGATGTCGGCGCGCGTGACGAGGGGGGCGGACGTGGTGGTCATGGTGTGCTTCTCCGTGCCGAGGTCGTCCTCGGCCCGTGAGGGACGTCCGGGTCGTCCCGGACGGCGCGGGGTGGGCACGCGCGTGAGCCCCAGGCTACCCGAGACGCCCCGCGTCGGACGGGGACGGTGGCCGACGTCACCGGCCGGGTCGTTAGGGTTGGGTCATGAGCGAGATCCCCGCGACGGTGTCCGAGACCTTCGATCCCCAGAGGTGGCGGACCGTCGCCGGCTTCGAGGACCTCGTCGACATGACGTACCACCGCGGCGTCGAGCGGACGCTGGGCGAGGACGGCTCGGTGACCGCCGAGCGCGACCTGCCCGTCGTGCGCGTCGCGTTCGACCGGCCCGAGGTCCGCAACGCGTTCCGACCCGGCACCGTCGACGAGCTCTACCGGATCCTCGACCACGCCCGGCTCACCTCGGACGTCGGCACCGTCCTCCTCGCCGGCAACGGCCCCTCGCCGCGTGACGGCGGCTGGGCGTTCTGCTCGGGCGGCGACCAGCGCATCCGCGGCCGCGACGGCTACCGCTACGCGGAGGGCGAGACCGCGGACACCGTCGACCCCGCGCGTGCCGGGCGCCTCCACATCCTCGAGGTGCAGCGGCTCATCCGGACGATGCCCAAGGTCGTCGTCGCGGTCGTCGACGGCTGGGCCGCGGGCGGCGGGCACTCGCTCCACGTCGTGGCCGACCTCTCGATCGGCTGCCGCGAGCACGCACGCTTCAAGCAGACCGACGCGAACGTCGGCTCGTTCGACGGCGGCTACGGCTCCGCCTACCTCGCCCGCCAGATCGGCCAGAAGCGCGCCCGCGAGATCTTCTTCCTCGCCCGCGAGTACTCCGCGCAGGACGCGTACGACTGGGGCGCGCTCAACGAGGTTGCCGAGCACGACGACCTCGAGGCCCTGGCGCTCGAGTACGCGCTGACGATCGCGCGGAAGTCGCCGCAGGCGATCCGCATGCTGAAGTTCGCGTTCAACCTCGCCGACGACGGGCTCATGGGCCAGCAGGTCTTCGCGGGCGAGGCGACGCGCCTCGCGTACATGACCGACGAGGCTGTCGAGGGCCGCGACGCGTTCCTCGAGCACCGCGACCCGGACTGGTCGTCGTACCCGTACCACGTCTGACGCCTGCTCCCCCTCCCCCTCCGACCCTCTCGACCCGTAGGTCCGGAGCACCGTCGAACGGTGCTGGAGACCTACGAGTCGGGCGAAAGGGTGGGCCGACGCCGGGCAGGCGTACCGCCCTGCGCAACGACTGGACCGGAGGGCGGACAGCCCGCAGGATGGTGCCATGAGCATCCCCACCGTCACCCTCCACAACGGCGTCGAGATCCCCCAGCTCGGGCTCGGCGTCTTCCAGGTCCCCGAGGACGGCACGCAGGCACTCGTCGAGGACGCCCTCGCGTCCGGCTACCGCCACATCGACACCGCGGCCGGCTACTACAACGAGGAGGGCGTCGGCGCCGCCCTCGCCGCGTCCGGCCTGCCGCGCGAGGACATCTTCGTCACGACGAAGCTCCGCAACGGCGACCAGGGCTTCGACAAGACCCTCAGGGCGTTCGAGAGCTCCCGCAAGGCCCTCGGCGTCGACGTCGTCGACCTCTACCTCATCCACTGGCCCGTGCCGAGCCTCGACCTCTACGTCGAGACGTGGCGCGCCTTCGAGAAGCTCTACGCGGACGGCGCCGTCCGCGCGATCGGCGTCTCGAACTTCCTCCCCGACCACCTCGACCGCCTCGTCGCCGAGGCCGAGATCCTGCCCGTCGTCAACCAGGTCGAGGTCCACCCGACGCTCCAGCAGGCCGACGTCCTCGCGAACACCCTCGGCCACGGCATCGCCGTCGAGGCCTACTCCCCGCTCGGCCGCGGCAAGGACCTCGACGACCCCGCCGTCGCCGCGATCGCCGCGCGACTCGGCGCGACTCCCGCCCAGGTCATCCTGCGCTGGCACCTCGACGCCGGCCGCATCGTCATCCCCAAGTCGGTGACGCCCGAGCGCTACCGCGCCAACCTCGCCGCCGTCGAGCTCGAGCTCACGGACGCCGACCGTGCCGCGATCGACGCCCTCGAGGAGGGCAACCGCCTCGGCGCCCACCCCGCGACGGCCGCCTTCACGCAGTACCGCGACTGACGCACGTACGACGACGGGGCCCCGGCAGCGCATGCTGCCGGGGCCCCGTCGTCGTGGGCCACGCTCCCCCCTGCGGGGCGGGGCTGCTCAGGGAGGCCTCGCCTCAGCCCGTGACGAAGAACTTCAGCGCGAGCTCGACGGCTTCGCGCAGGCCGAGCGCGAGTGCGGTCGCGAGTCCGGTGAGGAGCGCGACCGACAGCGCCGCGGGCGCCGTCGACGTGCGCCACGAGTCGTGGTCGCGACGGGTGCGGGAGGGGCGGACGACGCGGCGCACCGCGCCGTCGGAGCCGGACGGTCGGGGGATGTGGTGCGCGTGGGTCGTGGTCATGGCTCCACCCTCGCGTCCGGCACCTCGGCCGCGCGTCGGCCGCGAGGCTGGACATGACGACGGCGTCTCCCCCGTGCGGGGGAGACGCCGTCATACCGGGGTCGGACTCAGTCGACCGTGTACGTGCTCTTGCCCTTGTTGAGCATCTCGATCCACGTGTTGCCGGGAGCGAGAAGGATCGGCTCGCCGTCCTTGCCGACGAGCTCGAACGGCGTGGAGTCGTCGGTCTTCGTCCACGTCGCGACGATCGATCGGCCGCCCGTGAGCACCAGCGCCTTCCCCTTCCCCCTGAACGCCTGGTCGGGGACGGGCGCGCCGCCCTGCGCGTCCATCTTCGAGTCACGCTGCTCGGTCTCGATGAGGACGACGTTCGTCGCGCGGAGCTGCTTGCCGTTCGCGCCCATCGCCTTCGCCGAACCTTCAGACCGCAGCCAGACGTCGGCCTCGCCGTCCCACGCCCAGCCGGGCCGCGCGGCCGACGACAGCGCGATCGCGATCGAGGACGTCGACTTGCCGTCCACGGTCGCGGTCGCGTCCTTCGCGTCAGCGGCGTACTGCAGCTGCTGTGCAGGGGCGGCGGAGTGGGTGGAGTCAGCGGCCTTCCAGATCGTCACGAGGTCCGCGTAGACGTTGTGGGGGGCTCGACGCGCCGAGCTGCGCGAGAGACCCGCCGCGCCCGCGTCATTGGAGATCGCCTGGACAGCCTCGGCGCGGCTGATCCGGCCGAGCATCTTCGACTGCGCGCCCGAGAACACGAAGAGCGGCTTGAGCGGGGAGATCGCACGCAGGTCGACCGGTCGCGCGGAACGGACCGGGCCGACCGTCTCGGGGGTCTTCGACTGGTAGACCGCGATGAAGCGCGAGACCTCGAACTCGACGATCGTCTCCCAGACGATATCGGCGTCCTCGAGCCCGGACTGAGGGCGAGCCGCAGCCGTGTTCTCGACCTTCACAGCGATCGCAGGACGATTGGGGACCTCGTCGACCGCGACGCCCGTGAGGGGGTAGACGATCGGCCCCTCGGGGGTCGGCGCGTCGGTCTTCGTCGGCTCGACGGACGCATCGACCGTCACGGTCGGCGTCGGCGGCGCAGGCTGCGGGTCCGCGTCCTTGCTGCACGCGGCGAGCCCCAGCGTCGCGACGAGCGTCCCGACGAGGGCCACGACGGCACCCCGCCCTCGCGTGGTCCTACGGTTCACGTTCATCACCTCTCGTGCCTGCCCCGTGCGCCTCGGCTGCGCACGCGTCCGCAAGCCTACGTCCGCGGCTAGGGTGGTCCGGTGCACCGTCCCGTCATCTGGCCTGCAGTCTCAGGATTCTCGGACCACTCGCTGCCCGACCTCCTGCGGGCGGCCCTCGACGGCTCGGGGCCTGCACTTCTCGCTCAGCCGGTGCCCCCCTCCGACGCTCTGGCGGCCTCGGCCACGGCCCCTGCGGGTGTTCCCGAGGACGTCGCGCTCATCGTCGGCACGTCCGGTTCGACGGGGCTGCCGCGGCGCGTCATGCTCACGGCTGCCGCCCTGCGTGCGTCGGCCGCGGCGAGCGCCGAGCGGCTCGGGGGGCAGGGTTCCTGGCTCCTCGCGCTGCCGACGACGCACGTCGCAGGCATGCAGGTCGTCGTGCGCTCGGTCCTCGCGGGGACGACGCCGACGCTCCTCGAGGGCCCGTTCCGTGCGGCGGCGTTCGTCGAGGCCGTCGGACGCATGCCGGCCCGCACGGCCGCGCCGGGCGGCGGGCGGTTCACGTCGCTCGTGCCGACGCAGCTCCACCGGCTCCTCGAGCCGGGGCCCGACGCCCCCGCGGCGCTCGAGGCCCTGCGGTCGTTCGACGCGATCCTCGTGGGCGGCGCCGCGCTCGCACCCGAGCTTGCGGCGCGCGCCGCCGCCGCGGGCGTCCGCGTCGTCACGACGTATGGCATGTCCGAGACGTGCGGCGGCTGCGTGTACGACGGGATCCCGCTCACGGGCGTGCGCATCCGCACGTCTGCCGAGGGGCACGTCCTCGTCTCCGGTCGCGTCCTGTCGATCGGCTACCTCGACGACGACATCGCTGACGCGCAGTCGTACACGACGATCCACGGCGGCCGCTGGCTGCGCACGCGAGACCTCGGCACGCTCGAGCTGTCCGAGGACACGTCGTTCCTCACCCTCACCGTCCACGGCCGCTCGGACGACGTCATCGTCACGGGCGGCGAGAAGGTCGTCGCGGGTGCCGTCGAGGCGGCGCTCGCCGGCTGGCGGGGGCTCGGCGAGGTCGCCGTCGTCGGGGTGCCCGACGACGAGTGGGGCACGGCCGTCGTCGCCGTCGCGACCCTCGCCCCCGGCGCGGCCGCACCGACGCTCGACGAGGTGCGCGCGCACGTCCGCGCGACCGTCGCCCCGCCCGCCGCTCCCCGCGCGCTCGAGATCGTCGACGCCGTGCCGACTCTCGGCATCGGCAAGCCCGACCGTGACGCGGTGCGCGACCTCGTCGTCGGGCGCCGGCCCGGCACCGTGACGCCGCTGCCGACGCAGGACCTCGGCGACGCCTGAGCGTCGTCGCGCACGTCACGCGGCCAGCACGTACCCGCCTGCCGGGGCACGCGCGACGTGCCGATAGTCTCGGGACCATGGCCACACCAGCGCAGTGGGTCGCCGGAGCGCGTCCCCGCACACTGCCCGCAGCCGCCGCCCCCGTCCTCGTCGGCTCGGGCGCCGCCGCCCACGCGGGCGCGTTCGACGGCGGTCGTGCGCTCCTCGCCCTCGGCGTCGCGCTCGCGCTCCAGGTGGGCGTCAACTACGCGAACGACTACTCCGACGGCATCCGCGGCACGGACACCGACCGGGTCGGCCCGCTGCGCCTCACGGCGTCGCTGCTCGCGCCCGCGAAGCACGTCAAGCGCGCTGCGTTCCTCGCGTTCGGCATCGGCGCTCTCCTCGGCCTGTGGCTCGTCGCGCTCACAGGGCAGTGGTGGCTCGTCGCGGTCGGCGCCGCGTGCGTCGCCGCCGGCTGGTTCTACACGGGCGGGAAGAAGCCGTACGGGTACCTCGGGCTCGGCGAGATCTTCGTCTTCGTGTTCTTCGGGCTCGTCGCGACGATCGGTACGACGTACACGCAGGTCGGCCACGTCACGTGGCCGTCCGTCGTCGGCGCCGTCGCGATCGGTCTCGTCGCGTGCGCGATCCTCATGGTCAACAACATCCGCGACATCCCCACCGACGTCGTCGCGGGCAAGCGCACCCTCGCGGTGCGGTTCGGCGACCGTCGTGCGCGGCGCGCGTACGTCGGGATGATCGCCGGGTCGTGGCTGCTCGCGCTCTCGCTCGCGCTCGCGTCGCCGTGGGTGCTCGTCGTCGGGCTGCTCGGGCTGCCCGTCGTGCTGCTGTGCCTGCCCGTGCTCGCGGGTGCGCGCGGCAAGCTGCTCGTGCCGGTCCTCGGCGGGACGGGCATGTACGAGCTCGCGCTCGGCGCGCTCGTGGCCCTGGGCCTGGCTCTGTAGCGCACCCGGCCCGGCTCTCCGGACGGATTGACGGCTTCCCACCATTGAACGGTCGGAAGCCGTCAATCCGTGGGACGCGGGTCAGAGGTTGTCGGTCTCGGCGTCCTCGGCCTGTGCGTCCGGGTCGTCGGTGCCGTCGGCGATCTTCTGCTTGCGCGCCTCCGCGCGCTCAGCGAGCCACAGCGACGCGCGGTCCCGCTGCGGGCGCAGCACGAGCAGCGAGACGAGGAACGTCAGCACGACGGCGAGCAGCGGCCACAGGACGTCACGAGCTCCGACGAGCCACAGCAGCGGCATGAGCACGACGAAGATGAGCACACGCCACAGCGTGTAGGCGACGAGAGGCACGGCACCAGCCTAGGCGCACTAGGCTGGCCCCATGCGCTACGTCGGGTTCCTGCTGCTCGTCGCCGTCGTCGTCTACACGGTCACGGACATCATCAACGCTCCCGACGAGGACCTCCACGGCCTGCCCCGCGGCATCTGGATCGTCCTCGTCGTCCTCATCCCCGTGCTCGGCTCCGTCGTGTGGTTCGCCGTGAGCCTCAACGGCCGCCGCAGCCGCGGCGAGGCCCTCGGCGGCCCCCGTGGCGGCATGCGCACCGCCCCCGGCGGCGCACCCGCACCCGGTCGCCAGGGACCCGTCGCGCCTGACGACGACCCCGAGTTCCTCTGGCGCCTCGAGCAGGAGCGTCGTCGTCGTGCCGGTGAGGCCGGGACCGACGGCACGACCCCGCCCACCGCGGACGACAGCCCGCGCTGACCTGCGGACGCACCGCACGGGGCGTCCCCGCGCGCATCCACCCCCCGCGTCGATATCTTGTCGACGGAGGTCCCGCACGGGGACCGCGACCCAGGGGGTGCAGCATGACGCTCTACGGAGCCCTGTTCCAGCAGTTCGCCGAGAACACCTCGCAGGACCAGTTCAGCCTGCAGGGCAGCAAGATGCTCAAGATCAACATGGGCTTCGGGCCCGTCTGGTCGCGGTCGGGCGCCATGGTCGCCTACCAGGGCGATGTGCGCTTCGAGAAGAAGAGCCAAGGTGCCGCCCGCTTCCTCAAGTCCGCCGTCACCGGCGAGGGCCTCGACCTCATGAAGTGCTCCGGCGCGGGCCAGCTCTTCCTCGCGGACAGCGCCTCGAACGTCCAGATCATCTACCTCGAGAACGACATGATCTCGATCAACGGCGCCAGCGTCCTCGCGATCTCCGACTCGATCCAGTGGGACATCAAGATGATCAAGCCCGGCGCCGGCATGGCCGCGGGCGGGCTCTCGAACGTCGTCTGCCAGGGCACGGGCTACGTCGCCGTGACGACGGCAGGCGAGCCCGTCGCGCTCAACGTCGCCGAGGCGCCGACGTTCGGCGACCCGCAGGCCGTCGTCCTGTGGACCTCGGGCGTGCAGATGAACGTCAAGGTCGACACGGGCGGCCTCGGTTCGATGCTCCGCGGCGGGTCCGGCGAGACGTTCCAGCTCGCGTTCGGCGGGCAGGGCGTCGTCGTCGTCCAGCCGAGCGAGGGCTTCCACCTCGGTTGAAGGGACCGTCGCCGCGGCGACGGGATCGACCTCCCGTTCGAGGCGATCGGCGAGGCCGCAGGGCACGTGCTCGGCGGGGCGACGAGGGTCGCCGGGCGCGCGGTCGAGGGCCTCGGCGACCTCGTGCCGTAGCGATCCCGCGCGGCGTCGCCTGTCGTCGCGACTCGTAGGTCTGGAGCACCGTCCGATGGTGCTCCAGACCTACGAGTCACCAGGGGCCAGCGACTCGTAGGGCCCCAGCGCCATCGAACGGTGCTGGGGCCCTACGAGTCGTGGAAGTGGGTTGTCAGACGCCCGAGTAGGAGTGCTTGCCGCTGAAGAGGATGTTGACGCCCGTGAAGTTGAACAGGACGCACAGGTAGCCGACGACGACGAACCACGCCGCCCGACGCCCGGACCAGCCGCGCGTCGTCCGCGCGTGCAGGTACGCCGCGTAGACGACCCAGATGACGAACGACCAGACCTCCTTGGGGTCCCAGCCCCAGTAGCGGCCCCACGCGTCCTCTGCCCACACGGAGCCCGAGACGAGCGTGAACGTCCACAGGACGAAGCCGACCGCGTTGATGCGGAAGCTCAGCAGCTCGAGCTGCGCAGCCGTCGGCACCTGGTCGAGCCACGACCACATGCGCGACGCGAGCATCGGCGAACCCTCGTCGCGCGACTCCCGCAGCAGCTGCGTGACCGACGCCGCGAACGCGACCGTGAAGATGCCCGTCGCGAACACCGCGATGCCCACGTGGATGACGAGCCAGTACGACTGCAGCGCGGGCTGCACGCCGGCGGCCGCGACGTGGAACGCGTTGAGCGCGACGACGATCGCGAGCGTCACGAGCCCCGAGACGATGACGCCGAGGAAGCGGATGTCCCAGCGCCGCTGCACGACGAGGAACACTCCCATCGCGAAGAACGCGCCCACGAGCACGAACTCGTAGAGGTTCGCCCACGGCGCGCGCCCGGCGGCGACGCCGCGCGTGACGATGGCGGCGAGGTGCAGCGCGAGGCCCATCCACGCGACCGACATCGCGATGCCGAGCGGCTTCGAGACGCTCCACGCCTTCCACGGGGAGGTGAGGGACGCGGCGCGCCGGGCCGTGGCCTCGGAGACCGCGCCGGCGCTCGTCGTGTCACGGACCGCAGGGTCGACGACGTCCGTGGCGACGGTCGACGCCCCGGACGTCGGCGTCGCGGTTGCAGCGCCGACCGCGACCTCCTCACGGGCGACGGAGCGGACGCCGAGGCGTCCGGAGAGGTCGATCGCGAAGGCGACGAACGCGATGGCATAGGCGCTCGCGGTCCCCCAGGCGAGGAGGTCGCTCATCTCACCGACGGTGGTCATGGGGTGTCTCCAGGGTCGTCGGTCGTCGGACGGGTATCCGGCGCAGGATCATGGGCATCGAGGTACGCGAGCAGGGCGTCTACCTCGGGTTGCAGGCCGGCATCGTCCGTGCGCGCCAGGCCTGCGGTCTCGACCACTGTACGCGCGGTGCCGTCCGCGTCGGAACGGGTGCTCACGCGCAGCCACACGCGGCGGCGCGGCGTGAAGAGCGACAGCATGAGCCCGCCGATCGCAGAGAACGCGAAGATCGCGATCCACGTGAGCGCCGGGTCGTGGCGCAGGTCGAGGGCCACGAAGCGCGGGATGTCCTCGAGCGTGAGCGTGCCGAGGCCGTCAGGCAGGTCGAGCGTCTGCCCCGGCGTGAGCATGAGCGTCACGGGCTCGCCGTCGGACGTTCGCGCCTGCGTCATGTCCTTCGTCTCGAGCTCGTAGACGTTCTGCGGCACGCCGTCGTCGAGACCCAGGTCGCCCGTCCACACGGTGAGGACGACGACGGGGTTGAGCAGGCCCGGGTGCAGCGACCGGACGCCCTGAGCCGTGAGCTGGGCGGTCGGCAGGAGGTAGCCGACGAGGCCGATCTGCTCGCCCGTGACGACGTCGGGCACCTTGACGACGCCGCGCGACGTGTACACCTGGTCCTCGGGGATGAACGGCACCGTGCCCGCGAACGTCACGTTGCCGTCGGCGTCCTTGACCGTGAGGCGCGGCGCGTAGCCGTTGCCCTGGAGGTAGACCTTGGCGCCCTCGATCTTCAGCGGGTGGTTGACCTTCACCGTCTCGGGGCGCGTGCCGGCCGGGTCCGTCACGGAGACGAACGCCGTGAAGTCCTTCGCGACGGGCACGGGGTCGTCCGTGAACGTCGACGTGAACTCGTCGAGCACCATCGTGAACGGCGGCAGGCTCTCCTCGCGGAACCACGGGCCCTTCGCGAAGGTGTCGTACGCGCTCACGGAGTTCGCGAAGCCGCGGCCCTGGACGACGATCGCCTGGCCCCGGTACTGGAACGCCTGCCCGAGCCCCACCGAGATGAGCAGACCGACGAGGGCGAGGTGGAAGAGGATGTTGCCGGTCTCGCGCAGGTAGCCGCGCTCGGCGGCGACGACGTGGACGGGCCCGGGCTCGCCCTCGGGAGCGCGCACGCCGGGGCTCGTCTCGGTGCCGCGCTCGACGCGGAAGCGCGGCAGCGGGCCGCGGCCCCGCAGGTGCGCGGCGGCGGCCTCGGCGACCTGGTCCGGCGTGTACTCGGCCGCGTACGTGCGCGCCCCCTGCGCTGGGTAGCGCCCCAGGCGGCGCGGGGTGCGGGGCGGGCGCGCGCGCAGCGCGACCCAGTGGACCTTCGCGCGCGGCAGGATGCAACCGACGAGCGAGACGAAGAGCAGCAGGTAGATCGCCGAGAACCACACCGAGCCGTAGACGTCGAACATCTGCAGCTTGTCGAGCCACGGTGCGACGTCCGGGTTCTTGTCGAAGAACTCCACGACCTTCGACGGGTCCTGCGGGCGCTGCGGGATGGTCGAGCCGGGCACGGCCGCGACCGCGAGGAGCATGAGGAGCAGGAGCGCAACCCGCATGCTCGTCAGCTGGCGCCAGCCCCAGCGGATCCAGCCGACGACGCCGAGCGCGGGCAGCTCGCCCGAGCCCTTCGACGTGCGCTGCGGCGCGGCGCCGTCCTCGGTGAACGCGTCGTCGATGCCCTCGGGGCGGTACGCGTTCACAGGAGTGTCTCGAATCCGCCGATGGTCCCGGCGAGGGACTGCGTCCAGCTCGCCCACAGGCCTGTGACGAGCGCGAGGCCGATGAGGACGAGCATCACCCCACCCGCCCGGGAGATGCCGACGCGGTGCGCGCGCATGAGCTCCACCATCTTCTTCGAGGAGTCGAGGCCGAGGGCGATGCCGAGGAACGGCAGGCCCAGGCCGAGGCAGTAGGCGATCGCGAGGATCGCGCCACGCGCGGCCGTCCCCTGCTCGAGGGACAGCGCGGAGATCGCGACGAGGGTGGGCCCCATGCAGGGCGTCCAGCCGAGACCGAAGACGACGCCGAGCAGGGGGGCGCCGCCGAGGCCCGCGGTCGGGACGACGGGGAGGCGCACCGTGCGCTGGAGGGGCGCGAACGCCCCGAGGAACGCAAGACCCATGAGGATGACGATCGCGCCGAGCCAGCGGGTGATCGTCGTCTGGTGCTGCGCGAGCTGCGCGCCGACCTGGCCGAAGAGCGCGCCGTACGCGACGAAGACAATGGTGAAGCCGAGGACGAACAGCGCGACGCCGAGCAGGAGTCGGCCGCGCCGCGGGGCCGCGACGGCAAGGGTGCCGTCGGCCGCAGGAACGGGGCGCGCCGCGCCCTGCCCGGCCATGCCGCCGAGGAACCCGAGGTAGCCCGGCAGGAGCGGCAGCACGCACGGCGACGCGAACGACACGACACCCGCGAGGAGCGCGATCGGCAGGGCGAGCAGGAGCGAGCCGGAGAAGACCGTCGTGCCCGCCGACGCGAGGACCGTCGTCACGGCGTCCGCGGGCACGCTCACGCCTGCTCGGCGAGGACGTCGTCGATGAGTGCGTCGAGCGTCGTGCGGTCGAGGAGACCGAGGACGCGGGCCGCGACACGGCCCTGACGGTCGAGGACGAGCGTCGTCGGCGTCGCCGCGATCGGCGCGACGCCCTGGAGCGCGGCGGTCGCAGTGCCCTCGCGGTCGTCGATCGTCGGGTAGGGGATCTCGAACTTCTTCTCGAACGCCTGGGCCGCGCCCGCGTCGTCGGTGCGGTTGATCCCCACGAGGTGGACGCCGTCAGCGGCACGGTCGGCCGCGATCGCGGCGAGGTCGGGCGCCTCGACGCGGCACGGCGGGCACGCCGCGAACCACGTGTTGACGACGACGACGTCGCCGCGCCACGCGCTCGTGTCGACAGGGTCGCCCGCGTAGTCGGTCCCGGTGAGCGTCACGGGCTCGCCGCGCTCGGCGACCGCCCACTGACGCGTCGAACCGTCGCCCGAGACGTAACCCTGGTTGGCGACCTGCTCGCCCACGTCGCCGTCGGCCGTGCAGCCGGCGAGCACGAGCGCGCCGGCCGCGAACGCTGCCGCGAGCGCGAGGGTCCGGCGGCGGCTCACGCCCCGGCGACCTTGTTCGCGCCAGGGAGGAGGTCCGCGGCGGGCTCGGTGTAGCTGAGGCCCACGAAGCGGTCGCCGTCGAAGCGCAGCGACGTCACCGAGGCGAGCGAGCACTCGCGCTTGCGCGGGTCGTGGAAGTAGCGGCGGCCCTCGAACGAGGAGCGCGTGATCCACACGGGCAGCTGGTGAGAGACGAGGACGGCCTCGTGGCCCTCGGCGAGCGCTCGGGCGTCGTCGATCGCGGCGCGCATGCGCGCGACCTGGTCCTTGTAGGCCTCGCCCCACGACGGGCGCCACGGGTTCCACAGCTTGGGCCAGTGCTGGGGGTGGCGCAGGGAGCCGTCGCCGACGCCGAACGTCATGCCCTCGAAGTAGTTGCCGGCCTCGATGAGACGCTCGTCGGTGCCGAGCTCGAGCCCGAAGGCCGCGGCGATGGGGGTCGCGGTCTCCTGGGCGCGCTGGAGCGGGGACGCGATGACGTGCGTGATGTCGTGCCGGATCGGCTTGACGTCGTCGGGGGTCGTCGCGACGCGCTCGCCCGCGAGGTGGGCGGCGACCGTGCGGGCCATCGCGTGGCCGCGCTCGGACAGGTGGTAGCCGGGCAGGCGTCCGTAGAGGATGCCCTCGGGGTTGTGGACCTCACCGTGACGCATGAGGTGGACCGTCGTCAGTGCCATGTCTCCATGCTTCCAGAGTTCGAGGGACCTCGGTCCCGGACGGGGTGTGACGTGGGACGCGTCCGAGGTCCTCAAGCCTGAACGAACGGGACGCGCGGGGGTTCCCGGGTGCGCCGCGGGCGGGGCGCGGCTCAGCGGGCCGAGTCCGCCACGCGGCGCATGATCTCCGTCAGTATCGCCGCCTCGGCGGGCTCGAGGAGGTCGACGAGGTGGCGTCGCACGGACGCGACGTGGCCAGGTGCGGCAGCGACGAGCGCGGCGCGGCCCGCGTCGGTGAGCTCGCAGTTGACGCCGCGACCGTCCGCCTGGCACGCGACACGTCTCACGAGGTCCCGGGACTCGAGGCGGCGGACGGTGTGCGTGATGCGGCTGCGGGAGTGGGCGAGGGAGTCGGCGAGCTCGGACATGCGCAGGGTCTGCTCGGGCGACTCGTCGAGGCGCACGAGGACGGCGTACTCGCCGAGGGTGAGGCCGTGGTCGGTCTCGAGCTGGCGTGTGAGGGCCTCCGCGAGGCGCATCGAGCCCTCGAGGTAGGCGCGCCACGTGGACTGCTCGGCCTCGTCGAGCCAGGGCCCGGTGGTGTCGGGCATGAGGCCTCCGGAAGAAGTTTCGGGCAAATCCGGTCCCAGTGTTGCGGACTCGAGCCGCGCGGGCTAATCTGATTGAAGATTCACTTGAAGCAACAACCGATGCAGGTGGATCGACCACCGCATCTTCCAGGAGGACCCCATGACCGCACTGCCCACGAACCTCACCGCCGGCACCTACGTCGCCGACCCGACCCACACCCAGGCCGGCTTCACCGTCCGCCACGCGGGCATCTCCAAGGTCCGTGGCACCGTGCCCGTCACCACCGCGACGATCGTCGTCGGCGACGACATCGAGTCGTCCTCCGTCACCGCGACGCTCGACGCCGCGGGCATCACCACGGGCGACGCGAACCGCGACGGCCACCTCCGCTCGGCCGACTTCTTCTCGACCGACGAGCACAACACCTGGACCTTCGCCTCGACCTCCGTCACGGCGGACGGCGACGACTACGAGGTCGTCGGCGACCTCACGATCGCCGGCGTGACCAAGCCCGCGACGCTCGCGCTCGAGTACACCGGCTCCGCCACCGACCCGTTCGGCAACCCGCGCGCAGCCTTCGAGGCCACGACGACGATCTCCCGCAAGGAGTGGGGCATCACGTGGAACGCGGCCCTCGAGGCCGGCGGCGTGCTCGTCTCCGACAAGGTCGTCATCGCGCTCGACGTCTCGGCCATCAAGCAGGCCTGACGCACCGCAGCAGCACCGCCGCAGCCCCCCGCACCGTCCGCGTGCGGGGGGCTGCGGCGCGCCCGGGCCCGGACGCGCGGCCACCCGCCCGTCGCGGCCGCGCTCTCACGATCACCCCGCAGGTCATCCTGCCGGGCCGACCGTTCCGATTGCGGGCCCCGAGGGCAGGGCGCACGCTCGACTCGGGACCGGGTGCCCGACGTCGTGCACCCGGGCGCTTCGGCGTGGCTGCGCCGATGCACCCTCGCGCGTGCCCCCTGCGCCCGCGACGGTCCCGCTGACCGACCGGGAGGACCGCATGACTGCTCGCACCTCACGGCGCCCAGGCGCCTGGCTCGTCACCACCGTCACCGCAGCGCTCGCCGTCGGCACCGTCGGTGCCGCCGCCACCGCGACCGCCGCCGACGACCCCGGGGGCACCGCGTCCCCCGTCCCCGCCGCAGCGCCCCGCGCCCTCGGCAAGAACGCGAAGATCCTCGGCGGGCTCGGCACGCTCACCGGGACCCGCTCCGTCTTCGTCCAGCTCGCGGGCGACGGGGCGGCCGACGCCGCCGCGTCCGCCACGGGCACCACCGCCAAGCGCAAGGCCGTCAAGGACCGCCGCGCGGCCGTGAGCCGCACGGCCGACGCGGTCCTCAAGGAGGCCCGCCGCACCGACAAGCGCGCGACGGCGCTCTACGAGGTCGCCAACGCCGTGCCCGGCGTCGCGATCCGCGCCGACGTCGACACGCTCGTGCAGCTCGCCGAGCGCACGGACGTCGTCGCGATCCTGCCGATCATCCCCAAGGAGCCGTCCAACGCCGGCGCGACGTCCCTCACCCGGGCGCTGCAGACCTGGCAGGCCCTCGGCGAGACCGGCAAGGGCATGACGATCGGGGTCATCGACACCGGCATCGACTACACCCACGCGGGCTTCGGCGGCGCCGGGACCGTCGCCGCGTACGAGGCCGCGCTCGCGACGTCGTCGGACGCCTGGACCCCGACAGCCAAGGTCGTCGGCGGCTGGGACTTCGTCGGCGACAACTACAACGCCGACCCCGACGCGGACGACTACCAACCCGTCCCCCATCCCGACCCCAACCCGCTCGACTGCCAGGGCCACGGCTCCCACGTCGCCGGCACCGCCGCCGGGCAGGGCGTCCTCGCCAACGGCTCGACGTTCACGGGCAACTACTCGAAGCTCACCCCGGCCGCGCTGCTCGACATGACCGTGGGGCCGGGCGTCGCGCCCGCCGCAAGCCTCTACGCCCTCAAGGTCTTCGGCTGCACGGGCTCCACGAACGAGGTCATCGCCGCCCTCGACCGCGCGCTCGACCCGAACGGCGACGGCGACCTCTCCGACAAGCTCGACGTCGTCAACCTCTCGCTCGGCTCCGACTACGGCGTCGCCGACGACCCCGAGAACCTCGTCATCGACAAGCTCGCGCGGCACGGCGTCATGCCGGTCCTCTCCGCGGGCAACAACGGCGACCTCACCGACACGGGCGGCTCCCCCGGCAACGCCGTGCGCGGCCTCGCCGTCGCCAGCTCCGTCGACCCCTACCAGCTCCGCGACGGCCTCGTGGTCGACGCCCCCGCGAACGTCGCCGGCACCGCGTCCGGCCAGTTCTCGGTCGCGTACGACTGGTCGAGCGCACCGGTGAGCGGCGACGTCGTCGTCCTCGGCGGGGCGAACGCCGACGGCTGCGCGGCCCTGAGCGCCGCAGACGCCGCGAAGGTCGCGGGCAAGATCGCGTGGCTCACGTGGGACGACAACGACGCGACGCGACGCTGCGGCTCCGCAGGACGCGCCAACAACGTCACGGCCGCCGGCGCGATCGGCTCGATCTTCACCTCGGGCCTCGACGTCTTCGGGGCCGGGATCTCCGGCAACGCGGCGATCCCGATCATCCAGCTGCCTGCCGCGCAGACGGCCCGCCTCCAGCCCGCCGCCTCGGCCGGCACGCTCCGCGTGACCTTCGACGGCTCGCTCCAGGGCACGATCAAGGACGTCACGCCGTCGATCGCCGACACGATCAGCTCGTTCACGTCGCGCGGCGTCCACGGCTCGCTCGGCGTCGTCAAGCCCGACGTCACCGCCCCCGGCGACACGATCACCTCGGTCGGCATGGGCACGGGCTCCGGCTCGATGACGATCAACGGCACGTCGATGGCCGCACCGCACGTCGCGGGCATCGCCGCGCTCGTCCGCGCGACGCACCCCTCGTGGGACGTCGAGCGCGTCAAGGCAGCGATCATGAACACCGCGACGCACGACCTGCACACGTCGGACGGCACGATCTACGGCCCCGCCCGCGTGGGCGCCGGCCGCGTCGACGCGCTGTCCGCCGTGACGACCGACCTCGTCGCGTACGCCTCGGCAGGCTCGGGCGCCGTCTCGGCGTCGTTCGGCGTCGTCGCCGCGCCCATCACGAAGAGCAAGGTCACCGAGCGTCGCACCGTGACGGTCCGCAACACCGGACGCACGACGAAGGACGTCCGCGTCACCTACGAGGCCGCGACGACCCAGCCGGGCGTCAGGTACACGGTCTCGCCGTCCAGCGTGCGCGTGCGCGCGGGCGGCACCGCGAAGGTCACCGTGACGATGACGGTGCAGCCCTCGAAGCTGCGTCGCACGATCGACCCGACGATGGACGCCACGCAGGTCAACCCGTACACGGGCGGCACCGAGGCACGGCAGTTCGTCGCCGACGCGTCGGGCCGCATCGTCCTCACCGCACGGGGCGACGAGCTCCGCGTGCCCGTCTACGGCGCCGCCAAGCCGACCTCGCAGACCACTGCGACCGTGCAGACGTCGAAGAAGGCCGACCCGGTGATCCGCCTGCGCGGCACCGGCATCGACCAGGGCTCCGGCTCGAGCGCGTACACCTCGCTCGCGTCCGTCCTCACGCTCGGCGAGACCTCGGGCAAGCTGCCGAGGTGCACGGCCAAGGTGACGACCGGCTGCGTGTCGATCGCCTCCGAGCGCGCGGGCGACCTGCGGTACGTCGGCGCCGGTTCCGTGGCGGGGTCCGGCGGCTACGCCGACGGCCTGCTCTGGTTCGGCATCGCCACGTGGGGCGACTGGGCGACCATCGGCAACACGACCATCCCGTACGTCGACCTCGACGTCGACGGCGACGGCCGGGCCGACTACGAGGTGTACGTGCAGAACGCCCCGAGCACCGACCTCCTCGAGGCGCTGCTCGTCGACCTCCGCACGGGCGCGCCGGTCTCGATCATCCCGGCGAACCTCGCCGAGGGTGACACCGACACCAACGTGTTCGACTCCAACGTGCTGCTCATCCCCGTCGACCCGGCGGCGATCGGCATGCCCGCGGGGGCCACGTCGTTCCCGGTGACCTACCAGGTCGGCATGTACTCCGGGTACACGGGCGAGGACGTCGACACGTCGGGTGCGATCGCGTACGACGCGGCCGACCCCGACATCGTCGTCGACTCCCCGCTCTACGTCGACGCACCCGGAACCATCGGGTACAAGCTCGGCTCGGGCGTGGCGAAGGGCGCGAAGGCGCTCGTCCTCCACCTCCACGGCGAGGAGGGCGAGCGGGCCCAGGTGCTCACCATGCCCGCGGCGTCGTCGCCGACGAAGCCGCCGAAGGGCAAGAAGCACCACAAGCACCGTGACCACATCACGCGGTCGAAGGGTCACCACTCGTTCGTGAGGTGACCTCGTAGCGCACGGCGCCCCCGCACCCCTTCGAGGGTGCGGGGGCGCCGTGCTGCGCCGGAGGTCCGAGGTGCGACGCTCGGCGGCTCGTCAGACCGCCGGCACGCCAGGTCGCACAGCGAGCGCGTGCCCGACGAGCGTGCGCAGCACCGCGAGGCCGTCGCGCGAGAGGACCGACTCGAGATGGCCCTGGACGCTCGCGAACGCCTCCCCGCGCAGCACGTGGACCTCGCCCGCCGCGCCCGCCGCGACGCGCACCTCGCCGACGTCCGTCGTCAGCGCCTCCGTGCCCGGGGCGACGTACGCCGCGAAGGTGTTGTAGAAGCCGACGAGCGCCTGCTGCCCGTCGAGTTCGATCTCGAGCGGAATCCCCTGCCGCGGCGCGGGCAGCGGCTCGACGGGCAGCCCGAGCCGGTGCGCGACCACCTGGTGGCTCAGGCACACCGCGAGCAGCGGCCTGCGCTGCGCGAGCCGGCGCCCGACGACGTCGTGGAGCCGCGTGAGGCGCGGCGAGCCGTCGCGGGGATCGCCCGGGCCGGGGCCGGCGACGACGAGGTCGGCCGCGTCGAGATCGTCGTCCGTCACGGCGTCCCAGGGCACGACGACGGCCTCGAGGCCGAGGTGACGGAGCTGGTGGGCGAGCATCGTCGTGAAGGCGTCCTCCGCGTCGACGACGACAGCGCGCGTCGGCCTGCCCACAGGCACCGTCGTGGCCGGTGCGTCCACAGGACCGGCCGTCGCGGGTGCGCCCTGGTCCTCGAGCCAGAAGGATGCGAGGCGGGCGTTGCGGGCCGCGAGCGCGGTGAGCACGCCCGGGTCCGTGTGCGCCCCGTCCCGGGACGGGGCGCGCACGGGCCGCGGCACGACACCGAGCGCCCCGAGGACGCCCGACGCCTTCGCGGTCGTCTCCGCCGTCTCCGAGGCGGGGTCGGAGTGGCGCACGATCGTCGCGGCCGCCGGCACCGTGAGCCGGCCGCCCGCGAGGTACGCGGTGCGGATGAGGATCGGGGCGTCGAGGTCGTGGGAGGCGGCGGCCCCCTCGGCGCCCGGGCGCGGCGTGAAGAGCGCCGCGACGCCCGAGTAGTAGCCGCGCCCACGTCCCTCGTGCCGCGTGAGGACCGTGCACGCCGAACGCATGGGCGAGCCCGTGACGGTCGGCGCGAACATCGTCGCGCGCAGCACGTCCCGCGGGTCGAGGTGCGTACGGCCCGTGAGCGCGTACTCCGTGTGCGTGAGGCGCGACATCGGCCGCAGGAACGGTCCCGAGACGCGCCCGCCGTCCGGGCAGACCGCGCTCATCATCTTGAGCTCCTCGTCGACGACCATGAAGAGCTCCTCGGTCTCCTTGGTCGACGCGAGAAACTCGAGCATCTGCTCGCGCGTCGGTGGCTCGGCACCGTGCCGGAGCGTCCCCGAGATCGGCGTCATCGTCACCTCGCCGTCGCGCACCGACACGTGGACCTCGGGCGTCGCACCGACCGCGACGTGCCCCTCCGTGACGATCGCGAACGTCCAGTACGCGCCCGTCTCCGTCGCGAGCAGGCTGCGGAACCACGTGAGCGCCGCGGTCACGGCGTCCGCGTCGACGCGCCCCCGGCGGTCACGGCGCACGACGAAGCTCGAGCCCGACCCACGCCCGATCTCGTCGGTCACGACCCGCCGCACGGTCTGCGCGTACGCGTCGTCGTCGATGTCGAAGCCCTCGTCGACCACGTCGACGGGCTCCGCGGGCAACGCCGCGAGCGCGTCGGCCCGCACAAGGACGCGGCGCTCGTCGACGACGAGGCAGCGCAGCGGGGCGTCGTCGTCGACCGCGTCGAAGCCGAGCTCACGCACCTGCCGGAACGGCACGAGCGCGAGCACCTCCCGCGGACGGCCGGCCGCGTCGTGCAGCGGGATCTCGTCGAGCAGGTCGACGTCGACCGCGGTGCCCGTGAGCACCTCGACGTCGCCGCCCTCGCGGGCGAGGAGCGCGAACGGCGGGCGGAGACTCGCGACGACCGACGCCGGGTCGGCGCCGGGCGCGGGCTCGGCCTCGAGCACGCGGGCATCGCCCGACACACCGGGAGGGGTGGGCTGCGCGGATGCGTCGTCGGCAGGAACGTCGGTCCTGGTCATCATGTCTCCTGGGGTCGGACGGAGGGCCCAGGAACGCACAAGGACCGCCCGTCAGGGGGCGGTCCTTGCTCGTGAGAAGTCGCGAACGCACCGCCTAGAGGCGGTGCCACCAGCTGGTCGTCGCGAACATGTCGGCCAACCTACCCGTGCCCGTCGCCGCACGCCCAGGGCGGTCCCATCCCGTGAGACCGCACGGGCGCGCCAGGGAGTCGGCCGGGACGACGTCAGGGAGCGGTGCGCGGCGGCGACGCCGCGTAGAACGAGAGGATCTGCAGCTCCGCCGCGACGTCGACGATGCGCAGCGCGACCCCGTCGGGCACCACGAGCTGCCCCGGGACGAAGCTGAGGACCGAGCGCACGCCCGCCGCAGCGAGCGCGTCGAGCGACGGCTGCGCGGCGTCCGACGGGACCGCGAGCACCGCCATCGTCGCGGCCGTCGACCGCACGACGTCCGCCAGCTCGTCCTCGTGCCGCACCCTCACGCCGCCGACGACCGTCCCGACGACCTCCGGGTCGACGTCCGTGAGCGCGACGACCTCGAAGCCTCGGGCCCTCAGGCCCCCGTAGCGCGCGACAGCCTGCCCCAGGTGGCCGGCCCCCACGACGACGACGCGGTGCGCGTCCGAGAGGTGCAGCGCCCGACGCACGTGCGCCGCGAGATCCACGACGTCGTAGCCGACGCCCCGCGTGCCGTACGTGCCGAGACGCGAGAGGTCCTTGCGCACCTGTGCGGGCGCGACGCCCGCCAGCTCGGCGACACGCGACGACGACGTCGTCGTCTCACCCTGCCGCGCGAGCTCGTCGAGCACCCGCACGTAGACGGGCAGCCGCTCGAGCGTCGGCGGCGGGAGCGACCGCTCGCTCACCGCAGACCCTGGACGAACAGTCGCAGCCGCTTCTCCGGGATGCGCCAGAAACCCACCTGATGGCCGTCGACGAGCACGACCGGCACGTGCTCGCCGTGCTCCGCGAGGAGGACCGGGTCCTCGTCGACGTCGAGCTCCTCCCACGCGACGCCCTCGTCGGCGCACACGGCGGCCACCGTCTCGCGTGCGGTGTCGCACAACGAGCACGTCGAACGGGTGATGAGACGAACCCTGACCTCGGTCTGCATGAGCCAACCCTACGGAGCGGTCACTAGAGTGGTCGACATGGCACGCACCGAACCCCCGAGCTCGGCCGACGTGCCCCCGGTCCCGGGCGAGGATCCGCGGGGCGTCGTCCCCGAGGCACCAGCGCCCGGCAGCGTCGTCGCCGCGTTCTTCGACGTCGACAACACGATCATCCGAGGCGCGTCGTCCTTCCACCTCGCGATCGGCCTCTACAAGCGCGAGTTCTTCCGCGTCCGCGACATCGTCTTCGCCTCGATGCAGCAGATGCGCTACCTCGCCGTCGGCGAGAACAACGAGCAGATCGGCACCGTGCGGGACCGCGCGCTCCTCCTCATCAAGGGGCACTCCGTCGCCGAGGTCACGGCCGTCGGCGAGGAGGTCTACGAGCAGGCGCTCGTCTCACGGATCTTCCCGGGCACGCGCAAGATCCTCGACGCGCACCTCGCCGCGGGTCACGAGGTCTGGCTCGTCACGGCCGCCCCCATCGAGATCGGTGCGCTCATCGCCCAGCGTCTCGGCACGACCGGCGCGCTCGGCTCGATCGCCGAGCACGTCGACGGCGTCTACACGGGCCGGCTCGTCGGCGAGCTCATGCACCGTGAGTCGAAGGCCGACGGCGTGCTCGCCCTCGCCGAGAAGCGGGGCATCGACCTCGCCGCCTCCTACGCGTACGGCGACTCCGCGAACGACATCCCGCTGCTGTCGACCGTCGGGTTCCCGTGCGCGATCAACCCCGAGCCGCGGCTGCGACGCTTCGCGAGGGAGCGCGGCTGGCCCATGCGCGAGTTCCGTGGCAAGCGTCGGATCGCGAAGAGGTCGCTCAAGACGGCGTCGTGGGCCGGCGCCGCCTGGGTGCTCGGGCTCGTCGCCCGCTCCCTCACGCGCACGGTGCGCGGGCGCTGAGCGCACCCGCCCTCCCGCCGCTGCACGTGGGCCGCGCCTGCGCGCGGTCGAGGAACCCTGTGCCCCGGCACCTCCGCGGCCCTCGCGAGAACGACGACGGCCTCCGTCCCGGTGGGGACGGAGGCCGTCTGTCACGCGCTGAGGCGTGAGGTCACTTCTTGTTACGACGCTGGTGGCGCGTCTTGCGAAGCAGCTTGCGGTGCTTCTTCTTCGCCATACGCTTGCGGCGCTTCTTGATCACGGAGCCCATGGCGTCCCTCGCAGTGTC
Organism: Sanguibacter sp. HDW7; assembly: GCF_011300875.1. Lineage (NCBI taxonomy): Bacteria > Bacillati > Actinomycetota > Actinomycetes > Micrococcales > Sanguibacteraceae > Sanguibacter > Sanguibacter sp. HDW7. The sequence continues at coordinate 491,890 of NZ_CP049862.1, read as the reverse complement.
TCGTCGGATGTGCACGCGCGGCACACCGTGCGGCCACCACGCTGGAAAAAAGTCCTTGTCGATCCTACCTCGCGCGCAGGGGTGCCCGCGACATGCCGCCCAGGGACCGCTCGGCAGGAGCGGGACCGCAGGTCAGGACGTCAGGCGATCCTGGTCGAGCGTCGCCTGGGCGAGGTACTGCTCGAGCGCCGACGCCGGCACGCGGAAGGACTTCCCGACGCGGATCGCTGGCATCTCACCGGCGTGCACGAGCCGGTAGACCGTCATGCGGGAGACCCGCATGGCGTCGGCGACCTCGGCGACGGTGAGGAAGGAAGGACGCGCGGTGGCGTCGGTCATCTGGCCCCTCCTGAGACGGTCGTCGGCCGCACCCAGCGGCCGTTCAGCGACTCACTCTAGGGCCTCGCGCACGCGGGCGGTAGCCCGTCTCACCTGCAACGTCGTGCACAGTCGTCACACGCGTCCCGGCGCTCGCTCAGTGGTCGTCAGGCAGAAGACCCAGGTGCGGGAAGACCGCGGCACGCGTCGCGCGCACCGCCCTGTCGATCGGGTCCGCGGGGTCGTAGCCGCTGTCCCACGACCGGTGGTCCGGGCCGCTCGCTAGGTCCGCGACGTCGTCCCCTCCCATGCGGGAGGGCGCCTCGACGAGGAACTCCTCGAGGACCCGCGCCCGCCACGGCGCCGGCACGGGCGTCTCGGGCGCGACAGGACGGTGCGAGACGACGCCCAGCAGGTTCGTCCACGCAACCGGCACGACGCCGACGATCGCGTAGCCGCCGCCCCCGAGCGCGACCCAACGGCCGTCGCACACCTCGTGCGCAAGCTCGTGCATCCACTCCGCCGCGTGCCGCTGCGCCCTGATACCGACGCGCAGCTCCGAGAGCGGGTCGCGGCCGTGCGCGTCGCAGCCGTGCTGCGTGACGAGCAGCGCAGGCTCGAACGCCCGCACGGCAGGCAGCACCGTCGCCTCGACCGCCCGCAGCCAGCCTGCGCCCTCCGTCCGCGGCGGCAGCGCGACGTTGACGGCCGTGCCCTCGGCGGCAGGCCCACCGACCTCGGTCGGGTAGCCCGTGCCCGGGAAGAGGGTCGCCGGCGACTGGTGCACCGACACCGTGAGAACACGCGGGTCGTCCCAGAACGTGCGTTCGACGCCGTCGCCGTGGTGCGCGTCGAGATCGACGTACGCGACGCGCTCCACGCCCGCGTCGAGCGCGTCCTGGATCGCGACCGCCGCGTCGTTGAACACGCAGAATCCCGACGCGCCGCCCGGCATCGCATGGTGCATGCCGCCCGCGACGTTGATGCCGTGGGCCGCCCGCCCGCTCACGACCGCCCGCACCGCGTCGACGGTGCCGCCGACGATCCGCGCCGCGGCGTCGTACATCCGCGGGAAGATCGGGTCGTCCTCCGTGCCCAGCCCGCGCACCGGGTCCGGGATCCCGCGCTCCGCGGCCGCCCGCACCGCATCGAGGTACGCCTGCTCGTGGACGAGCCCCAGGAGGGCGTCGTCCGCCGGCTCGGGCTCGACGACGAGCGCGTCCGCACCCTCGAGCACGCCGAGCTCGCGCGCAAGCTCGACCGTGAGCCGCAGCCGCACGGGCGACATGGGGTGGCCGAGCCCGAAGTCGTACCCGAGGAGCTGCGGCGACCAGGCCACGTGGACGGTTGCGGACATGTCGTCACCGTAACGTGCGTCACACCGCCCCGCCGTCGTGTCCACGTCCCGTCCACCCGCTGACCGCGCGCCGCGGACGCCGACGCGTCCGCACGGACGCACCGGTCATGTCGGCGCGCGGGCCCCGCAGGTGGCATCGTTGACCAGTGCGGCCCCGTCGGACCGCAGCGCAGAGCAAGGACGGAGACGGCGTGGACGTGGGGCAGAAGCTCAAGGCCGTGGCCTGGGCGGGCCGCGAGCTCGTCGACAGGCTCGCCCGGCACTCCCCCGCGCGCCTCGCGATCATCACGTTCGGCGGCGTCATCCTCGTCTTCACCGGACTGCTCTGCCTGCCCGCCGCGACGTCGACCGGCGTGCGCGCACCCTTCGTCGACGCGTTCTTCACCGCGACCTCGGCCGTGTGCGTCACCGGCCTCGTCACCGTCCCCACCGGCACCTACTGGTCGGGCTTCGGGCAGGGCGTCATCCTCCTCGGCATGCAGGTCGGCGGCCTCGGCGTCATGACGCTCGCATCGATCCTCGGCGCCGCAGTGTCCCGGCGCATCGGCCTCACCCAGAAGCTCCTCACGGCCTCGGAGACCAAGACGACACGGCTCGGCGAGGTCGGCTCGCTCATCCAGGTCGTCGTCATCACGTCGCTGACGCTCGAGGCCGCGATCGCCGTCCTGCTCATGCCGCGCTTCCTCATGCTCAACGAGTCGTTCGGCGAGGCGCTCTGGCACTCCGTGTTCTACGCGGTGTCCGCGTTCAACAACGCAGGCTTCATCCCCACCGCCGAGGGGCTCGCGCCGCACGTCGGCGACTGGGCCCTCCTCCTGCCGATCATCCTCGGGGTGTTCATCGGCTCGCTCGGCTTCCCCGTCATCCTCAACATCGCCCGGCAGGGCCGACGCTTCAGCCGCTGGAACCTCCACGCCAAGCTCACCGTGACGATGTCCGCGACGCTCGTCCTCGTCGGCACCATCGCGTTCGCCGCCCTCGAGTGGCGCAACAAGGACACGTTCGGGCCGCTCGGCTGGGCCGACAAGCTGCTCGCGTCGCTCTTCGCCGGCGTCATGCCACGCTCCGGAGGATTCTCGACCGTCGACGTCGGGTCGATGCACGAGTCGAGCTGGCTCGTCACCGACGCCCTCATGTTCGTCGGTGGCGGCTCCGCGTCGACCGCGGGCGGCATCAAGGTGACGACGCTCGCCGTCATGCTCCTCGCGATCATCTCCGAGGCCCGCGGCGACCGCGACGTCGAGGCGTTCGGGCGCCGCATCCCGCGCGACACCCTGCGCCTGTCCGTCGCCGTCGTCTTCGTCGGCGCGACGACGATCCTCGTCGCCTGCCTCGCACTGCTCGAGATCACCGGATGGACCCTCGACGTCGTCCTCTTCGAGGCGATCTCCGCCTTCGCGACCGTCGGCCTCTCGACAGGCGGCACCCACCTGCTTCCCGACGCCGGGAAGTTCGTGCTCATCGCCTTGATGTTCATCGGGCGCACAGGCACGATGACACTCGCTGCGGCGCTCGCGCTGCGCGACCGGAGCCGCGTCATCCGGCTCCCCGAAGAAAGGCCGATCATTGGCTGACAGGTACACGCAGACGCACGCGAGCCGCTCCGCGACGACCCCCAAGCGGTCCGGCGCGGGCGACGGCATCCTCGTCATCGGCCTCGGCCGGTTCGGCTCCGCGCTCGCCGCGACGCTCGACAGGCTCGGCCAGGACGTCCTCGCCGTCGAGCGCAACACCATGCTCGCCCAGCAGTGGGCCGGCCGGATCCCCCTCGTCGAGGCCGACGCGACCAACCCCGAGGCCCTCGAGCAGCTCGGCGCACGCGACTTCCCCGTCGCCGTCGTCGGCGTCGGATCCTCCCTCGAGGCCTCCGTCCTCATCACCGGCAACCTCGTCGACATGGGCACGCCCCAGATCTGGGCGAAGGCCGTCTCCGCCGAGCACGGCCGCATCCTCCAGCGCATCGGCGCGCACCACGTCGTCTTTCCGGAGGCCGACGCGGGCAACCGTGTCGCCCACCTCGTCTCCGGCAAGCTCATGGACTACATCGAGGTCGAGGACGGCTTCACGATCGTCAAGATGCGCCCGCCGAAGGAGATGCAGGGCTTCACCGTCGAGCAGTCGAAGGTGCGCACCCGCTACGGCGTCACCGTCATCGGCGTGAAGCCTCCGGGCCAGGAGTTCATCTACGCGACGCCGCAGACGCGCATCTCCGCGAACGACCTCCTCGTCGTCTCGGGGCACTCCGAGCTCCTCGAGCGCTTCGCGGCCCGCCCGTAGCCTCGCCCTTCCCTCTCCCCGCTCCACCCTCCCGCCCCTTCCCTCCCGCCCCTTCTCGACGGATTGACGCCTTCCGACCGTTCGATGGTCGGAAGGCGTCAATCCGTGCGGGAGTGGCGGGGCGTGGGGCGTCGGGCGGCGGTTGCTGCTCCGAACCTCAGGGATGATGGAGGGGTGAGCACCGCCGTCGAGATCGTCACGACGATCGCCCTCCTGGCGTCGTCCGTCCTCATGATCGCGGTCGCCGCGACCATGTTCTCCGGCGAACGTCGACGCCGCCCGCGCCCGGTCTCGCGCAAGCTCGCCCCGCTCCTCCAGCCCAAGAGGCCCGAGGACGAGCGTCCGCCCGCGCAGCACGGGATCACGTGGACGACGGTCGCGTACGTCGCGAGCGCGGGGCTCGTCGGGCTCGCGATCGGCATCATCGTCGGGCAGCCGCCGTTCGCCGCGGTCGTCGGCGGGATCATCCTCGGCGGAGTCGTCCCCGTCCTCGGCGGCGTGTGCGGGCTCTACCTCGCCGGCCCAAAGCGGTCGACGGTCCCCGTCGTCGCCACCGTCGCGGGGCTGGTGCTCCTCACGTCGCTCACCGTGATCATCCCGGCCTGAGCGGGACTCGGCGGCTGATTGCGTCCTGGCACCCCTGAGGGGGGCGTGGACGCAAGGAACTCGGAGGGGTCGAGCGAGCGCAGGACCCCGCGCCCCGGACTACGGCGTGCGGCGGCGGAGCGTCACGACGCCGAGGACGATCGCGCCGACGACGAACAACGCGATCGCACCGATCGCCCCACGGACGTCGGCCCACCCTGCGCCGAGCGCCAGGTGCTGCATCGCCTCGATGCCGTACGTGAGCGGCATCGCGCGCGAGAACCACTCGAGCACCTGCGGCAGGTCCGCGCGCGGCATAAGGATCCCGCACACGAGCAGCTGCGGGAAGATCACCGCGGGCATGAGCTGCACCGCCTGGAACTCGGTCCGCGCGAGCGCCGACGCCCCGAGCCCCAGCGCCGAGCCGAGCACCGCGTCGAGCACCGCGACGAGCACGACGAGGCCGAGGGACCCCGCGACGTCCATGCCGAGCACCCACGTCGTGAACCCGACGAGCACTAGCCCCTGCACCGTCGCGAGCAGCGCGAACGCGAGCGCGTACCCGACGACGACGTCGGCCCGCCCGACCGGCAGCGTCATGAGCCGCTCGAGCGTCCCCGACTGCCGCTCGCGCAGCATCGCGACGCTCGTCACGAGGAACATCACGAGCATGGGGAACATGCCGACGAGCATCGGCCCCCAGTGGTCGAGCGTCGGGGTGCCCGAGAACATCCACGCGACGATGCTCAGCAGGAGGCACGGCAGGACGATGACGAGGCCGATCGTCCGACGGTCGTGCCGCAGCTGATGCAGCACGCGCGCGGCCGTCACGAAGGTGCGCTGGAGGGTCATCGGTCGCTCCCCTCGACGAGCGCGAGGAACGCGCCCTCGACGTCGGTGGCGCCGGTCGCGCCGAGCAGGCCGGGCACGGTGTCGTCGGCGAGCAGCTCGCCGCCTCGCAGCAGGAGGACGCGGTCGCAGCGCTCGGCCTCGTCCATGACGTGGCTCGAGACGAGGAGCGTCGTGCCGCGGTCGCACAGCGAGCGGAACAGCGCCCACAGGTCGCGGCGCAGGACCGGGTCGAGGCCGACGGTCGGCTCGTCGAGGACGAGCAGCGGCGGCGACCCGAGCAGCCCGACGCCGAGCGAGACGCGCGCGGCCTCACCGCCCGAGAGCTCGGCGACGAGCGTGTCGCGGTGCCGCACGAGGTCGACGTCCGCGAGCACCCGCTCGACCTCGTCGCGCCCGGCGCCGAGGAGGCCCGCGCCGTGCCGGAGGTTCTCGACGACGGTGAGGTCCGCGTACACCGACGGCCGCTGCGACACGTAGCCGACGCGTCCGCGCAGCTCCCGCACGCCCGCGGGCCGCCCGAGCACCGTGATGTCGCCGCCCGCGACGACCTGGACGCCGACGATCGCCCGCATGAGCGTCGTCTTGCCCGAGCCGGACGGGCCGAGCAGGCCGACGACCTGACCGGCGGGGACGGTGAGCGAGAGCCCGTCGAGCACGGGGGTGCGCCCGCGCACGACGCGCAGGGCCCGGACGTCGACGGCGAGGTCATCGGTCATACGGCCCATCCAACACCCGCCGGGCACGCGCGGACCCCTCCGGGGCCCGTGTCATCGGGGAAGACGCCCGCCCGCCCGACATGCTGCCTCGGGCGGGGCGCACGCTCCGCCGGTACTCACATGGGGAACGCGAGGAAGAAGCTCTCGATCGCCGCGCCGGGGCCCGTCGCACGGAACGACGTCGTGCCGTTGGTCCAGTACGCGAGGCCAACCTCTCCGCCCGTCGCGATCGACGCCGTCCCGACCTCGGTCGTCCCGACGAGAACAGGGAGCTCGGCGACCGTCGATCCGGCGCTCAGGGGAGTCTCGTCGTCCGCGGCCTGCGTCGACGCCTTGACCGCGGCCTCGACCGTGCGGGTCTGGACGACGTCGACCGTGACGGTTCCGCCAGCCCCGTCGGTGTAGGTGAGGCGGTAGGACTCGAGGGGCTTCTTCGCGACCTTGGTGCGCTCCTGCGTCGCGACGGTCCACTGGAGGACTGCGTCGGGGAACGCCTTCTCGAGGGGCCTCTTCGTCTCCCGCTCGGCGGGCGTGCCGACGGGGGTCGGCAGGGGGTTCGTGATCGTCACCGCGGGCGGCGTCGTCGGGGCGGCGACGGGCTCCTCAGGCTGGTTGAGGACGATCGCGACGACCGTCGCTGCGACGACGAGAACGGCCGCGCCCGCGGCGATCCACAGGGCACGGCCCTTGCTCCCGGAGCTCTGCGCGTGAGCGGATCCCTCGCGCGCAGCGGTGCCGTCCGCCGCCGCTCCGGCCGACGCTCCGACCGCTGCCGCGGCGGTCTCGTCGGCCGCGGCGTCGGCCGTCGGCTCCTCGGGCGGGTTCGCGTGCGCGTCGTCGTGCGTGGTCATCGTGCGTCCTTCCTCCGGTGCTCACGGAAGCGTACGCCGCGACGCACCCGCACGCCCGCAGGCCGGCGTTCCGTCCACGACGCGCGCGGGCGCCCGTCCCCCCAACCGGGACGGGCGCCCGCGCGCAGCGCCGACGACGGGCCCGCAGGACCCGTCGCCGGCGTCCGCGGACGCGGCGCTATGCGCGCCGACGCACCGCGATGACCCGCTGGAGGACGACGAACACCAGCAGGACGACACCGATGAACACCTTGGTCCACCACGAGTCGAGGCCCTCGCGCGCGATGAGCACCTGGATGAGCCCGTAGACGAGGACGCCGACGCCCGTGCCGAGCACGAACCCGCCGCCGCCCGCGAGGAGCGTGCCGCCGATGACGACCGCCGCGATCGCGTCGAGCTCCATGCCGACGCCCGTGAGGTTGAACCCGGACTTCGTGTAGAACGCGAAGAGGATGCCCGCGACGCCCGCGCACGTGCCCGAGATGATGTACACCCACAGGCGCGTCCGGCCGGCCTTGAGGCCCACGAGCTGGATCGCGTTGCCGCGGTCACCGACCCCCACGCCGTACACGGTGCGCCCGAAGCGCGTGTGGTGGAGGACGACGTACGCGACCGCGAGGACGAGCACGGCGACGATCATCGAGAGGTTGATCTTCCAGATGTCGCGGCCCTCGCCGAACTTCAGGCTCCAGCCGGCGAGCGCACCGAAGCCCTTGTCCTTGATCGCGAGCGACTGGACTGAGACGACGTTGCACAGGCCGCGTGCGAGGAACATCGCGGCGAGCGACGCGATGAAGGGTTGGATGTCGAAGTACTCGACGAGCACGCCGATGAGCAGGCCGAACACCGTGCCGATGAGGACGCCGAGGACAAGGACGACCGGCAGCGGCACGCCGAGCGGCAGGAGCGTCGCGATGACGAGGCCGACGAGCGCGACGACCGCACCGACGGACAGGTCGATCCCTCCCGTGATGACGACGAACGTCATGCCGACCGCGAGGACAAGCAGGTACGCGTTGTCCTGGAGCAGGTTGGAGAACAGCTTGGGCGAGACGAACCCGCGCGCGCCGCCGTACCGGACCTCGCCGACGACGAGCATGAGGACGAGCGTGAGGACCGTGCCGGCGATCGGCAGGTACTCGGGCGCGAGATAGCGACGCAGGCCGCCGAGCCGGGTGCGGGACGCGCGCACGGGCGCAGGGGCGGGGGGCTGGACGGTCGTCGTCATGACGCCACCTCCGGGAGGGCGCGGGGCCGCAGTCGCGCGAGACCGTCACGCAGGATCTCCCGCAGCCGCGGGGACTGGGCGACGCACACGACGATGATGACGAGGGCCTTGAACAGGGGCGTGATCTGCGAGGGCACGTGGAAGATGACGACGGCCCGCTCGATCGTCGAGAGGATGAGGGCGCCGACGACGGTCCCGGAGAGGTAGAACTTGCCACCCGCGAGCGCGGTGCCGCCCAGGACGACGCACATGATGGCGTCCATCTCCTTCATGAGGCCGATGTTGTTGGCGTCGGCCGCCATGGTGGGGGCTCCGTAGACGATGCCGGCGAGGCCCGCGAGCAGCGCGCACACGATGTAGACGAGCCACGTGATGTTCCGGGACTGGACGCCCGCGAGGCGCGAGGCCTCGCGGTTGATGCCGATCGACTCGAGGAGCATGCCGAGCGCGGTGCGGCGCACGAGGACCGCGACGAGCACGAGCATGACGAGCGCGACGATGACGGGCGTCGGGACGCCGAGGACGAAGCCGGAGCCGAGGAACTTGAACGGGGCGCTCGTCACGGTCGTGATCTGGCCCTGCGTGATGAGCATCGCGATGCCGCGTCCGGCGACCATGAGGATCATCGTCGCGATGAACGGTTGGATGCCGAGGACGGAGACCATGAAGCCGTTGAAGACTCCCGCGAGGAGCGCGACGGCGACGCCGAGGAGCACGGCGACGGCTGCGGTCCCGACCGAGGCGGGGTTCGCGGCGCCGTCGAGGTAGGTGAGCGACACGGCGAGGGAGATCGCCATGACGGCACCGACCGAGAGGTCGATGCCGCCCGTCGCGATGACGAGCGCCATGCCGAGCGCGAGCAGCAGGGGGGTCGCGGACATGCGGGCGATGTCGACGAGCTGCCCGAAGAGGTTGCCGTCGCGCAGCTCGATCGTGAGGAACGTCGGGTTCTTGAGGCCGCACAGGACGACGAGCGCGACGAGCGCGACGACGGGCCAGAACAGCTGGTGGTGGGTGATCCGGCGCACGAGCCCGGGGGCGGGAGCTGCGGCGGGTGCGGGTCGGCTCGCCCTGTCGGGGGTGAGCTCGACGGTGGGGCCCGTCATGTCAGGCCACCTCCTTCGTGGCGATGGCCTCGAGGATCGTGTCCTGGTCGACGTCCGGGCCGTTGGTGAGGGTCTCGACGATGCGGCGGTCGCGCAGGACGTCGATGCGGTGGCTCACGCGGAGCACCTCCTCGAACTCCGAGGAGATGAAGACGACGGACATGCCGTCGGCGGCGAGCTCCGCGACGAGCTTCTGGATGTCGGTCTTCGCGCCGATGTCGATGCCGCGCGTGGGCTCGTCGAGGATGAGCAGGCGGGGCGCGGTCGCGAGCCACCGGGCGAGCAGCACCTTCTGCTGGTTGCCGCCCGAGAGGTTCTTGACGAGCTGGTTCGGGTTGGCGGGCCGGATGTCGAGCGCCTCGACGTACTTCGCGACGAGCTCGTCGAGCTCCCTGCGCGGGACGGGGCGCCACACGCCGCGGACCGTCTGGATGGCGAGGGCGATGTTCTCGCGGACCGTGAGGTCGCCGACGACGTCCTCCTTCTTGCGGTCCTCGGAGGAGAACGCGATGCCGTGCCGCAGGCCCGTGAGCGGGTCGGCGATGCGGATGCGCTCGCCGCCGAGGAGGAGCTCGCCCTCCTCGGGGCGGTCGGCGCCGCACAGGAGGCGCACGGCCTCGGTGCGGCCCGAGCCGAGGAGCCCCGCGAGCCCGACGATCTCGCCGGGGCGGACCGTGAGGTCGAACGGCTGGATGCGGCCGTGGCGGCCGAGCCCGGCGGCCTCGATGGTCGGCGTGGCGTCGTCGTCGGCGGTGAACGCCTGCTGGGCGCGTCCCTCGATCGCGTCGAGGGCGGCGCCCTCGCGGCCGATCATGAGGCCGATGAGCTCGCGCCGGGGCAGCTCGGCGGCGAGGTGCTCGCCGACGAGCCGGCCGTTGCGCAGGATCGTCAGGCGGTCGGAGATCTCGTAGACCTGGTCGAGGAAGTGGGAGACGAAGAGGATCGCGACGCCTGCGTCGCGCAGCTCGCGGACGACGGCGAAGAGCTCGTCGACCTCGGCCTTCTGGAGGCTCGAGGTGGGCTCGTCGAGGATGAGGACCTTGGCCTCACGGACGGTGGCGCGGGCGATGGCGCACAGCTGCTGGACGGCGATCGAGTGCGCGGAGAGGCGCGAGGCGGGGTCGATGTCGACGTGGAGGCGTGCGAGGTGCTCGGCGGCCTGCCGACGCATGCGCCGCCACGAGAGGAAGGGGCCTGTGCGCGGCTCGTGGCCGAGCATGACGTTCTCCGCGACCGAGAGGTTCGCGCAGAGGTTGACCTCCTGGTAGACGGTCGAGATGCCGGCGCCCTGGGCCTCGTCGGGGCCGGAGAAGCGGTGCTCGACGCCGTCGACGGTCATGGTGCCGCCGTCGATCTGGTAGACGCCCGTGAGCGCCTTGATGAGCGTCGACTTGCCGGCACCGTTCTCTCCCATGAGCGAGTGGACCTCGCCGGGGAACAGCCGCAGGTCGACTCCGTCGAGCGCCTTGACCCCCGGGAAGGTGATCGTGATGTCTCGCATCTCGACGACGGGGGTGGGTGCCTGGGGGGCGGGGGTGGTCATGACGTGCGCCTCTTCCTGCTCGCGGTTCTGACGGCGGCGTCCGGCCCGCGGGGACGGGCCGGACGCCGGGTGGGGTCAGAAGGTGCGGGCGTCGATGAACTCCTGCGTGATCGTCTGGTCGAAGGCCTCGTCGATGACGATGGTCTCCTTCGGCACGGACTCGCCGGCCTTGACGGAGCGGATGAGGTCGGCGAGCTGGTTGCCGAACGCGGGGTTGCACTCGACGACGTAGTTGAACTTGCCGTCCTTGAGGGCCTGGAGGCCGTCGCGGACCCCGTCGACGGTGACGATCTTCACGTCGACGCCGGGCTTCTTGCCGGCGGCCTCGAGGGCCTCGATGGCGCCGAGGCCCATGTCGTCGTTGTGGGCGAAGATGAGGTCCAGGTCCTTGTACGCGGCGAGCGCGCCCTCGACGGCGGCCTTGCCCTCGGCCCGCGTGAAGTTGCCGGATGCCTCACCGATGACGTTGTCGCCGATGACCTCGCGGAAGCCTTCCTGGCGGTTGGTCTGGGCGCCCGAGCCCATGGTGCCCTGGAGCTCGAAGATCTTGGCGTCGGGGAAGTTCTTCTTCACCCACTCGCCGGCAGTGCGGCCTTCCTGGGTGAAGTCGGCGCCGATCCAGGTGACGTAGGGGTCGGCGACGGTCGTGTCGACGGTGCGGTCGACGAGGACGAGCGGGATCCCGGCGTCCTTGATGTCCTGGAGGACCTCGTCCCAGCCGGTCTCGATGACGGGCGAGAACGCGATGACGTCGACGTCCTGGTCGATGAAGTCGCGCAGGGCCTTGATCTGGTTCTCCTGCTTCTGCTGGGCGTCGACGAACGTGAGGTCGAAGCCCTTGTCGGCGGTGAGGTTGGCCTTGACGGACTCGGTGTTGGCGGTGCGCCAGCCGGACTCGGCGCCGAGCTGGGAGAAGCCGACCTTGATGTTGCCGGCCTTGTCGCCGCCGCCTGCGGTGGTGCCGCCGTCGCCGGCGTCGTCGCCGCCGCACGCGGTGAGGGTGGCGAGGGACAGGGTGGCGAGGGCCGCGATGGTGAGGCGACCGAGCTTCGAGTGACGCATTTTCTCTCCTCCTTGAGATGCCGGGCCGTCTGTGGTCCAGCGGTGCGCGGAGTCGTCAGCGACTCCTGCCTGATTGAATGTTAGCGCTCACAACACGCGGTGCGAAGGGCTACGTGTCACCTTTTGATCACGATCCCCCGCGTACCGCGCCCGCCCCGGGCAACCGGGGCGTGGACCTGCCGCTCCCCCGAGGACGGGGTCGCGGCAGGTCCGGTCCGGACGGCGTCAGAGCCCCTGGGCCATCCGGAAGTACACCTGGTTCCACCGCACCTGGTCGGCAAAACCACGACGCGTCGTGCTCTCGTCGATGACGAGCAGCTCCGTCCGCGCGATCTGCGCGAAGACCTCGAAGGCCTCGACGCCGGCAGCCGTCGACAGCACCGTGTGGTGCGCGCCGCCCGCCGTGAGCCACGCCTCCGCCGACGTCGACAGGTCCGGCCGAGGCCGCCACACCGCACGCGCCACCGGCAGGTGGGGCAGCGGCGGGTGCTCGACGAGGTCGACGACGTTCGCCGTGAGGCGGAAGCGGTCACGCATGTCCGCGAGCGAGACGACGACGCCCACCCCCGGGTCCGTGTCGAACACCATGCGCACCGGGTCCTCCTTGCCCCCGATGCCGAGCGGGTGGATCTCCACGCGCGGCGTCGACGTCGTGAGCGACGGGCAGATCTCGAGCATGTGCGCCCCGAGGATCCGCTCGTCGCCCGGCGTGAGGTCGTACGTGTAGTCCTCCATGAGCGAGGCGCCGCCCGGCAGCCCCTCCCCCATGACCTTCGCGGCGCGCACGAGCACCGCCGTCTTCCAGTCGCCCTCGGCGCCGAAGCCGTAGCCCTTCGACATGAGGCGCTGCACCGCGAGGCCCGGCAGCTGACGCAGCCCGCCGAGGTCCTCGAAGTTCGTCGTGAACGCCTTCGCCCCCAGGCTCGTGAGCATCCGCTCGAGGCCGATCTCCTGGCGCGCGGCATAGCGCAGCGCGTCGTGACGGCCGCCCCCGCGCCGCAGCTCCGCAGCGACGTCGTAGAGCGCCTCGTACTCCGCGACGAGCGCATCGACCTCGTCGTCCGCGGCCGCGTCGACGACGGCGACGAGGTCGTTGACGCCCCACGTGCTCACCGACACCCCGAACCGCAGCTGCGCCTCGGTCTTGTCGCCCTCAGTCACCGCGACGTCACGCATGTTGTCGCCGAAGCGCGCGAGCCGCAGCTCGTGCGTCGCCGCCCAGCCCGCCGCGCCACGCACCCACGTGCCGACGCGCGCCGTCACTGCGGGGTTCGACACGTGCCCGACGACCGTCGTGCGCGCGAGCCCGAGACGCGTCTGGATGTACGCGTGCTCGCGGTCGCCGTGCGCCGCCTGGTTGAGGTTCATGAAGTCGAAGTCGATCGTGTCCCACGGCAGCTCGACGTTCGCCTGCGTGTGCAGGTGGAGCAGCGGCTTGCGCAGCAGGTCGAGGCCCGTGATCCACATCTTCGACGGGCTGAACGTGTGCGCCCACGTGACGACGCCGAGCACGCGGTCGTCGGCGTTGGCGTCGAGCATGACGCGTCGGATCGCGTCAGCGGTCGTGAGGACCGGCTTCCACACGACGCGCGCGGGCACGTCGGGCGAGGCGTCGAGGACGCGCGCGACCTCCTGGGACTGCTGCGCGACCTGCGCGAGGGTGTCCGGCCCGTAGAGCTCCTGGCTCCCGGTGAGGAACCAGATCTCGCGGTCGGCGTAGGGCTTCGTCATGGTGTGCTCCGTGGTGGCCGGCGTCAGTGCTGGCCGTAGACGTTCTGGTAGCGGGCGTAGAGGGCGTCGACGTGCGAGTCGGCGATGAGGTCGGGCTCGCCGAGCTGGCGGGCGATGTGGATCGTGCGCGCGACCTCCTCGACCATGACCGCGGCCTTGACGGCTGCGGTCGCGTCGCGACCGATCGTGAACGGGCCGTGGTTGCGCATGAGGACGGCCGGGCTGCGTGAGCCCGTGAGCGTGTCGACGATGCCGCGACCGATCGAGTCGTCGCCGATGAGCGCGAAGGGCCCGACGGGCACGGGCCCGCCGAACTCGTCGGCCATCATCGTGAGCGCGCACGGGATCTCCTCCCCGCGCGCGGCCCAGGCCGTCGCGTAGGTCGAGTGCGTGTGGACGACGCCCCCGACCTCGGGCATGTGCCGGTACACGTAGGCGTGCGCGGCGGTGTCCGAGGAGGGGGCGCGGTCGCCGTCGACGAGCACGCCGTCGAGGTCGCACACGACCATCGCGTCCGCGGTGAGCTCGTCGTACGTGACGCCCGACGGCTTGATGACGAGCAGGTCCTCGCCGCCGGGGACGCGCACGCGCTCCGAGACGTTGCCGGCGGTCCAGACGACGAGCCCCCAGCGGGGCAGCTCGGCGTGGAGACGGGCGACCTTCGCCCGTACGCGCGCGACCTCGTCGCGGACGTCGGCGGGCAGGGCGTCGAGCGTGGTCATGCGTCGGTCCTTCCGGAGGTCGCGGCACCCGCCGCGACGAGGGCGTCGGCCGTGGGCGGCGGGGGCGTGAGGGTCCGGGCCGCGACCCGGACCGCCTCGAGCCCAGCCTCGTACCGGGCGAGGTAGGTCGCGTATCCCGCGGCGTCGACGGGGTCGGGCTCGACGACGGACGTCGCGGAGCGCGCGCCGACGACGCGGTCGAGGTGGTCGCCGAGGTCGGGGACGATGCCCGCACCCGAGGCGACCTCGCGGCGCAGGTCGGCGAGCACGGCCATGCCCCACGCGCCGCCCTCGCCCGCGGTCTCGCCGACGACGACGGGCGCGCCGACCGCGGCCGCGCAGAAGCGCTGCGCGACGCCGGCCGTGCGGAAGATCCCGCCGTGCGCACGCAGGGAGTCGATGACGACGCCCTCCTCCGCGAGGGCCCGCAGCCCGAGGCTCAGCGTCGCGAAGACGCCGTAGGCCTGGGCGCGCGCGAGGTTCGCGAGCGTGAGGCGGCTGCCGGGTGTGCGGACGACGAGCGGCGCCCCGGCGTCGAGGTGGGCGACGGGCTCGCCCGAGACCTGGTTGTACGCGACGATGCCGCCCGCGTCGGGCTCACCACCCGGGGCCGCGCCGAGGAGCGCCGCGAAGACGTCGTCGGACGTGGCGGGCGTGCCGAGCGCGGACGTGAGCTCGCCGAGCAGCGCAGCCCAGGCGCCGAGCTCGCTCGCGCCGTTGTTGCAGTGGACCATCGCGACGAGGTCGCCCGCGGGCGTCGTGACGACGTCGATCTCCGGGTGGACGCGCGCGAGGGGCTGCTCGAGGACGACCATCGCGAAGATCGACGTGCCGACGGAGACGTTGCCCGTGCGCGGTCGCACGGCGGCCGTCGCGACCATGCCTGTGCCGGCGTCACCCTCGGGCGCCGCGACGGGCACGCCGGCCCGCAGGGTCCCGGTCGGGTCGAGGTAGCGCGCGCCGGCCTCGGTGAGCGTGCCCGCGTCCGCACCGGCGACGAGGGGCGTCGGGAGCAGCTCGGCGAGCCGCAGCGCGTGGCCGTGCTCGGCGAGCAGGGCATCGGTCGCCGCGAGGCGGTCCGCGTCGTAGCCGCGCGTGACGGGGTCGACGGGGAACATGCCCGACGCGTCGCCCACGCCGAGCACGTGGCGGCCGGTGAGGCGGTGGTGGACGTAGCCCGCGAGCGTCGTGAGCCGTGCGAGGCGCGCGAGGTGGGGCTCGTCGTCGAGGACCGCCTGGACGAGGTGGGCGACGGACCAGCGCAGGGGGATGTTGACGCCGAGGCGCGCGGTGAGCTCCGCGGCGGCCGGCCCGGTCGAGGTGTTGCGCCACGTGCGGAAGGGGACGAGGAGCTCGCCGGCGGCGTCGAGCGCGACGTAGCCGTGCATCATCGCGGAGACGCCGAGCGCCCCGAGGGTGCTCGGGCGGACGCCGTGGCGGGCCTCGGCGTCCGCGAGGACGGAGGCGACGGCGGCCTGCAGGCCGGTCTCGACGGCGTCGAGCGGGTAGGTCCAGGTGCCGTCCGCGAGGTCGTTCTCCCACGCGTGGGAACCCTGCGCGAGGGGGGTGAGGTCGGCGTCGACGAGGACGGCCTTGATGCGCGTCGAGCCGAGCTCGATGCCGAGGACGGCGCGCCCCTCGGTGAGGGTGCGGGCCGCATCGGTGCGGGGGCTTCCTTGCTCCATGCTGGGAATGTTAGCGCTCACAATTGCGAGATCGCAAGACGTGGATCGGCCTCTCCGCCAGCCCCGGCCCACGCGGGGCGGGATTCTGCGGCAGCGGTGGGCGCGACGCCTGGGCTCGTCGGGCGCTACGCGGGCCGTGCGTCGGGCGTTGCGCCAGCGGCGCGTCGGGCGCTGCACCGGGCGCACGTCAGGCGCTACGCCAGGGGAACGCCGGCCGCAACACAGCCCGCGCGTCGGGCCCTGCGCCAGGGGTGTGCCCGGCGCTACGCCGGGCGCGCCGTCGAGGCGCGCACCACGAGCTCCGGGACGAGCGGCGACGAGTCCGGCTCCCCGCCCGTCACCATCGCGTCCGTCGCCGCGAGCGCACGACGCCCGAGCGCTACGAAGTCCTGCCGCACCGTCGTGAGCGGCGGGATGAAGTGGTCCGCACCCGCGACGTCGTCGAAGCCCACGAGCGAGACGTCCCGCGGCACGACGACGCCCCGCTCCCAGAACGCCCGCAGCATGCCGAGCGCGATCTGGTCGTTCGCCGCGAACACCGCCGACGGCAGACCCTCTCGGACGAGCCGCAGCCCGAGCTCGTAGCCGACGTCCGCCGTCCAGTCGCCCTGCACGAGCTCCCCCGTCGCGCCGGGCGCCGCGTCGAGAGCCGCCCGCCAGCCGACCAGGCGCGCCCGCGCGTCGAACCAGTCCTGCGGTCCCGCGACGTGCAGGACGTCGCGGTGCCCGAGCCCCAGCAGGTGCTCCGTCGCGAGACGCCCGCCCGCGACCTGGTCGACGCCCACCGACCGCACCGCGGACGCACCCGCGCCGCGCGCGTCGACCGACGACGAGGACACCATGACGATCGGCACCGGCGCGCCGAGCTCGAGGATCGCGCGCGTCGCGTCGACCTGCGGCGCGACGACGATGATCCCCTCGACGCGCTGCTCGAGGAACTGCTCGACGGTCGCCGACATAGTCGCCGGCTCGAACGACGTCACCGTCGCGACCGTGACGACATAGCCGTGCTCGCGCGCCGCGAGCTCGATCCCGAGGAGCGTCGAGGACGGGCCGTACAGCGCCGAGCCCGTCGTCACGACGCCGAGGACGCCCGAGCGCCGCGTGACGAGCGCGCGGGCCGCGCTGTTGCGCCGGTAGCCGAGCTGCTCGATCGCGCTCAGGACCGCGGCCCGCGTCTGAGGGCGCACGTTCGGGTGGTCGTTGAGCACGCGCGACACGGTCTGGTGCGAGACCCCGGCGACCTGCGCGACGTCGGCCATCGACGGCGCGCGGTCCGGCGTCCGTCCGTCCTCGGACATGGCGACCCTCCTCCGGCCCGCGCCACGCGGACCAGGCCCCACTATCGCAGGTGCTCGGCCCGACTCCGCGATGTCGGTGGCCCCGGCTACCGTGTCGCCATGGCCGCCCGCACACCCCGTCCCCGCCCCGCGTTCCGCTGCACCGAGTGCGGCTGGACCACCGTGAAGTGGGTCGGGCGCTGCGGCGAGTGCCAGGAGTGGGGCACCGTTGCGGAGGCCGAGGCCCCTGCGGGGCCTCGCACCGCCGCGACCTCGCCCGCACGCACCCCCGCCGTGCCGATCTCCGAGGTCCCGGTCGACGCGGCGCGCGCCGTGCCGACGGGCGTCGACGAGCTCGACCGGGTCCTCGGCGGAGGACTCGTGCCCGGCGCCGTCGTCCTCCTCGCCGGGGAGCCCGGCGTGGGCAAGTCGACCCTCCTGCTCGACGTCGCGGCAATCGCCGCGATGGGCGGCCGCACCGTCCTCTACGTCTCGGGCGAGGAGTCCGCGGGGCAGGTGCGCCTGCGCGCCGAGCGCATCGGGGCGCTCGCACCCTCGCTGCTCCTCGCCTCGGAGACCGACCTCGGCACCGTCCTCGGGCACGTCGAGGCGAGCGAGCCCGACCTCCTCGTGCTCGACTCGGTGCAGACGATCGCCTCCACGGCGGTCGAGGGCGGGCCGGGCGGAGTCGCCCAGGTGCGGGAGGTCGCCTCCTCGATCATCCAGGCCGCCAAGTCCCGCAACATGCCCGTGCTGCTCGTCGGTCACGTCACCAAGGACGGCTCTGTCGCAGGCCCGCGCACGCTCGAGCACCTCGTCGACGTCGTCTGCACGTTCGAGGGCGACCGGCACTCGAGCCTGCGGCTCGTGCGCGCCGTGAAGAACCGTTACGGACCGACGGACGAGGTCGGGTGCTTCGAGCTCACCGAGGGCGGCATCGTCGGTCTCGCCGACCCCTCGGGGCTCTTCGTCTCCGCGGCCGTCCAGGACGTCCCCGGCACGTGCGTCACCGTGACCCTCGAGGGCCGCCGGCCGCTTCCGCTCGAGGTCCAGGCGCTCGCCGTCCCGTCGACGGTCCCCAACCCCCGGCGCACGACGAACGGCCTCGACTCCTCGCGTCTCGCCATGCTGCTCGCCGTCATGCACCGTTTCGCGGGGCTGCGCCTCGACCAGCAGGACGTCTACGCGTCGACCGTCGGCGGCCTGCGCGTCTCCGAGCCCGCCGCGGACCTCGCTGTCGCGCTCGCCGTCATGAGCGCCGCCCGCCACCGCGCGCTACCGCGCGGCACGTTCGCGATCGGCGAGGTCGGGCTCTCGGGTGAGCTACGACCCGTCGCGGCGCTCGCGCGGAGGCTCGGTGAGGCCGCCCGCCTCGGGCTGCGCACGGCCGTCGTGCCCGCGGCCTCCGCCTCCCAGCTCGACCCCGCCCGGCTGCCCGCAGGGCTCACGATCCGGCCCGTCCACCATGTCGCCGAGGCCGCCGAGCTGTACTTCGCCGACGCCGACGAGCGCGCCACCCGCTGAGAACCGCGGGCCTGACAGATAGGATCGCGACGTGCCCCAGATCTCCGCCCACATGGACGCCCAGCTGCGCGACACCCTCATGGCCGTCGCGCCCGGCACCGAGCTCCGTGACGGGCTCGAACGCATCCTCCGCGGACGCACGGGCGCTCTCATCGTCATGGGCATGGACCCCGTCGTCGAGTCCCTGTGCTCGGGCGGCTTCGAGCTCGAGGTCGACTTCTCCGCGACCCGCCTGCGCGAGCTCGCGAAGATGGATGGCGCGATCGTCCTCGACCCGCGCAGCTCGCGCATCGTGCGCGCTGCGGTCCAGCTCCTCCCGGACGCCACCATCCCCACGTCGGAGTCCGGCACGCGTCACCGCACCGCCGAGCGCGTCGCCAAGCAGACCGGATTCCCCGTGATCTCCGTGTCGCAGTCCATGCGCATCGTCGCCGTCTACACCAACGGCGGACGCCACGTCCTCGAGGACACCGAGGTCATCCAGTCCCGCGCCAACCAGGCCCTCTCGACGCTCGAGCGCTACCGCGCCCGCCTCGACGAGGTCTCCGGGACGCTATCCGCGCTCGAGATCGAGGACCTCGTCACCGTCCGCGACGTGTGCGCCGTCGTCCAGCGCCTCGAGATGGTCTCCCGCATCCACGAGGAGATCGCCGGCTACGTCATCGAGCTCGGCACCGACGGCCGCCTCCTCGCGCTCCAGCTCGACGAGCTCGTCGGCGGCCTCGGCTCCGACCGCGACGCCGTCATCCGCGACTACGTCGAGCTGCGCGCCAAGGACCGTTCGATCTCCGACGTCCTCCAGGCGCTCTCGCTGCTCGACTCGACGCAGCTCCTCGACCTCTCGCAGATCGGCCGCGTGCTCGGCCTGCCCGGCGGCGGCGACGCCCTCGACGCGGCCGTCGCGCCGCACGGCTACCGCCTGCTCTCGAAGGTCCCGCGCCTGCCCGGCGCGATCGTCGAGCGGCTCGTCACCCACTTCGGCGGGCTGCAGCGCCTGCTCGCAGCGACGATCGAGGAGCTCATGGGTGTCGACGGCGTCGGCGAGCAGCGCGCCCGCGCCGTGCGCGAGGGTCTCTCACGCCTCGCGGAGTCGAGCATCCTCGAGCGGTACGTCTGAGCATCCGCGCCGCCCGAGCGCCCGCAGCGTCTGCGCGACTGCAGCTTCTGAGCCGCGTCCCCTCGTCGGTGCCGAGCACCGCCACCGGGCGGTGTGGCCGCCTCACTTGAGGACGAAGGAGATCTCCTTCGACGCCGCGCCCAGAACCGTCGCCGTCGCCTTGTAGGTCCCGGCCTTCGCCACGACACCCGTCCGGGGGCAGCCCTCCTCGGAGCGCGTGCGGTCCCACGTGAGCGTCGACGCCTCGGACTTGCCGGCGCCGACGAGCAGCGTCTTCGGCTTGCTCGACTTCACGCAGTCACCGCTGCCCCACACGCGGGCGGGCCCTGACGTCACGGTGACGACCCGGGTCTCGTGGGAGACGTCGACGAGGCAGGGAACCTTCGACGTGTTCGTCATCGTCACCGTGAACGCGGGCTCGGCGCCGGCCGCGAACTCGCTGCCGTTCGCCTCGAGCTTCGTCGCCAGGACGTCCTTCGTGCAGATGGGGACGCCCGCCGACGGCGTCTCGGAGGGCGACGACGTGGCCCCGGCCGCCGGCTTGTCCTTGGGTGTCGACGGGCCGTCGCCGATCTTCTGGACGACGACGACAGCGAGCGCGACGACCGCCACGAGGACGACGAGCACGACGAGGCGGCGACGCCAGTAGACGCGTGGCGGCAATGACCCTGTGGGTCTCAGCAGCGTGCTCACCGGTCCTCCTCGCTCGGTCCTGCGACCCACGGTAGTGCGGGCCACCGACACCGGAGGGGCAGGCGCGCCGGATCGTGCGACCCGGGCGCGCCTGCCCCTCCCGCGAAGCGCTCAGCGCACGCGCACCGTCGTCGTCACCGTCCGCGCCGTCGTCGAGACCTTCGTCGAGCCCGACGGCGAGAACGTCACCGTCACCTTGTGGGTGCCGCGCTTGGAGATCTTCGGGAGCGTCACCCTCACCTTGCCCTTCGCCTTCGCCGAGACCGTGACCCGGACGGTCTTCCCGGCGACCTTCACCGTGACGGTGCCGGTCGGGCGGGAGGTCGCCGACGTCGCCACGGACACCGAGAGCCGGGCCGTCGCGCCACTCTTCACGGTCACCTTCGACGCCGTGACCTTCGGTGTGAGACGCGCGACCGTCACCTTCGCGGACGTCGAGCTCGCGGGAAGGTACCCCGAGCGCGAGCCCGCGACGCGCACCGTGAGCGGACGCCCCGCGTCGGACGGGCGCACGACGTACGTGCGTGCCGTCGCACCCGTGATCGCCTTGCCGGACCGGAACCACTGGTACGTGAGCCGCGCCCCGGACGTCCACGTGCCGGGGACCGCCGTGAGCCGCTTGCCGACCTTCGCAGCTCCCGACACCCGCGGCCGGGCTGCCGTCACCACCGGGTCGAGGCGCAGGCGGTACTCCTTGCCCCACACGGCGTCGGAATCCTTCGCCTCGACGAGGACGTAGAGGTTCCCCGAGGTCGCGGGGACGATCGCCCGCGACGCCCACGCCCCCGAGGCGTCGGCTCCCGTGAGGGCCTTCGACCAGACGAGCCGCTGGGAGTCGTCGTACACCGAGACCGTGTAGGCGGCCCCCGCCAGACCCGTCGGGAACGTCAGGCCGACCCGCACGCGCGTCGCGCTCGCGAGCCGCGTCACCGTGTAGTCACGGTCGTACCACGACGTCCCGTAGACCGAGCCGAGGACGGTCGTCCCGAGGGGCAGCACGTCAGCGACCGACGAGTTGTCGTTCGACTCCGTCTCCACGAAGCCCGGCGTCGCGTCGAGCCGCAACGCGTACTCCTTGCCCCACACCGCGTCCGTGTTCTGCGCCTCGACGAGCATCGTCACCGGGCCCGCGGGGACGAAGATCGCCTGCGCGCTCCGCCACGCACCCGCCGAGTCCGACCCCTCGAGGGCCCACGACCCGCGCGCCCGACCCGAGGAGTCGTACAGCGTCACGTCGTACGCGCCACCGACGAGGCCCGAGGGGAACGTCAGCGTCGGCGTGACGCGCGAGTCCTTGGGGATGTTCGTCACGTAGTAGTCGCGGTCGTACCACTGCGTCCCATAGGTCGAGCCGCGGATGACCGTCGCGAGGGGCAGCGCGTCAGCGACCGACGAGTTGTCGTTCCCCTCCGTCTCGACGAACCCCGGCGTCGCGTCGAGCCGCAGCGTGTACTCCTTGCCCCACACGGCGTCCGTGCTCTGCGCCTCGACGAGGACCCTGACCTTGCCCGCCGGCACGAAGATCGCTTGCGCCCTCCCCCACGCGCCCGCCGAGTCAGTCCCCTCGAGCTCCCACGACCCGCGCCTCCCTCCGGAGCCGTCGTAGAGCGTCACCTCGTACGCGCCGCCGACGAGACCCGACGGGAACACCATCTGGAGCGTGAGCCGCGAGTCCTTCGGGATCGTCGTCTCGAAGTAGTCGCGGTCGTACGTCCACCGGTCGGACCACGACGAGCCTCGGATCGTCGTCGCGAGCGGCAGCGCGTCCGCCACCGACGTGTTGTCGTTCGGCTCGGACTCGACGAGCTCCGCAGCGTGCGCCGGGCTCGCGACGAGCACGGCCGGCAGGGCGAGGGCGAGTGCCCCGAGGAGGGCGATGGTCCGGTGGTGCAGGCGCATGACGGCTCCCGTCGGTCGGAGCCGGGCACCGTGGCCCGGCGGTCCTGCCAGCCGACCAGCGTTCACTGTGGCACGCCAGGGATCGCCCTGGACGTCACCCGGCACCCGTCCGCAGGTCGTGAGGGGGTGAGGTGCCAGGACCCCTCGACCCGAGGACTCTCACCCGCGATGCCACCCTCCGGGTCGCGATCCGGCCCTCGGCGCCTGTCCGCCGACCTAGTCCCCTCGGCGCGAGACAGGGCGCGCCGGCGACTGTCTCGCGTCGAGAGGACTAGCTCGCGGGCCGTGCGCGACGGGCCGACGGCCCGCCGGGTGCGACCATGGCTCCGTGCCCACCACCTCCCCCGCCCTCCTGCGCGCCCGCACGGTCGAGTGGTTCGCGCGCGAGGCGCGGCCCCTGCCGTGGCGGGCGCCCGACCGCACGCCCTGGGGCGTGCTCGTCTCCGAGGTGATGTCGCAGCAGACGCCCGTCGCACGCGTCGAACCGTCGTGGCGCGCGTGGCTCGAGAGGTGGCCCGGCCCGGCCGAGCTTGCGGCCGCGGAGGCCGCCGACGTCCTGCGGATGTGGGGCACGCTCGGCTACCCGCGGCGTGCGCTGCGGCTGCAGGACTGCGCGCGGACGATCGTCGAGCGGCACGGCGGCGAGGTGCCGTCCACCTCCGAGGAGCTGCTCGCGCTGCCGGGCATCGGCCCGTACACGACGGGGGCGGTGCTGGCGTTCGCGTTCGGGCGTCGGGCCGTCGTCCTCGACACGAACGTGCGGCGCGTGCTCGCGCGCGCCGTCGCGGGCACGGCGCTGCCGCACCCGCACCAGACGGCCGGGGAGGTGCGGCTCGCGGAGCAGGTCCTGCCCGACGACGACGCGTCCGCGGCCGCGTGGGCCGCCGCGTCGATGGAGCTCGGGGCGCTCGTCTGCACGGCTCGAGCGCCGCGCTGCGGCGAGTGCCCGGTCGCGGACCTGTGCGCGTGGCGTCTCGCAGGGTCGCCGCCCGACGAGCACGCCGGCCGACGTCGGACGCAGGCGTGGGAGGGCACCGACCGGCAGTGCCGCGGCCGCGTCATGGGCGCGCTGCGCGCTGCCTCCGTGCCGGTCCCGCGCGCGGAGCTCGCGGAGCTCTGGCCCGACGCGGCCCAGCTGGAACGCTGCATCGCGACCCTCGTCGAGGACCACCTGGCGGAGGAGTCGCCCGGCGGCCTCCACCTCCCGACCTGACAGTCCCTCACGTGCTCGCGAGATAGTCCCTACGACGCGAGACAGTCCTTGGCACGCCCTATCTCGCGTCGTAGGGGCTATCTCGGCGTATCGGGCCGGGCCCGGCGGGCAGCCCTCAGAGGCGGAGGAGCATGCGGGTGTTGCCGAGGGTGTTCGGCTTGACCCGCGCGAGGTCGAGGAACTCCGCGACGCCGTCGTCGTGCGAGCGCAGCAGCTCGGCGTAGACGTCGGTCGTGACGACCGTGCCCTCGATCTCCTCGAACCCGTGGCGCGCGAAGAAGTCGACCTCGAACGTCAGGCAGAACACGCGCTCGAGCCCGAGCGCCCGCGCGCGCTCGACGAGCGTGTCGAGGATCGCGTGCCCGACACCCGCGCCGACCCAGCCCGGCCCGACGGCCAGCGTGCGGATCTCCGCGAGGTCCGACCACATGACGTGCAGCGCACCGCACCCGATGACCGTGGCCGCGCCGTCGACCGCGACGACGAACTCCTGCACCGCCTCGTAGTAGGTGACCTGCTCCTTCGCGATGAGGATGCGTCGGTGCGCGTACGGCTCGACGAGCTCGCGGATCGCGCGGACGTCGGCGGGCAGGGCGGGACGGACGGTAAAGGCAGGAAGGGCGGAGCTCACGCGAGAACGCTACTCCCCCGTGCTCGGCGGCAGCGCGCCGAGCATATCGCGACATATCGTGAGAGCGAGATCTTTGCTCTAGAGTGGACAGCTTCACGCCGCCGAGAGGGGAACACTCATGGCCGACGCCGTCGCAGCACCGCCCGTCACGTCAAGAACCCAGGACCGTTGGTTCGCCGCGATGCTCGCCCTCACAGGGATCCTCGCTCCCTTCGCGCTCGTCGGACCGCTCGCCGCGCTCGCGACGCCGCTCCGGAGCTCCCCCCGGAAGATGAGGGCGCTGTGGATCCTCGCAACCGCGCTGGTCCTCGTCCTGTGGGGCGCCGCGCTCTTCGCGTCGTCGGAGCTGTGGCCGGACTGGCTGATCCTCGACAGCGAGGAGAACGCGGCGGCCTGACCGGCGGCCCTTCCGCCCCGACTGCCGACTCGTCGCATCGATGCACGCTCGTAGCGAGCATCACCAGCGTGGAGGAGCGCTACGAGCCGCGGAGGGGATGGGGGTCACCGACGGGAGTCCAGGTCGGGTCGTCGTCGACGTCATCGTCGAGCTCGAGGAGCCGCTGCGCCGTGAGCTCGTCCGTGATGAGGTGCGTCGGGATGCCCGCGAGCAGCGCCGCACGCAGCGGCACGGCCTTCGTGTCGCCCGCGACCGCACACACGCGCCGCGGGATCTCGCGGAGCTGCGTGGGCGTCGGCCCGGTCGCGCGCGCGTTGATCGCGATGTCGGAGAACGAGCCGTCGGCCCGCAGGAACACCGTGCACACGTCGCCGACGACGCCCTCGACCCCGAGCATCTCGACGTCCGACGGCTCGAGGTAGCCGGCCGAGTAGACGTGGCTCGGCAGCTCGCCCTCGAGCGCGCCGACGGAGAACAGCGCGATGTCCGCGCGCCGCTGGACGTCGAGCACGCGGCGCACGGAGCGTTCGCGCCACATGGCGTCGCGTGTCTCGGCGAAGTCGAAGAACGCCGGCACGGGGAAGTGGTGGACGTGCGCACCGAAGGCCCGGCCGTAGCCGGAGATGAGGTCGCCCGCGTAGTCGACGCCGCTCGAGCGGGTGTTGGCGGCGCCGTTGAGCTGGACGACGGCGGAACCGCGCGTGGGCTTGCGCTGGAGGTGCTCGGCGATCGCGTGGATCGTCGTGCCCCACGCGATCGCGAGGACCATCTCGGAGTCGAACCACGAGCCGACGAGGCGCGCGGCCGCGCGTGCGACGTGGTCGAGGCGGTCGGCCTGGGACGCGGAGTCGGGCACGGGGGCGACGTACGCGTCGATGCCGTAGCGGTCGCGGATGCGTTGGGTGAGGCCGGGGGCGCGTGACTGCGTGGGACGCAGCGTGATCTCGACGACGCCGGTCTCGCGCGCCTCCTTGATGAGCCGGGAGACGGTCGAGCGCGACGTGCCGAGCTGGCGAGCGATCGTCTCCATCGTCATGTCCTGCAGGTAGTACATCGACGCCGCTGCGAGGACGTCCCTCCCACGTGCACGCATGGCCACCTCTTGACCCTTCCTGCTCCGCACCCGGGGGTTTGTCCCGGGGATCTAGGTCCTAGCCTTGCACATCTGTGCACCCCGGTTGCGCGTCCGTGCCGTCGCTGGTTGCGTGGACGTCACCAGGTCGACGACGACGAAAGGTGACCCCATGTCCGTCTCCGGTTCCGCATCCCGCCTCACCCCGGCGACCCGTCGCGCCTCGCTCGACGCCCTCCGCGCGTCGGTCACCGAGCCGCTCGACGTCCTCGTCGTCGGCGGCGGTGTCACTGGCGCCGGCATCGCTCTCGACGCCGTGAGCCGCGGCCTGACGACCGCGATCGTCGAGAGCCAGGACTGGGCGTCCGGCACGTCGTCACGCTCCTCCAAGCTCGTCCACGGCGGCCTGCGCTACCTGCAGATGCTCGACTTCCACCTCGTCAAGGAGGCGCTCACCGAGCGCGACCTCCTCATCAAGAAGCTCGCGCCGCACCTCGTCAAGCCCGTCTCCTTCCTCTTCCCGCTCGAGCACCACGTGTGGCAGCGCGCGTACATCGGCGCGGGCGTCGCCCTCTACGACGGCCTCGCGACCCTCGCTCCCGGCTCGCGCGCCATGCCCTGGCACCGCCACCTCACGCGCACCGGCATGGAGAAGCTCTTCCCCGACCTGCGCCACGACGCCGCGGTCGGCGCCCTGCGCTACTGGGACGCGTCCGTCGACGACGCCCGCCTCGTCCTCACGCTCGTCCGCACCGCCTCGGAGTACGGCGCGCACGCCGCGACCCGCACACAGGTCGTCGAGCTCACGTCGAGCCCGTCGGGCCGGGTCGACGGCGCCGTCCTCGAGGACCTCGAGACGGGCGAGCGCTTCCCTGTCAAGGCGCGCCACGTCATCAACGCGACGGGCGTGTGGACCGAGGAGACCGAGTCCCTCGCCGGCTCCGACGGCGGCCTGCGCGTCCTCGCATCCAAGGGCATCCACATCGTCGTGCCCCGCGAGCGCATCCGCGGCACCGTCGGCCTGATCCTCCAGACCGAGAAGTCCGTGCTCTTCGTCATCCCGTGGTCGCGCTACTGGGTCATCGGCACGACCGACACCCCGTGGGAGCAGGAGCTCACGCACCCCGTCGCGACGAGCGCGGACATCGACTACGTGCTCGAGCACGCCAACGCAGTCCTCGCCGACCCGCTCACGCGGGACGACATCATCGGCACGTGGGCCGGCCTGCGACCCCTCCTCCAGCCCGGGACCAAGGAGGGCACAAGCTCCGCGAAGGTCTCCCGCGAGCACACCGTCGCCTCGCCGACCCCCGGGCTCACCGTCATCGCGGGCGGCAAGCTCACGACGTACCGGGTCATGGCGGAGGACGCGGTCGACTTCGCGCTCGGCGTCGAGGCCCGCACCCGGCCGTCGGTCACGGCGCAGACACCGCTGCTCGGAGCCGTCGGGCTCGACGCGCAGCGCAACTGGGCCCGCCGCCACGCCCGCACCTACGGCTGGGACCGCGCGATGCTCGACCACCTCTTCCACCGCTACGGCTCGCTCGTCGGCGACCTCGTCGCGCTGTGCGAGGCGCAGCCCGACCTCGCCCGCCCGCTCGAGCACGCCCCCGCGTACCTCCGTGCCGAGATCGCGTACGCGGTCGAGGCCGAAGGAGTCCTCCACCTCGAGGACGTCCTGCTCCACCGCACCCGACTCAACTACGAGATCCGCGACCGCGGGCTCGCCGCGCTCGAGGAGATCTCCCGCATCGCCGCGGACCGCCTCGGCTGGGACGAGCCCCGACGCCTCGACGAGGTCACCTCGTACACCGCTCGCGCAGAGGCTGAGGCCGCGGCGGAGCGCCAGCCCGACGACGCGTCGGCCGAGCGCACCCGCCTCGCCGCCGCCGACGTCGCACCCCTGCGGCCGCTCGGTCGCTGAACCTGGGGCGGCGCCCCGGCACCGCACCGAAAACCGGACAGCACCACCCTGCTCCACCCTTCCTGCCCCGCCCACCCGGGCGGCGCCCACCCGACCGCACCGACGCGGCCGGGGCGTGACAACGAAGTCCACCCCTGAAAGTGAGCACCCTCATGCTGATGGACGCCTTCTGGTCCGAGGTTCTCGGCACCGCCATCCTTCTGCTCCTCGGTGGCGGTGTCGTCGCCACCGTCCTCCTGCCGAAGTCCAAGGGCTTCGACGGCGGATGGCTCCTCATCAACTTCGGCTGGGGCCTCGCGGTCTTCGCCGGTGTGTATGTCGCCTTCAAGTCCGGCGCCCACCTCAACCCGGCCGTGACCCTCGGGCTCTTCGCCGCCGACAAGCCGTTCTTCACGAGTGACGCCGGCGTGATCGACCCGACCGTCGGGAACATGTTCGTCTACTTCGCCGCAGAGCTGCTCGGCGCCTTCCTCGGCGCCGTCCTCATGTTCCTCGCGTTCAAGAAGCACTTCGACGAGGACGCCGACCCGGGCGCCAAGCTCGGCGTCTTCTCGACGGGCCCCGGCATCCGCTCCTACGGCTGGAACGTCATCACCGAGGTCATCGCGACCTTCGTCCTCGTCTTCTGGGTCGTCGTCTCCAGCCAGACCCCCTCGGGCCTCGGCCCGCTCGGCGTCGCCCTCATCGTCGTCGGCATCGGTGCCTCCCTCGGAGGCCCGACCGGGTACGCCATCAACCCCGCCCGTGACCTCGGCCCGCGCATCGCGCACGCCCTGCTGCCCATCAAGGGCAAGGGCTCGAGCGACTGGGGCTATGCGTGGGTGCCGATCGTCGGCCCGCTCCTCGGTGGCCTCATCGGTGGCCTCGTCGGCGCCGCATACATCTGACCTGCCGCGGGCGGCGCGCGTGCGCGCCGCCCGCATCCCGACCGCGCCCGGCCCGGGCGCCACCGCACCACCTCCGCAGCCCTCCGACCACGACGACGTGAAGGAACCCCACCATGGAGAAGAAGTACGTCCTGGCGATCGACCAGGGAACGACCAGCTCGCGCGCGATCCTCTTCACGCACGACGGCACGATCCACTCTGTCGGCCAGCTCGAGCACGACCAGATCTTCCCGCAGGCCGGCTGGGTCGAGCACAACCCCGAGCAGATCTGGAACAACGTCCGCGAGGCCGTCGGCATCGCGCTCTCGCGCGGCAACGCGACGCACGAGGACATCGCCGCCGTCGGCATCACCAACCAGCGCGAGACGGCCGTCGTGTGGGACCGCACCACCGGCAAGCCCGTCTACAACGCGATCGTCTGGCAGGACACCCGCACGCAGAAGATCGTCGAGGAGCTCGGCGGCGACGAGGGGGCCGAGAAGTACAAGGCCATCGTCGGCCTGCCCCTCGCGACCTACTTCTCCGGCCCCAAGGTCAAGTGGATCCTCGACAACGTCGAGGGTGCCCGCGAGGCCGCCGAGCGCGGCGACCTCGTCTTCGGCAACACCGACACGTGGGTGCTGTGGAACATGACCGGCGGCGTCGAGGGCGGCGTGCACATCACCGACGTCACCAACGCCTCGCGCACCATGCTCATGAACATCGACTCCCTCACGTGGAACGAGGACATCGCCAAGGACATGGGCATCCCGATGTCGATGCTCCCCGAGATCCGCTCCTCCTCCGAGGTGTACGGGCACGGACGGGCTCGCGGCATGCTCCCCGGCGTGCCGATCTCCGGCATCCTCGGCGACCAGCAGGCCGCGACCTTCGGCCAGGCGTGCTTCGAGCCGGGCACCGCGAAGAACACCTACGGCACCGGCAACTTCATGCTCCTCAACACGGGCACCGAGCCGGTCCGGTCCGAGAACGGCCTCCTCACGACCGTCTGCTACAAGATCGGCGACCAGCCGACCGTGTACGCGCTCGAGGGGTCGATCGCCGTGACGGGCTCGCTCGTCCAGTGGCTGCGCGACAACCTCGGCTTCTTCGAGGACGCCCCCGACATCGAGCACTACGCCCGCAAGGTCAAGGACTCGGGAGGCGCCTACATCGTCCCCGCGTTCTCCGGCCTCTTCGCCCCGCACTGGCGGGCCGACGCACGCGGCGCGATCGTCGGACTCACGCGGTACGTCAACAAGAACCACCTCGCCCGCGCCGCGCTCGAGGCCACGGCCTTCCAGACGCGCGAGGTGCTCGACGCCATGAACGCCGACTCGGGCGTCCCGCTCACCGAGCTCAAGGTCGACGGCGGCATGGTGTCCAACGAGCTGCTCATGCAGTTCCAGGCGGACATCCTCGACGTCGAGGTCGTCCGGCCCAAGGTCGCCGAGACCACCGCGCTCGGCGCGGCCTACGCCGCGGGCATCGCCGTCGGCTTCTGGTCCGGCGAGCAGGACGTCCGCGACAACTGGGCCGAGGGCGGCCGCTGGAAGCCGACCATGGACGCCGACGAGCGCGACCGCCAGTACCGCCTGTGGAAGAAGGCCGTCTCCAAGACCCTCGACTGGGTCGACGACGACGTGCTCTGACCCCCGTCCCGGGGGAACGGCCCCCGTCCGCCGCCTCGAGCGGCGGGCGGGGGCCGTCGTCGTGCCCCGCTACTGGTCAGGGCGACACGCACCGGCACCGAGCACGGCGAGGCCCGCGCGATCGCCGTCTGCGTACGTCCGGACTCCCCACTGCCACGCATGCATGATCTGCATCGGGTCCTCGACGTGGTCAAGACCGACAAGATGACCGAGCTCGTGCCGGAGGACGCCCGTCCAGGCCATCTCGCCAGCCACCGGCTCGAGGTCGAGGACGCTCGGGTCGAGGACGATCGTGCCGCTCACGTACCCGAGAGCCTCGTCGTACGCCGCGCCGTGCGCCACGTCGAAGCCGACGTCGTCGAGCGGGTCCCACCCGTCCCAGGCGTCCTCGAGCTCGGTCGATGAACGTGTGAGGTTCTGCGCGAGGCCCAGGAAGTCGACGCCGTGCTCGTCGAGCTCCCCGAAGCCGATGAGGACCGGGGCCCAGCGTCCGCCGTACATCTGGGGCTGGTAGTCGTCCCGGTCGATGTCGACCCGCTCCGCGGTGACGCCGTCGTAGACGAAGACCAGTCCTGTCGCATCGCTCAGCTCCTCGAGCAGGAGGAGCGTCTTCGCCTCGAACGCACGGGGGGCTGACCCGGGGTTGATGACGACGTGGATCCCCCGGCACGGCGACCACCGCACGGGCGCGTCGGTGTGCTGCTCGAGAAACGCGAACTGCTCGTCCGTCGCCGCGGCCTCGACGGCGGGACGCAGCCGGTCCACGGACTCCGCGAGCCCCGGCGCGGGACGGAGGTCATGGACGACGTCAGGGCGGAGCATCGCCGTCGGGGTGGAGGCCGGCGACACTGACGGGACCGGAGAGGGCTCGTCGCGGCTGGGGAGGAGCGGGGCGAGAACGAGGAAGAGGACGGCAGCGGTCCCGACGACGGCGAGCGTTCGAGGCAGCGTCACCATCGAGCGTCTCGGCGCATCGGGTGTGAAGGTCACGGCCGCATCCTGCTGCCTCGCGCGCCTGGGTGGCAACACCCCACGCGGCTTTTCGATGCCGCGCGTGGTCCGATGTCGGTGGCGTGCGGCACGATGAGTCCCGTGACGACGCCCGAGGGCCCTCCCGACGACGCAGCGCCCCGCGGGCGCCATGCGGCGGACCCGTCCCACCCGTCACCCCTCAGCCCGCCCTCGGGGACGCCGCGGTCGCCGTACGACCCGCCCGTCTCCCCCGACGACGCCGTACCCGTGATCCTGCCCGACGCTCCCGTGTCATGGTCGCCCCAGCCCGGGCCTGGCGTGCCGCAGCTGTCCGACGAGGCCTACGCGCGCGCCTTCGCCGAGATCGAGCGGGCCGCGGCCTCGTGGGACCCTCCGGCGCAGCGGCACCCGTACCCTGCGCCGCGCCTCGTGTACTCCGCGGCGTCCGACCCAAACCGCCGGACGCGGTCCGTACCCCGCCGTCGCGGCGGGTGGCTCTCGCTCGTCCTCGTCCTCGTCGTCACGGTCGTCGGTCTCGATCGCTTCCTCGGGCCTGATCGCCTCTCCCCGACGCTCGACGTGCCGCGCGTACAGTGGCTGGGTGAGCCGCCTGGCCTCGGCGGCGACTGGCCCCGGCCCGGGGTCGACGCCGAGAAGGACCGCATCCTGCCCGCCGTCACCCCGAGCAGGATCGGCCCGCACGAGATGCTCTCCGACGTCGCGACATGGTCGCCGTGCCGCACGATCCGCGTCGTCATCGACCCCACGGGCGCGCCCAAGGGTTTCGAGGGCTGGCTCGGGCAGGTGCTCGCCGAGGCATCGGCGCTCAGCGGCCTGTCGATCGCCATCGAGGGAACCACCGACGAGCGCGTGAGCTTCGACCGCGAGCCCTACCAGCCGAGCCGCTACGGCGACCGGTGGGCGCCCGCGATCGTCGGCTGGGCAACGCCCGAGCAGATCCCCGAGCTTGCCGGCAACGTCGCGGGGCTCGGCGGCGCGCAGTACGTGTCCCGCGGGAACCAGACCGGGTACGTCACGGGTGGCATCGCGCTCGACCTCGAGCTGCTCGACGCGGCACGGCAGGCGGGCGAGCCCGCGTACGTGGGTGTGCTGCGGCACGAGGTCGGGCACCTGCTCGGGCTCGGGCACGTCGACGCGCCCGAGACGCTCATGTACGGCGGCGCGAACAGCGTCTCGGCGTGGGGGCCGGGCGAGATCGAGGGGCTTGCGGCCCTCGGTGCGGGGCGGTGCACGCCGCACCTGTGACGGCTCGGCCCGACGCCCAGGTGGGCGGGCCGGGCAGGGCGCCGGATCACGGCAGGTGGCAAGGCGCGGGCGGGTGGGACGATGTCCCTGTGAGCACCCTCCACCGTCTTCCCGGCGTCCGCGTGACCGACCACGTCGTCACCGTCCCCCTCGTCCACGGCGATCCCTCGGACCCTCGCACGATCCAGGTCCTCGCGCGCGAGGTCGTCACGGCGGCGCGCGCGGGCGACGACCTTCCGCTCCTCCTGTTCCTCCAGGGCGGCCCGGGCGGCCGTTCGCCGCGTCCGCTGGGCGCGGAGGGCTGGGTCGGCACCGCGCTCGAGCGCTTCCGCGTCGTGCTGCTCGACCAGCGCGGCACGGGCCGCTCGACCCCGGTGACCGCGGCGACGATGGCAACGCTCGCCGCCGGCCGCTCGCAGGCGGAGGCGACGGCCGCGCAGGCCGAGTACCTCGCGCACTTCCGCGCGGACGCGATCATCGCGGACGCAGAGGCGGTGCGCGCGCAGGTGTTCGGCGGTCGCACGTGGTCGACGCTCGGCCAGTCGTACGGCGGCTTCCTCACGCTCGCCTACCTCTCGCAGCACCCCGAGGCCCTCGAGGCGTGCCTCGTCACGGGCGGCCTCGCGAGCCTGCGCCCGGACGCGACGGCGCTCTACACGAACACGTGGGCGCGCACGCGCGGCAAGAACGCGGCGCTCCGCGCACGCCACCCGGAGGACGTCGCGCTGCTCGCGCGGGTCGCGGACGTGCTCGACGCGGGTACGACGACGCTCCCGAACGGCGACGTCGTCTCGACGCGCCGCGTGCAGTCGCTCGGCATGGACCTCGGCATGAAGCAGGGCGCGGACCGCATCCACTGGCTGCTCGACGACGCGTTCCTGCCCGACGGCTCCCCCGACGCGGGCGAACGGCTCTCCGACACGTTCCTTGCGGGGCTCGAGGCGGCGACGGGCTTCCGCACGAACCCCATGTACGCGGTGCTGCACGAGTCGATCTACGCGAGCGGCGACGACGTGCGGCCGTGGGCCGCGCACGCGACGATGCCGGACGACTTCGCGCCGGACGCGCGTCCGCTGCAGCTCACGGGCGAGATGATCCTGCCCTGGATGTTCGAGGAGATGAGCGAGCTGCGGCCGTTCCGTGCCGCGACGGAGGCGCTGCACGCGCGCACGGAGTGGCCGTCGCTCTACGACGTCGACCGGCTCGCGTCGAACGACGTGCCCGTCGTCGCGGCCGTCTACCACGACGACATGTTCGTGCCGGCGGACCTCTCGCTCGCGACGGCGTCGGACGTCGGCAACGTGCGGACGTGGGTGACGAACGAGCACGAGCACGACGGCCTGCGCGTCGGCGGCACGCTCACGCACCTGCTCGACCTCCTCGACGAAGCCCTCTGACCCGTCCGCGAGATAGGGGTACAGCACCGAGACAGGGGTCTGCAGACCCCTGTCTCGGGCTCCCGCCCCTATCTCGCGGGGGGCGGGGGATAGGGTCGGGGTTGGTTGGTCGACCTGGCGGTAAGGCGGTACACGGGTTGTCCCCTTCGGGGGTTCAAGAAGGTCAGGAAGTAGACCCCGGTATCGCACCAGCCTCACGCCGACGTCGCGTCGGGGGCAGTTCCCGCAGCTCCGTGGGACGTCGCCCGCACGAGTGCGAGAACGAGCCCCGCGACGACGACGAGCAACCCGACGATGACGCTCGTCGCCCCGACGTTCGCGGCGAACGCCCCGGCCTGCTCGGTCTCGAGGTGCAGGTACGGGATCGTGCCGCCCTCAGCAGGCTCGGTCGGGAGAAGCCGCGCGCCGACCGCGGGCAGGACGTCGCCCCGCAGGAGCGCGGCGATCGCGGACGCCACGAGCTGCCCGACGCCCACCGCGACGACCCCGACCCACACGGCCGTGCGACGGCCTGACGCGTGCCGGACGAGGAGGACGCTCGTGAGCAGGAGCAGCCCGGGCACCCACACGACGTCGAGGAGGTGCGCCACTATGAGCCAGGCCCGCTCACTCTCGGAGAGCGCGACCCACCGGAGCGACACGGCGCTCACCGATCCCTCGGCCTGCGTGAGGGCACCGCTCACGGGAAACGTCAGCGTGGCGCCGCCACCCTCGTAACGGTGGCCGCCGACGACCGCCGTCGCACCGAGCGCCGCGATACCGGCGAGCGCCGAGAGAACTGCGGCAAGCAGTGCGAGCAGCCGGCGCGCAGGGGCGGGGCGGGTCAGGGTGCGCGCGCTGCCGCCCCGGGTCGGGCGATCGTTCGTGCGGTCTGTCGTCGTCATCGTCGCCCCCATCGCGAGCGCTAGGGTGCGCCGCTGCGACCGATGCTAGGAGAGTCCCTCCTGCGCGGGCGTCAGACCACGGGAGGATCCGCGTCGACCCCACCTCTCGGCCACGACGCCGCCGACGACGGCGAGCGCGGCCGCACCCAGAGGCACGGCAACCTCACCGAACGCCGAGCCGAGCGTCGGGCGGAACCTCGTCGGGAGCCCCGCGCCGCCCACGTCGTCGACGTAGAACCCGGGCCACAGCGTCGGCACGAGCCACACGCGCAGCGCAACAGTGACGAGAACCGCGACGACGACGAGCGATCCGACCCAGATGCCGGCGCGCGCAACCCGGCAACCGCGCCGACGCGCGCAGACCGCGACGGCGAGCAGCGCGAGCGGGACGAGCACGAGCCACGACGCGGCGAGGACGTCGGCGACGCGCAGCCACGCCTCATCCTCGGGCGGGAGCAGCAGGACGTCCGCGGGGACCACGGCGGACGACGGCATGGCGGCCCCTCCTCACGGGGGCGGCGGTCGCCCTCCACCGTGCCTGTGTCGCGCACGTCGTCCGGCTTGCACCCTGCACGACCTAGTCCTTCTGGTGCGACCTAGGACTGCTGCCGCCCTAGGTCGCACCAGGAGGACCAGGTCGCGGGAAGGTGACGATCTCGCGGACGCGGGCGCTCACCGCTTCCGTCAGTCGTCGGTCACCGGCGCGTGGCGGTCGAGGAAGCGATAGACCTCGGCGTCGTCGACGCCCGGGAAGCGGCCCGTCGGGAGCGCCGCGAGGACGTGCTGGTGCATCTTCGCGCTCGGCCATGCGGCGTCGGCCCACCGCTCCTCGAGCGCGGCGGCAGGCCGCTGGCAGCATGCGGCGTCGGGGCACGTCGACGTCATGCGTCGGCCGGTCTCACGGCCCCGGAACCAGCGGACGTCCGCGAAGGGCACGCCGACGGAGATGGAGAACTCGCCGTTCTCCGCGGTGCCCGTCTGCGTCGAGCACCAGTACGTGCCGCCGGGCTTGTCGGTGTACTGGTAGTACTCGCTCGTGCGGTCGCGGGACGTGAACGCCTGCCGGGCCGCCCAGCTGCGGCACACCGTCTGGCCCTCGATCGCGCCGGTGACGTCCCTCGGGAAGCGCACCCCGTCGTTCTCGTAGCCGCGCAGGAGCGTCCCCTCGCCCGTGACGCGCAGGTAGTGCAGGTGGATGCCGAGGTCGACGGTCGCGAGGTTCGTGAAGCGTTGCGCCGCCGCGTCGTGCGAGACGCCGAACGCGTCGCGGAAGTCGGAGACCGCGAGGTCGCGCTCCTTCTTGCGCTCGGTCAGCCACGGCACCGCGACCGAGCGCGGCACGAGGCACGCGGACGCGAAGTAGTTGATCTCGAGACGCTGCCGCAGAAAGTCGGCGTACGACTCGGGGCGGCTGTGCGCCAGCACGCGGTGCGCGAGGGCCTGGAGCGCGAGCGAACGCAGCCCGTGACCGCCGGGGATCGACGCGGGCGGGAGGTAGATGCGGCCCGACGCGAGGTCCGTGACGGTGCGCGTCGAGCGCGGCAGCTCGCCCGAGTGGAGGATCTCGAAGCCGAGGAGCTCCGCGGCGCGCGCGACCGTGCGGTGCGTGAGAGGCCCGCCGACGTAGCCCGCGCGACGCACGAGGTCCTCGGCCGCAGACTCGATCTCTGGCAGGTGGTTGTCGCGGTCGCGCATCGCGGTGCGCAGCTCGAGGTTCGCGGCGCGCGCGGCCTCGGGGGTCGCGACGGCCTCGCGGTCACGTCGGGCGAGCTCGCGGTGGAGGCCGACGAGGCTCTCGAGGACGGGCTGCGGAAGCTTGGCCGACGCCTTGACCTCGGGCAGCCCGAGGCGGCCGTACGTCGAGCCGCGCTGCGCCCGGTCGAGCTCGACCTCGAGCGCGGCGCGCGGCGACGGCGGCTCCTCCGCGAGGAGGTCCTGGACCGTCACCCCGAACGCGGCCGCGAGCGCGCCGAGCGCTGAGATGCGCGGTTCGCGCTTGCCGTTCTCGATCTGGGAGAGCTGCGAGGGCGCAAGTCCGGTGACGCCCGCGACGTCGTCGAGCGTGAGGTCCGCGGCGGTGCGGAAGTGCCGGATGCGTCGGCCCAGGATGAGGAGGTCCATCGCTTCACCCTAGTGAAAGATCGGCGATTCTTTCCAGGGATCGCGCGGTGAAACCGTGCACGGGCAGGGCGAGAGTGGGAGCACGGCGAGGCTCAGGCCTCCGCCACGAGCCCGACATCGACGACGAGGAGAGGCCGATGAGCATCACCGCCCCCGCACCCACGCTGCCCCCGACGACGACGTGCGACGGCCGCCAGCTCGCGGCACGTGCCTGGGTCTCCGCCGTCGCCGACCTCCTCGAGCCCGACGAGATCGTCTGGTGCGACGGCTCCGCCGACGAGCGCACCCGCCTCACCGCGCTCATGGTCGAGGCGGGCACCCTCCTCCCGCTCGACCCGGCCAGGCGGCCCGGCTCCTACCTCGCGCGCTCCGACCCGTCCGACGTCGCACGCATCGAGTCGCGCACGTTCATCTGCTCGGACGACGAGGCCGACGCGGGCCCGACGAACCTCTGGCGCGACCCGACCTCGATGCGGCGAGAGCTCCACGGCGTCGTCCGCGGCGCGATGCGCGGCCGCACGATGTACGTCGTCCCGTTCTCCATGGGGCCGCTCGGCGGGCCGATCTCGCAGGTCGGCATCGAGATCACCGACTCCCTGTACGTCGTCGTCTCCATGCACGTCATGACGCGCGTCTCGCGCGAGGTGCTCCGCATGATCGACCACGGCGCGTCGTACGTACCGGCCGTCCACACGCTCGGTGCGCCGCTCGAGCCCGGGCAGGCCGACGTGCCGTGGCCGTGCAGCCCGACGAAGTACATCGCCCACTTCCCCCGGACCCGCGAGATCTGGTCGTACGGCTCGGGCTACGGCGGCAACGCGCTGCTCGGCAAGAAGTGCTTCGCGCTGCGCATCGCCTCGACGATGGGCCGCGCCGAGGGCTGGCTCGCCGAGCACATGCTCATCGTCCGCGCGACGAGCCCCCAGGGCCACGACTACCACCTCGCCGCCGCGTTCCCGTCGGCGTGCGGCAAGACGAACCTCGCGATGCTCGAGCCGACGGTCCCCGGGTGGAGCGTCGAGACCATCGGCGACGACATCGCGTGGATGCGCCCCGGTCCCGACGGCCGGCTGCGCGCCATCAACCCCGAGGCCGGGTTCTTCGGCGTCGCGCCCGGCACGGGCTGGTCGACGAACCCGACGGCCATGCGCACGGTCGCGCGCGACACGATCTTCACGAACGTCGCCCTCACGGACGACGGCGACGTGTGGTGGGAGGGCATGACGGAGGAGCCGCCCGCACACCTCACCGACTGGCAGGGGCAGGACTGGACGCCGGGCTGCGGCCGGCCCGCCGCGCACCCCAACGCGCGCTTCACCGTCGCAGCCGCGCAGTGCCCGACGATCGCACACGACTGGGAGGACCCCGACGGCGTCGCCCTCGACGCGATCGTCCTCGGCGGGCGCCGCGCGTCGAACGTGCCGCTCGTCGCCGAGGCGTACTCGTGGCAGCACGGCGTGCTCATGGGCGCGACCGTCTCCTCCGAGCAGACGGCGGCAGCCGAGGGCACCGTCGGCGAGCTGCGTCGCGACCCGTTCGCGATGCTGCCGTTCTGCGGGATGAACATGGCCGACCACTGGCAGCACTGGCTCGACGTCGGGGCGCGCCTCGACCCGGCGCGGCGGCCGGTGATCTTCCAGGTCAACTGGTTCCGCAAGGGCGCCGACGGCAGCTTCCTGTGGCCGGGCTTCGGCGAGAACTCGCGCGTCGTCGAGTGGCTGCTGCGGCGCACGGACCTGCGCTCGCGGCCCGAGGGGGCGAGCGCGGAGCGTCCCGGCGTCGAGGACGACGTCCGCCCGTGGGGCGGCCCCGTGCCGGGTGCGCGGGACACTGCCGTCGGGCGGGTCCCGGCGGACGGGTCGCTCGACGTCACTGGTCTTGACCTCGCCGCGGGTGCGCTCGACGAGCTGTTCCGCGTCGACCGTGACGCGTGGCTGCACGAGGCGACGCTCACGGAGGAGTTCTTCGCGCAGTTCGGCGACCGCGTCCCCACCGCGCTCCGCACGGAGCTGTCGACGCTTCGCGCCCGCCTGACCCGCTGACGACGACCGGTTCTCCCTCGGGCAGCCGGAGAGCGTCGCAGCGCGTCGGCCACCTAGTCCTCCTGGTGCGACCTAGGACGTCTCCCGTTCTAGGTCGCACCAGGAGGACTAGGTCGCGCGGTCCCGGAGGGCACGGACGGGAGGGCGCGAACGGGGCGGTGTGCTCTGGTTGGGACCTTCGTCCCAGGGTAGGTTGGGGACGCGCGGGGGTGCGACCACGACGGAGGGGTGTGCGATGCGCGGGTCTGCGCCCGGTCAGCCACGGCGGCTCGTCGCCGAGTCGTGGCGCCGCTCCGCCGCGCTCGACCCCGACGCCGTGCCCGGCATGCTCGACGTGCCCGACGACCTCCTGCGCGCCTACCGCGCCGAGCACCCCCTGTCGCTCGCCTGGCCCGTCGTCGAGCGGCTGCTCGTGCGGTACGCGACCGACGCAGGCCTCGTCGTCGCGCTCGGCGACCGCGCCGGCCGCCTCCTCTGGGTCGACGGTGACCGCACGGCACGCCGCCGCGCCGAGAACATGGCCTTCCTCGAGGGCGCGGACTGGTCCGAGGCCGTCGCCGGCACGAGCGCACCGGGCACCGCCCTCGCGCTCGGCCGCGCCGTGCAGATCCGCCGCGACGAGCACTTCGCGCGGATGGTCCACCCGTGGTCGTGCAGCGCTGTCCCCCTGCGCGACCGCGCGACCGGCACGCTCCTCGGTGTCCTCGACGTCACGGGAGGTGACGCCGCCGTCGCTGCGGGCGTCCTGCCGCTCCTCGAGGCCACGGCCGCCGCCGCGGAGGCCGAGCTCGCCCTCGCGTCGCCCGGCGACCGCCCGACGTCGCTCCCCCCACCGACGGCGCTCGCGTCCGTCGGGCACGGGCAGGCACCCCTCCCGGACGCGCCCCATGCGCCCGGCCACCGACCGCACGACGCGGAGCTCGGCGTGGCCGTCCCCCACGCCGAGCCCGCGGGTGCGCCCTCCCGCCCCGTCGTCGTCGCGTCCAGGAGTCAGGGCCCCGCGTCGGCGCGTCCGGC
This sequence comes from Sanguibacter sp. HDW7, assembly GCF_011300875.1. Classification (NCBI taxonomy): domain Bacteria; kingdom Bacillati; phylum Actinomycetota; class Actinomycetes; order Micrococcales; family Sanguibacteraceae; genus Sanguibacter; species Sanguibacter sp. HDW7. The sequence goes on along the minus strand of NZ_CP049862.1, from coordinate 451,890 downwards.
CCTGTGCGTGCTCGGCCGCGACGACGCCGCCCTGCGCACGCCCGACGGCACGACGACGCTCTCCGCACGCCACGCCGAGATCCTCACCGTGCTCGCCGACCGGCCCGCGGGCCTCAGCGCCGCAGAGCTCGCCGAGGCCGTCTACGGCCGCGACGATGCCGTCGTCACGCTCCGCGCCGAGATGGTGCGCCTGCGCAAGATCCTCGAGGATGCAGCCCCGGACCTCGTCCCGCTCGCGCGCCCCTACCGCCTGCCCGCACCGCTCGACCTCGACGCGCACCGCGTCCTCGCGTTCCTCGAGCGGGGCGCTCACCGCGTCGCGCTCGCCGCCTACCCCGGCCCGGTCCTGCCGTCGTCGACCGCGCCGAGCGTCGTCGTGCTCCGCGACCTCGTCCGCGAGCGCCTGCGGGAGGCGCTCGTCACCGACGGCTCGGTCGAGGCGCTCCTCGAGTTCGCGCGCACGCCCGACGGAACTGACGACGTCGACGTGTGGCGCACCGCCCTGCGCCTCCTGCCGGCGCGCTCACCGCGCCGGGCGGGCGTCGTCCTCCACCTCGAGCGGCTCGAGGCCGAGCTCGTCGCGGACTGAGCCCGGGGCGCTCGCGGCCGTCCTGCGGCGTGCGGCCCCCGACACGTCAGCCCGCGAGGAGCTTTGCCGGGAGGTCGACGACGACACCGTGGGTCACGGGGTCCTCCTGCGACTCCCCGACGAGGGTCCACGCGAGGTGCGTCCCACGAGCGAACACCTGGTAGGCCGGGGCCTGCAGCGGGATGCGCACGAGGGCACCGGTGGCGAGGTCGAGCACATGGACGTCGCTGGCCCGCCCCCCGCCCTCGCCGGAGTTCCACACGAGCGGGTCGATGCCCGACCACGCGAGCCTGCCATCGTCGAAGTCCGCGACCCCGACGTGGGCGACCGTCCTCGCGGTCCGTGCGGCGACGTCGAGGATCACGAGCCTCCACCCGACCTCGTCAGCCACGTAGTAGTGCAGGACGACGGTGTCCCCGTCGGCCCCGATGAGCAGGGCGTTCGCGGGGATGTGCGCGACGACCTCGGCGGAGCCGTCGACGGTCCGCACGAGCGCACCCGACTGCTCGAACGCCTCGACCGACTCGTCATAGCGGGTGCTCCAGAAGCAGTCGCCCGTGCTGCACTCCGTGGCGAAGACGTCGGCGGTATCGGGAGTGGTCGTGAACCCCGTCGGGCGCTCCTTCCCGTCCCACGTCGTGAGGGAGCCGTCCACGCCGAGCACCCCCGCGTCGAGGACTCGCCCGCCCTGAAGGTCAATGCGCTCGGACCGGTTCTCACCGGCGCGGAAGTGAAGGACATCGCCGTCGAAGTTCCCCTCCGAGCTGTAGCGGAACCCGAGCGCGCCACCGTCATCGAGGACGCGCCCGCCGTAGAACAGGCCGTCACCAGGCCGCGGGTCGAGCTCGCGCGCGCCACCCGGTCCTTCGAACCGCAGCCGCGTCGTGCGGGATTCCGCCTCGTCGATGTTCGTGGCCTGCGTCGCGTCGGCGACGAGCGCGGAACCGTCGTCACCGAGGCCGAGCAGCACGAGCTCGTTTCCGTCCGCGGCCTGCGGTCGAGCGACGGTCCGGAGGCTCGCCGCGTCGAGCCGCCGGGCGAGGCCCGGGTCGAGGGGCACGAGGTCGACGAGCGTTCCGTCGGCCCACGTCATCGGTTGCGCCCCCACGGTCGCGAGGTCGTCCGGCACCGTCGGGTCCGGGTCGGACGGCGGTTCGGGCGTCGTGGTCGACGACGGCGCGGGCGTCACGGTCGGCGGCGACGTCGGCGGCGGAGTCGGGTCGGTGCTCGACGGCGTGCAGGCCGCGAGCGCGAGCAGCGCCGCGGCAGCGACTCCCGCGCACAGGGCGCGCAGGGCGCGCATCACGGGACGTCCTTGCCGAAGCGCGCGACGGCGCCGGTGCGGCCCAGGCTGCCATCCGCAGCCTGGCGGGTCCATGCGACGATGTCGCCGGCGACTCTCGGCCAGCCCACGGCCTCGTCGACGACGATGCGCGCGAGGTCCCCGGTCCGCACGTCGAGCACGTGGACGTCACCCCCCTCGTCGTCGAGCTCACCGTTGTACTGGTACGTCCCCCACACGAGTCGTGGGCCCGCGAGCGCGAAGCTCGGCAGGTCGGCGAGGTAGCGGGCCGTGCGGTTCGACGTGTCGAGTATCCACGTCCGGTGGCCCGACTCGGGGCTGAAGTTCGCGACGACGATCCACTGCTCGTACGCGCCGACGACCGAGCCACCGCCCCCGTACGTCAGCACAGGGGTCGACGCACCGTCCTCGAGGAACGACACCGTCGTGTGCGCGGGGCGCAGGTACCCCGTCGCGTCGCCTTCGGCGGCGTCGTCGTCGAACGTCACGTCCTCCCGGATGAGCGGGCACTCCTCGCGCGCGCACCCGGCGCGCTGGACGCCGGAGCCCTCGCCGAGCGGATCGATGAACGTGCGCGTCGTGCCGTCCCAGGCGCGGAGCCTGCCGTCGCGCAGCACGATGCCGTCGTCGAGGTAGCCCGCGAAGCCGTCGGGCCCGTCATCCTTGCCTCCGGTGACCTCGGCGCCCTTCGTGCTCCCCGCCGGCGCGCGGTACACGTGGTTCTCGGCGCTCTCCTCGAGCAGGGAACCGAACCACACGGCCGAGCCGTCAGGCAGGAGGAGACCCGAGTAGGTCTCCTCGGGCTCCTTCGACGGCGAGGTGAGGACCTTCTCACCCCTGGGCCCGACGACCCTCACGACTGAGCCCTCGGTGGCCTCGACGGTGACGCTGCCGTCCTCGCGCTCGACGTAGCGCTGCTCGCCGACGTCCGAGACGAGGACCGTGCCGTCGACGGCGACGTCCAGGAGGTTGAGGCTGAGCCCCTCGGGGGACTCGAGCTCCCGCAGGACGGTGAGGGCGTCCGGGCCGAGGCGCCGGGCAGTACCCGTGTCGAGGAGGGTTCCTTCGATCTCGGAGCCGTCGGCCCACCGGAGCGGCTCCTCCGGCTCGACGGTGGGCTCGTCGGTCGGAAACCCCGGGAAGACGCCCCCGGGGATCTCTGTCTCGGGATCGGTCGAGGGCTCGTCCGTCGTCACCGTCGGTGCGGGCGTCGTCGAGACGGGCGTCGGAGCCGTGGGCGTCGGAGCCGGCGTGCACGCGGCGAGGCCACCCGCGGCGAGCGCGAGCAACGCCGCGGCGCCGACGGCACGGCTGCGCGCACCCGTCGTGCCCCTGCGTCCGACGTTCCGCACCTCGCCCCCTCCCCGCCTGCCATGTCACCGACCTCGTCGCCGGTGACGGCTCGACGCTAGCGGACCCGCGGCGCCGGCGTCGACGGCGGCCGCATGGCGTCCCGACCTGCGGTGCAACGTCGTGCAACCCCTACCGCTCTAGCGTGTGTGACGTGGCTCACACGAGCCAGACCGCCGACAACGACGTCGAAGGAGCACCATGACCGTCTACGCGCCGCCCGGGACCGCCGGCTCGCTCGTCACCTTCAAGCCCCGCTACGAGCACTGGATCGGCGGCGAGTGGGTCGCCCCCGTCCAGGGCCGCTACTTCGAGGACATCTCCCCCGTCAACGGCAAGCCGTTCGCCGAGGTCGGCCGCGGCACCGCCGAAGACATCGAGGCGGCCCTCGACGCCGCCCACAAGGCCGCACCCGCCTGGGGCCGCACGACCGCGACCGAGCGCGCCGCAGTTCTCAACGCGATCGCCGACCGCATCGACGCCAACCGCGAGATGCTCGCCATCGCCGAGACCTGGGACAACGGCAAGCCCGTCCGCGAGACCCTCGGCGCCGACATCCCCCTCGCCGCCGACCACTTCCGCTACTTCGCCTCTCTCATCCGCGCCCAGGAGGGTGAGTTCACCGAGCTCAACGGCGACACCGTCGCCTACCACTACGCCGAGCCCCTCGGCGTCGTCGGGCAGATCATCCCCTGGAACTTCCCGATCCTCATGGCCACGTGGAAGCTCGCGCCCGCGCTCGCCGGCGGCAACGCGATCGTCCTCAAGCCCGCCGAGCAGACCCCCGTCTCGATCCTCGTCCTCATGGAGCTGCTCGCCGACATCCTGCCGCCCGGCGTCGTCAACGTCGTCAACGGCTTCGGCCTCGAGGCCGGCAAGCCCCTCGCGAGCTCGACCCGCATCCGCAAGATCGCGTTCACGGGCGAGACCACTACCGGCCGCCTCATCCTCCAGTACGCGTCCGCGAACCTCATCCCGTCGACCGTCGAGCTCGGCGGCAAGAGCCCCAACATCTTCTTCGAGGACGTCTCCCAGCAGCGCGACGCCTACTACGACAAGGCGCAGGAAGGCTTCGTGCTCTTCGCGTTCAACCAGGGCGAGGTCTGCACCTGCCCGTCACGCTCGCTCATCCAGGCGTCGATCTACGACGACTTCCTCGGCGACGCCGTCATCCGCACGCAGAAGATCGTCCAGGGCAACCCGCTCGACACCGGGACGCAGGTCGGCGCGCAGGCGTCGAACGACCAGCTCGAGAAGATCCTCAGCTATATCGACATCGGCCAGAAGGAGGGCGCCAAGCTCCTCACGGGCGGCGAGCGCGTCGACCTCGGCGGCGACCTCACCGACGGGTACTACGTCGCGCCGACGATCTTCGAGGGCCAGAACTCCATGCGGATCTTCCAGGAGGAGATCTTCGGCCCCGTCGTCGCCGTGACGAGCTTCTCCGACTACGACGACGCGATCGCCCTCGCCAACGACACCCTCTACGGGCTCGGCGCGGGCGTGTGGACCCGCAACGGCACGCTCGCCTACCGGGCCGGGCGCGCCATCCAGGCCGGACGTGTCTGGGTGAACAACTACCACGCCTACCCCGCAGGCGCGGCGTTCGGCGGCTACAAGTCCTCCGGCATCGGCCGCGAGAACTCCAAGCTCGCCCTCTCGCACTACCAGCAGACGAAGAACCTGCTCGTGTCGTTCTCCGACGACGCGCTCGGCTTCTTCTAGACCCGGCCCGGCCGCGACCCGGCACGGCACCGCCCCACCTGCCCACCCCTCAGACCGACTCGTAGCGTCTGTGCACACTCCCCCGGTGTGCACAGGCGCTACGGGTCGGGGTCGAGGGAGCGGGAGGGGACGCCGGACGCCCTGCCCCCACACGAAGGACACCTCATGCTCGACGCCGACGTGACGATCCCCGGCGAGACCCGCTCACGCGTCGCGCTCGCCGACGACTCCCTCGACCTGCTGCGCCGCCTGTGGGTCCAGCACGGGCCGCTCATGTTTCACCAGTCCGGCGGCTGCTGCGACGGGTCGAGCCCCATGTGCTTCCCCGCGGGGGAGCTCCTCACGACTGAGCGCGACGTGCTGCTCGGCCGCTTCGACCTCGCCCCGGACGGGGACGAGGCACAGCCCCTCGAGTTCTGGATGTCGTCCGAGCAGTTCGCCTACTGGTCCCACACCCACCTCACGGTCGACGTCGTGCCCGGCCGCGGCGCCGGCTTCTCCGTTGAGGCTCCCGAGGGCGTGCGCTTCGTCATCCGCTCCCGCCTCATGGACGAGTCGGAGCCGTTCGCCTAGGGAGCGCGGCGCACCGACCCGTGCCTATGCTCGGGGATGGAAACCACCTCGCCCCACGTCGTCGTCCTCGCTCCCGACCCGCTGCTCACCGTGACCGTCGAGGTCTCGACCGAGCTCGACTCGCCCGAGATCCACGTCCACGCCGGCGGGCAGGGGCTGTGGCTCGCGCGCATGGCGCGCTCCCTCGGGGCGACCGTCACGGCGTGCGCCTCCGTCGGCGGGGAGACCGGGACCGTCGTCGCGCACCTCGCCCGCGAGGAGGGCATCGACCTGCGCACGACTCCCGGCCCACCGACCGGCGCGTACGTCCACGACCGACGGGGCGGCGAGCGGCTCGAGCTCGCTCGGCAGCCGTCGCGGACGCTCGACCGCCACGTCGTCGACGACCTCTACGGGACGTTCCTCGTCGCGTCGCTCGACTCCGACGCGTGCGTGCTCACGGGCACGCGGGACCCGACGCTCGCCCCCGACGTCCTCGGACGCCTAGCCCGCGACCTGCGGGCCGCGGACCGCACGGTCGTCGCGGACCTCTCCGGCACGCAGGCCCGCGCCGTGGCCGACGTCGAGGGCATCGTCCTCAAGATGAGCCACGAGGAGCTCGTCGACGGCGGGTTCGCCGCAGACCCGAGCCTTCCCGCGCTCGCCGCCGCCGCACGGGGGCTCGTCGCCGACGGCCTCGGAGCGCTCGTCGTCTCACGGGCGGGCGAGCCCGCGCTCCTCGTCGCCGCCGACACGTCGTTCCTCGTGACGACGCCTCCTATGACGACCGTCGACCACCGGGGCGCAGGCGACTCGATGACGGCCGGGATCGCCGTCGGCCTCGCGCGCGGCGAGCCGCTCGTCGAGGCCGTGCGGCTCGGCGCGGCCGCGGGCGCGCTCAACGTCACCCGCCACGGCCTCGGCACGGGTCGCCGCGAGCAGGTCGAGCGGTGGGCGAGCGAGATCCGCATCGACCCCCTCACCGACTGAACCGGGCATCCGGGCCGACGAACCGGGAGCTGCCACCCTGCGGGATCAGGCCGTCCGGTGCAGGGTGGAGGAAGGACGAGACGAGGAGGTCTCACGTGCGCACGCTCATCACGAACGACGACGGCATCGACTCCCCCGGGCTCACGGTGCTCGCACGCGTCGCGCTCGCCGCCGGTCACGACGTCGTCGTCGCGGCACCGCGACGCGAGTCCTCGGGCGCGAGCGCGTCCCTCATGGGGGCGGAGGACGACGGGCGGCTCGTCGTCGAACGTCGCTCCCCACCGGGGCTCCCCGACGGCGTCGAGTCGTTCGGCGTCCGGGCGACGCCCGCGCTCATCACGATGGTCGCCGCCCACGGCGGCTTCGGGCCCGCGCCCGACCTCGTGCTCTCGGGCGTCAACCGCGGCGCCAACACAGGGCACGCGACCCTGCACTCGGGGACGGTCGGCGCCGCGCACGCCGCGAGCACCCACAAGATCCTCGGCATGGCGGTGTCGCTCAACTCCGCGGACCCGCAGCACTGGGACACCGCCGAGCACTTCACGGCCCGTGTGCTCGCGTGGCTGCTCGAGCACCCCGACCCGAGCGGCGTCGTCAACCTCAACGTGCCCGACCGGCCGCTCGCCGACGTCATCGGGCTGCGTCGTGCACCGCTCGCGAGCTTCGGCATGGTCCACGCTCGCATCCGCGAGCTCGACCAGGGTCACCTCACGCTCACGTACACGGGCACGGACGCGTCGAGCGAGCCCCGCTCGGACGCGGGGCTGCTCTCGCGCGGGTGGGCGACGGTGTCGCTGCTGCGTGCGCCCGTCGCCGACGACGACGCTCCGTTGCCGTCCGACGAGCCCGGGCCGACGCGCAAGGACGCGCCCGTCGACCTCGTCGACGCAGGCGTGCTCACCGGACAGGACCTCCCGGTCGACAGGTGACCGCCCTGGCTGGTCAGCCAAGGCCTGGCGACCTCGGTCCCGCGGTCGCTCCCGGCCGGGCGCGAAAGCTCCTCGGCGCACCGAGCCCCGTCGCATCGAACGTCGTCGACGCGAGCGCCCCTACCGTGCAGGATCCGCCGCTCGACGCGCGGCCCCGTGCGGCCAGCGCAGCACGTCTCCGCCGTCGCCGTCGGCCCCCGCTCCCTCGCTGTAGCCGGTCGTCACCGCGATGAGGTCGCCCGCGATCTCATAGCCATGGGCCCCGGTCTCGACGCGGAGCTGCTCGACAGTCCCGGCCGCCAGATCGACGACGACAACGCGGGCGTCCGGGTCGTCGAACGCGAGGATCCGCCCCTCGCTCATGGCGCTGCCCCACAGCTCGCCGACGATGCGCACCGCCGTGCGTTCGCGGGTGTCGACACCCCAGGTCGTCGACGTCCCGTCCTCACGATCGACGACGGCAACGACGTAGCGGCCGTCCGCGACCAAGACCCACATCCCGAGCGGGCCGCGCAGCAGCGGCTCCCGTCGACCGCCCTCGGTGATGAGCACGATCTCGCACGCCTCGAGGTCGCACCGCGTCTCGACGACGTCGTCGCCGGCCTCGACGTGACGCAGCCCAAGCGCCGGCTCCGCCGGCTCCCCCGTCACCGTGCCGTCCCAGGCGAGGACGCGACCGTCAAGGAGCACCGCTCCCCAGCGTGCGAGCGCAGCCGGCGCATCACCGTCGCTCGCAGCCTTCCGGACCGCCCTTCCCTGCGAGGACCCGTCCGGCGCGAGCACGAGCCGTCGCGGCGCGCCGCCGTCGAGCACCTCGATCCACGCGATGCCACCGTCGACGCGTCGCATCGAGGCGATCGACGTGAGCCGGTCGAGGTCGGTGTCGGGCGGCGGCCGCAGCGTGCGTTCGCCCGTCGCCGTCACCTCGCGCAGCGCGCCGATCGCGGTCCCGCCACCGGTCCCGCCCGCGTCCGCGGCGAGCGTGAGGAACGAGCCGTCCGGGCGCAGGTCGTCGAGCAGGGAGAAGCGGCCGGGCTCCGCGGGGACGTCCCGCACGTGCGTGACGTCCGTGCCGAGCCGCACGCGGGAGGCGGCACCGAGATCGAGCTGCGCACCCTCGACGGGTGTGCCGTCGGCCCATCGGAGCATCGCCTCTGCCGGGGTGCCGCTCGGGGTTGCGCTCGGGCCGTCGCCCGTGGCGCCGGGGGTCGTCGCGCCGTCGCCTGTCGGTCCGGGCGTGCCCGACGGATCTGTCGCGCGGTCCACCGTCGACGACGGCGCGTCCGCGGTCGGCGGCGACGCCGGGTCTGCGGGGCCCTGCCCCGTGCACGCAGCGAGCACGACGCAGGCCGCCGCACCCCACAACACCGTTGTCCGTCGCACAGCGCCCCCGCTCCCTGGCCACCCTCTCTAGAAGGAGAGTAGCGCGCCCTGTCCGCCCAGGAAGCGACTTTCGTCCGGGACGGTCCTCAGCAGAGAACCTGGAGCCCGTGCTCCCAGATCGCGTCGACGATGCGCGCGAGACTGCGCTCCTCGAGCTGGGCCGACGGCGCGAACACCCAGCCGCGCAGGCGGTGCGCCAGATCGCTCACCGACGCGCGAACGCCCAGGTCAGCCCAGCAGGTGCGGCGCGTGCTCCCTCACCGCGGACAGCACCTCCGCGTACGCGCCGTCCTCGACCTGCGCCTCGGGCGCGAACGCCCAGCCGCGCCGTCGCGCCGCCGGATCCGTGGCAACCTGCCGTGCCCAGCGGGCCGGCGCACGCGACGCGAGCGCCGCGACGTCGTCGACGTACACGTGGAGGATCCGCACCGACCGCACGCCGAGCCACGCCTGGAAGCGCGGCACGACGCCGGACGCCTCGTCGTCGACGACTCGCACGCCCGTCACCTGCTCCCACGGCACGAACCCGAAGCGCGGAAGCACGAGCCCGTCGGCCCGCACCGCGAGCGCGAACCCCTCGTCGAGTCCCCACACGTCCCCGGCGCGCACGACGACCGCGGCAGCCGCGACCGCAGCCGGCGCAAGCAGCACGACCGTGAGGACCGCCGGCACCCGCAGCTGCTCGACAACGAGCCCGACGACCAGCACGGCCAGGACGACCCCGACGACGAGCAGGGCCCGCGCGCGGAACCGCAGCACGGACCGCTCGCGGTACCAGACGTGCACCGCGCCCTCGAGGAGCGCGAGGTCGACGGCCGCCGAGTGACGAGGATGATCAGGCATCAGTAGTCGGTCCCCATGAGTCGTCGGACGTCGGCGAGCGTCGCGTCCGCGAGCTCGTTCGCGCGCGCGTTGCCGCGGCGCAGGATCTCGAGCACGTCGTCGCCCGACGACGCCGCGGCGGCACGCCGCTCCCGCAGGGGGCGGAGGTGCTCGACGAGCGCCTCCGTGAGCTCACGCTTGAGGACGCCCGCGCCGCCGTCGCCGATGCGCTCGGCGGCCGCGGCCGCGTCCTCGCCCGTCGCGAGCGCCAGCAGGTCGAGGAGGTTCGCGACCTCCGGACGCCTCGCGGGGTCGTACGTGATGCGTCGCTCCGTGTCGGTCTTCGCACGCTTGACCCAGCGCGCCGTCTCGTCCTCCGTCGCCGAGAGCATGAGCGCGTTGCCGCGCGACTTGCTCATCTTCGTGCCGTCCGTGCCGAGCACGGTCGGCGACGGGGCGAGCAGCGCGGCGGGCTCGGGGAAGTACGGCGCGTCCGGCGAGTACCGCTGGTTGAAGCGGCGGGCGACGACGCGCGTCATCTCGAGGTGCGGCAGTTGGTCCTGCCCGACGGGCACGACGTTGCCGTGGCAGAAGAGGATGTCCGCCGCCTGGTGCACGGGGTACGTGAGCATGAGGCCGCTCATCGCACGGCCGCCCGTCGCGGCCGTCTCCGCCTTGACCGTCGGGTTGCGGTCGAGCTCCGCGACGGAGACGAGCGAGAGGAACGGCAGGAGCAGCTGGTTGAGCGCGGGGACCGACGAGTGCGTGAAGATCGTCGCCTTCTCGACGTCGATGCCGACGGCGACGTAGTCGAGGAGGATCTCGCGGATCGTCGCGCGCAGGTCGCCGATCTCGTCACGGTCCGTGATGACCTGGTAGTCCGCGAGGATGAGCATGAGCTCGACCCCCGCCTCCTGCAGACGCACCCGGTTGGCGAGCGTGCCGACGAGGTGGCCGAGGTGCAGCGGCCCCGTCGGGCGCTCACCCGTGAGGACGCGGAACTGGCCGGGGTTCTGGGCGATCTGCTGCTCGAGGCGGGCGCTGCGGGCGCGCGCAGCGTCGAGGGTCGCGGTCTCGGACATGGTGCATCTCCAGGATTCTCGAGGGAGCGTCCCGTCGCACCGGTCGTCTGCCGAGGCTGCACGGGGCAGCTCGGTGGACACGTCGGGTCACGGCTGCAGCTGCAGCCACCACCACGCGTGCGAAGTCATGGGGCAAGGCTACCCCTGCGCCGGATGTCGGTGGCTCGTCGGAGAATGACGGCATGTACGTCGTCGTCGTCCCCATGCCCGGGGGCCGCACCGCGCTCACGACCGTGAGCGCGGACGGTCCGCCGCGCATCCTGCGCACGGTCGACGACGACGCGCTCGCAGCGAGCGTCGTCGAGCTCGAGCGCACGCTCCACCCACGATGGACCTGGGCGGACACCGAGCACGCCTACCCGCCGCTGCTCGCGGCCGGCGTGCGCGTCGACCGCTGCCACGACCTGCGCCTGTGCAGAGCCATCCTCCGGCACAGCCTGTGGACAGCCATGTCGGTGCTCGGCCGCAGCGCCCCCGACGCGTGGGACGCACCACGCCGCCCTGCCCCCGCACCGGGCGCCCCCGCGACCGCCGAGCCGCTCTTCGAGCTCGGCCGCGCAGCCCCTCCGCCCGACCCTGTCGTCGAGCTCCGTGCCCAGCTCATGGCGCTGCAGACCGCGGGACGTCACGCCGCACGACTCGGTACGTTGCTCGCCGCCGAGTCCGTCGGCGCGCTCGTCGCCGCCGAGATGCACGCCGCCGGCCTGCCCTGGCGCGCCGACGTCCACGACCAGATCCTCGCGCGCGAGCTCGGCGCCCGCGTGCCCGACGGCTACCGGCCCGCCCTCATGGAGGCCAAGGCCGCCGAGGTCCGCGACGCGCTCGGCGTCGGCCCCGTCAACCCCGACTCCCCCGTCGACCTCCTCGCCGCGCTGCGCCGCGCGGGCCTGCCCGTCACCTCGACGTCGAAGTGGGAGCTGCAGGCGGTCGCGCATCCCGTCGTCGCGCCCCTGCTCGAGTACAAGACGATGTCACGCCTGTTCACCGCGAACGGCTGGACGTGGCTCGACACCTGGGTGCACGACGGCCGGTTCCGACCCGTCTACGTCGTCGGCGGCGTCGTCACGGGCCGCTGGGCGTCCGACGGCGGCGGCGCCCTCCAGCTCCCGCACGTCGTGCGCGACGCGGTGCGCGCCGACGACGGGTGGCGTTTCGTCGTCGCCGACGCGGCCCAGCTCGAGCCCCGCGTGCTCGCCGCGATGAGCGGCGACGGCGCGATGGCGCGTGCGGGCCGCGCGACGGACATGTACGAGGGCATCGTCGCCTCGGGCGCCGTCGTCGACCGGCAGCACGCGAAGTACGGGATGCTCGGCGCGATGTACGGCGGCACGCAGGGTGTCTCCGGGCAGGTGCTGCCGCAGCTCCGACGCGCGTTCCCCGCCGCGATCGGCCTCGTCGAGCGCGCCGCGGAGGCCGGGGAGCGCGGCGAGCAGGTCATGACGTGGCTCGGGCGGACGTCGCCGCTGCCGGAGTCCGGTGGCGTCAGCCCTGGTGGCGGCGCGTGGGGACGTCCCGGGACCGGATCACAGGACGACGGCGGCGGGGCCGGTGCGGGGCTCGCGGGGCCGCCCGGCGAGGGCGGCGGTGAGGGCCCCTCCGACGAACGCGCGGTCGAGCGCGCCGAACGGTCCTCGGCCTCCGCGAGCCAGTCGCGCGCCCGAGCCTGGGGACGGTTCACCCGGAACTTCATCGTTCAGGGGACCGCCGCCGAGTGGGCCCTGTGCTGGATGGCCGTGCTCCGGCAACGGCTCCACGCGCTCGCGGTCGCGGACACCGAGTCGTCCGACGCAGGGTCGTCCGACGCAGGACCGTCGGACGCAGGACCGTCGGACGCAGGACCATTGGGCGCGGGATCGCCCGACACGGGATCGCCCGACACGGGCGACGACGCCTCCCGAGGCATCCTCGGGGCGACCGCCGGGCCGCACCTCGTCTTCTTCCTCCACGACGAGGTCGTCATCCACACGCCCGCGCATCTCGCGGACGAGGTCGTACGGATCGTCGAGGAGTCGGCGGTCGAGGCTGGGCGCATCCTCTTCGGCCCCGCGGGCGAGAACGGCGTGGAGTTCCGCCTCAGCGTCGCCGCGGTGACGAGCTACGCGGACGCGAAGTAGCCCCCGCGGGACCCGCCCGCGACGGGGCCCAGCGTGCCGTCACCTAGTCCCGTGTGCCGTCACCTAGTCCTGTCGACGCGAGGTAGTCGCTGCGGCGCACTATCTCGCGTCGAGAGGACTAGGTCGGCGCGACGGGCCGTCCGGCTGCCGTCGAGAGGACCAGGTCGGCGCGACGGGCCGACGGTGGGACACGACCGCAGACGTCACCGCGGACGCACCGCGCTTCGGAGCCGCTGCAGCGGGTGCCCGCCCGCGAACGTCGTCAGCTACGGGGACGCGAAGTAGCCTCCGTGCGCAGGGTGGGCGTCAGCGACGCGCGAGATCGAGGACCGGACCCGGAGCGACGCCCCGCGTCGCGTCGCGTCGTCCGCGCGACGCGACGCGCGCGAGCCAGGCCTCGCGCCGTGCGGGCGTCGAGGTCTTGACGACGGTGAGCCGGTCGACGCCGACGGTCCGGACGCCCGTGTACCAGAAGGTCGCGCGGCTCAGCTGGGTGACGGCCGAGTCGCGGTAGACGAGCTGGTTCCACCAGCGCGGGGAGTCCATCGTCATGACGATCCGCGCGGTGCGGCCGCGCAGAAGCTTCTCGGGGAGCGCGGCGCCGCCTCCCCGGTAGGCCACGCCGGAGAGCACGACGCGGTCGGCCCACGCCTTGAGGACGGCGGGCGGCCCGCCCCACCACATCGGGAAGAGGACCACGACGTGCTCGGCCTCCTCGAGCGCGTCGACCATCGCGGCGACGCCCGGCTCGAGATGGTCGGTCGCGCCGTCGGGCGCACGGAGCGCGGCGCGTGCGGGTGGATCGTGGGGCAGGTCCGCCGTCGCGAGCTCGAGCACCGTGACGCGGTCCTCACCCCCGGCCCGCAGACCGGCGACGTAGGCGTCGGCGAGGGCGCGGGTGAACGAGCCGGGCAGGGGGTGTCCGACGACGACGAGCGTGCGGGGCATCAGGGCTCCTAGGGGGCGAGCGCGGCGATGGCCGCGGTGAGTGCGGCGTGGAGGGCGGGGAGGTCGAGGCGGCCGGCGAGGTCGCCGGCGAGCCAGGCGTCGAGCCTCGCGGTCGCGTCGGCGACGACCGCGGCGCCCGTGACGGTGAGCGCGAGCCGGACGCGGCGCGCGTGGCGGGGGTCGGCGGAGGTGAGGACGAGGCCCTGCTCGACGAGCGTGGGCACGCGCTTGGAGACGGCTGCGCGGGTGACGCCGAGGCAGTCGGCGAGGGTCGTGAGGTCGCGGACCCACGGGCCCGTCGGGGCGAGGTCCGTGGGATCGGTGGCGCCGTCGAGGGCTGCGGTCCGCTGCGCGTCGGCCAGGATCGAGAGGAAGGTCACAGTGGCGAGGGAGTGCCCGGAGGAGGCGCGCAGAAGCCGCTCGGAGCCGGCGTCGACGGCCGCGAGGAGCTCGTGGAGGGCGACGACGACCCGGCCGGACTCGGTCATGGAGGGGCTGGTCACAGCAGATATCGGACCATCCGTGCACGCAAGTTGTCAACTGGTTGACACACTGTCGCCTCGACGGCCATCGGCGGCGCGCGGCGACCCGGGGACACGGGGACACGGGGGTGGTGAAACATCCCAGGACTTCTGGCCCAGGTCAAGGAAAACGATATCGATTTTCCTAGTAGAGCCACAAGCACCCCGCACAACAGTCAAGGAACCACCATGACCTTGCTCGCCACGCCACCGCTCCACGCCCCGCCTACCCCCGTCTCGACCGGTCACCTCCCCGACCACGGGACCGTTGCCGCCGTCCTCGCCGACGCGTATCAGCGTCACGTCGACACGACGGCCGGCACCGTCGCCGACTACATCCCCGCCCTCGCCACCGCCGACCCCGACGCCTTCGGGCTCGCGCTCGCAGGCGTCGACGGCCACGTCACCGCCGTCGGCCACGCCTACGAGACCTTCTCCATCCAGTCCGTCTCCAAGGCCTTCGTCTACGCCCTCGCCTGCGAGACCCACGGGCACCGCGCCGTCCGCGACCTCATCGGCGTCAACGCCACCGGCCTCGGCTTCTCCTCCGTCATGGCCATCGAGCTCCACGACGGCCACCCGATGAACCCGCTCGTCAACGCGGGCGCCCTCGCCACCACCGCGCTCATGCCCGGCGCGAGCCCCGTCGCCCGCTGGCTCGCCCTGCAGAACGGCCTCGCCGCCTTCGCCGGGCGCCCCCTCGCCCTCGACATCGACGTGTACGAGTCCGAGGCCGCGACCAACCAGCGCAACCGCGCGCTCGCCCACCTCCTCGCCTCCTACGGCCACCTCGACGCCGACCCCGAGGAGACCCTCGACCTCTACACCAAGCAGTGCTCGATCCTCGTCACCGCCCGCGACCTCGCCGTCATGGGCGCAACCCTCGCCGACGGCGGCGTCAACCCCGTGACCGGCCAGCAGGTCGTCCACCCCGCCGTCGCCCGCGACACCCTTGCCGTCCTCGCCTCTGCAGGCATGTACGAGCACTCGGGCGAGTGGCTCTTCGAGATCGGCCTGCCCGCCAAGTCCGGCGTCTCCGGCGCCGTCCTGTCCGTCGCGCCCGGCAAGGGCGCCCTCGCCGCCTGGTCACCACCCCTCGACCATGTCGGCACGTCCGTCCGCGCGCGCCGCGCGACCGAGCACGTCACCCGCCCCCTCGGCCTCGACATCTTCGCGTCCGCCCCCTGCACCCCGGAGGCCCACCGATGAGCACGACCACCCCCACCGTGCCCACACCCACGGTCCCAGCACCGCCCGACGAACGACGCTCGTGGCGCCCCATGATCGCCCTGGCCCTCGGCCAGGTCCTCATGTCCTTCAACGTCGCCGCCCTGCCCGTCTCCCTCGGCGGCATGGTCTCCGAGTTCGGCGCACCGCCGACGACCGTCGCGATGGGCGTCGTCATGTATGGCCTCGCTGTCGCCGCGCTCGTCATGGCCGGCGCCAAGATCGGCCAGCGCGTCGGCTGGCTGCGCATGTTCCGCATCGCCGTCGCCGTGTTTGCCGTCGCCCAGGCTGCGATGCTCCTCGCGCCGACGATCACCTGGGTCATCGCCGCCCAGACCCTTGCCGGCGCGACCGCCGCGATCATCGTCCCGGCCCTCGTCGCGCTCATCGCCGAGAACTACCGCGGCCGCCAGCAGGCCACCGCGATCGGCTCGCTCGGTTCCGCCCGCGCCGCCTCCGGCGTCACCGCGTTCTTCGTCGGAGGCCTGCTCGGCACGCTCGTCGGCTGGCGTCCCGTCTTCGGGATCCTCCTCGTCCTCGCCGTCGTCGTCCTCGTCATGTCGAAGGACTTGCGCGCCGACCGCGGCGACCGCACCGTGAAGATCGATCTCGTCGGCGCCGTCCTCGTCGGGTCCGCCGTCGTGGGTCTCACGCTCGGCGTCAACAACCTCAACGCCTGGGGCATCCTCAAGGTCGCCGAGAGCGCCCCCTTCAGCATCGTCGGGCTCTCCCCCGCGATCGGTCTCGTCGTCGTCGGCGTCGTCCTCCTGCAGGCCTTCGTCGTCTGGACCCGGCGCCGCACCGCCCGGGGCGAGGTTCCCCTCCTCGACCTGCACGTCCTGCGCTCGGGCCGCGAGCGCGCAGCCATGTACGCGATGTTCGTCATCGTCGCGCTCGAGGCCGCGCTGAACTTCACCGTGCCGCTCTACACGCAGATCGTCCAGGGACGCACACCGTTCGACACCGCGCTCGCGATGATGCCGTTCAACCTCACGGTCTTCGTCGCCGCGCTCCTCGTCGTGAAGTTCTACACGCGCCACAACCCGCGCCAGATCGCCGTGTTCGGCTTCACGCTCTCGACCGTCGCGCTCGTGTGGCTCTCGGTCGTCGTGACGAACAACTGGGAGACCTTCCCGACGATCCTCGGCCTCGTCGTCTTCGGCATCGGGCAGGGAGCACTCGTCACGCTCGTCTTCAACGTCCTCGTCACGGCCTCGCCCAAGGAGCTCGCGGGCGACGTCGGCTCGCTGCGCGGCACGACGCAGAACCTCGCGTCCGCCGTCGGCACCGCGCTCGCCAGCGCGATCCTCGTCGCGCTCCTCGGCATGGGCGTCACCCGGGCGGTCGCCGACCACCCCGTCCTGCCCGACTCGATCGTCGCGGAGGCAGGGCTCGACTCGCTCGACTTCGTCTCGAACGCCGAGCTCGAGCAGGTCCTCACGGACGCCGGGCTCGACCCCGACCAGGTCGTCGTGACGGTCGACACCGTCGCCGACGCACGCCTCGGAGCGCTGCGCTCAGGCCTGCTCGTCCTCGCCGGGTTCTCGGCCCTCGCGATCTTCCCGGCCTCGCGGCTGCCGCGCTACCGCCCGCACGAGATCCCCGACCCCTGCCCGAGCGAGGGCTGAGGTCGCACGACGCCCGGCCGACGCGGGGGCGAACGCCCCCGCGGACCGTCCGGGACCACCTCCGACCGTCGTCACGGCAGTCGGAACCCGGTCCGCGCCACGGCGCAGGACCGTCCGCCCGACATGCGTGGACCACGCCGGGTGGACGCCGGACGCGGCGTGGCAGGCCGCGACGGCACCGCGCGGTGCCGGGCAAGGGGGCCCGGCACCGTGCGTCACAGACCTTCCGGCTCAGAACGCGCCGTGCTCCGCGAGCGCGTCGATGGCCGCGAGCTCCTCGGACGTGAGCGGAGGTGCCGCGAGCGCCCCGACGTTGTCCTCGAGCTGCGCGACCGAGCTCGCGCCGATGATCGCCGACGTCACCCGTCGGTCCCGCAGCACCCACGCGAGCGCGAGCTGCGCGACCGACTGCCCGCGCGCCTCGGCGATCTCCGCAAGGCCGCGGATCCGGCGCACGTAGTCGTCCGTCAGGCGCTCCGGCCGCAGGAAGTGGGCGACCGCCGCGCGCGACCCCTCGGGCACGCCCTCGAGGTACCGCCCCGTGAGCAGGCCCTGGTGCAGCGGCGAGAAGACAACGGTGCCCATGCCGAGCTCGTCGACGACGTCGAGCAGGCTGCGACCCACGGGGGCGGGCGCGAAGAGCGCACCGTCGCGCACCGCGTCGGCGTCCTGCGTCGAGCCCGCGTCAGGGAGCTCGACGTGACGGTTGACGATCGAGTAGCTCGGCTGGTGGACGAGCAGCGGCGTGCCCATCTCCGCGAGCACGCGATGTGCCTCGAGGGTCTGCGCCGGGGTGTAGTTCGAGAGGCCGACGTAGGTCGCACGCCCCGAGGTCACGGCGGTGTGGAGCGCGCTCATGGTCTCGGCGACGGGCACCGACGGGTCGGGGCGGTGGGAGTAGAAGATGTCGACGTGGTCGAGGCCCATGCGGGCGAGCGAGCGGTCGAGGCTGCCGAGCAGGTACTTGCGCGACCCACCGTCGCCGTACGGCCCCGGCCACATGTCGTAGCCGGCCTTCGTCGTCACGACGATCTCGTCCCGGTACGGCGTGAGGTCCTTCGCATAGATGCGCCCGAAGTTCTCCTCCGCGGAGCCGTACGGCGGGCCGTAGTTGTTCGCGAGGTCGAAGTGCGTGATGCCGAGGTCGAACGCGCGCCGCACGACCGCGCGCTGCTCGTCGAACGGCTTGGTGTCACCGAAGTTGTGCCACAGTCCGAGCGAGAGCGCGGGGAGGTCGAGGCCCGAGCGGCCGCAGCGGCGGTAGGTGGCGTGCTCGTAACGGGTGGGGTCAGCGATCCAGGACGACGTCGTCATGACCCTGACACTAGCCCCGGCCACCGACACTCCCGCGACGCGTGGGACGATAGGGCGTGCCCGTCATCGCCTTCTTCGAGCCCCGCATCCCCCAGAACACCGGCAACGCGATCCGCCTCGCGGCCGTGACCGGCGCCGAGCTCCACCTCGTCGAGCCCCTCGGCTTCGACCTCTCCGAGCCCAAGCTGCGCCGCGCCGGCCTCGACTACCACGACCTCGCGCTCGTCACGGTCCACCAGGACCTCGAGACCGCGATCGCCGCCTGGGGCGACGCCCGGATCCTCGCGTTCACGACGCACACGACCGACCGGTACAGCGACGTCGCCTACCGCGACGACGACGTCCTGCTCTTCGGCCCCGAGCCGACCGGGCTGCCGCCCGAGGTCCTCGCGCACCCCCGCATCAGCGCGCAGGTCCGCATCCCCATGCTGCCGCAACGCCGCTCGCTCAACATCACGAGCTCCGCGTCCATCGCGATCTACGAGGCGTGGCGCCAGCTCGGCTTCCCGGGAGGCGAGTGATGACGACGCTCCTGCTCGTCCGCCACGGCCAGACCGTATGGCACGAGGGTCCGCGCTACGCGGGCTCCTCCGACGTCGCGCTCACCGACCTCGGCCGCGCCCAGGCGCAGCAGCTCGCGGCGTGGGCGCCGTCGGCCGGGCTCGACGCGATCGTGTCGTCGCAGCTCACGCGTGCCGTCGAGACCGCCCGGCCCGCGGCCGACGCGTGCGGGCTCGACCTGCGCGTCGACGCGCGGCTCGCCGAGGTCGACTTCGGTGTCGCCGAGGGGCGCACCCGCGCGGAGATGGCGGTCGACATGCAGGCCGAGCTCGCCGCGCACCTCGCCGACCCCATGCAGCGCGGGTTCCCGGGCGGGGAGAGCGGGCTCGAGGTCGTCGGGCGCGCGGCCGCCGCGTTCCGTGACGTCTGCGCGGCGCACCCGGACGGACGCGTGCTCGTCGTCGGGCACTCAACGACGACGCGGCTCGTGCTGTGCGTCCTGCTCGGCATCGACCCGGCGACGTTCCGGACGGTCATGCCGTACCTCGGCAACGGCACTGTGACGACGCTCGACCTGGCCGACGACGGCACCGCGGCGCTGCACGGCTACAACGTCCCGCTGGGCGCGCTCCCGATCTGACCACCTCGCGCGACTCGTAGGTGTGGAGCACCGTCGGACGGTGCTCAGGACCTACGAGTCGACGACGCGACGCTTCGAGCCGGAAGGACGGCGTCGGCGGCTGGGCGTCCGCTCAACGGGAGCGGGCGTCGACGTAGGTGACTCCCGCGATCGAGCCCGAGAGACTCCGGTGGTCCTTCGTCGTCAGCACGCCGAGGACCGACACGATCGCGAGCAGCGCCGCGACGAGCTCGAAGGGCGCGGTCGCGACCCAGCCGGGCAGGTGGGGATCGTCGGGCAGCGCAGGCAGCACGAGGAGCACACCCCACAGCCCGCCCGGCAGGAACGACCGCACCGCACGACGTCCGAACGAGGGCCTCGCACCGTCGCGCACCGGCACGAGCCACAGCGCACGCTGCCCGAGCGACGCACCCGAGCCGAGCACCGGCAGGACGAAGACGAGAAGGAACGGCACTGCCGAACCTGCGAGCCACTCGCCCCACGTCGGGTCGCCGAGTTCCCGGCCCGTCACCGCCAGACCCAGCCGCCACGCGAGCGACCCGAGCGCCGCGAGCCCCGAGAACAGCAGCGCATCGAGCAGCATCGAGCCCCACCGCCGCCGCGCACGTACCGGCCGCGGCAGACCGCGCTCACGCGCGAGATCGCGCGACTGCGGCATCCAGTGGAGCAGCAGCGGCGCGAGGACTGCGCCGAGGAACGCGCCGACGGTGTTCGTCAGCAGGTCGTCGACGTCCCCGACGCGGTACGAGCAGCCGACGAGCCCGAAGATGCCCGTGTACTGGGTCGTCTCGATCGCGAGCGACACGAGCAGGCCCGAGAGTGTCGCCGTGAGGATGCCGCGCCCGAGGAACCGGCGCCACAGCACGCCCCACGGCACGAAGAGCGCGACGTTGAGGACCACCTGGAGGACGGTCGTGTGCAGGACCGTCGCACGCAGTCCGAGGCCCGCCGTGTCGCGGCGGATGTCGTCGACGAACTGGAGGAGGTGCGTCTGCGCGCCGTCGACGCCGTACTCCGCGCACCACCTCGCGAGGTCGCCCGACGGGATCGGCAGCAGCGTGTACGCGGCGAGGCTCACGCCGTAGACGGCGACGGCCGCGGCGCCGAGGAAGCGGCGCACGCTGAGGCGTCCGTAGCGGCGCGACTGCCAGATCGTGAGCGGGATGAGCAGCCCGGCGAAGAGCAAGGTGCCGAAGAGCACTCCGATGTATGCCGGCCAGGTCCACGCTCCCATGCGTCGATCCTCGCACCCGACGGGCGGCGTCCGCGTCGGCCCGCCGGACCACGGACGTCGGCCGGCTGTCCGACCCCGGTCGGACCGCGCTCCGGGTCAGAACCAGGCGCCGCCGTTGACGTGGGTCATCGTGCCCGTGACGAACGACGCCGCGGGCGAGACGAGCCAGCGCACGGCTGCCGCGACGTCGTCGGGGTGCCCGGCGCGGCCGAGCGGGATACCCTCGACGGTCGCGGCCCGCTTGGCGGGCGTCGAGAACGTCTCGTGGAACGGCGTGTCCGTGATGTACCCGGGCGCGACGAGGTTGACGGTCGTGCCGCGCGGTGCGAGCTCCCGCGCGAGTCCGCGCGTGAGGCCCTCGAGCGCGGTCTTCGACGCTGCGTACGCCGCCGAGCCCGTCGAGCCGCCGGTCTCCCCCGCGATCGAGCCGAGCATGACGATCCGCCCGCCGTCGGGCATCGTCGTCATGATCTCGCGCGTCACGAGGAACGCCGAGGTGACGTTGGCGTCGAGGACGGTGCGCCAGTGCTCGAGGCTCATGTCGCCGATCGCGACGCGGCCGACGAGCCCGCCCGCGTTGTTGACGAGCGTGTCGACGGGCCCGTCGAGGGCGTCGGCCGCGCGGGCGACGACGTCGCGCACCGCGTCCTCGTCGGTCGCGTCGAGCGCGAACGCGGCGGACCTGCGGCCCAGCTCCCGGATCTCGTCGGCGACGACCTCGCCGTCGTGCGTCCGGAACGTCACGGCGACGTCCGCGCCCGCGCGGGCGAGCGCCAGCGCGACGGTCCGGCCGATGCCGGTGCCGCCGCCCGTGACGAGGGCGCGCCGCCCGCCGAGCTCGAAGGAGAGGTGGCCGTCGGATCCGGGCGTCGTCGTCATGCCTCCACGCTAGCCAGTGTGCAGGGGTGCTACGAGCCGGGGAGGAGGGGTGCGGGAACGACGACGGCGCCCCCGCGCGTACTCGGGGGGCGCCGTCCGGGCCGAACGGTCTCGGGTCCGTCGGCCACGGGAGGGGCCGTGTCAGCGGCCCGACGTTCCGGCCTCGCCATGACCACCACAGCGAGGCCGCTCCTCCTGCCGGGTGCGCGCCCGGCAGGAGGGGTCCTGCCGGGCGTGAGACCGCCGTCGGCAGGGGTGCCGTCCCGGCGGGGCCGGGACGAGGTCGTGTCAGCGGTCGACGCGCGCGGATCCGCCGCCTGCGAGCTTGAGGATCTCGGCCTTGGTGACCATGGTCGTGTCGCCCGGGGTCGTCATGGCGAGGGCGCCGTGCGCGGCACCGTACTCGACGGCCGTCTGCAGCGGCTGGCCGTCGAGCATGCCGTAGACGAGGCCCGACGCGAACGAGTCGCCGCCGCCGACGCGGTCGAAGATCTCGAGGTGCTCGCGCATCGTCGCGTGGACGATGCCCGTGTCGCGGGACCAGGCGAGCGCGCCCCAGTCGTTGTCGGACGCGGAGTGGACGGTGCGCAGCGTGTTGCCGACGACCTTGAAGTTCGGGAACGCCGCGGCCGCGGTCTCGACCATCTTCGCGAAGGAGTCGACCTCGATCTCGGAGATGTTCTCGTCGACGCCCTCGATCTCGAAGCCGAGGGAGGCGGTGAAGTCCTCCTCGTTGCCGATCATCACGTCGACGTGCTTGGCGATCTCGCGGTTGACCTCGCGCGCCTTGTCGATGCCGCCGATGGACTTCCACAGCGACGGGCGGTAGTTGAGGTCGTAGGAGATGACCGTGCCGTGCTTCTTCGCGGCCGTGACGGCGGCGATGACGGTCTGCGCGGACGTCTCGGAGAGCGCGGCGTAGATACCGCCCGTGTGGAGCCAGCGAACACCGAGCTCACCGAAGAGGTGGTCCCAGTCGACGTCGTCGGGGCCGAGCTGGCTCGCGGCGGTGAGGCCGCGGTCGGAGACGCCGACGGCGCCGCGGACGCCGAAGCCGCGCTCGGTGAAGTTCAGGCCGTTGCGGACGGTGCGGCCGATGCCGTCATAGTCGCGCCACTGGATGAACTGCGTGTCGACGCCGCCCTGGAGGATGAGGTCCTCGACGAGCCGGCCGACCTCGTTGTCCGCGAGCGCGGTGACGACCGCGGTGCGCAGGCCGAAGGCGCGGCGCAGGCCACGGGTGACGTTGTACTCGCCGCCGCCCTCCCAGGCGGCGAACTGGCGGGTCGTGCGGATGCGGCCGGCGCCGGGGTCGAGGCGGAGCATGACCTCGCCGAGGGAGACGGCGTCGTAGCGGCACTCGGACGCCGGGCGGATGTTCAGCGCGGCGATCTCGGGGGGAAGGGTGGACATCGGTGTCACTCTTTCGTCGGGTGCGTGCGTGTGGGTGGGCGTCAGGCGGCGGCGAGGGCGACGGCCTCGGCCGTGAGGCGCGCGACCTCGTCGAACTTGCCGGCGCGGACGAGGTCGGCGGGGACCATCCACGAGCCGCCGACGGCGGCGACGGCGGGGATCGAGAGGTAGTCGGCGAGGTTCGCGGGACCGATGCCGCCCGTGGGGACGAAGCGCACGCCGCCGAAGGGCGCGGCGAGCGCCTTGATGGCGGGGGCGCCGCCCGAGGTGCCGGCGGGGAAGAACTTCACGGTGGTGAGGCCGAGCTCGAGGGCGGCCTGGATCTCGGTCGCGGTGACGGCGCCGGGCAGGGCGAGGATGCCGTGCTCCTGGCAGCGCTCGACGACGGCGCGGGAGAGGCCGGGGCTCACGACGTACGAGGCGCCGGCGGCGACGGCGGTGTCGACCTGCGCGGGGGTGAGGACGGTTCCCGCGCCGAGGACGATGTCGCCGCGGTCGGCCATCGCGCGGATCGAGTCCGCGGCGGCGGCGGTGCGGAAGGTGACCTCGGCGACCGGGAGGCCGCCGGCGACGAGCGCTGCGGCGAGCGGGTCGGCGTGGGCTGCGTCGTCGAGGACGACGACGGGCACGAGGCGGCCGGCGCTCAGGGTGTCGAGAACCTGCTGGGGCGTGGGGGAGGTCATGTCCCGTCCTTCCGGCAACGGCTTCGTTGCCATTTCGCTCTCCGAAACGGAGGTGTCGCTGAATGAAACAAGGGTGACATGGAACGACCCCGGGAGCAAGCCCTCCCGGGGTCGTCCACGTCACCCTGTCAGTCAGGGGATCGGTCGTTCACGCCGTCGGCGCCACCAGACGCGCGATGGTCGTCAGCGCCCCGAGGCCGAAGTCCTCCTCGACGACCTCGTCGTCGCCCTCGACCGGCTCGCCGTCCTCGACGACGTCGACGTCGCCGTCGACGACCTCGATCCCGTCGTCGGTCGCGCCGTCGGTCGCGTCGTCAGCGGTCTCACCGTCGGCGGCGACGTCGCCGCCCCCGGCCTCGCCGCCGGTGACGTCCGACGCCTCGCCATCGGGGACGACCGGAGTCTCGACCGCGCCGCCGAACGCGATGACACCCGGACGCAGGAGCAGCAGCTGGGACTCGGACGCGCCGAGCGAGAAGACCTTGCCCGTCGGGCGGTGGACGACGAGCTGCTCGCCGAGCGCGCTGTCGAGGTCGCCGACCCACACGGCCGCCCACTCCTTCGTCAGCGCGACGACCTGGAGGTCGGCCACGCCGTCGGACTGCAGCACGATGTCACGGCCCTCGCCACGCAGGACGGCCTGGGCGACCACCGCACCGTCGGCGGAGAGCGTCTCGACGACGCCGCCCGCGCCGCAGAACAGCCACGCGTCCTCACCGTCGGTCGTAGCGACCGGCGCGAGCACCGCGCCGAGCGCCCCCTCGGCCGTCACGGTGCGTCGCTCGAAGTTCTCCTCGACGAGGACCTGCACCGTCGCGGGCGAGCCCTCGAGGCAGTCGTCTCGCGTGAGCCCGCCGGCCTCGGTCGCGACGGCCAGGACGTCCGTGCTCGCGTCGAGCGCGCGGGCGAACACCGACGACGTCGCGAGCGGCCCCTCCTCGCCGGCGAGCGGAAGCTCCTCCCCTTCGAGCGGGAGCTCCTCGCCGTCGTCCGTCGCCGTCCCGCCGCCTGTGCCACCCTCCGTGCCGGCGGGCGCGTCCTCGACCGGGACGGCCCCCTCCCACACTGCGAGGTCGCCGACGATGAGCACCCGGCCGCCGTTCGTGCCGGGGGCGAAGCCGCCACCGTCCTTGCCGTCGGCAAGGACGTGGGTCTTCTTCGACGCGCGGTCGAACGCGAAGACGTACGGGACAGCGTCGTCCGGGCCGACGCCCTCCTCGGTCTCGATGCTCCAGGTCACCCACTTCTCGGTGACGTCGCCGGGCAGGACGAAGGAGCCGTCCTCGACGTCCGCGGTGACGACCCAGTCGATCTCGCCAGTCGTCGGGTCGAGCACGCCGACCGAGTCGTCGACGCGGCCGTCGCTCGAACCGGCCATGAGAATCGACCCGTCGTCGAGCATGACCGGCGAGTACGCCGTGTCGAGGTCCTCGCCGAGGATCTCGAGGATGCCGGCCTCACGGGCGTCGGGGAACGAGCCCTTCGCGACGTCGATCGTCAGCGGCTCGGGCGCCTCCTGCTTGCTCGACGTGCAGCCCACGAGCGCAAGGGCTGCGACCGTCGCACCCGCGCCGAGGGCGAGCAGGCGCACGCGCCGGGCAGGGACTGTGGGGCGGTGTGCGGCGGGCATGCGGGCTCCGAGGTCGAGGCGTCGGCGGATCGCGCCGAACATACCAGCCGCGCCTGGGAGAATGCGGGCAGCTCAGCCCGCGAGCGCGACCCCCGCGGGCAGAAGCGGCGGGAGGACCCGGGACATCTCTGCGAAGAGCTCGGCAGCACGCTCGTCGCCCATGCGGGCGGCGGGTGCGGTGACGCTCACGGCCGCGACGGGCGTGCCCGCGCGGACGAGCGCGACGGCGACGCACGCGATGTCTGGCTCGTTCTCGCGGTCCTCGACCGCGTAGCCCCGGGCGCGTGCGCCGCGCACCTCGGACCAGGCGCGCTCGGCGACGCTCTCGTGCCCGACGGCGTACGCGCCGAACGCGTCGCGGTCGACGCCGCGGGCGGCGAGCAGCGCACGCCCGAGCGCGGTCGTCACGGCGGGGTTGCGGCGACCGATCGCGGAGACGACGCGGACGGAGCGCTCGGGCTCGACCTTGTCGAGGTAGACGATGCTCGTCCCGACGAGCACCCCGAGGTGGACGAGCTCGCCCGCTGCGCGGGACAGCGCGAGCAGCGCGGGGTGAAGGAGGCCGGGCAGGTTGTCCTCGCGGAGGAAGGCGTCGCCGAGGCCGACGGCCGCGGCGCCGAGCGCGTAGGTGCCCGACGACGGGTCCTGGTCGGCGAAGCCGCGGTGGCGCAGCGCGGCGAGCGCGCGGTGCGCGGTCGTCTTGTTGAGGCCCGTGCCCGCGGCGAGGTCTGCGAGGGTGAGCCCGCCCGGGCCGGCGCTCGCGAGCGTCTCGAGGAGGACGAGGGCGCGGTCGATGGCCTCGACGGGCGGGGCGGCCGCGGGGGTGTCGGGCACGGTCTCTCCAGGGGTGTCGGGCTGCTGACGGGCGGGCGCCCCCACGATACGCGGGGACGCCCGTGCGGGGTCAGCGGCCCGTGCCGAACGCCTGCCGCGGCGCGAGGTCGTAGACGTCGGGGTTGACGGTCGTGGCGGGGCGGCGACCGTGGGCGACGTCGATGATCGCCTCGATCGCGGAGGTGGCGACGCCGTCGACGAAGTCGCGCGTCCAGAACAGCGCGTGCGGGGTGACGAGGACGTTCTCCATGGTGAGCAGGGGGTCGTCGGCGGCGGGCGGCTCGGGGTCGAGGACGTCGAGGCCGGCGGCGGAGACGTGTCCGGTGGCGAGGGCGGCGCGCAGGGCGTCGTGGTCGACGAGGCCGCCGCGGGAGACGTTGGTGAGGGTGACACCGGGCTTCGTGCGGGCGAGGAGACTCGCGTCGACCATGCGGTGCGAGCCCTCGGTGAGGGCGGCGAGGAGGACGAGGTGGTCGGCCTCGGCGAGCAGGTCGTCGAGCTCGACGAGCTCGGCGTCGAGCACGCTCGCGGCGTCCGCGAGCGCAGGCACGTCGTGGACGAGGAGTCGTGCGCCGAAGGGCGCGAGGAGGCGCGCGAGCTCCTGCCCGGCGCGTCCGAAGCCGACGATGCCGACAGTCGCGCCGTCGAGGCCGCGGCCGATGTAGCGGCCACGCTCGTCCCAGCGTCCGCCGCGGGCGGCGAAGAGGTTCTGCGGGAGGTTGTGGGCGACGGCGAGGAGCATGGTCATCGCGGAGGCGGCCAGGGGCTTGGTCGTCGCGCCCGGCGTCGTCGTGAGGACGACGCCCTCGGCGGCGACGGCGGCGGGGTCGATGCCGTCGAAGCCTGCGCCGAAGCGGGCGAGGTGCTTGAGGCGGGGGCTTGCGGCGAGGAGCTCGCGGGGCCAGCCCCAGTGTCCGAAGGAGAGGACGGCGTCGAGGCCGTCGAGGTGGGCGGGCGTGGCCTCGTGCCCGTCGACCGGGGGCATGGTGCGCCAGGTGAGGCCTGCGGCCTCGAGCCGTTCGAGGCCGACGTCGCCGAAGATCGTGCGTCCGTCCGCGTCGGCGTTGTCCGACGTGAGTCCGACGACGTAGTCCTGTGCCATCCCGTGCCTCCTCGCGCGGTCCGCTGCCCGGAACGTCCAGGGCGGTGAGCGGAACATGGGCGAGCCTACGCGAGAAGTCATCAGATCTATAGACCCTCTCCACGCCGGAACGCCGCATCACGGCGAGCCTCTTCCCTTAATCATCAGATGATTGCTACGCTCGCCTCAGCCCACTTCACCGACGAAGGACACCCCATGGCTCGCATCACCGACGTCGAGGTCCACGACGTCCGCTTCCCCACCTCCCTCACCGCCGACGGCTCCGACGCCATGAACAAGGACGGCGACTACTCCGCCGCCTACGTCGTCCTGCGCACCGACGGCACCGACGCCGCCGGCAACCCCCTCGCCGGCTACGGCCTCACCTTCACGACCGGCCGCGGCAACGACATCGTCGCCTCCGCCGCACGACAGCAGGCCGCGCACCTCCTCGGCCGCGACGTCGCCGAGATGGTCGCCGACATGGGCGGCACCTACCGCTACCTCACGTCCGACGCCCAGATGCGCTGGCTCGGCCCGGAGAAGGGCGTCGTCCACCTCTCCCTCTCCGCCGTCATGAACGCCGCATGGGACCTCGCCGGCCGCCTCGCCGGCAAGCCCGTCTGGCGCCTCCTCGCCGACATGACCCCCGAGCAGCTCGTCGACATCGCCGACATGCGCTACCTCTCCGACGCCCTCACGCGCGAGGAGGCCATCGAGCTCCTCCGCGCCCAGGAGTCCGGCAAGGCCGAGCGCATCGCCCACCTCGAGGAGGTCGGCTACCCCTGCTACACGACGTCCGCGGGCTGGCTCGGCTACTCCGACGAGAAGATGGCCCGCCTCGCCCAGGAGGCCGTCGACGAGGGCTACCAGCACGTCAAGCTCAAGTGCGGCCTCGACCTCGAGCACGACATCCGCCGCGCCCGCATCGCCCGCGAGATCCTCGGCCCCGACCGCCACCTCATGATCGACGCCAACCAGGTGTGGGACGTCCAGCAGTCGATCGACTGGGTCAACGCCATGCAGGAGCTCGACCTCCTGTGGATCGAGGAGCCCACGAGCCCCGACGACGTCCTCGGCCACGCCGCCATCAAGAAGGGCGTCGGCCCCGTCGGCGTCGCCACCGGCGAGCACTGCCACAACCGCGTGATGTTCAAGCAGTTCTTCCAGGCCGACGCGATCGACTTCGTCCAGCTCGACGCAGGCCGCCTCGCCTCGATGAACGAGATCGTCGCCGTCATGCTCCTCGCCGCGAAGTTCGGCAAGCCCGTCTGCCCGCACGCGGGCGGGGTCGGCCTGTGCGAGATGGTCCAGCACGCCTCGATGCTCGACTACGTCGCGATCTCCGGCTCCATGGAGGGGCGCGTCACCGAGTTCGTCGACCACCTGCACGAGCACTTCACCGACCCCGTCGTCGTCGAGCGGGCCCGCTACCGCCTGCCGTCGAAGCCCGGCTACTCGACCGAGATGTACCCCGCGTCGGTCGCCGACTACAGCTACCCCGACGGCACGTACTGGAGCGAGCGTCACGCCGACGCCGCGCGCGCCGCGGTCGCGGCGGGCACCGCCGCAGAGTCCGTCGCGGCGACGCTCGTCGACTGACCCGCACGACCCGCCGACGGATCCCTGCCGTCGGCTCCCCCGCCGCCGTCCCTGCGCACGGTGGCCCCGCGCCGTCGGCCACGGTCCGTCCACCGTGGCCGGCGGCGCACCCGTTCCCGTGCCCGTGCCCGGACGGCCCACCCCGGAGAGGAGCCCGTCGTGGATGATCGACCCATGTCACGCACCGACCGCGTCGTCGACTCGATCACGCGCATGATCCTCGACGGCGAGCTCTCCGCGGGTGACCGCCTGCCCGTCGAGGCCGAGCTCGCCGATCGCCTCGAGGTCTCGCGCGGGTCGCTGCGCGAGGGCGTGCGCGCGCTCGCGGTCCTCGGCGTGCTTGACGTCCGGCAGGGCGACGGCACCTACGTCTCGAGCCTCGCACCCGAGCGGCTGCTCGGACCCGTCGGGCTGCTCGTCGCGCTCCAGGGCGCGGGGCACGCGCGCGACACCCACGCGGTGCGGCGCCTGCTCGAGGGTGAGGCCGCCGCAGCGGCCGCGCGCAGGTCCGACGACGACGCCGCGGCGGCCGCGCAGGCGGCGCTCTCACGCGCCGCCGAGGCCCTGGCCGACGACGACCACGAGGCGTTCCTCGACGCCGACATGGCGTTCCACGGGGCGCTCGCACGCTGGTCGGGCAACCCCGTGCTCTCTGCCCTGCTCGACGCCCTCGCGGGCCGCACGACGCGCCACCGCAGGTGGCGCGGCCAGGCGGTGCCGGATGCCGACGCGCGGGCGCACGCGTGGCACGGGTCGGTCTTCGACGCGGTGTCGCGAGGGAACCAGGACGAGGCCCGCACCCTCACCCAGGCCCACCTCCTGGAGACGGAGCGCGAGCTCCCCGCGCACCCCGACACTGCGCCGACGCGCTGCGACGACTGACGAAGCCCGGCGCCGGGGAGAGCCGGAGCGGACCACAGGACCATCAGCCCGTGGTCGACGAGCACGGTGCACCACTACTCTGAAGCCACTTCAGCACAAAGGAGTGGCAATGCATCACTCTGCGCGAATGATCGCTCGCGGCACTCGCCGCCCGCTCGTCACGACGAAGGGATCCGTCTCGTGACCTGTGGGCGAGACGCACGCCCCTCGCGGGCGGCGGCGGTCGTCGCTCTCGCGCTCGGTGCCCTCGCCGCGTGCACAGGCACTCCGCCAGACGTCACCCCCGGGCATGGTCCGACCACCGTCGAACCGTCACGCACCCTGTCCTCGCCGCCGACGACCCCCGCGCCCGAGGTATCTGGTTCAGCGCAGGGGATCCTGCGTCCCGACGGAACTCCCGTGACACTCAAGAGGGTCGACGTCGCCGACGCCCGGACGCCGACCATCGGCGAGGTCGAGCTCGTCGAGACGATGGAAAGAGACGGCACGTACGTCGACCTCAAGTCCCTCGGCAGCGACGGGACGCATGTCGTCGCGCTGCATGACGCACGCGCTGCGGGAAGCGCGGCCACCACACTCGCGCGGTGGACCCGCGGGACCGTCACCCCCCTCGACAACGCGCTGAGCACTGGCGGAGCGTGGACGTCGGCCACGGCACACACCGAGGGCGACATCGTCTGGGCCGAGGACACCGCCGAGGACTACTTCGCCAATGCATGGCGGATCTTCGCATCGCCCTTCCCGAAGGGCTGGTCCCCACGACTCCTCGCAGACTCCGCGGGGGTCGTTCCTGAGGGCGCACCCGCTGCCGTCGGGACCGCGGTCCCCGTGATCTCCGCAGAGCGGGTCTGGTGGCACGCCGCGTACGAGCGCGAGGACGGGCAGCTCCGGACTCGCGTCGTCTCCGTCCCTCTCGCGGGAGGTGACCTCCGTGAGGAGCTCGTCCAGGCAGCGCTCCCGACCGCTGTCGACGGCGGTGTCGTCGTTGCTGTCATGGCAGATGTCACGGCGGACGACGGATCGCGTCAGCATCCACGCGCCGTGACGGGGCTCGCCAAGATCGACGCCTCCGGCGGCGTCTCCGAGATCGTGCGTTTCGATCCCGTCGGCGGTGACGACAGGCTCATCCATCCCGTGCTCGGCGCGGCGCAGTCGCTCGTCGTCGGGCTCGCGGACCGGCTGACAGTGATTCCTGTCGACGGCACCGGCCCCGGTCTCGAGATCCAGGGCCCCGAGGGCACGACGCTCGCGGGAGTTGCGGCGTGCGGCAACGTCGCGACGTGGACCTACACCACGGACGCATCGTCGGTGAGCACGGACCAGTACCTTCTCGATCTCGTGACGCACGACCTCGTCCGTGTGCCCGTCGAGCACGGCAACTCGCGCTCCCACTGCGCCGGAGACCTTGTCGCGTGGGACGAGTTCCCACGCGGCGCGGATCTCGACGACGTCGACACGCGGACCGTGACGAAGGTGTTCCGTTGGACACCATCACCGTCCGCCCGCGCCCGCTGAGCGGGCGCGGGCCGCTCAGCGGCTCGTGAGCCTCCGGTACGCCTCGCCGAGGGTCTCGGACGCGTAGGTCGAGCGGGCCTCCTGGAGGCCCACGCGGACCGACGGGCATGCGCCGCGGTCGGCGCAGTAGACGTCGATCGACTCCGGGCTGTGCTCCGTGACCGGCAGCGGCTCCTTGAGCTCGGCCGGCGCCTCGGGCCGCAGCGCGACGACGTCGACGAGGTCGGGCTCGGCCTCGACGAGCTCGACGAGGACGTCGCGCGGGACGTCGTCGTTCTCGGCGAGCACGTGGCGGACGAGGGCGGAGCGGTCGTGGGCGAGCTCCTCGTAGACGTGCGCGTCGAGGGCGGGGGCGGAGGCGAGTGCGATGCGGTCGTCGAGCAGGCCGGAGGTCGTCCGGCGGTTCAGTGTCGTGAGGTCCACGTCTCCACACCATCATCGCGACAGCCTCGATGCATGGGACCTCCGGGCACGGTCTCGCCGTGCCCCGGCGACCTGTGCCCCAGGATGCCGGTGGCGCGTTCGCTGACCTAGTCCCCCTGGCGCGAGATAGTCGCTGTGCGGTCCTATCTCGCGTCGGGAGGACTAGGTGAGCGGGGTCGTGCCGGGTCCGCTCAGCGGGCTAGCCAGCCGCCGTCGACCGCCAGGGTCTGGCCGTGGATGTAGTCCGACGCGCGCGACGACAGGAAGACGACAGCGCCGCCCATGTCCTCGGGCGTGCCCCAGCGGCCCGCGGGGATGCGCACCGAGAGCTGCTCGAGGCGGACGGGGTCCGCGAGGAGCGCCTCGTTCATGTCCGTGGCCATGTAGCCCGGCGCGACCGCGTTGACGTTGACGCCCTTGCCCGACCACTCGTTGCACAGGGCCTTCGTGATCTGACCGACGGCACCCTTCGACGCCGCGTACGCGACGACGTTGAGCCCGCCCTGGAAGGTGAGCAGCGACGCGGCGTTGACGATCTTGCCATAGCCGCGCTCGAGCATCGGCCGGCCGAAGAGCTGGCAGAGGCGGAAGACAGCGCGCATGTTGACGTCGAGCACCGCGTCGAAGGCGTCGATCGGGAAGTCGACCGCCGGGTAGCGGTCCTGCGTGCCGGCGTTGTTGACGAGGATGTCGACCTGGTGGTCCGCGAGGACGGCCGCCGCGACGGACTCGATCGCGGACATGTCGCCGAGGTCGACCGCGTAGTGGTGGACCGCGCGACCCACGGACGCCGCGTGCGCCGCGAGCTCGTCGGGCACTGCCCCGCGCGACAGGACGACGACGTCGGCCCCCGCGTCGAGCAGCGCCTTCGAGATGCCGAGGCCCAGGCCCCGGCCGCCGCCCGTGACGACCGCGGTGCGGCCCTCGAGGGAGAAGATGCTGGTCATCGGTCGGCTCCGTCCTGCAGCGGGGTGACGAGCACCTTGAGCGCGTCCGCGCCCGAGGTCGCGGCGTCGAACGCCGCCGAGACGTCCGCGAGGTCGTACGCGGCCGTCGGGAACTTCTCGAGGCCGAGGACGCCCGACGCGAGCAGCTCGATCGCCCGCGTGATGTCGGGCGTCGTGTAGACGCGCACGCCCACCATCGACTGCTCCTTGAAGCACACGTCGCGCAGGTTGATCGCCGTCGGCTCCTTGTAGACGCCGACGATGACGATGCGACCCAGGACGCGCGTCGCGTCCGTGAGCTCGGCAGCGACCGACGGGTGCGCCGCGGAGTCGAACGTCGTGTCCGCCCCCTCGCCGCCCGTGAGCGCGTGGAGCGTCTCGGTCATCGTCGCGCCCTCGGGCACGACGTCGAGGCCGAACGACTCCGCGACGGAGCGGCGCCACGGCGACGGCTCCGTGATGACGACGCGGCCCGCGCCCTCGGCGCGCGCGACGAGCGCCGTGAGGACGCCGATCGGGCCCGCGCCGAACACGGCGACCGTGTCGCCCTGCTCCATGCCGGACAGCGCGACCGCGTGGACGGCGACCGCGAGCGGCTCGACGAGCGCCGCGAGGCGCGCGTCGACGCCCTCGGGAACCGCGTGGAGCGTGTGGGCCGGCAGCGCGACGTACTCCGCCATGCCACCGGGGGTGTCGATGCCGTAGAGGCCCAGCCGGTTGCAGACGTGCGCGGCGCCCGAGCGGCACGCGCGGCACTCGCCGCACGTGATGAGCGGCTCGACGACGACGAGCGTGCCCTCCGCGAGGCCCGACGCGCCCGGCTCGACGATCCAGCCCGACATCTCGTGGCCCGGTACGAGCCCGTGCTGCGCGCGCGGGTGCTTGCCGTGGTAGATCGCGAGGTCGGTGCCGCAGATGCCGTTGTAGGCCATCTTCACGAGGGCCCAGCCCTCGGGGACCTCGGGCAGCGGGATCTCGCGGACCTCGGCGGTGTCGGTGGCCGTCCACACGGCCGCCCTCATGGTGCTCATCGAACTGCTCCTTCAGGGGTCGTGCCGAACGCGGCGTTGCGGCCCGGGGCCCCGAGGACCTCGGGGTTGAGGATGTCGCGCGGGTACGTGCCCGCGACGACGTCCGCGACGTTGGCGATGGTGCGGCGCTTGAGCTCCTCGTAGGACTCCTCGGAGTACCAGGCGAGGTGCGGGGTGAGGACGACGTTGTCGAACGTCGTCAGCGGGTCCTCCGCCGGGATCGGCTCGG
Source organism: Sanguibacter sp. HDW7 (assembly GCF_011300875.1). NCBI lineage: Bacteria > Bacillati > Actinomycetota > Actinomycetes > Micrococcales > Sanguibacteraceae > Sanguibacter > Sanguibacter sp. HDW7. The sequence goes on along the minus strand of NZ_CP049862.1, from coordinate 417,889 downwards.
TCGTGTGGCAGTCGATGCCCGCACCCGCGAGGCGTCCCTCGCGGAGCGCCGCGACGAGCGCGTCGTTGTCGACGATGCCGCCGCGCGCGGTGTTGACGATGATCGCGTCGGCCCGCATGGTCGCGATCTCGGCCTCGCCGACAAGACCACGGGTCTCCTCGGTGAGCGGCGTGTGCACGGAGAGCACCTGCGAGCGGCGGAGCAGCTCGTCGAGGCTCACGACGCGCACGCCGTGGTGCTCGGTCGCGCCGGCGGGCACGGCCGAGTCGTAGCCGATGACCTCGTAGCCGAGGCCGGCCGCCTTGCGGGCGGTCGCGGAACCGATGCGGCCGAGGCCGAGGACGCCGAAGACGCGCTCGCGCGTCTGGTAGAGCGGGCGGACGGCGACGAGGTCGAACGACCCCGCACGCACGCCGCGGTCGAGACGCGGGATGCCCCGGGCGACGGACAGCGCCATCGCGATCGCGTGGTCGGAGACGGCTTCCGTGCCGTAGTCGGGCACGTTGCAGACGGCGATGCCCCGCTCGGTCGCGGCGGCGACGTCGACCGAGTCGACGCCCACGCCGTACCGGCCGATCGCCTTGAGACGCGGCAGGCGGTCCATGACCTCGCCCGTGATCTGCGCGTACTGGACGAGGATCGCGTCGGCGTCGAGGCAGTTGGCGACGAGCGTGTCGTCGTCGAAGGCCTGGGCGACGACGAGCTCGGCACCCGCGGCGTCGGCGACGGCCTGCTCGGCGTCGAACGTGTCGTGGTCGCACTCGGTCGTGATGATGCGCATGACGGAGGTTCCTGCCGGGCTCAGCGGGCGAGCCAGCCGCCGTCCACGGGCACGATCGCGCCGTGGACGTAGGAGGCGGCGCCGGAGCACAGGTAGTGGATCGCGCCCGCGATGTCCTCGGGGGTCGCCCAGCGGCCCGCCGGGATGCGGTCGAGGATCGCGGCCGAACGGTCCGCGTCGGCGCGCAGCTGCGCCGTGTTGTCCGTCGCGACGTAGCCGGGGGCGACGGCGTTGACGTTGACGCCGCGGCCGGCCCACTCGTTCGCGAGGGCCTTCGTGAGGCCGGCGACGGCCGACTTCGCCGACGTGTAGCCGGGGACGTTGATGCCGCCCTGGAAGGAGAGCATCGAGGCGATGTTGACGATGCGGCCCGAGCCGCGCTCGAGCATCGACGCGCCGACCTCGCGGCACAGGACCCACGTCGCGCGCAGGTTGATGTCCATGACGTCGTCGAAGTCGGCGTCGGAGTGCTCGGCGGCGGGCGTGCGCTTGATGATGCCCGCGTTGTTGACGAGGATGTCGACCCCGCGTGCGCGCAGGTCGGCGGCGAGGGCCGTGAGCGCCTCGCGGTCGCCCAGGTCGCACTCGATCGGCGTGAACGTGCGCCCCGCCGCCTCGACGGCCGTGCGGGCGTCGGACTCCCCGTCGGGCATCTCGACCGAGACGCCGACGATGTCGGCGCCGGCCTGCGCGAGCGCGGTCGCGATGCCGAGGCCGATGCCGCGGTTCGCGCCCGTGACGACGGCCGTGCGGCCCTCGAGCGAGAAGAGGTCGGCGAGGTGGGACGAGAGTGCGGGGGAGGTGCTCATGCTGGGGTGCTTCTTCCTGTGGGTGCGCGCTCGACGCGCAGGGCTACCGGCCCTGGAAGCCCAGTGCCGCGGAGATCGCGTCCGCGGTCGCGATGGCCTGCGGGGCCATCGCGGTGATCTGGGCGTCGGAGTGCTCGAGCGCGAGGGTGGAGATGGACAGTCCGTAGCGGACCGTCCCGGTGTGGTCACGGATGGGTGCGGCGACGCAGGAGACGCCGGGGACGTTCTCCTCACGGTCGCGGGCGTACCCGAGGGCGCGGACGTCGGCGATCTCGGCACGCAGGCCCTCGAGCGTCGTGATCGAGTGCTCCGTGCGACGGGCGAGCCCCGCACGGGCGACGAAACGCTCGAGCTCCTCGTCGGAGTGGTCGGCGAGGATGACCTTGCCGATGCCCGAGGAGTGCATGGGGATGGCGTGCCCGACGCGCGAGGGCATCTGGTACGGCTTGTCGGAGTCCGAACGGATGAGGTAGACGACCTCGTCGCCGGCTGCGACGCCGACGTGCACCGTGCAGTGCACGTCGGCGACGAGCCGCTCGACGTGGGGTCGTGCGATGGCCGAGATGTCGAGGTTCTCCAGGGCCCTGCCCGCGAGGGAGAGGATCGTGGGACCGGGTTGGAAGCGCCCGTCACCGTCGACGAGGATGAACTGCCGCCCCTGCAGCGTGCCGAGGATGCGGTGGACGGTGGCCTTGGCCAGCCCGGTCGCCTCGACGACGTCCGTGAACCGGGAGTGCGAGAGCGCAGCCTCGAGAACGAGGAGGGTCTTCTCGCTCGCGCTCGCAGCGACCGTCGTGCTCGTCTGCTCGGTCATGGTCGTCTCCTGAAGGGTGTCGGGGCAGGTCAGCGCATCTCGGTGACGGGGAACCCGTCCATGTCGTCGAACGACTGATTCTCCCCGGCCATCGCCCACACGAACGAGTACGCGGAGGTCCCGACCCCGGAGTGCACCGACCAGCTCGGCGCGATCGTCGCCTGCTTGTCGGCGACGACGAGGTGACGGGTCTCGTCAGGACGACCCATGAGGTGGATGACGCGCGCGTCCGCCGGGACGTCGAAGTAGAGGTACGCCTCCATGCGACGGTCGTGGGTGTGCGCGGGCATCGTGTTCCACATCGAGCCCGGGTGCAGCTGCGTGACACCCATGACGATCTGGCAGGACTTCACGCCGTTCTCGTGGATGTACTGGTTGAGCGTGCGACGGTTGCTCGTCAGCTGGTCGCCCAGCTCACGCACCGTGCCCTGGCCGGGCTCGACGAGCGTCGTCGGGTAGGCCGTGTGGGCCGGTGCCGAGACGACGTAGAACGCGGCGGGGCCCGCCTCGCCCTGGGCGTCGACGGACGCGAACGTCACGTTCTCGACGCCACGACCGAGGTAGAGGCACGCGCCCTTGGCGAGCGTGTACGTCTCGCCGTCGGCCGTCACGGTGCCCGCGCCCCCGACGTTGACGACCCCCGCCTCGCGGTGCTCGAGGAAGTACGTCGATCGGATCTCGTCGTACGTCGGCAGGTCGATCTCCCGGGTGACCGGCGTGATGCCGAGCAGGACGACACGGTCGTGGTGGGTGTAGACCGACCCGACCTCGTCGTCGCGGAAGAGGTCCTCGACGAGGTAGCGCGAGCGCAGCTCGTCGGTGTCCATGCCCGGGACGTGCTCGGGGCTCGTGGCGTACCGCTGTTCCATGGGGTTCTCCTTGTAGGTCTTGGCGGCTGTTCTAGATCATCCCGGTGAGCCGCGGCAGCCACAGCGACAGCTCGGGGACGAACACGATGATGAAGAGCATCGCGATGAGCGTGAGGAAGAAGGGCATGAGTCGCACGATGACCGCCTCGAGCTTCGCCCCCGCGACCTGCGACCCGACGAAGAGCACAGGCGCTGATGGTGGTGATATCACCGCGATCGAGAGGTTGAAGACGAGCATGATGCCGAAGTGCACGGGGTGGATGCCGTAGCTCATGGCGATCGGCAGGAAGATCGGCGTGAAGATGAGGATCGCCGGCGTGGGGTCGAGCGGGATGCCGATGATGAGCAGGAGCACCATCATGATGAGCAGGACGATGACCTTGGAGTCCGTCCAGCCGAAGAGCGACTCGGCCATGAGCTGCGGGATCTTCGTGAAGCTCATGATCCAGCCCATGATCGAGCTGACGCCGATGAGGAAGATGACGACGGAGCTCGTGCGGCAGGCCGAGTAGAGGATGCCGGCCAGGTCCTTGATCTTCACCGCGCGGTAGCAGAACGCGAGGAAGAGGGAGTAGACGACGGCGATGGCCGCGCCCTCGGTCGGAGTGAACTTGCCCCAGACGATGCCGCCGATGACGACGATGACGAGGGTGAGCGACGGCAGCGCCTGGACGAAGGCGACGAGGATCTCCTTCGGGCGGGGCCAGCGTGCCGCGCGCAGCCCGGGGTGCTTGCGGGCGTAGAACGCGACGACGACCGCACAGGCGAGGCCCCAGAGGATGCCGGGCACGTAGCCGGCCATAAAGAGCGCGCCGATCGACGTCCCGCCGGAGGCGAGCGCGTAGATGATGAGCGTGTTCGACGGCGGGATGAGCATGCCGGCGGGTGCGGAGGCGACGTTGGCAGCGGCGGAGAACGCCTTGTCGTAGCCCTCCTTCTTCTGCATGGGGGCCATGGTCGTGCCGACGGCGGCGGCGGCCGCGACCGCGGAGCCGGAGATCGCGCCGAAGAGCATGTTGGCGACGACGTTGGTCTGCGTGAGGGGCGCGGGGGTGCGCCCGACGAGGACCTTGGCGAAGTTGATGAGTCTCACGGCGATGCCGCCGTTGTTCATGATCTGCCCGGCCAGCACGAAGAAGGGGATCGCGAGCAACGGGAAGGAGTCGACGCCCTTGAACATGCGCTGGGCGGACGTGAGGACGCCGTTCTCCCAGCCGAGCACGAGGATCATGCAGATCGCGGACGGCAGTGCGATCGAGATGGAGACGGGCGCGCCGATGGCGAGCAGGAGGATCATGCCGCCGAGCAGCACGAGTCCGATGAGTGCGGGGTCGACGTTCACAGCTCCACCTCGTCGTCGGGGTCGATCTCTTCGACACCTGCGTAGCTCGGCGAGAGCGTGCGGACCAGGTGGTAGATGAGGTACAGGGAGAGCAGCACCCCGGAGACGGGCACCGCGAGGTAGAGGACGCCGGCGTTGACGGGGAGGACCGGGTTGAGCTGGTCCCACGTCATCATCGCGTTGGTCCAGCCGCCCCAGATCATGATGATGACGGCGAAGGAGAGCGTGGAGAGGTACGCGAGGACCTCGATCCAGCGCTGGGCGGCGACCGGGAACTTCCTCACGAGGAAGTCGATCGCGACGTCGGCCTTCTCGCCGGTGGCGATGGAGATGCCGATGAGGCTCAGCCAGATGAACACGTAGCGGGCTGCCTCCTCGGTCCAGATGCTCGGGGAGTTGAGCACGAGGCGGGTGATGACCTGCCACGTGACGAGGAGGACGAGGATCGCGAAGAGCGCGACGCAGATGGTCCTCAGGACCGTGTCGAGCACGGCTTTCGTACGGGTCATGGGGTGCCTTCTTCCGGGCGGGTCGGCCGTCGACGTCCTGCGTCGACGGCCGACCGCTGGGTCCGACGCGTCAGCGAGCGGCCTGGATCTGCTCGTAGATCTTCTTGGTGACGTCCGTCGTCAGACGCTCCTGGTGGAGCGGGAGGACGGCGTTGCGGAACGCATCGAAGTCGACGTCGTTGAACTTCGCGCCGGCGGCCTCGGCCTTGGCCTTGCGGTCGGTGACGGCCTCGGCGAAGAGCTTGACCTCGGTGTCGACGGACGCGTTGACGAGCTCGAGGAGCTTCGCGCGGGAGGTCTCGTCCATGTCGGCGAGCACCTTGGGGTTGATGACGAGGGTGTCGGGCATCATGAGGTGCTTGGTGTACGCGTAGTACGGGGCGATCTCGGCGTGGGCGAGGTCGGAGTAGATGAGCTCGTTGTTCTCGCCGCCGTCGAGGACGCCGGACTGGATCGCGGTGTAGACCTCGCCCTGGGCCATCGGGGTGCCGACGCCGCCCATGAGCTCCATCATGCGGACGTTGGTGTCGGAGCCGATGACGCGGATCTTCATGCCCTTGAGGTCCTCGGGCTTCGTGATCGGGCCGGTCTTGGTGTAGACGTTACGGACACCCGCGTGGTACGAGACGAGGACCTTGATGCCCTTGTCCTCGATGGAGCTGTAGAGCTCGCCGGTGATGGCGGGGTCGTTGAGGACCTTCATCTGGTGCTCGATCGAGTCGAACAGGTAGGGAAGGTTGACGACCGAGAAGTCGGGGTTGAAGTTCTCGAGGAGGGACCCGCCGACGATGGCCATCTGGACCGTGCCGGTCTGGACCATCTCGAGGGTCTCGGCCTGGGAGCCGAGGAGCTCGTCGTGGAAGACCTCGAGGGCGTACTTGCCGTCCGTGGCCTCCTTGAGCTTGTCGCTGATCTCGGCGAGCGCCTTGGCCTGGGGGTGGGCGGCGTTCTGGTTGAAGGCCACCTTGAAGGTGGTGGTGCCGGCGCCGCCGTCCGCGGCCTTGTCGTCAGAGGAGCAGGCGGCGAGGCCGAGCGCGAGTGCGCCGACCGCGAAGAGCGAAACGACCTTGTTCCGTCGCATGAGGGGTGTCTCCTTGCTGGGCCCGCCGGGGCGGGCGCGGGGTGCGGGTGACGAGGCCTGCCCGTGGACGGGGTGGGCCGTCGTCGTCTCGTGTGGGACGAACGTCGATGTTCTGGTGCGCCGGCGTCCCTGCCGGTGCCACACTGTTGTCTATATGGAACTGAGTTCCGGGTGACGGAACCAAGTAAGTCAGACGGTCCGCAGTCCGTCAACACAGAACCCGGGCACGCGCCAAGTCGTGACCGGAACGAGACACCACCGCACACCCCCGTCGAAGCCGACGGACAGAAGGAGACGACGATGTCCATGCAGCCCGCACGCCCCGCCCTCACGCTCGGCGCCTACGCGCTCACGCCCGCGGACCCCGACGACGCCGTGACCTTCGTCACGGCGCTCGACAGCCTGGGCATCGATGCCGTCGAGCACCCTCTCGCCGCCCCGGGCGACCCCGCGTGCGACCCCGCGCACGTCGCCGCGACCCTTCCGCCCGCCATCGACCTCGTCGTCACCTGCATCCCCCGGACCATGCAGCGGCTCGCCGTCGACGGCCGCTACGGGCTCTCCTCCTCCGACCCCGAGGGCCGCGCCGCAGCCCTCGCCGACCTCGCCGAGGTCGCGGAGTTCGCGCGCCGCCTCGCCGACCTCTCGGGCCGGCGCCGCGTCCGCGGTGTCGAGATCCACACCGCCCCCGCGCCGGCCCAGGCCTCCGCACGCGGCACGACCGGCTCGCTCGACGCGATGCGCGCCTCGCTCGCGACCCTCGCCGACCTCGACCTCGCGGGCGCGACGCTCACCCTCGAGCACAGCGACGCGCTCGTCGCCGGCCAGGCCCCCGCGAAGGGCTTCTGGTCGATCGACGACGAGATCGCCCTCGCCGCCGAGGCCGGCATCGGCATCACCCTCAACTGGGGCCGCTCGGCGATCGAGGCGCGCGACGCCGCCGCCCCCGCCCGCCACGCGGCGGCGGCCGCCGCGGCCGGCGTCCTGCGCGGCCTCATCTTCTCGGGCGCCACCGACGTGGCGAGCCCGTGGGGAGAGCCCTGGGACGACTCCCACATCGCCCCGCGCGGCTCGGACCCCGCGCTGGCCGCGAGCGCCGCGAGCCTGCTCGACGGCGACCAGGTCCTCGCGACGCTGCGCGCCGCCGGGGACGGCCTCGAGCACGTGGGCGCCAAGGTCACCGCTGCGCCCGGGACGGACGTCGCCGGCCGGCTCGCGGTCGCCCGCGCAAGCCTCGCCCTCGTGCGCGCCTCCCTCGACACCGTCGCGGCGGAGCGGGCATGACCGCACCGGTCGTCGGGGTCCTCGGCCTCGGCGTCATGGGCGCGCCGATGGCGCACCACCTGCTCGCCGCTCGCGGCGCCCTCCACGTCTGGGCACGTCGGCCCGCGTCCGCCACCGAGCTCGTCGCGGCGGGCGCCACCTGGCACGGGTCCCCGCGCGAGCTGGCCGCCGCGGTCGACGTCCTCGTCGTCGTGCTGCCGGACCTCCCCGACCTCGAGGCGCTCCTCGACGGCGAGGACGGCGTGCTCGCCGGCGTCACGGGGCGGCTGCTCGTCGTCGTGTGCTCGACCGTCTCCCCCGACGGCATACGCAACCTCGACGCGCGCCTGCGCGCGAGCACCGACGATGCCGTCCGCGTCGTGGACGCTCCCGTCTCGGGAGGCGAGGAGGGAGCCGTCGCCGGGACGCTGTCGATCATGGTCGGCGGGTCGACCGACGACGCCCGGACCGCCCTCGACGTCCTCGCGGCGTGCGGTCGCGCGGAGCATCTCGGGCCGCTCGGCGCCGGCCAGGTCGCCAAGGCGTGCAACCAGATGATCGTCGCCGCGACGGTCCAGGCCCTCGGCGAGGCCTCGGTCCTCGCGGAGCGGTCGGGCCTCGACGTCGGTCGGCTCCTCGACCTGCTCGGGGCCGGATACGCGGGCAGCCGCGTGCTCGACGTCAAGGCGCACCGCTTCGCGACGCACGACCACTCCCCCTCGGGCGCGGCGCGTTTCATGGTGAAGGATCTCGGGTTCGCGGCGGCCGAGGCCGAGCGCACGGGCACGTCCACGCCCCAGCTCGACGTCCTGCGCGCGACGTTCACCGCCCTCACCGACGCCGGGCTGGGCGACGCCGACACCTCGGTCGTCCAGCGCTATCTCGCCGAGCTGCCACGCACGGTGTGATCCTGGTCACACGGAAGGGTCGAGTTGGATGCCGCGCGCCCGTGCGCGCGATACACCGTCCCGCCCCTCCCGTCGAGCCCCGTCACCGCGCTAGCGTTCCGACGCACACCCCACCACCGAACGAGGACGCATGACCGACCACCGCCCCGTCGTGCTCGACGAGCCCGTCCCGGGCAGCCGACGCAACCTTGCCGACACCCTCCGCGACGAGAGCACCGGTGCGGTCCTGCTCCTCGCCGGGGCGGTCGTCGCTCTCGTGTGGGCGAACTCCCCCTGGCGCGAGAGCTATGCCGCGCTGTCCGGTGTCCGCGTCGGGCCCGCCGCGCTCCACCTCGACCTCACGCTCGCCGGGTGGGCGACCGACGGGCTGCTCGCGATCTTCTTCCTCGTCGTCGGTCTCGAGCTCAAGCGGGAGATCGTCACGGGCCAGCTCCGCCGCCCCGCGACCGCGATCGTCCCCATCCTCGCCGCCGTCGGCGGCATGGCCGTGCCCGCGCTCGTCTACGCCCTCACGAACCTCCAGCCGGGCGGCGAGGCGCACGGCTGGGCGATCCCGGCCGCGACCGACATCGCGTTCGCCGTCGCCGTCCTCACGGTGTGCGGCCGCGGCCTGCCCGCCGCGCTGCGCGTCTTCCTCCTCACCCTCGCGGTGGTCGACGACCTGCTCGGCATCGTCGTCATCGCGATCTTCTACGCCGGCGATCTCTCGCTGCCGAAGCTCGGTGCGGCGCTCGCGGCGGTCGTCGTGTTCGGCGTCCTCGTCCGACGACGGGGTGGCGCCCCGTGGTGGCTGCTCGTCCCTCTGGGCGTCGCGGCCTGGGCGCTCATGCACGCCTCGGGCGTCCACGCGACCATCGCGGGCGTCCTGCTCGGACTCACCGTCCCCGCGGTCGCGCGCACCGGGGACGGGACAGGCCAACGACGGCCGCGCGCCGACGACGCCCCGGTCGAGGACGTCTCCCTTGCCGAGCGGTACGAGCACCGGTGGCGTCCCGTCTCAGCGGGCTTCGCCGTGCCGGTGTTCGCACTGTTCGCGGCGGGGGTCGCCGTCGACCCCGCGGCCATCGCGTCGGCGGCGTCGACGCCCGCCGCGCAGGGAGTGTTCCTCGGGCTCGTCGTCGGCAAGCCACTCGGCATCGTCGCCGCGACGTGGCTGCTCGTCACGCTCACCCGTGCGCGGCTGGACGAGTCGCTGCGCTGGGCCGACGTCATTGCCGTGGCGTGCGTCGGCGGCATCGGCTTCACGGTCGCCCTGCTCATCGCCGAGCTCTCGTTCCCTGCGGGCTCGGCGTCGACGGACGCGGCGAAGGCCGCGGTGCTCCTCGGCTCGCTCACGGCGGCCGTGATCGGCGGCCTGCTGCTGTGGTTCCGCAGCCGCGCCCACGCCCGCCGCCCCTCCCCGGCCACCCCGTCCACCCCCGCGGCCTGACCCGCGCACCCGCGCACCCGCAAGTCTGTGCGCTACCCGCAAGTCTGAACCTGCGGGTAGCGCACAAACTTGCGGGTAGACGGGCACCCCCGGGGCCCGACCTGACGGCCGACGCGGCACGACGGCCCGCGCGGTACGACGGCCGGCCCGCCTCACAGCGAGAGCGCGCATCTGCGCCGAGGTCGCGCGTCTGACGACGCGGTCTCGGCGCGGATGCGCGCTCTCGCAGACTCCTGGTTGGCGCTCAGCCTGCCGGGGCGCTCGGCGGCGCCGTGAGGAACGCCGGGGCGGCGAAGCCTCGGAGCGCGAACGCGTCGGCGATCGCCTGCGCGACCGCGTCGGCCTCGTCCGCGCGGACGAGCGCGATCGCCGAGCCGCCGAAGCCGCCACCGGTCATGCGCGCGCCGAGCGCGCCCGCGGCGAGTGCGGCGTCGACGGCTGTGTCGAGCTCGGGCACGGTGACCTCGAAGTCGTCACGCAGCGACACGTGCGACGCCGTCATGAGCGGCCCGAGCCCCGCGACGTCACCCCCGTCGAGCACGGCGACGGCCTCACGGACCCGCTCGATCTCGGTGACGCAGTGACGCGCCCGGCGCCGGATGACGCGGTCGCCGATGCGGGCGAGCGCGGCGTCCAGCTCGTCGAACGGGACGGCGCGCAGGTCGGGCACGCCGAGGAGCTCGGCGGCCGTCTCGGTCGCCACCCGACGCGCGGAGTACTCACCGTCGACGTGGGAGTGCGGCGCGCGCGTGTCGATGACGAGCAGGTCGAGGCCGACGGCGAGCGGGTCGAACGGCACAGGGCGGACGGCGCCGTCGCGGCAGTCGAGGAGGATCGCGGCGCCCTCGACGCAGCGCAGCGACGACGCCTGGTCGAGCCCGCCCGTGTTGGCGCCGGCGATCTCGTTCTCGGCGCGCACGCACGCGGTCGCGAGGATCGCGCGCGCCGCGTCGTCGAGGTTCCGGACGCCCGGTCCGGAGCCGAGGTCGAGGTCGAACGCGTCGACGAGCGCGACGGCCGTCGCGGCCTCGAGCGCGGCCGAGCTCGACAGGCCCGCCCCGAAGGGCACGCACGAGTCGACCGCGGCGTCGAAGCCGCCGACCGTGAAACCGGCCTGGCGCAGCGCCCAGGCGACGCCGGCGACGTAGACGCCCCAGCCGCTGAGAGCGCCGGGCGCGAGGTCACCGAGCTCCGCCGTCCAGGTCTCGTCGGTCTGCGCGGAGACGAGGCGGACGACGTCGTCGTCCCGGCGTCGCAGCGCGACGTGCGTACGGTGCGGGAGCGCGGTCGGCAGGCAGAGCCCGCCCGTGTAGTCGACGTGCTCGCCGATGACGTTGACGCGGCCGGGCGCGGAACGGACGACGTCCGCGGCGACGCCGAGCCTGTCGGTGAGGACGGCGACCGCGCGGGCGTCGCCATCCTCGCGGGTCCAGGAGCCGAGGCGCTCGACGCTCATCGGTGGTCCCCCGGGTTCTCGAGGCCTGCGGGGACGTAGCCGGTCGCGACCTCGCGGAGGCGGTCGGCGACCTTCTCGGGGGTCGTGTCGGAGATCCACGCGGCCATGCCGGACTCGGAGCCGGCGAGGTACTTGAGCTTGCCGGGCGCGCGACGGATCGAGAAGAGCTCGAGGTGCAGGCGCAGGTCCTCGCGACCGTCGCCGACGGGAGCCTGGTGCCAGCCGGCGATGTACGGCAGGCGCGTCGGGGTGCCGTCGTCGTCGGGGAAGAACATGTCGCAGCGCGCGAGGATCTCGAGGTAGAAGCCTGCGAGGTCGTCCTTCTCGGCGTCCGTGAGCGCGGCGAGGTCGGGGATGGCGCGGCTCGTGTCGAGCGGCGCGACGTGGATCTCGACGGGCCAGCGGCCGGCCGCGGGCACGTAGGCGACCCAGTGCTCGGACTGCGCGATGACGCGGCGGCCCGAGCGGATCTCGGCGTTCATGACGTCGGCGAGAAGGTTGCCGCCCGTCGCGGCGCGGTGCTCGCGGGCGCGCTCGAGCATCACCGTGGTCTTCGGCGTGAGGTACGGGTAGGCGTAGATCTGTCCGTGCGGGTGGTGGAGCGTCACCCCGATCTCCTCGCCGCGGTTCTCGAACGCGAAGACCTGCTGGATGCCGTCGATCTGCGAGAGGGCCTCGGTGCGCTGCGCCCAGGCCTCGATGATCGTGCGCATGCGGCGCGGGCCGACCTCGCGCAGCGAGCGGGTCGAGTCGGGCGAGAAGCAGATGACCTCGCAGCGGCCGTCGGCGGGACGCACCTCCCACAGGGGCTCGCCCTCGAGCTCGCCCGGGCCGGGCGTGCCGTCGACGCGCGCGAGCGACGGGAAGCGGTTCTCGAAGACGACGACGTCGTAGTCGGTGTCGGGGATCTCACCGTCGGAGTAGGCGGCGCCGGGGCGGGCGGGCGCGAGCGGGTTGGCGTCGGCCGGCGGCAGGAACGTGCGGTTCATGCGGTGCGTGGCCATGGGGATCCAGTCCCCCGTGAGCGGGTCGCGACGCATCTGCGGGCCCTGGGCGCCGTCGGCGAACTGGGGCGGCAGGGGGCGCGGGTCGTCGAGGCGCCGGGTCGCAGCGCCCGAGACGTACGGCTCGGAGTCGTCGTAGTAGAAGAGCTCGCGGCCGTCCGCGAGATGGGTGGCGGTGAGCCGGACGTCGGTCATCATGACTCCTGGGTCGTGGGGACGAGCGTGAGGTGGACGCCCGCGTCGTGGACGGCGGCGCGGGCTGCTGCGGGGAGGGACTCGTCGGTGACGAGGACGTCGATGTCGTCGAGGCCGCCGAAGCGTCCGAGGCCGACGGTCCCCCAGGAGGAGGAGTCGGTGACGACGACGACGCGGCCGGCGGACCTCAGGAGCGCGCGGTTGGTCTCGGCCTCGAGGAGGTTGGGGGTCGTGAGGCCTGCGTCGGCGTCGAGGCCGTGGACGCCGAGGAGGAGGACGTCGACGCGGAGCGTCGCGAGGGCGGCGACGGCGAGCGGGCCGACGAGCGCGCGGGAGGGGGTGAGGCTGCCTCCCGTGAGGACGACCTCGGGGCGCTCGCCGGGGGCGCTGCCGAAGGCCTCGGCGACGGGGGCGGAGTTCGTGACGACGGTGAGGTCGGTGCGGTGACGGGCGACGAGCTCGAGGGCGCAGAGGTGGGTCGTCGTGCCGGCGGAGAGTGCGACGGAGGCGCCGGGGCCGACGATGTCGGCGGCGGCGCGGGCGATCGCGGTCTTGGCCTCGCGGGCGAGCTCGGTCTTCGCGGTGAAGGTGGGCTCGAGGGCCGTCGGGCGGGCGAGGACGGCCCCGCCGTGGACGCGGCGCAGAAGACCGGTCTCGGCGAGCGCAGCGATGTCGCGCCGGACGGTCATCTCGGAGACGTCGAGCTCGGCGGCGACGTCGGCGACCCGGACGGCTCCGTCGGCCGTGACGCGGCTCAGCAGGTGCTCCTGCCTCTGGTGCGCAAGCATGCACTCAGAATCTCACAGAAGCGAACATCAAACAACACCCCCGCGCGGGCCTCCCCGCACCCGCGAGCCGATAGGCTGGCCTGGGCCCGAGGACGGGTCCCAAGACATGCAGAGGCACAGGTGGCAGCACTCAACTACGGCGTCGTCGAGGCCGGCTCGGGGCACCTCGGGCACGTGACCTGGGCCGCCTACGGACCCCCGACGTCCCCCCTCACCCCCGTCGTCCTCCTCCACGGCCTCGCCGACTCGGCCGCCTGCTGGCCCGGAGTCGTCGAGCACCTCGCCACCGACCGCCTGACGATCGTCACGGACCTCCGCGGCCACGGCGAGTCCCCCCTGCCCGACGCCCTCTTCACGATCAAGGCCGCGGCCGACGACCTCGCCGTCGTCGTCCGCCAGGTCGCGCAGCGCCCCACGCTCGTCGTCGGGCACTCCCTCGGCGGGCTCGTCGCGCAGGACCTCGCCGTCCGCGCCCCCGCCCTCCTGCGCGGCCTCGTCCTCGAGGACCCCGCGTGGGCCATCGAGGCCGGCACGCACGGCGAGCTCGCCGCCTGGGTCCGCACGCTGCGGTCGAGCTCCTACGCACAGCTCGTCCGCCAGGCGCTCACGGAGAACCCCGGCTGGCCCGCCGACGAGGTCGCACCCTGGGCCGAGTCGAAGCTCCAGGTCGACCCGCGCGTCATCGACCTCGCCCAGGGCTGGGACGAGGGCGACCGCGTCGCCGAGCTCGCCCACCTCGCCCCCACGGGCGAGTTCACGACGACCGTCGTGCTCGGCACCCCCGAGCACGGCTCGGTCGTGCCTGCCGAGCTCGCCGAGCGCGCCGAGGAGACGATCGCCGGCCGCGGCGAGGTCCTCGTCGTCGAGGGCGCAGGCCACTGCGTGCGCCGCGATCGTCGAGCGCAGTTCCTCGCGATCCTCGACGAGGCCCTCGCGGTGGCCGACGCGCGCTGACGACGCACCCGCACGCACGAACGGCTGAGGCCTCCCACCCCGCGGGGTGGGAGGCCTCAGCCGTTGCTGTGCGGTGGCGTCAGGCGCCGGCCTGCCGCAGGCCGCCATCGCCGCCGCCCGTCGACGACGGGAGCGTCGTCGCGCGCGACGTGAGCGGCTCGATCGTCACCACGGCGTCGACCGCCGGGAGCGAACCGCGGTCCGTGCCCGTGAACGTGAACTCCCCGAGCGGCCCCTCGCCCGCGGCGTCGACGAGGATCGTCTGACCCGCGTGCACGTCGCCGAAGAGGATCTTCTCGGACAGGACGTCCTCGATGTCGCGCTGGATCGCGCGGCGCAGCGGACGCGCACCGAGCACCGGGTCGTAGCCGCGCTCCGCGAGGAGCGCCTTGGCCGCGTCGGTGAGCTCGATCGACATGTCCTTGGCACGCAGGCGCTTGTCGAGACGGGCGACCATGAGGTCGACGATCCTGACGATCTCCTCCTGCGAGAGCTGCGGGAACACGACGATGTCGTCGACGCGGTTGAGGAACTCGGGACGGAAGTGCTGCTTGAGCTCGTCGTTGACCTTGCTCTTCATGCGCTCGTAGTCGGTCGAGAGCGCACCGGTCGCGGAGAAGCCCGTGAGGACGCCCTTCGCGATGTCCCGCGTGCCGAGGTTGGTCGTCATGATGATGATCGTGTTCTTGAAGTCGACCACGCGACCCTGGGAGTCGGTGAGGCGACCGTCCTCGAGGATCTGCAGCAGCGAGTTGAAGATGTCGGCGTGCGCCTTCTCGACCTCGTCGAAGAGGACGACGGAGAACGGACGGCGACGGACCTTCTCGGTGAGCTGGCCGCCCTCGTCGTAGCCGACGTACCCGGGGGGCGAACCGAAGAGGCGCGAGACGGTGTGCTTCTCGCTGAACTCCGACATGTCGAGCTGGATGAGCGCGTCCTCGTCGCCGAAGAGGAACTCGGCGAGCGCCTTGGCGAGCTCGGTCTTGCCGACGCCCGTGGGCCCGGCGAAGATGAACGACCCGCCGGGACGCTTGGGGTCCTTGAGGCCGGCACGCGTGCGGCGGATGGCCTGCGAGATCGCCTTGATGGCGGTGTTCTGGCCGACGACGCGCTTGTGGAGCTCGTCCTCCATGTTGAGGAGGCGCGCGGACTCGGTCTCGGTGAGCTTGAACACCGGGATGCCGGTGGACTGCGCGAGCACCTCGGCGATGAGGTCCTCGTCCACCTCAGCAACGGTGTCGAGGTCGCCCGACTTCCACTGCTTCTCGCGCTCGACGCGGCGTCCCTGGAGCTGCTTCTCGGTGTCGCGCAGGGCGGCGGCCTTCTCGAAGTCCTGCTCGTCGATCGCGGACTCCTTGTCGCGACGCGCCTGGGCGATCTCCTCGTCCAGCTCACGCAGCTCCGGCGGCGCCGTCATGCGACGGATGCGCAGGCGCGCGCCGGCCTCGTCGACGAGGTCGATGGCCTTGTCCGGGAGGAAGCGGTCGTTGACGTAGCGGTCCGCGAGGGTCGCGGCGGCGACCAGCGCGCCGTCCGTGATGGACACGCGGTGGTGCGCCTCGTAGCGGTCGCGCAGGCCCTTGAGGATCTCGATCGCGTGCTCGAGCGTCGGCTCGGCGACCTGGATCGGCTGGAAGCGGCGCTCGAGCGCGGCGTCCTTCTCGATGTGCTTGCGGTACTCGTCGAGGGTCGTCGCGCCGATCGTCTGGAGCTCGCCGCGGGCGAGCATCGGCTTGAGGATCGAGGCCGCGTCGATCGCACCCTCGGCGGCACCCGCGCCGACGAGCGTGTGGATCTCGTCGATGAAGAGAATGATGTCGCCGCGCGTGCGGATCTCCTTGAGGACCTTCTTGAGGCGCTCCTCGAAGTCGCCGCGGTAGCGCGAGCCGGCGACGAGCGCGCCGAGGTCGAGCGTGTAGAGCTGCTTGTCCTTGAGCGTCTCGGGGACGTCGCCACGGACGATGTCCTGCGAGAGGCCCTCGACGACGGCGGTCTTGCCGACGCCGGGCTCGCCGATGAGGACGGGGTTGTTCTTGGTGCGGCGCGACAGGACCTGCATGACGCGCTCGATCTCCTTCGAGCGGCCGATGACGGGGTCGAGCTTGCCCTCGCGGGCCGCCTGCGTGAGGTTGCGGCCGAACTGGTCGAGCACGGCCGAGCCGGCAGGGGTGGCCTCGGCGGGGGCGCCGGACGCGACGGGCTCCTTGCCCTGGTAGCCCGAGAGCAGCTGGATGACCTGCTGGCGCACGCGGTTGAGGTCCGCGCCGAGCTTCGTGAGGACCTGGGCGGCGACGCCCTCGCCCTCGCGGATGAGGCCGAGCAGGATGTGCTCGGTGCCGATGTAGTTGTGGCCGAGCTGGAGGGCCTCGCGCAGCGAGAGCTCGAGGACCTTCTTGGCGCGGGGGGTGAACGGGATGTGCCCGCTCGGCGCCTGCTGGCCCTCGCCGATGATCTCGGTGACCTGGGAGCGCACCGCATCGAGCGAGATGTTGAGGGACTCGAGCGCCTTCGCGGCGACACCCTCACCCTCGTGGATGAGCCCGAGCAGGATGTGCTCGGTCCCGATGTAGTTGTGGTTGAGCATCCGCGCCTCTTCCTGGGCGAGGACGACCACCCGGCGGGCCCGGTCGGTAAATCTCTCGAACATCAGCTGCTCCTCACGAGCGGCGTACACCCGCGCCGGGTTCGGCGCGCAGGTCTGACCGCTTCGACTCTAACCAGCCGGGCGGCCCCCGGATGCCCGTGTTCGCCACAGGCGTGACGTGCGTGCGTCCCCTCGGACGCGAGGTCGCTGCCGGGTCCCCGGCAGCGACCTCGCGCGGAGCCTCAGCTTCGGCGGGGGCGGCGCAGGACCGTCACCGCGCGCGGCGCGAGGTGCGTCGGTCGGGCTCCGGTCGTCGGGTCGCTCGAGCCGTCGAGCAGGTGCTCCCCCTCGACCAGCGGCGAACCGTCGGCGTCGAGCGCGACGTCGTCGTCGGTGAGGTTGACGAGGAACCACAGCTCGACGTCGTCGTGCGCACGGACCACGAGCTCGACACGGCCACGCAGGGACGCAGGGAGCTCGCTCGTCACGTCGAGGAGCGGCAGCAGCCGCCCGAGCAGGCTGACGACGCCCGCCTGGCCGAGCCGCGTCGAGACGTACGTCGCAGAGCCGCCCCCCGCGTGGGTGCGCCGCGTGACCGCGGGCCCTCCCGCGACGTCGCCCGACGTGTAGGTGACGAGAACGTCGACGTCCGGGCCGACGACGTCGACCGGCTCGGACCACAGCGTGCCCGTGCCGCCGTCGGAGAGCGTCACCACGCTGCCGTCGAGCAGGGGCGAGAACTCCTCGACGCGCACGCCGAGCAGGTCCCGCAGGGCGCCCGGGTAGCCGCCCGCGAGCACGTGGTCGTCGGCGTCGACGATGCCCGAGAAGTAGGTCGCGACGAGGTGACCGCCGCGCGCGACGACCGCCTCGAGCCGGGTGCGCAGGGCGTCCGGCACGACGTGGAGGACGGGTGCGACGACGACGTCGTAGGGGTCGAGGTCGGTCCCGGCGGGCACGACGTCGGCGCGGACCCCGAGGTCACGCAGCGCGGCGAACCAGTCGAGCGCCTCCTGCCGGTAGCGCAGGAGCTGCGTCGGGTGGGAGTCGAGCTCGCTCGTCCACCACGAGTCGTGGTCCTGGAGGATCGCGACGCGCGCCGGCAGCTGCGTGCTGCCCGCGACGGGCGCGAGCGCCTCGAGCGTGCGCCCGAGCCGCACGACCTCGCGGAAGAGCCGGGAGTCGCGTCCCGCGTGCGGCACCATGCCCGAGTGGTACTTCTCGGCGCCCGCGACGGACTGCCGCCACTGGAAGTAGCAGACGGCGTCGGCGCCGTGGGCGACGTGCGTGAGGGAGTCCCGGACCATCTCGCCCGCACGCTTGGCGACGTTGACGGGCTGCCAGTTGACGGCGCTCGTCGAGTGCTCCATGAGGTACCACGGGCGCCGGCCCGCGATCTTGCCCGTGAAGGACGCGGAGAAGCTCAGCTCGGCGTGCGCCTGCGGGCCGGGGTGGACGTAGTGGTCGTTGGAGACGAAGTCGACGTCGGACGCCCAGGCGGGGTAGTCCTGCGCCGAGGTCTCGCCCATGACCATGAAGTTCGTCGTCACGGGGATGCCCGGCGTGATCCGCGCGAGGATCTCGCGCTCGGCCCGCAGGTATCCCTGGAGCGCGTCGGACGAGAAGCGCTTGAAGTCGAGCTGCTGCGTCGGGTTGGGGTAGGACGCGGCGAGGCGCGGCGGCAGGACCTCGTCGAGGCTCGTGTACCGCTGCGACCAGAAGGCGGTCCCCCAGGCGGCGTTGAGCGCGTCGACGTCGCCGTAGCGGTCGGCGAGCCAGGTCCGGAACGACGCCGCGGCATCGTCGGAGAAGTCGTAGGCGTTGTGGCAGCCGAGCTCGTTGGACACGTGCCACGCGACGAGCGCGGGGTGGTCCTTGTAGCGCTCGGCGATGACCTCGACGAGCCGGAGCGCGTGCTCGCGGAAGACCGGCGACGTGGGGCGCCAGTGCTGGCGGGCGCCCGGCCACAGGGTCTCCCCCGTGCGCGTCACGGGCAGGATCTCGGGGTGAAGCGTCGTGAGCCACGGCGGCGGGGAGGCCGTCGCGGTCGCGAGGTCGACCTGGATGCCGCCCGCGTGGAGCAGGTCCATGACCTCGTCGAGCCACGCGAGGTCCCACGTGTCCGGGCCCGTCTGGATCCGTGCCCACGAGAAGATCGCGAGCGACACGATCGTCACGCCGGCCTCACGCATGAGCTCGACGTCCTCGGCCCAGACCTCGCTCGGCCACTGGTCGGGGTTGTAGTCGGCTCCGAAGGAGATGTGGGGCGTCGGGTGAGCCGGGGTTGGCAGCAGCCAGCGGTGCGGTGCGGCGCCGGGAGCGGCCGCGTGCGCACGGGCCTCGGGGACGGTGATGGTGGACGACATCGGTGACGACGCCTCTCTGGGTCTGCGTGCCGCGGGGCGCGGCGGGTCGATCAGGGTGCGCGCCGTGCGCGGCCGACGGTCGTCGGCCGCGCACGGCTGGGGGCTCGGGGCCGTCACTTCATGCTGAAGCCCTGGTCGTTGCCGTAGGCGACAAGCTGCTCGGACCACGCCGCGAGGCCGTCGTCGAGCGTCGTGCCGGAGATGTAGGCCTTGCCGACGGTGTCGTTGAAGATCGAGTTCGCGTACACCTGGAACGGCAGGTACGACCATCCCTGGACGACGTTCGCCGCGGAGTCCGCGAGGACCTCGTTGATCTTCTGGCCGCCGAAGTACTCGGACTCGTAGCCACGGAAGTCGGCCGACTCGAGGTGCGCGACGGTGGCAGGGAAGTTGCCCTGGTCGACGCGGGTCTGGACGCCGTCGCCGGCGAGCGCGTACTCGAGGAACGCGTACGCGAGGGCCTTGTCCTTGCTGGCCTCCATGACCGCGAGCGAGGAGCCGCCGTTCTCGGCGCTCGCCTTCGCGCCCGCCTCCCACTGCGGCATCGGCGCGACGCGCCACTTGCCCTTGCCGCCCGGGACCCCGGACTCGAGGTTGGCCGGCATCCAGGCGCCGATCGTCAGGGTCGCGATGCTGCCGTCGCCGAGGCCCTGGTACCACTCGTCGGACCAGCTCGAGACGGGAGCGAGGAGGTCCTCGGAGATGAGCTGCTGCCACACGCCCGTGAACTTCTTCGTGCCGGCGTCGGCGAGGTCGAGCGTGACGTTCGTGCCGTCGACCTGGAACGGCTTGCCGCCGGCCTGCCAGATCATCGAGGTCGTGAAGCCTGCGTCACCGGTGTCGTTGGCGATGCGGATCTTGGGGTCGGCCTTCTTGAGCGCACGAGCTGCCTCGAGGTACTCCGTCCACGTCGTCGGGACGGCGATGTCGTGCTTCTCGAACACCTCGGTGTTGTAGAAGAGCGCCATGGGGCCCGAGTCCATGGGGAGGGCGTAGATGCCGTCGCCCTGCTTGACGGTGCTCCACGGGCCGGGGGTGAACGTGCCGTCGAGCTTCGAGGCGCCGAGGCCGGAGACGTCGGCGAGCGACTTGCCGAGCGCGAACTGCGGGATGGCGTAGTACTCGACCTGGGCGATGTCGGGGACGCCCGAGCCTGCGGCGATCGCGTTCTGGAGCGCCGTGTACTGGTCGTTGCCCGTGCCGGCGTTGACGAGGTCGATCTTCACGTTGGGGTTCTTGGCCGTGAACTCCTCGACGACCTTCGCGAGGGTCGGCTCCCAGGCCCAGACGGTGAGCGAGCCGCCCGCCGCGACGGCGCTCGTCGGGTCGCCCGTCGCTGCGGGCGGGGCGTCGGTCCCGCTCGAGCAGGCCGCGAGGCCGAGCGCGAGCGCGCTCGTCGCGGCGATCGTCGCGAGGAGGCGACGAGGGGTACGTGCGGTCATGAGGGTCCTCACTTCATCGTGGTGGAGGTGGTGGAGGTGGTGGTGATGGGTCGTGCTCGGGCGGCGGGTCACTCCTTGACGGATCCCGCTGCCAGACCTGACTGCCAGTAGCGCTGCAGGAGCAGGAACGCGGCGATCAGGGGGAGGATGGTCAGCACCGAGCCGGTGATGACGAGGTGGAAGATGGCTTCGCCGCCGGCGGTGGCCGCCTGGGCGTTCCATGCGTTGAGCCCGAGGGTGAGCGGGTACCAGTCGGGGTCCTTGAGCATGATGAGCGGCAGGAAGTAGTTGTTCCAGGTCGCGACCATGGTGAAGAGCAGGACCGTGACGATGCCGGGCGCGAGCAGCGGCATGCACACCTGGAAGAGCGTGCGCGCCTCGCTCGCCCCGTCGACGCGCGCGGCTTCCATGAGCTCGGTGGGGATCGCCTCGGCGGCGAAGGTCCACATGAGGTAGAGGCCGAACGGGCTGATGAGCGACGGGATGATGACTGCCCAGGGCGTGTTCGTCAGGCCCATGGACGAGAACATGAGGAACGTCGGGACGGCGAGCGCGGTGCCGGGGACCGCGACCGCTCCGATGACGACGGCGAAGACGCCACGCTTGCCGGGGAAGCTGAACTTGGCGAGCGCGTAGCCGCCGAGGATCGCGAGGAAGGTCGCGCCGCCGGCGCCGACGACGACGTAGAGCACCGTGTTGGCGAACCAGCGGACGAAGACGCCGCCGTCGTACGTGAGCGTCGTGCGGATGTTGTCCCACAGCGCGAAGTCGTCGGCGAACCAGAGCCCGAAGGACGACAGGAGGCCGGTCTGGCTCTTCGTCGCGTTGATGAGGAGCCAGAACAGGGGCACGAGCGAGTAGAGGAGCACGAGGCTCGTGAGCAGCGTGAGCGTCAGCGAGCGGCGGGGCCGCGCGCTCCGTGCGGGCCGGGTGACGCTGGTCCGCAGGCGGGGGCGCGGGCGGGCGGGTGCGGTCGTCGTCGTCATGGTCAGGACTCCTTGCGCATGCCGCGCAGCTGGACCGCGTAGGCGACCGCCATGGTGAGCAGGCCCATGATGATGGCGACCGTCGCGGAGTAGTTGTACTGCTGGCCGGAGAACGACAGCGAGTAGGCGTAGAGGTTGGGCGTGTAGTACGTCGTGATGACGTTGGGTGCGAGCGACTGGAGGATGCTCGGCTCGTTGAAGAGCTGGAACGAGCCGATGATCGAGAAGATCGTCGCGATGACGAGGGCGCCGCGGATCGCGGGGAGCTTGATCGCGGTGATGACGCGCCAGGGGCCGGCGCCGTCGATCTCGGCCGCCTCGTAGAGCGAGGCGGGGACCGTGCGGAGCGCGGAGAAGAAGATCAGCATGTTGTAGCCGACGAACTCCCAGGTGACGATGTTGCCGATCGCGGCGAGCATCCACTCGGCCCCGAGGGGGTCGGGGAGCGTCCAGCCGGTGAGCTCGTTGATGTTGCCGACGAGGCCGAAGCGGGTGCCGTACATGAAGCCCCACATGAGGGCTGCGACGACGGCGGGGACGGCGTAGGGCATGAAGATCGAGATGCGGAACATGTCGCGGCCGTAGAGGCGCCCGGAGTCGATCGCGAGGGCGACGAGGAGGGCGATGCCGAGCATGATCGGCACCTGCACCGCGAGGAAGAGCGCGACGCGCCCTGCGGCCTCCCACAGGCGGGGGTCCTGAAAGGCGCGGACGTAGTTGTCGAGCCCGACGAAGCTCGTGCCGCCGACGAGCTGGGTGCGGAAGACGGAGAGGTAGACGGCGTAGCCGATGGGCGCGAGGAAGACGAGCGTGAAGACGGCCATGAAGGGCGCCATGAAGCCCCAGCCGACCCAGCGCCTGCTGGTGCGGGGTCGCGCGGGCCGAGCGGCGCGCGTCCGGGGTGGTGCTGTCGTCGTCGACATCCTGAGTCCTTGCTGTCGGTCCGGGCAGCGGCGCCCGGGAACTCGTGAGCTCCGGATGTTGACGTCAACATCTGTCATTGCAGATCTGATGTTGACGTAAACATCGGTGGGTCGATCGTGACACCCGTCGCCCGAGGGGTCAACTCTCGAACCCCCTCGTTACGCGATCGTGACCGCCGGAGGGCAGTTCGCTCAGCCCCGACATCATGCGGATGTTTTCGTCAACATCCGCTACCCTGATCCCCGTGCGCGGGAACGCCCGCGCCACCCAGCGACTGGAGGCCACCGTGAGCGAGAGCCCCGGCACCGAGCGCCGCGCCCGACGTGTCCCCATGGGCGACGTCGCACGCCTCGCGGGCGTCTCGACGCAGACCGTCTCACGCGTCGCCAACGGCCACCCCTCCGTCCTGCCCGAGACCCGCGACCGCGTCCTCGCCGCCATGGCAGAGCTCGGCTACCGGCCCAACGCGGCCGCCCGCGCCCTGCGCTCGGGCGAGTTCCACGCGATCGGCATCGTCCTGTTCACCCTCTCGACGACCGGCAACGTCCGCACGGTCGAGGCGATCACCGACTGGGCGTCGGCCGAGGACTACGCGATCACCCTCGTCCCCGTACGTTCACGCTCGCGCGAGGACGTCCTGTCCGCCGTGAGGCGCCTCGGCGAGCTCGCGGTCGACGCCGTCGTCCTCCTGCTGTCCGCGCACCTGCTCGACGACGCCGCGATCCACCTGCCGGCCGACGTCCACGTCGTCATCGTCGACTCCGACGCCGGCGACGGCTACACCGTCGTCGACACCGACCAGGTCGCGGGCGCGCACGCCGCCGTCGAGCACCTCCTCGACCTCGGCCACGCGACCGTCCACCACCTCGCCGGCCCCGAGGGGTCGTACGCCGCCACGAGCCGCGCGACCGAGTGGCGCGCCGCCCTCGAGTCCGCAGGCAGACCCGTGCCGACGCTCGTCCGCGGCGACTGGTCCGCCGCGTCCGGCTACGCCGCAGGCCGCACGCTCGCCCAGGACCCGACCTGCACCGCGGTGTTCGCCGCGAACGACGAGATGGCCGCGGGCCTGCTCCGCGCGTTCGCCGAGGCCGGACGCCGCGTGCCCGAGGACGTCTCGGTCGTCGGTTTCGACGACATCGATCTCGCGAGCCAGCTCCAGCCTCCCCTCACGACCATCCACCAGGACTTCGGCGAGGTCGGACGTCGCTGCGTCGCGGCCGCGCTCGCGCAGGTCCGGGCCGGGACGTCGACGGGCGGCACGGACCTCGTGCCGACGCACCTCGTGGTCCGCAGCAGCACGGGGCCCGCACCGGTCCTCGCCTGACACCGCGCGGGTCGGCCGCGCCGACCCGCGCGTCGGCGTCCGACCCGCGCGTCGGTGCCTAGACCCGACGTCGGAGAGCGAGCCCCGCCCCGACGAGCGACAGCGCGCACCATGCGACGAGCAGCACGACGCTGCGCGTGGGCACGTCGAACGTCGAGCTCGCGAGCCCTGCACGCACTGCCTGCGCCATGGGTTCGATCGGCAGCCAGTCGTGGACGCCCGTGAGCCACCCCGGCATGCGGTCGCGCGGGAAGGAGATCGGCGAGAACAGCAGGACGAAGAACACGAGCACCTGCGAGAGGAGCATCGCGATGGCGGGCGGCGTCGTGAGCGCGATCGCGTAGCCGACGGCTGCGGACGTCATCGAGACGACGATGACGGCGAGCGGCAGCCACCAGGCGAGGTCGAGCGTCACGTCGAAGCGGACCGCGCCGGCGACGACGCCGAGCACGACGCCGGGCAGCGCGAGCACGGTCCACAGGGCGAGGTCGGCGACGAGGAACAGCGTGCGCGGCACGGGCAGCGACCGCATCCAGTCGTGCGAGCCCTCGGTGCGGGAGGTCGCGACGGACTGGGGCGTCATGACGAGCCCGACGACGATGAGCGTGATCGTCGGGGCGCCGGTCGCGAGGTAGAGAGCGGCGGCGGGCTCGGGGTTTCCGACGAGCAGGCCGTAGCCGACGACGGTCGCGACGGCCATGAGCACCTGGACGACGACGAGCAGCGGCAGGTACATCGACTGACGGCCGAGCTGCCAGCGGACGAGCAGGGCGACGGTCCGCAGGTGATCGCGGGGTCCGGCAGGGGCGGTGAGCGCGCTCATGCGGCGGCCTCCTCGGTGGTGGCGGTGGCGTCGCCGACGAGGGCGACGTAGACGTCCTCGAGCGAGGCGGGCGTGAGCGCGTAGCGCTCGAGGGTCCCCGCGACGGTCGCGGCGTGGGCCCAGTCGACGACGGCGGTCGCGTCGTCCGCGGCGAGGGTCGCGGCGAGGCGTCCGGGTGTGCGGACGACACCGGCGAGGGCGGGGTGGGGCGTGAGGTCCTCGCGGGCGAGGTCCGCCTCGAGCGTGAGGGTGCCGCGCAGGTGCGACGTGAGCGCGGAGGGGGTGCCGGCGGCCACGACGCGTCCGTGGTCGAGGACGACGAGGTCGTCGACGACGCGCTCGGCCTCGCGGACGTTGTGGGTGACGAGGAGGACGCCGGCGCCACTGTCGGCGAGGCGGCGGATCTCGGCCCACAGGAGGCGCCTGCGGACGGGGTCGACGTCGTTGGTGGGCTCGTCGAGGATGACGAGCGGCGCGGGGGTGACGACGGTCATGGCGAACGCGGTGAGGCGGGCGACGCCGCCGGAGAGTTTCTCGGCCTTGGTGTCGGCCCACTCGCCGAGGTCGAGGGCGTCGATGACGCGGTCGGTCGCGGCGGCGACGTCGGCGGTGCGTCCGCCGCGGAGGCGGCCGACGATCTGGATGGCGGTGCGCGGCGTGAGCCCGGCGATGGGGACGGCGGCCTGGGGCTGTGCGGCGGCGCTGGCACGGGCGAGGGCGGGGTGCGCGACCGCGTCGACGGCACCGGGGCCGTCGCCGAGCACGACGGAGCCGTCGTCGGGCCGGGCGAGGCCGAGGACCTGGTTGACGAGCGTGGTCTTGCCGGCGCCGTTGTGGCCAAGGAGGCCGACGACGCGGCCGGCGGCGACGTCGAGGTCGATGCCGTCGTTGGCGGTGACGCCGCGGCGGCCGCGGTAGGTCTTGCGGAGCCCGCGGACGGTGAGGACGGGGGTGGTCATGTCTGCCCTTTCGTGAAGCCGTACCGTTCGGTATGTGAAAGGAACGTAGTGAGATACCCGTCGGTAGTCAAGAGTGTTGTACCGATCGGTATATCCGGCCTAGGATCGGTGCATGAGCGAGAACGAGAACCCCCGGAACGACGACCTCGGCGCAGCGACCCGCGCGCTCAAGGATGCGACCGCGGCACTCACGCGCCTCCTCAAGGAGGAGGTCGCCGCCGTCGCGCCCCAGGCCAAGCAGGCCATCGGCGTCGCCCTGCGCGAGACGGCGCAGGGTCTCAACGAGGCGACGCAGGCCTTCGCCCGCGAGACGGCCGCCTCCGAGAACCGCCGCGCCCGCGCCGCCGTCACGCGCGAGCAGCTCCTCGACGCCGCCGCCCGGCTCGTCGCGGAGCGCGGCTACGAGGGCGCCTCCGTCGGCGACATCGCCGAGGCCGCCGGCTATACCAAGGGCGCGCTCTACTCGCAGTTCGGCTCGAAGAACGGCCTCTTCGTCGCGCTCGCACGACGCTGGTTCGACGAGCCCTCCGAGGGCGCGCGCCTCGACGTCGTCCCCGAGGGGCCCGACGCCGTCACCCGGTGGTGCGAGGCTGCCCAGCAGGACCCCCAGCTCCTCCTGCCCCTCGAGTTCGCGGCCTTCGCCCTGCGACACCCCGAGTCCCGCACCGAGCTCGCCGACGTCCTCACTGGCGCGCTCGAGCGCGTCGCCGCGCAGCTCGCCGCATACCGGACCGACGACGACACGGCCGAGCCGACCGAGCACGACCGCGACACCGCGCTCGCCGTGACGTCGGTCTACCTCACCGCGAACCTCCTCGGAGCAGCGACCGGGTCACCGCATGCGGGACCTCAGGCCGTCGCACGGGTCGTCGAGAGGATCCTCGGGCGCTCGTAGCCCCGGAAGTTGTCCACAGCACACATATTCATGGGATGTACCCGCCGGTCGTCTGGGATGATGAAGTACGTGCGAAACACCAACTCGACCACCCGTCCCACCCGCATCCGACTCGCTGCTACCTTCCTCGCAGGCGCCGCTGCGCTCGCGCTCTCCGCGTGCGCAGCCGACGCCGAGGTCGGTGACGGCGCAACCCAGACGCCCGCGGTCGGCGCAACCCTCACCGATGCCCAGGCCACAAGCCTCCAGGCCACAGAGGGCGACTACGCCTACGCCCTGCCCGACGGCACCAAGGTCCGCGTCAACGCGCGCCAGGACCTCCCCGCGGCCGTCGTGACCGACGTCGCGCGCCTCACCACCGAGACGATCATCGTCCCGACCACCGAGGCCCCCGACGGCGCCTACGACGCCGCGGTCACCCTCGCGACCGAGGTCGGCCGCACCACCGGCAAGTACGTCGCCGTGGTCTTCGAGGACTTCGGCGACGCCTGCGGCACGCTCGACACCCCCGAGGTCGTCTGGACGTCGAACGTCAACCTCGGCGACGGCTGCTCGTCCGTCAAGACGCGCGCCGAGGCCCGCGAGCGCGTCGAGGCCTACACGGCGGCTGCCGTCGGCGGCCCCGCCGCGTGGCTCGTCCTCGGCGGCGAGTGACCCGGTAGCCCACAGCTCCGAACGACCCGTCCCACCCCTGAGGGTGGGGCGGGTCGTGCGCTTCTTCCGGACTCTCCCTCAAGCACACGCCGCGGCGATCGCATCGCCCCAGGCCACCGTGATAGGCCTTCCTCAACGCACCTGTGCGCAGCCATCGCCATGAGCGATCCGAAGGGACACCGATGACCACCGTCCACCTCCGCCGCGGCGGGACGTCCGTCGTCGTCTCGCTCACCGAGGGCCGCCTGCCCCGGATCCTCCACTGGGGTCGAGACCTCGGCTCGATCCCAGCCGAGCACCTCGCGGACCTCGAGCTCGCGACGCGACCGAAGATCGGCGACTCCGCCGTGACGTACCCGCAGCCGCTGCCGCTCCTGCCGCAGGTCGCCGACGGCTGGCTCGGCGCGCCGGGACTCGCCGGCTCGCGTGACGGCCGGGCGTGGGCGCCGCTCTTCCTCGTCACCGAGCACGCTCTCACCGACGACGCGGAGACCAAGGCTGCGGTCCTCGTCGTCGATGCCGAGGACACGGCGAGCGAGCTCGGCCTGTCCCTCGAGCTCCGCCTCGAACCGTCGGGGCTCCTGCGGACACGGGCGACGCTGCGCAACCACGGCGACGCGTACCGCGTCGACCGCCTCGAGCTCGCGCTGCCCGTGCCGGACCGCGCGACGGAGCTCCTCGACCTCACGGGGAGGTGGGCGTTCGAGCGTCAGCCGCAGCGCCACCCGTTCCCGCTGGGACGGTGGGAGCGCGAGTCGCGCGGCGGCAAGTCCGGCCTCGACGCCCCCCTCGTCATGCTGGCCGGCGAGGATGGTTTTGGGTGGCGCACGGGCGACGTCTGGGGCGTCCACCTCGGCTGGAGCGGCAACCAGGTGCTCGCTGCCGAGCGCGCTCCGGCGGGATCGCGGCTCCTGCGCGGCGGGGAGCTCGTGCTGCCGTCCGAGGTCGTCGTCGAACGTGGCGGCGAGCTCGTCTCGCCGTGGCTGTACGGCTCGTGGGGCGCCGGGCTCGACGAGCTCTCGGGCCGCTTCCACGCGTTCCTGCGTGCCCGCGAGAGCCACCCTTCCTCTCCGCGGCCCGTGCTCGTCAACACGTGGGAGGCCGTGTACTTCTCGCTCGACCTCGACAAGCTCCTCGCGTTCGCGCAGAGCGCGGCCAACCTCGGCGCGGAGCGTTTCGTCGTCGACGACGGCTGGTTCGTCGGCCGCAAGGACGACTCGACGTCCCTCGGCGACTGGATCGTCGACCTCGACAGGCTGCCGTCGGGCCTCGAGCCTCTTGCGGAGCGGGTCCACGAGCTCGGTATGGAGCTCGGGCTGTGGTTCGAGCCCGAGATGGTCAACCTCGACTCGGACCTCGCCCGCGAGCACCCCGAGTGGATCTTCGACGCCGGCCACGGCCCGGGCCTCCCGTCGCGCTACCAGCACGTCCTCGACCTCGGTCACGAGGGGGCGTACACGCTTGTGCGGGACCGAATCAGTGCGCTCGTCGAGCGTCTCGGCATCGACTACATCAAGTGGGACCACAACCGGGTCCTCACGGACGCGGGCCACAGCCCGACAGGCGCACCGGGCGTGCGGCGCCAGACGCTTCAGGCCTACCGGATGATGGACGAGCTGCGCGCAGCCCACCCCGGGCTCGAGATCGAGTCGTGCTCGTCGGGCGGCGGCCGCGTCGACCTCGGAGTGCTCGAGCGCACCGACCGCGTGTGGGACTCCGACTGCAACGACCCGCACGACCGCGTCGACATGCAGCGCTGGACGACGCTCCTGCTCCCGCCGGAGCTCCAGGGCATGCACATCGGCTCCGAGGAGTCACACACGACCCATCGCGTCGCACCGCTCGAGATGCGCGGCGCGACCGCACTCTGGGGACACCTCGGCATCGAGCTCGACCTCACGCTCCTCAGCGACATCGAGCTCGCGCAGACACGACGCTGGGTCGACACGCACAAGGAGCTGCGGCCGCTGCTGCACTCCGGCGTCACCGTCCACGCCGACACTCAGCCCGAGGTGCGCCTCGAAGGTGTCGTCGCACAGGACGGCTCCGCGGCCGTGTTCCAGTACGTCATGCTCGACCGCCCCACGACATGGCCGCCTGCGAAGATGCGGCTCCCCGGGCTCGACCCCGACCGTCTCTACCGGGTCGAGGAGTTCGCCGTCACGGCTCCGCTCCCCGACAGCCAGCGGCCGCCGTGGCTCGAGGCCGGCGTCACGCTCACGGGCCGCATGCTCGCCGAGCGCGGGCTCGAGGCGCCCTCGCTCCACCCCGACCGGTCGGTCCTGCTCTCGGTGCGGGCGGTCGACCTGGAGGGGTGAGCGGGTGACCCTCCTCGTCATCCTCTCGGCTCTCGCGGCCATCGGTGCTCCCCGCGCTCGCGGGCACAACCCAAGGCGCATCGCGGCGGCCGCGTCGCCGTCCGCGTGCTCCCCGAGCCCCCGGCTTCTCGCACGCCCCCGACGCACCGACGGCCGCCTCCCCACGCGGGGAAGGCGGCCGTCGGTCTCTCAGGGCACAGGGTCAGCGACGCACGGTGACCTTGATGCTGCGGGACGTCGCGGACTTCGTGCTGCTGGTCTGCTTGATGTACGTCCGGTAGGTCGCCGTCGAGGTGGCCTTGATCTTGAGCTTCCAGGTGCCGGACTTGCTGGCGGTGACGGTCTTGACCGTCTTCCACTTCGTGCCGACCTTCTTCTGGACGGTGACCTTGGCCTTGGCGTAGCCCTTGTACTTCGAGCCGGACTTCACGTACGCCTTGCCGGAGAGCGTCGTGTACGCGCCCTTCTTCACCGTCGAGAGCGATGCCTTCGGGGCGGACAGCTTCGTGGCGGCGGGCGTCGTCACACGAATGATCGGGGAGGGCGAGGTCTTCGCGCCCAGGTAGATCGAGCTGCCCGGGTAGACGACGCGGTAGGACGCGGAGCGGCTCGGCTTGAGACGCACGTTCCAGGCACCGGTGGACGCGGTCTTGATGGTTGCGACCTGGCGCCACTTTGCGGCTGGGTTCGTCGGGCTGCTCGTGGTCTCCTCGACGTGGAGCGGAGCGCCACCGAGGACAGACGCGCTCCGGAGGCCGTAGGCGTCGTCGTACTTGAGGATGCCGGACATCGTGACGATCCCGCCCTTGGTGACGGACGTCCGCGACGTCTTGACGTCGGTGAAGAAAGCCTGGGCGACGTACTTCAGCGGGACCTGGACGCGGATGTTGGCGTCGTAGCTCGCGGCGGGGTGGCCCTCGACGCGGCGGGTGGCCCAGACGTCCACGGTGACGGTGCAGCTGCCGGGGTCGGTGTCCTTGTAGAGGACGTCGGTCCAGTTGGCGCCGCCGTTACCCTCACCCAACGAGTCCCGGGAGGCGAGGACGCACCCCGGGTCACCCGCGGAGGACGCGGTGGCGATCCACTCGACCTCGGCGGTCCTCGGGGCGCCGTATGCCGAGTAGTAGCGGTATGCGGCCGGCACCGCGACGGAGACCGAGATGACGCTCGGGAAGAGGTCTTCGTGGGTCGAACCTGTCAGCTGGTCGTAGGTGGACACGGTGACGGTCGTCCCGTTGGACGACGCGGACTTGACCGAGGTGGCCGTCACGCCTGCGGCGGTCGCGGCGGGCGCCGTGGCGGCGAGCCCGGCGGCACCGAGCGCGACCGTGATCACGGCAGCGGAAAATGAACGAAGCTCCATGTCATCCCCTGGCTTTCGTCTGGTGCGGCTCAACCTTGCCCCTTGCTCGGTTCAAACCCGCAGGAGGATCCTCACATCCGTCCGATGGCACCGCAACCGGAACAGTGTGCCGCATCTCACCGGACGGAACCCGTGGTCCTCCCCACCCGTTACCGTGGGACAGGCCTTGCCGGCACCAGCAACGAACGGACCCCCATGCCCTCCGCATCTGCCCTCGTCGTCACCGATCTCTTCGCGGGCTACGAGCGCTCGTTCGTCCTCGAGGGCGTGAGCCTCACGGTGACGCCGGGCGACGCCCCGCTGGGTGTGGTCGGCGAGTCGGGGGCCGGAAAGACGACGCTCCTGCGCGCGATGCAGGGCGTCGTCAAGCCCGACCGTGGCTCGGTGACGTGGAACGGCCGCGCGGTGCACCGCGTGGGCCGCGACAAGAAGCTCTTCGCGTCGTCGGTCCGCCGCGTCCTCCAGGGCGATCTCACGGAGCCGGAGCGCGCGCGCACGGTGACGAAGCTCGTCGAGGAGGGCCTCAAGGACGCACGCAAGGCCGGCCGGACGGTCAACCGGACGGTCGAGGAGCTGCTCGACGTCGTCGCGCTCCCCCGCAGCGTCGCGCAGCGTCAGGGCTACACGCTCTCGGGAGGCGAGCGTCAGCGTGTCATCCTTGCGCGCGCGATCGCGGGCCGGCCCGACATCCTGCTGCTCGACGAGCCGCTCACGGCGCTCGATCCGGCGATGCGCGGCGACATCGCGGCGAGCATCTCGGAGGTCGCGCAGGATCTCGGCACGGCTGTCGTCCTCGTCTCGCACGACCTCGAGCTCGTGTCTCGCATGACGCAGGACGCGATCTTCCTCGCAGGTGGCAAGATCGTGGCGCGCGGCCCCGTGTTCCCGACGCTCGCGTCGACCGAGCATCCGGCGCTGCGCGAGCTCGCGGCGGCGGCTCCGCTCGCTGTCCAGCGCATCCCCTGATCCTTCGGCACGAACGGTTCCCCTGTGATCTCCGACCTGCAGTACCTCGTCGTCCTCGTCCTCGCGATCGGCGCGTTCGCGATCGAGGTGTTCGCCCTCGTCGAAGCGATCCGCACGCCCGCGCAGGCGTTCAAGAACGCGGGCAAGCTCTCGCGCGAGGTGTGGCTCACGATCGTCGGGGTCGGGGCCGCGGTCGGCTTCCTCGCGCTGCCGTTCCCCGGGTTCATCAGCCCGATGAACTTCCTCGCGATCATCGCGGCGGTCGCGGCGATCATCTTCGTCGTCGACGTGCGGCCCGCGGTCGCGCCGTACCGGCGCCGCCCGCCGCGCAAGCCGCAGGGGTGGTGACGTGAGGGTCGTCGTCCAGCGCGCCTCACGTTGCTCCGTGTCGGTCGACGGCGAGGTCCTCGCGGCGTTCGACGGCCCGAGCCTCGTCGTCCTCGTGGGTGTCACGCACACGGACACGACCGCGCAGGCGCGCGCGGTCGCGTCGAAGGTCGCGGGCCTGCGGATCCTCGACGGGGAGCGGTCGGTGCTCGACGAGTCCGCGCCGGTCCTCGTCATCAGCCAGTTCACGCTCTACGGCGACGTCCGCAAGGGTCGCCGTCCGTCGTGGACGGCGGCCGCGCCCGGATCGGTCGCCGAGCCCCTCGTCGATGCGGTCGCGGCCGAGCTGCGGGCGCTCGGCGTCACGGTCGGCACGGGCCGGTTCGGTGCGAACATGCAGGTCGAGCTCGTCAACGATGGTCCGGTGACGATCGTGTACGACGCGGACGCGCCTGCGCCCACCGACGCGTAGGCCGCACAGCTCAGAGCGTCGGCAGCGCGTCCCGTGCGGCCTCGGGCGGCTCCCCGGCGGCCTCGAGCAGGTCGACGAGCGGCGACCGCATGAGCATGACGAGCGACTGCACCTGCCACCCGGCCTCCCCGAGCGCGCCCGGGTCGGCGAGGGACGCGGCGTCGCGCAGGGCGTTGCGGGCGGGCGTCGGGTCGGACCCGGCACCGATGACGGCCGCGAGCACCTGGGTCGCCCGCGCGGAACGTCCGATGAGCTCGCCCGCACCGTCGAGCTCCGCGTCGACGGGCACCGAGATCGCACGTCGGGCGAGGACGCGCACGGACCGCACGGCACGGTCGAGCATCTCGGCCTGCCGGACGAGCACCTGGAAGTCCTCCCGGTAGCGGCGCGAGGCCGCGTCGAGCCGCGTGTTGTGCAGACCGGCCTGCGCGGACGCCGCCCAGTCCTCGAGCAGCCCCTGCGTGCCGCGGCCGCGGTCGAGGGCCGCACGGACGCGATCGACGTCGTGCGTGCGCAGCCCTGCGGCGAGCTCGCGCAGCATCTCGGCGAGCGCCGTCGTCGCCTCGGCCCCGAGGGCGCGCGCGTGCCGGCGCGGGTCGCCGGGCGTCAGGGTGGCGACGAGCAGCGCGGCGATGGCGCCTACGGCCGCGTCCGTCCAGCGCCCGACGGGCCCCGACTGGATCTGCGGCATGCCGATGATGACGATCGCCTGGACGCCGGCCTGCGTCGTGAGCATCTGCCCGCGGTCGAGGAAGCGTGCGAGGAGCGCCGCCGCGAGCAGGGTGAGCCCGATCTGCCACCAGCCCGAGCCGATCCCGTGCGCGACGAGGTCCCCGAACCCGACGCCGAGCGCGACGCCCACGCCGAGCTCGGCGACGCGCCGCAGCTCACGGTCGGCGGAGAACCCGAGGCACACCCACGCGGAGATGGGCGCGAAGAACGGCATCTCGTGCCCGAGGACGTAGAACGCGAACGCGAACGCGGCGCTCGCCGCGACGGCAGCCTGCAGAACGGGAAGGAACGCGCGGCGCACGCGCGAGCGCCCCTGGAGGACGCGCAGCTGCAGGGCCCGGCGACGGACTGTCCGGACCGGGCCCGGCATCAGTCGCGCCGCTGACGCGGTGCGAGCCCCCGGGCGACAGGCGCTCGCGCCGCCGGACGGTCGGGCGTCACACCGTCGGCCGCGACGACGACCTCCTGGCCGGCGGCGACCGTGCCGCCCTCGGCTGCGACGACGAGGTCGGCGGCGGGGTCGACGTTGCGCTTGAGGACGACGAGCGCGATCGGCCCGAGCTCGTGGTGCATCGCGACGGACGTCGCACGACCGACGACCTTCTCGCCGACGCTCACCTCGGCACCCGTGACAGGCAGGAGGTTCTCCGAGCCGTCGAGGTGCGCGAACGCAAGCCGGCGGGGCGGACGGCCGAGGTTGTGGACGCGCGCGATCGTCTCCTGACCCCGGTAGCAGCCCTTGGCGAGGTGCACCGCGGTGCGCAGCCAGTCGAGCTCGTGCGGGATCGTGCGGTCGTCGACGTCGAGGTCGACGCGCGGGCGCAGCGCCGCGACTCGCGCGGCCTCGGTCGCCCACGTGCCGACGAGCGTCCAGCCCGCGCCCTCGCGCGCCCGCACCTCGTCGACGAGCGACGTGCGCGGCACGAGGACGAGCCGCCACGCGCGGTCGGCGCCCGGGTGCTCGTCGGCGGCGGGACCGTAGCGGGTCGAGCCGGGCGCGACCGTCGGCCACGGGTCGAGCCAGGTGACGGGCTCGCCCTCCTGGCCCTCGGCGCGCACGTTCTCGCCGAGGACCGCCCACTCCTCGGTGACGTCGGCGACCTCGACGCGCATCATGAAGCGCATCCGGTCGAGCCACGCGGCGAGCGGGGCGGCGTGGTCGCCGTCCGTGAGCAGCCACGTCGTGGTGCCGTCGTCGACGACGCCCGCGGCGTGCTCGACGTGCCCGTGGGGGTCGAGGACGAGCAGCTCGGTCGACGTGCGCGGCGCAAGCCCGGTGAGCTGCTGGGACGTGATGGAGTGCAGCCACGTGAGCCGGTCCGGACCCGTCACGGTGACGACGCCCGTGTGCGAGAGGTCTGCGAACGCGTTGCGGCGCTCGAGCGCGCGCTGCTCGCCGAAGGGATCGCCGTAGTGCCAGGCGACGCCCTCGTCGGGCGCGAGCGCGGGCACCGCGCCGTGGCGCGCGAGCAGGGGGCTCCAGCGCACGGGGGTCGCGTCCTGGCCCGTCACCGCGTCACTCCGTGACGCGGTCGAGCTCGGCCGAGGCGTAGTTCTGCAGCGGCTTGCCGAACGCGGCGAGCTCCCACGCCCACAGCAGACGACCCTCGACGAGGCCGTAGATGCGCTTGGACGCCGTGACGTCCGCGCCGGTGCCGGTCCGCGCGATGAAGTCGGAGCCCAGGTCGACGCGACCGTTGCCGATGGCGCCGAGGTAGACGCTCACGCGCCCCGCCGGGTCGGCGAGCAGGACCTCGAGCGACGTCTGCCCCTCGCCGATGCCCTCGAAGGGCTCGGGCGAGATGCGCCAGTAGCCGGTCTCCGTGGACCACACGGTGGGCTCGGCCTCGTCGTCCTCCGCGGGCAGGCGGATCGTCGACTCGTAGCGCAGGTAGGGGCCACCGTCGTGGTCGAACGTCACGTCCTGGACGAACGGCGTCTCCGGGATGTCCGGGTACTTGATGACGCCGGCGCCGGTCCAGCGTCCGACGAGCCAGGCGAGAGGATAGGCCTCGGGGGCGAGACCGTCAGGGAAGGCGAAGGCCACGGTATGACTCCGGTGCAGGTGGAACGGCGGACGGCGAGCTGCTGGTCAGGGCGCCGGCGGCGTCGCCGGCGCCCCGCTCAGCGCTGTCCCTTGTAGAGCCGGACGACGACGAAGCCCGCGAACCAGGTGATGGTCGCGGTCGCGGCGACCAGCAGGCCGATGAACACACCCTCGAGCAGCTCGATATTCATGACCCGATCCTAGCCGTCGTCGGAGCACCGCGCGGGGCCCGTCCACGCGGCCTCGGTCACGTCCGCGCGCGGACGCGACGCGCCTACAGCGCGCCGAGGAGGTCGCCGACGACGTACGCGACGACGCCGAGGACGAGGACGGGCACGACGGCGCTCGCGAGCCCGCCGAGGCGTGATGTCGAGGTGGGGAGCTTCTCGAGGAGCACGTGGAGCGAGGCGGCGAGCACGCCCGCAGCCGCACCGACGACCGCGCCCTCACCGAGCGTCGTCGCGGGCACCGCCGCAGCGATCCCCGTGCCGACGGCCGCGCCGGCAGCGACCGCGATGCCCACGCTCACCCAGCCCTTCCACGGGGCGAGCACGGCGGCGACGCTCGCAGCGGCGAGCGCACCGGCGCTCACGACGACGAGGTCGGGCCCGCCGTCGTGCTCGACGACCGCGACCCAGCCGACGCCGCAGACAGCGACGGCGAGACCAGCGACGGTGCCGGTGAGCGACTCGACGAGCCGGGGCCGCCCGTCCGTGCGCAGCATCTCGACGAGGAAGGCGAGCACGAGCCCGCACGCGACGACGAACGGCAGCGTGCCGAGCTTGCCGTCGCTGAGCTCGACGGCCGCGACCCCTCCGACGCCCACGAGCCCGAGGACGGTCGCGGACCCCGCCGCCCACGGCAGCGAGAGCAGCCGCGGCCAGCCGATCGCGAGGACGAGGACGAGGAGCGTGACGGCCGCCGAGCCGCCGAAGGGCCCGAGGAACGAGGCAGCAGCGAGGAGGGACGCCGCCACGGCCGTCGCGACGGCGCGGGTCGATCTGCTCACTGCACGTCCTGGATGGTCTCGGGCGAGGGGCGTCGGTCGGCGTCCCACGGCCACGGTGTCGTCCGTCGGGACGATCCTGGCCTGGTCGATCTTCCCAGAGATCGGTCGAGCACGACGAATCCGCCGCACCTGCCTGTAATCTCAGCCACGGACCCGCAGGTACGGCAGGCAGGAGGGAGACGGACATGGATCTCCTGCTGCTCACCTCGTCCGCCGAGGCCTCCGCGCAGGTGCTCCCCGCGCTCGGCCTGCTCGGTCACCGCGTGCACGTCGCGCCCGCCGAGCCGTCGGCCCTCCTCGGCACGCAGGACGCGGACGTCGTGCTCCTCGACGCGCGTCGCGACCTCGCAGGCGCCCGCAGCATGTGCCGCGTCATCGCGGCCGCCGGGATCGAGGTCCCGCTCGTCCTCGTCCTCTCCGAGGGTGGCCTCACGGTCGTCACCGCAGAGTGGGGCGCGACCGACCTCCTGCTCGAGCACGCGTCGCCCGCCGAGGTCGAGGCGCGGCTGCGCCTCGCGCTCGAGCGTGCGCGCGTACGCAGCGGGGCGCGCGCCGACGCCGAGGAGATCTCCTCGGGCGACCTCGTCATCGACCCGTCGGGCTACACGGTCAAGGTGCGGGGCGAGCCGGTCGACCTCACGTACAAGGAGTTCGAGCTCCTCAAGTGCCTCGGCGCCCACCCTGGTCGTGTCTTCACGCGCGCCCAGCTGCTCCAGGAGGTCTGGGGCTACGACTACTACGGTGGGACGCGGACGGTCGACGTCCACGTGCGGCGGCTGCGCGCCAAGCTCGGTCCCGAGCACGAGCAGCTCATCGGGACCGTGCGCAACGTCGGCTACCGCTTCGACCCTCCGGCCGCGCGCCGCACCCCGGCAGAGGCCCCCTCCTCGCACGAAGGACAGCAGTGACCGCCGACTTCTCCACCGTCCTCGTCGACGGGCCGTGGCGCCACGGCTTCGTCCCCGCGAACGGCACCCGCTTCCACGTCGCCGAGGCAGGACCTGAGGACGGTCCGCTCGTCCTCCTGCTCCACTCGTTCCCGCAGTTCTGGTGGACGTGGCGCCACCAGCTCGAGGCGCTCGGCGCAGCGGGCTACCGGGCGGTCGCGATGGACCTGCGCGGCACGGGCGCGTCGGACAAGCCGCCGCTCGGCTACGACGTCCTCACACGCTCGCGCGACGTCGCGGGCGTCGTGCGGTCGCTCGGCGCATCGTCGGCGACGATCGTCGGGCACGGGCTCGGCGCGCACGTCGCGTGGTCGATGCCGAGCCTGCAGCCCGCGGTGACCGAGTCTGTCGTCGCGGTCGCGTGCCCGCACCCTGCGCGCATGCACCGGCGCCTGCGCGCGGTGCTCACGCCGCGCGTCGCGCGCTACCTCGCGCTCGTCCAGCTGCCGTCCGTGCCGGAGCGGCAGCTGCGCGACGGCCTCGCGGGACGGATCGTCGCGGACGGGTCGGTCGCACCGCGCCCGGACGACGAGCTCGCGATGTACAACACCGCGATGCAGGTGCCGTTCGCCGCGCACAACGCGCTCGAGCCGCTCCGCTGGATCGTGCGCTCGGCGCCCCGGGTCGACGGCCGACGCTTCCTCTCGGTCGTGCGGAGGCCCGTCGCCGTACCGACGATGCTCGTCCACGGCGCGCAGGACCCGTTCCTGCGCGCGGACGGTATCGAGCTCGACGCGGCAGCGCTCTGCCGCGACTTCCGCTTCGAGATGATCGACGGCGTCGGACACTTCCCGCACGAAGAGGCGCCCGAGCGTGTGTCGGGGCTCCTGCTCGAGCACCTCGGTCGCCTCTAGGTGCGGCGCGCACCTTCCGGGTGCGCATGCGAACCCGGGCTCAGGCCTCCGGGTCGACGATCTCGCCGCGGACGAGCGTCCGCGCGACGTCCGGGTCCTGCTCGCCTACGCCTGACGACGGGCACCAGCGCGCGACCGCGCACGCCCCGCACGCGGGCCGGCGCGCGTGGCACACGCGACGTCCGTGAAAGATGAGCCGGTGCGAGACGAGCGTGAGGTCCTTGCGCTCGAAGAGCGCGCCGATCTCCGTCTCGGCCCGGACCGGGTCCTCCTCGGCAGTCCAGCCGAGCCGCCGCGCCAGGCGCCCGAGGTGCGTGTCGACCGTGAGGCCCGGGACCCCGAACGCGTCGCCCAGCACGACGTTCGCGGTCTTGCGGCCCACGCCCGGCAGCCGCACGAGGTCCTCGAGGCGCGCCGGCACGTCGCCGTCGTGCCTCTCGACGAGCGCCTGCCCGATCCCGACGAGCGAGCGCGCCTTGGCGCGCTGGAAGCCCTTGGGCCGGATGATCTCCTCGACCTCCGCGGCGTCCGCCCGCGCGTACGCGAGCGCGTCCGGGTACGCCGCGAACAGCGAGGGCGTCACCTGGTTGACGCGCACGTCCGTCGACTGCGCCGAGAGGACCGTCGCGACGAGCAGCTCGAGCGGGGTCGTGAAGTCGAGCTCGCAGCGGGCGTCGGGGTGCACGACGCCCAGGACGCGCACGACCTTGCGT
Organism: Sanguibacter sp. HDW7; assembly: GCF_011300875.1. NCBI lineage: Bacteria > Bacillati > Actinomycetota > Actinomycetes > Micrococcales > Sanguibacteraceae > Sanguibacter > Sanguibacter sp. HDW7. The sequence continues at coordinate 378,982 of NZ_CP049862.1, read as the reverse complement.
GCTCGACGGACGAGAGCGGTCCGCGAGACGTCCGTCCCGAGCCCGGTGGTCTTCATGCCGTGATCCTAGGCGTCGACCAGGTCCAACCCTCAAGATCAGGGCGACGACGGCCGATAGACGATCAGACGTGCACCACGACCATGAAGCTGGAGGCCGCCCGGTGAGCACTCGACCGCTCCTGGACGACACGGAAGCCCTCCGTGCACATCGTCGTGCCCTGCGCGCCGAGATGAACAGGGTCCAGCACTGGCGTCGGCTCCTGCGCGCGCGCATCGACCTCTCGGTGTCCGCGGCCCTCATGCCGGACCGCCTCGGGCTCGTCTCCTCGGGCTCGCTCGCAGACGTCGCGCCACCCGACCACGTGCGCATGACGACGCTCGTGCGCGGCGACCTTCCGGCCTCCGCGGTCCTCGACATCGAGCAGCTGCGGGACCTCGAGGGCGAGGTCCAGGAGTACGGTCGCCGGGTGCGTTCGGAGCTCGAGCGGGTGACCGAGGAGCTCGTCCAGCGCCTCACGGACGATCTCGACACGGTGCCTGCGCGTCTGTCGCCGCTGTTCTGAGGCATGATGGTGTGCGTTGGGGCACACACAACCGACCCGATGGGACAGAACCGTGGACGACTCCGTCATCCTCTCCGCTCCCCTCTTTGCCGGGCTCGACCCGCAGGAGGCGCAGCCACTTCTCGATGCACTCACCCCTGTCCACCTCGCACGCGGTGAGACGCTCTTCAACGAGGGCGAGCGTGGCGACAGGCTCTACGTCATCTCCGACGGCAAGGTGAAGCTCGGCCGCCGATCCTCGGACGGCCGCGAGAACCTCATGGCGGTCCTCGGCCCGGGCGAGATGTTCGGCGAGCTCTCGCTGTTCGACCCGGGGCCACGCACGCTCACGGCGACGGCAGTCGCGGACACGACGCTCCAGGAGCTCTCGCACGCGGACCTCGTCCGCTGGTTGCAGACGCACCCGGGCATGTCGAAGTTCCTGCTCGGCGCGCTCGCACGTCGCCTGCGCCGCACGAACGAGAACCTCGCAGACCTCGTCTTCTCGGACGTCCCGGGTCGTGTCGCCAAGGCGCTGCTCGACCTCTCGACGCGCTTCGGTCACCCGACCGACGACGGCATCCGGGTCGCGCACGACCTCACGCAGGAGGAGCTCGCGCAGCTCGTCGGCGCGTCGCGCGAGACCGTCAACAAGGCGCTCGCCGACTTCGCGGCGCGCGGCTGGGTCCGCCGTGAGGGCCGTGCGGTCGTGCTGCTCGACATCGCGCGTCTCGAGCGCCGCGCTCGCTGAGCCTCGCTCCTCGCTCGCCGGCTCTGCCGGGAGCGCGTACGTCCGGAAGGGCGCCCACCACGAGGTGGGCGCCCTCGATCGTCCTTCCTCGGCGTTGCTCTCCCCCGCGCGCGCCGACGGCTTGCGACCGTCGGACGGTCGCAAGCCGTCGGCGCGTGCAGGGAACGTGTGCAGCGAGGGTCAGGCGACCTCGACGACGATCTCGACCTCGACCGGCGAGTCGAGCGGCAGCACCGCGACACCGACGGCCGAGCGGGCGTGGACGCCCGCGTCGCCGAGCAGCTCGCCGAGGAACGTGCTCGCCCCGTTGATGACCGCGGGCTGGCCCGTGAAGTCGGGGCGCGAGGCGACGAACCCGACGACCTTGACGACGCGCACGATGCGGTCGAGGTCCCCGACGAGGTCCGCGACCGCAGCGAGGGCGTTGAGCACGGCGGTGCGGGCCAGGTCCGCGGCGACGTCGGGCGCGACGTCACCCTCGCCCGTGCCGACCTTGCCCGTGACGGGCAGCGCGCCGTCGACGAACGGCAGCTGCCCCGAGGTGTGGACGAGGTCGCCCGTGCGCACCGCCGGCACGTACGCCGCGACGGGCGCGGCGACGGGCGGCAGGCTGAGGCCGAGCTCGGAGAGGCGCGTGAGGACGCGCCCGCTCACTTCTCGCCCGTCGGGCGCTTGAAGTACGCGACGACGTTCTCGTTGCCCGCGGGCCCGGGGACGACCTGGACGAGCTCCCAGCCGTCCGAGCCCCAGTTGTCGAGGATCGCCTTCGTCGCGTGGATGAGGACAGGAACGGTTGCGTACTCCCACGTGGTGACCATGCCAGGAGCGTAGCCCTCGACCCGCCGTCGGACACCAGGGTCTCGGTCCGCGAGGCCGCACGCGTGCGTCGTGCACACGATCCTCACCCTCCCGGGCCCTCCCTCCCAGGTGCGCCCACTACCCTGGGAACCATGTCTGCCCAGCGCCCTGCCACCCGTCAGGTCACCGTCCTCCAGGCACTCGGCCTGCTCGCGACGTTCATCCTCCTCGCCGGGGTCGGTGGTCTGCTCACCGCGGGCCTCATCCTGCCCGCGGCCGCGGGGGCGAGCGCAGCGACGAAGACGGCGACGCAGGTGTTCGACGAGCTCCCGACGGAGCTCGAGCCGGGCGAGCCGTCGCAGGCGTCCCACATCTACGCGGCGAACGGCAGGCTTCTCGCGACGTTCTACTCGGAGAACCGCACGGTCGTGGGTCTCGACAAGATCTCGATGGCGATGCAGAACGCGGTCATCGCGATCGAGGACAAGCGCTTCTTCGCGCACGGCGGCGTCGACGTCGAGGGCATGGCGCGCGCGCTCGTCCTCAACGCGGCGACGGGCAGCCAGCAGGGCGCCTCGACGCTCACGCAGCAGTACGTGAAGAACGTGCTCATCGAGGACGCGAACCGTCGGGGCGACAAGCTCGGCGTCGCCGCGGCGCGCGAACCCACGAGCGAGCGCAAGCTCCGTGAGGCCAAGCTCGCGATCGCGATCGAGGACCGCATGACGAAGCTCGAGATCCTCGGGTCCTACCTCAACATCGCCCAGTTCGGCATCTCCGTCTACGGCGTCGAGGCTGCCGCGGGCTACTACTTCGGCACGACGGCGGCGAAGCTCACGCCCGTCCAGGCCGCGACGATCGCGGGCATCACGAAGTCGCCGGGCAAGTACGACCCCGAGCGCAACCCGGAGAACGCGGAGGCGCGCCGCAACATCGTGCTGCGCGAGATGTACACGCAGGGCTACATCTCCAAGGCCGAGTACGACGACGCGCGCGGCCAGAAGATCGCCGACACGCTGAAGATCACGCCGACGAAGCGCAACTGCGAGGCCGCCGGCGGCGCCGCGTACTTCTGCGACTACGTCACGAAGGTCATCCTCAGCGACGAGGCGTTCGGCAAGACGAAGAAGGAGCGCGACGACCTCCTCTACCGCGGCGGCCTCGAGATCCACACGACGATCGACCTCGACATGCAGAAGATCGCGAACAAGGAGCTCCGCAGCTCGATCCCGACGAAGGACGACTCGGGCCTCGGCACCGCGATGTCGGTCGTCGAGCCCGGCACGGGCAAGATCCTCGTCATGGCGCAGAACCGCACGTACGTCGCGGACCCCGAGGGCGCCGGCAAGGGCGCGACGTCCGTCAACTACAACACCGACCAGAACCACGGCGGGTCCCGCGGCTTCCAGGCGGGATCGACGTACAAGGCGTTCACGCTCGCGGAGTGGCTGCGTGAGGGCAAGCCGCTCAACGCGAGCGTGAGCGCGACGCAGAAGAAGTGGCCGGCCGCCACGTGGCGCGCCTCGTGCATCGACAACTACCGGTTCACGAGCGGCGAGTACGGCCCTGGCAACTCCGACGGCCGCGCGAGCGGCCAGACGTCGGTCCTGCGCGCGACCGCGTTCTCCGTGAACACGGCGTACGTCGCCATGGAGTCCCAGCTCGACCTGTGCGGCGTCGCCGAGTCCGCCTACCTCGCCGGCTTCCGTCCGTCGCTCGCGCTCGAGCGTGACGACCCGCCGTCGGACGACAACGGCGTCGAGATCACGCCGTCGATGACGCTCGGCACGCAGAACACCTCGCCCCTCGCCATGGCGAGCGCCTACGCGACGTTCGCGTCGGGCGGCACGTACTGCGAGCCGGTCGCGATCACGAAGATCACGACGGCCGCGGGCGAGGAGCTGCCCGTGCCGCAGGCCAACTGCCGCACGACGCTCGACGCCGAGGTCGCCAACGGCGTCACCTACGCGCTGCAGAAGGTCCTCACGGAGGGCGGCGCGACGCGTGCCCGCCTCGCAGGCGGCCGTATCGCCGCCGGCAAGACCGGCACGGCCCAGCTCAACCGTCACACGTGGTTCATCGGCTACACGCCGCAGCTCGCGACCGCCGTGTGGATCGGCAACCCGGACCGCGACACGTCGATGCAGAACATCCGCATCAACGGCATCCCGTACTCGTACGTCTACGGCTCGACGCTCGCCGCCCCGACGTGGAAGAGGTTCATGGACCAGGCGCTCGAGGGCGAGCCGAACAAGGGCTTCACGGACCCGACGACGAAGACGATCTTCGGCGAGCGTGTCTCCGTCCCGTGGGTCGGCGGCCGTTCGATCGAGGAGGCCACGAAGATCCTCACGGAGGCCGGCTTCTCCGTCTCGGTGAGCCCGGAGCAGGTCAACTCGTCGTACCCGCGCGGCGTCGTGGCGTACACGAACCCGTCGGGAACGACGACGGCCGGCTCGCTGGTCACCCTCCACATCTCCAACGGCGAGCCCGAGGTCGTGGAGGAGCCCGAAGACGACGGGGAGAGCGGTGTCGACGACGGCCGTCCCGACCGTCCCGGGCGCCCCGACCGTCCGGGACGGCCCGACAACGGAGACAGCGGCTCCGGTGACTGACCTGCGCAAGGCCCTCGGCCTCGCTGCCCTCGCGGGTGCCGGGGCCCTCGTCTGGGCGCGGGTCGAGGCCGAGGCCTTCACCGTCCGGCACGTCACCGTCCCCGTCCTGCCGTCGGGGGCCGCTCCGCTACGGGTCCTGCACGTCTCCGACCTCCACCTCACGCCGTCCCAGCACCGCAAGATCGCCTGGGTACGGTCGCTCGCGGAGCTCGCTCCGGACCTCGTCGTCACGACGGGCGACAACTTCGCCCACCTCGACGCGCTCGAGCCGCTCATGGTGGCCCTCGGCCCGCTCACGGCGTTCCCGGGCGTCTTCGTCATGGGGTCCAACGACTACTTCTCGCCGCTCGCGAAGAACCCCGCGCGGTACCTCATGCCGTCGTCGCGGCGCCCGCAGACGTCGGTCACGCGGGAGCCCGACCTGCCGACCGCGGCGTTCGCTGACCGGCTCACGGGTGCGGGCTGGCTCGATCTCGACAACGCGCGGGCGCGCCTGCGGCTCGGTGACCTCGAGGTCGCGTTCGCGGGACTCGACGACCCGCACATCGCACGTGACCGTCTGCCCGCGCCCAACGCCTCGGTGACCGACGGCGCCGACCTGCGCCTCGGCATCGTCCACGCGCCCTACGTGCGCGCGCTCGACGCGCTCACGGAGGACGGCGCCGACGCGGTCATCGCGGGCCACACCCACGGCGGCCAGCTGTGCATCCCGGGCTTCGGGGCGCTCGTGACGAACTGCGACCTCGACCGGGGGCGCGCGAGCGGGCTCCACGGGTGGCCGGGACCGCGGCCCGACGAGTTCGGCGGGCACGGCTCGGCGTGGCTGCACGTGTCGAACGGCGCGGGAACCAGCCCGTACACGCCGTTCCGGATCGCGTGCCGGCCGTCGGCGACGCTCCTGACGTTCGTCGCGCGCTGACGCGGCTTTCCTGCGCGAGCCGCAGAACTCCGCCGGTTTCGTGTTGGGGCCGCCCGTCGGCTAACATAGGCGAGGTTCGTTCGTGGACGGACCACCGGGGTGTGGCGCAGCTTGGTAGCGCGCTTCGTTCGGGACGAAGAGGTCGCAGGTTCAAATCCTGTCACCCCGACCGGTAGAGAAGGCCCTCCCACCCGCAGAGATGCGGGAGGGAGGGCCTTTCTCGTCACCTGGCGCGCGGGGTCTGACCCGCGCTTCCCCGACTCGTAGCGCCCCAGCACACACCCGCGGTGTGAAGCGACGCCACGAGTCGGGCACAGCACGGCCCTCCTGCCAGCGGGGGTCTGGCAGGAGGGCCGTGGGCTGTGCGTCGTTCTTCGCGCGACTACTTCACCGTGAAGCCGGCACGCAGCAGCGCCTCGTCGCGCGAGGAAGGCCCGACGAGCAGCTCGAACGCGCCCTGCTCGACGATGCGGCGGCCTTCGGCGTCGACGATCGTGCACGCCGACGCGGGGATCGCGACGTCGACCACGACGGTCTCGCCCGGGGCGACGTGCACCTGACGGCTGCCCTTGAGCTCCTTGTCCGCCCAGCTCACCGACGTCACGACGTCGGAGACGTACACCTGGACCGTCTCGAGAGCCGGCCGAGCGCCGGTGTTGCTGAGCGTCACGTGCGCACGCACGACGTCGTCAGCGGTCACGACGCCCGTCTCGACGACGAGGTCGGAGTACTCGACCGTCGTGTACGAGCGTCCCTCGCCGAACGCCCACGCAGGCGACTGCGTGAGGTCGGCGTACCGGTCACCGTGCTGGCCACGGATCTGGTTGTAGTACGTCGGCTGCTGGCCCACGTGACGCGCGAACGAGATCGGCAGTCGGCCAGACGGTTCCGTCGCGCCGAAGACGATCTCGGCGAGCGCACGGCCGCCCTGCATGCCCGGGCTCGCCGCCCAGACCACCGCGGCAGCGTCAGCGACCGACGGCGGGAGGACGAGCGGCTTGCTGGCGAGCAGAACGACGACGACGGGCTTGCCCGTCGCGATGACCGCGTCGATCAGCGCGACCTGTCCGCCGATGAGCTCGAGCGTGGCCGTCGACCGACCCTCGCCGACGAGCTCGATGCGGTCGCCGACGACGGCGACGACGACGTCCGAGGCCTCTGCGGCTGCCACGGCCGCAGCAAGCTGCTCCTCGTCGATCGGCGCCGGGGCGACGACCGGCGGGCGAGGCTGCCCGTCCGGGAAGGTGTCTCCCGCGGGGTTCGGGATGAGCTCGAGGATGTCCGCCCCGCGGGCGTGGACCACCTCGGAGCCCTCGGGGGCGAGCGAGCGCAGGCCGTCGAGGACGGTCGTGATCATCTCGCGCGGGTGGCCGTCGGGCAGCCAGTCGACCTGCCCGGACGAGCCGGCCCAGTCGCCGAGCTGCGTCTGCGCGTCGTCGGCGAGCGGCCCGACGACCGCGATGCGGGCGGGCGCGTCCGCGGCGAGCGGGAGCGTCCCGTCGTTCTCGAGGAGCACGAGCGACCTGCGTGCGACCTCGAGGTTGAGGTCGGCGTGCGAGCCGATGACCTCGGAGATCCGCTCGTCGGACGGACGGCGCGGGTTCTCGAACAGCCCCAGCTCGAACTTCAGCGTGAGGATGCGGACGACCGCGGCGTCGAGGTCCGACGCGTCGAGCAGCCCCTGGGCGATGGCGTCGAGCGCGCCCTCGTAGAAGCCCGGCGTCGTCATGACCATGTCGTTGCCGGCCTTGACGGCGGCTGCGGCGGCGTGCGTGATGTCCGGCTGGACCTTCTGCTCCCACACCATTCGGCCGACGTTGTCCCAGTCGGTGATGAGCGTGCCGGTGTAGCCCCACTCGCCGCGCAGCACGTCGGTGAGCAGCCAGTCGTTGACCGTGATCGGGACACCGTCGGTCGTCTGGTAGCCGAGCATGAAGGTGCGGCAGCCCTCGCGGGCGACGCGCTCGAACGGCGGCAGGAACCACGAGCGGAGCTTGCGGCGGGAGATGTCGGCCTCGGACGCGTCGCGTCCGCCCTGCGTCTCGGAGTAGCCGGCGAAGTGCTTCGCCGTCGCGAGGATCGCGGTCTCGTCGGTGAGGCCCTCACCCTGGTAGCCGCGGACCATCGCGGAGGCGAGCTCGCCGATGAGGAACGGGTCCTCGCCGAACGTCTCGTCGACGCGGCCCCAGCGCAGGTCGCGTGCGATGCACAGCACGGGCGAGAAGGTCCAGTGCATGCCGGTGGCCGACGCCTCGACGGCGGTCGCGCGGGCCATGCGCTCGATGAGCTCCGGGTCCCACGACGCGGCCATGCCGAGCTGCGTGGGGAAGATCGTCGAGCCCTCGTAGAACGAGTGCCCGTGGATGACGTCCTCGCCGACGAGCAGCGGGATCTGCAGCCGGGTCTGCGCGGTGAGGTCGTGCGCCTCGCGGACACGCGCGGGAGACGTGTGGAGGATCGACCCGGCGTGCTTGTCGAGGATGTGCTCGCGGACGCCGTCGCGGGCGTCGAGCTGCATCATCTGGCCGACCTTCTCCTCGAGCGTCATGCGGCCGAGGAGGTCTGCGACACGGTCGGCGACCGGCAGATCGGGGTTGAGGTAGGGATCCATGGTCACGAAATCTCCGTCGGGTTCTGGTGGGCGCGGACGACGGTGACTGCGTTCCGCACGTCGAGCCCCTTCTTCTTCATGGCGCGGGCGCGCTCGCCCGCCGACCGCAGGCGCGGGTTGATGTACTCGTCGATGCCGAAGTTGAGCAGCGCGAGGGCGACGCCGATCGCGGCGATGCACAGGCCCGGGGGCAGGTACCACCACCACTGGTTCTGGATGAACGCCCCCTGGGCGGACGCCCAGTTGAGGATCGTTCCCCAGTTGTAGGCGTTGACCGGGATGACGCCGATGTACGAGAGCGTCGTCAGGCCGAGGATCGCGGCGGTGACGGAGCCGACGAACGACGAGGCGATGATCGCCATGAGGTTCGGCAGCATCTCGACGCCGATGATCCGGTGGAGCCGCTCGCCGTTGAGCTTCGCCGCCTGGACGAAGTCACGGTTGCGCAGCGACATCGTCTGCGCGCGCAGGACGCGCGCGCCCCAGCCCCAGCCCAGGAGGCCGAGGACCGTGGCGATCAACCACAACGGCGGGTTGGTGAAGCGCGAGGCGATGATGATGAGGATCGGGATGCCGGGGATGACGAGGAAGACGTTCGCGAGGGCTGACAGCGCCTCGGACCGCCAGCCGGGCAGGTAGCCCGCCAGGACGCCGACGATGATGGCGATCGTCATCGTGATGACCGCCGTGAGCGCGCCGACGATGACGACGCCGCGCGTGCCGTAGATGACCTGGCTGAGGACGTCCTCACCGAGGTGCGTCGTGCCCAGCCAGTGCTCGGCCGACGGGGCCTGGAGACGTGCCCTCGGGTTGATCTGCGTCGGGGAGAACGGGGCGAGCTGCTCCGCGAAGACCGCGACGAGGACGAAGAACGCGAGGATCGAGAGACCCGTGATCGACTTGGCGTTGCGGAACATCGCGAAGGCCTGGCCGATCTTGGCCGTGCGCTGCCGTGCGTTGAGGTGCGTGCTGGACATCGGTCATGCCTCCGACTGACGGGTACGAGGGTCGAGGACCGCGTAGACGAGGTCTGCGACGATGTTCGCGACGAGGACGGCGAGCACGATGACGAGGAAGCCGCCCTGCATGAGGGCGTAGTCCTTCGCGTTCGTCGCGTCGAGGAGCATCTTGCCGACGCCCGGGTAGGAGAAGACCTGCTCGACGATGATCGCGCCGCCGACGATGAAGCCGATCGACAGGGCGAACGACTGGATCTGCGGGAGGACGGCGTTCCGTGCCGCGTAGCGCCACATGACGCGGCGGTTCGGCATGCCCTTGGCCTGCGCGACGGTGATGTAGTCCTCGTCGAGGACGGTGAGCATCATGTTGCGCATGCCGAGCATCCAGCCGCCGAGCGACGCGATGACGATCGTCGCGAGCGGGAGGACGCCGTGCTTGATGACGTCTCCGATGAACTCCATGTTGAAGCCCGGCACCTGCCCGACGCCGTACGCCTTGCCGATGGGGAACCAGCCGAGGCCGACGGAGAAGACCGAGATCGCCATGAGGCCGATCCAGAAGTACGGGACGGTCGAGAGGAACGTCGTGATGGGGATGAGGGCGTCGAGGCTCGAGCCGCGCCTCCACCCGACGTACGCACCGCCGACGGTGCCGATGACGACCGCGGCGAGGGTGGCCATGCCGATGAGCCCGATGGTCCAGGGCAGTGCGGAGGCGACGACGCCGCTCACCGGCTGCAGGCCGTGGGTGATCGCGACGCCGAGGTCACCGCGGGCGAGCATCCCGAAGTAGTCGAGGTACTGCTGCCACATCGACTTGTCGGAGTCCAGGCCGAGGAGCGCACGCAGCGCGTCCGCGGCCTCGGGCGAGATCTCCCGGTTGCGCGCGAGGTAGTTGTCGACGGCGTCGCCCTTCATCATGCGCGGCACGAAGAAGTTGATGGTGAGCGCGGCCCACAGGGTGAAGAGGTAGAACGCGGCGCGCTGCCCCAGGAAGCGCCACGGGACACGCGCCCGGGCCTTGGTCGCCCGCGTGGCGGTGGTGCCCTCGGCGACGACCTCCACTGCATCGGTCGTGGTCATGAAGCACCTCCAGCGCGCTCGGCGAAGAAGCGCTCCGGGTCGGGCGAGGCCCCACGGAGAGCACGGGTGTAGGGGTCCTGCGGGCGCAGGATGACCTCGTCGGCCGGACCGTGCTCCACGATGCGCCCCTGGTTGAGGACGATGATCTCGTCGGAGAAGTACCGCGCCGTGGCGAGGTCGTGGGTGATGTAGAGGACGCCGAGGCCGTCAGCCTGCCGGATCTCGGCGAGCAGGTTGAGGACGCCCATGCGCAGCGAGACGTCGAGCATCGAGACGGGCTCGTCGGCGACGAGGAGCGTCGGGCGCGGGGCGAGCGCGCGAGCGATGGCGACGCGCTGACGCTGGCCGCCCGAGAGCTCGTGCGGCCGGCGGTCGATGACGACCTTCGGGTCGAGGTGGACCTTCTCGAGCAGGCGATGCACCTCCGCCTCGATCTCGTCGTCGGGGACGACGCCGGACAGTGCCAGGGGCCGCTCCACGTGGTGGCGGATCGTGTGGTACGGGTTGAGGGAGGCGAACGGGTCCTGGAAGATCATCCGCAGCTGCTGCCGGTAGGCACGCAGGGCCGCGCCGCGCGTGGGGACGGGCTTGCCGTCGAGGAGCACGGAGCCCTGGGTGGGCCGCTCCATCTGGGTGAGGATCTTCGCGACGGTCGACTTGCCGGAGCCGGACTGCCCGACCATGCCGATGCACTGTCCGGTCGTCAGCGTGAAGGAGACGTCGGACAGCGCGTTGATCGCGCCGGCTCCGCGCACGCGGTACGTCTTGGTGACGTTGCGGATCTCGAGGGTGGTCATCAGCGCACCTTCTTCTCGGCGGTGAGGCGCGGGAACGACGACAGAAGCTTCTTCGTGTAGTCGTGCTGGGGGCGGAACCAGATGTTCTCCGCGGTGTCCTGCTCGACGATCTCGCCGTCCTTCATGATCGCGATCCGGTCGGAGATCTCGAGGAGCAGCGGCAGGTCGTGGGTGATGAAGACGACCGAGAACCCGAAGGCCTCGCGGAGGTTGGTGATCTCGCGGAGGATCTCCCGCTGGACGAGCACGTCGAGCGCCGTCGTCGGCTCGTCCATGACGACGAGCTGGGGGCGCAGCGCGAGCGCCATCGCGATCATGATGCGCTGACGCATGCCGCCGGAGAGCTCGTGCGGGTAGCTCTTGATGCGCTGGCCGCCGACCTTGACGATGTCGAGCAGCTCGACGACGGCGGCCGTGCGCTGGGCCCGCGTCATCTGCGGGCGGTGCACCTCGAAGACGTCGGCGAGCTGGGAACCGATCGTGGCCACGGGGTTGAGGGCGTTCATCGCGCCCTGGAACACCATGGAGATCTTGTCCCAGCGGAACGACATCATCGCGTCGGCCGACAGACCCAGGACGTCGGTGTCGGTGCCGTCCGCGTCGTGCCAGACGACGGACCCGCCAGGGATCGTCGCCGGGGGACGCAGGAGCCGCTGGATGCCGTAGGCGAGTGTCGTCTTGCCGCACCCGGACTCGCCGGCGAGTCCGAGGATCTCACCGCGGTGGAGGGTGAGGGAGACGTTCTTCACCGCCTCCACGGGCGGGTCGACCTCGTACACGACCGAGAAGTCGCGTATCGAGAGCAGGGGATCTTTCACGAGGGGAACCTTCCAGGGGTCGTCAGCCGTGCGACGGACAGCGGGCCGGGGTGGCCGGTGGGCCACTCCGACCCGCTGCGTGATGTGGTCCGTCAGGAGACGGGCTTGAGGTTCTGCAGGACCATGGTGATCTCGGCCTGCGTCGGGTCGGCCGAGGCGTACATGTTGTCCGTCGTCGGCCAGCCCGTGTAGGCACGCTCGTTGAACAGGCCGATGAGCGGGTGCGCGCCGAGCGGGATCGCCGGGACGTCCTTGACGAACGCCTGCTGGATCGTCGTCATGGCCGCGAGTCGGGCGTCGTCGTTGTCGGCGGTGGCGTAGGCAGCGAGCGCCTCGTCGACGGCCGGGTTGTTGTAGCGACCGAAGTTGAACTGCGCGGTGTCCTTCTTCGTGTCGATCCAGCGGGTGCCCATCATCGAGTCGTAGACGCCCCAGGCGCCCTCACCGTCGAGCCAGTGGATGATCGCGTCGAACGTGGCCTTCTGACGGGCCTCGTCCCAGCCGCCCCAGTCGGGCTGGTCGATGGTGACCTCGATGCCGAGCTGCTTGAGCTCCTCGGCGAGGAGCGCCTGCTCGGTGTTCCAGTCGGACCAGCCGGCGGGGACAGAGACGGAGAAGGTGACCTTCTCGCCGTCGGGGTCCACGAGCGCCGTGCCGACACCGGTGTAGCCGGCGTCCGTGAGGATCGTCTTGGCCTTCTCGACGTCGACCGTGTAGACCTGCCCGGCGAACTCGCCGATGACGTCCTTCTGGAGCGACGGGCCGAGGCCCGTGACGGAGTCGACGACCGCGGAGGCACCCTCACGGGCGACATCGACGTACCCGGAGCGGTCGACCGTCCACGCGAGGGCCTGGCGGAGCGCCGGGTTGTTGAACGGCTTGCGGGTCATGTTGAGGAAGAGCGTCCCGGCGCCGGCCGTGGGGGTGATGAGCTGGCGGTTCGCCTTGTCGACGCCGAGGAACGACGCCTGGATCTGCGGGAGGAACGCCTGGGCCCAGTCGGCGTCGCCGGTGGCGAGGGCGGTCGTGAGGGCCGCGTTGTCGCCGTAGGAGACGTAGTGGAGCTCGGGGACGGCGAGCGCGCCGCCCCACCAGTCGGGGTTGGCCTTGAGCGTGACGGCCTGCGTGGTCCACGACTCGAGCGTGTACGGGCCGGTACCGACCGCCTCGCCCTCGCCGGTGAGCGGGGCCGTCGACGGGTCAGCGAGGTTGTCCCAGACGTGCTTGGGAACGATCGGGACGTGGAGGACAGAGGCGCGCTTGACGAACTTCGAGTCCTTGAACTTCAGGGTGGCGGAGGTGCCGTTGACCTCGGCACCGAGGTAGTTGAGGGCGGCCGAGTCGGTGAGGCGGCCGCTGAGGTACATGTCGAAGGTGCCGACGATGTCCGCGATGGTGAACGGCTTGCCGTCGTGCCACTTGACGCCGTCGCGCGCCGTGACGGTGAGCGCGGTGTAGTCGGCGTTCCACTCGACCTTCGAGGCGAGGCGCGGGGTGACGACCGTGCTGTCGGCCGTGTTGACGAGAGCCATCGTCTCGAACATCACCTGGCGGTAGCCGTACTTCGAGGCCGAGGTGTCGCCGAGGAAGGGGTTGTGGGACTCGGTGGTGATCGCGCCGTCGGGCTTGGCGATCGTGAGCGCCACGGTGCCGGTGCCCTTGGTGCCGGTGTCCGTGCCGCCGGGGGTCGCGCTACCGGTGGTGGGGGTGCCGTCGGTGGCGGCACCCCCACAGCCGGCGAGGAGGAGAGCTGCGGCCGTGGCAAATGCCGCCGCGGCCTTCTTGGGTGACTTCATCGTCGCTCCTGTGTCGGTTCGAGCCCCGTCGTCGGGGTCGTTGCCAGGTTGGGTGACTACAACTTACTGTCGAGAAAGTAAGATGGGAAGTCGACAGGGTCACAGTTCCGCAACGACAATGGGACCCACCCCCGCGCGCAGCCCCTGACCCGCGGTCCGCCGCCCCTGCACCACAACGAGATGAGTTCTCACCTTGGCCGCCTCGCCCGCCCGCAAGTCGCTCGCACCCCGACCCGAGACGGCGCAGCGCCGCGAGGAGATCCTCCGAGCAGCTATCGCGACGTTCGGCGCCAAGGGTTACAAGGGGCCGCTCAGCGACATCGCCGAGCAGGTCGGCATGACCCACGCCGGCGTGCTCCACTACTTCGGCTCGAAGAGCGCGCTGCTCCTCGAGGTCCTCAAGTTCCGCGACGACGAGGATGTCGAGGACCTCCCCACCCGACACATCCCCGGCGGCGTCGGCCTGTTCCGCCACCTCGTCAAGACGGCGTTCCTCAACGCGCAGCGCGCCGGCATCGTCCAGGCCTTCACAGTGCTCTCCAGCGAAGCCGTCACGGACGGCCACCCGGCCCGGAGCTTCTTCGAGGAGCGCTACGCCAACCTGCGCGTCGAGGTCGCCGCAGCGTTCCGCTCCATGTGCGCCGACGAGGGCGTCGACGCTCCCGAGACGGTGGACCAGGCCGCCGCATCGATCCTCGCCGTCATGGACGGCCTCCAGATCCAGTGGCTCCTCGACCCCACCGCCGTCGAGCTCGGAGCAGCCTCCGAGTTCGCCATCGAGGCGATCGTCGCGCAGGTGCTCGACCCGCGGACGACGCCCGTGTCCGCCGTCGCCACGAGCGAGAGCGCGGGCTGACCCCGGCCCGTCGGGGTACCAGACGTCCCACGAATCAGCGTCGGCCGCGACCTAGCCTGGGGCAGAAGGAGTGACCCCGTGCGTCACTGACCCACGCACGCAGCCCACCCGATGACCCGCACCTCCGCGCCAGAGCGCGCACCCCGCAGCACACCCACCACCAGCCCCGGCCGCTGGTCGCACGTCCCCGCCGACCTCCTCGCCGGTGTGACCGTCGGCGTCGTCGCGCTCCCCCTCGCCCTCGCGTTCGGCGTGAGCTCGGGCGTCGGCCCCGCCGCAGGCCTCGTCACCGCGGTCGTCGCGGGCATCGTCGCCGCCGTCTTCGGCGGCTCACGCGTGCAGGTCTCCGGGCCGACGGGCGCCATGGCGGTCGTCCTCGCACCTCTCGTCGCCGTCCACGGCGCCGGAGCCGTCCCGCTCGTCGCCGTCATGGCCGGCCTCATGGTCCTCGGGCTCGGCCTCGCACGGCTCGGCCGCGTCGTGACCTTCATCCCGTGGCCCGTCGTCGAGGGCTTCACGCTCGGCATCGCGACGATCATCTTCCTCCAGCAGGTGCCGGCGGCCGTCGGCGTCGGCGCGACCGCCGGGCAGAACCCGCTCGTCGCGGCGATCGACGTCGCGGGCCGCGCCGGCCCCGAGGCCCTGTGGACGCTCGGCACCGTCGCCGTCGTCGTCGCGCTCATGCTCGTCCTGCCGCGCATCTGGGCGGCGCTGCCCGCGTCGCTCGTCGCGATCATCGTCGTCACCGTCACCGCCGAGCTGCTCGACGCCCCCGTCGCGCGCATCGGCGCGCTGCCCGACTCCCTGCCCGCGCCGTCGATCCCCGGGGTGACCCCCGCGCTGCTCACCGAGCTCGCCGGTCCCGCGGTCGCCGTCGCTGCGCTCGCCGCGATCGAGTCGCTGCTCTCCGCACGCGTGGCCGCGACCATGCCGTCCGACACCCTCACCGACGAGGCCCGCCGCTACGACCCGGACCGCGAGCTCGTCGGCCAGGGCCTCGCGAGCGTCGCCGCCGGGCTCTTCGGCGGCATGCCCGCGACCGGCGCGATCGCGCGCACCGCCGTCAACGTGCGCGCCGGCGCACGCACACGCCTCGCCGCCGTCGTCCACGGCCTCATCATCCTGCTCGTCATCTACGCCGCGACCGGCCCCGTCGGGCAGATCCCGCTCGCTGCGCTCTCGGGCGTGCTCATGGTCACCGCGGTGCGGATGGTCGACGTCCGCGCCGTGCGGACAGTCCTGCGCTCGACGCGTGGCAGCGCCCTCGTCCTCGTCGTCACGGCCGTCGTGACGATCGCGGTCGACCTCGTCCAGGCGATCGTCGTCGGCCTCGCGGTCGCCGCCCTGCTCGCGCTGCGCGCGCTCTCGCGTGCGGCCGTCGTCCACCGGCAGCCGCTGCCCGGGCCTGCGGTCGACGGCGACGACCACATCGCGCTGTTCCGGCTCGACGGCTCGATGTTCTTCGGCGCGGCCGACCGCATCGCGGAGACCGTGCAGCGCGACCACGCCGCGCGCGTCGTCGTCCTGCGGCTCTCGGGGCTGCGGCTCGTCGATGCGACGGGCGCGCACGCGCTCGCCGAGCTCGTCGCGACGCTCGAGCGAGCCGGCGTCACGGTGCTCGTCAAGGGCGTGCAGGAGCAGCACAGGCCCGTGCTCACGCGGGTGGGGGTGCTCGACGAGCTCGCGAGCGAGAGTCACCTCTTCGACGATCTCGACGCGGCGATCGAGCACGCCCGCGACCACGTCGCCCGCCCCCGGACCGACTCGTAGCGCTCCTGCACACTCCCGGAGCGTGCAACGACGCGACGAGTCGCGGGTGGGAGCCGGCGCAGCGGGCCAGGAAGCGTGAAGGCCCGCCTCGCGCCGGAGCGCGAGACGGGCCTCAGGGGGTGGTGCACGGCGAGCCGTGTCCCTCTCGAGACGGCACCGCGAGCGGTGCCGCTGTCCCGGTCGACCCGCCCCCTGCGTCGGGTCGTACACGCGACGTCCCCATCATGCCGTATGGATGGTCTTCTGACGACACGGGTCCACGATCAGGACGACCGCCGCGCGATCAGGCGTCGCGACGCGCCCGCACGTCCGCGGCAAGGCCGCGGAGCAGCTCGGCGGTCGTGCCCCAGTCGAGGCACTCGTCGGTGACGGACCGGCCGTAGACGAGGCCCGACGGCGCGGGCTTCTGCGCTCCGGCGACGATGAACGACTCCATCATGACGGCGGCGATCTCGCGGTTGCCGGCGGCGACGGACGCGCCGATCTCGCGGACGACCTCCGCCTGGCGCTCCCAGGACTTGCCCGAGTTGCCGTGCGACGCGTCGATCATGAGGCGTCGGCCGAGGCCCGAGGCCTCCGAGACGTCGAGCGCGGCCGACACCGAGGCGTCGTCGTAGTTGGGGCCGCTGCGGCCGCCGCGCAGGATGACGTGGCAGTCGGGGTTGCCCGCGGTCGCGACCGCGGCCGCGCGCCCCTGGGAGTCGATGCCGAAGAACGTGTGCTCGGCGGCCGCGGTGATGCAGCCGTCGACCGCGATCTTCACGTCGCCGTCGGTCGCGTTCTTGAAGCCCACGGGCATCGAGAGGCCGGACGCGAGCTGGCGGTGCACCTGCGACTCCGCGTTGCGGGCGCCGATCGCGCCCCACGTCACGGCGTCCGCGATGAACTGCGGGCTCGTCGGCTCGAGGAACTCGCACGCCGCCGGGACGCCCTCGTCGAGGACGCCGAGCAGCACCTCGCGCGCGAGGCGCAGGCCGCGGCGGATATCGTGCGTGCCGTCGAGGTCGGGGTCGTTGATGAGCCCCTTCCAGCCGACGGTCGTGCGCGGCTTCTCGAAGTACACGCGCATGACGACGCACAGGTCGGCCTCGAGCTCGGGCACGAGCGCCGCGAGGCGCTGCGCGTAGTCGAGCGCGGCGTCCGCGTCGTGGATGGAGCACGGGCCGACGACGACGACGAGCCGGTCGTCCTCGCCTGCGAGCACGCGACGCACCTCGTCGCGCGAGCGTGCGACGAGCTCGGCCGCGGTCCCCGTGAGGGGGAGATCGGCGAGCATCTCGGCGGGCGCGGGCAGCGGGTCGAGCTCGCGGACACGCAGGTCGCTCGTCGCGGGGGCGAGCGGGGTGGTGGCGGTCATCGGTCGTGCTCCTCGGTCGTCGTGGGGTGTCGGTGCCTCGTCATGGGCCGAGTCCCGTCGCCGCGGAAGCCGTCCGTCTCATGACGAAGGGCCCGGACGCGATGCGTCCAAGGCCCTGTGCTGGCTCCGGTGGGGAAGTTGTCGGTCAGGCGCACGCCCGCGAGGCCCCACCAGGAGCCTGCGTAAAGCGCCAATACCGACGGATCTGCATGTGAGCGAGGCTAGCACGCGCGTCTTGCCTGCCGAAAAGGGCGTCCACGTGCTGGTCCGCACGTTCCCGGATCGCGGCCGGAGGCGCGGCGATCAGCAGCCCCACGCCGCGCCGGGCGAGAGGTCCGCCGTCGTCATGAGGAAGAGCGTCTGCGGGATCTGCAGCGTCTGCGTGCGCGTGACGCCGAGCGTCGTCACGTCGACATCGATCGTGCTGATGCCCTCTGCGACGCCCGCGCTGTACATCACGGAGCCGTCCGACGACCCGCACGCCCACATCGGCCGCGCCTCGATCTTCACGCGCTCGCCCGGCTCGAGGCGCAGCGACCGCACCGGCTCGCCGGTCGTCACCGTGCCCCCCTCGGGCGCGACCCGCGTGAGGAGGACTCCTGCGCGGCGCAGGTCATGGATCTCCCCGGCCGCCACCTTCGAGGCGACGGTCACCGGAAACGGCCCGTCGTTGCGGATGTCCCACGCGTACGCGGTGTCGTCCGGACCCGTCGGGTCCGTGACGACGACGGCGAGGTTCTCCGCGGGGAAGCGCGCCGTGTCCTCGTAGAGACTGCCCCAGACGGAGCCGCTGTGATCGAGGCGCGGCGTCGTCGCCCACACGCCTGCGGCCGCGAGAGCAGCCACGGCCACCATCGCGACGACGACGATCACGACGCGGCGGACCGGCGACCGGCGACGTCCGGGATCCGCAGGCGACGCACCGGTCTCGTCATCGACCCTCACCTCGTTCGAGATGCTCATACCGGGATGCTCCCGGAGGTTCGGACCGGGGTCAAGGTCTGCCGCGGCGACGAGGCAGCGGCACGGGCCGCCCGCAGGCGCCCCGTGCCGCACACCCGTCGGAGGCTCGGCTCCACGTCACCGCACGGGGGCGTCCCGCCCCACGAGCCACGCGCCCCACCAGGCGGCGAGCGTCGCGGCGACCCCTCCGACGAGGACGACGAGCCAGGCGCGGGCGTCGGGCGCCGTCGAGCCGTCGACCGCAGCCCGCTCGAACGCCCAGAGGGCGAGCCCGCCGGGCAGGAGCGTGAGCGGGAGCGCGAGCGTCCCGAACCACCCTCCGAGCCTGCGGAACGCGAGCCCGACGAGCGCGCCGGTGGCGAAGAGCGCGACCGAGGCGACGACGTGGACGAGGAGCGCGAGCCACAGTCCGCTCCCCGCGGCGTCGAGCACGCCGTCGACCGGGGCGACCTCATGGCCGAGCAGCCGCACGACGGTGTCGCGCAGGACGAGCAGCGCCCAGCTGGCGATGCCGAAGGTCACGCCGACGCCGACCGCGGACCACCGTCCGCCTCGCAGGAACGTGCGCCGGGTGCCGCCGGCGACCAGGTGGAGCGTCGCCGTCTGGCTCGTGAGGACGATGCCCATGACGAAGACGAACACCCACGGGGCGCCGAAGCTCCCGGAGGCCGACCGTGCACCAGCCTCGTCGACAGCGACGAACACCACCGTGAGCACCGCGAGGACGAGGACGTAGATCACCCAGAACCACCCGCCGACCCACCAGGCGGAGGCGACGGTGTTGACGGTGACGGCGCGGGTGGCGCGCCGCTCGGCGGCGGCGACGAAGGTCGCGCGGTCGAGGGTCGCGGTCATCGCTGCTCCTCGGGGTCGACGGTGGCGCCCGTGGCGCCGCCGGTGAGGTGGACGAAGAGGTCCTGGACGGAGACGCCCCCGACCTCGAGGCCCGCGGCGCGTGCGGCGTCGCGCTCGGCCGCGGTGAGGGCGCCGTCGAGCGTCACGCGAGTCGTGGCGCCGAGGCTCTGCCGTGCGAGCACGGGGCGGTCCCCCGCGGCGCGGTGGACCTCGGCCGTCGGGCCGGTGAGGGTGACGCCGCGGGCGCGGACGTCGTCGGCGCTCTCGGCGAGCAGGACCTTGCCGCGGTCGAGCACGACGACGTCCTCGAAGAGACGTTCGGCCTCGCCGATGAGGTGGGTCGACAGGACGATGGTGCGGGGGTGCTCGGCGTAGTCGGCGAGCAGCGCGTCGTAGAAGGCGTAGCGGTGGGCGGCGTCGAGGCCGAGGTAGGACTCGTCGAGCAGCGTGAGGGGCGCTCGGGAGGCGAGGCCGACGACGATGCCGAGGGCAGAGCGCTGACCGCGGGAGAGGTTCTCGGGATGCGTGCCGAGATCGAGGCCGAAGAGACCGGCGAGATGGTCGGCGAGGTCGCCGTCCCAGCCGGGGCGGACCTCGGAGTGGTAGGCGAGGGTGTCGCGGGCGGCGGTCCCCTCCCAGTGGTCGCCGCTCTCGCGGACGAGCTGGGTCCCGGTCGCGGTCCAGGTGTTCTCGAACGGGTTCTCGAGGGCTCCGTCGGGCCCGACGAGGACGCGGCCGGCCGAGGGGCGGCGCCACCCGGCGAGCAGCGCCCCGAGCGTGGACTTGCCTGCGCCGTTTCGGCCGAGGAGGCCGGTGATGACGCCGGGGCGGATCGTGAGGTCGAGGTCGTCGAGCGCTGGGGCCTCGCCGCGGCGGTAGCGCAGCGCGACGCCCTCGAGCCGGGCGCCGAAGGGCTGGGTGGTCATCGGGGTTCACCTCCGAGGGTGGTGCGGACGTGGTCGACGAGGTCGTCGACGGGGATGTCGAGGAGCGCGGCCCGTGCGAGCGCGGGATCGAGGACGTCGACGTAGAACGTGCGTCGGTGCTCGGCCAGCAGGGCGGCACGGGCTCCGTCGGCGACGAACATGCCGATGCCGCGTCGTTTGACGAGGAGCCCTTCGTCGACGAGCCCCGCGTAGGCCTTCGCGGCGGTCGCGGGGTTGAGCCGGAAGGTCGTCGAGAGCTGGGTCGTCGACATGACCTGGTCGCCGTCGGCGAGGTCGCCGGCGAGGATCTGCGTGCGCACCCATGTCGCGATCTGCACGTAGATCGGTTCGGGTCCGTCGAACATCACGACCTCCCTGTTCGCTAGTTCATTACTTGAGTAATGAACCATGGAACCGAGGCGGACGTCAAGTGTGGGTCAGCAGCCCCACTCCGGACCAGGGTCGAGGTCGACCGTCGTCCTCAGGAACAGTCCCACCGGCAGCGCGATCGTCTGCGTCCGCGTGACCCCCTGCGCCGTCACGTCGACGTCGACGCTGTCGATCCCGAGGAGCGTCCCCGCCACGAACGGGGCACACTCCCACAGCGGCCGCAGCTCGAGCTTCGCGGCCTCCCCCGGCTCGAGGCGGATCGTGGGACCCGGCTCGCCGGCAGCGTCCGTCCCGCCGGCCGCGTCGAGGGGCGTGAGGACGACGCCCGCACGCCGGGCATCGCGAGGTCTGTCGACCGTCGGGTGCGAGGCGACCGTCACCGCCGACGACCCGTCGTTGACGATGTCGAACACGTACGCCGTGCCGTCCGGACCCGGATCCGTGAGGACGTACCGCAGCTCGCCGTCGATCGGATCCTCCGTCTCGACGTACGCGCTCGGCCAGGTCGTCCCGGCGACAGCGACGTGCGGCGTGGCACGAGGCCGCGCCTGCCACCACACGCTCGCGGCCAGAGCCGCGACCAGGAGGAGCACGCCGGCGACGGCCAACCATCTGGCGCGGCGGCCTGGCAGCGCCGTCGTCACGACGCCCGCCCCGGCCACGTCAGGCACGGCTGCCTCAGGCGCGGCACCATCGTCGCTCGTCATGCCCGCATCGTCGCGGACCCGCGCACCGCCGTCAACGATCGATCATCACGCGCAGGGCAGCGAGCGGTCCTGCACGAAATGGGCCTCGTAGGCGGCCGGGAGGTCGACCGTCACCGTGCGCGGCAGGCCGAGCGTGCGGACATGGAGCGCGATGCGCCCGATCGCGTCGGACGGCGCACCGTCGACGGGGCCCGCAGGGAGGCCCGGGCAGCCTTCGGGGAACACGACCTCGAGGGCGACGTCGCCGCCCCCAGGGATCTTCACGGCGCGCGCCCCCGAACCGACGTCGCCCACGAGCGCGCCCGTCGCATCGACGACGAGCGGGCGGAGGCGGACGTCGACGTCGCGGGGCGTCGCGTCGTCGCCGGCAGTGACGGTGACCGTCGCCATCGTTCCGTTGTGCAGCCGCACCCAGACCGAGCTCACGGGACCGTCGGCCTCGTCGACGGGGACGGCGCCGTGGAGCGCGCCGGCGGTGACGATCGGCGTGAGGCCGACGAAGAGCCACACGGCGGCGCACAGGCCGGC
This sequence comes from Sanguibacter sp. HDW7, assembly GCF_011300875.1. Classification (NCBI taxonomy): domain Bacteria; kingdom Bacillati; phylum Actinomycetota; class Actinomycetes; order Micrococcales; family Sanguibacteraceae; genus Sanguibacter; species Sanguibacter sp. HDW7. The sequence goes on along the minus strand of NZ_CP049862.1, from coordinate 356,942 downwards.
GACGATGGCCCAGTGGACCCAACGTCGGCGGGACGCGGCGGCAGGGGTCTTGTCGGCGGAGGCGTCGTCGGGAGCGTCGTCGGTCATGGGGCGAGCGTAACGACACGTCGGGCGCGGGAAATGACACGCGTGAGGTTCCGCGGCGGTTTCCCGCCGCCGCAACGGCATCACGACGACCGGGTGGGACCTAGGTCCCACTCCGCCATAACCACAAGATCTAGTCTTGCAACCGCGCTCCACCACTAGATGTAGTGCTCGGCCAACGGAGACAGGGCGGAAGACATCGTGACGATCATGCTGGACGGAACCGAGCAGGACGCACAGCCCGACGCACCCGAGGGCACCCTCACGGTGCGCAAGCGCGACGGGCGCGCCCTCCCCTTCGACACGAGCCGCATCACCGCGGCCGTCACCAAGGCCTTCGTCGAGGTCCACGGCGACATCACCGCGCTCCACCAGCTCACCATCGCCGACATCGTCGAGCGCGCCCTCGCCGAGCTCCACAGCCGCTACGCGGGCACGGTGCAGATCTACGAGATCCAGAACGTCGTCGAGCACACCCTCCTGTCCTCCCACGAGTACGACGTCACCAAGGCGTACATCGACTACCGCGTGCAGCGCGACCTCGCGCGCTCGCAGGCCCTCGACGTGAACCACTCGATCGACCAGCTCGTCGGCAAGGACTCGACGGTCGTCCACGAGAACGCCAACAAGGACGCCGACGTCTTCAACACCCAGCGCGACCTCACCGCCGGCGCGGTCGGCAAGGCCATCGGCCTGCGCATGCTCCCCGCGCACGTCGCCAACGCCCACGCCAAGGGCGACATCCACTACCACGACCTCGACTACCACCCCTACGCGCCGATGACGAACTGCTGCCTCATCGACTTCCACGCGATGCTCTCCGAGGGCTTCCGCATCGGCAACGCCCAGGTGTCCCCGCCGCGCTCCATCCAGACGGCCACCGCGCAGATCACGCAGATCATCGCGAACGTCTCCTCGAGCCAGTACGGCGGCTGCTCCGTCAACCGCATCGACGAGCTCCTCGCGCCCTACGCCGAGCGCAACTACGCCAAGCACCTCGAGGAGGCCGAGCAGTGGATCGACGACCCGTCCCGGCGTGAGGACTACGCGCGCGCCAAGACGAGCAAGGACATCTACGACTCGATGCAGTCCCTCGAGTACGAGATCAACACCCTCTTCACGTCCAACGGGCAGACGCCGTTCACGTCGGTCGGCTTCGGCCTCGGCACGAGCTGGTTCTCGCGCGAGATCCAGCGGGCCATCCTCGAGGTCCGCATCCTCGGCCTCGGCAAGGAGCGCCGCACCGCGATCTTCCCCAAGCTCATCTTCACGCTGCGCCGCGGCACGAACCTCGAGGCGTCGGACCCGAACTACGACCTCAAGCAGCTCGCCGTCGAGTGCTCGACGAAGCGCATGTACCCGGACATCCTCAGCTACGACAAGATCGTCGAGCTCACCGGCTCGTTCAAGGCACCCATGGGCTGCCGCTCGTTCCTCCAGGGCTGGACGGACGAGAACGGCGACGACGTCGTCGAGGGGCGCATGAACCTCGGCGTCGTCACGCTCAACGTGCCGCGCATCGCGCTCGAGACGCGCGGCGACCTCGACGCGTTCTGGGCGCTGCTCGACGAGCGGCTCGACACCGTGCACGACGCTCTCCTCTACCGCGTCGAGCGGTGCAAGGAGGCCGTGCCGGCGAACGCGCCGATCCTCTACCGCCACGGCGCGTTCGGCAAGCGTCTCGTGCCGTCCGACAACGTCGACTCGCTCTTCCGCGACGGCCGCGCGACGGTGTCGCTCGGGTACATCGGCCTCTACGAGGCCGCCGCCGCATTCTTCGGCGGCGAGTGGGAGTCTTCGCCCGAGGCGAAGGAGTTCACGCTCCGCGTCCTGCGGACCCTCGCCGACCACGCGAAGGCCTGGACGAAGGAGCACCACTACCAGTTCTCCGTCTACGCGACGCCGAGCGAGTCCCTCACCGACCGCTTCGCGCGGCTCGACGCGAAGAAGTTCGGCGACGTCGAGAACATCACCGACAAGGGCTACTACACGAACTCCTTCCACTACGACGTCCGCAAGGCGCCGACCCCCTTCGAGAAGCTCGACTTCGAGATGGAGTACGCACCGCTGACGTCGGGCGGGTTCATCCACTACTGCGAGTACCCGGTCCTCCAGCAGAACCCCAAGGCCCTCGAGGCCGTGTGGGACTACGCGTACGACCGCGTCGGCTACCTCGGCACGAACACGCCGATCGACCACTGCCTCGAGTGCGACTACAAGGGCGACTTCACGCCGACGGCCCGCGGCTTCGCATGCCCCGCGTGCGGCAACGACGACCCGCGCACGTGCGACGTCGTCAAGCGCACCTGCGGCTACCTCGGCAACCCGCAGCAGCGCCCGATGGTCAAGGGCCGGCACGTCGAGATCTCCTCGCGCGTCAAGCACATGGCAGGGTCGACGGGCTCGCTGCCCGACGGGTCCGCACCGGCCGCAGGCTGACCCTCGTGTCGCGCGACCCCCTGCCCGACTGGCAGTCCGACCGCCTGAGCCAGGACCGGGTCGCGGACTACAAGCCGTTCGTCATGGTCGACGGCGAGGGCGTGCGCTGCTCGCTCTACGTGAGCGGCTGCCCGTTCGCGTGCGAGGGCTGCTTCAACGAGGCGGCGTGGTCCTTCCGGTACGGGCAGGTGTTCGACGACGCCCTCGCCGAGCGCATCGCCGCGGATCTCGCGCACCCCGCCGTGCAGGGCCTCACCCTGCTCGGCGGGGAGCCGTTCCTCAACACTTCTGTGTGCTTGCGGGTCGTGCGCCGGCTGCGGGCGGAGCACGGGCGGGCCAAGGACGTGTGGGCGTGGAGCGGCTACACGTTCGAGGAGCTGCTCGCGTGGAGCAGGGCCGGGCACGACGACAAGGCGGAGCTGCTCGCGGAGGTCGACGTGCTCGTCGACGGCCGCTTCGACCTCGCGCAGCGGGACCTGCGCCTGGCGTTCCGCGGCTCGCGCAACCAGCGGGTGCTCGACGCGCGGGCGTCGCTCGCGGCCGGGGTCGCGGTGCCGTGGGCAGGCGTGGCCGACGCGTCGTCGGCGGCGGAGCAGGTCGACCGACGGGCGCTCATCTAGGCGCCGGAGGGGCGGGTCAGCGCCAGTCGACCGGCTGCGCGAGTCGCGACCGCATCCACGGGTAGGGGTCACGCATGCGTTCGGCGGGGGCCAGCGAGTCGACGATCTCGTCGAGCCGCGCCCCACGGACGTAGTGACGTCCACGGGTCTCCCCGACGGCGTCCAGGAGGCCCGCGTCGACCAGCGCACGCAGGTCGCGCGTCGCGGTCCTCTCGTCGACATCCGCCTGTGCGATGTAGGTCGACCTCCGGACCCGGAACTTCAGGGCTGCGGAGTAGAGGACGTCGAGCATGCGTTCCGGAAGGCGGCGGGCCTCGAGCTCGTCGACGAGCCGCCCATAGAGCTCGTCGGTCCGAGCGATACGCCGGAGCACCGTCTGCGCCTGCATGTGGTGCGCCCGCAGGCAGAACGACAGCCAGAGCCCCGCGTCGGCCGTGGGGTCCCACTGCCCGCGCGCGGTGTGGGCGAGAACCGCGTAGTAGTCGTCCGTGTTGGCTCCGAGCCACTCCTCGATGCTCGCAAGCTCAGGGTGCGCGAGGCCGGAACGCGCGAGCACCAGGGTCTGCAGCGCGCGCGACATGCGTCCGTTGCCGTCCCGGAACGGATGGATGAGCACGAGACCGAGATGCGCCATCGCCGCGCGCACCAACGCATCGGCTTCGGCGTGCGCCTCGAGCCCCCGCACGAGATCGTCGACGAGCCCGGCCACCTCGTCCGCGTCGGGCCCGGTGTAGACGGTTGCGCCGTCGCGCTCGTCGACGACGTGGATGTCGCCCGGACGGTAGCGGCCGGGCCCCTTGCTGAGGTCGTGGGAGAGCATCATGAAGTGCATGCTCCTCAGCGCCGTGGCGTCGAGCTGGAAGGCGGGATCTTCCGCCATCTCGAGCACGTAGCCGAGAGCCTGGCGGTATCCGCGGATCTCTGCGTAGGTGCGCTCGTCGGCGCTCAGTGGCGCTTCGTCGTCGATCGACGCGTCCGCGTCGTCGAGGTCGACGACGATGCCCTCGATCGAGTTCGAGCCCCTGATCGCGCGCGCGACGGCGGTGCGTCGGAGCCGACCGGTCCAGCGCCGCGGCGCCCGCAGCCGGTCGACAATGACGGCGCGCGCGTCGGCGATCTCGTCGAGGACGACGAGATCGTCGAGCGTGAGGGCAGGAAGCGGCAGCATGTCTCTATTTTAGAGACATCGCTACACCATGGCTAGAGAATAGAGACATCTGCAGCGTCTCCGCTCCCAGTCGATCGTGTGACGCGGCTGCACTTCGCGTGCACTCTGGCGCTCAGGGTGCCAAGGTGCACGCCGACGCAGGTCTTCCCTCGCCACATCCCTCCGCGCCATCATCGGGGCATGCAGGGGAGGCTGCGGAGAGTCGTCGTCGGGAGCGTCGTGGCGCTCGCGCTCGTCGTGGGCCCGGGCGCCGTGGCGACCGCGGCTGATGCCTCGCCGTCCGAACCGACCGTCGTCGCGGCGGCGGCGGCGAGACCCAAGCCGATCGTCACCGGAGGGTTCCGCACCCTGTGGCTGGACCTGCGCGGCGCGAAGGGCTTCCTCGGGGAGCCGCGCGCCGACCGCCGCTGCGACGCGGCCCGCACCCGGTGCGCGCAGCGCTTCGAGGGCGGCACTCTCACCTGGCGCAAGGGTTCGCGCGTCGAGGTCCTCGGGACGAGAGACGCGTCGTCGACGATCGTCGTCGTCAACAAGCGGCGACCGCTGTCGCCGCGCGCGTACGCGCCCGCGCCTCCGGACCGTCAAGGGCTCGAACCAGCGGCTGCGGCTCGAGGCCGCGACCGCGCTCGAGAAGCTCATGCGCGCGGCGGCGGCCGACGGCGTGCCGCTCGGCGTGCGCAGCGGCTACCGCTCGTACGCGACCCAGAAGGTCGTCTACGCGCGGTGGGTGCGGACCCTCGGGAAGGCGCGCGCCGACCGCGTCTCCGCACGGGCGGGGCACTCCGAGCACCAGACCGGGCTCGCGGTCGACGTCCTCGCGCGCGGGTCCACCTTCGGGAGCTTCGGCCGGACGCCGCAGGCCCGCTGGGTCGCCCGAAACGCGTGGCGCTACGGGTTCGTCGTGCGCTACCGGGCCGGGCAGGAGAAGGTCACCGGCTACTCGCCCGAGCCGTGGCACCTGCGCTACGTGGGCGTCGCGCTCGCGACCGACATGCGGCGCAGCGGGTCCACGAGCCTCGAGGCGCACCTGCGGATCGCGGCGGCGCCGGACTACCGGTGACGGGTCTCAGGTCCGCTGAGCCCGTCCGCCCTGTCCACAGCCATTCCCCCGGGAGCCGTCGTCCACAGATCGCCCCATCTCCCGTGCGCCGCCACGACGACGCGCCTAGCGTCCCCGCCATGACTTCGATCTCCAGCGCACGCACGTGCAGCACCCACCGTCCCGCCGGCGCCCGCCACGACCGTACGGGCCGTGTCCGACCCTCGGGTGCCGAGGCGCTCGTCGCGTCGTTCGACATGGCGCTCGCCTCGCCGCTCCCGGCCGACTTCTTCGGTCAGGTCTCCAAGATGCTCAGCCCGTTCGAGCCCGCCGCGCGGCTCACGTCGGCGACCATGCAGCATCTCGACGCCGCCCGCCTCACCATCGAGGCGCTCCTCGCGATCGACACCCCCGGCTCGACGGCTGCCCTGCACCTCATGACGCTCATGGCGTGCGACCGCGGGACCGTGCGCCGTTCCCAGGACGAGCTGGCGGCCCGTCGCACCCCGGTCCCGCCGTGGGTCGAGCGCTTCGTCGAGATGAGCGCAGCCTCACCCGTCCGGCTCGTCGTCGACCCTGTCCGGCGCACGGAGACTCTTGTCGTCGGCGCGCACCTCGCAGGCATCGACCTCGCGGCGGTGCACATGTCGCTCGCCGACCTCGGCCTCGACCCGGCAGACCTCGACTCGGTCGACGCACCCGACGCCGGGCAGGACGACGACCTCGCGCTGCCGCCCCTACCCGTCTTCGACGCGTTCACGTTCGTCGTGACGCTCGACGCCAGCGCGAGCAGGAGCGTGCCGCTCGAGGTGCTGCTCGTGCAGCACCGCCACGACAGCCTCGCGGCACGGCTCTGCGAGATGGACGGCCCCGCCTCGAAGCTCCACGAAGTCACTGCCGACGACGCCCACGAGGTCCTCGAGTCCGTGCTCGACGGCACTGACCAGGTCGTCGCGCTCGACGAGGACTCCACGGCCGTCCTGCCGCTCCTGCGTTGCCTCACCGAGCGCCTCGTGAGTTGATGAGGCCGGCACGAGTCGTCCTTCGGCCGGCTGCGCGAACCGCCGCTCTCCGGTCCCCGAGCACACCACACAGTGACGGACGGGGCGCTATCGTCGAAGCCCTGGCTCCAGACCGAACGTCCATGACAGAGACTCGATCTCCCTCAGAGGCGCCGGTGTCAATCCCTACTTCCAGGGGCAGCGCGACGCACGACGCAATGCGAGCATGTTGTGGACCGAATTCGCAGGTCATCAGCCCCTTCCCCGGGAGAGTCATGATCCGGCTTCTCATCCGCATGGTCGTCTTCCTCGGCGCGACCGCGATCGGGCTCCTCATCGCCAACCTCACCGTCTCCGACATGCGCGTCGGGTGGCGGGGGTGCGTCATCGCCGTCGTGATCGTCGCCGTCCTCCAGTCCGTGCTCGCAGCATGGTTCACGAAGATCGCGCGCGACAAGGCCCCCGTCCTCACAGGCGCGGCGGGCCTCCTGTCCACCTTCCTCGGCCTGCTCACCGCCAGCCTCCTCGTTGACGACCTCACGATCTCGGGGGTGAACACGTGGTTCCTCGCGACCGTCGTCACCTGGCTCGGCACCCTGCTCGGTGCTCTTCTCCTCCCGACGCTCCTCGCCAGGCGAGCGGTCAAGCGGGTACGCGCCGGGCGCGACCAGGGCTGAGGCGTTGAGCACCGCACCACGCGTGCCTCTCCACCCGTTCCTCCCGAGCTGGGTCGTGCTCCTCGGGGCGTGGTCAGGACGCCTCCTGCTCGGGGCCGCGGCCATGTCGATCGCCATCTGGCTCGGGTCCCGCATCACGCTCGTGCTCGTCGCGCTCTTCCTCGGCATCATCCTCACAGCAGTCCTGCGACCCGTCGCCGTCGCGCTCCGCAAGCACGTACCTCCCGCCGTGGCGACCGTCCTCGCACTGCTCGTCGGTCTCCTAGCCGTCCTCGCACTCCTCACCCTGACTCTCATAGGGCTCACGGGGGACTGGAACGGCATCGCCGACGGCGCCGAGGACGGGCTTTCCGCGGTCCTCGACCTGTTCGCACGGCTCGGGCTGCCCACCGAGAACCTCGCCGACGGCACCGAGAACCTCGGTGACGTCGTGATCGGCTGGGTGACCTCGCAGGCCGGCGTCATCGCGAGCTCCGCGCTGAGTATCGCGGGAGCCCTCGCCAAGGTCGGGATGACGATCGCGCTCGGTGTCTTCGCAGCCGTCTGCTTCCTCACCTCGGGCGAACAGATGTGGACGTGGTTCCTCGCGCAGCTCCCCCAGGGTTCGCGTCACGCATGGCGCACAGCCGGGGACATCGCCTGGTCCCGTTTCAAGGGCTACACCCTCGGCTCGGTCCTCGCCGCCGTCATCGTCGGGTCGCTCGCGTACGTCGTCCTACTCGTCCTCGGCGTGCCGTTCGCGCTGCCGCTCGCAGCGCTCGTCTTCGTCGGCACGTTCGTGCCGCTCATCGGCGCGCCCGCAGCGATGCTCGTCGCCGCGCTCGTCGCACTGTCCGCTAATGGACTCTGGAACGGCGTCGCGGTGTGCATCGCGATCGCGCTCGTCGGGCAGGTCGAGGGCAACCTCGTCCAGCCGCTCGTCCTCGGCAAGCACGTCTCGCTCCATCCGCTCGTCGTCGGCGCAGGCGTCTCCGCCGGGACCCTGCTCGCGGGACTCCTCGGTGCTGTCGTCGCGGTCCCGCTCATGTCGGTGACGTGGGCAGTGTTCTCCGCGCTGAGGACACCACCCGTCCCCGACGGGAGCCCGGGCGCCGACGCTCCCTCCGCCCGGCCGCCCGACGACGACTCCGTCACCACGCCCGACGACCGCCCCGGCGACTCTGGCAGCGGTCCCGCCGCAGCGGGCAGCACGCCCGACAGCCCCCGCACGTCCACACCGTCACCCGCTTCGAGGAGCACCACATGAGCGACGACGTCGCCACCGCAGCCGCCCCAGAGAAGGGCGGGATGCTCGCCTGGATCGAGAAGGTCGGCAACAAGGTCCCCGACCCGACGATCATGTTCGTCTACCTCATCGGGATCATCGCGCTGCTCTCGGCGGCGCTCTCGCTCGCGAACGTCTCAGTGACCGACGACGTCGTCGTGCCCGTCCCGCGCGACGAGTTCTCGCAGATCAACGAACACCTCGGCGGCACGTGGTCGATCTACGACTCCGTGACGGGCGAGCCCGCAGAGGTCCCCGACTACATCGTCGAGGAGCGCACGTTCGAGGTGCGCAACCTGCTGTCCGTCGAGGGCGCGAGGTTCTTCTTCACCTCGTTCGTCGACAACTTCGCGGGCTTCGGCGTAGTCGCCGTCGTGCTCATCGCCATGGCAGGCGTCGGCGTCTCCGAACATGCGGGCATGATGGGCGCACTCATCCGCTCTGTCGTGAGAACGGCCCCGCGTAAGTGGCTCGCGACGATCCTCATCGCCGTCGGCGTCATCTCGTCGGTCGCGACCGACGCCGGCTACCTCATCCTCGTGCCGCTCGCCGCCGCCGCGTTCCTCACCGTCGGCCGCCATCCGCTCGCGGGCCTGGCCGCGGCGTTCGCAGCCGTCGGTGCCGTCTTCGGCGTCAACGTCCTCATCACACCGAGCGACTCGATGCTCACTGAAGTCACCAACGGCGTGCTCTCCGCCGCAGGTATGGAGACGATCGAGGTCACCCAGAACTACTACTTCGCGATCGTGTCCTCGATCGTCCTCACGGTCGTCGTACTGCTCGTGACGGTCTTCGTCACAGAGAGGCGGCTCGGCACCTACGACCGCTCCGAGCTCGCGGCCGACGGCGTCGAGGAGCAGGTCGACGCCGCGGCCGAGGCCCGCGGGCTGAAGTTCGCCGCGTGGGCGCTCCTCGGCTTCGTCGTTGTCGTCGCGGCTCTCACGCTTCCGCCCGGAGCGCCGCTCCGCGACCCCGAGACCGGCGCGATCATCGGCACGACGCCGTTCATGTCGAGCCTCGTCTTCCTCATCTCGCTCGCGTTCCTCGTGTGCGGCATCGCCTACGGCCGCGGCGCTCGCACGCTCGTCGGCGGCTCGCCGGTCGTCGGCGCGATTGCCAAGACGTTCGGCAGCCTCGGCGGCCTGCTCGTCATGTTCCTCATGATCGCCCAGTTCATCGCGCTGTTCAGCTGGACGAACCTGCCGACGGTCGCCGCGGTCTCTGCGGCCGAGCTGCTCCAGCAGGCCGACGTTCCCGCGATCGTCCTGCTGCTCGCGTTCATCCTCGTCATCGTGGTGCTCGACTTCATCCTGCCGGGCCTCGTGCCCAAGTGGGTGATCTTCGCGCCCGTCTTCATCCCGATCTTCGCGTCGCTCGACGTCGCGCCGCAGACCCTCCTCGCGGCCTACCGCGTGGGTGACTCCCCCGTGAACGTTCTCACCCCGCTCATGGTCTACCTGCCGTTCATGGTCACGGTCGCGCGCCGCTACAAGAAGGACACGGGCATCGGCACGATCATCGCGCTCATGCTGCCCTACGCCCTGTGGATCCTCGCGACGTGGACCGTGCTCTTCGCGGCCTGGTTCGCTCTCGGTATCCCGTGGGGGCCCGGCTCACCCGTCGGGATGAGCTGACCCCTCGCCGCACAGGTCCCGCCCCGACCTCCGCACCTACCCCGAGCCAGAAGCCCGGACCGAAGGAGCACAGCATGACCCGCATCCGTCCCACCCTGCCAGGACTCGACGCGCTCGACTCGATCCGCGTCTGGTCCGGCCCCGCGACGACCGACACCGACGTCGTCGGGTTCGCAACGACGCCCGATGGAGACCTCCCCGCCGAGCTTGGCCTCGACCACGACGCCCTGGCCCGCGCAGGCTACGAGTCGAAGCCCTCGACGACCCTGCGCGTGCCCCGCACAGGTGGGCCCGACCTCGTCGCCGTCGGCGTCGGCGCGCCCACCGAACTCACTCTCGACCTGCTGCGCGACGCTGCCGCGGCACTCGTGCGCGCCGCTGGTCGGGGAACGAACCTTGGGCTGCGCGTCGACCCGACGACTCTTGACGCCGCGGGGCTCGACCGGGCTGACGCGTTGTGCGTCCTCGCCGAGGGCGCACTGCTCGCGACGTACAGCTACACGGGGCTCGTACGCGAGCCCCGCACCTCGACGGTCGAGTCCGTGACGTTCGACCTCGGCCGCACGGACGACGCCGACGCAGAGGTTCTTGCCGACGTCAAGATCGCTGTCCGCGCCACCGTCGTCGCGCGTGACCTCACCAACACGCCGCCCGGACACCTCACCGCGACCGGCATCGCTGACATCGCCGTCGAGCTCGGCACCCGCTTCGGCTTCGACGTCGAGATCGCCGATCGTGCCCAACTCGTCGAACTCGGCTGCGGCGGCCTCCTCGGGGTCAACCAGGGTTCCGCGCAAGAGCCACGCATGGTGACGCTCCGCTATCGTCCAGACGGCACACCCTCCGGCAGGCTCGGGCTCGTCGGCAAGGGCATCATGTACGACTCCGGCGGTATCAGCCTCAAGCCGTCCGATCCCATGCACCTGCTCATGAAGATGGACATGGGCGGCGCCGCGGCCGTGCTCGGCGCGTTCACCGGGCTTCGGGATGCAGGCGTGCGCGCCGAGGTCGTCGGGCGCCTCATGTGCACGGACAACATGCCGTCCGGCACCGCGTACAAGCTCGGCGACGTGCTCACCGCCCGTGACGGCACCACGATCGAGGTCCGCAACACGGACGCCGAGGGCCGGCTCGTCATGTGCGACGGCTTTGCCCTCGCTGTCGAGGACGAGGTCGATGCGATCGTCGACGTCGCGACCCTCACCGGAGCCGCCCTCATCTCCCTCGGCACCGAGGTCGCCGCGCTCCTCGGAAACGACGACCGCGTGGTCGCCCTCGCCGAGGACGCCGCACGCACGACGGGCGAGAAGGCCTGGCGGCTTCCTCTCGAACGCGCCTACCGGCCGCAGCTCGACTCGCAGGTCGCCGACATCTCCAACCTCGGTGGACCCTTCGCGGGGACGATCACAGCGGCACTGTTCCTCGACCACTTCACCGCCGGGACACCGTGGGCGCACCTCGACATCGCGGGCACCATGCAGGTCGAGAAGGACACTGCATGGCGTTCGAGGGGCGCGACCGGCTACGGCGCGCGCCTCCTCCTCGACCTCGCGAAGCGCTTCACGGCCCCCCGCGCCTGACCAACCGCACCCCCCGAGACAAGGACACGACATGGCCACCGACACCTACGTAGGACCGCTCGGGTACGCGGTGTTCGCGCTGCCCGCCGACCACCCGCTCGACGCAGTCGCCGCCGAGCTCAGCTCCCTCACCGCCCAGGGGCGCGCCGTCATCCTCGACGTCGAGCTCGTGAGCCGTCAGGCCGACGGCACCGCCGCACGACGCCGCCTCAGCGCGTCGCCCGCCCTGGCAGCGGTCGAGACCGACCTCCTGCTCGACACCGACCTCGAGCGAATCGCCTCGGAGCTCCGCGACGGCGAGGACGGCCTCGTCGTCGTCTACGAGGACCGCACGCTCGCGGGCCTCGCCGACGTCGTCTCGCGGGATGCCGGCCGCGAGCTGCTCCTCGGCGGGATCGACCCGACCGACCTCGACACCCTCCAGGAAGGGGAAGACCGATGAGTCTCCTACGCACCGCCGCCCGCGCGTCCGTCGCCACCCGCGTCATCGGGAACACCCAGCGTCGTCAGCAGGCCCAGTGGGCCGCGCAGGACGCAGCCGCTGCGCAGGCCGCGTCTGCCACCGTTCCCGTCACTGCGGGCCCCGTCGCGGGAGCGCCCGTCGCTGCGGCACCCGTCGCGGGAGCGTCCGGGCACGACGCCATCACGCTCCTCACCCAGATCGCGAGCCTTCACGGCGCGGGCATCCTTACCGACTCCGAGGTCGAGCTCGCCAAGCAACGCGTCATCGCGCACGGGATCTAGGAGGACCGGCCCCGATGGACCCGGCCGTCGCCACCTTCGTCATCCTCGGGGTCGCCGTCCTGGCGTTCGTCTCGGGCCGGATCCCGCTCGGGATCGTCGCCATCGGCGTCTCGGTCGCCCTCTATGTCACGGGCGTCCTCACGCTCGGCGAGGCCCTCGCGGGGTTCGGCGACCCGACAGTCATCTTCATCGCCGCGCTCTTCGTCGTCTCGGAGGCCCTCGAAGCCACCGGCGTGACGGCATGGCTCGGCCAGCTCGTCGTCAGCAGGGCCGGGACCCGCCGCGTCCCGCTCCTGCTGACGCTCTGCCTGCTCGTCGCCGGCGTGACGGCTCTCATCAGCGTCAACGGCGCCGTCGCAGCATTCCTGCCGCTCGTCGTCGTCGTCGCAAGCCGCGCCGGCATCGCGCCGTCCCAGATGCTCCTGCCGATCGCGTTCTCCGCGCACGCCGGAAGCCTGCTCGCGCTCACCGGTACCCCCGTGAACATCATCGTGAGCGAGGCCGCGGTCGACGCCGGCGCACGGCCGTTCGGGTTCTTCGAGTTCGCGCTCGTCGGCCTCCCGCTGCTCGTCGGGACAATGCTCATCCTCACCGCATTCGGTCCACGGCTGCTGCCGGAGCGCCACGCGACGACCGCGCCGGTCGACGTCCAGGAGCTCGCACGCACCCTGCGCCGTGAGTACGACCTCGACCCTGCGCACGAGCTGCTCACCGCGACCCACGGCGTCACCGAGGTCGTCGTCCCCCCACGCTCCCCGCTCATCGGTACGCACGTATTCCCCGGCATGCTCACCCCGAGCGGCGACCTCGTCATCCTCGCCGCCCGTCGCGGCGAGGATGAGATCCACGGAGTCGACTCGACCCTCCGGGCTGGCGACGTCCTGCTTCTCGACGGCTCGTGGGCCGACCTCGACCGCCACACCTCGAACGGCTCCGAGGTGCTCGTCGTCGACCCGCCTGAGCGCCTGCGCAGGTCCGTACCGCTCGCCACCGGAGCACGACGCACCCTCGTCGTCCTCGCCGCGACCGTCATCCTTCTCGTCACCGGGTTCCTCCCCGCATCGATCGTCGCGCTCGGAGCGGCGAGCGCCCTCGTGCTCCTGCGGGTCCTCACGCCCTCTCAGGCCTACCGGGGCATCTCATGGACGACAGTCGTCCTCGTCGCCGGCATGATCCCGCTCTCGACCGCCTTCGCGACGACGGGCGCCGCCCAGACGGTCGCCGATGCCCTGCTCGACATCGTCGGGGACGCAGGATCGCGCGCGGCGCTCGCCGCGATCGTCGTCCTCACGCTCATCCTCGGCCAGCTCATCTCGAACACGGCGACCGTGCTCATCGTCGTGCCCATCGCGGTCGCGCTCGCCGACGCGTCGGGCGCTTCGGTGCTGCCGTTCCTCATGGCACTCACTGTCGCGGGCGCAGCATCGTTCCTCACACCGGTAGCGACCCCCGCGAACCTCATGGTCATGGAGCCTGGCCGCTACCGTTTCGGCGACTACGCCCGTTGCGGGCTACCTCTCGCGCTGCTCTACCTCGTCGTTGCAGTGTTCTACGTCCCGCTCATCTGGCCGCTGTAGCCGTGCCGCGACTCGTCGACCACCGTGCCGTCGATCGAGACGGCGGTCCGCGACACCGTCGCACCGTCGTCGACGACGACAGTCATCGCGACGCCCCGCCCGGGCGGAAGCGTCCGCACGGTGACGCGACCGGTGCGCACAGGCGCGACGATCGCCACGAGACGGTCCGCGAGCGCGGACGGCATGGCTGCGCGCGGTCCGGTCCGCTCGCCGATCTGCACGACGACGATCCCGGCACGTCGGCGATCCTCGACGCACAGGTCGAGCGCCCCGCCAGGCTCCCACGGCGAACGGATACGGTCGCGCACGGTCGCCTCCGCGACGGCGGCGTCGAGCCGTGACGCGGCGTCCGGCACCCCTCCGTCGAGGATCCGGCGGAGCACCGGCGCGACGACGTCGTTGATCGCCGCGATCTCCAGCCTGTCGGCATCTACGGCGCGCCGCGCAATCCGGGCGTCGGACGCTGCCCGTGCAGCCTCCGACCGGTGCGCACGCTCGCGCGTGACAGCCCTCCGCAGCACCAGGTGCCAGACCACGCCGCCGGCGAGCGCGAGCACGGGGGCTCCGAGCACCTCGCCGAGCGGCGCCTGGGACCCGCCCTGCGCGACCCAGACCATGAGGATCGCCGAGAAGGCGACGAAACCCGCGGCGCCAGTCCGCCCATTTCCGCGCGCGACGAGCAGCGCGAGCAGGTACCCGGACAGGTCGACGAGCCACGTCCGGCCCTGAGCCGGACCTGTCGTCGCGACGACCGTCACCGTCGCGAGCGCTCCGGCGATGACGAGCAAGGCACGCCCGCGACCAAGGACGTCAGTACCCGGCGTCGAGATCGCCCACACCCCACCGAGCAAGGTCGCGAACGCGAGCGGACTCGCGACACTCGGCCGTCCGAGACGTGCGTCGATCACCGCCGTGAGGATCCCGAGCCCCCAGACCGCGCACAGCACCCAGCGCGTGGACGTGATCCCCATTCCGGCCCCGGCACTGCCCGCCGCGACAGTCGCGGCGTCCACGCTCCGACTCATGCGGACCACCCCAGCAGCACCGTTGTCCCGGCTCCGGGAGCGGAACGCAGCTCGGCGGTCCCGCCGGGCATCGCGCGCACGCGCGCGAGAATGCCCTCACGCACCCCGAGTCTGCCGTCGCGTCCCTCGAGGTCTGTGAACCCGCAGCCGTCGTCCCGGACGACGACGCCGACCGACAGCCCACCCACCCGCACGGCGACGCGCCGCGTCACGCCCTCGCCGGCATGGCGCAGGCTGTTGCGGACCGCCTCCGCAGCGGCCCGTGCAAGCACGTCGACGACGTCCGGCGGCGGGGGTGACGCGTCGAGCGTCTCGACGTCGAGCACGATCGTCGGGTCGATGCGGCGCAGTGACGCGGAGAGCGACGCGGCGACCTGACCAGAGGATCCCGCAACTGCTGTGCGCCCCGCGGGAGCTCCGCCGAGCAGTCCGAGCCCATGACGCGCCTCGACGCGCAGGGCGTCGGACACCGCATCCCCGCCGTCGCGCCCAGTTGTCGCAGCAACCGCGAGCACGGTAAGCACCTCGTCGTGCACGAGCAGCCCGAGAGCCGCGAGCCGCCGCACCTCAGACTCGGCGCGGGCGTGCTCCTCAGCGCCGCGACGTGCGGCTTCCTCGCTCTCCCCGAACGCCCTCAGACGCACGCGGATCCCGGCGAAGATGACGACGAACGCGACGTTCGCGAGGTGCCAGGGCGTGAGCACGAGGACCGCTTCCGGCACGTGCCCGAGCACGAGGAGACCCGAGGCCGTCGGCAGCAGCGCGGCTCCGAGCGCCGCGCTGACGGCCCACACGACCGGAACACGCAGCGCAAGCAAGCTCACGGCGATCGGCTCGAGCGCCCAGACCCACGGCACCGCCGCATCGGCGTCCGGCCCCTCGAAGGCCACAAAGGTCGCAGCGTTGAGAACCGCACTGAGAATCGGGATGCCCACGCACAGCGCCGTAAAGGTCCACGTACCGAGTTGTCGGGGAACCACAGCGACAACGAGTGTCGCGGCGACGAGCACGGCGCCCAGCACGTTCCACCACGCCGCGTATCGATCCGGCGCCAGGTACCCCGGAAGCGCCTCCCCGACGACGAGCACGACGCCCCCTCCCGCGACAAGGCGCGCCACCGTCCGGTCAACCCGGTCCGTGAGACGCGCGCGAGCCGCGTCCTCGGTAGTGGCAGACCGTGTGCTCACCCGCCGGGCGGGACGAGCCCGTCCTCGACAGCGCGGTGGAACAGGTCGATCTTCGTCGGCGCCGTGCGATCAACCGCCGCATACTTCGCGCGGATACGCCGCAGATGGTCAAGAACCGTCTGCCGGGAGATGAACAAGGTGCGCGCGACACGCTCTGCGGTCTCGCCCGACGCGTACAGTGCGAGCACCTCAGCCTCACGGTCGGACAGGCGCGCCGTGACGAAGTCGGTGTCGTGATCGAGCGCCGCGGCCCAGTCAGAGGTCGCCACAACCTCACCGCGCAAAGCTCCCCTCACCGCGGCGAGGACGGCCGTCGGTGTCTCCGACTTCCTCACCATACCGACGGCCCCGGCTCGGCCCGCCTCACGGATCGTCGACGGACGGTCACCGCTCGTGAACGCGAGCACCGGAACACCCGCCGCACGCAGCTGCGCCACGTTGAGCGTCGGGGTCGATCCGTCGCCGAGGACAAGATCGAGCAGGACAAGATCGAGACCTTCGTCCTGCACGAGAACCGAGTCGACCGTCGGTCCCCACGCTGAGACGACGAGATCGGCGCTGACGTTGAGGATCGCGCTCACGCCGAGGATGACGGACGGGTGGTCGTCGACCACCCCGATCCGCGCTCGAGCCACCACGGCAACCTCCTCGATGTCATTCGTCTGCGCCCCATTGTGACGGGTCGGCGGCATGCGAGGAAGCCACTCGCCGACCGTCTCGCTGCCAGGGCGTCCACAGCCCCTGGATCGAGGGGTTTCGACCGCCCCATGGGCCGTTCCGGTCGGGGCCCGCCCCTCGTTCTCGGGGTGTTGCGGCAACTGCGGTTCCTATCATGATCGAGGCCCGTGGACCGTCGTCAGCACGAGCCCGCATGCACCCGCGCACTGCGGGCGCTCACACCACCGCCCACAGGCTGCAAGGAGCACCACATGAACATCCCGTCCTTCTGGAGCACGATCGGCACCACGATCTGGTGGTTCCTCGCCGTGTTCCTCCTGATCTCGTACCTCATGGTGATCTTCTCGATCATCGGAGACGTCTTCCGCGACCGGGAGCTCGGCGGACTCGCGAAGGCCATCTGGGTCTTCTTCCTCGTCACGACACCCGTCCTCACCGCGCTCGTCTACCTCGTCGTTCGCGGCCGCGGCATGGGCGAGCGCGCTGTCGTCCATGCATCCGAGGCCAGGACCTCGACGGAAGAGTACATCCGGTCCGTCGCCGGCGGTGGCGCGATCGACGAGATCTCGCGTGCGAAGAACCTCCTCGACGCGGGCGCCATCACCGCGGACGAGTACGCGACCCTCAAGGCCGTCGCTCTCCGAACCACCTCCTGAGCCCGGGCGACCCTGACTACCACCGTCCCGGTCACCCGCAGGCGCGCGTCGGCCCCCGTTCCGCATCCCGGAACGGGGGCCGATCGATGTGCGGGCTCAGACGCGCGCGGCGCGCACCTCGGCAAGGCGCGGCGCGACGACCTCCGCGACCTGCACCGCGTTGAGCGCGGCACCCTTGCGAAGGTTGTCGTTGCTGATGAACAGCGCGAGGCCCTTGCCGCCCGGCACGGACTGGTCGACGCGGATGCGGCCGACGAACGACGGGTCGGCGCCCGCCGCCTGCAGCGGGTTCGGCACGTCCGTCACCTCGACGCCCGGTGCCTGCTCGAGCAGCGCCGTGGCCTGCTCGGGCGAGATCGGCTCACCGAACTCGGCGTTGACGACGAGCGAGTGCCCCGAGAACACGGGCACGCGCACGCACGTGCCCGAGACCGCGAGGTCAGGCAGGCCGAGGATCTTGCGCGACTCGTTGCGGAGCTTCTGCTCCTCGTCTGTCTCGAGCGAGCCGTCATCGACGATCCCGCCCGCGATCGCGACGACGTTGAACGCGATGTTCCGCACGTACTTGCTCGGCTCGGGGAGCGTGACGGCGGAGCCGTCCGTGACGAGCTCCTCGAGCGCGACGTCACCCGCGACGGCCGCGCGCACCTGGTCGGCGAGCTCGGTCGCGCCCGCGAGGCCCGAGCCCGAGACCGCCTGGTACGTCGAGACGATGAGGCGCTGCAGGCCGCCGGCCGCGTCAGACAGCGGCTTGAGGACGGGCATCGCGGCCATTGTCGTGCAGTTGGGGTTCGCGATGATGCCCTTACGGGCCTCCGTCACGGCGTCCGGGTTGACCTCGGAGACGACGAGCGGCACGTCGACGTCGAGACGCCATGCGGAGGAGTTGTCGATGACGACGGCACCCGCCGCGGCGAAACGCGGCGCGTGCTCCTTCGACGTGCTGCCGCCCGCCGAGAAGATCGCGATGTCGATGCCCTCGAGGTCGGCGGTCGCGACGTCCTCGACGACGACGTCCGTGCCCTTCCAGTCGAGCACCTTGCCGGCCGAGCGGGCCGACGCGAAGTAGCGGATCGTGCCGACCGGGAAGTCCCGCTCGACGAGGAGGCGGCGCATGACGCCGCCGACCTGGCCGGTCGCGCCGACGACGGCGACGGTGAGGTTCTCGGTCATGGTCAGCGCCCCGTTCCTGCGTAGACGACGGCCTCTGCCTCGCCGTCGAGCCCGAAGGCCGTGTGGACAGCGCGCACGGCGTCGTCGAGCGAGTCCTCGCGCGTGACGACCGAGATGCGGATCTCCGACGTCGAGATCATCTCGATGTTGATGCCAGCGTCACGCAGCGCGCCGAAGAGCTTCGCGGAGACGCCCGGGCTCGACTTCATGCCCGCGCCGACGAGCGAGAGCTTGCCGATCTGGTCGTCGAACTGCAGCGACTCGAACTTGATCTCCTCCTGCGCGACGCGCAGCGCGGCGAGCGTCGCGGGGACGTCGCCCTCGGGCAGCGAGAACGAGATGTCCGTGAGGCCCGTCTGCGCGGCCGAGATGTTCTGGACGATCATGTCGATGTTCGCGCCCGCGGTGGCGACGACCTCGAAGATGCGCGCGGCGGTGCCGGGCACGTCGGGCACGCCGACGACGGTGATCTTGGCCTCGGACCGGTCGTGGGCCACGCCGGTGATGATCGGTTCTTCCATCGGGAGCTCCTCGCCGTTCTCGGCGGTCAGGGGTCGGTTGGTCACGAGGGTGCCCTCCTTGCCGGAGAAGGAGGACCGCACGTGGATCGGCACGTCGTAGCGCCGGCCGTACTCGACGCAGCGCAGGTGCAGGATCTTCGCCCCGCTCGCCGCCATCTCGAGCATCTCTTCGTACGTGAGGCGGTCGACCTTGCGGGCCGCCGGCACGATGCGAGGGTCGGCGGTGAACACGCCGTCGACGTCGGAGTAGATCTCGCAGACATCCGCGCCGAGGCCCGCCGCGAGCGCGACGGCCGTCGTGTCGGAGCCGCCGCGGCCGAGCGTCGTCACGTCGTTCGTGTCGCGCGTGACGCCCTGGAACCCGGCGACGATCGCGACCGAGCCCTTCTCGATCGTCTCGCGCACCCGCGAGGGCACGACGTCGACGATGTGCGCCTTGCCGTGCACCGCGTCCGTGATGACGCCGGCCTGCTGGCCGGTGAAGGACTTGGCCTTGACGCCGAGGTTGTTGATCGCCATGGCGAGGAGCGACATCGAGATGCGCTCGCCGGCGGTGAGGAGGATGTCCATCTCTCGCTGCGGAGGGGCGGGCGTGACCTGCTGGGCGAGGTCGATGAGCTCGTCCGTCATGTCGCCCATGGCCGAGACCACGACGACGACGTCGTTCCCGGCCCGCTTGGACTCCGCGATGCGCTTGGCGACGCGCTTGATGCTCTCGGCGTCGGACACCGAGGAGCCGCCGTACTTCTGCACGATGAGTGCCATGTGTGCTCTTTTCGTCCCTGGTCCCGTTGATCTAAACGTCCACCAGATGCTTGTTCGAACGCCCCGATCGTAGCGGCGGACCCGACCGTCCCGCACGCTCCGTCCGCCCCCCGGACCCCACCTCACTTCCACCCCGTAGGTCTCCAGCACCATCGAACGGCGCTCCGGACCTACGAGTCGCACGAAGGGGACAGCACGACGCCCGCACCGCCGTCATCGGGGGTGCGGGCGTCTGGGCTGGATCTCAGGCCTGCTGCTGCTTGGCGATGAAGCCCTGGGCGGCGTCGACCGCAGAGTCGATCTTGGCGTCGACGTCGTCGGACGTCTTCGACTTCACGAACTCGGCTGCCTTCTCGAGGCCGTCCGAGACCTTGTCGCCGTGCTCCGCCAGTGCATCCTTCGCCTTTGCGGCGAGGTCATCGATGCCCATGCGGCACCTCCTTCCACCCGACGCACGCCCGTCGCGCGCGACCTGCGACCCACGGTACTCCGCGACCGTCCACAGGTCAGCCCCCGTCGGACGACCGAAGGGTGAAGCAGTTACGCCCACGGCATAGCGCTCGACACCCCCGCAGGTCAGCCCGCGAGCACCTGCCAGCCGAGGCGTACGACGAGCACGGACACGACGACGATGAAGGCCCCGCGCACGAACCCGGAACCCTTGGCGACGGCCATGCGCGCACCGAGGTAGCCGCCGCAGAGGTTCGCGGCGCCGACGACGAGACCCAGTCCCCACAGGACGGCGCCGTGCGGCACGAAGAAGACGAGAGCGCCCGCGTTGGTCGCGAAGTTGACGATCTTCGCGATCGCGGACGCGGGCAGGAACGCGTACCCGAGAAGTCCGACGAGGCTGATGACGAGGAACGTCCCCGTGCCGGGCCCGAGCAGCCCGTCATACGCGCCGATCGCGAGACCGACGGCCGCCGCGGTGAGGACGTGCCGGTTGCCCTCCCACCGCAGCGCCGAGGAGCTGCCGAGCGAGGGCCGGGCGATGGTCCAGGCGGCGACGCCGATGAGCACGACGAGGATGATCGGTGTGAAGAGCTCGGCGGGGATGCGGCTCGCGAGGGCCGCCCCGCCGACCGCTCCGCCGAACGCGCACACCGCCATGGGCGCGGCCGTCCGCAGGTCGGGCCCCACCCGCCGGTAGAAGGTCACGGCGGCGACGGACGTGCCCATGATGCCCGCAAGCTTGTTGGTCGCCAGCGCCTGCACGGGACTGATGCCCGGCACGAGCAGGAGCGCGGGCAGCTGGACGAGCCCGCCCCCGCCGACGACGGCATCGATCCAGCCGGCGGCGAAGCCGGCGACGACGAGGAGCAGGACCGTCGTCGTCGAGAGATCGAGGCCGCCCGTCGTCATCCGGTCGTGTGTCGCTGCAACGCGTCGTACTCGGCCTCGGCAGCGACGTCGTCGTCGACGTCGAGCCGCAGGTGACCGAGGATCGACGCGAGGACGCGCGCCGCCGACGCGGCGGTCGCGCCCCAGCCGGACAGGTAGGAGAACTGCCACCACCACAGGGCCTCGGCCGGGTGGCCGGCCTCGTGGTGGGCGAGGCCCTGCGTGAGGGCGAGAGTGATCTCGGCGAGGCCGTCGGAGAGGCTCGTCGTGTCGAGCTCCGCACCGAGGACCGGATCGACGACCTCCGGGTACGAGTCGAGCCCGTCGAGGATGAGCGCGAGCGCGACACGGAGCGGCTCGACGTCGGTGTCGGGCCCCGAGTCTGGCTCGAACTCCTCGGCCGGCACGACGTCGACCATCGCGCCGAGGCGTGAGCCGGACGCGAGGACGTCGGTCGTCGCGAGGAGCAGCACGGGGATCGCGGCCTCGGGAGTCGCGCCCGACGCGACGTGCGTGACCGTCGCGACGAAGTTCGACGCCTGCTCGGCGAAGGCCGCCCCGACCTCGGTGACACCGCCCGGGAGCGTCATGCGTACGTCGTCAGCCATGGACGACCCTCCGTCCTTCGAACGCTCGGCCGAGGGTGACCTCGTCGGCGTACTCCAAGTCTCCCCCGACCGGCAGCCCGGACGCGAGGCGAGTGACCCTCAGGCCCATGGGGCCGAGGAGGCGCGCGAGGTACGTGGCCGTCGCCTCGCCCTCGACGTTGGGGTCGGTCGCGAGGATGACCTCGGTGACCTGCCCGTCCGCGAGGCGCGACATGAGCTGAGAGATCCGCAGGTCGTCAGGGCCGACGTTGTCGATCGGGTTGATGGCCCCGCCGAGCACGTGGTAGGTCCCGCGGAACTCGCGCGTGCGCTCGATCGCGACGACGTCCTTGGGCTCCTCGACGACGCAGATGACCGACGGGCTGCGCCGCGGGTCGCGGCACACGCGGCAGCGTTCCTCCTCCGCGACGTTGCCGCACACCTCGCAGAACTTCACGCGGGCCTTGACCTGCGTGAGGGCGTCGACAAGACGACGCACGTCGTCCGCGTCCGCCGCGAGGAGGTGGAACGCGATGCGCTGCGCGCTCTTGGGGCCGACCCCGGGCAGACGCCCGAGCTCGTCGATGAGGTCCTGGACCGCTCCTTCGTACACGCCCCGAGCCTATCCGGAGCCCCGGACATCGCCCGTCCGCCGCTCGGCGGCGCAGGTCAGGCGTCGGTGTCGTTCGTCTCCTCGAGGACCGTCGCGCCGAGGATCTGCACGACGAGCGGCACACCCATGAGCGTCGTCTCAGTGAACGGCACCGAGTCCTCGTAGTCGTCGTACGACGGCTCCTCGGGCGGCGGCGCGTCGTCGTGAGGCGGCTCGTCGGCGCTCGACGTGCGCGGGTGGGCGGCGGCGCCGCGGCCAGCGAGGGCGGCGGCACGCGCGGCAGCGGCGCCCGTGAGCGGTGCGGACGAGGTCGACGAAGAGGCCGGACGGGCCGCGACCGGCGCCGAGGGAGCGGGCTCGTGGCGCGTCTGGGGCTCGGCGACGATGCGCTCGACGACGCTCGCCCACGGGTCCGCAGCGGGGGCCGGCGACGGTGCCGCCTCGGTGGTCGCGGTCGGCTCGGCAGCCGACGAGCCGACGGGCACGACGTCCCACGTGACGTCCGTGGGCGCAGGGTTCACGGGCGCGGGCGCTGCGGGCTCGTCGCGCGTCCAGGTACCGACGGGCACGACGTCCCACGAGTCGACGACCTGCGGCTCGGCCGGGGGGGCCGGGACGGCCGACGCCTGGGCGGGAGCCGGTGCCCGGACCGCCGTGGCGGGCTGCTGGGCAGGCTCCGCCGACGGCGTGGCAGACGACGCAGCCGTCCGCTCTCCGTCAGGAATGTGTCCACCGGCTTCGGACGAGTCGTGGGACAGGTCCGGGCCGCCGAACGGGTCGGTGTCACCGGTCGGATCGGTGGCGCCGAACGGGTCGGGGTCCGCGGGGGGCTCGGGAAGGTCCTGCGGCGCATGGCTCGCCTGACCGTGGTCGTCGCCGGGGCCCTGGGACCGAGGTGCGCGGGCGTCGTCGTGGCGGGCGGGGACCTCGTCGACGGGTGCGTGCGCGCGTGTCACGGGCGCCGCGACCGCGGCGGCCTGCGGACGCGCGGCGGACGCCGGCCCGTCGCCCTGGACCTCGCCCTCGACGCGGACGTCGTAGCCGAGGGTCTCCTTGACCGCCTGCTGGACGAGCGCGGAGTGCGGGCCGTTGCGGAACGCCGCGACGAGCCCAGGAGCCGTGAAGGCGAGACGCAGGGTCGTCGGCGTGAGCTCGGCGACGCGCGAGTTGTCCTTGACGAGCACCCACGTCGCCTTCTTGAGGTCGGACAGGGTCGCGAGAACCTCGTCCCACCGGCGGCGCAGGGTCTCCGAGTCCTCGCCGGCCCCCGTCGCGGGGGCACGGTTCTCCTCGGCCGCCGGAGCTGCGGGCTCCGGCATGGGCTCGGGAGCCTGCGACGGTGCCGGAGCCAGAGCCAGAGCAGCGGCAGGCTCGGCTGCAGGCACGACGACGGGCTCGGGCACCGGCACGGGCACGGGCGCAGCGGGCTCGTGCGCGGCAGGCGCGGCGGGCTCGTGCACCGGCTCGGGGGTGGAGTCCACCACCGGCGTGGGAGCGGGCTCGGGAGCTGCAGGCGTTGCAGGCTCGGGCGCAGCATCCACGACGGCTGCGGGCTCCGCCGCCGCCGGCCCGGGCTCCCGCGCAGCGACAGGTGCGTGAGCAGCTTCAGGCTCGGGCTCGTCCCACGGCGGCGGCGCGTCGTCGTCGTGCACAGCGGGTGCGGGCGCGGCCGCGTCTGCGGACGCGGCCGACGGCGTAGACGCCACGTCGGGCGCGACAGCCGTCGCAGGTGCGACCGCAGGCGCAGACGACGGCACGTCGGCAGGCGCCCCCTCTGCCACCGGCACGTCCCACGGCGGGGGCGCGTCGTCCTCGCGCGCAGCAGGCGCGGGCGCAGCAGCGGGTGCAGGCGCAGCGGCCACCGGCGCGGGCGACGCCGCAGGCGCAGCAGGCCCACGCCCCGTCGCCGCCGCGAGCGCGGCACGCGCGGCCGAGGCACCACGTCCGGCGTCCCCGCGCGAGGCAGCCGGAGCAAACTCCTCACGCGGCGCGGCAGAGACACCGGGCGCACCAGCGACAGCAGGCGCTGCGACGGCGCCGGCCGAGGACCCGTCGGCCACCGCAGCGGCAGCAGCCGGCCCAAGTCCCCGCTCGAGCCGGTCGAGGCGCGACGCGAGCGACTGCTCGCCTCCCGCAGCGGCGGGCAGCAGGAGACGTGCGCAGAGCAGCTCGAGGTGCATGCGCGGCGACGTCGCGCCGCTCATCGACGTGAGCGCGTCGTTCGTGAGGTCGGCGGCGCGCGACAGCTCCGCGACACCCATCGCGGCGGCCTGGGAACGCATGCGATCGAGCTGGTCGGCGGGCACGTCGCGCAGGACGGCCGCGGCGTCGTCGCCCGAGACTGCGATGACGACGAGGTCGCGCAGGCGCTCGAGGACGTCCTCGACGAAGCGTCGGGGCTCGTGGCCCGATCCGACGACGCGGTCGACGACACGGAACAGTGCGGCGCCGTCGCGCGAGGCGACCGACTCCACGGCGTCGTCGAGCAGCGTCGCGTGCGTGTAGCCGAGCAGGGCGACGGCAAGCTCGTAGTCGACGCCCTCGGGCCCGGATCCCGCGATGAGCTGGTCCATGACGGAGAGCGTGTCGCGCACGGACCCGCCGCCCGCGCGCACGACGAGCGGCAGGACTCCGGAGCCCACGGGCGCGCCCTCGGCTGCGCAGAGCTTCTCGAGGAGCGGCACCATGACGTCCGGCGGCACGAGGCGGAACGGGTAGTGGTGCGTGCGCGAGCGGATGGTGCCGATGACCTTGTCGGGCTCCGTCGTCGCGAAGATGAACTTCAGGTATGCCGGCGGCTCCTCGACGATCTTCAGCAGCGCGTTGAAGCCCTGGGGCGTCACCATGTGCGCCTCGTCGAGGATGAAGATCTTGAAGCGGTCGCGCGTCGGGGAGAAGGTCGCGCGCTCGCGCAGCTCACGGGCGTCGTCGACGCCGCCGTGGCTTGCCGCGTCGATCTCGACGACGTCGAGGCTGCCGGGGCCGCCCGTCGCGAGGTCGACGCACGACGGGCACACGCCGCACGGGGTGTCCGTGGGCGTCGCGTCAGTGTTCTCGTGGCAGTTGAGGATGCGCGCGAGGATGCGCGCGGACGTCGTCTTGCCGCAGCCGCGCGGGCCCGAGAAGAGATACGCGTGGTTGACGCGGTTGGACCGCAGCGCCTGCCGCAGGGGTGCCGTGACGTGCTCCTGGCCGACGACGTCGGCAAAGGAGTCCGGGCGGTAGCGGCGGTACAGGGCAGTGGTCACGGCCCCACCCTATGCGGAACCACCGACACTCGACCGGGGCCTCCCGGCCCCGTGGACGGAGCCGCGCCGGCCCCGTCCACCGCTGCACGTCAACGCCGCAGCACCTTGCGCGCCAGGAGGTTGCCGACGCCCTGCGCGATCTGGACGAGCACCACGATGACGAGCACCGCGACGAACGTCACCTCCCAGTTGAAGCGCTGGTAGCCGAACCGGATCGCGAAGTCGCCGAGCCCGCCGCCGCCGATCATCCCGGCCATCGCCGACATGTCGACGACCCCGATGAAGAGGAACGTGTAGCCGAGGATGAGCGGCCCGAGCGCCTCGGGCACGAGCACGCTCCACACGACGCGGAAGCGTGACGCCCCCATCGCGCGCGCCGCCTCGACGACGCCCGGGTCGACGGCGACGAGGTTCTGCTCGACGAGCCGCGAGAACGCGAACGACGCCATGATCGACATCGGCAGGATGACGGCCTCCGTGCCGACCGTCGTCCCGACGACCGAGAGGGTCAGCGGGCCTATCGCCGTGAGGAAGATGATGAACGGGATGGGCCGCACGATGTTGACGACGACGTTGAGCACGATGTTCACCGCGCGGTTGCCGTAGAGGTTGCCGGCGCGCGTCACGTAAAGCGCGAGCCCGAGCGCGAGCCCCGCGACGAGCGCGACGAGCAGCGAGACGCTCACCATGTAGAGGGTCTCGCCGAGCGACCTCCACAACGCGGGCAGCATCTTGTCCCAGTCGGTGGGCCGGGCGGCAGCGACGAGGTTCATGCGGACGCTCCCTTCGAGGCGCGCGGCCCGACGGCGTCGGGGTCCGAGAGCGGGTGGGCGGCGGTGCCGAGGTCGAGGACCGTCGTCGAGCGCCCGAGGTCGGTGAGGAACGCCGCGATCGCGACGTCGTCGCCCGCGATCTCCAGCGTGAGCGACCCGTAGGGGCGCTCCGCGATCTCGGTGATGCCGCCGTAGATGACGGTCCCGTCGACCGGGTGGTCGCGCAGCGCGCGCGTGAGCTCGCCCGTCGCGCCGCCGTCCTCGCGGACGCCGACGGTGACGATGCGCCCCGGGTGCCGTCGTCGTAGCCGTTCGAGGGCGGCGGGGCTCGGCCTGTCGCGCAGTGCCGTCCCGACGAAGCGTCGGGTCGCCGCATGCTGCGGCCGCGCGAAGACGTCGTACACGTCGCCGTGCTCGACGACCTTGCCGCCCTCCATGACCGCGACGCGGTCGCACACGTACTTGACGACCTCCATCTCGTGCGTGATGACGACGACGGTGACGCCGAGCTCGACGTTGACGCGCTTGACGATGTCGAGGACGTCCTGGGTCGTCTCCGGGTCGAGCGCACTCGTCGACTCGTCGGCGAGGAGGATCGTCGGGTTCGTCGCGAGGGCGCGCGCGATGCCGACGCGCTGCTTCTGCCCGCCCGAGAGCTGGGAGGGGAACGCGCGCGCCTTGTCGGTGAGGCCGACGAAGTCGAGGAGCTCGGCGACGCGGGCGTCGCGCTTCGCGCGCGGCCAGCCCGCAACCTTGAGCGGGTAGGCGACGTTGCCCGCGACCGTGCGCGAGGAGAGCAGGTTGAACTGCTGGAAGATCATGCCGATGTCCGCGCGGGCCGCACGCAGCGCGGACTCCTTGAGGGAGTGGACGTCGCGCCCGTCGACGAGCACGCGACCGCTCGTCACAGGCTCGAGCGCGTTGATGAGTCGCACGAGCGTCGACTTGCCGGCGCCCGAGTACCCGATGACGCCGTACACCTCGCCCGCCCTGATGGTGAGGTTGACGCCGTCGACCGCGCGCACCTCACCCTTCGTGGTGCGGAACACCTTCGTGGCGGCCTCGAAGACGATCTTCGGCTCGCGCTCGCTCATCGCTCGCTCTTCCTGTCGGTGGGCACCGTAGGTCCCATCGTGCCCGGTGGGGACGCGTCACGCCCAGGGGCCCCCTGCACCCCTGGGCGTCGTGCACGCTCCGGGCGGGGACGCGTGGTGCGTCCCCGCCCGTGGGCTCACTTGCCCGCGCGGATGTTGTCCTCGGTCGTCTTGAGGATCGTCGCGAGGGCGGCCGCGTCGTCCGCGCGGAGGACGGCGGTGCCCTTCGACTGCTCCTGGAGCGCGTCGGTGACGGCGGTGTCCTGGAAGATCTTCACGAGCTTGAGGTAGGTCGCGTTGTCCTTGTCAGCGGCGCGGGCCGTCCAGATGTTGATGTACGGCTGGGCGGCAGGCGACGCCGGGTCGTCCTGCGCGAGGGCGGCCTTGGGGTCGAGGCCCGCGTCGAGCACGAAGTCGTTGTTGACGACGGCACCGTCGAGCGACTCGAGGGACACGGCCGTCTGCTCCGCCGAGACCGGCGTGACCTTGACCTTCGACTCGGGCAGGACGTCGAGCTCGGTCGACGTGAGCGTGCCGCCGCCATCGAGCTTGATGAGGCCAGCGGCCTGCAGGACGAAGAGCGCACGGTTGAGGTTCGTCTGGTCGTTGGGGACCGCGATCTCCGCACCGTCGGGGATGTCGGTGAGCGCGGTGTGCTTCTTCGAGTAGAGCGCGAGCGGGTAGATCGCGGTGGCGCCGATCGCGACGAGGTCGTCGTCCGCGTTGACGTTGTAGTCCGCGAGGTACTGGATGTGCTGGAACTGGTTGAGCTCGATCTGGCCCTGGCTCAGTGCGGGGTTGGGCAGCGCGTAGTCGGAGAAGTTGACGATCTCGACGTCGATGCCGGCCGCCTTGGCCTTCTCCGCGAAGATGGGCCACTGGTCGTCCTGCGAGCCGACGACGCCGATGCGGACGGCCTTGGGGGCGGCCGAGCCACCCGTGGTGCCGCTGGCGGCGGGCGTCTCGTCGGAGGCGCACGCGGCGAGGCCGAGGAGGAGCGCGGTCGCGGCGGCGATGGCGGTGAGCTTGCGGTTCATGGGAGTTCTCGCTTCTGGGAGGCGCGGGCACGGGTGCTCGCTGCGGCGCGTGAGCGCCAGGAGGCGTGGGGATCCGGGGTCTGCTCCGAGGCACGACCGTCCGGGGCGTGCTTCTGGGGTGAGGCGGGGATCAGGGCACCTGGGGTGCCCGGCAGGAGGCCTTCCGACTGACGACCGCGGTGCGCGGTCGGGTCCCTCTGGACGCGGCTCGGTGGCTCAGGCCTGCGCAGCCCGCTGCGACATTCGCCCACGCATCATGTCGCGACGACAGGTCGCGACAGAGCGGGTCGTGGTGCAGCAGGTGGCGGTCATGGGACAACCATGCGACGACGACGACGGTCGGGGCCAGCCCGTCGGGGTGGAATCTCGGATGTTGGACCGACGGATCTCGCGGCGCCACCTCATCGCGGCAGCCGCGCAGCGTCTTTCCGCCAATCGCACGATGGGACGACTGTCCACATGGTGACTGCGCTCACAAGGTGGCGGCAGTGGCCGGACGGGCGCCCGGGGTATGCAAGGACCCCCCGTGCACCCGCCAGAGCTCACCTACCCTTGCTGCCTTCCGGCCCTGGGGGAGTTCAGCGAGATGACGCCGCACGAGGGGTCTGCTGGGAAGTCTAGCGGAGCCAGGGGCGGCGTCCGAATCGGGTCGGCGCGGGCTCTCAGCCCGCGTCCGAGGCTCGGATTCGGTCTGCGCGCCATCCTCGGGTATCCTCGAACACGCTGCTGCCAGGAGGATTCGCCTAGTGGCCTATGGCGCCGTCTTGGAAAGGCGGTTGGGTGAAAGCCCTCGGGGGTTCGAATCCCCCATCCTCCGCAAGGTGTTGTTGCAGGTCAGGGCCGGGAATCCGGCCCGACCCGCAGCGCATGTCAACAAACCTCATCAACGCCCGACCGCACCAAGGCGGACGTCAACAGCACAACGAAGGCCCCCGACCACTCCGGTCGGGGGCCTTTCGTCGTCTCCGGCTACGCGATCAGCCCGCACCGGGTGCTCGGCTGAGGCTGCTCGAGCCACAGGGTGACCAGGTGCGTAGTGACGCCGAGCTCGCGGGCGATCGCGCCAGGGTGGCATCCGACGACGGCGGCGGCACGCTCCATCGCGTGCGGGTCGATGAGTAGGCGTGCGGCGTACAGGTCGGCCTGGCGCTCGTCGCGCTCGACGTCGTGCGCACGCGTCCAGTCGTGCCCGTGCCAGTGGTGGCCGACCTCGTGCGCGATCGTGATGCGCTGCGTCAGGGTCGACTTCCGGTGGTTGACCACGACGAGCCCTGCGCGGGTGAGTTCACCCGAGCGGCGGCCAAGGTCCCGCCACACCACGCGGAGGCCCTGCTCCTCCGCGTGGGCGACGAGTTCATCAAGCGTCATGCATCCTCCGTCTGCGCCTCAGCCTCCGCGTCATCGTCGACGTCGCGCGCAGCGAGCATGACATCAGCCGGGGACATTGCTCGCAGCGCATCGTTCGCGGACTTCGCGTGCTCGATCTCATCGGCGTCATAGATGAAGCCCGTCCGCTCGCCGTGGCGGACAACAAGCCGGTCGTAGGCGTGGCCGACGATCTCCTGCGGGTCCACGTCGATGACCTCCGCGGCCGCGCATAGGACTGCGAGCGGGATGTCGACCTTCCCGTTGAGCCAGCGGTTGAAGGCGGCCGGCGATCGTCCGATGCGGGTCGCGACGTCGAGCGCGGTGAAGCCGCGGCTGACGATCTTGCCCTTGAGCTCGAGCCCGACGTAGGCGGGGAACTCTTCCGATCGAATGTTCATGCGAGCAGCCTACCGCTCAGATCGAGCAATCGCAATGCTCGAACTGGTAAGCGTGTCGGTTTGACGATTGCTCAATCGAGCAACTACGTTTACGGCATGAACAACCACGCAGCCTCCACCACCATCGAGTGGAGCGCCCGAGCGGTCCGAGAGGCGATCGCAGACACCGGGCGCTCCAAGGTCTCCATCTCTGACGAGACCGGCATCCCCTACGCAACCCTCAACCGCAAGCTCGCAGCCAAGGGCGAGTTCTCCTTCCGCGAGCTTCTTCTCATCGCGGAGGCGCTCGGCGTCTCCCCCTCGACGTTCACGCCCCCGGCGTTCGCTCGTGTCGAGCGGACCGCCGCTTAACCATGACCGCCGAGACGTTCGACGCCACGGAGGCCGGCCGCAGGCTCGGGCTCACTGCGCGCACCGTGCTCGACATGGCCCGTCGCCGCGACATCGGCCACGTGAAGGTGGGGCGTCGCGTGCGCTTCACGGAGGCGATCGTCGCCGAGTACATCGCGACCCGGACCGTGGGAGTGGGCCTGGCCCGCACCGCCCGATCCCAGGCCGCACACCGCAGGCGCAAGCCCGCCGCGTAGACCCACCCCATCCCCTGGCCGTCTCGCATCGCGCGAGCACGGCACCCTGCCCTACCCACCTCCCTGGTTCGCCGGGGAGAGATCGAGAGGCACAGCCATGCCCACTCTCACCGCCTACGAGAACCGCATCGCCACCTACGCCGCCGAGAACAACCACTCGGTGTCGCGCGGTCAGGTGAAGCGCATCGCCCGCGACCTGTACGAGCGTCAGGCGCGGATGAGCGACGTCGACCTCGAGCGCGTGTTCATGGTGGCCGACCCGACGCCGCCCACTGCGTTCCGCGAGATCGCCCGCAACGACCGTGCTGCGGCCCGTCGTCTTGGTCTGGTGCCCGCGTGACGCTCACCCTGCGTGGCCGCGTCGTCGTCGCCGTGCTCCTCGTCCTGGCCGCCGTCCTGGTCGGCTACCTCACCGCACACCTGGGTGTGCCCGTCTACATGGAGACGATCCGATGAACTCGTGCAAGTGCGGCTCCCCCGTCGAGCTCGGCAACCCCGACCTCGGCATCTTCCAGTGCGAGCGCTGCTGGGAGGCGTGGTCCCGCTGGGCCGACGCCCACCGCGACCAGCCGCTCGACGCCTGGCCCGGCATCGCCGAGGCGGCGGCCGCATGACCGCCGGGCTGGTCCTGTCAATGATCTCGCTGTTCCTCTCGGGCATCACGATCGGCATCACCATCGGCATCGCGATCTTCACCCGACGCCACTGACCTCGCCCCACACGAAAGCCCCCGTCTCGCCTGACGGGGGCTTCGCCGTTCCCCCGAAGGAGGAACCCTTGACCAGCAACATCGTACCGTTCGAATTCGACGGCGCGCAGGTGCGCGTCGTCACCATCGACGGCGACCCTTGGTTCGTCGGTACCGACGTCACCCGCATCCTCGGCTACGCCAACCCCTCCGACGCGCTCCAGCGGATCGACGACGACGACCTCCGGTTCGCAACCCTCGCCCTGAGCGAGGGTTCACGCGAGGTCAGCCGACTCCGCCCGCTCGTCAACGAGTCCGGCGTCTACGCACTCGCGTTCGGGTCGACGCTCCCCCGCGCGGTCGACTTCCGCCGCTGGGTGACCCGCGAAGTCCTGCCGAGCATCCGTCGCACCGGCTCCTACGGCACCCCGGCACTCACGGGGCCGGCGCTCATGGCCGCCGCACTCATCGAAGCGCAGGCCGTCCTCGAGGCGCGCGAGGCGCAGGTCGCCGAGCTGACGCCGCGCGCTGAGGCATGGGACGCGCTCGCGGCCACCGATGGCGACTACTCGATGCGTGACGCCGCGCAGATCCTCTGCCGCGACCACGGCATCGACATCGGGCAGAACCGCCTGTCCAAGCGGTTGCGGGAGATCGGCTGGGTCGACCCGGCGGGCATCCCGTACCAGCGGCACGTCGACCTCGGCCGCCTGCGGTCCCGCGCCCGCTACTACACGCACGCGCGCACGCAGGAGCGTGTGCTCGCCGACCCGCAAATCCGCGTCACGCCGAAGGGCATCGCGGACCTGCGCACCATCCTCGCCACGAAGGAGAACGTCGCATGACTGCATCGAAGCTCTCGTACACCTACGCGGAGGCGTCGGCAGCGACGGGTATCCCGGTGCGGACGCTGCAGGCGCGCATCACTGCGGGCGACCTGGTCGCTCGTCGCCTTGGCACGAAGCCGATCATCCTCGCCGCTGACCTTGAGGCGTTTCTGGCGTCTCTGCCTGAGAAGGAGTGACTGATGTTCAAGTTCTGGAAGCGCAAGCCCGCCGTGGTGCCGGATTCGGTGGCGGAGGCGACGTCGGATGTCGACCTGTTCGCGGTGGCTCGTGGTGCGGGTGTGCTCACGGAGTACCCCGACGACCACCCTGGGTGGGCGCGGCTGTCGGCGGCGCTGATCGACGCGGTCGAGGGTGACCTGCGGGCGCGTGCGATCGCGCAGGAGCAGCGGACGAGTGAGGCGCTGATCGCGTACCAGGCGGACGGCGACGCAGACGCGGCTATGCGCGTGTGGCGGGGGGATGCGGCATGAGACGCGCACTCGCAACCTTGACGGCCGCCCTCGTGGCGGCCGTTGTCGTTTCCGGGCCTGCTGTCGCGGGCGGGTCGGACAGTGTGACGCCGTACGCGGTGACGCCGGCTGGCATCGAGTTTCCGACGCCGCTCGTCGCTCACGGTCACGTGAACGTGCGCCTGGTCGACGGCACCGCGCGGGGCCTGCACTTCGATCCGAACAACGGTCACCCCGGCGCGCAGTGGATCGGCGCGTCGTTCCTGCCGTGGTCGGCGCTCGGCATCACCGGCGGGTGCATCGCCTGGGTGCAGTGGTCCGACACCAACGAGCACTACGGCGAGGGCGGACAGGCCCCCGTGTGCATCGACGCCCCCACCACCCCGCCCGCCACACCTGAACCGACTGAGGAGCCCACGTGGACCGCCGATCCCGAGCCGAGCGTCGAGCCGTCGCAGTCGACGCCGTCCGATCAGCCTTCGCAGCCGAGCGAGCCCTCGCCGACGCTCTCCGAGACGCCCACCGAGTCGACGCCGAGCGTCGAGCCGACCTTCGAGCCCGAGTCGCAGCCGTCCGCGTCGTCGACGTCGCCGACTTCGACGCCGACGCCCTCCTCGACTCCCTCGATTGAGCCGACGCCGGACCTCGACGTCGACCACCCGACCGTCGAGCCGGACCTGCCGACCGACGAGCCGACCACCACGGCGACCGACGAGCCCGCCGACGACCCCACGGACCCGACTGAGGTGGACGTGCTCCCGCAGACCGGCGCGCACACGCTCGCCGCCACCACCCTCGCAGCCGCACTCGCCGTCGCTGGCGTCGCACTGCTCACCGCACGAAGGAGGACCTCATGAGCATGGAGGATCGCGCGCTGGCCGCGCGTCAGGAGGCGCAGGACGAGCAGCGGGAGCGAGCGCACGAGCTCGACCGGCTGCGGGATGAGGAGGTGCTCGCGGCGACGCTCGTCGCGACCGCGTCCGAGACCCTGCGCCGCGAGTGGCGCGACGTCGACCCGCCCGAGTTCGTCTACCAGTGGCGGGACCGCGTCGACCAGTACGTCACCGCCCGCGACACCGCCGACGCCTACCAGAGAGAGCACGGACTGTGACCGCGTCCGAGTGGCTCGGCCTCGCCATCACCCTCGCCCTCCTCATCGGCGCGGCATGGCTCACCGACTACACCGACCCACACCGAAAGGACGACAACCAGTGACGCTCACCCCGCAGATCGTCTACGACATGGACGAGACGACCTACCACGCCCGCCCCGAGCTCTCATCGACCGGTGTGCGGCGGCTGCTCGACTCCCCCGCACGCTTCCAGTGGGACATGACGCACCGCGTCGAGTCCGTCGCGTACGACGTCGGCCACGCCACGCACTCACGCATCCTCGGCGTCGGCTCCCCCATCATCGACATCCCCGACGAGCACCTCACCCCGTCGGGCAACGTGTCGACGAAGGCAGCTACCGTCGCGTGGCTCGCCGAGCAGCGCGACGCGGGGCTCGTGCCCATCGGCGCTGCCGACCGGGCGCTCATCGACGGCATGGCCGAGGCCGTCCTCGCACACCCCGCGGCGCGCGCTCTGCTCGAGCGCCCCGGCCAGCCGGAGGTGTCGGCGTTCGCGACCGACCCCGAGACCGGCGTCGCCCTGCGGGCACGCTTCGACCGCCTGTGCGACGACGTCGCGATCGACGTCAAGACGACCGCGGGCAGCGCTGGACCGATCGGCTTCGCACGCGAGGCGGCCCGCTACGGCTACCCGATCCAGGAAGCGCACTACGCCGACGTCCTCGAGCGCATCACGGGCGAGCGGCACCCGATGGCGTTCGTCGTCGTCGAGAAGCGCCGCCCTCACCTCGTCGCCGTGCACTACTTCGACGAGATCACACGCATGACCGCACGCGACCTCACGGCGCGCGCACGTCAGACCTACGCCGAGTGCATCGCCACGGACGCGTGGCCGGGGTACTCGGGCGAGCCGTACACAACGCAAGTCCCCGGCTGGTGGTTGGACCAGGCCGACGAACAGGAAGAGCTGGTGATCTGAGATGCACATCTTTACGTCCCACCGAGACGGCGCGAGGCGCTACTTCGCGAACTTCGACCTCCCCACGCATCCGCTGTGCTGGCTTCGCGGGCATCGAGCGAAGGCCGAGGTCATCGAGTCACGGTTCAACGCGCCATGGATCCTCGTCACGTGCCGAACATGCGGCATTCGCCACGGCGACCCCTACATGCTTCGCGGACGGGTTGATCGAGAGTCCGCCGAGGCGTCCATCGCCCGGCAGGTCGACGCGGCGCGACACAACACTCGGGAGTACGCGGCCGTGCGCGATGGCCGAGACGGCTATGGGCACCACCGCCTCGAGCTGTCGCTCGAACTCACGCGAAACGGACTCCGCGGGAGGGGGGCGCGTCTCCACATCGGGGATCGCTGGTCCGAGACCCCCCTCGATGGATCGATCCACGGCGACTCCTGGTCGGCCTACTTCTCTGTCGGGGGCGTCGGCAATCGCCTGGCTCACCGACTCTCCGGGGGCAAGAAGCGTGACGTCTCGATCGGCGCAGCATTCAAGGAGCGTGCGTGAGCATGGACCTCACCGCCACCATCGTCACCAAGTCCGACCAGATCAACGCCGAGGACCTCCTTGCGGGTCCGCTCACCGTCACCGTCGAGTCCGTC
The DNA here is from genome assembly GCF_011300875.1 of Sanguibacter sp. HDW7. NCBI lineage: Bacteria > Bacillati > Actinomycetota > Actinomycetes > Micrococcales > Sanguibacteraceae > Sanguibacter > Sanguibacter sp. HDW7. The sequence goes on along the minus strand of NZ_CP049862.1, from coordinate 321,392 downwards.
TCCGCGGGCAACGCCGAGCAGCCGGTCGACGTGCACCTCGTCGAGTTCCCCGGCCGCGCATACCGCCCGTCCAAGACCATGCGCCGCGTCCTCGTGCGCGTGTGGGGCAAGGAGTCCGACGCCTTCGCCGGACGCCGCATGACGCTCTACCGCGACCCCGAGGTGAAGTTCGGCGGGCAGCGCATCGGCGGCATCAAGATCAGCCACATGAGCGGCCTCGACAAGCCGGTGTCGCTGGCGCTGACGGAGACGCGCGGCAAGCGAGCCCTGCACACGGTCGAGCCGCTGCCGGATGCTGCGCCGTCGACAGTCGCACCGGAGCCGCCCGCCGAGACCGTCGCCGAGTGCACGGACACAGACGCGCTCAAGGAGATGTGGCGCGTGTCGGGGCCGGAGCGTCGAGCGCAGATCGAGGCACGCGTCGCCGAGCTCAAAGCCGCCGAGTCATGACCGACCCGCTCGAGCGTTGGATCGCCCGGCAGTTGTTCCTCGACCGGGCACGCGAGTCCGCCCTCGCAGCCGCAGCGTTCTTCTACGGCGCCAACGCAGGACGGGTCACCGCACGCCTGCAGTAACACCCAGACAGCACGGCCCCCGCACACCAGAGTGCGGGGGCCTTCGTGATGAGAGAGACCGATGGCCCTCAACGACGCCTGCACACACCCGCGGGCGCGGCACCAGCACGGCACCTACGCCTGCTACACCATCTGCCGCTGCCGATGCGACGACTGCCGCAACGCCAACCGCACCTACGAGAACAACCGCGCCCGCCGCGTCGCCTACGGCCGCGAACGACTCACCGACGCCACACCCGCCCACAACCACCTCGACCACCTACGCGCCGCCGGCATGAGCTGGCTGCAGATCGCGCGCGCACTCGGGTGGAGCACCGCCGCGACGAAGCGCGCCCGGACTCTCGGCCGCATGGAGCGCGACCGGGCCGCGGCGATCCTCGCGCTCAAGGTGACGGTGTCGCTCGATGATCTGCCCGACGGTCGCATGGTGCCCGCGGTCGGTACCCGCCGCCGTCTGCAGGCGCTGGCGTGCCTGGGCTGGTCTGTGAAGGCGCTCGCTGAGGCGTACCGCGTGCACTACTCCCTGCTGGATCGGGCGATGCGCGGGGACCTCACCACTGCTCGCACGGCGCGCACCGTCCGTGGCATGTACGACGACCTGTCGATGCGTCGCCGTGCCGGTGGGCGTCCGTCCGCTGTGGCGCGCACGCTCAACGACGCTGCGCGCCGCGGGTGGGCGCCCCCGCTGGCGTGGGATGACATCGACGACCCGACCGAGACTCCGGACGTCGGCGAGAAGGCACGCGGTCTGGACCTCGACGAGTGGCTGCACCTCGTGCTCGGCGCATCCATCCCCTGGTGGGCGTACACGCTCGCCGCACTCGCGCCCGGCATGTTCGCCGCCCTGACCGTCCTCGGCATGGTCGTCGTCGTCGGCATCCTCGCCGTCCTCGGCGACACCACCAGCCGCTAACCCCGCGCGTGAGGCCCGCCTGCCAGTCCACGGCAGGCGGGCCTCACCCGTGTCCTAAGAATCGAGACATCCGTGCCCCCCAACCACTACCGCGCCGGAGCAGACTTCGAGCGCGAGGTCCGCGCCCACCTCATCCGCCACGGCTACGAGGTCATCCGATCCGCAGGGTCCAAGACGAAGGTCGACCTCCTCGCGTTCAAGACCGGACAGGTGCTCGTCATTCAGTGCAAGCGCAACGGCTCACTACCCCCGGCCGAGCGAGTCGAGGTCCGCCGCATCGCAGCGCTCATCCCCACCGCCCTGCCGCTGCTCGCCGCGCGCCCAGGCATCACGTTCAACATGCTCACTGGCGACGGCCCCCACGACCGCACGCCCTGGGCGCCCGACCCCAAGGAGACCCCATGACCGTCCTCTGCCGATGCGGCGCAGAGTTCGACCCGCACGACCCCAACAGCATCCGCCGACACCAACTCATCCACGGACACCGCCCCGTGGCACGAGCACGGAAGGAGTAACCGTGGCCTGGGGCAAAGTCGACGACCGACTGCACTCCCACCCCAAGTGGCGACGCGCATCCAAGGGCGCCCGAGCACTCTGGGCCACCGCCCTCTCCTGGTGCTCATCGTTCCCATCTGACGGCATCGTGCCCAGCCACATGCTCGCCGCACTCGACGGCACACCAGCCGAAGCACGGTCCCTCGTCGACGCAGGCCTGTGGGTCAAACGCGACGACGGTTGGGCGTTCCACGAGTGGTCCGAACGCAACCCTGACGCGAGCTCAGTCATCGCGAAGAAGGCGGCGATGAGCGAGGGAAGCGGCCGTGGGCTGCACACGAGGTGGCATGTGAAGCGCAACCTGAAGGTGCCCGACTGTGAGTGGTGCGCCCGCTCATAGCCCATAGCCCTCGGATAGCCCCACCCTATGCGGACCCTATCCAGAGGCTATTGCCCTCCGTAATAGCCCCCGAATACTCCGTACCCGTACCCATACCCATACCCAGGGGCTATCGCTATCAGGTTCTGTTCCGTACAGAGATAGATCCAGTCAGACGTCAATCGTCACCTACGTAACGCGCGAGACCGTCACGGATTGACCCCTGACATGAAGGAGATTCCTCATGCCCACACGCGACGAGATCGAACGGATCGCCGCAGCCATGAACGCCATCCGACCCGCCTGGGCCGTCCGCTCCCTCGTCACCTACCTCGAACGCAACCACGCCACGCGCCCCTACCGGGACCTGGCCGTCGCAGGTGTCATCGTCGCGCTCGACGAGCGCACCCAGACGCCGAAGCTGCTCGAGCAGCACGGCGTGTGGTGGACGGCGTGCGCGCCACCGGGTGAGGTGAGCGGACCGCCTGCACCTAAGTGTCCGAAGCCGGGACACACGTCCTATCCGGCTCACAACTGCGGCGCGTGTCGCAGCGAAGGCCTCGAAGCCACTGCCCCTCGTGACATCCGTCCGGGGGGCGTTCCTATGCCCGACACCGTGCGGGCGCACATCGACAACTTGAGGAGATCACGATGACCAGAACGATCACGACCGTGTCCGAGCTCGACGCGCTGCCCGTGGGGAGCGTGGTGATGTGGCACGACGAGGACGGGTGGGCGCGCGCTGCCGTGCGGTGGCCCGGCTCTTCTGGCTGGCTCGTGACCGGCAGCGAGGAGACCGCCGAGGAGGGCTCGTGGGTCCTCGCTTGGGCGCAGGGCGACGGGTCCCCGCTGACGGTCCTGCACGACCCGTCCGCGCCTGTGGTCCCGGTGGTGTCGGACGCCGCCGTCGAGGTGGGCGTCGCTGCGGGCAAGGAGCGCCTCACGTGGCTGTCGCTGCACTGGAGCGCATCGCGACTCGATCCCGAGGCGTGGCCGCATGTCGTGCGCGCTGTCCTCGACGCTGCTCTCCCGCTCCTGGGTGCGGCCCCGTCCGCGACCCGCGAGGACGTCGCTCGGACCATCGACGAGGACTCGTTCGACTTCCCGGAGGAGTGCGCAGGAGAGATCGAGCAGGCGTTCCAGGCCGCCGACGCTCTCCTCGCGCGGTTCACGATCACCCCGAGGACCGACCGATGAGCGGGTACCAGGTCCGCGGGATGTGGCACGTCTTCGCGCTCGTCGCCGTCATTGTCGGGGTCGTCGAGTACGGCGATCGGACGGAGTCCCGGCGCTTCGAGACGTGCAGGGAGAGCGGTGTTCCGCTCGATGAATGCCGCGCGTTCTTCTTCGGCCCGCCACGGACGGAGGCCGACCGATGAGCGCCGACGACAAGCTTCGCCGCGCCGCCACCCTCATCCGGGACACGGCCAACGCCGCGTACCCCGGCACGTGGGCTGTCGTCCGATGCGACGGCCACGCGCGGGGTGGCATCGACGTGCACGAGGCGCACGTGGAGGTCCGGGCGAACGAGGGTGAGCCGGACTGGATCGAGTGCGGCCCTCTCGTCGCCGACCTCGGGCCGACACTCGGGCACCTCGACGACTCCGGGCCGCACATCGCCCTGTGGGACCCGGCGACGGCCCTGTACGTCGCGGACTGGCTCGACGCCACCGCGGACGCCTACCCGCGCGAGATCGACCGCATCGTCGACATCCAGGACTGGCACTCGGCCGCGACGTACCGGGCTGCGCTCGCCCTCGCCAACGACATCCTCAAGGAGACCCCATGACCGCCCCGCGTCGCATCCAGATGACCCGTCAGCGTCCGTGGAGGAATAAGCACCCGGACGCCGTGATCGTCGCCCGCCCGTCGAAGTGGGGCAACCCGTTCCGGGTCGGTTCGCACTACGAGACCCACCGGGACGCCGACATGACCCGCACCCCTGAGCGCGCTGTCCGGGACTACCGCGTGTGGCTCACTGCTCACCACCCCACGGTCGACGCTGCACTGGTCCTCGAGCACTTGCCTGAGCTTGCGGGTCGTGACCTCGCCTGCTGGTGCCCGCTCGACTCCCCGTGTCACGCCGACGTCCTGCTCGACCTCGCCAACGCCGCCCCCGTCCACGACTACGACCCGGTGCATGGCGGCTGCCGACGCTGCGGGGCACTCCCGTTCGACGGCGTGCCGTGCGAGCCGCCTGAGCCCATGACCACGACCCCGCAGGAGGGCGTCCGATGACGCGTCCCTGCTCGCGCTGCGGGTACACGCACACCCTGTACGGCTCGACGTCCGCGATCGGCCTGTTCTCGTCGCAGACCCCGCGATACCGGGCCGACTACGCCGGGTCGCCGCTGCGTGCGACCCGAGCTGAAGCGCACACCGACATGTGCGACCACTACGCCACGAAGGAGAACGACCGATGAGCGTCCGTGAGGTGACGTACTACCAGGTCGTGTGCGACCACCCCGGCTGCACGGTCGCGACCGGTGACGACGGTGGCCCGCACTCTGCATGGTCCAGCCGGGATGGCGCGGTCTGGGACTGGACGTGCGGCGACGGGCAGACGGTCGACGATCGCCACTACTGCGAGGCGCACCGCGTCCCGGAGTGCTGCGACTGCGGCGCGACCGACAGCCTCGTCAAGCACGACGACGGCGACCACTACTGCCCGACGCACATCCTGACCGTGAGGAGCACCCCGTGACTCGTCCGAAGCTTGCTGACATCGAGCAGCGCGCCGACGCCGCCACCGAAGGGCCGTGGGAGGCGGACGGCTCCGAGGTGTCGCAGCACTGGTCGCTTCCCGAGCCGTGGCTCACCGTCGCATCGAACGAGGTCTCGTGCATGTCCTACTGCTACGGCGGCAGCGCACGCGGCATCGAGCAGGACGAGGACGCGGAGTTCATCGCGCACGCTCGCACCGACGTCCCGGCCATGTCCGCCGCGATCCGCGACGTGCTCGCCGTGCACGTCGAGGCGACCTGCTCCCGCGGGTACCCGCAGGCGTACTGCGTCGACTGCGACCAGGCGTGGCCCTGCGCCACCGTCCGCGCGGTCACCGCGCACATCGACGTCACCCCGAAGGAGAACTGACATGCACCGCATCCTCAACGCCCTGACCACCCGCCGCTGCCACGGCTGCTCGGACCCGTCTCCGCACTCTCACCACCTGACCGCGTGGGGCCGCAAGCGCTACACGGGCCGGTGGTCCCGATGAGCAGCCCGATCACCGCGGACGAGCGCGCCGCCCTGCGCGAAACGGTCGCCACGCTCAATGCCGCGTGCGAGGTAGGCGACCCCACCCGACCACTCCTGGACGAGCGCACCACGCTGGCGCTGCTCGTCCAGGTGGCGACGCAGGTCCCGCGCCTGCTCGACGCGCTCGACACCGCCGAAGCCGAGCGTGACGAGGCTCGCGCCGAGCTCGCCGTCGCAAGGCAGCACCAGCGGGAGGCGTCCCTCACGATCCGGTCCGTCGAGGGCCTGCGCAAGGAGCGCGACGACGCCCTCGCCGAGAGCGACCAGACCCTCGCCCGTCAGCGTGAGTGTCTGAGGTCCCGTGAGGAGCAGGTGCGGCGTCTCCGAGCCGAGGTGACCCGCCTGCACGCACTCGTCGCAGACCTGCGCGCCGCCACCTCGCCCGCGTGGGACGAGGACACCGTGACCGAGGTCGTCGCAGGCATCCTCCGCGACTCCCCCAGCGGGTACGCAGCCGACAGGTGCGCGTGCGGGTGGGTCTACACCGGCCTCGACGGTGACCTCGACCAGCACGTCGCGACTCACATCCTCGCCGTCGTCCGCCGTCACCTGCCCGTCCGACCCGGCCGGGAGACCATCGCGCGGGCGATTCTCGCCCGGTACTCGTCGTTCGACCCGCTCTCCGCGTACGGCATCGCTGACGCCGTGCTCGACCTGTTGCCGGGTGAGTCCCGCGCCACCGTGCAAGCCGAAGCACTCCGCGAGTTCGCGGACACGCGAGGCGTGAACGTGGGCGATGACGACGACGAGTGGTGGCGCGGCTACCGGCAGGCGCAGCGCGAGTGCCTGCACGACGCCTCCGCCCGCGCCGACCGACTCGAGAACGGAGCCGAACGTGGCTGACACCGAGCCGACCGAGTGCGAGTGCGGACGCCTCTTCCCCACCTGGGCCGAGTGGCAGCGACACTCCCAGCGCCCCAACGGCTACAACCCACCAGGACCCGGCACCCACCGCCGCGTCCTCCGCATCCCGAGGGAGACCCGCCGTGACTGACCGCCCCCGCATGCCCGAGAGCATGGCGAGCCGCAACCTCGCCCACCTCGACGCGCTCACCCTCGCCGTCTGCCACCTCCGAGACCGCACCTACTCGCGACGGCGCTTCCTCGACGAGGCCGCACGCCTCGCCGACTGGTACAACATCGACCACATCAACGAACGCCGAGCCGCCGCGAAGGCCACCGCCGATACTGCCGACAGGCCTCGCCTCGCGTCCCCTGAGCACGCGGCCACGTACCCCCTCCGCCTCGTCGTCATCCGCGACCTGAACGCCGAGGGCTGGCCCGAGTGGACCGTCTGCCTCGGGACACAGGACATCAGCACGCACGCCACCCACGCTGAGGCGATCACCGCCGCCGACAAGCTCGCACGCCAGCACTGACCGCCCCCCTCGCGGCCCCGCACCACACCAGGTGCGGGGCCGCTGTCACGCACGAAAGGAACGCACCCCGTGATCGTCACCTGCGACCGATGCGGCCGCGAGTTCTGGGCGCCAACTCCCCACGCCTCAGAAGCCGTCCGCGCCCGCCACCGACGCACCTGCACCCGACGCCGCAAGACCACCAAGGAGACGCCGTGACCGACGCCAAGACCGCGCTCGAAGCCAGCCGCAACCTCGCATGGATCGCCAACCACTGGCCCGACCTCGAAGCCGCCCTCACCCCCGGCGGCGGCAACGCACTCACCGGCATGCCCCGCACCGACAGCACCGGCATCCCCATCAACATCCACGTCTCCGACCTCATGCGCGAAATCGACGACCACGCCCGGCACCTCTGCCTCCAACTCATCGACGAAACCCACGACATCACCGACATGCCCCCCACACCCGCAGCACGCCTCCACCTCGCCGCCCAGCGCTACGGCCACTGGTGCGCCGCCGACCCCACCACCGCACACACCTACACCGACACCGCCCACGACTACCGCGAGAAAACCCGCCGCGTCCTCGAAAAGCCCCTCGCACCCACCTACCTCGGCCCCTGCCCCACCCCCGACTGCGACGGCGAGCTCTACCAGCGCGGAGCCACAACACGCCTCACCTGCCCCGCCTGCCACCACGAAACCGACGTCACCACCCAACGCGCCTACCTCGCCGAGCAGATGGAAGAACGCCTCATGACCCTCAGCGAGATCACCTCCGCCCTCGTCGTCGCAGGCCACCCCGTCCCCCACTCCACCGTCCGCCGCTGGGCATCCAGCCGACGCCTCCGCCACATCACCGACGGCCTCTACAAGTTCACCGACGCACTCACCCTCGCCGAGCACCGAGCCGCCCGAACCGCTTGACGCCAACCCCAGTGAGCACTACGGTGTGCCATAGTGGGTTTCACCCATCGAAAGAACCAGGCCCGGACATCACCAGATGCCGGGCCTCAGTCGTCCCACCAGACGACACGGCGTCAACGCGGGCCGGGCAACGTCATTGACCCGCGAAGGCCGCTTGGGGAGTCTTACCGCCCGGAGCATCTCCTCCCCCCAACAGCGCGACCTGCGCCACCCACGGCAGCCCCTGACTGCCACCGCTCGCCCCGGTCAAGACACGGGGCGAGCCCACGCCGAGTAGAGCAACGGCAGCTCGCAGGGCTCATACCCCTTGAGGTAGCGGGTTCGACTCCCGCCTCGGCAACGAGACCCCCACGTTCTAGGCCGTGGGGCGTCGACCAGCCTCCTCGTCACGGCAAGAGCCGTCGACCAACACTCGCCGCCACGCGCGACCGACGCGAGCCACCGCGACGAGGAGACCAACTAGAACTGCTCGAGCGCAGAACCCAGAATCTCGTCCGTCGAGAACTCCGACATGTTGCGCACCGACGCGAGCAAGAACACGCCAATCGACGCAAGAGCGCCCGAGTAGGCCGTCATGAAGTGAACCAACTCGTTCCACGCCGCGATCATCCCCTCACGGCTATGAGCCAGCGCTGCGTTCTCAAACCTCTCCGTGATCGCATCAAGTTCGGCCTGAGTCGACGCTGCCATCGCAACGCCCGGGTCCCTCCCATCATTCAAGGCATCCGACACGTTGCGGATCGTCGCTGCTGCTGCGGGGGCCTTCTCGGCCAGCGGGTTCGTCATGAGACGAGCCTCCCACGCACCACCGACACCGGGCCACCACCCCCTCCCCCGCCACCCTCCGAGACCGCGGGGTTCTGCTCTTTCTGGGGCCTACGGGTTCGGGGCCTTTCTGGTGGTGGTCATTCCCCTGGGCGGAGGTGTCTGGTGCCTCGTGCTCCGAAGGCGTGTGCCCGGCTTGGCTGTGAGGTTCGCGTGTCGGGCCGGACGTACTGCGATGAGCATGCGCGGCGGCCGTTGTCGGCGTCGTCGCTTGCGGCGCGGGACCCGGAGGAGAGGGCTCGTCGCGCTGAGGTCGTGGCTGCGTGGGTCGTGGTGCACGGCTGGGTCTGTCCCGGCTGGGAGCGCCCGTCTCATGAGTCGCGGGATCTGACGGCGGCTCACTCGACGGCTGTCGCTCGTGGCGGTGTCGGGTCTCGTCTCACTGTCCTGTGTCGCAGCTGTAACAGCCGCCAGGGCACGTCTCCGTCCTGATCTCCGGCATGGCGTCGGGACGTTTCGTCTCCGACATGGAGGTCTCATCATGGCTGGTCCTGCTCCGAAGCATCCGAGTGTGCGCGCTCGGAAGAACAACCCGAAGGCTGGGTTTCGTGTCTTGCCGGCTGATGGCCGTGAGGGTGCGGCGGTCCCTCCGTGGCCGCTGCAGCCTGACGTCGAGAAGCAGGCGGCGTTCGAGCTCGCTCGTGACCGTGTGGCTGCTCTGCAGGTCGAGGTCGAGGAGGCGGAGGACGGTCGGACGAAGGGCCGTCTGCGTCGGGATCTGAACAAGAACGAGATGCTTGTGGCGACGCTGGGTCTGCAGATCGAGCAGGCGCGTGACGCTGAGGTCGCGCTGTGGGCTGATCTGTGGGCGATGCCGCAGGCTGCGATCTGGGAGGAGTCCCACTCGGGCCGTGAGGTTGCTCAGTACGTGCGCTGGAAGATCCGCGCCGAGCAGGGCGACCTCAAGGCTGCCACTGAGGCGCGGATGCTGTCTGACCGGCTGGGCCTGAACCCGAAGGCGCTGATGTCGCTGCGTGCGGAGATCGAGCGCGCGGAGGAGGCGGAGGACCGCGGGGAGCGTCGTCGTGAGACGCGCAAGCCGAAGCCGAAGTCGGGTGAGGACCCGCGCGGCGGCCTGTACGCGGTGGGCTGATGGGTCTCCTCGTCGTTCCGGGTGCGGACGCTGAGCCGTGGCCGACGATCGGCGGTGAGGTCTGCGACTTCATCGAGGAGCGTGCGGTCTACGGTCCGGGGTCGCTGCAGGGGCAGCCGTATGTGATCGACCCGGAGTTCCGGGCGTTCATCTACAGGCTGTTCGAGGTGTACCCGCAGGGCCATCCGTGGGCTGGCCGTCGTCGGTTCAAGCGTGGCGGGCTGTCGGTCCGCAAGGGCCTGGCCAAGACGGAGAAGGAAGCGCTGCTCGTCTACGCGCACATCCACCCTGAGGGGCCTGGGAAGTGCGACGGGTTCGACGCCGACGGGCACCCTGTGGCTGCGCCGGTCATGTCGCCCTACGTGCCGATGCTCGCGTTCTCGCTCGACCAGGTCGAAGAGCTCGCCTATGGGGCGCTCAAGTACGTCATCGAGAACGGCCCGGACTCGGATCTGTTCGACGTGTCGCTCGAGCGTGCGCTGCGGCTCGACGACTGGGGGCGTTCGGACGGTGGCGCATGGCCGCTGGCGAACGCGCCGGACTCGCGTGACGGTGGCCGCACGACGCTGAACGCGTTCGACGAGCCGCACCGTCTGCATCTGCCTCGGCACATCAAGGCGCACGAAACGATGGCTGCGAACCTTGCGAAGCGCCCGCTCGAGGACCCGTGGTCGCTGTACGTGGGGACGGCGGGCGAGCTCGGGCAGGGGTCGGTCGCGGAGAACCTGCACGCTGAGGCTGAGGCGATCCGGGACGGCAAGATCGAGCGCCCTGACTTGTTCTACCTGTACCGCACGGACGACGGCGGGCACGACCTCGAGGTGAAGGCCGAGAGGACCAAGGCGGTTGCTGAGGCGACCGGTCCCGCCGGCGAGTGGGGTCCGGGTCAGTTCGACGACATCGCGTCGCAGTGGGACCGGCCTGGCGTGGACAAGGCGTACCTCGAGCGGGTGTGGCTGAACCGCTGGGTGAAGTCGGGGCAGCAGGCGTTCGATGTGAAGCGCTGGTCGGATCTCAAGCACGAGGGCGGTGACGTCGACAAGCCGCTGCGTGGTCGTATCCCTGCGGGGGCGCCGGTCGCGGTGGGGTTCGACGGTGCGCGCCGTCGTGACTCGACGGCGTTCGTCATCACGGACCTGCTCACGGGCACGCAGGAGATCGCTGGCCTGTGGGAGAAGGACCTCGACGACGACGAGTGGGAAGTCCCCGAGGCTGAGGTCGATCAGACGGTCGAGCACATCTTCTCTCGCTACAACGTGTGGCGCCTGTACGGCGACCCGCCGTACTGGGTGACCGAGATGGGCGTGTGGGCCGGGAGGCACAAGGGGCTCGTCGAGGAGTGGTGGACGAACCACTACAAGAAGGCGGCCTACGCGATACGCGCGTACCAGGAGGCGATCGCGTCCGGCGCGGTCGGCTGGACTGCGTCGGACCCGCACGCTCCCGAGCTCGCGCGGCACATCGCGGCGGCGGGGCAGGTCAAGCTCAAGAACATCGTCGACGACGAGGGTAAGCCGCTGTACATCCTCGGGAAGATCCACCCCGACCGGAAGTTCGATGCCGCGATGGCGGCCATGCTCTCGTGGCAGGCGTACCTCGACGGCGTGAAGGCCGGCCAGGCTAAGCCGCACGTTCCCGCTCGCCCACGACGCATCAGGTGACAGGAGGCGACGCGTGAGCATCGACGTCAAGACTGTGCAGAGCCCCGGTTGGTGGCTGCAGCGACTGTCGCGGAAGATGGACGACCGTCAGAAGATGGTCAGCGACCTGTTCGCTCGCTACGAGGGCGACGCCCCGGTGCCGTCGTCGCTGCGTGACGCTCCGGAGTCGGCGAAGCGATTCTTCAAGGCGGCGCGTACCGCGTTCGCTGAGATGATCGTGAAGTCGGTGAAGTACCCCCTGCGGCTGCAGGGTGTTGCGACCGGGGTCGACACGGGCGAGGGCGGCGACCCGGCGGCGTGGCGGATGGTCGTCCGCTCGGGCATGCGCACGGAGGGCGACGACGCGATCCGTCTCGCGCTCACGGCGGGCAACGGCTACGCGATCGTCGGCATGCACGGCGATGAGCCTCGGTACACGTCGGAGGACCCGCGGCAGGTCGTGACGATCCACGACCCCGTGGTGCAGTCCGAGGTGCTCGCCGCCGCAAAGTTCTTCCACCACGACGTCGACGAACGCGCCTACGCGTACCTCTACCGGCCCGGCCGGGTGTGGCGCGCATTCACGGACCGCAAGCGACCGAACGGCGCACGGTTCGCGTCGTCGTGGAAATGGGACCCCGAGTTCGGCGGCGAAGAGGGGCAGGCGCTCCCCGAGGGCTGCGAGAAGCTCGTGCCTGTGTTCCGGTACCGGAACGAGGAGGGCGTGGGCGAGTTTCAGCGCCACCGGGACCTGCTTGACCGCCTGGATCACATGGTGCTGCAGGGTATGTCGATCGCGACCTACCAGGCGTTCCGTCAGCGCGCGCTCAAGATCGACCCGAAGGATATGCCCGCCGAGGACCCTGAGACCGGCGCTGAGATCGACTACAACGACGTGTTCTCCGCCGACCCAGGGTCGCTGTGGACCCTGCCCCCGACGGCTGACCTCTGGGAGTCGGGGAACGTCGATCTGACGCCCGTATGGACCGGCATGGAGAAGTTCACCCAGCAGCTGTCGGCGGTGACGTTCACGCCGCTGGCGATGTTCTCGCCTGAGGGGCAGAACCAGTCGGCTGCTGGCTCGGCGTTCGCTCGTGAGGGTCGGACGTTCAAGATCGAGGACCGGCAGGACCGGTTCGGGGAGACGCACGCTCGTGCGCTCGCCGCGCTGTTCCTCATGACGGGCGACACGGAGCGGTCGCGATTCGAGGATCTCGACATCATCTGGCGGCCGGCGGAGCGCTACTCGCTCGCGGAGAAGGCCGATGCGGCAGTGAAGGCGAAGGCTTCCAACGTGCCGTGGCACACGATCATGCGTGACGTGTGGCAGTACTCGCCCGAGCAGATCGCGCGCATGGAGTCCGAGCGGGTGGACGATCTCTTCCTGACCGGTGCGGCGGCGAGCACGGCACTGCCTGCTGACGATGCTGCTGGGGACGCGGTGCAGCCGTGAGCGTCGCGCGTGCGCGGTCGCTCGTCGATATGGAGACGGCCGCGCAGGCCAAGGTCGAGCGCGAGGCGGTCGCTCGCGCCGTAGCCGCGGTGGGTGCCGTCGAGTCCTGGTATATGCCTGCCGACGTGCAGGCGCTGTCACGGCAGATCGGCGCGACCGCACGGTCAGCGTCGCGCGCCGCGGCAGGGACCACGGATGCGTACCTGACGCGCATGCTGTCGATGATGCTCGACGCGCCCGCGAAGAGCGTCGGCGTGCTCGACCTGTCGACTCCGCTGCGCGCCGGTGTCGAGTCCTACGAGCAGGTATACGCGCGCGTCGCCGAGCACGTGCGCTACCTCGAGTCCACAGGGATGTCCCGGTGGGAGGCCGTCGAACGGGCGCAGACCCGCGTCGACGCGATGGTCCGCACAGACCTCGCGCTCGCACGGCGAGGGCAGTCGCGGGCCGTGTACGCGGGGACGCCGCGTGTCACGGGGTACAGGCGCATCATCCGCCCTGAACTGTCGACGACGGGGACGTGCGGGCTGTGCGCTGCGGCGTCGGGGCGGGTGTATTCGCGCGACACGCTGCTGCCGATCCACTACCGGTGCAAGTGCACGACCATGCCGATCCTCGGCGAGAACGACCCCGGTCGCGAGATCGACGACGAGACGCTCGCGCAGATCTACGACGCGGCCGGGTCGACAGGCGCGGCCGACCTCAAGCAGGTGCGGTTCACCGTCGTGCAGCACGCCGAGCTCGGGCCGACGCTCGTCGACCCGAAGCACCGTTCGACACACCCCGGTACGCGGCCCAGTGCGGCGCCACGGAGTGCGCGTGGCCCGCAGCGCCCGTCGATGCCCGTAGACCCGGCCCGGATGCTCGCCGCTGAGATCCGCGCGCTCGAGTCGCGGCTCCCGATGCTCGAGGCCCGCGCCGCAACCGGTGAGCCGGGACTCGACCAGGCGATCGCGTACCAGCGTGAGCGCATCGCACTGCTCGGCACGCGGCTCCGCGCGCTCTGACCACGGCATGCCCGTCACGGGCTGCTGACACATCCGACCTCCGACAGGGAGACCAGCATGAGCAAGAGCCTGTACCGTCCCGCGACCGACTCGATCGACCCCACGGCGCCCGGTGGCGTCGAGGCGATGCTCGCGTTCCACCGCCTCACGTTCGGTGACGCCCGCATGGAAGCCGAGGGAGACGGCGGCGAGGGTGAGGGCGAGGCTGCTGCCTCGTTCAAGGACCCCGACACGGGCGACACCTACGCGTTCCCGCCGAACACGCCGGTGAAGGACATGACCGAGGGGCAGAAGAGCGAGTACTGGCGCCACAAGGCGCGCAAGCACGAGGACCGCGTCAAGACGATGAGCGACTACGAGACGCTCAAGGCCGAGCGCGACGCCCTCAAGTCGAAGCACCTCACCGACGACGAGAAGGCGCTCGACGCCGCGACGACCAGCGCCGCCGAGAAGGCCCGCGCCGAGGTCCGCAGCGAGTACGCCGCACGCCTCGTCACCGCCGAGTTCCGCGCCGCCAACTCCGGCCGCATCCCGGCCGACAAGCTCACCGCCGTCCTCGACGGCATCGAGCCCACCAAGTTCCTCACCGCAGACGGTGAGGTCGACACCGACAAGGTGCAGACGTTCGTCGACGGCATCGCGCCGGCGAAGAGCGAGAAGTGGCCCGACATGGGCCAGGGACGACGCTCGCAGGGCGACTCGAAGAGCGTGGCCGCCGGCCGCGACCTCTACAGCAGTCGCCACGCGAAGAAGTCCTGACCCACACCCCCATCCGCACGGAAGGAAACCACCATGCCCCGTCTCACGACTGAGACCTTCGGCGGCGGCGACCAGTCCTGGCTCGGGTCCACGCACGGCATCGCCAACGCGCGCACCGAGGTCCTCGACATCTCCGCCTTCACCGCCGGAACGCACTACCCCAACGGCTACATCCCGTCCGGTACGCCGGTCGCGAAGGTCGGGGGCGTTCTCGTCCCCTACGACAAGACCGAGGCCACCACGACGGCCGCTGGCGTTCTCGCCGGGTTCATCCTCACGGACCAGCGCGTCGTCGGCACCGCCGACTTCGCGGTCCCGCTGCTCGACCACGGTCGCGTCCGCGCGTCCAAGGTGCCCAACTCCTTCGTCGCTCCCGTGGCCGCTGAGAAGCGCGCCGCCACGACGATCGTCTACGTCTGAGAGGGGGAGCAATGGCTCTCTGGACCGACATCATCACCCCGGCCGAGCTGACCGGGTACATCCGCGAGGACCTCTCGGCCGTCGAGCAGCGTCGCGGTTCGCTCGCGCGCTTCCTCCCGAACCGAGTCGTGCCCGACATCGTCGTGCGCTTCATCGCTGGCCAGGCAGGGCTCGTCCCCGAGGCTGAGTTCCGCGCCTACGACGCCGAGCCGACGGTCGGCAAGCGCCCCTCGGGTAAGCGCACCGTCCTCGAGCTCCCCGCGATCGGGCAGAACATCCCGGTCTCGGAGTACGACCAGCTCCGCACGCGCAACGCGTCGGACGACGTCCTGCTCGAGCAGATCCTCTCGACGGCGCGCCGGGTCGTTCTCGCGGTCGCTGACCGCATGGAGCGGCTCCGTGGCGTCGTGCTGTCGACGGGTGTCGCGACGATCCCCGAGATCGGTGCGGCGGACGCCTTCGGGCGGTCGGCGTCGCACACGGTCACGGCGTCCGCGCTGTGGGACTCGGCGACGTCGGTCTCGCGTCTCGCGGACCTGCAGACGTGGTCGGACGCCTACGAGGCGACGAACGGCGTCGCGCCGGGTGCCATCCTCATGTCGCGCAAGGCGCTCCGCGTCCTCGCGCAGGGCGACGAGTTCAAGACGTCGCTCGTCGGCGGCGGCTCGCGTCCCGCCACGGTCGCGGACGTCAACTCGATCATCGAGGGCGCCGGTCTCCCCCCGGTCGAGGTCTACACGCGCCGCTCGGCGTCGGGCCTCATCCTCCCCGAGAAGGAGGTTCTCCTCCTCCCGGCTCCGGTCGAGCCGGACGCGTGGGAGGACACGCAGCTCGGTGCGTCGTTCTGGGGGCAGACGCTGTCCTCGTCCGAGGCGGGCTGGGGCATCGAGGAGTCGGAGCAGCCCGGCATCGTCGCGGGCGTGTACCGCAACGAGAAGCCGCCGATGATCGCGGAGGTCGTGTCCGACGCGATCGGCATGCCGGTCCTCGCGAACGCCGACCTCTCCTTCAAGGCGACCGTCCTCGCGTGACCGATCCCCGTGGGGCGCAGCATCATCGTTGCGCCCCACGGGACGCCCAGAAAGGGGCTGAGCATGGCGAAGATCCGTCACGACCTCGTCGGGGTCGTGCACCCGTACACCGCCGACGGCATCCCCGCCGGCTTCCACCTCTCCGCGGGTGACGACGTGCCGGACGGCATCGTGGTCGGCCCGCACCTCCTCGACGGTGACGTCCCGGAGGAGCCCGCCGAGCCCGCGGGTGACGACGCGCCGGACGGTCGCGCATCACGTGACACGTGGGCGGCCTACGCCGACAAGATCGGCGCGGCCTACCCCGAGGACGCGTCCAAGGCCGACATCCGCGCTGCCGTCGAGGCTCACACGGCCTGACCTGAGGAGGGCGCATGAGCACGCTTGGCGTCACCCCCAGCGACATCAGGGACGCAGGTTTCGGCCTCGCGATCCCCGGAGGTACGACCGTCGATGCGCAGATCCAGAAGCTCATCGACAAGGCCGAGGAGCGGCTGCTCGCAGCCGTACCGTCCATCCCCCGCCGTATCGCGGCGGGCACTCTCCCGGCGGCTCTCGCCAAGGGTGTCGTCGAGGACATGGTGCTGCGGGTCATCAAGAACCCGCGGGCGCTGCGTCAGATGGGCGTGGATGACTTCCAGGCGACGATCGACACGGCGGTGTCCTCCGGGGCGCTGTACGTGACGGGCGACGAGAGGGCGCTGCTCGCTCCCCCACTGCGGGGGGCGGTCGGTAGCGTCCGGATCGGCCTGCCAGGGTGGAGGCTGCCCGGTGCGTGACGTGATGCTGTACGCCCGGCAGGTCGGTGCGACGCTCGCGGAGTCGCTGTTCATCGACTCGGCTCGCGTCGAGCGTGCGGGCGCGAAGGACCCACTCACGGGTCTCCCGGTGCTGTCGCTCGTCTATCGCGGCGAGTGCAAGGTGCAGGAGTCCCGCGTCCCGACCGGTACCGAGCTGGAGGCGGGTGGGCACGAGTACGTGGTGCACACGCGCCAGGTGCACTTCCCCGTCGCGGCATTCACGCCGGAGCCGGGGATGCTCGTCACGGTCGAGTCGGCGGGCGTCGACGAGACGCTCGTCGGCCGCACGTTCCGTGTCTCGCGGCGGCCCGGCAAGACGACGGCTACCGCGATGCGGCTCACCGTCGAGGACCCGTCATGACGTCGCTTGAGTCGTCGGGTTTCGCTGAGGCGATCGAGGCGTTTGCTGCGGCTGAGTCTGCGGTGGAGTCGCAGGCTCGTGCGGTGGTTGAGCGTGGCGCGGTGAACATCAAGAAGCAGCTGCAGCGCGAACTCAGCGGGTCGAAGCACTTCAAGGGCATCGCTCGTGACGTGTCCTACGACATCCGTACGGCGGGTGCGTTCGGTGGCGGTGTCATCGAGGCGGAGATCGGGCCGGAGTCGGTGCCGGGTAGTGCTGGCAATCTCGCGAACGTCGCGTACTTCGGGACGTCGCGGGGTGGTGGCACGGTCCCTGACCCGTCGCTGGCTCTCGCGGCTGAGGTGCCGAAGTTTGAGCGCGAGCTGGCTCGGCTCGTCGGGGAGGGGCTGTGATGCTCGCTCACATCGAGTCGATCAAGGCCGCGCTGGTCCCGCTCGGTTGGCAGGTGCACTACGTGAACGTGCCAGAGCCGCCGACGTTCCCATACGTGCTGCTGTGGTCGGGGACGGGCGATCCGGGGTCGGAGCCGCCGCTGTGCGGCCCGATGGATGATCTCGAGGCGGTCGTCGGCGTGACGGTCGTGGCGGGGTCGCCGGAGGGCGTGCTGATGGTGCAGTCGGCTGTCCGCGCGGTCCTCTCGCCCGGTGACGCTCGCACGCGGCTGACTGTCGCTGGCCGGGCGGCGTCGCTCAAGCGCACTGGCGGCCAGACGGTGCAGGTGGATCGGGACGTGAAGATCCCCGGCACGAACACGAGCCCGGCGTTCTCGGTCGACCTGTACGACCTGCACTCCACCCCCGCCACCTAACCCACCCATCCCTCTGTAGCCCCCCACGCGCCGCGTGCTGGGGCTGCTCGTCATGCCCAGGAGGCACTCATGGCGTTCGTCGAGGTCTACCGGAAGGACACCGGGGAGAAGGTCCGGGTGCCTGAGTCGCACCTGCGGATCTTCCCGGAGTCGTTCACCCGCACTCCCCGCCGTCCGGCGGAGGTCAAGGCCGCTCCGGCGGCATCCACCACCAAGCCCGCGGACAAGCCCGCGGTGAACCCGAAGGAGGACGCATGAGCGTCAAGACTCTCGCGGACGGCAACGTCAAGGTCACGCTTCTCGCTGCCAAGCCCGCCGACAAGAACGCGATCGTCCTGACCGCGCTCACGGACGTGGGCGCGAAGGACATCAGCTGCAACATCCTCTCGAACGACTTCGACTACGGGCCGACGGGCTCGGAGACGGTCGACGAGAAGCCGCTGTGCGCGGAGGGCAACGGGCAGACGCCCGGCCTCTCCAACTACTCCGGCGGCATGACGGTGTTCCGGTACTGGGACCCGGCGACGGGCCTGGCGGACAGCACCGACGACTTCCTGTGGGAGGCCGTCAAGGAGAAGGGCACGACCCTCTACCTCGCGGTGCGTGACTCGCACAAGAAGTCGAAGGAGGCGTGGACGGCGGGTGACGAGTACCGCTACTTCGAGGTCGTGACGGACGACCCGCAGCGTGGTGACCGGGCGGGCTTCATCAAGTACCGCGTGACGCTCCTGCACCAGGACGCGGCGCTCGACAAGCTCGTCGTCGCCGGGCCGTGATCTTCCCGGCTCTCTAGACCCCGCGCGGCCCCGTTCTTCCACGGGTCCGGGGCCGCGCGGACCACCCCGTTCTACCTGACCCGTGACGAGACCCGCGGAGGCGGTTCCCCATGAGCATCACCATCCCTGGCGTGCCCGAGTTCCTGACGCGCGAGCAGTACCTCGCTCTGCTGCGCGCTATCGGCTTCGAGCCCGACGACATCCGCGAGATCCGCTACGCGCACGACGGCGTGCACGCGCTCCTGTTCGCGCGCGATGAGCACGGACGCAAGCGGATCGATCCGAGCACCTCGAGCTACTACAAGCATCGCGTGTTCATCCCCATCCGCGACGAGGACGGCGACGAGCGCACCACCCGCATTACCCCCGCGAAGAACTGACCCGTGGAGAGACCCGTGACTGACATCAACGTGAGCGCCGAGAGCGCGCAGACGATCGACCTCGAGGCGTGGCTGGGCGGCGCGACCGTCGCCGAAGCATCCGTCGAGGTGTACCAGCGGCCCGACCTGCTCGCTCGCATCGAGGAGTGGCAGCGCCGCTACGAGCGCGCCGAGCAGTCGGACATCGGCGAGCGTTCGGCTGGCGAGGAGGACCCGCTGGCTGCGCTCGAGGCTGAGGGGGAGGCGCTGGTCGCCGAGCTCGAGGCATCCAAGAGCGTGTGGTTCCTGCGGGCGCTGTCGTCTGCGGATGAGAAGGCTATCGACGAGGCGCACCCGTTCCCGGAGCGCCCGGAGGTGTTCGCGGAGAAGCCGCCGTTCATGCAGGCGCGTCCGACGGAAGCGCAGGCGCGCGCGTTCTCGCAGGCATACGAGGCGTGGGGTGTGCGGAAGAAGATGTTCGACGCCGAGCACGCCGCGGAGACGGACGCCTACGTGCAGGGGGCGACGGCGGCTCTCATCGCGCGTGGCGTGGAGAAGATCGTGCGTGCGCTCTCGCGGATCGAGGTGGGCGGTGAGGTCATCGCCTCGTCGATCACGCTCGAGCAGGCGCAGGGTCTCCCGGCGCGGCTGGGTGAGGTGCAGGTCGGGAAGATCATCACCGCGATCGACACGGCGACGAACCTCGAGCCTGCGGTGCCCGCGGGTTTTGGGCGTCGCGGCTCGGGGACGACCCAGGACTGATCCGCGCTCTCCGGACGGCGCGCGCCTGGGGTGCGCGCCCGACGGAGTTCCTGGGGTCCTGGTCCGGCCGGGACCGGGAGATGGCCCTCGCGCTGTCGATCTACGAGGACGGCATGACCGCTGACGGCCTGCCCGCATCCGTGGTCTACGGCGACGAGCGCGGCACGTGGCTCGAGGCCAAGCCGCGCATCAACTACGCCGAGGCCGCCCGGCAGCAGTGGCACAAGGACAACCCGAACCCTGAGCCGGGAACCGTCCTCGAGATCGTCGACACGTGGCCCGGCGAGCCAGCGGAAGGCGACGACAACGAGGCGGGCTAGCCGCGTTCGAAGATCAGCCGCTTCACGTCAAGGCTCTCAACGACCGTCGACTCGTGCACGAGCCGGTAGCCACGATCCATCGCGCCGAGGACCACCGTTTCGTATGAGGGCGTGCGCATGTTGATCGTGACGATCACATCCGGCCGCCCGTCGAACGTCTCCGCGAAGAACGTGTCGGCGTTCTTCTCGGCTTTATCTCGGGCGCGCTCGCCTTCGGCAAACGAGAAGTAGCCGATCACTCCCGCGAAGAGCAGGAAGCCGACGACGACGGCAATCAAGAAACCCATGTGCACATCCAATCGCATATCGACCCGACGGGGGTAGTTCATGGCTGAGCGCAACATCTCGGTTCGCCTCCGGGCAGAGGTCGGCGAGTTTCGTCGGGCGCTCGGCCAGGGCGTGCTCTCCCTCAAGGAGATGCAGGCCGCTGCGACCAAGACCGAGTCCGTCATGGACAAGGCCAAGTCCGAGATGGCGACTGCAGCGAAGCGTGTCGAGGCTGCGGAGAAGCAGCTCGCGCGCACGCAGAAGGACTCGACCAAGACGGCCAGCCAGAAGGCTGCCGCCGAGGTGAAGCTGCAGCACGCGCTCGACAAGCACAAGAAGGCTACTGACGCGGCGGTGCAGGCTGAGGCGAAGCATCGTGTCTCGCTGCAGCAGGTGGCGAAGGCGCAGGAGACGGCGGCGACGGCGGCTGGTCGGACGGCGCAGCGGATCAAGGACAACACCGACGCGTACCAGAAGGCTGGCGGTGTGCTCGCGGCTGCGGGTGCGGCGACGACGGGCCTTGTGGTCGCGACGGTCAAGACGGGTGTGGCGTACAACAGCCTGCAGCAGTCGTCGCGGGCGGCGCTCAAGACGATGCTTGGCGGCGCTGAGGCTGTCAACGCGCAGATGGGCGAGCTCGACAAGTTCGCCAAGACGTCGCCGTTCTCGAAGCAGACGTTCATCTCGGCGCAGCAGCAGATGCTCGCGTTCGGCATCGAGTCGAAGAAGGTCATCCCGTACCTGTCGGCGATCAACGACGCGACCGCGGCGGCAGGCGGCAACAGCCAGATGCTCGGCGAGCTCGCGTTCGTCATGGCGCAGATCAGTGCGGCCGGGAAGATCACCGGGCAGGATCTGATCCAGTTCGGGCAGCGCGGTGTCAACGCCGCCGAACTCATCGGCTCGCAGATGGGCCTGACGGGCGCCGAGATCAAGGCGCACATCACGAAGGGCACGCTGGGCGCTGATGTGGCGCTGGATGCTCTCGCGGCTGGCATGTCGGAGAAGTTCGCGGGCGCGTCGGCGAACGTGAAGCAGACGTGGGACGGCGCGACGGACCGCGTGCGATCGGCGATCCGTGACATCTCGGCGCTGCTCGCCGCCCCGCTCGTGGACCCCGAGTCCGGCGGCGCGGCAGTCGGCTGGGCGAACGGTCTCGCGGACGCGCTGCGCAACGTCGAGGGCACACTCAAGGACCTGCCCGGCCCGGTGCGCGTCGTCGCGTCCGCGCTCGTCGCGGCCGGTGGTGGCGCGACCACGCTCGCGGGCGGTCTCCTCATCGCGCTGCCCCGCATCATCGCCACGCGGGAGGCAATGCAGGCGCTCGCCGCATCCGGGTCGAAGATCCCCGGCGTACTCAAGGGCGCCGGCAAGGCCTCCCTCATCCTCGGCGGTCTCGCCATCGGCACCGCTGCGGCCAACGCGCTTGGCAACTGGGTGACGAGCGTCGGTGTCGCGGCGCCCGCGGTCGACGCTCTCACTGACGCTCTGCTCGGCCTCGAGAAGGCTGGTGACGGACGCTTCGTCCAGTCGCTCATCAGTGGTGACACCGGCAACGCCTCGTGGACCGACTGGGCGACGCCCGCGATTGCCCAGGCGGATGCCATCCGTGGGATCGCTGACGCGATGCGGGAGCTCAAGGGCGCGTCCGAAGAGGGCTGGTGGGAGAAGTGGGGCGCGGGAGCGCGCAAGTCCGGCAAGGGCAACGTGTTCTCGCTCTTCGTCGACACCGCGGCGTTCAAGCAGGCTGAGGAGTCGATCAAGAACCTCGACTCGGCGATGGCGCAGGTCGTCGCGAGTGGCGATGCGGAGGCGCTGGCGTCGGCTCAGGCGCTGATCGAGGCTGAGGCAGCGACGCTCGGGCTGACCCTCGATGAGGCTGCTACGCGGTGGATGCCGCAGTACACCGAGGCTCTGGCCGGTGTGGGTGCGGAGTCGGCAACGGCTGGTGCGGCGACGCTGCAGGCTGCGCTCGACGCGGAGGAGGCGGCGAAGGCCGCGAAGGCTGCGCAGGAGGAGTTGCAGCGCGCGTTCGATGACTTCTCGTCGCTGTACGGCGACGCGGCGGGCGCGTTCATCGACCTGGGGGGCGCCTATGACGCGGTGGTCGAGAAGAACAAGGCGCTCGCGGAGTCGACGGCTGCTGCGACGAAGGACTCGAAGGACTCGTGGGAGGACTTCTACGACGGCGTGTCCGTTTCCGCGTCGGACTACATCGCCGAGCTCGAGTCGCAGGTCAAGGCGCAGGGTGAGTGGAAGGCCAACATGGTCACGCTCGCAGGCAAGGTCTCCGAGGAGACGCTGGCCGAACTCGCGAACCTCGGCCCGGCTGGTGCGCCGCTCGTCGCGGAACTCGTCAACGCGACGGACAAGGAACTCTCCCGGCTTGACCTCGCGACGGTCGCGAAGAACGAGACCGACGCTTTCGTGCAGGCGATCGCCGGGGCGCAGGAGAACATCCCCATGCTCAAGGTCCTCGCGGACATGGGCCTCGCGCGAACCGCACTCGATCACTTCGTGGATGAGGCACAGCGCCGTCAGATCAAGATCAACATCACGGCCAACGGGGGCGGTGGCGGCGGTAAGGGCGCGGCGACGGCGAAGGCCGACGGTGGTTCGGTCGTCGGCCCGGGTACGGGGACGTCGGACAGCATCCCGGCGTGGCTGTCGAACGGCGAGCACGTCCTGACGGCGAGCGACGTCGCGAAGGCGGGTGGTCAGGGCGCGGTCTACCGCATGCGTGGGCTGATCCAGGCGGGTGCGCTGCGTTTCGCGTCGGGTGGCTCGGTGGGTATCGCCGGGTCTGGTGCGTCGGCGGTGGAGCGTGCGGCGGCTGCGGTGCGTCGTGAGCGTGCGCAGGTGAAGTCGGCGGAGAAGGCTGTCGAGCGTGCACAGTCGGCGTCGACGCGTGCGTCTCGGGCGTCGGCGGATACGTCGTCGAAGGACAAGTCGGCGAAGAAGCGGGCGCAGCAGGCGGCGCGTGACGCTCAGGACGCGGTCAAGGCTGCGCGGAAGGCTCTCGCGAAGGAGAAGGCCGACCTCAAGGCCGCGGAGAAGGCCTACGAGCAGGCGAAGGCCGCCCGCAAGGCGGAGAACGATCGCCGCGCGGACGTCCGGGATCGGCGTGCGGATCATGCGACGGATGAGCGTCGGGGTACGACCCGCGACCAGGTGAACTCGGGCTTGACCGGTGGCCTGTCCGCAGTGGACTCGGCTCTCGATCTGGCCAGCTCGGGCACGCTGTCGAAGGAGAAGTCGGCCGCGCTGCGGAAGGCTGCGCAGCAGGCCGAGAAGGATCTGACGAAGCAGTACGCGCTGCTCGAGAAGCAGAACGCCGAGATCGAGAAGTCGAAGGCGCTCCTGTCGGACGTGAAGGGGATGCACGACCAGGTCGCTCAGTCGATCATGGGCGAGGTCAAGCTCACGGACACGCTGTCGGCGGCGACGTCGAAGGTCGAGCAGCACTCCAATGGGCGCGGTGACATCTGGTACTCGGAGTCGACCTCGGGTGGTGGCACGAGCGCCGGAGCGATCCGTGCCTACGTGCAGGACAAGTTGACGAAGGTCCGGGCGTTCAACGGGCGGTTGAACGCCCTGCGGCTGCGGGGTGCGCCGAACGCGCTGCTGCAGGAGGTGCTGTCCGCTGGCATCGAGGGTGGCACGCAGCTGGCGAACGCTCTGCTGTCGGCCTCGGGCTCGGACTGGCAGGCGATCACGTCGACGTGGGCGGCGCTCGAGAGTGAGTCGTCGCGCACGGGTGACATCGCGACGCAATCGGCTTTCGGCACGACGACGGACGTGGTCCAGAAGCAGCTCGAGCGGCAGACGGCGGCTGCGGAGGATACGAAGGCGGCGATCGACCGGGTCGCGCAGATCCTCTCGGAGGCGACGGGGATCGCGCTGACGGGGTACGCGACGGGTGGCTGGATCACGGGCGGCGTCCGGGGCAGGGACTCGGTGCCGATCATGACGATGCCGGGTGAGCACGTGACGAACGCCGTGTCGGCGCGCTACAACGCGAACCTGCTCGAGCGGATCAACGCGACGCCGGGACCGGTCGCGGCTCCGCTCGTGGCGGTGCCCGTCGCGGCTGGTGTGGGGGCGTCGTCGGCGCCCGTGTACGTGACGATCCCTGACATCTACGTGCGCAACCCGATCACGGGTGAGGACGTGCGTGCGGTGGCTCGTCAGACGGTCCGGGCTGAGATCTCCTCGGCGGCGAACGCGATGCAGAGGGGGTACTGACATGCCGACTGGTGCTGATGGTGTGCTGACTGCGACGTGGCGTCCGGAGGCGGCGGCTGTGTCGCTCGAGGTGCTCGGGTCGGCGTGGTCGTCGGCGGTCGTCGAGGTGCGTGTCATGCGTCTGGTCGCGGGCGAGTCGGACGTGCCGGTGCGTGGCGCGGACCGTGTGCCTGCCGTCGGCGGGTACTGGGCGGGCTCGGATCACGAGCAGCCGCTCGGGTCGTCGGTCACGTATCAGGCGATCGGCTACACCGCGGCGGGCGTGGCTGTGCTCTCGAGCATGGTCACGGTCTCCACCGAGGGCGCCCCGCACGGCATCTGGCTCAAGGCAGCCGGACGCCCGAACCTCACGGTGCGGGGGACGGGGCGCGCGTCGGACGGCCCGGTGTCACAGACGCAGGGCGGCGTGTACGACGTCATCGGCGGCACGGGCGTCGCGGTCGCGTCGGTCGCTGGTGTCAACGCCTCGACCTACTCGCTGGTCGTGTCGTCGGAGGACGCGGGCGTGGAGGCGTCGATCCGTGCGCTGCTGTCGACGACGCGTGTCGTGCTCGTGCAGGACTGCGGGCACGACGTCATCGAGTCCGGCTGGTACTACGTCTCGCAGGTGTCCCGTGCGCCGCGTGACCCGCAGTACCTCCTGCCCGGACGCGTGCACACGCTGTCGCTGACGCGCACCGGAGTCCCCGCTGGCGGCGGCCAGGGTGTCATCGGCTGGTCGTGGGCTGCGGTGACGGCGACGTACCCGACGTGGAGCGCCGCGATGGCGGCGCATCCGACGTGGTTCGACCTGACGAGGGGCGCGTGATGCAGCAGGTCTCGGATCGTTTCCTGCCTGCGCTGGCGGGTCCTCACCGGGTGCAGATCATGGTGGAGGCTCGTCGGGGCACGCAGATCCTGTACTCAGGCGTGCCGGTGGTGGATGGGTCGGTGACGGTGGACGGGACGGCTGCGTGCCGTCGGTCGCTGTCGCTGACGGTGCCGCCGCGTCTGTCGACGGGCCTGTACACGGACCGCCCCGCGCTGCCGGACTCGCCTGCGCATCCGCTCGCGGCCTACGGGGCTGAGCTGCACGTGTCCTACGGGATCGTGTACACGGACGACAGCGTGGAGTGGATCAGGGCGGGCGTGTTCCGGGTCGACTCGGCGTCGGGGTCGCTGATGGGTGACGGCACGGTGCAGGTGACGGGGCGCTCGCGGGAGGCATGGCTGATCGACGCTCGCTTCGTCGCGCCGCGTACGGTGTCGGGACCGTCGACCACGAGCATCATGGCGGCGCTCATCCACGAGGTGCTGCCGAGCGTGGAGGTCGTCGTGTCCGCGCGCCGTGACGCGCGCGTGCCCACGACGACGTTCGAGGAGGACCGCGCGGGCGCGCTGACGTCACTCGCGGAGGCGATCGGCGCGGTCTGGTACGCCGACGCGTGGGGTCGCATCGTCATCGCGGACGCGCCATCGACGACCGGGACGCCGGCGTGGACGGTGCATGCCGGTGAGGGCGGTGTGCTCGTGTCGGCGTCGTCGTCGAGCTCGCGTGACGGCGTGTACAACGCGGTCATCGTGCGCGGCGAGTCGCCGTCTGGTGATTTTCCGCCGATGCAGGCGACTGTGTATGACGAGGACCCGACGTCGCCGACCAGGTGGGGCGACCCGATGACGGGCCGCTACGGCATGGTGCCGCGCTTCGAGTCGTATCCGACGGTGTCGACGCTCGAGCAGGCGCGCGCGGTCGGTCGCGGGCTGCTCGCGCAGTCTGTCGGGGCGGCGACCACCCTCGAGGCGTCGAGCGTGCCGAACCCTGCGCTTGAGCCGGGCGACCTCATCCACGTCATCACCGACCCCGCCGATCCGGCCGGGTCCGTGCGGGCGCACGTGGTCGACGGCTACACCCTCGGGCTCACCGCGGGGGCTGAGTTCGCTATCCGGACCCGTGACGTGAGGCAGGTGGCCTAGTGGATCTCGCTCAGGGTGTGCGCGCGGCGGTCGCGCGCGGACGGCAGTCGGGGTCCTACCTCGGCACCGTGACAGCGATCGACGCGACGGCGCTCGCGCTGACGATCGACATCGGCACCGGCACGCCCCTGACCGGGGTGCGCTGGGTCGGCTCCTACGCTCCCGTCGTCGGCGATTTCGTCACCGTGCTCCGCGCGGGCACGTCGTGGGTCGTCCTCGGCAAGCTCAGCAAGGATCTCACCGGGCCTGGGTTCGTCGAGCAGACGATGTACGTCGCCCCGGCCACGTGGGCGCTCGGCGGGGCATGGACCGACCAGGCACCCCCGGATGACTCCTGGGACTGGGGCGGCGCGCACGACTACATCCAGCAGGGCTCCGAGTGGGCCGACGAAGCCTACGGCTGGCGTGAGTACGCCGGGATCGCCTACTACCAGTCGCTGGCCGCGCAGGTCCCGGTGGGCGCGACGATCACTGCCGCTCGCGTGCGCATGGCTCGCATCGAGGCGATCTGGGAAGGCTCCTCAGGTGCGGCGCTCGTCGCGCCGGTGATCTCCGGGCACGCGCAGGCCACGCTCCCGCCGGCAGGCCGCACGCCCGCGGCGATGAAGCTCGCCGCGTACACGGACTGGCGGCCGGGTCGGCTCGCGGTCGGGCAGGCGTCGTCGTGGGCGCTGCCGTCCACGTGGCTGACGGCGCTCATGTCCGGGGCGATGACGGGCCTGATCTTTCACTCCGCGCGCGTCGACGACTTCGCCTGGTTCCAGACGGACCTCTCGGGCGTGCTCGAGATCACCTACCGACTGCCTGCCTGAGGAGGCTGCCCGTGTCTGATCTGCCCCCGGACGAGACCGTGCCGGACGAGACGCCTCCCGAGGTCGTCGAGCCCGTCGAGCCGCCGTCGCTCGCTGACGTCCTGGCGCTCCTCGGCCTACCCGCCGACGCGCGCGCACTCATCTGGACTCCCGAGACCGTCGTGGCGATCGCCGCCGACTACCCCGAGCCCTACACCCCGCCCACCGAGGAGGCCTGACCATGGCTACCACGACCATCCAGCCACTGCCGTACCCCCTGCCGGGCGACCCCGCGGACGGCCCGGCGCAGATCAAGGCGCTCGCCGAGGCCGTCGAGGGCCGAACGGTCATGCGTTTCGCGTCGCTCGCGGCCCGTGACGCCGCCCTCCCCACGGGCAAGCTCGTCGACGGGATGATGTGCCACGTCGCCTCCGAGAATGGCGTTTATGTCCGCGCAGCTGGGGCCTGGCGGCTCATGTACGGCTACGGCGAGGAAGCGTTCACCGGGACCTCGCCCGGCTTCTCGATCAGCTCGCTGCGCTCGGCACGCACAGGGCCGCTCGTCACGCTGCGCGGCACCGCACTCGCCGTCTCCGCCGGGTACACGCTCGCCTCCGGAGCGGCGGGCGTCGCGCTCGGCACGACGCCCCACCCCCCGGCAGCCCAGCAGATCCAGCGTGTCACCTCACAGGTCGGCGATCTCGAGCTCGTCGTGACGGCCGCAGGCGTCTGCACGCTGCGCAACCTCAACGCGTCGATGACGTTCGCGTCCGGCAACTACGTCTCGATCGACGGCGTGACCTACGTCGGCGCGTAGACACACTCGCGCGCCCCGCCGCGCACCCCCGCCTGCCACCACCCGTCGGACGCCCCATGGAGGCACCCGCATGACCTACGACCCCGGACTCGGCGCGCTCGAGGACACCCTGAGCCCCGGCACCCGCGCCCACACGAGCGCCGAGCCGGTGCCCGTCACGCTCGCCCGCCTCGAGGGCAAGGTCGACACGGCCTTGGCTACCCAGACGGGCCGCCTCGACGGGCACGAGCAGCGCATCGGCACCGCCGAGACCCGCCTTAACGCACACTCCGAGCAGCTCGCCGAGCAGGCCCAGCGCCTCGCCGCGATCCCGGCCGCCCCGCCGCGCACCAGCCCGTGGACGATCGTCGCCACGATCATCTCCGCGGTCGTCGGCCTCGGCTCGCTCCTCGGCGTCGGCATCGTCCTCATCAAGGTCGTCGCACAGATCCCCTGACCCCCGCCCCTGTAGGCCCCGCACCGCGTGTCGGTTCGGGGCCTCACCCATGCCCGAGGAGGCCCCCACCATGCGTCAGGTGACGATCGCACCCGGCCACTGGCTCGCCCCAGACCCCGCAGCGTCCTACGCGCGGATGATCCGCGACGGCTGCCCGCCCGGCGTCACTTCCGCAGGCCGCACCCACGCCCAGCAGCGCTCGATCTTCCTGTCCCGGTACACCCCGCAGGCGACCGGCACGGGACGGTACGGCGACGTCCAGTGGTGGGACGGCGTCCGCTACGTCCGCACGTCCGGTCCCTCGTCGGCGTCCGCGCCCGGCTCCGCGCGATCCCTGCACGAGCGCGGCGACGCGATCGACGTCCCCGAGCCCGCCCGCACCTGGGTCCGCACCCACGGCGCGGCCTACGGCTGGCTCCGCGACACCGTGCCCGGCGAGCCCTGGCACATGGTCTACCAGCCCGACCGCGACACCCACCCCGGCAGCATCGTCCCGCTGCCGACCGACCTCCCGGAGGACCGCATGCGCCGCACCATCCACACCCGAACGAAGGATCTCGCGCTCCCGCTCGGGTGGAAGACACTCCCCGTCAACGACAAGGGCCACACGTCCGCGTGCACGACCGTGGGCCGGGGCACGCTCGTCGCCGACCTCACCCTCACCGGCGTCCCCCGCGGCAGGGAGGTGCAGGTCCGCGCGATCGTCGTCGAGTCCGACGCCGACGGCAAGAACGCCAAGATCGTCTCGCGCGGCAGCATCGTCGAGATCATCGGCACAGGCGGGCAGACGTTCGGCCAGATCGTCGCCCCGTTCGAGCTCGCCAAGATCACCGGCAAGCGTCAGCGCCGCGTGCGCATCCAGGCGCTCACCCTCGACAAGGGCATCCGCCTCACCCACCTCACGACCACCGTCGACTACATCCCCGCCTGAGAGGACCACCCCGTGACCACCTGGACCCGCGCGGCACTCGTCCGCGCCATCAAGACCGCCGCCCAGACCGCCGTCTCCCTGCTCACCGTCGGCGCGGTCGGCATCCTCGACGTCGACTGGCTCGCCGTCCTCTCCGCATCCGCACTCGCCGGCATCGTCTCCGTGCTCACGTCCCTCACCGGGCTGCCCGAGGTCGAGCCGACCGTCACCCGCCTCGACCCGGCAGACGCGCCCGACCCGGACACGCTCCCCGACGAGCCCGACGTCGACGAGCCGACCGATGAGTGACCTCCCCTGCCCCGCCTGCGTCACCGCCTGCGGGCGCTGCACCTACGAGTGCGAGCGCTGCGGCACACGCTACGGCTCGTACCACGCAGCCCGCGAGTGCGCACACTTCGACGACGCCGACTGACGTACCTCGGTGTGCCGGTATGAAATCCGGTATGAAATCACCCCGGATGTCACACGACAGCGCCCCCACCCTCATCGAGGGCGGGGGCGCTTTCGTCATGCCCGCGCGGGGCGCTCTCCGAGGTCCCTGAGCAGCACCATGCGGTCGAAGCCCGCGACCCGCGCCGCGGTGGCCTTGGGCATGCCGTCGAGCGCAGCCATGCGTGCGACCTGCCGGGCTGCGGCGAGCGCGAGCATCTCCGCGCGCTGGGTGCGCCGACGCTCGACGCCCGCAGCCTCGACGGTCGTCTCCCCAAGGAGGTACTGCACGCACGCGGACAGCGCCGCGTTGGCCTCCTCGTCGTCGTCGCGGTCGGCGTAGCGGGCCGTGATCGCGTCCCACTCGTCGGCGAACCGCTCGAGCCGCTCGGGGCTGAGGTCGTCGGCTGCGTCGCCGAGCCACGCGCCGTGCGTGTCGATATCGTACATGGGGGGTCTCCGATCAGGCGTAGTTGTTGGTGACGACGTCGAGGTCGAGGCCGAGGATCTCGCAGGCGCGCTCGTCGTCCATCGTGTCGCCGCCCATTGCGTCGGCGAAGATCTCGCCCTCGGGGGTGCGGCCCCAGGTGGGGACGTGGTAGAGGCCGAGGTCGGCGTCGGCGTGGTCGAAGAGGCGGCGGGCGTGGCCCTCGCCGCGACGGTCGTCGTCGACCTCCACGTTGAGGATGAGGCCGGAGGTGTGGGCGTCGAGGTGGGCGATCTCGACGCCGTCCTCGATGAGCGTCCAGACGATGGCGGCGAGGCCGTCGATGGTCTGCTCGGTGCGGGTGATCTCCGTGGTCTCCATGTAGATAAGACTACACCCGACCTGTAGTTGTGTCTACACCT
Organism: Sanguibacter sp. HDW7; assembly: GCF_011300875.1. Lineage (NCBI taxonomy): Bacteria > Bacillati > Actinomycetota > Actinomycetes > Micrococcales > Sanguibacteraceae > Sanguibacter > Sanguibacter sp. HDW7. The sequence goes on along the minus strand of NZ_CP049862.1, from coordinate 290,353 downwards.
TAGCGCTACGAAGTTGCGTGACCCACACCCGCTTATCCCCGCCCCGATATAAGCGGAACGGTTATGGCTCGATCTGCGGCAGCGCCACGCCCAGCGCAACAGTCATCGCCGCCGCCACAGCCTCACGCCGCCCCGGCAACAGGTGCCCATACCGATCCGACGTCGTCTGGATCGACTCATGCCCCAGCGTGTACTGCACGTCCTGCAGCGTCGCCCCCGCCGCGATCAGCCACGACGCCGCAGAGTGCCGCGCGTCATGGATGCGCGGGAACTTCCCCAGCGACCCGCCCGAGGACGCCCGCTCGATCCCGTGCCACATCGACCGCGGCGACGGCCGATAGCCGGCACCCTTCTCCGGCCACCCCGGTAGCCCGTTCGCCAGCCGCACCGCAGGCACCCACACGTCCGGGTGGAACGTCGAGTGACGGATGCGCCCGCCCTGCGCCGACGTGAACAGCAGGTCGCCCGGCGGCCGCGACTCAGAGGCCCGCTCGCAGTAGCCCACCAACTGCTCCGGGACACCGACCGTGCGTCGCCCGCGCCGAGTCTTGGGCGGGCCGACCTTCCACCCGACGTCGAGCTTCTTCCACGCGCGCGAGATCCGCAGGGATCGCGTAGCGGGGTCGTAGTCGCCGACCTGTACCGCGGTCGCCTCGCCGTAGCGCATGCCCGTGCCGAACAGCGCCGTGACGAACGGCTGGTAGGGGCGCGGGACGTGGGCGAGGAGCGCCGCGAACTCTGCGTGCGTCAGGTAGGTCATCTCTACGGACACGTCGTCCTTGCGGAGGTCGGTGTGCTCGCACGGGTTCGCGGCTAGGTCGATGCTCTTGTCGGCGACGGCGCGCGCGAGGACGGACGACAGCAGACCGTGCTTGTTGCGGATCGTCTTGGCGGACGCGCCTGCGAGCTCGAGGTCGCGGACCCATCGCTCAACGTGCTTCGCGGTGACGAGGTTGATGGGCAGCCCAGCCAGGCCCTTCCAGTCGCGTTCGACCTCGCGCCGGTAGCGGTGCCTGGTCCCTTCGCCGATGCCGGTCCGTACCGCGATGGCTTCGAGTGCGTAGTCGCCGAGAGTGACGACGCTCGCGCGCCCGCCGGCCTCGAGGTCCTCGAGCACCTGGACGGCAGCGTCGAGTCCTAGGTCGTCGATCATGCGGAGCCACTGTGCTCGCTCGCGTTCGGTGTCGAACGTGGTGGATCGTTGGATGCCTCCGTGCCGGTAGAGCACCTGCCAGGCGATGGTTCCGTCGGCGCGGGTGCGCTGTCTGGTGGATGCCACGGGTGCTCCTAGCGTGTTGACGCCGTCAACACTTTGACGGTCGAGGAGGGGATATCAACAGCCCTCAACGCTTCCTTGGGGTCGCGTCTCCGGCTTGATATCTAGCGTATCCCCTATGTTGACGAGCGACAGTGGGCGGGGGTTCGAATCCCCCATCCTCCGCAGAACGACGAAGACCCTCGGACCACGCTTTTCGGTCCGAGGGTCTTCGTCGTTCTGCGCACGAACTGAGCGGATTCGGGAGGGCCCGCAGCGAAGCGAGGAGCCCGGCTCCCCCATCCTCCGCCTCGGCGAAGCCGAGGCCCGCCCCTCCTCGCGGCCCAGCCCCACCGCGCCCCAGCCCTGCCCCTGCCCCTGCCCCTGCCCCTGCCCCTGCCCCTGCCCCTGCCCAACTCGATAGCAGATCCGTTCCCCTCACGTGTCGCAACCCGCAATCGGCGCCCCGCGACCCGTAGGTCTGCAGCACCGTTCGATGGTGCTGCAGACCTTCGAGTCACGAGGGGAGGGGAGTTCCCGGAGCCGCCCGAGTGTGCAGGAGCGCTACGAGTCGCGAGGGGAGGCGCCGTTCCAGGGCGCGACCGAGCGTGCAGGAGCGCGACGAGTCGCGCAGGAGGATCACCTCTGCGGCACCGGCTTCCCGACGCGTGCCCCGACCGTCGGACACGGCCAGGGGCCAGCGAGTCGCTTGACGCGGCTGGAGCAGTTCCGGGCCCGACGGGCGGACCGGACGGCGCCGACGCCCGTCGGGCGCGAAGACTCAGCTGAACCCGATAGCACGCTGCGCGACGCGGTACGCCATGACGGTCGCGCGCCGGCCGACCGGCCCGGGCAGGTTGGTGATCTGGCCGAACGCGGACCACCGCATGCGCCGGTAGAGCCAGGGATCGGCGGCACGGAGCTCGCTCCAGAGCCGGTCGCGCTCGGCGAGGGCCCCTCGGGTGCCCTCGCGGACGAGGAGCACGGAGGAGACGCCGCAGATGATGCCGACGTAGTGGAGGAGATAGCGGCGCAGCCGCCGGTTCGTGACGGTGGTGGTGAGGACGTGGTCGAGCATGAGCTGGTTGACCCGCAGCTGCTGGTCGAGCCTGCGGAGCATGACGGCCTCGTGGACGGACTGGTCGGGCCGACCGATGAAGTAACGGTAGAGGTCGACGTCCAGGTAGTGGAGCGTGCGGACCCGGTGGAGCGGCACGGTCGCGTAGAGACTGTCGACGTAGAAGGTGTGCTCTGGCAGCCTGAGGCCGGCGTCACGCAGCACCTGGGTGCGGTAGAGCAGCGCGTGCATCATGAGGTACTGGCGGTTGCCGAAGCGCCTCGTCCGGTCCCACGTGAACGTGCGTCCGACGGGCAGAGCGCCTTCGTATCGGACGGTGGTCTTGGTGCGCTTGCCGACCTTCTCGTAGACGAAGTTCGTCACGACGAGGTCGACCTCATGTTCGTCGGCGACGAAGCCGGCAAGCTTCGCGAGGAGCTCGCCGAAGGCGGCGCGGTCGACCCAGTCGTCCGCGTCGACGACCTTGAGGTAGAGGCCTGTGGCATGAGCCAGCCCGGTGTTGATGGCGGACCCGTGGCCGCCGTTGGGCTTGCTGATGACCTGCACCTCGCCGGGGTGGCGCTGCGCGTACGTCTGGGCGAGCGCCGCGGTGCCGTCCGTCGAACCGTCGTCGACGACGAGGATCTCGACCGACGGCCCGAACCCGACGAGGGAGTCGAGCGCGCGCGCGAGGTACGGCTCGGCGTTGTAGGCCGGGACGACGACAGAGACGAGCGTGGTGGTCACGCCACGACCTCCTCCGGTGTGACGGTCTCCTCCTCGGGGACCCGCTTGAAGATGACCTTGAAGATCGGGAAGAAGACCCAGAACGAGATCGCGGAGTTGATGATCATCGTCACGAAGTCGGCGAGGGTCTCGCCTGTGCCGCCGAAGCCCCACGTGGTGATGAAGAGCTCGTAGATCGGGGCCTTGTAGAGGCCCTGGGCCGCGGCCGCGAAGATCGTGATGAGGACGTACGCGATCGTGTACCAAGCGGCAGCCTTCCAGATCGACGAGTTTGACCTGAACGTGATCTTGCGCTGCGCGAAGAAGTTGATGACCTGCGCGACGAGCAGTGTGATCTGGACGGCGAGGAAGTACGCGAGGCCGCCGCCACCGCCGGGCAGCGCGCCCGCAGCGTAGTCGAAGATGAAGTACTGGGACCCGTCGACGTTGGACCCGACGGGCCACACCTGGAACGCGGTGTCGACGAGCGACGTCATGCCGAACAGCCACTTGATGAGCGGCATCATCGCGAGCTGGAGGGCTGTGACGCCGTTGCTCAGGAGGAAGAACACGAGGAACTGGGCGATGCCGGGTCTCTTGTCGGCGAAACCGCGCCACGCGGCGCTCAGGCGGGAGATCATGCTGGTGTCCTTCGGGGTGGTGGCGGGGTTCAGGCGTCGCCGCGCAGGGCGCGGGCGGTCGCACGGTTGGCTCGACGGTTGCGGACGAAGGCGCCGATGGCGGCGCCGAATCCTGCGAGGTGGCGGCCGTTGACGATGCGCACGAGCGCGTCGACGGTGGCGGCGTCGACCATGCCGCCGGTCATCTTCCCGATCGCTCGGAACGGCATGTTGACGAGGAAGAGCAGGTTGAGGTCGGGCTTGCCGCGACGTTCGGCGGCGGCAAGCCGGCTGCGGAGGATGCGGTGCGCGAACCGCGCGAGCGGCGAGCGCGCGTCGCGCATGCGGCCCAGGGCGTCGTTCGCCCCGATCTCGCCGTGCTCGGCTGCAGCGGGCGGCTCGTGGCCCAGCAGGGCGACGAGGTCGGCGTGCGAGGCGTCGGTGACCCTGCCGGTGCGGTAGACGTCGGGAACGTCGTCGACCTTCGCGGGGACGGAGCCGCTGACCTCGACGGCCGCCTCGAGCGGGAGGTCGTCGACGTGCGAGCCGACGAGCACGGTCCACGCGGCGTCCTCGACCTGCCAGGCGCGGCTGTCGACGTCCCAGTGCCGGAACGCCGCGGGGTCGAGCGGCACCTCGACCGTCGTGGTCTCGCCGGGGGCGAGCTCGACGCGCGCGAAGCCGGCAAGAGTGCGGACCGGACGGTGCACACCCGACGTCTCGCGGCGGACGTAGACCTGGACGACGTCGGCACCCGTGACGGCACCCGTGTTCGTCACTGTGACGGTCGCGGACGACGAGGTCGCCACGAGGTCGCGACGTTCGAACGTCGTGTAGGAGAGGCCGTACCCGAAGGGGAAGGCGACGGGCACGTCGGCCGTCGTGTAGTAGCGGTAGCCGACGTAGAGACCCTCGCGGTACTCGGCGGTCCGCGCGGGCGACGGGAAGGCGCCAGCGGTCGGGGTGTCGGCGAGCGTGACCGGCACGGTCTCGGCGAGGTGGCCCGATGGGTTGACGGCCCCCGTGAGCACGTCGAGAAGGCCACCGGCACCGGCCTGACCCGCAAGATGCCCGTGGACGAGGGCACGAGCGGAGCCGAGCCACGGCACCTCGATGACCCCACCTCCCGCGAGAACGACGACGGTGGCAGGATTGACCGCCGCGACGGCTTCGAGAACGTCGACCTGGGCCGCGTGGAGGTCGAGGCGGGAGCGGTCGAGGCCTTCCGACTCGGCGATCTCGTCGAGCCCGAGGAACAGCACCGCCACGTCAGCACCACGCGCAGCCTCGACGGCCTCGGCGAGCAGCGCGCCGTCGGGCGTGCCGTCGCGGCGGAAGCCCGCGGCGAACGACGTCATCTCGAGGCCAGAGCTGGAGACGACGTCGAGGACCGAGTCGAGACGTGTCGGGTTGACGGCAGACGAGCCGGAGCCCTGGTAGCGCGGGGTGCGCGCGAAGTCGCCGATGATCGCGACGCGGGTCCCGGCCGCGAGCGGCAGGAGAGCGTCGTCGTTCTTGAGAAGGACCGCAGAGCGTGCCGCGACGCGTCGTGCGAGGACGTGGTGCGCGTCAGCGTCGACCGCCGGTGCGGTTCCGGGCGTACGAGCGTCGGCGACGAGCCGCAGCATCTCGGAGGCTCGCTCGTCGAGGTCAGCCTCGTCGAGCACACCCTGCTCGACGGCAGCGACGAGCTCGCGCACGGAGGCGAGACCCGCCGCGGGCATCTCGAGCGTGCCGCCGGCCGCTGCGGCAGCGACGATGTCGTTCGAGCCGCCCCAGTCCGAGACGACAGCCCCCGCGAAGCCCCACTCGTCGCGGAGGATCGTCGTGAGCAGCTCGTGGTGCTCGTGGGCGTACGTGCCGTTGACGCGGTTGTACGCGGACATGAGGGTCCGCGGGTGCGCCTCGGTGACGACGATCTCGAAGCCGCGCAGGTAGACCTCACGCATCGTGCGCTCGTCGACGACCGAGTCCGAGACCATGCGGAGAAGCTCCTGGGAGTTCACCGCGAAGTGCTTGGGGCACGCGGCGACACCGCGCGACTGGACACCCCGCACGAAGCCTGCCGCGAGGCGGCCGCTGAGGAAGGGGTCCTCGGAGAAATACTCGAAGCTGCGGCCCCCGAGCGGGGACCGCTTGACGTTGAGGCCCGGGCCGAGGAGGACGTCGACGTCCTGGCTGGCGGCCTCGGCACCGATGGCAGCGCCGACCTGCTCGACGAGCGCGGGATCCCACGTGGACGCGAGCCCGACAGCCGTCGGGAAGCACGTCGCCGGCTCGGACGCGTTGAGCCCGAGGTGGTCGGCCGAACCGACCTGCTTGCGCACGCCGTGCGGGCCGTCGGCGAACCACAGCGAACGCACGCCGTGGCGCGGCAGGTCGTGGGACTCCCACACGGACTTGCCGGTGAGGAGCGCCGCCTTCTCGAGGCGGGACAGGTTCTCGATCATCGTGACCTCGTCGTTGCGGGGACGTCATGGACGGACGTCCTGTCGGGATCTGGGCATGGCGAGGCGGAGGCGCCGCCGTCAGACCGGTCGGTGGTGGGCGCCGCCGGTCTGACGGTGGGCCCTGCCCCGGTCCGGGTCGGTCCTACGACGAGCGCAGGACCGACCCGGCCGGGCATCGTGGTGTCGGGCTACGCGGTCTTCTCGGCTGCGCGGTGCCGGAGGACGCGTCGGGTCACGAAGAACCCTCCGACGAGGACGAACAGCCCGAGGGCCGTCGAGACGCCGACCTGGATCCAGAACCACGCCGGCGGCGTGTAGCTCACGGTCGCGCCAGGGGCGAGGCCGTTCATCGCGTTGGAGTTGGCAACCGTGTAGAGGATGTTGTGCGTCGCCTCGCGGATGTCGGTGACGGCCTTGGCCGAACGCGTGTCGTTGAACGACTTCGACGGCTGGAACGTCAGCGTGAGATCCGTACCTGCCGAGATCGACTGGTTCGGGTTCATGTACCGGTAGAGGTTGAAGTCCGAGATCGCGAAGCCCTCGAAGCCCCACTCGCCGCGCAGAACGTTCGTCATGAGGGCCTCGGAGCCGCCGGCCCAGGTCGAACCGATGCGGTTGAACGAGCTCATGATGCCCGCGGCGCCTGTCTGTGCCTCGGCGATCGTGCCCTTGTCGTCAGCGAGGTAGCTCACGGCGATCGACACGTCCTTGACGGACATCTCGAACGGCTTGAGGTAGATCTCGCGGATCGTCTGCTCGGTCGCCCAGGTCGCGGGGCCGTTGTTGACGCGCTCGGTCTCCTGCTCGTTGAGCGCGAAGTGCTTGAGCATCGTGTAGAGGCCCTTCTCGGCCGCACCGGCCGAGGCGGACGTCATCATGGCGCCGGAGAGGAACGGGTCCTCCGAGTAGTACTCGAAGTTGCGTCCGCCGAACGGCGAACGGTGAAGGTTGGCCGCGGGGCCGTACCAGCCGCTGACGTCCTTCTGGAGCGCCTCCTCGCCGAGCATGCGGCCCATGGCCTTCGGCATCTCGACGTCCCACGTCTGGCCGATGAGGTACTCCGACGGGTAGGCGGTGCCGTTGATCGACGAGTTGATGAACGACGAGAAGCCGGCGGGGCCGTCGAGCTCGACCGTCGGCGGCTTGGCGATCGAGGCGATCGCGGCCGTCTGGTAGGCGCCGTTGAGCAGCATGGCGGTCATGTCGTCGACCGTGAGCGAGTCGAGCAGCTCGTTCCAGCGCGGGTCGTCCTTCGCGAGGCCCCGGAGGTCGACGAGCGTGAGGTCGGTGCTGGCTCCCGTCGTCGGCTTCTTGCCGTCGAACGCGTCGGCCTTGGCCTCGAAGTCCCACGCGGCGAAGCCGGCGGCGATCTCGTCGTCGGCGACGAAGAGGTCGGGGGTCGGTGCCGTGGGGAACGTCCCGGCGAAGTCGGCGCGCGACATCGTGAGGATCTTGCCCTCGGTGGGCGTCGTGGCGAACTCGGCGGAGACGTCGTCGAACTGGTTCGTCACGGCAGCCGCGTCGCTCGCGCGGTGGTTCTCGCCCGTGTAGACGACGTCGTTCTCGACCGTGTACGTCACGGGCTCGACACCCTGCGCAGACGTGTGCGAGTCGGTGCGGAGGCTGAGGACGTAGTCGCCCTTCTCGAGGACGTACGCCTTGTGGCCAAGGTGGTCGTAGGACGCCATGTCCTCCACCGCGAGCTCGAGCGTCACCGTCTCCGTCGCGCCGGGCGCGAGCGAGCCGGTCTTGGCGAACGCGCCGAGGACGACCTCGGACTTCTCGATGCCGCCGCGCGTGTAGGGCGCGGTGTAGTAGAGCTCGACGACGTCACGGCCCTCGACGTCACCGGTGTTGGTCACCTCGACGTCGATCGCGACGGTCCCGTCGACGCCCCCGGCACGGCGGTCCGTGACCTTCCAGGCGAAGTCTGTGTAGCTGAGGCCGTGCCCGAACGGGTAGACGACGGCCTTGTCGTAGTCGATGAAGCCTTCGGCGGCCGCAGTCTCGTAGTACCGGTAGCCGACGTAGATGCCCTCGGCGTAGTTGACGAAGGGGGCGTCCTCGGTGACGTTCGCGTTCGACGTCGCGTTCTCGATGACGGACGACGGGTACGACACCTTGATGTTGTCGTAGATGAACGAGCCAAAGTTCACGTACGTCGGGTCGGCGGTGAAGTCCGAGGCCCACACGTCGACGGTGCGGCCCGAAGGGTTGACGTCGCCGGAGAGGATGCCGCCGAGCGCGTTGAAGCCGGTCGCGCCGGGCGAGCCGGCGAGAAGGACGGCGTCGACGTCGGGGTTCTGCTGGACGGGGCCGAGCTCGAGCGACGTCGAGGCGTTGACGACGACGACGACGGTCTCGAAGTTCTTCGCGGCGAGGTCGAGCAGGTCGAGCTCGTCCTTGTTGAGCTCGAGCTGGTGCTGCCCGGGCTGCGCGTTGTCGTCCCAGCCGGTCATGTCGCGGGCGAGGTCGCCGCCCTCGCCACCGGGCCGGCCGATGACGACGATCGCGGCGTCGTTGTAGCCCGCGAACGACGAGGAGAGCGACTCGTACTGCGCGACGGGCATCTCACCGATCGTGTAGCTCGACTTGTCGGGCAGGTCCATCTCGATGTGCCCGCGCTTGTTCTCGTCGGCGAAGGACTCGATCGCGGAGTAGACCTCGTCGTTGACGACGAAGCCCGCGTTCTCGAGGCCGACGCGTGTGGTCACGGCGGAGCGCGTGTCGACCGAGCCCGAGCCTGCGCCGCCGAAGACGGGGTCGGCCGCGGCGCGGCCGAGCATGGTGACCTTGGCGCCGCCCGCGAGCGGGAGCGCGTCACCGGTGTTCTTGGCGAGGACGATGCCGCCTGCGGCGATCTCCTCGACGAGCTTCTTCGCGGCGGCGTCGACCTCGTCCAGGTTCGCGAACTCGGACTTCACGTACTGGGTGTCCCAGGCGTCAGCGGCCGCGGGGTTCGTGAACTCGTACGTACCGGAACCGAGCTGGGAGGTGACCCAGCCACCCGCGACGCTGACCGCGACGTTCGCGACGATCGTCACGGTCGCGACCCCGGCGAGCACGGGTGCCCAGATCCAGAGGAACTTCTTGTTGGACATCGGCTTCTTCGAGCGTGCCCTCGTCGTGGAACTCAACTTCTCTCCTTCGTGGGACCGACCGGGTCGGGTCCTCGTGCGTCTGCGACGGCCGAGGCCCCGACCCTGTGGGAACGTCCTACTTCTTGGCCTGCGTGATGGCGCCGTCCTGGTCGATCTGCCAGGTCTCGCCGGTCGCAGCCGACTCGGCCTCGATGACGAACTTGCCACCGTCGATGTTCACGGTGCCGGTGACGCGCGCGGCGGCATCGGTCGGGTGGAACGGCATGACCATGAGGCCGTACTTGACGGTCGGGCCCTCGACGTCGCTCGCGAGCATGACCTGAGCCCAGTCGTCGTCCTTGAGCGCCTCGAGGACGGTGTCGCGGGCGGTCTGGAGGTCGGCCGCGACGTCGGTCTCGGCGGTCACGGGCGCGGAGCTGCTCGAGCCGCCGCCCGCGGGGGCGTCGTCGTTGCTGCACGCGGTGAGGCCGAACGCGCCGAAGCCGGCGAGTGCGAGGCCGAGGCCGACGGAGAGAACCTTGCGCTTCATGTTGTGCTCCTTGACGTGATTCTGACGGCGGGCCCACCCCGCCGTCCTGCGGACGCGCCCACCGTCGCCGCGCGAGCGGCCAGGTAGGTGTCCTGTGCGGCCGGCCGGCCCAGGGAGGGCCGGCCGGCCACGTCGGTTGTCAGCCAGCGATGACGCCCGACCAGTTGAGACCGAAGCCGTAGTCGTACGCGTTGCCTGCAGCGTCCTTGTACGGGGTCATGTCCTTCGCAACGTCCTCGAACTGCTTCTCGACCGTGTCCATGTCCAGGGGGAACTGGATGGGCAGGCGGCCGACGGGCTCGTGGATGCCGGTGGCGATCTCGATGAGCGCCTGGTCGCTCGTGCCGAAGCCGATGACGATCGCGTCGGACCTCGCCTCGAACTCGGCGGGGACGATCGGGTTGATGGCCTTGAGGACCGTCACCACGGGGATGTCCTTGCCGGTCTTCTCGACGGCTGCGACGGCACGTTCGAACGCGTCGAGGTCGGCCTCGTTCGCGATCTTCGACGTGTTGCCGAAGTACGAGCGGTTCTCCTGCGTGCCGTCCGCCTTGAGGTCGCCGGCGATGGACGTCTTGCGGACGTTCTTGCCGTCAGCGGTGTACGGGCGGTACTGGAGCGAGATGGGGTACCACTCGTCCTTCTCCATGTCGTGGCCGACGTTGGAGAAGTTGCCGCCGTTGTCCGGGCTCGACATGCCGACGAGGACGAGGTCGACGTCGGAGAGGTCGGGAGCCGTGTAGGACTTCACCTGCTTGTCGTCGTCGAGGACGACCTCGTCGGTGAGGACCTTGCCGAAGATCTTCTCGGCGACCTCGAGGTCGAGGCCGGCTGCCTCGGTGTACGTCGCCGGGCCCCACGCACTGGCAAAGCCGGTGTTGAAGGAGCGCGGGATGTAGACCGTCTTGTCGGACCAGTCGGTGGCCTCGGTCTTGGCGATCGTCGAGCCGTCGTTCTTCACCATGACGACCGAGTCGAGCTGGGCCTGGTAGCCGGCAGCGACCTTGTCCTCGCTCGCGAGGATCTTCGCGGAGACCTCGGGGTCGAGGTAGGCGTTCTCGTAGAGGCCCGGGTTGAAGAACATCGTGAGGATGCGCTCGCCGGACTGGCGGAAGCGGGTCTCGGCGTCGATCTCGACGTCGCCCTTCTCGTACGCCTTCTGCCACAGGTCGGCGGCCTCGAGGATGAACGTGGCGTCGTTGACACCACCGAACATGTCGTGGTCGGTGCCGAGGACAGCGAGGTAGCGCTCGGCGTCCGTCAGCTCCTCGGCGCCCCAGGCCTGGTTCGTCATGACACCCCAGTCGGTGACGACGACGCCCTCGTACTTGCTCTCCTTGCGGAGCAGGTCCATGCGGCCCTTGTCATACGCGGCGCCGGTGCGGTCCTCGAAGAGGGGCTTGCCGTCGGCGCCGATCGCGATCGAGTACGCCGTCATGACGGCGGCCGAGTCGAGCGAGCCGAGGAACGCCTGCGTGTGCTCGGCGAGGTTGTCGCCCGGGTACACGCCGTACTTGCCGGCGTTGGTGTGACCCTCACGACCACTTTCGCCCGGACCGTCGCCGGCCCAGTGCTTGATCATGGCGTTGACGGAGTCCGCGCCCCAGACGTCGGCGCCGCCCGTGCCCTGGAAGCCGTCGACGTACGCCGCGGTGAGCTCGGTGTTCTGGTCGGCGTCCTCGCCGAACGTGCCACCGACACGGAGCCAGCGCGGCTCGGTCGCGAGGTCGATCTGCGGGGAGAGCGCCGTCGTGATGCCGAGGGCGCGGTACTCGGCCGACGCCATCTCGCCGAAGTTCTTCGTGTGCTCCGTGTTGAACGTCGCGGCAAGCCCGAGGTTCGAAGGCCAGCGCGAGATGTCTGCACCCTCGGCGTTGTAGCCGCCCGAGCCAGCGGTGGAGCGCGGGTCGGAGCTGAAGTTCACGGGAATGTACGGGGAGTCGGCAGTGACGAGGGACTCGACGTACGCCTGCATGGAGTTGACCCACGGGACGGTCGTCTTCGCGTCCGAGCCCGCCGCGTTGAGGACGTTGCGGAGGCTGGACTCGTCGAGGTACTTCTTCTGCGCGTCCGTGAGGCCGTCGGCGGGCGAGCGCTCGTGCGAGCTCCACAGCATGAGGCCGGCGATCTGCTCGACCGAGAGACTCTTGACGAGGTCGGCGGCGCGGTCGGTGGACTTGGCGCGCCAGTCCTCCCAGACGTCGAGCTTGCCGTTGGCGTTCATGTCCTTGAACGCGTACGTCGTGCCGGAGTCCTCGACGTCGAGGATCTTGACGGGGCCTTCCTTGGAGTAGGAGAGGGTCGCGCCGTCCTTGGGGTTGTCGACGACGACGAAGGCGGTGTCGCCGTCCGTCACCTCACGGGTCGTGTAGGTCTCGGCCGCGGCGCTGCCGGTGCCGGTGCCGGTCGTCGGGTCAGGGGTCGCAGCGTCGGGCGTGCACGCGCTGAGCACGACGAGGGCGAGCCCGGTGAGGGCGGCCGTTCCCTTGAGGGAGGTGGAGCGGCGGAAGGACGCGCCTCCCGTAGTGGTTGTCTTCATTGACCTTCCCTTGTTGTCGAAGCTGCCGGCGAAGCGTCCGTCGGGCACCCAGGTGAGAGGTGCTGAGGCGGGACGCGCGCGACATCGCGCACCGAGCGGAGGTTCGCGGTACCGAGTGGTGGGACCGCTCTCCGAGGCTAGGAACGTTGCAAGGCCTGTCGGCGAGGTCGGACACAGTCGGTCGGTTTTCATGCACGAACGGTTCGCGGTGTCACGAAGAGGTCACGACGGGATCACGGCGCGGTTGCGTCCGCACGTACGTCGGGCGAACCTCCGGGCACGACGGCGGCCCGGACCGCCATGGTCCGGGCCGCCGTCGGTGCGTCAGCGTGCCGCGTCGGGCAGGGGCACGAGCACGCGCAGGACGAACCACTGGTCCTCGACGTTGACGGTCATCGACCCGCCGTACTTCTCCGCCGACCGGCGGATCGACTTGAGACCGAAACCATGCCGGTTGCGGTCCTGGCGCCGGGTGACGATGTCACCGTTCTCGGTGCGCAGCTCACCCGTGAACCAGTTCTCGACGCTCACGAGCGCGAGACCGTCGCGCGCGTAGACCGCGACCTTGATGAGGCGCTTCTCGGGGTCGGCGACGGCGAGGACGCCGTCGACCGCATTGTTGAGGGCGTTGCCGAAGATCGCCGCGAGGTCCATGGCCGACATGAAGTCGAGGGCCTGCCCGTCGACGACGGCCGTGAGGTCGATCCCCCGCTCGGCGCACTCCGCACGCTTCGTCGTGAGGATGACGTCGAGGACGCCGTTGCCCGTGTCGACCTGCGCCGAGTACCCGGCGACGCTCGCCTCGAGGTCGTCGAGATAGGCGGCCCGCCGGCCCGCGTCACCCTCCGCACGGATGACCTCGATCTGGTGCTTGAGGTCGTGATACGTGCGGTTGACGGTCTCGATGTTGCGCTTCGAGAGCAGGTAGTGCTCGTGCTGTCGGCGCAGCATCTCGTCGATCGCCCGGACCTCGGACTTCGCCCGGTTCTGGAGGCGCTGGCCCTGCTGCGTGTAGAGCGCGACGAACCCGCAGAGGTCGACGAGCGTGCGGATGTAGAAGATCTCCGCGCCGAACCGTCCGCTGAACGGCGTGTTGGCGCTGAGGAAGCTGATGTTGCTCATGAAGAACGTCGCGAGCGCGATCGCGACGGCGGACGCGAGCTCGCCCGGGGTGACGTCGAGTGCCCGGTGGCTGCGGAAGTGCCGCGTCTCGGCGGCGAACGCGATGCCGAACGTCGCGGCGTACGTGACGACGAGGAACGCGACCGGCATCGGCGCGATGGGCAGCCCGGTGGGCACGAAGAGGAAGCAGTGCACCTGCCAGTGGAACGCCGCGACAAGCTCGGCAAGGACGAGCGCCCGCGCGGTGAAGTATCCCGCGTCCCGGACGCTCACCCTTGTCGCGACGAAGATGAACCCGTACATCGCCGCGACGGCCGTCGCCATGCCGACCGGCCACATGCCGCGAGGCCACGTCCCGACGAGGACCTGGACCCCGACGAGGACGCCGAGCCCGCCGCCGGCGAGCAGCACGAACCTCGCCCCTCGGACCCGTCGGGGCCGCAGGAGCACGTAGACGAGACATCCGAGCCACTCCGCGATACCCGTGAGAACACGCGGGATGTCGGGCAGGCGGTCGTCGATGAAGGGACCAGCGAGGTCGATGACCCCGCCGAGCCCGAGCCCGGTCGCGAGGTCGACGATCACGGGTGACGTTCCCCGAGGTAGTCGGTGAGCGCCGCGAGGAAGTCCTTCTTGCGCGCGCGGCTCACGAGGAGGTCGTGCCCGCCGACGTGCAGCGAGCTGTTGCCGCTCACCCCGAGTACGTGGCGGAGGTTGACGACGTAGCCGCTGTTGCTGCGGAAGAAGTGCCGCGGGTCGAGCTGCGCCTCGAGCGACTTCAGCGGGGCGACGACGGAGTGGATCCCGTCGACGGTGTGGACGAGCGTGCGGTGCTTCGCCGACTCGAGGAAGACGATGTCGGTCGTCGGGACGCGGACGATGCCGCCGTCGATCTGGAGCATGAGGTAGTCGACGGAGCGTCGACGAAGCCGGGCGATCGACCGCTTGATCTCCTGCGCGAACGCGAAGTAGGGCACGGGCTTGACGACGTAGCTGAGCGCGTCGACCTCGTAGCCCTTGAGGGCGTACTGGGTCATGTTCGTGATGAAGATGATGACGACGTCGGGGTCGGCCGCGCGGATCTGCTCGGCGGCGCTGAAGCCGTCGAGCCGAGGCATCTCGATGTCGAGCAGGAGGATGTCGAAGTCGGGGCGGTAGCCCTCGACGACCGCGGCGCCGTCGACGAAGCGGGTGACGGCGAAGCTCTCGTCGTGCTCGTCCTCGTACCGTCGCAGGTGCCCGGCGAGCAGCGACGCGCTCGCGTCGTCATCCTCGACGATCCCGATGCGGATCACAGGTCCTGACCTCCTTGACGTCCCACGGCCGCGCCTGACCCCGTGCCGCACGCTGCGGTTCCAGCCGCGCGTGCCCCAGATCCTACAAGCCGTCCCTGGGCCCATCGGCGGGGGGTGGCGCATCTCCTACCAGGGGCCGATTCACTGCGGTCGAAACGGTGGGACGATGGGCCCATGCGTCTTGTCCGTCGTGGCTCCTGCCTGCTCGCTGCCCTCCTGCTCGCGGTGTCTCCGCTGCTCGCGACGCCTGCAGCCGCTCACAACCCGCCGCCCGTCCCGACGCCCGCGGACGGCGCGACGCTCGAGTCCGCGCCGGCGGAGGTGCGGCTCGACTACAGCGCCCCGATCCTCTCGGTCGGCTCGGTGCTCGAGGTCACGGGCCCGGACGGCGCGAAGGTGTCGGACGGTCCGAGCGTGATCGGCGAGAAGGACGTCGTGCAGGCGATCACCGACGGCGGTCCGGGCACGTACACGGTCGTGTGGCGCGTGACGTCGGAGGACGGTCACCCGGTCGACGGCACGAGCTCGTTCACGGTCGAGCCGGCGACGGAGGAGCCGACGACGACGCCCGCAGGGACGACGCCCCCTGCCGAGGCGACGACGACACCCGCGCCGACGACCCAGGCACCGACGACGCCCGCGCCGACCGCCACCGCGACGCCCGCCCCGGAGGACGGCTCGAACCTGCTCGTCCGCGGCGGTGCGGTCGTCCTGGGTCTCGCGGCGCTCGCTGCCGTCGTGCTCGTCGTCCGTCGGATGCGCGCATGACGGCTGGACAGATCCGCCGCACGAGCGTCCGCGAGGTCTATGTGCGCCGCGCGCAGGCTGCGGCCGGTGAAGGTCGTGCGCAGGACGGGCGGCAGGCCCGGTCCGAGGGCGACGAGCGCCCTAGACTCGCAGGCGTGATCTTCCGTGGCGTCGGCGAGGGCCGTCCGTACCCCGACCACGGCCTCGTCACGCCCAAGGACTGGTCTGCGGTGCCGCCGCGCCAGGTGCGGCTCGACGAGCTCGTCACCACGAAGAAGACGCTGAGCCTCGACTCGTTGCTCTCGGACGACTCGACGTTCTACGGGGATCTCTTCGCGCACGTCGTGCAGCACAAGGGCGTCATGTACCTCGAGGACGGCCTGCACCGTGCGGTGCGCGCGGCGCTCCAGCAGCGCGCGGTGCTGCACGCGCGCGTGCTCGTCGTCGCGGACGACGCGGCGCCTGCGACCTCGCCCGCAGCGGGCAGGGATGACGTCGCCCCCGTCGATGCCGTGCCGGTGACGCCTGCGTCCCCGTCGAGCACCGCAGCGCCCGACGCCGACGTTGCCGCGCCGACCCCCCGGACCCCTGCCCTGCCCGCCGACGACGACACCACGCCGAGGACTGCCCCGTGACCTCTCGCTTCACCCCCGAGCAGGCGCGCGCCCTGCGCCGTCGCCGCGAGCACGAGCGGCAGACGGTGGTCTTCGGTGTGCTCATCGCGGCGCTCGCCGTCGCGGGGCTCGCGGGTGTCGCAGCGTTCACGGGCAACTTCTCGCTGCCGGGCTCCTCGGACTTCCTCTCGAAGGAGCCCCCGGGCACGCCCGTCACGTGGGACCAGCCGTGCGTCGCCAAGGACAAGAAGCCTGCGGGCCGCGCGAAGATCAAGATCACGGTGCTCAACGGCACCGAGCGCGCAGCGCTCGCGACGACGGTCGCGGAGGAGCTTGCTGACCGCGGCTTCGGGATCGACGGCACGGGCAACGACAGCCGCACGCCGCGGCAGACGCTCGTGACGTCGGGCCCGTCAGGCGTCGTCCAGGCGTACACGGTTCTCGCCCGGTTCCCGGGTGCGCGGCTCGTGCTCGACGACCGGCCGGGCAAGTCGGTCGACGTGACGATCGGCGCGGAGTTCACGCTCGTCACACCCGAGGAGCAGGTGCTGCTCGATCCGAAGCAGCCGCTGACGTCGGTCGCGGGCTGCGTCGAGGCGTCGCAGATCACGCCGCAGGCCGCACCGCCCCGCTTCGACGACGCGAAGAAGAAGGCCGCGGAGAAGGCTGCCAAGGACGCCGAGGAGGAGAAGGCCGCGTCGAAGGACGAAGCCTCCTCCGCGGCGACGGACGACGCGACGAAGGACAAGTGACGTGACGACGATCCGTTCCGCACGGACGACCGACGCCGACGAGGTCGCGCGGCTCTACGACATCTGCGTCCGCACGGGTGCAGCGGGCGGTGACGCCACGGACCTCTACGCGAACCCGCGGCTGCTGCCCGAGGTATATCTGGGCGCGTACCTCGCGCTCGAGCCGGGGCTCGCGTTCGTGCTCGCGGACGACGACGACCGCCCGGTCGGCTACGTCGTCGGGACCACCGACACGCGTGCGTTCGCGGAGCGGTGCGAGCGCGAGTGGTGGCCGGCCCTGCGCGAGCAGCACCCGCTCGGCTCGGCGGAGCAGGGCACGCCGGACGCAAAGCTCGTCGAGCTCATCCACACGCCCGGCCTCATGCCCGACGCCGTCGTCGACCGCTTCCCCGCGCACCTGCACGTCGACCTGCTGCCCGAGGGCCAGGGCGGCGGCAACGGCCGGCGCATGCTCGAGACGCTGTTCGACGCGCTGCGGGCACGTGGTGTCAGCGGGCTGCACCTGGGTGTCGACACGACGAACACGCGCGCGGTCGGCTTCTACGAGCACCTGGGCTTCCGCCCGGCGCTGCCGGACTCGGACTGGCTGTACGGCATCGACCTCTGACGAGGTCCCCCGGAAGAACGACGGCGCCCCGCCGACCTGCTGGTCGGCGGGGCGCCGTCGTCATGACCGAGGTCAGGCGTCGACGTTGCCGACAGCCGTGTCAGGCACCGAGCTCGGGCTCGCCGGCTCGGCCGACGTCCCGCGCCACCGGGCGATGGCCCGCATGCCGTGGTAGAGCACGAGCGCCGCGATCGTGCCGGTCGCGATGCCGCCGAGCGTGATCGAGCCGATCTTGAACTCGTAGTCGCCGATGCCCATGATGAGCGCGACGGCGGCCGAGGTGAGGACGACGGGGTCGGAGAAGTTCACCTTGTTCTGCACCCAGATGCGGGCGCCGAGCAGGCCGATCATCCCGTAGAGAATCGTGCCCGCGCCGCCGAGGACGCCCGCGGGCATCGCCTGGATGATCGCGCCGACCTTGGGCGAGAAGGCGAGGAGGAGGGCGGTCGAGCCGGCGACCCAGTAGACGGCCGTCGAGTAGACACGGGTCGCGGCCATGACGCCGATGTTCTCGGCGTAGGTCGTCGTGCCGGAGCCGCCGCCGACGCCCGCGAGCATCGTTGAGACGCCGTCGGCGACGAGCGAGCGGCCGACGCGGTCGTCGAGGTTCTCCCCCGTCATCGCGGCGACGGACTTCACGTGGCCGATGTTCTCGGCGACGAGGACGAGCACGACGGGCACGAACATGAGGAGCAGACCCGGGTCGGTGAACGTCGGGGTGTGGAAGTCGGGCAGGCCGAAGAGGTGCGCGTCCCGGATCTCCTTCGACCCGAAGTTGATCTCACCACGGACCGCGGCGACGACGTAGCCGACGACGATGCCGACGAGGATCGAGAGACGGCCGAGGATGCCCTTGAAGAGCACCGAGACGATCGCGACCGTGAGGATCGTGACGAAGCCCGTCACCTCGTGGCCACTGAAGTTCTTCCAGGCGGCGGGGGCGAGGTTGAGACCGATGAGCGCGACGATCGTGCCGTTGACGGCCGGCGGCATGAGCCTGTCGATCCAGCCGACGCCGGCATAGTGACCGAGCGCGCCGACGACGACGAGGCACGCGCCCGCGAAGAGGATGCCGCCGGAGGCGTCACCCATCGTCGCCGCAGCACCGATGGGCGCGAGGAACGCGAAGCTCGACCCGAGGTAGCTGGGGAGCCGGTTCTGGTTGACGAGCAGGAAGATGAACGTACCGATCGCGCTGAAGAACAGCGTCGCGGTCGCCGGGAAGCCGGTGATCGCGGGGACGAGCAGCGTCGCGCCGGACATGGCGACGACATGCTGCATGCCCATGCCGATGGTGCGGGGCCAGGAGAGTCGTTCGAGGGGGGCGACGGCCTCCCCGGGTCGGACGGTCTTGCCGTCGCCGTGCACGGTCCACAGAGCCATGTGGGATCCCATCAGGTGTCTGGTGCGAGGGAGAGGTCGGCACGGGGGCGCCGCGCCGCGGAGCAGCCTACTCCGCATCCCACCTGTCGAGAGGGTGTTCTCACGGCGCGCCGTGGGCGTCCAGCTGGGGTAACGGCCCTGGTCGCGGTTAGCGTTCATCCGTGACGACGACGACACCTGCGCACGACGGCCTGCGCCCCCGCCTCTGGCTCGCCCTCGTGCTCCTCGGCCTCGTCGGCCAGCTCGCCTGGACCGTCGAGAACATGTACCTCAACGTCTTCGTCTACGAGACGATCTCCGACGATCCGCAGGTCGTCGCGGCGCTCGTCGCCGCGAGCGCCGTCACAGCGACGGTGGCGACACTCGTCATGGGCGCGCTGTCGGACCGCCTCGGTCGCCGACGTGTGCTCATCGTCGGCGGGTACCTGCTGTGGGGCGCCTCGACGGCGGCGTTCGGGCTCCTGCCCCAGACCGCGACCGCGACGACCGCAGGGCTCGCGACGCAGTCGGTGACGGCCGCGGTGCTCGCGGTCGTCGTCCTCGACTGCATCATGACGTTCTTCGGCTCGACCGCGAACGACGCCGCCTACCAGGCGTGGGTCACCGACGTCACCACGCCGTCCGTGCGCGGCAGGGTCGACGCGGTGCTCGCCGCGATGCCGCTGCTCGCGATGCTCCTCGTGTTCGTCCTCCTCGACCCGCTCACGCAGGCCGGCGAGTGGCGCACGTTCTTCGGCGTCGTCGGGGCCGCGGTCACGGTCACCGGGCTCGTCGCGCTGTGGCTCGTCCGGGACACCGCGACGCCCCAGACGTCGACGCCCTACCTGCGGGCGCTCGTCGCGGGCCTGCGTCCGTCGGCCGTGCGCGGCAACCCGCTGCTCTACCTCACGCTGCTCGTGTGGTGCGTGTGGGGCGCTTCGACCCAGGTGTTCCTGCCGTACCTGCTCATCTACATGGACCACTCCCTGCGGCTCGACGCCTACGCGATCGTCCTCGGCGGCGTGCTGCTCACGGCGTCCGTGCTCTCGGTGCTCGGCGGTCGCGTCGTCGACCGCGTCGGCAAGGTCCACTCGCTGCTGCCGGCGACGCTCGTCTACCTCGTCGGGCTGCTCGCGATGGTGCCGGCCCGCTCGGCGCTCGCCGCAGGCGTCGCGGGGGCGGTGATGATGACGGGGTTCATGCTCACGGCCGGAGTCCTCACGGCCGTGTCCCGCGACCTCACCCCCGACGGGGCGGCCGGGCGCGTCCAGGGGCTGCGCATGATCTTCGCGATCCTCGTGCCGATGCTCGTCGGACCGTGGATCGGCGCTGCCGTCATCCGCGGCAACGACGCGCGCTACACCGACCTGGGCGTCGAGCGGGTCGTGCCGACCTCGGCGATCTTCGCTGCGGCCGCGGCCGTGCTCGTCGTCGCGATCGTGCTCGCGATCGTGCTCCGCGCACGCCTGCTCGCGCGCCCGACGCAGGTCGGAGCGCCGACGGCTCCCGGCGCAGAGGCCGCCGCACCGCACGACGACGCACCCGCAGCCACAGCACCCGCCACCACCCTGCCCGACCCGACCGAGGACCCCTCCCGATGACGCTCCGCACCCGGTGGGCCGACGACGTCGACCCGCTCTCCCCGCTCCCCGAGCACCCCCGGCCCCAGCTCGTCCGGGACCGCTGGGCTTCCCTCAACGGCCCGTGGCGCTACACGTTCGTCGACCTGGACGACGACGCCACGGCGCCGGCCGCGTGGGACGGCACGATCACAGTCCCGTTCTCGCCCGAGGCCGCGCTCTCGGGCGTCGGTCGCACGCTGCGTGCGGACCAGGCGCTCTGGTACGAGCGCGACGTCCCCGTCGCGTCGCTCCTGCCCGACGGGACCGACGGCGTGCGCGTCCTGCTCCACCTGGACGCCGTCGACCAGGACTGCCAGGTGTGGGCCGACGGAGCGCCCGTGGGCGAGCACGAGGGCGGCTTCCTGCCCGTGACGTGCGACGTCACCGACGCCTGCCGGGCCGCCCTCGCGCGCGACGGCGAGGCGGCGAGCGTCCGCCTCCACGTCCGGGTCACGGATGACACGGATGCGTCGTGGCGCTCGCGCGGCAAGCAGTCGAGCAAGCGAGGTGGCATCTGGTACACCCCGCAGTCGGGCATCTGGCAGAGCGTGTGGCTCGAGGTCGTGCCCGTCGACGGCGTCGGCCGACTCGTGCTCGTCCCGCACCTCACGGGCCACGCAGGTGCCTGGGAGGCGTCGGTCGACGTGAGCGTCGAGCCCCTCGCGGGACGCGAGGGCGCTCCGGTCGACGCGGCCGTCGAGATCCTCGACCGCGGTGCCGTCGTCGCGTCGGGCTCCGTGGCGCTCGGCGGCACCGTCCGCCTCGACGTGCCGGACCCGCGCCCGTGGAGCCCCGAGGACCCGCACCTGTACGACGTGCGCGTGCGCTGCGGCGACGACGACGTGACGTCGTACGTCGGCCTGCGCTCGTTCGGCGTCGGGCCGGACGCCGACGGGACGCCGCGACTGCTGCTCAACGGTGAGCCGTACTTCCACGCAGGCGTCCTCGACCAGGGCTACTGGCCCGACGGACTGCTCACCGCGCCGACGGACGAGGCGCTCCTCGCCGACGTGGTCGCGGCGAAGGAGCTCGGCTTCACCATGGTGCGCAAGCACATCAAGGTCGAGCCGATGCGCTGGTACCACCACTGCGACCGTACGGGGCTCCTCGTCTGGCAGGACATGGTCAACGGCGGCGGACGCTACCTCGACCTCACGATCAGGGTCCCTGTGGTCGCGCCGCTGCGGCTGCGCGACCACAGGTTCCGGCTCTTCGCGCGCAGCGCGGCCGAGGGGCGTGCCGCCTACCGGCGCGAGCTCGTCGAGATGATCGAGCACCTGCGCTCGGTCCCGTCGATCTGCGTGTGGGTGCCGTTCAACGAGGGCTGGGGACAGTTCGACGCCGCCGCCGTCGCGCGCGAGGTCGCGGCGCTCGACCCGACGCGGGTCGTCGACCACGCGTCGGGCTGGCACGACCAGCGGGCGGGGGACCTGCGCAGCCTCCACGTGTACTTCCGTCGTTTCCGGGTGCCGCGTCGGCTGCGCGGTGACCGTCGGGCGCTCGTGCTCTCGGAGTACGGCGGCTACAACCTGCGGGTCCCGGGTCGGACGTGGGGTGACGTCGACTGGGGGTACGCCCGTGCCACGGACGCCGCCGAGCTGCAGGCACGCTTCGAGAGCCTCCACGACGAGCAGATCGTGCCGGCGATCCCGCGGGGGTTGTCCGCCACCGTCTACACGCAGCTCACCGACGTCGAGGACGAGCTCAACGGTCTGCTCACGTACGACCGTGCCGACAAGCTCGACCGTGACGCGGTCCGTGCGGTCAACGCCCGTCTGACCCTGGGCCGCTAGGCACGCCGTCCCGCGCGGTCCTGGTGCTGGCCGCGCGGGTCAGAGCGGGTGCTGCTCGAGGAGCCGCCGCGCGAGGGCGTCACCCCGCTGCGCGGCGTCGTTCCACGCGCGCCGTGCGGCCTCGAGGTCACCGTGGTCGCACCAGTGCGTGCCGAGGTTCGTGAGCGCCTGGATGTCGCCGGCCTCGGCCGCGACGAGGAGGATGGCCTCGGCGTCGTCCTCGCGGCCGTCCTCCTCGAGGAGCAGCGCGAGCGTCACCGCGACGCGCGTCTCCCCGCGGGACCAGTGGGCGTCGAGAAGCGCGAGCCCCTCGGCGACCGGCGTCGCGTCGCTCAGCGCGTGCTCGACCGCCGACTCCCAGCTCGTCGTCACGGACTCCGCGACGATCTCCTCGGCCTCACGGACGAGCCCGATGCGCCGCAGCACACGGGCGAGGCGCACGGGGGTCTCAGGAAGCTCGAGGGCACGCGAGTAGTGGAGCGCTGCACGGTCGTCGTCCGCGCAGGCCTCGAAGATCTGGGCGGCCATGAACGCGCCCTTCGCGTCCCCGGCCTCCGACGCCGCGACGAACCCTGCGCGCGCAAGATCCGTGCGACCGCTCTCATGGTGCAGCAGCGCGAGGTTGTACGTGGCCTCGGGGACTCCCGCCTCGATGGCCTTCTCGTAGAACGGCACCGCCGCGTCGTCGCATCCGAGCGCCCGGAGGTCGTTCGCGATGTTGAAGAACTCCTCGGGGGCTGCCGAGGACAGGCGGTGGAGCGCGACGCGGATGTCCTCTGCGGCATCGCGCGGCTCAGACGTCGTCGTCTGGTGCGTGTGCGTCGTCGTGTCTGCGGCCATCGCAGGGCTCCTCGGTGTGAAAGGCGTCCGGATCGACCCGGACGCATCGCCAACCCTGCAGCGCTGCGTGCAGGAGCCTTCCACGCAGAAGTCTTGCAACGGCCCCAGGGCCGAGCAACCGGAGCGGCCTCTCTTCACCCGTCTGCGCGCACCCTCACCCCCGGCCCCGCCCGTGGCACCGTGCGCAGCCGCCCCGCGCCCGACGAGCGCTCGCCGGAGATCAGGCGAGGACCGCGGCCGACTCTCCCGCAAGCATCCCCGCATCGACGGGCGCGGTGGCGAGCACGAGCTCTCCCGCCGGGAGCGCACCCGGCTCCTCGCCGAGGTTGACGACGAGCGTGAGCGCCCGCCCGCCTGCGCCGGCCGCAGGGGTGCGTCGCAGCACGAGACGCGTCGGCGTCTGCTCCAGCCACTCGACGTCACCGCCGCGCAGCGCGGGCTCGGCCGCCCGGAGCGCGCCGAGCGCCCGGTAGAGCGTGAGCATCGAGGCGTCGTCGTCGGCCTGGGTCTCCGCAGTGAGCGACGCCCACCCCGCGGGCTGCGGGAGCCACGGCGTCGTCCCCTCGGGGGCGAAGCCGAAGGGCGCTCTCGTGCCCGACCACGGCAGCGGCACACGGCAGCCGTCGCGCCCGCGCGACGTGCCGCCCGAGCGCGCGACGATCGGGTCCTGGAGGACGTCCAGCGGCAGGTCGACCACCTCAGGCAGCCCGAGCTCCTGACCCGCGTACACGTAGGCGGCGCCCGGCAGGCCGAGCAGGAGGACCGCCATCGCGCGCGCCCGGCGCGTCCCGCGGTCGAGCGCGGCGTCGTCGAGCGGCCGCTCGGCCGTCGAGCCGGGCACGTACTCGCCCTCGAGGCGCACGTCCGCGCCGTAGCGCGTCACCGAGCGCGTCGTGTCGTGGTTGTCAGTCACCCACGTCGTCGGCGCACCGACCGCGCCGTACGCCGCGATCGACTCGTCGACGGCCGCGCGGATCGCGTCGGAGTCCCAGCCGGCCTTGACGAAGCGGAAGTTGAACGCGAGGTGCATCTCGTCGGGGCGCAGGAACAGCGCGACGATGTCGTCGGGTGCGCCCGTCTCGATGACGGCCATGCGGTCGCCGTCATAGGAGTCCATGACGGCGCGGAAGGCCCGATAGATCTCGTGGACGCCGCTCGCGTCGTCCTTGGGGATGTTCGGGAAGCCGCCGGCCGTGTCCTCCCACGCCGTGTCCTTGATGAGCGCGTCGGACACGTCGATGCGGAAGCCGTCGATGCCGCGGTCGAGCCAGAAGCGCAGGACGCGCTCGTACTCGGCGAGCACCTCGGGCCGGCCCCAGTCGAAGTCCGGCTGCTCGGGAGCGAAGAGGTGGTAGTACCACTGGCCCGGGGTGCCGTCGGGCTCCGTGACGCGTGTCCACGAGGGGCCGCCGAACGCCGAGCGCCAGTTGTTGGGCGGCAGCTCCCCGTGCTCGCCGCGTCCCTCGACGAAGTGGAAGAGGTCACGCTCGGGGCTGCCCGGGCCTGCCGCGAGCGCGGCCTGGAACCACGGGTGCTGGTCGGAGCAGTGGTTGGGGACGAGGTCGATCGTCACGCGCAGGCCGCGCTCGTGGGCGGCGGCGACGAGCGTGTCGAGGTCGTCGAGGGTGCCGAACATCGGGTCGACGTCGCAGTAGTCCGAGACGTCATAGCCGGCGTCGACCTGCGGCGACGGGTAGAACGGCGAGAGCCACAGGGCGTCGGCGCCGAGCGCGGCGACGTGGTCGAGGCGCGCGGTGATGCCGGCGAGGTCGCCGATGCCGTCGCCCGTCGTGTCCCCGAACGAGCGCGGGTACACCTGGTAGAAGACGGCCTCGCGCCACCAGGGCTGGGCGGCGGGCGTGGACTGGGCGCTCTGCGGGGTCACCCACCCAGCCTATGCAGCCTTGCAGCAACTCGCGAGGCCCTTGGGGGCACCACCCCACGGACACTCCGCACCACATACCCCGTCGGGGTATTGTGGAGGTTCCGACCCCGACCGGAGGAGACGCCCCGTGCGACGCCGCCCCGCCCTTGCCGCAGCCCCAGCCCTCGCCCTCGCCGCAGCCCTCGCGCTCGGCGCCTGCACCGGGGCGCCCGACACTGCGCCGACGAGCGCCCCCACGACGACCACGCCCGCCCAGGTCGACGCCGACACGCTGCTCGCCCCCTACGAGCTCGACGGCCTCGACGGACGCGAGATCGTCGACCGCCTCGAGAAGCTCGGCGGCGACGACCGCCCCGCCACCCTCATGGCGAGCGTCCGCACCGACCACCTGCTGCTGAGCACCGACGCCGGCGAGGCACAGGTCCCGCTCCCCGAGGACCTCTTCTACGTCTCCGTCGCCCCCTTCGCCGGACAGACCCACGAGTGCTTCTACCACTCGCTCACGACGTGCCAGGGCGAGCTCGCCGACACCGACCTCACCCTGACGATCACCGCCGACGACGGCACCGTCGTTCATACCGCCGAGACGCGGACCGGCCCCAACGGCTTCGTCGGGACGTGGGTGCCGCGCGGTACCACCGGCGTCGTCACGGTGACCACGCCCGACGGGCGCACCGGTCAGGTCAACCTCGGCACGGGCGACGACGACCCCACCTGCGTGACGACGCTGCGGATCGCCTGACCGCCTGCGTCCCAGCAGGTCACCCCCTCACGCCCCGCAAGCACTGGGGGCGCGGCCCACCCGCGCGGGCCGCGCCCCGGGGGTGGGGACACCCACGGCGTTCCACCATCCGGGACGGTCCAGGCGTTCCGGGAGACAGATCGAGTGCCTTCTGGCCACGATCGTTGGCATGCACCGCCCTCGCCCTCGCCACCTCCTGCTCGCCTCGGCCTTCGCCGCGGTCGCGATCGCCCTCGCGACCCCGGTCGGGATGACCGTCGTCGACCGCATGACGGCTGAGCCGCTGCCCGCGGACTTCTACGGTCCGACGGCCACGCTCACGGACGGGCACGGCGGCCCCGACGCAGCATCGCGCTCGATCGTGCGCGACCCCGTGGGGGCGACGATCACGCCGTTCGACGACCTCCCGGGCACGTCGGGGGCCCCCGGCGCGGCGACCCCGGACGGCGCACCACCGACGACCGCAGACCCGTCGGGCACCCCCAGCACCACGGGATCCCCCGGCACAGGCCCCACGACGTCGACCACGCCAGCCGCACCACCGACGACGCCCGCACCCGAGACGACCGAGCCCGGGGAGCCCGCCGCACCGACGACCTCCTCCGCGCCGAGTCCGGAGCCGAGCCGCGACCCCACCACCCAGGTGCCCACCGACGCTCCCACCCCCACGCCGGAACCGACCCGGGAGCCCGAGCCGACCACGGCTCCGCCGACCCTCGCGCCGCCCCGCACCCACCCCGGCCCGTCGACGACCGGCGTCCCCCGCGGCACCAAGCTCACGCGGCACGACGGAGACCTCACCATCACCAAGGACGGCACCGTCATCGACGCCCTCGACGTCCGCGGCCTCGTGAAGATCTACGCCGACGACGTGACGATCAAGCGCAGCATCATCCGCGGCCGGGTCGTCACCCAGCAGAGCTACCTCGTGCAGATCTCCGAGGACGCAGCCGGCACGAAGATCGTCGACACCGAGATCTACGCCGCGCACCCGACCCACCTCATCAAGGGCGTCGTCGGCTCGAACCTCACGATGCTGCGCACCGACGTCCACGACGTCATCGACCAGCTCTCGGCGACCGGAGGCGGCATCCGCGTCGAGGACTCGTGGTTCCACGACAACCTCCACTACGCGAGCGACCCCCTGCACGGCGGCGGACCGAGCCACGACGACAACATCCAGATCTCGCACGGCCGGGGCTTCCGGATCCTCGGCAACCGCTTCGAGGGGGCGAAGAGCGCCTCGGTGATGATCGTCCAGAACTCGAACCGGGTGAGTGACGTGCGCATCGAGGGCAACAGCATCGACGGCGGCTCGTGCTCGATCAACCTCGCCGAGGGCGGCCACGGAGCGATCGCGGGCGTCAACGTCGTCGACAACACGTTCGGCACCGCGACGGCGCACGCGCACTGCGCGGTCATCAGCCCACGGAGCACGTCCGTCACGCACTCGGGCAACGCGTTCACCGACGGGTTCCGGTTCGCCATCACGGACGGCGGGTAGTCGTCGTCCGTCGCTCGCGCGACGGCCACGCCTGGGAACGTCGAAGCCCCCCACGGTGAACCGTGGGGGGCTTCGTCACGCTGGCGGTAGCGGTGGGATTTGAACCCACGGTGGCTGTTAACCACACACGCTTTCGAGGCGTGCTCCTTAGGCCGCTCGGACACGCTACCTAGCCCGACGAGAATACAAGCCGATCGCTCGATTCCGAAATCGGGCCGCCGGTCAGTGCGCGGCCGGCTCCGGCGTCTCGTCCTCGCCCTCGGTGATGCGCCGCTGGATCCACGGCGCGACAAGGAAGAAGAGGCCCGCGAGGCCCAGCGTCACGCCGCCGACCGTGCCGAAGTACGGCACGTACGACTCCGCGAGGTTCTCCGTCGCCGAGACGAGCTGGGCCGTGATCGCCTGGCCAGCCGCAGGCGCGAGGAACCACAGCGCCATCGCCTGCGAGCGGAACGCGCGCGGCGCCAGGAGCGTCGTCGCCGCGAGGCCGACGGGCGAGAGGAACAGCTCGCCGACAGTCTGGACCGCATACGTGAGGACCAGCACCCACGCGGGCACCTTCGCGTCGCCGAACGACGCCGTGAGCACCGAGAGGAGCACGAACGACGACGCCGCGAGCGCGAGCCCGATGCCGAACTTGTGCGCAACCGTCGGGCCCCTGTCGCCGAGCCGCATCCACACGCCCGCCATGATGGGGGCTCCGACGATGATGATCGCCGGGTTGACCGACTGGAAGAACTCCGGCTGGATCGTGAAGCCCAGGAACGTGAGAACCGTGCGGTCCTCGGCGAACGCCGCGAGCGAGCTCGCCGCCTGCTCGTTGATCATCCAGAAGAGCATCGCCGCGATGAACAGCGGGATGTACGCGAGCACCCGCGAGCGCTCGGGCGCCGTGACCTTGGGCGAGCGGAGCATGACGAGGAAGTAGCCGATGGGCGCGGCGAACGCGAGGTAGGAGATCGCGTCGACGATGCCGCTCGTGCCGAACGCCGCCCCGTCCGCGCGCACGCTCTGCACGACGGCCGACGCCCCGACAGCGAGGAGGACGAGGCCCAGAATGGCGAGGCCCGCGCGGACCAGCGCGGGCCGCTCGTCGGCCGTGATCGGGTTCCCGACGACGTCCCCCGCGCCGTGGAGGACCTTGCGGCCGAGGATGAAGAACACCAGAGCGAACGCCATGCCGATCGCGGCGACGAGGAAGCCCGCGTGGTAGCCCGCCGCGCTGCGCACGGCGCCGACGATGATCGGCGAGAAGAACGAGCCGAGGTTGATGCCCATGTAGAAGATCGCGAAGCCACCGTCGCGACGGTTGTCGTCGCGTGCGTAGAGCTCGCCGACCATGCTCGAGACGTTGGGCTTGAGCAGGCCCGTACCGATCGCGACCGCGATGATGCCCGCGAACGCGGGACCCGCGCCGCCGGGCAGCGCGAGCAGCACGTGGCCGAGCGCGATGACGAGACCGCCGTAGAGGGTCGCACGCCGTGCGCCGATGACCCGGTCGGCGAGCCAGCCACCGACGACGGAGAGCAGGTAGACGCTCGCGCCGTAGATCGACGTGACCGCGACACCCGTCGAACGGTCGAGGCCGAGGCCGCCGTTCGCGAGCGTGTCGGTGATGAAGTACAGCAGGATGGCGCGCATCCCGTAGTAGCTGAACCGTTCCCACAGCTCCGTGCCGAACAGCGTCATGAGTCCGAGCGGGTGCCCGAAGAAGCGTGTGTCGGACCTCGATCCGGCGGTTGTCGCCATGGTGCGGCCTCCCTTGATGCTGGACATGGGCCTCTCGCAGCGTCCCACCGCGAAGAGCCCGCCTGTCAGGACGTTACGCCCCCAACGGACGAGGCGTTGGTCACGGAGGCCCGAACACTGCGTCGTGGGTCACTGCACCTGCGCACGGCCGCGCCGTAGCGTGGCAAGGTGCCTGCCCCGACCCTCACCCCCGCCGCCGACCTCGCCGCGCTCATGCGCGGCGCGCGCACGCTCGTCCTCACGGGCGCAGGGCTCTCGACGGACTCGGGCATCCCCGACTACCGCGGGCCGGGCTCGGCTCCCCGCAACCCCATGACGTACGAGCAGTTCGTCGGCGACGCGGGCTTCCGACGCCACTACTGGGCCCGCAACCACGTCGGCTGGCGACACATGGCCGCGACGCGCCCCAACGACGGGCACCGCGCGCTCACCGCGCTCGAGGCGTCGGGCCACGTCACGGGCGTCGTCACGCAGAACGTCGACACGCTCCACCAGCGGGCCGGCACACGCACCGTCGTCGACCTCCACGGGTCCTTCGACCGCGTGACGTGCCTGGCCTGCCAGGCCGTCGTTCCACGTGAAACGCTCGACGCCCGGCTCACCGCCCTCAACCCCGGCTTCCGCGAGTCCCACGGGCCCGTCGGCGACATCGAGATCGCACCCGACGCCGACGCGGTCATCGAGGCCACCGCCGGGTTCGTCGTCGCGCCGTGCGACTCGTGCGGCGGCATCCTCAAGCCCGACATCGTCTACTTCGGCGAGCAGGTGCCGCGGGAGCGCGTCGGACGCGCGTTCGCGCTCGTCGACGACGCCGACGTGCTGCTCGTCGCCGGCTCGTCCCTCACCGTCCACTCAGGCCTGCGGTTCGTGCGGCACGCCGCCCGGCGCGGCACGCCCGTCGCGATCGTCAACCGCGGCGCGACCCGCGGCGACGAGCTCGCGACGCTCCGGCTCGACGCCGGCACGAGCGAGACCCTCGTCGGGCTCCTGCCCCGTCTGCTGCCCGTGCCCGCACGGCCCACGACGTCCGCCGTGAGCGGTGGCAGGATCACGGCATGAGCACCCCCGACCTCTCGACCGTCCCCGGCTTCGCCAACCTCCGCGACGTCGGCGGGCTCGCCGCGGGCACCTCGACCGTACGGTCCGGCGTCCTGCTGCGCTCCGACGCCCCCGGGCCCCTCGACGACACCACGCTCGACGTGCTGCGCACCGCGGGCGTACGGCACGTGCTCGACCTGCGCGACCTCGAGGAGGCCGGCCACCAGCCGACGCCCTTCGCCGCCGCCGGCTTCGACGTGCGCAGCATGCCGATCTTCACCGGCTCGGCCCGCTCGTTCGCGACCGTCGGCACGTCGCTCCGCGCGATGTACGTGAGCATGGCCGCGGACTGCGGCACGACCCTCACCGAGGCTGTGCGGTACGTCGCGGTTCCGTCGTCGTCGGTGCCCGACGGTTCCGGGGCCGGCCTGCCCGGGTCCGGCGGGGCGCTGCCCGACGGCTCCGAGGGCGGTGTCCTCGTGCACTGCACGGCAGGCAAGGACCGCACGGGCCTCACGGTGGCGCTCGCGCTGCGCGCCGTCGGCGTCGCGCGCGGCGACGTCGTCGCCAACTACGCCGAGACCGAGGCGCGCCTGCGCGGGCCGTGGCTCGACGCGAAGCTCGAGCTGCTGCGACGCTTCGTCGGCGACGATGCCGAGTCCTACACCGAAGTGCTCGTCACGAGCCCTGCCGAGGTGCTCGAGGAGTTCCTCGACACGGTCGAGGACGGCTCGCGCGAGGCGACGCGCCCGTACCTGCGCGCGCACGGCATGACGGACGCAGAGCTCGAGACGCTCACCCGTCGCCTCCTGGCCTGACCATCATCCGCTTCGGCTCGAAGCCGTTCTGCACGCTCCGGCAGGGTGGACGGACGCTACGAGTCGGGTGGGGACGCGTTGCTAGCGGCGAGCGTCGAAGAAGTCCGTGAGGAGACGCTCGCACTCCGCCCGGCGCACGCCCGGGTGGACCTCGACGAAGTGGTTCTGCCGTGGGTCCCGCACGAGGTCCCACGCCGAGCCCGTCGCCCCGACCTTCGGGTCCCACGCCCCCAGCACGAGCCGCGGCACCCGCGCTGCGACGATCGCCCCCGCGCACATGACGCACGGCTCGAGCGTCACGACGAGCGTGCACCCCTCGAGCCGCCACTCCCCGCGCGTCCGCGCTGCCTCGCGCAGCGCGAGCACCTCGGCGTGCGCGGTCGGGTCGCCGCTCGCCTCCCGCTCGTTACGGCCACGCCCGACGACGACACCGTCGGCGTCGAGCACGACGGCCCCGACGGGCACGTCGCCCGTCACCAGGGCAGCCCGCGCCTCGTCGAGCGCGAGGCCCATCGCGTCGTCCCACCGCCCGTCGTCGTGCACGCCACCACCCTAACGAGCGTCGGCCACCGGACCCGGACGCCGCACCACCCGCACCTCCCAGCGCCCTCCCCGGAACGACGGACCCGCGTGAGATCCGCGACAGCGGACCTGCGGCCCCTGTGAAAGCGCGGGTCGGGCGGTAGCGTTGCCACATGCGCCTGCACGTAGCCGACCACCCGCTGGTGGCCCACAAGCTCTCCGTCCTCCGCGACGAGCGGACCGCCTCCCCCACCTTCAGGCTCCTGGTCGACGAGCTCGTCACGCTGCTCGCCTACGAGGCGACGCGCGACGTGCACACCGTCACGGTCCCGATCACGACGCCCGTCGCCCCGACGACCGGCACGAAGATCGCCGACCCGCAGCCCATCGTCATCCCGATCCTCCGCGCGGGCCTCGGCATGCTCGAGGGCATGACGCGCCTCCTGCCGACGGCCGAGGTCGGCTTCCTCGGCATGCAGCGCGACGAGACGACCCTCGAGGCCATCACGTACGCGAACCGCCTGCCCGACGACCTCACGGGCCGCCAGGTCTTCCTGCTCGACCCCATGCTCGCGACCGGCGCGACCCTCGTCGCCGCGATCAACTACGTGCTCGAGCGCGGCGCCCGCGACGTCACAGCCGTGTGCCTGCTCGCAGCGCCCGAGGGCATCGAGGTCCTCAAGGCCGCCGTCGGCGACCGCGCCGACGTGTCGATCGTCGTCGCCGCCGTCGACTCCCACCTCACCGAGAAGGCCTACATCTACCCGGGTCTCGGCGACGCGGGCGACCGCCTCTACGGCATCGTCGACTGACGACCACCATCGACGACGTCGGCCTCCGCCCCTGAGGGGCGGAGGCCGACGTCGTACGCGGGCGGGATCAGCCGCGCGGCGTGAGCGTCAGCGTGAAGGCCGCGAGCGCGAACGCGTCGCCCGACGTGCCGAACGTGAGCATGCGCGTGCCGGCCGCGACCGTCGCCGGGGCGAACCCGCGGACGTCGACGCCAAAGCTGTTGACCGGGCCTGCGACGCCGGGGACGGCGAAGCCGGTCGCGGTCGAGTCGAACGCGTTGTCGGGGTTCGCGAGCCCTCCCACGGGCAGGAGGGGCGCACCGTCGAGCGTCACCTTGTCGCCGGCGATCCCCCGGTCGCCCTCCCACACGGTGACGCCCAGGCGCACGTCGGACGCCTCGTCCACCACGAACGACACCTCGCTCGTCGTCGAGCCGGAGAGGATCTCGAGGGCGTCGTAGATCCGCACGTCCGCGTGCGGCGCACCGGGTTCCTCGACGACGACGGTGAGGCTCCAGCCGCCGAAGAGGGCGGCGTCCGTGCCCGGCGCGACCTTGGGCACGAACGACCAGCCGCCGTCGTGCGCGCCGGATGCGCGCACGAGAGCCTGACGCACACTGTCCGTGACGTCCGCCGTGGCCTGGAAGTAGTCTCGTCCGCCCAGGAGCAGGCCGCCCAGGGCGGTCGAGGCAAGCCGCGACTCCCCCGCGACGGGGACAGCGACGCCGTCCGGGACCGTGAGCACGCCCTGCCCACGCGACGTGGCGTCGCCCGGCACCACCGCAGGACGCCTCCCGTCGCCGTACGACGCCCCCCACGTGAGGTACGCGCCGACGACGCGGGCGCCCGCGGGGAGCGTGAGGCTCGAGGTCGAGAACGGTCGTTCTCCCTGTCCGTCGAGCACGACCCTGTTGCTCACCGCGTCGTTGTTCACATTGCCGGCGGCCTGCTGCAGGCACGTTCCCGCGCCCGCGGCGCAGTGGATCGTCGGCGCGCCGATCTCGTAGGCGCGATAGCTGCCCTGGAACCGGTCGCGCAGCGCGGCGCGATCCGTGTCGATCTGGACGTCGACGCCCGAGACGACCTCGTGCGACGTCGCCCCGACCGTCGCCGTGAGCGTCACCGGGAGCCGGGTCAGGGTGAGCGGCGCGCCCGCGACCGCCTGGACGGTGAGCTCGATGGGGCGCGACCCACCCTCCGCGAGCGTGGGGAACGTGCACCGGAGAGTCGTCGTCCCGTCGGCCTGGGCCGACCCGACGCAACCCTCGCCCACGACGGTGAGCGACTGCGGCACCTCGATCTCGACGACCACAGCGTCGAGGGCACGACCGGGGTTGGTGACGTCGAGAGTCGTCGTGGCTGCGGTGCCGGCGGTCTTCGTGGACCGCAGGACGAGGGTGCCCTGCCCCGTGTCAGCGTCGAGCTCCACCGCGAGCGCGCGCCCGAGCGACACCGTGTCCGCGACGGGGTCGGCGTCACCGTACGTCACCTCGACGTGCAGCGACCCGAGGTCGACGACGCCCGCCGCGAGCCTCACGGCGAAGGGGAGAGTGTCGGTGACCGTCGCGACGCGGGGCGCCGCCGCACGTTCGATCGACCGGAGCACACCGGACGGGAACACGACGGGCTCGGCGGCGCGCCGGGCGACGCCGTCAGGCATGAGGGTGCAGGTCGCGGTCCGCGGGGTGTCGGCCGCGCACACCCAGGCCGACGCCGCCCCGCCTGACGTGGCGAGCACGGCACCGTCCCACTCGGCAGCGGCCGGGAGCGTCACGCGCACGGACAGCGGCGCCGTGAGCACCGTCGGGCGCTGGACCCGGAGGTCGACGACGCCCGCACCACCCGAGACGAGCACCGTGCTCGTCCCGAGCGTCACGACCGCCGGCGGGTCGACGACGGGCGGGGTCGTCGGCGGTGCCGTCGTCGGCGGTGCCGTCGTCGGAGGAGCCGTCGTCGGCGGCGCGATCGGCGGAGTCGTGGGAGGTGCGGTGGTGGGAGGTGCCGTGGTCGGTTCGGCGGTGGGGCGCGACGTCGGGTCAGCCGTGGGTCGGTCCGTCGGACGCGACGTCGGGTCAGCCGTGGGTCGGTCCGTCGGACGCGACGTCGGTTCAGCAGTCGGCGCGGCGGTCGGCGGGCGTGTTGGCACCGCCGTCGGCCGTTGCGTGGGCGTCGTCGGGACGCTCGCGTCACCCGTCGGCGTCGTCGTCGGAGCGGTCGTCGTCGGGCCTGTCGTCGCCCCGGGCTCCGTCGTCCCCTCGCTCGGGAGCGTCGACGCGCCCGCGCCCCCGGGTACGGACGGCGCACCCGTCGTCGACGGGCCGGCCGCAGGAGGCGCGTCGTCGTCGAACCAACCGGCGCCGATCGCGAGGCCGCCGGCGACGAGCAGTCCCGCGACGCCCGCAGCCGCCCCGACGAGCCAGCGCGGCCCGAGGCGCGCGGCGCCCGCCGCGACGCCCGCGGCTACAGCGCCACCCGCAGCCGCGCCAGCACTCGCCCCCGCAGCCGCGCCAGCACCACCACCAACCGCTGCAGCGGCACCGCCCGCAACCCCGATCACGGCGCCGCCGCCCCGGGCGGAGCCCGCCGCCACAAGCCCGGCCCCCGCACCGACCGTCGTCTGGCGCGCGGTCGACCGTCCGTCGGTGCCAGAGCCACCGGCACTGCCCGCAGAACCCGCAGCAGACGCCCCGGCCCCCGCGAGCACGAGCGGCAGCCCGCCCAGCGCGGCCAGCCCCAGCAGACCCACGACGAGAGGCGCGACAGTCGCCCGCATGCCCGCCGCGAGGTCCCCGAGCTCGAGCGCGACCGCACGGCACCGTGCGCAGTCCTCGAGATGCTCCTCGACGCGCGTCGACTCACGTCGCGACAGACCTCCACGCACGTACGCGCCGAGCTGCGCGTTCGTGCGCGCGCACGCGTCGTCGTCCGCCACGTCCGCGAGGTGCGCCTGCAGGTACGCCTGCCGCAGCCCCTCGCGCGCCCGGTACGCGAGCGCCGACACGGCGTTCGGCGTCATGCCGAGCGCCGGCGCGACGTCGGCCGGCGCAAGCCCCTCGATGTCCGTGTACCAGAGGACCGAACGCCACCTCTCCGGCAACGCCTGGAACGCGCGCGCGACCGTCCTGTCCTCGAATCCCTTGAGCGCCGGGTCCTCCGACGACGCGAGCGGGCCGACAGCCGACTCGAAGACGTGATCGTCGTCCGTCGGCGCCGCACGCCGACCGCGCTCGAGCATCTCCACCGCGCGACGACGCACGACCGTGAAGAGATACGCGCGGAACGCGACGTCCGGGCCCTTGCCCGCCCGCAGGACGCCCAAGACCTTCTCGAAGGCTCCCGCGACCGCGTCGTCCGCGTCGGACGCCGGCAGATATCGTCGCGCAACAGCCGTCGCCGCGCCCGAGTGCCGCGCGAAGAGCACACCGAACGAGGCCGTGTCGCCCCTGCGCACGGCAGTGATGAGCTCTGCGTCGGACAGGACGTGGTCCTCGACCGCGACGTCGTCGCTCACGGCACCACCCCCCGGTATGTTCCGCTCTGACAAAAGCAGGCTACGGGTTTCGCGTCATGACCGCGAACCTCGCCCCTCTCATGGGGTATGACGCATCTGGATCCGCACGCGCACGCCGAGGAGCTCCACCTTCTCGACGCGTGGCGAGCCCGCGCCCTCGACACCGTCTGGCGCCACGCCGGCGACTGGACGCACCCCTCCACCGAGGCGGTCGTCGAGGCCTTCGTCAGCGGCGCCGACCCCACCGAGGCCGTCCGACGGCTCGGCGAGGCGCGCGCCACGGTCGGCGCCGGAATGTCCGAGACGATCGACGACCTCATGTGCCTCTTCCGCGCCCTCGGGCTCCCCGCCGAGCCCGAGCTCGTCCGCGAGGTCGCGATCGGCTGGGCCACCGGCACCGAGGTCGAGCCCCAGACGGGCTGCACGGACCCCGTCACGGGACTGCGCACGCGCGGCTACCTCGTCGCACGCATGCAGGAGCTCTACGACGCCCCCGACGGCGCCAGGCCGTGGGACGCGCACGCGCTGCTCGTCCTCGACCTGCGGCTCGACGGGTCGTCGACCACCACGAGGTTTCGTGCCGGAGCGATCGTCGGGTCCGTCCTCCTCGACGTCCTCGGCACGGGTCACCCCTCGGCGCAGCTGCGCCCAGGGCTCTTCGCGATGCTCGTCGATCGCGCGACCGGACCGGCGACGGTCGCGGCCGTGCGGACGCGCGTCGATCACGTGACGGCTGAACGGTTCACGGCCTCCGGGCAGGCGTCGCAGCTGCGGTCGCCCGCCCGGAGCTGGCTCGAGCAGCTGCCCGACAGTCCAGCGCTGTGCCCCTCCCTCGTGGAGAGTCTCAGCCTCTAGCCGTGGCGCGACGCGTGGACGCCGACCGGTCCGGGGGGACGGTCGGCGCACGCGGGTCGCGTCGGTGCTCGTGCGTCGCCAGGGGGCGCACGAGCGTCGGGGGACACGAGAGGCCCGGGAACCACAGGTTCCCGGGCCTCTCGTGGTGCAGCGTCCCCGCGTGGGGAGCGCAGTAGGTTCAGACGCGCTCGTACGTGAGGCAGTCGGCCTCGTGCGTCGAGCCCGCGCCGATGCGGACCGACGACGCCGTGCACTCGAGGTGGTCGTTGTGCGAGCACTCGGCGCGCTGGCAGGCGCCGACCGACGCCACGACGCGCGCGAGCCCGCCCTTCGTCGACAGCGGGATGAACGTCGCGCACGACGCGTCGCCCGGGGTGCCAGCGACCGTGATCGCGCCCGCGTGGCAGCCGTCGTGGTTGTACGAGCAGCCCTCGATCGTGCACGAGCTCACGTGGGGCAGGGTGGTGGTTCCGTCCATCGGGTCCTCCTTGGTCCGGCCCCGGATCGTCCGGGGGCTCTACCGAGGAGAGTAGGCACGTCCGGCCAGTTGCGTAAAGGAAGGTAAGGCTCATCAGAACCGCGGAATCCTGCGGTTTTTAAGGCACGGCGGTGTTGCGGAAATGGTCGGCGCTCAGCGCCGCGGCCGCCACACGACGAGCGTCCCGCCACGCTCCTGCGGCACGTGCTTGCCGCGCGGCACCGCGACGATGTCGCCCGACGCGTCCGCGGTGAAGATGCGGTGACCCGGGTCGAGGGCCGTCGCGAGCATCTCGACGCGCCCGCGGAGCAGCCGCACCTGGTCCTCGAGGTGGAGGATGCGGCGGATGCCCGCGAGGTTGATGCCCTCGTCCTGGCTGAGGTGCTGGATGGTCCGCAGCCGCTCGACGTCGCGCGCGCTGTAGCGGCGCCCCCGCCCGACGGTGCGGGAGGGGACGACGAGCCCGAGGCGGTCGTACTGACGCAGCGTCTGCGGGTGCATGCCGGCGAGCTCGGCGGCTCGCGAGATCGGCAGCACGGGAACGTCGGCGGCGTCCATGACGGGTCAGTCCCTCGCGCGCGAGATCAGGTCGGCGCGGACATCCGTGCCCGCGGTCGCGTCACGGAACGCCTCGACGGCCGCTCGCGCGTCCGCCGAGAGGTTCTGCGGGACGACGACCTGCACGGTGACGAGCAGGTCGCCCGTCGCCTTCGCCGTCTGGACGCCACGGCCCTTGACGCGCAGGACACGGCCCGAGGGCGTGCCGGGCGCGACCTTGACCTTGACCGTCGCCCCGTCGAGCGTCGGAACCTCGAGCTGTGCACCGAGGGCGGCCTCGTCAAACGTCACGGGCAGCGTGACGCGCAGGTTGTGGCCGTCGAGCGAGAACACCGGGTGGGGTGCGACCTTCACCGTGATGAGGAGGTCGCCCGCCGCGCCGCCGCCCGTGCCGGGGCGGCCCTTGCCGCGCAGACGGATCTTCTGGCCGTCGCGCACGCCTGCGGGGATGCGTGTCTTGATGGTGCGGTGCTCGATGTCGAGCGCGACCTCGTCGCCCGTGACGGCCTGCCGGAACGGCAGCGTCACTGACGTCGTGAGGTCCGCGCCCTGCTGGGGCCGGGGACCGGCGCGGAAGCCCGCGCCGCCGCCACCGCCGTTGAAGAGGCCGCCGAGGATGTCCTCGAAGCCGCCTCCGCCGCCGAAGCCCGCACGGCCACCGCCGCGACCGCCGGCGCCGCCGAACATCGAGCCGAACATGTCCTCGAAGCCGCCCGCACCCGCGCCGCCGGGGCCCGCGGCGAAGCGTGCTCCGCCACCCATCGCGCGGATCGCGTCGTACTTCTCGCGCTCCTCGGCGTCGGAGAGCACCGCGTAGGCCTCGCCGACCTCCTTGAAGCGCTCCTCCGCCTTGGGGTCGCCGGCGTTCTGGTCCGGGTGGTACTGGCGCGCGAGCTTGCGGTACGCCTTCTTGATCGCGGCGCCGTCAGCGTCCTTCGGGACGCCGAGCGCGGCGTAGAAGTCCTTCTCGAGCCAGTCCTGTCCGGTCAACGCGGTCCTTCCTTGCTGTTGTACGTGGGGTGCGGTCGCGG
The DNA here is from genome assembly GCF_011300875.1 of Sanguibacter sp. HDW7. NCBI lineage: Bacteria > Bacillati > Actinomycetota > Actinomycetes > Micrococcales > Sanguibacteraceae > Sanguibacter > Sanguibacter sp. HDW7. The sequence goes on along the minus strand of NZ_CP049862.1, from coordinate 251,840 downwards.
CGGGCCCGGGTGGGGCCCGCCGCGACCGAGAGGTTACTGCTGGGGTCCGACGACGGCGACGCGCGCCGCGCGGACGATCTTCTCGCCGATGCGGTAGCCGGGCTCGATGACGAACTTCACGGTCGTCGTCGTGGCCTCGGCCGAGTCCTCGTGCATGAGGGCGTCGTGCACCGTCGGGTCGAACTCCTCGCCGACGGCGCCGAAGCGCTCGATCTCGAACTTGCCGAGAACGCCGTCGAGCTTGTCCGAGATGGCCGCGAACGGCCCCTCGAGCTCGCCAGCCTGGCGGGCGCGGTCGACGTCGTCGAGCACGGGCAGGAGCGCCCCGAGGACGTCCTCCATGCCGCGCGTCCGAGCCGCCTCCTGGTCGCGCAGCGACCGGTTGCGGTAGTTCGTGAACGACGCGCGCTCACGCTGGAGGTCGTCGAGGCGCTCGGCCGCGAGCGCCTGCGCAGCGGCGAGCTCGTCGGACACGGGGGCGCCGGCGACGGAACCGTCGGTGAGCGAGGAGGCGTCGTCCGGGACGACGACCTCGGGCTCCCCGGCCGGGGCGGCCGCGTCCTCACGCGGCAGCCCCGTCGCGGGGTCGACCCGACGCTTGTCGGTGAACTCGAACGGGGAGTCGGTCACTTGGACTCGTCCTCGTCGACGATCTCGGCGTCGACGACGTCCTCGTCGGAGGACGTCGCGTCGGCGGCCGGAGCCTCGGCGCCGGCGGCCTGGTCGGACGCGTAGACAGCCTCGCCGATCTTCTGGGCGACGGTGGCAAGCCTCTCCGTCGTCGCCTTGACCTCGGCCACGTCCTCGCCCTCGAGCGCCTTCTTGGCCGCGGCGACGGCGTCGCCGACCTCGGACTTGATCTCCTCGGAGAGCTTGTCCTCGTTGTCCTTGAGGGCCTTCTCGGTCGAGTAGACGAGGCCTTCGGCCTGGTTGCGGGTCTCGGCGTCCTCGCGGCGCTGCTTGTCCTCCGCAGCGTGCTCCTCGGCCTCCTTGACCATGCGGTCGATGTCCTCCTTGGGGAGGGCCGAGCCGCCCGTGATCGTCATCGACTGCTCCTTGCCCGTGCCACGGTCCTTCGCGGAGACGTGGACGATGCCGTTGGCGTCGATGTCGAACGCGACCTCGATCTGCGGGACGCCGCGCGGCGCCGGCGCGATGCCGGTGAGCTCGAACGTGCCGAGCGGCTTGTTGTCGCGCGCGAACTCGCGCTCACCCTGGAAGACCTGGATGAGGACCGAGGGCTGGTTGTCCTCGGCCGTCGAGAAGACCTCGGAACGCTTCGTCGGGATGGCGGTGTTGCGCTCGATGAGCTTCGTCATGACGCCGCCCTTCGTCTCGATGCCGAGGCTCAGGGGGGTGACGTCGATGAGGAGGACGTCCTTGCGCTCGCCCTTGATGACGCCGGCCTGGAGGGCCGCGCCGACGGCGACGACCTCGTCCGGGTTGACGCCCTTGTTGGGCTCCTGGCCGCCCGTGAGCTCCTTGACGACCTCGGTGACCGCGGGCATGCGGGTCGAGCCGCCGACGAGGACGACGTGGTCGATCTCGTTCACGGAGATGCCGGCGTCACGGATGACCGAGTGGAACGGCGCCTTCGTGCGGTCGATGAGGTCCTGCGTCATCTGCTGGAACTGCGCGCGCGTGAGCTTGGAGTCGAGGTGGACGGGGCCGTTCTCGCTCTGGGAGAGGTACTGCATCGAGATGACGGTGCTCGTCGCGGACGAGAGCTCCTTCTTCGCCTGCTCGGCGGCCTCGCGCAGACGCTGGAGAGCGATCTTGTCCTTCGAGAGGTCGACGCCCGAGGAGTTCTTCACCTCCTTGATGAGGTGCTCGACGATGCGGTTGTCCCAGTCGTCGCCGCCGAGGCGGTTGTCGCCCGAGGTCGCGCGGACCTGGATCGTCGAGAAGTCGTCCTCGTCCTTGCCGACCTCGAGGAGCGAGACGTCGAACGTGCCGCCACCCAGGTCGAAGACGAGGATGAGCTCGTCCTCCTTGCCCTTCTCGAGGCCGTACGCGAGCGCGGCGGCCGTGGGCTCGTTGACGATGCGCAGGACGTTGAGGCCGGCGATCTGGCCGGCGTCCTTCGTCGCCTGACGCTCGGCGTCGTTGAAGTACGCGGGGACCGTGATGACGGCGTCAGTGACGGTCTCGCCGAGGTACTCCTCGGCGTCGCGCTTGAGCTTGCCGAGGACGCGCGCGGAGATCTCCTGCGCGGAGTACTTCTTGTCGTCGATCTCGACGGACCAGTCGGTGCCCATGTGGCGCTTGACCGAGCTGATCGTGCGGTCGACGTTCGTGACGGCCTGGCGCTTGGCGATCTCGCCGACGAGGACCTCGCCGGACTTGGAGAACGCCACGACCGAGGGCGTCGTGCGCATGCCCTCAGCGTTCGCGATGACCGTGGGCTCGCCGCCCTCGAGGACCGAGACGACGGAGTTGGTGGTGCCGAGGTCGATGCCGACTGCTCGTGCCATGTGTGCTGCCTCCATGCTGTGCTGCTGCGGTTGAGTCTGTTGCACTCAAGTCTGCGCTCTGACTGTCGGGGATGCAACCCCGTCTGCTCAAACTTGAGTCTGCCTCACTCAACCTTGCGGACCACGCATCTATTCCACCCCACCCACCCCTCTGTTCCGATAGCCCATCCGTGCACGTCAGGTGGCCCGATCGGCTATCGGAACGCTGGGCGCGCGGGGCGGGGGGCGCGGGGCGCGGGGTGCGGGGTGCGGGCGCTCGATAGCGGATCCGTACGTCACACGTGAACGGATCCGCTATCGAGTGGGGCGCGGCCGTCGGGCGCCGCCGGAACGTGCGAACGCCCGGGAGCGCACGTGGCGCTCCCGGGCGTTCGACCGGTCAGGAGTGAGGCTCAGGCGAGCTCGACGCGGTCCGCCTGCGGGCCGCGGTCGCTCTGACGCACCTGGTAGCGCACACGGTCGCCCTCGAAGAGATCGCCTCCGCGCACGACGGACACGTGGACGAAGAGGTCCTCGCCGCCGGCGTCCGGACGGATGAAGCCGAAGCCGCGGTCGGGGTCGAAGCGCACGACCTCGCCCGACCCACCACGCACCGGAGCACCCGAGCGGCCACGGTCACGGTCGCCGCCCCGCCCACGGTCGTTGCCGCGGTCGAAGCCACGGTCGTTGCCACGACCACGGTCGAAGCCGCCGCGACCCTGCGGGCGCCCGCCACCACGACGGCCACCGCCGACGACGTCGATGTGACGCGCCTGCGGACCCTTGTCGCCCTCGACGGTCTCGAACTTCACGCGGTCGCCCTCGCCGAGCTCCTCGACGTTCCGCGACAGCTCGCGCACGTGCGCGAACACGTCGGGCCCGCCGTCGTCGGGCGTGATGAAGCCGAAGCCCTTGCCGCCGTCGAACCAGGAGACGGTGCCGTTGGCATCGTCGCTGCCGGGGCCGCCGGCCGCGACAGGCTGGTCGCCGAGGGGGAGCAGGTGGTCCGCCTGCGGACCCTTCTCGCCGGGCACGACGAGGAACGCGACGCGCTGGCCCTCGCGGACGACGCCACCGCCGACGATCGACGAGCTGTGGACGAAGATCTCGTCGCTCGTGCCGTCGGGCGTCGCGAAGCCGTAGCCCTTCGCCGGCTCGTACCAGGCGACCGTGCCGAGCACGCCGAGCGACGCCGCCGGGGCCTCGCCCGTCACGCGGACGCTGCGGGCCTGCGGGCCGCGGTCACCCTCACCGGCCTCGAACTCGACCTCCTGGCCCTCGCGGAGCGCGCGCACGCCCTCGTCGACGAGCTCGGACGCGTGGACGTAGATGTCGTCCGACCCGTCCTCGGGCGCGATGAAGCCGAAGCCTCGGTCGGTGTCGAACCAACGAACGGTTCCCTGGGGCACGTGATCTCCTCGTCAAGGTGGGGGTTGCTCCCTCCAGTGTCCCGCACGATGCGCCGGACGTGTGCGGGTGCGGCAACCCGGAACTGTTCCGTCGGCCACGATCCGCGCTCTCATCCCCGACTCGCAGCGTCCGTGCACGCTCCGGAGCGCGCAGAACCGCCACGGCAGTCAGCGTTGGGCGACTCGTAAGGCCGGAGCACCGTTCGACGGAGCTGCAGACCTACGAGGCGCACGGCACGGCGTTCGGAGCAGGGACTTCAGGCCGTGGGGACAGGCACGACGGGCCCCTCGTCGGGCGTCGGCGGCTCGAAGCCTGCGAGGTAGCGATCCGCGAGCGCCGGCGGGACGACGACGTCGTGCGGCCCCGTGCCGCCACGCGCGGCGAGCCGCGCAAGCACGACCTCGCGCGGGGCGACGACGTGATGGACGACGGGCACGACCCCGACCTCCGCGAGCCACGCACGGTAGCGGTCGCGCGACGCCCGCGACCAGAACGACGTGTCGACGACGACATCCCTCCCGTCGGCGACGAGCTCGAGCATCCGCACGCGGAGCCGCTCATGGATCGAGCGCGCGGCCTCGTCGGGCAGCGGATGGTCACGGAACCCCGCGTCCCACGCGACCTCGTCGAAGGACAGCCTGGCGAAGCCGTCGGCCTCGAGGCCCCGCGCGTGCGTCGACTTCCCGGCCCCGGCCACCCCGCACACCAGCACGACCGTCATGCTCCACCCCGTTCCCGACCCGTCAGTCTGTGGCGAAGCTCGACGATATTGCAGCCCGTGGAGGCCGCACCATCCCGATTCGTCGCGTCCCTGCACACTTCCCCGGTGTGCAGAAGCGCTACGAGTCGCGCAGGGCGGACGACTCGTAGGGCCGGAGCACCGTTCGATGGTGCTGGAGACCTACGAGTCGACGGAGGCGGGCGGGGCTCGGTTCGGGGGGCGCGGGGCGCGGCGAGGTCAGGTCAAGACGGGAGGGGCGCGGCAGCGTCAGGCTCCGACGGGAGGGGCGCGGCCGCGTCGGGCTCCGTCGGGCGGAAGCCGCCGAGCGCCGCGGCCAGCCCCGCCAGGACGACGACGGCTCCCGCGACCGCGAGGCTCGGACCCGCGCCCCACGCGGACGCCGCCGCCGCGATCCCCGCGGAGCCCGCCGCGATCGCGAGCGACTGCATCGCCCCCTGCGTCGCCTGCACCCGCCCGAACACCTCGACGGGCACGCGCCGCACGAGCGGCGCGCCGTGCGTCGCGAACAGCCCCTGCCCGACACCGATGACGACCGCACCCGCGAGCCGCGCCGCGTCCGACGGTGCGAGGGCCAGCACGACCGCCCCGCACCCCGCGACCACGGCACCGCCGACGACGACGAGCCACGTCGTACGCCACCGGCCCCGGACGGCGACGACGAGCGCGACCGCCGCGACACCGCCCGCGACCGCGGCACCCAGCAGGCCGAGCGCGGCGACGTCCGCACGACGTTCGACGAGCAGCAGCGGCAGGCCGACACCCACCGCGGGGATGATCGTCCCCGCGACGACCGCCGTGAGCAGCACGAACGGACGCAGGACCGGGTCGACGACGATCGCGCGAGCACCGGCACCGATCATCGCGAGCGTCACGCGCTCGCGCGGCGCGTCCGTCGACCGTGGCGGGCGGGCGACTCCCGTGAGCACGAGCAGGACGACGAGCACGCACACGATCGCGGCGACGGCCGGGACCGCGGCCGCGAGAGCGAGCCCACCCGCCCCGACGACGATCCCGCCGAGCGCACGCCCTCCGACGAGAGCCGTCTGGCCGGCGACCTGCTCGGCGGCGAGCAGCCGCGGGAAGCTCGCGTCGGTCGACAGCAGTCGCGAGAACGTCACGGTTGCGGGCGAGCTGACAGCGGCGTGCACACCGAGCAGCACGGCCAGCACGACGAGGACCGTCGGACCGGAGGCGACGCCGACGGGCAGCATCGCGGTGCCGAGGCACAGCACCGCGAGCGCACCCGCCGAGCCAAGCACGGCGCGTCGGGGGTCGACGCGGTCGACGAGCGCCCCGCCCAGGAGCAGCAGCACGCCCGAGACGACCGCCGGCAGCGCCCCGACGATCCCTGCGACCTGCGGTCCCGCCGACGCGGCGGTCCAGGCCAGCCCGACGCCGAGCACCGCCGAGCCGAGGGACGTGAGCAGGAAGACGGCGACCCACACGGTCTCGCGGCGGCTCACGGCAGCACTCGGCCGCCTGCGGGCGGCAGACCTTCCGGGACGACGGGCATGAGAAGGATCCCGTGCTGCGGGGTGGCGGCCGAGCGGACGAGCACGGGTTCGAGGTTCGTGTCGGCCTCGAGCATGGCAGGGCCGTGCACGGTCGCGAGCGCCCCGTCGAGCAGCGCGCTGTCGAGAAGGACCTCGACGTCGCCGAGCGGGACGGCGACGTGGCGGGCGTCGGACGGCCCGTCCTCGGGAGCGACCCATGTGCGGTTCAGCCCGCGCGGGCGGCGCGCCTCCCAGACCGCGGCGAGATCCGGGGCTGCGCCCGAGGCGTCCGCCGCGACCGGGGCGAGGTGCGAGCCGTCGGCGAACGTCGCGCCGTGCTCGTCGGCCGTCACCGTGACCTTGGCGCGGTCGCGGGCCCAGCCCGCGAGCGCCGGGACGTCCGGGCCCGGGACCGTCACGACGACGCTACTCCCGCCCGACGTGGCCCGCACGGTCGCGTCGAGCGACCACCGCGCGAGCCGCACGCGGTCCGACGCGAGCAGCACGAGACCGTCGCCGACGACGACCTGAACCGCGTCGAGCTCGTCCGCCCCTGCCAGTGGGGCGACCGCCGCGAGCGCGACCGCGAGGTGCGCGCCGTCGACGGTGGCGACGGCGCGTCGCGGGACGGCGAGCTCACCGGCGAGCCGGCGCAGAGCCGCCGCCTCGGCCGCCGCGGACGTCGTCCGACGGGCGGCAAGCTCTTCGAGAAGCGCGCCCACAGCGCCGTCGTCGGCGTCGACGACGGCACGCATGGTCTCGACGGGGACGGACGCGTCGCGGAGCGCTGCGAGCATCCGCGCCGTACGCACCTGGGCGACGTCGTAGAACCGGTAGCCGCTCACGCCGTCGACGTGGGCGGGCGCGAGCAGGTCGACGTCGTCGTAGTGGCGCAGGGTCGTGGGGGAGAGCCCGACGGCTCGCGCGAACGACCCGATCGAGAGGAGCGGTTCCGGCATGCTGACGATCCTCGCCCCTCGGGCGACCCGAAGGTCAAGCGGGGCCCGGGGATGAGGCGGGTCAGGCGAGCGCAGCCGTCACTGCGACGCCGAGGGACGCCGCCGCGACCGACAGCACCAGCGTGAGCGCGACGCTCCCCCATGCGCGTCGGACGTCGCCGTCCTGCAGGAGCCGCACGGCCTCGACCATCGCCGTCGAGAACGTCGTGAAGCCGCCGCAGAAGCCCGTCGCGAGCATCGCGAAGCCGTCCGGGGCGAGCACGCCGCCGAGCTGCAGGCCCAGCAGCACCCCGATGAGCAGGGAACCGGCGACGTTGATCGACATCGTCGCGACGGGCATCGGGCCGGGGTGCCGGGCGCGGATCGCGCCGTCGACCCAGAAGCGCGCCGCGGCGCCCACGCCGCCGAGAAGGAAGAGGAGGACGATCACGACGCGTCACCGCCGTCCGGGTCCGGAGGGAGGAGGCCGACGCTCCCTCGCACGCGCACCGCGAGCGTCACGCCCGCCGTCGCCGCGACGACACCGAGGACGACCGACCCGAGCGCGTACCCGCTCCCGAGAAGCACGTCGCCCGCGGCAAGGAGGTTCCGCGTCTCGAGCGCGAGCGCCGAGAACGTCGTGAACCCGCCGAGCAGCCCCGTGCCGAGACCGAGCCGCAGGTACCGACGCCGCGCGTCCTCGCGCCCGGCGCGCACGAGCGACTCGAGCAGCAGGCCGAGGAGGAACGCGCCGACGACGTTCTCGAGCAGCGTCGCCCACGGCACGCCACCGACGTGAGGGACCAGCCGCCCGAGCCCGTAGCGCAGCGCCGTGCCGACGGTGCCGCCGAGCGCGACGACGGCGAGAAGACGAGGATCGGGGCGCACCGGACCAGTGTGGCGCACGTGCCGTCCTGGCTCAGAGGACCTTGAGCGTGGCGAGCGTCGTGCGTGCGGACGTCACCGTGGCCGAGCCCCCGTACGTCGTGCGGATCTTCCACGTCCCCTTCGCAAGATGCGGCAGCGTCACGGTCGCCCGTCCCGACCGCAGCACGGCCGTGCGGGTGACCTTGGCGCTCCCGCGCGTCGCGGTGACAGTGACCTTGCCCGACGCGACGAGCCCGGTCGACGTCACGCGGACGGCGACCTTGGCGCGGCTCGAGCTCGCGACCTTCGACGCGACCTTCTGCGTCGCACGCGCCTTCGACGTGAACGTCACGGTGAGGTCGTCCATGGGAGTGCCGACCGCGTAGAGGTCGCCGAACGCGCGGGCTCCTGCCGCCGTCATGGCGAGACCCGTCGCGCGGACGGTGACGCGCCCCTTGGCGGCGGTCCGGGTCGCCTTGGCGGCGGTCGCGAGCCTCACGTCACGGCGCGTCGTCGTGGTCCCGGCGGCGATCCCGCCGAACGCGGCGTGCGCGGTGAGGCGGACGTCGCCCACGACGCTCACGCGGCCGCGCTCCGAGCGAACCTCGACGCCGCTCACGCGCAGCGTGAAGTGGTCGCCCTGGTGGTACGTCACCGTGCCTGCGCTCGCGACGCGGAAGGTCGCGGCCGACGCACCCGACACAGCGCGGGTCGGGAACCTGTAAGCGCGCGACTCGCGCACGGAGTCGACCGCCTCGGTCGACGCCCCGGCGAACGTGGTGCCACCGGCGAGGACGATGCGGCTGCCCACGGCCTTCTGCGCGGCAGGCTTGACCGCGAGCTGCCGAGCGACGTACGAGCGCAGCGAGGACTTCACGCCCCAGCTGAGCGTCCCCGTCGTCGTGGCGGAGTCCTTGGCGGCGACCGCAGGTGCCGCCCCCGAGGCGAGCCCGCCCAGCCCGAGCCCCGCCGCGACGAACGCAGCGACAAGACGACGACGGACAGCAGGACGGGTCGTTCGCACGGGGCGGACCTCCAGGGTGAGGGTGCAGGGGCACCGGGTCGCGGCGGCGTCGGAGCAGCCGCGCAACGGGGCCGGCTCCTGCCTCCCCGATCCTGCCACGGGCGCGGGCGCGGCGCCGCGGGGGTCCGAGGAGTGTTCTTCCCGTGGACCCTCGACAGCCTCGCAAGGGTTCAGGGGCGGAGCACGGACCTGCTTACTCCCAGACGGCCGGCACGAGCTGGAAGGGCGTGAGGTCCACGATCTCGTCGGGGTCGACGACCATCTCGTAGACGCCCGCGTCGACCTTGATCATGCCGGCGGCCTCGGCCGCGTCGGCGTCGTGCCCGACGGCGCTGATGGTCGCGCGCCTGTCGCCGCCCTCGTCGATGCCGAGGTCGACGACGCGCACCTCGACGCCCTGCCAACGGCCGGTGAGGAAGATCTCGTAGAGCTTGTCGACGTCGGCGCGCGGAACCTCGCGGAACCAGCGGCCGGACGCGGCCTGCGCGAAGCCGAAGGCTGCGTGCGGCTCCCCCTCGGAGACGAGGACGACGCGGTCGCCGTGCACCTCGGCGTTGAGGTGCGTCGCCCTCCACTCGGCCATCGCGCCGACGAAGCGCGAGACGCCGGGGAACGTCGTGTGGTGGACGGTCGCGTCGGCGGACTCCCAGCATCGTGCGACGTCGACGTAGCGGGCGAGCACCTGCTCGGTGCCGTCGGCGTGGACGCGGACGAGCTCGGAGCCGGCGGGGACGCGCGAGTGGACGATCCACGTGACGGGCACCTGGTGGCCGTCGACGGGTGCGAAGCCCGTGCCCGTGAACGGCGCGCGGTCGATGAACGTGCCGCCCCTGATGTCGCGGGTCATGGCGTCGGTGCCGCCGACGGCGTCGGCCGTGCGGACCTGCGGGCCGGGCGTGAAGCGCAGGACGTCGACGAACGCGTCGTCGGGCGAGAAGGGGGACGCGGGGAACCCGAGCGCGTGCACCGCGTGGAGGTCGGCGGGGCTCGTCGCCCAGGCGACGTCGGCGACGGGCACCGCGAAGCCTGCGACGCGGTCGTAGCCGAGGCGCAGGTAGGCGTCGGACATGCCGGGGGTGATGGCCTTCTGGAAACGCGTCACGGGTCCTCCGTCGTCGAGGTGAACGTCCATCCTCCCGCATCGGCGGGGCCCGCGCGCAGGACCGTCGGCGGACGGACGGGGCGGCGGTCGGCTCCCGGCCGGGAGCCGGCCGACGCGCCCGGGCGCGGGTCTCAGCCGGGCAGGGGCGCCGTGCGCGCGGGGTCGAGACGCAGGTCGAGCACGCTGCCGGGCGCCGGTGCGGGCTCGTGGGGTCCGACGACGACGGTGACCTGGCCGACGCCCGTGACGTCGACGGTCGCCTCGACGACGCCGCGACGCACGTGCGTGGAGCGGACGGTGCCACTCAACCGTGCGTCGGGGGTGGCAACCGACGACGTGCCGGACGGGCCCTCGGCGACCCGCAGCGCCCCCGGCGCGAGCGCCACGCGACGCCCGTCGACGTCGATCTGCGCCTCGTACCCGAGGAACGACGCGACCTCCCACGACGCGGGCGCGGCCCACAGCTCCGCGGGCTTGCCGACCTGCGCGAGGCGGCCGGCGCGCATGACGGCGACGCGATCGGCGACAGTGAACGCCTCGTCCTGGTCGTGCGTGACGAAGACGGCGGTCGTGCCGGTCGCGAGGAGCGCGGAGCGCAGGTCGACGGCGAGGCGCTCGCGCAGCTCGCGGTCGAGCGCGGAGAGCGGCTCGTCGAGCAGGAGCAGGCGCGGGCGGGGTGCGAGCGAGCGGGCGAGGGCGACGCGCTGACGCTCGCCGCCCGAGAGGGTCGAGACGGCGCGACGACCATAGCCGGCGAGGCCGACGACGTCGAGGAGCTCGGCGACACGGTCGGCGCGCTCGGCGCGGCCGGGCCGGGGGGTGCGGCGGCCGTCGACGACGGTCCGTCCCTGGAGCCCGTAGGCGACGTTACCGGCGACGTCGCGGTGCGCGAAGAGCTGGCCGTCCTGGAACATGAGGCCGAACCCGCGCTCGTGGACAGGCGTCCGCGCGAGATCGTCGTCGTCCCAGGTCACGACGCCGGCCGCGAGCGGCTCGAGGCCCGCGACGGCGCGCAGGAGGCTCGACTTGCCGCAGCCCGACGGGCCGAGCAGAGCGAGGATCTCGCCGCGCGCGACCTCGAGGCTCACGCCGTCGACCGCGCGGACGGCGGTGGCGCCGCGGGCGTCGGGCGCGTACGTGACGACGACGTCCCGCACGGCAAGACCCGCAGCGGGGCCGGCGGCCGGGCCTGCGTCGCGACGGGCCGCGGAAGGTGCCGTCGTCGTCATGTCGCTCTCCCTCGTGAGGTCCACGTTCACAGCTCTCCTGCGGCGTCGCCGCGCATGCGCTCCGCGAGGAGCATGACGCCCGCCGTGACGACGGCGAGCACGGTCGCCGCAGCCATCGCGGTGCTGAAGTTGTCGGTCCCGGGCCGCCCGAGCAGGCGCACGATGATGACGGGCAGCGTCGGCGCGTCGGGCCGCGCGAGGAACGACGTCGCGCCGAACTCGCCGAGCGACGCGGCGAACGCGAAGCCCACGGCGAGCCCGAGCGGCCGCGCGACGAGCGGCAGGTCGACCGTCCGCACGACGCGCCCGGGCGGCGCTCCGAGCGTCGCGGCGGCCTCGTGCTGACGCGGGTCGACGGCGCGCAGCACCGGCAGGAGGAGCCGCACGACGACGGGCACGGCGACCAGCGCCTGCGCGATCGGCAGGAGCCAGCCCGTCGTGCGCAGGTCGACGCCGAGCACGGGCCGCGTCATGGTGACGAGCAGCCCGAAGCCGACGATGACCGCCGACACCCCGAGGGGCAGCATGACGACGGCATCGAGCACGGCGAGGCCGCGTCGGCCGGCGCGCGAGCGCGGGCGCCGCGAGACGACGAACGAGACGAGCCCGCCCACGAGCACCGCGAGCGCCGCAGCGACGGCCGCGGTGGTGAGCGACGTGAACGTCGCCTGCCACACGGTGACGGGCAGCCCCGTGCCCGGCCCCGCTTCGGCGAGGCGCCGGTAGGCGTCGAGCGACCAGGCTCCGTCGCGGTCGCGCAGCGACCGGGTGACGAGCGTCGCGAGCGGCCACGCGAGCAGCACGACGACGACCACGGCCGTCACCCCGACAGCGAGCACGTCGGTGCGCGAGCGCCACGTGAGCGGCCGCTCGCCGCGCGGCTCCGCGTGCAGCGGCAGGGCGCGCTCGCGAGCGGCGCGGGCGCGCGCGGAGACGAGCAGGGAGAGCGCGACGACGACCATCTGGAGGATCGAGAGGACCGCGGCCGTGCGCAGGTCGAGCAGCTGCGTCGTGCGCGTGTAGATCTCCGTCTCGATCGTCGCGTGCGCACGCGAGCCGAGGACGACGACGACGCCGAACGCCGTCGTGCAGAAGAGGAACACGAGCGCAGCCGCGCTCGCGATCGCCGGCACGAGCGCGGGCAGCGTCACCGTCCGCAGGACGCGGGCGGGGCTCGCGCCGAGAGCGCGGGCCGCCTCCTCGGCGCGCGGGTCGAGCCGCGACCAGAAGCCGCCGACGGTCCGCACGACGACCGAGTAGTTGAAGAACACGAGCGCCAGGACGATCGCCGTGAACGTGCCGTCGAGGCCGAGGCCGCCGAGCGGCCCGCCCGGCCCGAGCAGCGCCCGGAAAGCGACGCCCACGACGACGCTCGGCAGGACGAACGGCACCGTGACGAGCCCGCGCACGAGCGTGCGCCCCGGGAAGCGGCGCCGGTAGAGGACGTACGCGCCGGGCACGCCGAGGACGACGGCCACGGCCGTGCCGACGAGCGCCTGGACGACCGTCGTCGTGACGACCCGCCACGTGCGCGGCTTCGCGAGGACGTCGGCGACGCCCGCGAGGTCGAACGCCCCCGCCGCATCCGTGAGTCCGCGCGTGAGCATCGCGACGACGGGCCACGCGAAGAACAGGCCGAGGAACGCGAGCGGCACCGCGGCCGCGAGCGCGTAGGAGGCCCTGCGCCCCGCCGTCGCCCAGCCGGTGCCCGCGCGACGCTTCAGGGGAGCGACGCCGGGGACGGCAGGCGGACCGGCGGGGTCCGTGCGGGGGACACGGACCTCACCGGGGGCGGGACGCAGGGCGGTCATGGGATATCAGCCGAGGACCGTGTCGGTCCAGTCGGCGATCCAGGTGTCTCGATCGCGGGCGACGACGACGGGATCGACGGCGATCGGGTTCTCGGACAGCGTGCCGTGCTCCTGGAAGGCCTCGGGCAGCGCGACGTCCGGGTCGACCGGGTACATGTACGCGGCGTCCGGGAGGGTCTTCTGCAGCTCGGGGCTCAGCAGGTAGTCGACGACGGCGCGCGCCCCGGCAGGGTTCTTCGCGCCCGCGAGGACGCCCGCGTACTCGACCTGACGGGTGCACGTCGCGGGCAGCGACGCGGTCGTCGTGCCGCCGTCGTCCGTGAGCGTGAACGCAGGGCTCGACGAGTACGACAGGACGATCGGTCGGGTGCCGTTCTCACCCTGGCTCGTGAAGTCCGTGTAGTAGGCGTCGGACCACGACTCGGCGATGCGCACGCCGTTGGCCTTGAGCCGTGCCCAGTAGTCGAGGTAGCCGTCCGCGCCGTACTGCGTCACCGTGCCGGCGAGGAAGCTGAGGCCAGGGGTCGACGTCGCCGGGTTCGTGAGGACGACGAGGTCCTTGTAGGCGGGCTTCGTGAGGTCGTCGAGCGTCGCCGGGACCGGCACGTCCGTGTGCTTCTCGAACCACACGGAGTCGACGTTAATGCAGACGTCGCCCTGGTCGACCGGCGTCACGGCGTCGCCGCCCGCCACCTTGAGCGCGGCCGCGGCCTCCGGCAGCGCCGGGGACGCGTAGGGCTCGAAGACGCCCGCGTCGATCGCGCGCGACGCGAACGTGTTGTCGATGCCGAAGACGACGTCGCCGAGCGGCGCGTCCTTCGTGAGGATGAGCTGGTTGACGAGCGTGCCGCCGTCGCCGACCTGCACGACCTTGACGTCGAGGCCCTTCTTCTTGAGGTCCGCGATCTGCTCCTTGCTCAGCTCGTACGAGCTGTGCGTGAGGAGCGTGACGGGACCCGTCGCCGGGGCGGCGCTCGTCGACGCGGTCGCGCCGGGCGTCGTCGGCGTCGTGCTGCCGCTGTCGGACGCGCAGGCCGCGAGCAGCGTCGCCGACGCGAGCGCGAGGGCCGCGAGCCGGACCGGGGTCCGGCGAGTGGTGCTGGTGATGCTGTGCAACGTCGTTCCTCCTGGTGGTGCTAGGAGGGGTCCCGTCGTCCGTACGGGCAGGCCGCGGCGGACGACGTGGTGAGATGTCCCGACTTCCTCCACCGGTGCTAACCGGATCAGGTTCGAGGGTCTGCGGCGGTCCGCACTCTCAGCGCTCACGGTCTCCCGCAGCGCTCCCCTGTCGTATCCCCACCATCATAGGCCGTCGCGGGGACGGAGGGCGGGGCGGGGCGATAGCGTGGGACAGGGCTGCCGACGACGGCAGACCGACGATCCTGCATGGAGGTTCCGGTGGCGGACGAGAACAAGGAAGCCCTGCTCGAGAAGGTCATCCTCATCGGCGCGTCCGCGGGCGCTGCCTGGGTCGCCCAGAAGGGCCTGTCGTTCGCGTGGAAGAGGGCGACCGGGCACGACGCCCCGCGCAACCCGCTCGACACCGACTCGACGGTCGTCTCGATCATCGTCTTCGCGGCCGTCGCGGGCGCTGCCGCCGCCGCGGCGAAGCTCGTCGCGGACAAGGGCGCACGCCGCGTGACGACGCGCATCGCAGCAGGCCGCCAGCTCCGCGCCTGAGCGCGGGCGGCGGCGCTCCGTCTACCCGCAAGTTTGTGCGCTACCCGCAAGTTCAGACTTGCGGGTAGCGCACAGCTTTGCGGGTAGCCGCGCGAGTGCCGCCCGGAGGGCTCCAGCGGACCGCCTGCACGCGGCCCTCAGGGCTACGCGCGGGTTTGAACTCGCGCGTAGCCCTGAAAACCGCGCGTGCGCGGCTCCCGAGCGGCGGCGGGACGTCTACCCGCGGGTTTGTGCGCTACCCGCAAGTTCAGACTTGCGGGTAGCGCACAGACTTGCGGGTAGCCGCGCGCGGGTCGCCCGGAGGGCGCCCCGATCAGCCGACCGTGACGGCGATGCGGTTGTTCCAGGGGTCCGAGAAGCGCAGGACGGCGCCGTCGTCGGCGTGCTCGACACCGCCGTGGGCGAGCCGATCGGTGAGCGCGCCGATCTCGTCGCGCGTGGGGACGAGGATCGACACCTCGCCCAGCCCGAGCTGGACGGGCCGCGGACCGGCGCCCATCGAGCGCCAGGTGTTCATCGCCATGTGGTGGTGGTAGCCGCCGGCGGAGACGAAGAGGGCCGACGGGCCGAGGGTCGCCGTGGCCTCGAAGCCGAGGGTGTCGACGTAGAAGCGGTGCGCGGTCGGGACGTCGCCGACCTGCAGGTGGACGTGGCCGAGGGTTGCGGCGGAGTCCTCGGGCTTCTCGAGCGCGGTCTCGGTGAGGTGCTCGCTGAGGAACGCGTTGGGGTCGATGTAGAGGGTGTCCATCTTCACGTGCCCGCGGGTCCACTCCCACTGCTCACGCGGGCGGTCGACGTAGAGCTCGATGCCGTTGCCCTCGGGGTCGTCGAGGTAGAAGGCCTCGGAGACGAGATGGTCGCCCGCGCCCGTGTAGAGCTGGGGCGCGTACGTGGCGACGCGGGCGAGGGCGCCTGCGACGCCCGCGTGGTCGGCGAAGAGGATCGCGGTGTGGAAGAGGCCGGCCTCTCCGGGGCGGCGCTCGGGCAGGTCGCGGGCCTCGCGGAGGACGACGAGCGGCACGGAGCCACGGCCGAGGGTGACGACGCCGTCGCGGCCGTCGACGGCGGTGCGGTCCATGACCTGCAGGCCGATGACCTTCGCGTAGAACTCGGTCATCGCGTCGATGTCGCGGACGTAGAGCGTCACGGCGTCCATGTGGGTCGCGGCGGCGAGGCGGTCGGCCGGGGCGAGGGCCGACTGGGCGGCGCCTGCGGCGTGCGCGAGGCGGTCGTTCGCGGCGGGACCGGACGGGGTGGCGGTGCTCATGGGTGCTCCTCGGGTGGGCTGCTCACCAGTCTGCACCCATTTACTTGAAGCGTCAACTATTGAAGCAACAACCCGTGGACGACGACGGGGCCGGGCCGCGCTCTCGCGCAGCCCGGCCCCGTGAGCCGTCACCGTGACGGTGAGCCCGTCAACGACTGGGGCCCGAGGTAAACCCGTCCGACGCTCGTGCGTCCGGCACTCGCACGCCCGACGACACCACGCCCGACGATCTCCCGTCCGACGCTCGGACGCCGACGACGATCACACGCAGCCGTCGGGCCCGCACGCCTCACCGGCGTCGCCGACCATCGTGAACGCGGGCGCAGCCGGCGCGACGAAGAGCGCCGAGGACACCGGCGCGACGGGGCGCGGCGCCGCGTACGCGTCAAGCATCGCGGCGTCGACCTTGGGCGTGGGCGCCGAGACGGGCGCGACGCCGTCGAACATCAGCGAGCTCTCGGAGCCCCGCGGGGCGTTGCGAACGTCAGTCATGAATCCTCCTTGATCCGGAGCCGCAGTCTCTCAGGCGTCGGCGGCCGCGCGCTCGGCGACGATCTGGCCGAGGATCTGCGCGAACGCCTCCCCCGGCTGCGCGCCGGAGATCCCGTAGCGGCCATCGATGACGAAGAACGGCACGCCCGTGATGCCGAAGGCGCGGGCCTGCTCGATGTCCGCCTCGACGGCGTCGGCGTGACGCTCGTCCGCGAGCGCGGCGCGCACGTCGTCGCCGTCGAGCCCGACCTCGGTCGCGAGGCGCACGAGCGTGTCGACGTCGGCGACGTGCTCGCCCTGCGCGAAGTATGCCTCGTAGAGACGCTCGAGCATCTCGGGCTGGAGACCCGCGGCCTTGGCCGCGTGGAGCAGCTCGTGCGCACGGAGCGTCTTGGTGTGGCGCAGGCGCGCGAAGTCCATGGTGAGGCCCTCGGACGCCGCCATCTCGGTCATCTGGCCGAGCATCTGCTCGACCTTCGCGGCAGGCATGCCCTTGTGGTGGGAGAGGAAGTCGATCTCGGAGCCCTCGAAGTCCTCGGGGGTGTCGGGGGCGAGCTCGAAGGAGTGATACTCGATCTCGACGGGCACGGCGGCGTCGGTCGCGGCGAAGGCCTCGATCCCGGCGGCGAGCCGGTGCTTGCCCAGGTAGCACCAGGGGCAGGCGATGTCGGACCAGATGTCGATCTTCAGCGGCTCTGCGGCCGCGGGCTGGGTGCTCACGCTTGTTCAACGCCGTGGCACCCACGGTATTCCGCATGGCGTCGTGACCGCGCGCGGGTCCGACCCGCCGAACCTACAGTGAAAGCCTCAGCGAAAGGCACTGCGATGCACCTGCGATCACCCCTCGTCTCGGCTCTCGCGGCCGGCGCGCTCCTGCTGCCCGCCGCGGTCTCGGTGTCGGCGCCACCGGCGCCCCTGGCGACCACCACCGTCGCGGCCTCGGCCGCCACGTCCGGCAGCACAGGCGGCGCCGCCGCCGCAACCAGGTCCACGCTCGGGAAGCCGAGCGCGCGCAGCCTGCAGATGACCACGCAGCGCGAGCGGGTGAAGATCCGCGTCAACGCGCCGCGCGGCCAGAAGGTTCACCTCCAGCGGCTCGACGCGGGCAGGTGGCGCACCGTGTCGACGACGACGGCTCCTCGCTCGGGATCGTCGGCCCTCGTCCAGCTCGCCCTGCCCGCGAAGGCGGGCTACCGCAGCTATCGCGTCGTGCTCGCGAAGTCCGGGTCGAACCCGCAGCGGATCTCGACGACCGTCAAGATCTTCCAGTCGGACACCAAGAAGCACGCGGCGTACATCGCCAAGGCGCGCGCCTACATGAAGGCCTACTGCCCCTCGACGCCGATCTACATCAACTCTCCGCGCGTCACGCGCGGCAACACGATCGGCCAGGCGTGGACGACGTGGCGCTGGACGTCGGACGGCCGCACCGAGCGCTGGAGCTGGAACGCGACGATCGAGCTGCGCTCGGGGCTCGGGGCCGCCGAGCTGCGGCACACGGCGCTGCACGAGTGCGCGCACATCGTCCAGGCGCGGCCGATCCGCGCGGGCCAGAAGGCGTACGACGCGAGCGTCGCGCGGACGGAGAAGGCCTTCGCCGCGGGCCGGGCCGACCCCCAGGAGCAGCAGGCGGACTGCATGGCGACCGCGCGGACGGGGTCGACCCGGTTCAACTACTACACCAAGAGCTGCTCCGGCTCGCGCCTGAAGAACGCCAAGCAGCTGTGGTCCGCCTACGGGAAGAAGTACCAGGACCCGCGGCTCACCTGGACGCGGAAGGTCGCCTGAGCCCCGGGGCGTTCGGTGGTGTGATGCGACAGACGCGGCCGCACGTTGCGGCCGCGTCTGTCGCGTGCTTATTTTTGTACTGACCAGTCAGTCCAAAGAACCTCGCGGGTCAGACCCGCCGGAGAAGCACCCATGGACACCTCCCCCACGCCCCGCGCGGCGATCCTCGCCAAGGCGCTCCGTCTCGACGGCCCCCACGGCCTCGTCTACGGCCCCCTCGACATGCACGTCGCCGCGGGCGACCTCGTCGTCCTCCAAGGCCCGCAGGGCTCTGGACGCACGAGCCTCCTCCTCACTCTCGCGGGCCGCATGAAGCCCTCGGCCACAACCGTCCAGCTCACCGTCGGCGGCCACGACCTGCCCCGAGAGCGCCGCGCCGTCCAGCGCCTCAGCGCGATCGCCGGGTTCACGGGCATCGACGACCTCGAGCCGTCGGTCACCGTCGGCGACACCGTCCGCGAGCGCCTCGCCTGGCAGGCGCCCTGGTACGCCCGGACGCCGCGCGTCACCGACGCCCGCCTGCGGACGCTCGCCGCGCCGACCTTCGGCCCGCGCCCGGTGCCGTCGGCCACGACCCTCGTGAGTGACCTCGACGAGGTCGACGCGATGCTCCTGCGCATCGTCGTCGCGCTCACGGCGCGCCCGGACCTGCTCGTCGTCGACGACCTCGACCAGGTGCACGACACTGCGCGCCGCCAGATTGTCTGGGACCGCCTCGCGGCGCTCACGACGACGCACCCGACGTCAGCGGCGGGCCTCACGGTCGTCGCGTCGGTCGCGTCGGTCGGCGAGGTCGACGCGATGACGTGGGCTGTCGAGCCTCGCGTCGTGCGCCTCACGACAGGACCGCAGCTCAGCGAGGACGACGCCCCGCAGAAGGTCGCGGCGCACGCCGCGGCCACAGCCTCCACCGACGAGGAGCCCCTCGCATGATCTCCCTCACCTCGACGGGCACGGAGCTGCGGCGCTTCCGCCGCGGCACGCTGCCCAAGCTTGCGCTCGGCGCGCTCGTGCTCATCCCGCTGCTCTACGGCGCCCTGTACCTGTGGGCGTTCTGGGACCCGATGGGGCGCATGGACAACCTGCCGGTCGCGCTCGTCGTCGAGGACGCGGGCGCCACGGTCGGCGGCGAGCGTCTCGACGCCGGCGGACAGGTCGCGGACCGGCTCACGGACTCGGGCGACCTGCGCTGGGAGCGCACGGACGCGGCAGCCGCGCAGGCCGGCGTCGAGAGCGGCGACTACTACTTCGCGGTGACGATCCCCGCGGACTTCTCGCAGCGCATCGCGGACGTCGCGGGCGACGACCCGGAGGCCGCGAGCATCGCGGTGACGTACAACGACGCGAACTCGTTCCTCGCGACGACGCTCGGCCGCTCCGCGATGGAGCAGGTGCAGACGGCGGTGCGGGAGGAGATCGGCTCGCAGGCGGTCGACACGGTGCTCGTCGGGCTCGGCACGGCGCGTGACGGCTTCGCGACGGCGTCGGACGGTGCGATCCGGCTGGGGACGGCCGTGGGCCAGGTCGACGACGGCGCGCAGCAGCTTGCCGACGGTGCACGGAGCGCCGCGGACGGTGCGGGCACGCTCGCGTCGGGCCTCGGCAAGCTGCGCGACGGCGCAGGCAGCGCGGCCGCGGGCGTGACGAAGCTCGACAAGGGCGCGCACTCGCTCAGCGCCGGGTCGGCGACGCTCGCGCAGGGCGCGACGACGCTGGCGACGGGTGTCGGGCAGGCGCACGAGGGTGCGACGACTCTCGCTCAGGGCGCGGGCTCGCTCGCGAAGGGCGCAGCGACCCTGTCGCAGGGTGCGGACAGGCTCGCGTCGGGCTTCACCGCGGACGCAGGCCTCGTCGCCGGAGCCACGCAGGTGGCGGACGGCGCGGACGCGCTGGCCGACGGCCTCGAGGCCGCAGCCCCGACGCTCACGGCCCTGCCGGGGACGCTCACGGACCTCGGCCGGCTGCTGCAGGCGAACGTCGCGACGCTCGTGGCGCTCGACCCGACCGGTGCGAACCCGACCGTCCAGGCGGTCCTCGCGAAGGACAAGGCGTCGCTCGAACAGCTCGGCGGCGTCGACGGCGCGGCGCTCACGGAGCAGCTCGGCGCGGCCGTCACGGGCGCTCGCACGCTCGCCGACGGCGCTGCTGCGCTGAGCGACGGGGTCGGCACCGCGTCGGACGGCGCGCAGGCGCTCGCCGCCCAGCTGCGCCCGGGCGCACAGGGCACGACGACGCTGCACGACGGCATCACCCAGGTCGCGGCGGGCACGACGAGCCTCGAGAAGGGGCTCGCTCGGCTCGACACGGGTGCGGCCGACCTCGCGTCCGGCGCCGGCACGCTCAGGTCCGGGGCGGGCACGCTCGCCGACGGTACGACGACGCTCAAGGCCGGCACCGGAACGCTCCTTGCGGGCGCGGCCTCCGCGGCCGACGGCGCCTCGGCGCTCGCGACCGGAACGACGACGCTCTCGTCCGGGGCGTCGGCGTTGGCCGACGGCACGATGCAGCTCGCTGACGGCGCGGGCATCCTCGCCTCCGGGCTCGCCGACGGCACCGCACAGATCCCCGACGACTCCACGGCTCTGCGCACGCAGCGGGCCGACGTCATCGCGGCGCCCGTCGTCGTCACCGACTCCGACGTCGCGCAGGCCGAGGGCTTCGGGGAGGGCTTCGCACCCTTCTTCATCTCGCTGGCCCTCTTCGTCGGGGCGCTCATCACGTGGCTGCTGCTGCGGCCCGTGCCGTCGCGCGCCCTCGCCGCACCTGTCTCCGGCGGGCGCATCGCGTGGGCGGGGCTGTGGCCCGCGCTGCTCATCGGCGCAGGTCAGGTCGTCGTCATGCTGGGCGTCGTCAAGCTCGGCCTCGGCATGCACACGAGCAACCTCGTCGGGCTCGTCGCGTTCACGCTGCTCGTCTCGGCGACGTTCATCGCGATGCAGCAGGCGATCATCGCGCTCGCCGGGCCCGCCACGGGCAAGGTCGTCGTGCTGGCGATCCTCATGCTGCAGCTCGCGTCGTCGGGCGGCACGTACCCCGTGCCCGTCACCGCCGAATTCTTCCAGGCGATCCACCCGTGGCTGCCCATGAGCTACGCCGTGACCGGGCTGCGCCAGCTCATCACGGGCGGCGCTGACGGGCGGCTGCTGCTGGCGGTCGCGGTGCTCGGCGGGACGCTCGTCGCGTCGCTCGCGGTCACCGCGTGGCGGTCGGGGCGGATGCGCACGTGGACCGTGGACAGGCTGCACCCGGCGATCTCGCTCTGAGCGTCGCGGGCCGGGTCGGATCGGGCCCTGACCGGGCGGTCCGGACCGGCCCAGGGCCGGCTCCGGACCGAGCCAGCCCATCCGGTCCCGGCTACATTCCCTGGGCCGGGTGACTGTTGGGGCTGGTGCACAAGATCCGTGTGCACCAGCCCCAACAGACACCCCGAGAACTGAAAGGATGGCCCCCATGACCTCCCCCACGCCGCGGCCGACGCCTGCTCGCACCGACGGCCACGCCGCGCGCCGGGCCGGGACGCGCGCGGCCGTCATCGACGCCGCGGTGCGCCTCGTCGCCCGGCAGGGATTCTCGGCGACGAGCGTCGACGACATCGCGGCAGAGGCCGGCGTCGCGAAGGGCAGCGTCTACTACAACTTCGGGTCGAAGTCCGAGATCCTCGAGGCCGCCCTGGCCGAGGGCACCGAACGCCTCAGCACGACGCTCGCCACGGCGCGCGACGCCGCGCGCGCGGACGAGCGGATCGACGCGATGGTGCGCGCCCTGCTGCAGTCGGTTCACACATACCCGGACCTCGCCAAGCTCGTGGCGGCCGAGGTGTTCCGTGCCGAGCGCGAGTGGCAGCAGTCGATCGCGACGCTGCGCGCCGAGACGATCTCGATGTTCGCGGCCGAGCTCGCGGAGCGTCGGCCGGGCGAGGACGTGTCGCTGCTCGCGGCGGCGGTCTTCGGGGCGACGCTCGTCGCGGGGCTCGAATGGCTCGTGTTCCAGCCTGGGCGGACGCTCGACGACGTGCACGCGAGCGTGCGGGGGCTCACGGTCGGGCTCTAGGCAGCGTCTCCCGGGATCGCACGCCACGGCGGGAGCGGTGGCACCCGCCCGCGGGTGCGGGTGCCACCTGTCAGCCTTCCACCGTCGGGCACACAGCGAAGCTGGTTTGCCACGTGCACCGTCCCGTCGCGCGGTTCGCAGACGAGGCCCCGGAATGCGGGGCCCCGTCGGGTCCCGGAAGCAGAACCCGGCCTCGGCCAGTCCAATGGGGGGAGGGTGCTGGCACCGAGCGTGACTCGGCTGTCGAGGCACTACGACGCTACGGCGCGCCGAGCGCCTCGTGACGTGAGGACGTCCCGCTGAGCACCGCACCAGCGTCGGCCCGCACCAGGACCGGTACGTCCGTGCCCCCCGCTCCGTAGCTCCCGCGGTCACCACCAGCGCCCCCAGGGGTCTCCGGCCCGGAGTCCGCAAGGCACGCGCGCGGACGCGTCCGCCGACATGGACGACGCCATGCCGGCAACTCGGGTGCGGACCCACCGCCCCCTGCTACCGACGGACGCGCAGAGCCGTGCGGGTCGGGACGGCACCGCGACCGATCATCCGCGGCCGGGTACGGAGCCGTCGTCGAACGCGAGGTCGCCGTCCGAGGCTAGGGGTGTCAGCCGCTCAACCCACCCCTGGACGGACACCGTGAAGGACCTGCATTCGAACGTCGCAGTCGTCAGAGCGTCGCTCATCGCACGACTCCTGTGCGGCCCCGCGTCGACCCTCGAGCTCGCGCCCGACGGGCTCCGCGCCGACGTGCTCACCGACCTCTGCCTCGACGGCCTCGTCCTGCTCTCGGTCGACGGCCTGCAGGCGAGCCTCGAGCCGAACCTGACGTCGTACGCACTCGACCGCCTCTGGGGCGTCGTCGCGCAGGCGTCCTGACCGAGGCTCCTCCTCGGAGACGGAAGGCCTCTGACACCGCGGTGTCAGAGGCCTTCTGTCGTCCATGGCCGTGGGGCAACGGCCGAGCGGCTCGATGCCACCTGGACGAGCCATCGTGCGAACTCCACGGGGAATGCCGACCGGGGAGGTCGTCCCGATCTCGAGGCGACCTCCCCGGACATCACACCTAACGTGCCGTCGTCACGACGACGTACTCGACGACCGGCACGCGATCCTCCGTACGCAGCACGAGCGACATGCCAGTCTCACCCCGGCGTAACGTGAACGACCGCACGTCGTCGCCCTCGAGGCTCGCATCGAGCACGAACCCGGCACCCAGGACCGCGGCGAGCGCATCCTCCTGGTCCGAGGCGTCATCGACCTCGACGGTCGCGTACCAATCGATGTCGACGTCGTCGGCACGCGATCCGGCTTCGACGACCCGACCGGGAGCGATCGAGCTTGAGCCAAGCCCCTCGGGAAGGGGAATCTCTTCCCTCCCCTGACGTGCTCCGCCTCCGGCGCACCCCGCGAGCAGTGCAACGCATACGAGCGTCGCAGTCTCTTTCCACATCTTGTTCTCCACTCTTGAAGGCCGGCGGGCCCAGGCGTCTTGACGCCTGGGCCCGCCGACGACTGCCGATCAGGCCTCGTCGTCCTCCCGGCGGCGGCGTACCGCGAGGAGGAAGAGGCCGAGCAGCATGATGAGCAGGCCTCCGAGGGCAAAGGGCGCCACCGTCGAGCCGGTCGTCGGGAGGCTGGTCGGAGGTGCATCCGTGGGTGACGCCTCCGGTGCGACGCCCTCGGTCGTCTCGTCCGACGGATCGACCGTGTCGGACCCCGTCGGGACCTTCGGCTGCCCGCCCGTCTCAGGTTCCGACGGGGCCTCCGTCGGTTCGGACGTCGGCTCTTCCGTCGGGACGGGAGTCGGGTCCTCCGTCGGGACGGACGTCGGGTCCTCCGTCGGGAGGTACGTGACGACCACCGGCTCGGAGGTGTTCCCCGCCGGGTCGGTGACGACGACCTTGACGACGTCCTCCTCAGTCAACGGAGTCTCAGGCGTGAACGTCCAGGAGCCCTCACCGTTGTCCGTCCAGGAACCCGGAACCTCGTTGCCCTCACCATCAGTGATCGACGGCTTGGCACCATCCTCAACACCGGTGACCGTCACCGAAGAACCATCCGACGGAGCAGCCTCAGGAGCGACCGGCGACGTGGTATCGATCTCGACCGTGACCTCGCCCGAACTGTTGCCAGCCGGATCGGTCACCACGACCTTGACGACGTCCTCCTCGGTCAACGGCGTCTCAGGCACGAACGTCCAGGAGCCCTCACCGTTGTCCGTCCACGAACCCGGAACCTCGTTGCCCTCACCATCAGTGATCGACGGCTTGGCACCATCCTCAACACCGGTGACCGTCACCGAAGAACCATCCGACGGAGCAACCTCAGGAGCAGCCGGCGACGTGGTGTCGACCTCGACTGCCACCTCAGCGGAGGTGTTCCCCGAAGGATCGGTCACCACAACCTTGACCACATCCTCCTCGGTCAACGGCGTCTCAGGCGTGAACGTCCAGGAGCCCTCACCGTTGTCCGTCCACGAACCCGGAACCTCGTTGCCCTCACCATCAGTGATCGACGGCTTCGCACCATCCTCAACACCGGTGACAACAACCGAAGAACCATCCGAGGGAGCAACCTCAGGGGTTGCCGGCGACGTGGTGTCGATCTCGACCGTGACCTCGCCCGAGCTGTTGCCAGCCGGATCGGTCACGACAACCTTGACCACATCCTCCTCGGTCAACGGAGTCTCAGGAACGAACGTCCACGAACCCTCACCGTTGTCCGTCCACGAACCCGGAACCTCGTTGCCCTCACCATCAGTGATCGACGGCTTGGCACCATCCTCAACACCGGTGACGACAATCTCAGAACCATCCGAGGGAGCAACCTCAGGAGCGACCGGCGACGTGGTATCGATCTCGACCGTGACCTCGCCCGAACTGTTGCCAGCCGGATCGGTCACCACGACCTTGACGACGTCCTCCTCGGTCAACGGAGTCTCAGGAACGAACGTCCACGAACCCTCACCGTTGTCCGTCCACGAACCCGGAACCTCGTTGCCCTCACCATCAGTGATCGACGGCTTGGCACCATCCTCAACACCGGTGACCGTCACCGAAGAACCATCCGACGGAGCAACCTCAGGAGCAGCCGGCGACGTGGTGTCGACCTCGACTGCCACCTCAGCGGAGGTGTTCCCCGAAGGATCGGTCACCACAACCTTGACCACATCCTCCTCGGTCAACGGCGTCTCAGGCACGAACGTCCAGGAGCCCTCACCGTTGTCCGTCCACGAACCCGGAACCTCGTTGCCCTCACCATCAGTGATCGACGGCTTCGCACCATCCTCAACACCGGTGACGACAACCTCAGAACCATCCGAGGGCTCCACGACCGGAGTCGTGGGCTGCGAGGAGTCGACCTCCACGGTTGCCGGACCCGAGACGTTCCCCGCAGCGTCAGCCGCGACCACGCTCAGCTCGACACCATCACCAGGACGCGGCTCCGGCACGCAGGAGAACGAACCCGTCACCTCGTCTGCAGCGGTGGTGCACAGCACCACGTCACCCTCAAAGACCGTCACGACAGAACCCGGCTCAGCCGTTCCCGCCACCACAGCCCCGCTGGTGGGATTGACCACCGGCGCCTCAGGAGCAGTCGTGTCAACAACCACCTCCACCGGCTCCGAGCTGTTACCAGCCGGGTCGGTGACGACGACCTTGACGACGTCCTCCTCGGTCAGTGGCGTCTCAGGCGTGAACGTCCATGAACCCTCGCCACCATCAACCCAGGTCCCAGGAACCTCGTTGCCCTCACCATCAGTGATCGACGGCTTGGCGCCATCCTCAACACCGGTGACAACAACCGAAGAACCATCCGACGGAGCAACCTCAGGAGCAGCCGGCGACGTGGTGTCGATCTCGACCGTGACCTCGCCCGAGCTGTTGCCAGCCGGATCGGTCACGACAACCGTGACGACGTCCTCCTCGGTCAGCGGCGTCTCAGGCGTGAACGTCCATGAACCCTCGCCACCATCAACCCAGGTCCCAGGAACCTCGTTGCCCTCACCATCGGTGATCGACGGCTTGGCACCATCCTCAACACCAGTGACCGTCACCGAAGAACCATCCGAGGGAGCAACCACCGGCGCCGCAGGAGCAGTCGTGTCAATGACCACCTCCACCGGCTCCGAGCTGTCGCCAGCCGGATCGGTCACGACAACCGTGACGACGTCCTCCTCGGTCAGCGGCGTCTCAGGCGTGAACGTCCATGAACCCTCGCCACCATCAACCCAGGTCCCAGGAACCTCGTTGCCCTCACCATCGGTGATCGACGGCTTGGCGCCATCCTCAACACCGGTGACCGTCACCGAAGAACCATCCGACGGAGCAACCTCAGGAGCGACCGGCGACGTGGTGTCGACCTCGACTGCCACCTCAGCGGAGGTGTTCCCCGAAGGATCGGTCACCACAACCGTGACGACGTCCTCCTCGGTCAGCGGTGTCTCAGGCGTGAACGTCCAGGAGCCCTCACCGTTGTCCGTCCAGGAACCCGGAACCTCGTTGCCCTCACCATCGGTGATCGACGGCTTGGCGCCATCCTCAACACCGGTGACCGTCACCGAAGAACCATCCGACGGAGCAACCTCAGGAGCAGCCGGCGACGTGGTGTCGACCTCGACTGCCACCTCAGCGGAGGTGTTCCCCGAAGGATCGGTCACCACAACCGTGACGACGTCCTCCTCGGTCAGCGGTGTCTCAGGCGTGAACGTCCAGGAGCCCTCACCGTTGTCCGTCCAGGAACCCGGAACCTCGTTGCCCTCACCATCAGTGATCGACGGCTTCGCACCATCCTCAACACCGGTGACGACAACCGAAGAACCATCCGAGGGAGCAACCTCAGGAGCCTCAGGAGCGATCGCATCGACGAGGACCGGGGCGGGCACCGACTCGAAGCCGTGCTCGTCGATCGCGACGACGACCACGGTGGTGCCGTCGGCGAGCGCGGGCTCTGGGACGAAGGTGAACATCCCGTCGTCTGCGACCGTGACGGTTCCGGGGACGACGTCCCCGTGGGCGTCACGGATCTCGACATCGTTGCCCGGGGTGACGACGCCCGTGACGGCGGTGCCGTCGGAGGGGTTGACGACCGGGGTCAGCGGAGTCGCGACGAAGAGCACGTCGGCCGACAGGAGTGCCGTCGAGCCGTCGATCGTGAAGGTCACGTGGGCGAGGCCCGCGACGACGGAGGTGATCGAGGTGCTCCAGGTGCCGTCGGCGTTGCCGACGACCTCGCCCACGAGGCCGAGGTCCGAGAAGACCTTGACGTCGTGCGCGCTCGTGACGAGGTTGCCGAGCGCGTCGAGCAGGGTGACGACGACGTCGGACGTGTCGGCGCCGTCGGCCTGGACGGGCGACGTGGCTGAGATCGTCGATGCTGCCGTCGACGCGTCGCCCGTGGTCCACGCGACGGCGGTGCCGTCACCGGTCCCGACCGGCTGACCGGCGACGAGCGCGTGGACGATCGCGGTCGCGGCGGACGTCGCCGTGATCGTCACGGTGAACGTCCCGTCAGCCCCGGTGCGACCGAACGACGGTCCGTCGAAGGTCGCGTCCGTACCGGCCTGGTCGAGCGTCAGTGCGACGGTCGTGCCGGGGACGGGCAGGCCTGACGTCCCGACGGCCGTGACCGTCGCGGTGTAGCTCTGTCCGGCCACGAGCGGCGAGGCGGGCGTGACGACGAGGGTCGACAGAGCCGCCTCGACGTCCCCGGTCCCGTAGGCGAGGGTGACAGCTGCGCCACCCTGCACGGGGGTCCCGTCGACCGAGGCCGTGACCGAGAAGGCACCAACGGCGGTCGAGGTCACCGGGACGACGACGGTTCCGTCGGCCGCGGTGGTCCACGGTCCGTCACCGGTGGCGAGGCCCGCGGGGAGGTCGAGCTCGACGGCGCGTCCGGCGACAGGGTTGCCGTACGCGTCGCGGAGCGTGACGGTGACGCTGTGCGCGTCGGTGCCGTTCGCGTACCGGGTCCCGGTCGTGGCAGTGACGGTCGAGCGGCCGTCGGCCCCGAGGTCGGGGTCGCCGACGGTCCAGGCACGCTCGGCGGTGCCGACCTCGACGGGCTCGCCGTCGAGGACGAGCGTCGCGACGATCGTGTCGGTCCCTGCGACCGTGCGGACGACGGTCGTCGTCCAGCGGCCTTCGGCATCGGTCGTGCCTGCGGCGACGCGGCCGTCGGCGAGGAGCGCGACCGCGACGGAGGAGCCGGCGACGGGGTTGCCGTCGGCGTCGCGCACGATCACGGTCGCCGTGTAGGGCTGGCCGACCTCGACAGGTCCGGCCTCGGCGACGACGAGCTCGGAGCTCGTCGCCGACGCGGCGCCCGCGACGTAGACGAGTGCGACCGTCGGCCGCTGCGGGACGGCGGTGCCGCCCACCGTGACCTCGACGCCGTAGGTGCCCGCGACGGTCGTCACGAGATCGACCGTCGTGTTCCCGTCGGCGTCCGTGACACCGAGGGCGCGCGACTTCGTCGCGAGCCCGTCCGGGAGCGCGAAGGTCACCTCGACGTCGGGCACGGGGTTGCCGTGGGCGTCGCGGATGCGAGCGGTCACCGTGTGGTGGTCGGTGCCGTCGGCGAGGCGTGCACCGGTCGTGCCGACGACGGAGCTGGCGCCGTCCTCGGCGAGGTCGGGTGCTCCGGCGACGAAGCGCAGCGCGGCCGGGTCTCCGACGGTCGCTCCGCCGACGGTGGCCGTGAGCGTCGCCGTGCCGGCGACCGTGGAGGTGACGTGCACGGTGAGCGCACCGGACTCGTCGGTGACCCACGGACCGTCCTCGACGATGCTCGCGGCACCTTCGAGGTCGAGGCCGACGGGGGCACCTGCGACGAGGTTGCCCTCGGCGTCGCGCACCGTGATCGTCGCGGTGAAGCTGTCTCCGACGGTGACGGCACCGTCGGGCGTCACGACGAGGGTCGACGACGACGCGTCGGGAGCCCCGACGGTGAAGGTCACGGATGCAGGGACTCCGTCCCGGACAGCGGCCCCGTCGATCGAGACCGTGTCGACCATGTACGTGCCTGCGGTGCGCGACACGACGTCGAGCGCCCAGGTGCCGTCTGCACCCGTGACTCCGGTCGTCCCAGCACCCCGGGCGGGCTCGAGGCCCTGCGGCAGCGGGCCGAAGGCGACGTCAGCACCGGCCACGGGGTTCCCGAAGGAGTCCACGGCGGTGATCGTCAGGGTGTGGACGGCGGTGCCGTTCGCCTCGACGTCGCCCGTCGTGGCGGACAGCGAGCTTGCGCCCTCAGAGACGTCGACAGCGCCGGCCTTCCATGCGACCTCGACCCCGGCGACCGGAGCGATCTGTGTGCCGCTCACGGTCGCGGTCACCGTGAAGGTCCCCGCGACGGCCGACGCGAGACGGAGCGTCGCGCGGCCCTCGGCGTCGGTCGTGACGGTGAACGGACCCGACGTGCCGTCGGCAGCCTTGACCGCCGTCGGTGCCGTGAACGTCACGGTCGTGCCCGCGACAGGATTGCCGTGCGCGTCGACCACGGTCGCGCGCACGACGTGCACCGAGGCCGCGTCCGGGGCCGCGGGGTCGGTCACCGAGAGGGCGCCGTCGGTGAGGCGCTCGAGGAGCGTGAGGTCGTGACCCGGCGCAGGCGCACCCGCGACGAACCTCGCGACGACGGGCTCGCCGACCGTGGCACCGTCGAGCGTGACCGTGACGGTACGCGTTCCGGCGACGGTCGAGACGACGTCGGCGCGATAGACGCCCGTCGTGCCGACCTCGGTCCATGCCGAGACGGTCGTGCCTGCTGCGGCGGTGCCGGTGAGCTCGGCGGCAAGACCCGTCGCCGGGTTGCCGTGAGCGTCGGCGAGCGTCGCGGTGACCACGTGCACGGCGCTGCCGTCGGCTGCGCGTGCCTCGTCGTCGTCGATCGTCACGATGCCGGTCCCGTCGAGGACGGGCGCTCCGGCGACGAACGTGGCGTCGGCGTTGCCGTCGGCCGCGAGCCGCAGCGTCGTGGACGCGAGGCTCGGGACCACCGTGTACGTCCCGGCCACCGTCGAGGTGACAGGTGCGGTGTAGGTCCCGGCTGCGGTCTCGGCGAACGCGCCGATGGTGGCACCGGCGGTGGCGCTCAGCTCGGCGGCACGGCCGCGGGCGGGCTTCCCGACGATGTCGACGAGGGTGACGGTGACGGTGTGCGAGTCCTCGCCGTCGGCCGTCCGCTCACCGGTCGTCACCGTGTACGACGTCCCGGTCGCCAGCAGGTCGACCGGCACTGCCTGGAACGTCACCGTCGCAGGAGAGCCGTCGATCGACCGGCCGTCGAGGACCGTCGCACCCACCTCGGACGCTCCCGGGACCAGCGACACCACGGAGATCCGCGCGATGCCGTCAGCGCCGGTCCGTGCCGTGAGCGACGAGCCGGACGCGCCCGAGACACCGTCCGGGACGGTGAACGTCACGAGGGCGTTCGCGACTGGCTTGCCGTGCGCGGCCCGGACGGTCGCGGCGAGCGAGTTCGTCGCGACGCCGTCCGCGAGCGCGCCGTCCGCCGTGATGGCGAGCGTCGAGCCCGTCGCGGATGGGGCGTCGTCGTCGAGGATGTCGACGCGGAGCGTGTCGAGCTCGAGGCCGGCGAAGTTCGGGTCGTCAGTGACGACGATGGTGTCGAGCGAGACCTGACGCGTGCCGTCGACGACGCGGTTGTCGATCGCGAGGACGTCGACGTCGACCTGACGGTCGATCGTCGTCATCGTCGGGTTGGCGGCGTCAAGGACCGGGTTGTTGGCGACGGTCCTCGCGAGCGTGCTCGCGCCGGGGGCAGGCGAGACGGGGTTCGCGGCGTCCTGCACGACTCCGCTCCAGCTCTGCTGGAGGACGAGCGTGCTCGTCGGGGCGAGCGCGACCCGGCCCTCGCTGTCGCGGGCGACGTTCTCGATCCGGAACGCTGCCGGTGCGGTGCCGGGCTCGGCGACCTCGAGGACGTTGTTCTCGGGCAGCGTGAGCTCGAGGGGCGAGCGGTAGAGCACCGACGCGTCGAGGTCGGTGACACGCATGCCGTAGAGCCCGGGGTCAGCGGCCGCCGCGGCCTCGGGATCGGTGGCGCCGGCGTGCTTGCCGAGGAGACCGGTGAAGTCGACGGGAGCGTACGTGATCGAGGGGTCCTCACCGTCGGGGATCCCGGCGGTGTTGGAGTCGGCCTTGCTCGGGTTGCCTGCAAGGTCCTTGACCTTCCCGGCGGCGACGACCGGCTCGATGGTACCGGTCGCGTTGGCGCGGGTGACGACCGTCCAGCGGGTGTTGACGGTCGCGTCGTCATCGACGGGGGTCACCGAGACGACCGCGGAACCCTTGGCCGTGCCGACGAACGAGAGCGCGGACGCGGGGAGCCCTCCCGAGAGCGGCTCGGACGACATGACGTCGAACGTCACGAGACGCTTGTACGTCGGGTCCTCCTGCGAGGACGCCTGCTTGACCCAGGTGACGGGGGCGCAGCGGTCGGGGCCGCTCGCGGTGATGGTGCGGGACATGCGCGACGTCAGGCCGTCGGAGCCCTTGGTCTGGAGGCGCAGGAGCTGTCCGTCACCGGCACCCGTGTAGTAGAAGCTCAGGGTCGTGGGCAGCGCGGCGGTCGTGGTCTTCACCCGACCGAGGTACTGCGCCATGCCGTGCGTCCCGCCGATGTAGGCGTCGACGTAGATCGGGTCGACCGGGGCCGTCCCGTTCGCCACCGGCTTCTCGACCGCGACGTCGATGCGGCACGCCATGTCCTCGTCCGGGACAACAGCCTTCGACGGGTAGGCGGTGGTCGTCTGGCGGTTGGCATCAGGCGCGTAGAGCGGGTTACCGGTGCTCACCGTCGTGGTCTCGGCGGAGACGAGCGACGTCGCACCCGAGATGTTGCTCATCGTGTTGCGCTCGACGACGACCTTGGCGCCGACCGGCACCTCGACGTTGATGACCTGACCGACCGCCGCGTTGGCACGACGCCAGCCGGCCACCGTGTTGTCCGTGATGCTGATGCCCGTGTCACCCGTGGACCCGGTGTAGTTGACGCGCACCGCGGGCACGGTCATCGAGACGCTCTTCTGACGGTTGATGAAGCTGTTCCCGCGAATGGCGAGGGTCGCGCCGGGAGCAGGCGCCGTGCCCACGTAGATGCCGGCCCCGAAGGCGTAGAGGGCGCTCTTGCGCGCGTCGTTGGAGATCGTGTTGCCCTCGATGACGCTCGTCCCGCTCACCTGGATGCGCTGCAGGCTGATGGGCGAGCCGAGATCCGGGTTCGAGTAGTAGTAGAAGTCGTTGAAGGTGTTGCCGACGATCCGCAGGTCTCGCACGTACGCGGCGACATTCCACGTTCCGAACCCTGAGAAGTAGTTTCCAGAGGTCGCGGCGAGCTGGGCGTCCGAGACGAAACGGGATCCGGTGACGGTCAGCCCGTTGACGGGCGTCGAGGTAGCTCCGTACTGGGGGACGATGTTGACGCCGACCGCCCATAGCGAGTCGAACGTCACGTTGTCGATGACTATGTCGCTGGCCCCGCCGACTACGCTGACCGCGCGTTCGTTGGCGATGATCCCGTACCCGGACGGGGCGTTCCCGATCAGACCGTTCTCGAGCCGGAAGCCCTTCGCTGTCTTGCCGACGTAGACGGCGCCCTCGGCGGTGTAGATGTTGCCGAAGTTGCGCAACACCTGGTTCTCGCCGGTGAATGACATGAAGGCGCCGACGTATGTGGCATCGCCGTAGTTCTCGGAGCCGATGCGGCTCTGGAGGTCGACGACGACGTTGCCCTTGAACCAGAGGACCGAACCGCCGTCTGCGTCGGAGTACCCACCCACCGTGCTGTTCATGAGAGCGGCGCTCGGGATCATCCCCGTGAAGCCCGACGAGATGTTGTTCGCCAGGCCGAAGAGGTAGACGTTGCCGGTGTTGGACGTGGTGCCGTCGCGTGCGAGGAGTGAACCGCCCGCGGTCGGGTCGGCCGGCACGATGAGGTAGCGCTTGGCGGGGTCCTTGTCGTACAACGCGTTCGTCTCCATCGCTGCCGCGACGAGCGAGCAGCGAGACCCGTAGGACGTCGCCGAGGCGCACACGCCGTCGCCGGGGTTGGCGTCGACGGTGAGACGAAGGTCGTCGACGTAGAACGTCTGGTCGTAGCCGTTGCCATCCGCGACGGTACCGGCGGCGAACGAGGGAGCCGCGATGCCAACGAGGACGAGGGCCGCGGCCGTGAGGGCTGCGAGGATGCGCGCGGCAGGGCGGCGGTAGCCGTCCGGCCGTCCCGCACGGGACGTGGGTGCTGTGGGCACGAGGACTCCTGGACCTGGTTCGGGTGGGCGTCCCGGGCGTCTCGCGGAAGCCGCAGGCAGACGAGGGACGAGTCCATGACACCCGTGAGACTTTGTCGTACCAATGGGACACGGTGGGGGCGACAGCGATCTCGGTAGCGACGACACGGACCTTCGGTGCCGTCTCTCACCCGTCTCGGCAGGGGAGCGGGTGAAGAGTCCTCAGCCCGGTGCTCACCGCGATCGGCTCCGCAGCGCCTCATGACCTCAGTGGTGGGCGAGCCAGGTCCGTACGGCGAGCGCCAGGTCGTCGCGGTTGTCGACACCGATCTTGCGACACGCACTGAGCACGTGGGAGTCGACGGTGCGCACGGAGACGACGAGCGCCTCGGCGATCGCAGAGTTGCTCATCGACCGTGCGACGAGCTCGGCGACCTCACGTTCGCGCACGGAGAGGTCGACGAGCTGCCGGTAGTGCGCGAAGAGCCGTCCGCGTGCGACCCGATCGTCGTGGATGCCATCCCACGTAGCCTGGACGAGGTTCGCACCGCGTGCGGCGTCGCCAAGCTCGCGCAGCAGTCGAGCGGCCGTCAGCGGAGCGCGTACCGCGTACTGCATCTGCCCTACCGTGGCGAGCGGACCTTCGAGGATCTGGAGCGTCTCGACGTCCTTCTCCTCGATCGCGATCGCATAGGCGGCGACGAGTCGTCCCGCCTCTCCCTGCAGCTGTGGCAGCAGCCCTCGGAGGACCGGGCCGACGGGGCTCCCGCCACCGAGCTCCGCGATCCACGCGGCCAGGGAGACGGCAAGGAACGTGAACCCGCGAGCGACCGCGTCCTTGAAGAGCGCCACGAGGCTGGCCTCAAGATCCGGCGTGGGGCGCGTCGAGGCACTTTCGACGAACGTCAGTCCAAGCTCTCCGGACATTCCGGGGAACGGACCCATCCCTGGGCTGACCTCCCGGGCTCGGACGGCGAGCGAGCGGGCATACGCCTGCAGGCCGTGGTCGGCGGCGTCGACCGCGCCGATGCCGAGCAGGCCGACGAGGAACTGGCTGTGCCCGTTCGCGGCAGCGCCGAGGGTGAGGACGGTCGCATTGTGCGCCTGGAGCTCGTCGTCGCGCGCTCCCATGCGCAGGACGAGCGAGACGACGTAGGCGAACGTCTCGATCGCCGCGACGTCGAGCGCGTCGAGCGCGTCGTCCAGCCGCCGTGACGCTAGCTCGAGCGCGCCCTGGGTGTCGCCCTCGAGGTAGAGCGCGATGCAGAGCGAGGAGTCCCGCACGAGCCGGTGGTGGTGGCTCGTCGGCGTGAATGACGTGAGAAGCGCGATCGCGTCGGACGTCCGGCCCTGCGCGACGAGCACGGTGCCTCGGACGACGTTTGCCGCTTCGAGGTTCAGCGGATCGTCGCAGGGCTCGACGTCGAACAGCGAGTCGTCGGGCATCGTGCCGGACATGAGCTGCAGGTAGGCGATGTGCGCGCCGAGCAGCCCGCGGAAGATCGGGTTTGCCTCGCGGACGCGTTCAAGGCTTTCGACAGCACGGGCTACGTCACCGGCGATGTGTGCGATCGCGGTCGCCCGCCACACCTCGAGCCTCGCCAGCTCGAGCCCGGACCGGGTGTCCGTCCCGTCGACGACATCCTCCATCTCGCCGAGATCGACCTCCGTGTCGAAGAGCGCAGCGAGCAGTGCAAGGGCTTGGGTACCCGTACGATCGGCCTCCCACGCCCTGCGAGTCACGACGACGCGGCGGTCCTGCTCGCGGCGGATGACCTGGGGAAGCACCGCCCCGGCCCGACGACGGTCGACCGTCCAGAGGTTCCCCGGGGCGACCGGGTCGCTCAGTCCTGCCCGGCCAGGCAACTCGTCGCCCGACGCCCGCAGTCGCGCGAGGATCGCTGCCTTCCTCACCGCCGGCGCCTCGCTCTCGAGGTAGGTGCCGAGGATCATCGGGAAGACGGCGACGACCGGGGCCTTCGGGCCCGCGATGACGTAGACGAGCCCCAGCTCTTCGAGGTGACCGAGCATCTCGGTCGTCACGAGTCCCGCAGCGACGGACACCTCCTGAGGGCCCACGACGGCAAGCGTCTCGAGTGCGGCGAAGCCCTCGTCATCGAGCAACGACGTGAACACGGCGACGGCGTCGCCGAGGACCGGGCTCCACAGGTCGCCGACGACGCTCCATGCGCCGCCTCGGCGCGCGAGTACGCCGCGGCGCACGCCCTCGGCGACGATCGCGACAACCAGACCGGGCAGGCCGCCCGACTTCGCCGCGACACGAGCCACAGCATCCTGCGCTACCTCCCCGCCGAGGACGGAGGTCATGACGGCGAGGACCTCGTCGTGCCGCAAGGTCGGGACTGCCACGCGCTGGGCGGCCTCGGTCGAGAATATGCGGTCGGCGTGACGGGTGAGCGGCCCGGTGCTCAGCAGGGCCGGCGCACCGGCCCTCGCGCGGGCAGTTCGCAGCACGCCAAGGCTGGCCTGGTCGAGCCGCTCCGCGTCGTCGACCACGAGCACGGCGCGGCGAGAGAGCCGCTCCGTCGTCTGCTCGACGGCGTCGGCGACGACCCGCGCGGACAGCACGGGGCCACCGACCTCGATCCCCGCCGTGGCGAGCACCGCGAGCGGCCGGTCTGCGAGGCCCGGGTTCGCCCGGAAGACTAGGGAACCCTCCCCGGCCTCGTCGAGACGTTCGACGACCTTGTCGAGCGTGAAGCTCTTGCCCGAACCCGGCAGCCCGACGAGTCGCACGACACCTCCGGTGCGCACGCGCGTCAGTACGTCGTCCACGACCCGGGAGTGAAGCTTCTGCGCCATGTCACCATGGAACTCCGCCGTGCGCCCGCCCACAACACCTCCAACGCCCACGTCCACCACGCGACCTGGAGCGAGAGAGCCCGCACCCGCATGTCACACGATGATGCGTCGCAGCCGTCGGCCTACCGGCTCGACGTACGTCAGGACCGGGACGGCTCCGCACCGGCCGACGGAAAGTCGGTAAGGCGGCGGGCGACGCTCGGCACCGAGCGCGTGCACGGGACGCCAAGCCCGTGGGTTCCGTCAGGCGAAGCCGACGAGCGCGTCGTACGCGACGAGCACGACCGCGGACACGACGACGCACCGCCCGAACCACAGGCCGCCGAGGTTCGCGGGGCGACGGACGACCTCCTCCGCCTCGTAGGTCGCGAACAGCACGGGGATGTCGGACTCGACGACCGTGTAGGCGGCGGGTGCCTCGTCGACGATCGCGTGCAGGTGACGGGACGCGGCAAGAGCGGCGCGCCTCGAGGAGGTCGTCGCGGCGGGCAGCGGGTGGAGGTCCGTCATGTCCGTGTTATCGGACGGTCGCGTGGGCGGCTTGAGTTTTCACGGGGTCGAGGTTGAGGACGTGACGACGGCCGCGACGACGTCGCCGACCCACCCCGCGATCACGGGCCCGTACGCGACGAGCCACGCGACGCCTATTGCCGCCAGTCCCAGCTTGAGCAGGCCCATGCCGAGCGCGCGGCCGCGGCTCGGCGCCGCCCGCTTCCTCGGGCCTGGGGTGGGTACCGTCGTCGGCCGACGCTTGCGGCCGTGCGCCCGCGGCGCACGCGCGTCGCGCGGCTGCACGAGCTCGCGATCGAGGACGGACGCGACGGCCGCGACGTCGAACGGCGTGAGCCGCGGCGGCAGCGTGAGCAGCCACGGCCCCAGCTGAGCCCGCCCGACGACGGTGATCGACCCGATCGGCACGGGATCGACGTCGTGCGCGACCGTCGTGAGCGCGCCGCGCGCGGCGGTGCGGTGCTCGGGCCGCAGGAGCGCCGCGACCGACGCCGCCTGCAGGCCGACCGCATCCGTCTCCTTGGTGCGCGCGTAGCCGTTCTGGCGGAGGACGCCGCCCTCCGTCGTCACGGTGCCCGTCCAGTTCTTCGCGTCGATGACGACGACGCCACCCGGGCCGATCGCCACATGGTCGATGTTCGCGAGCTGCCGGTCTGGCTGCCGCACGTCGTGCAGGAGCGTCCAGCCGTAGCGCTCGAGCGCGCCGAGCGTGTGCGCGACGAGCCGCTCGCCCTCCGCACCCTGCGACCACGTGCGCTGCTGCTTGAGCGCCCGCTCGAGCTGCGCCTGCGCGGCCGCATCCGTCTGATCGCGCAGCTCCTGCTCA
Source organism: Sanguibacter sp. HDW7 (assembly GCF_011300875.1). Lineage (NCBI taxonomy): Bacteria > Bacillati > Actinomycetota > Actinomycetes > Micrococcales > Sanguibacteraceae > Sanguibacter > Sanguibacter sp. HDW7. Next base: position 214,084 of record NZ_CP049862.1, on the reverse strand, counting down.
CGACGAAGCGCCTGGGCACGACGAGAGGCGCGGGACGCAACCTCCTCCGCGCCCCTGCCGGGGAGAGTCGGATCGGTCATGTCGTGGGGATCGGCAGATTGGGGCGGGGGCGTGAGTTCCTACTGCGCAACCAGCCTGTCCCACTGAGTCGCTGAGATACTCGCGTGGTGACATCTCCTCGACTTGTAGTGGGCGCGGTCCTCGTTGACTCGCTCAACGTCCCGACGACGTTTGTCGGAGCCCGGCGCACGAAGCCTGCTGAGCTCGTTGGCCGGTGGGAGTTTCCTGGCGGGAAGGTTGAGCCCGGCGAGTCGCCTGAGGCGGCGCTCGTCCGTGAACTGCAGGAGGAACTCTCGATCACCGTTCGCCTCGGTTCCGAGATCGTGGGACCGGTAGGCGGGGCGTGGCCGATCTCCACGTCGTACGAGATGCGCGTGTGGTTTGCGGTCGTCGATGAGGGCTCCATTAAGCCGACAGACTCACACGACGAGCACCGATGGCTCACTGTTGACGACGCCCTCTCCGTTCCGTGGCTCGACGCGGACGTCCCGATCGCCAGGGAGATCGCACGCCGACTCGTGTAGTCGATGCTGGTGAAACGTCGGTCGTCCATGCCAAGCTCGGGCCCGTGGCTGAGAACAGGGTGGTCGGCCTCTACGAAGAGGTCCACACAGGGGCAGTAGAGCGGGAGTTCGCGCGGGCGCTGGGCATCAGCCCGCAGTTCCGACCGATCCCCGAGGGCGACGTGCCCGCTGTTTTGGCGCGCCATGTTGCGAGCGTTGTCGAGCGACGACTCACCGGCCTGACGGCCGAACAGCAGACGGCCATCGCGAACGAGGCACTAGCGGCGTACGGCTCCGAAGACGACGTCCTGGTTGCACTCGAGCAGCTTGTCGCGGTCAACAGCACCGACTCGTATCGCGCGCGACTTCTCACTCCGCCGCTGACTCCGCTCTCCCAGACGGCACTTCTCACAAACGCGCCCGGCGAACCGAGCCTTGGGCACGAACTCCGTTCGGAGCTCACGAGCGCTGACTCGGTTGATCTTCTTTGCGCGTTCGTGAAGTTCACAGGCATCCGCATCATCAAGGAGCAGCTCGAGCAGCTTCGCGACCACGGGATCCCCCTGCGCGTCATTACGACGACGTACATGGGCGCCACCGATCGTCGAGCGCTCGACGTGCTTGTCCGCGAACTCGGCGCAAGCGTCAAGGTCTCCTACGAACGTGACTCCACCCGACTGCACGCGAAGGCGTGGCTCCTGAAGCGCGCATCCGGCTACGACACCGCCATCATCGGCTCGTCCAACCTTTCCAAGGCTGCCCTAGTCGATGGCCTTGAGTGGAACATTCGCGCGTCAAGCGTCGCGACGCCGGCTCTCATCCGGAAGTTCGAGGCCACGTTCGAGACGTACTGGAACGACCCTTCGTTCGAGTCGTACGACCCTGACGTCGACGCCGAGAAGTTTGATCTCGCCATCCAGCGAGCGAGCGGCAATAGTTCCATCGTTCTGTCGGGGCTCGAGGTGCACCCCCGGCCGTATCAGTCGATCATGCTTGAGGCCCTCGCCGCCGAGCGCGCGCTGCACGACCGGCATCGCAACCTCCTCGTGGCTGCCACGGGCACCGGCAAGACCGTCGTCGCGGCGCTCGACTACAAGTCCCTGTGCGAGGGGCAGACCCAACGCCCAACGCTGCTCTTCGTCGCGCACCGGAGGGAGATCCTCCAGCAATCGCTGCGAACCTTCCGTGAGGTGCTTGGAGATCCCTCATTCGGTGAGCTCATGGTGGACGGCATCCGCCCGTCGCAGAAGCGGCATGTCTTCGCGTCGATTCAGTCGCTCGCCGCCGCGCTCGACTTGATGCCCGCGGACGCCTTCGACGTCGTCATCGTCGACGAGTTCCACCATGCCGCGGCGCCCAGCTACCGAACACTCCTCGAGGAGCTCGAGCCGAAGGAGCTCCTCGGCCTCACCGCCACGCCCGAACGAACTGATGGCTTCGACGTCCGGAGCCTCTTTGGCGATCGAGCGGCCTACGAGCTCCGCCTGTGGGACGCGCTGGATCAGGACTTGCTGTGCCCCTTCCACTACTACGGCATCGCTGACGACGTCGACCTGTCGCGCGTCGAGTGGAAGCGCGGCGGATATGCGGTCGCTGACCTTGATCGCGTGTACACGGGGAACGACGCCCGTTCCCGGCTGGTGCTCCGAGCACTTGCCGATCGCGTGGCCGACCCGACTCAGATGCGGGCGATCGGCTTCTGCGTCTCGGTCGCGCACGCCGCGTACATGACCTCGGTCTTCACCTCGCATGGGATCGTCGCCCGTACGGTCGTAGGTGACACCCCGCGTGAGGAGCGCGCACAGGCGCTCAACGACCTTCGCGACGGCGCAGTGCAGATCATCTTCACGGTTGATGTGTTCAACGAAGGAGTCGATGTTCCTTCGCTCGACACAGTGCTGCTTCTTCGTCCCACCGAGTCGGCCACCCTGTTCCAGCAGCAGCTCGGGCGTGGACTCCGCCGATCCGATGGCAAGGCACTTCTGACAGTTCTGGACTTCATCGGCCAACAGCACCGCGAGTTCCGCTTCGTCGACAAGTTCCGGGCGATGGCCTCGGGCACCGCAGCCGACATCGAGCGTCAGGTGGACGAAGGCTTTGGCTACCTGCCGTCGGGTTCGCAGATCGCACTCGACCACGTCTCGCGACAGATCATCCTCGACAACATCAAGTCCGCAGTCCGGGGCGCACTGTCGACCCTCGCTCGCGAGATCAAGAGTGCCGGCGATGTCGACCTAGCCGACTACTTGGCGGAGTACGACCGCTCCGTCACCGACATCTACTCGGGCGGGCGATCCTGGACGTCCCTCCGCCGCCGCGCAGAGATTGAGACGTCCACGGTCACCGAAGACGAACCGAGCCTCCTCTCGAAGATGTGGCGGTTCGCTCATGTCGACGATCCGGAGCGTGCAGCCGCCTACCGGCTGTGCGCGACGCCCGGCGGAACCGACTACGACCACATGACCGGGCGGCAGCAGCTCTATGCGGCGATGCTCGTCGGGCAGCTCTGGCCCGGATGGCGCGGTGTCACCACCGTCGCGGAGGGTATCGAACGGCTACGCGCGACACCGATTGTTGCCGATGAGCTCCGGCAGTTGATCGCCTACACATCCGAGTCCGCACGGCGCCTTACGGCTCCCCTCGAACGTGGGCTTGAGGGCGTTCCGCTCTTCACGCACGCGACCTACACGCGCGACGAGATCCTCATCGCGACTCGATGGGCGGAGCTACGGACGGGCGGCCGGACAACTACGGGCAGCGCCACCGGAGTCCTCTGGGTGGACGAGATCAAGACTGACCTCTTCTTCGTGACACTCCAGAAGGACCAGAAGGAGTTCTCACCACAGACGATGTACCGCGACTTCCCGATCAGCCAAGACCTGTTCCACTGGGAGAGTCAGAACCGGACGGCGATCGAGTCCGCAGTGGGTCAGAGGTACGTCAACCACGCGAGCCTCGGCACCCGCGTCGTCATCTTCACGCGCCTCACCAAGAACTCGGACCTCGGACAGGCTGCGACGTATGTTTGCCTCGGCACCGTCAGTCATGTCGACCATCGCGGATCTCGCCCCATCTCCATTACCTGGAAGCTCGATAGGGCGATGCCCGCATCAATCCTCGGCGCGGCAAACGTAGTAGGCGCGTGACCCGCGCGCCAGGCCCGCCTGGTTCCTGCCCCGCTCGCGTCGGCGACCTGCTCGAGCCCCGGAAGTCGTGCCGCAAAGAGCATTCTGTTTGGCGTCAGCGCATGACCCATACTGGCGACAATGATGCCCTCCGGGGTCGAGGACTCGGCGATAGCAGGCTCATTGCAGATGAGCGTATAGCGCGGGTCTGAAGCCTCCGGCCTCGATCAGGCTGCGGGCGATATAGGGCGTGAGATTCCGGAAGCCGAGGGCGGTGACGCGTAGGTGTTCGAGGCGTCCGTTGATCGCTTCGGTCGGGCTGTTCGACGCGCCGGGGCACTCGAATGGAGCCATGACGTCGGCGGCGCTCTTGTGCAGCGTGCGGCCGAGCGTGACGACCACTCGTAGCGCGGCAGGCACGCCGTGGCTGATCGCGGTGATCAGGGCAGTCATGTGATCTCGCGTCCACGGTCGGGTTCGCGGTAGGCCAAGACGTCGCGATGGTCGATGCCCCAGGTCACCTCTACCTGGACGTGCTCGTCGGCCGCGAACAGCCCCTTCAATCGGGCGCGTCGACGTTCGGAGAGCAGCCCGACGCCGGTGTTCAGGGTCCGCCGGAATAGACAGCGGGTCACCGGCGCGTCCGCGGGGCCCGTGCAGGTCCTGCTGGACGCGTAGCTGCCAGCGGTCCAGCGCGTCACTGGCCAGACGCACGACGTGGAACGGGTCCATCACCGCCACAGCGTCGGGCCGCTCTTCGACGGTGGTGGTCTTGAATCCGGTGAAGCCGTCCATCGCGACCACCTCGACCCCGCCGCGCCAGGCTCTGGGACACCCGGCAAGCCAGGCTTGGAATCCCGCTTTGGAGCGGCGCTCAACCATGTCCAGCAACAAGGTCTGACTGGAACCGTCGCGGATCGGGCTCAGGTCGATGAAAACGGACACGCACTTCTCGCCGCATCGGGTACGACACCACACGCGCTCGTCGACTCCGATCACACGCACCTGCTCGAACCGAGCGGGGTCGTAGGTCAGCAAGCGTCTGCCCTCGGCCAGGACCGCGTCGTTGGCGGTGTGCCAATCGACGCCGAGCGCTTCGGCGACCGGCACCACGCTCAAGTGCGCCACCGTGAGCCCCTCCAACGCCTACGTCGGCCCACCTCTCGACAGCTTCGGCGCAGCTCGGCCGCCCCGCTGGTCTCTTGGCACCACACGTGCCCGCAGCCGGGGCACTGGTAGCGGCGCACGACGACCTAGAGCACGGTCGGGCGCCAGCCGGCCGGATCGTGTGCGAATCCGCGCACCACGCTGCCCCGGGCACCTCGTCGCAGCAACGCCGACGACACCACCTCTCGGCGACATCATCGGCGGGCAAGCCCCGACATTCCTGCACCGCCCGCCCGGCTTCCAGGCGCTCTCCGCTCACCTCCAGGCCGAGCCCGTTGATCCTGCAGAACAACATGGTCGGATCAGCGCGCTCGAAGCCCGCACGGGCAACGTCAGGCACGTGTTGGTCTTCCGGGTGGTCAGTGTGAGAGCTCCCGTCCTGGGGAGGCCTCGGCACCTACCCCAGGAGCGCCACACCGCAACTCGCTACACCCACATCTGCGATGGGCCACGACACCGTCGACATCCGGCCGGGCGCTTCGCACTCCGACGATCGTGACGATCAGCGGTACCAGCGGGTCGAACGCCGCCAACCCGAGTTGTCTGACGACATCAGCCACGTCCATACGACACAATGGTAGCCGTGCCCAAGCCCCACGCTCTCGATACGCCCCCTGTCCAGGCAGGACCGCCGCCTGCGCCGACGGACACGTTTACGGCTTGGACTGGCAACAGGAGTTTGGCGAGCATCGGCACGAATGCCGGATCAGCTAGCATTCCATTCCAGAGATGGAAGAAGTTCAAGGAGGCCTTCGCGCCCGAACTGGTCTGGGAAGCTCTCGCCGCGAGCTCGATACCGGTACGAACCCTTCTGGATCCTTTCGGAGGTTCTGGGACGACCGCACTCGCCGCCCAGTTCCTTGGGGTCCGTCCGCTTACGGCAGAAGTGAATCCGTACCTGGCAGATCTGATTACGGCGAAACTCACGACGTACAACCTCCCTGGGGTTCGGGAGGATCACGCTCGGGTGATCGAAGCCGCGATGAGTGGGGTCCGAGAAGAAGCTCGCAAGAGGTTTCTACCGCCAACTTTCGTCGAGCCGGGAGTACGCGATCGGTATCTATTCAATGCCGACATTGCCGAGACCATCGAACATCTTATGAGTTGCATCGAAAGTGTTGAGTCATCAGATCATCGCAGGCTATTCCGAGTAGTCTTGAGCGGCGTGCTCCTCGACTTCTGCAATGCGCGCGTAAGCGGGAAAGGGCGGAGGTACCGAAGCAACTGGCGCAATCGCAACGTTACGCCTGCGGCACTCCTCGGTGCTTATGCATCCCACGCCGAAGAAATTCTCGCCGACCTGGCAAGATTCAACTACCGTCCATGCAGTGAGTTCAACGTGCTCTTGGGCGATAGCCGGGAACTCAACCTGTCAAATCATCAGATAGATCTGGTGGTGTTCTCGCCGCCCTATCCAAACTCTTTCGACTACACCGATGTCTACAACATCGAACTCTGGATGCTTGGTTACCTATCGGAGTGGAGCGACAACTCCCGACTGCGCGCCAGCACCTTGTCCTCACACGTACAGGCGCCGCGCGCGTTTGATCCGGCACCAGATGGATCCGAAACGCTCCGTTCGACCCTCGCGGATCTTGATGTGGTCCGTGGGTCTCTTTGGGATAGGCGGATTCCCGAGATGATCGGAGGCTACTTCGCCGATCTTTGCGCGGTCCTCCAAAGAGCAATCGACGCACTCACCCCCGGGGGCCAGGTATGGATGGTCGTTGGCGACAGCAGATACTCTAATGTTGACATCAGAGTGGCTCGAATATTGACCGAGTTGATGATCCATCGTGGCATGGTGCTGGTGGAGAACCGACCATTTCGCTCGATGAGAGCATCGCCTCAGCAGGGCGGAAGAGCGGAACTTGCTGAGACGCTCATCGTCGTCAAGAAGCCGAAATAGACTCTCGATACTTCTTCACCGAATTGAAAAGGCGCCAACGCGAGACATTCACATCGTGCTGAACCGCCTCGCCAGCGATTGCCGCAAAACATTCGTCCGTCGCGTCAGGGTCTTTTCGCATATCAAAGCAGCACAAAGCTGCCCAGAATGCGGAAAGATCATTACGGTAAGAGTACGCCTGCACCAAACCGTCCTTCACTGCAGCAAGGTTGTCAGCCGCGGCGACGATTGCCCCGCCCGAACCAGCAGACTTGAGAACCTTCAGTTCGAGAACGCCATAGTAGGTTCGCGTGCGCGTACTCGGATCAACATATGAGATTGATAGGTCAAAGCGTCCAGTCTTGACGTGCCCCTCTTTGTCGACTTCACAGAAGACGAAGGTTGATTTCAGCGCAACCTTTATCACGCTCTGGATGACAGCCTCAGCGTTGCTTGCGGCCCAGTGAGTCGGGGCCTTCTTCCAAGTGGGCACGATTTGTGTGTGCGGGCTCGCGAGGTGTTCCGAGTGCGCGAGGTCAATAACTTCGCGCGCCTGCCTGAATGTGACCTCGCGTACTGCCCCCAGCGGGTACGCCCTAACTTCACCCATATCCGAGAGACCATTAGCGTAGTACCTAAGTTCGCCACCATCGACGGTGGGATCGAAGATCACAGCAGGTCTGGAGCCAAGGCCGAGAGTGTCAACAACCCAATCGAAAAGCTCCAACCCGGAATGTTGATGCTCGACGAAGTGACCGAAGGTGAGCTTTTCGTTAGCAAGCCAAAGGCGCCCGTTGATCGTGGCCATGGCCCGATCCAGCATCGGCTCAAGACTGAATGGCTCGAGGAACGGGTCATCCCGCTCTCGTGTCTCGAGCACCAGTACGGCAGCCGCATCCGTATCGTTGAGAGCTCCGTCCCGGGTCCGACGCTTCACAAGGAGCCGAGCAACTGCTCGAAGGAATCGAACTTCCTGTGGCATCTCGCTGTCGGACCCAGCGCCTGCAAAGAGCTCTGCTGTCTCGCGGAGCTCACTGGCGCTCCAGGCAGCCGGTAGCACACTAGGCGACATGGGTCGCTATCCGATAGAGGTGGCGAATATAGAGGTTTGCCTGTTCTGCAGGATTTAAGCTCGCGCCCGCGGGAAGGAGTTGCTGAAACTGGCTCGCCGCTCTCGAAGTGCTGTTCTTGCCGTCGGGTTCGTAGAGCGAAAGGAGCGTGTTGTCGCTTGATGTTGGACTCGAATAGGCAACGTCAAGTTGAAGCACCTGATCGACCACGTCTGGAGGAAGAGCCGAAACGGCTAGACAGATCTCTTTGGTTACATGCGCCGCTTCTCGCTCGTCTGGTAGCCAGTCGAGCTCGCGCAAGAGCGGCAACGACAGTTTGAGATTGAGTGAGTACAGCGCTGCAACTCTCCAGCGACCACGGTCATCCTGAAAGTAGCTCAGGTCGCGGGCGCGGGCTAGCCCCATGCCGACGAGGCGGTCCATGTCGAGTTGGAGGCCCGCATCGTACGGAGTTCCGTACAGCTTCAATATCTCAGGTGTTAGTGGTGCGAGTTCCCAAACTGGAGCAAGTGCATCAGTAAGATACGCAAGCTGATGCACACGCGTCGCGGACAACGGGGCAATGCCGGCCACTTCAGCTGCATGGAGTAAGGAGAGGAGGCGGGTCTGACGGAGAACGCTATGGGATGCCACCTTTGCGGATGACGGATTAGGAGGCAGATTCGATATCATACATCAACCTCTCATACGCATCCCTATACTCATCTCCGAGTTCTTCGATCGCGGGAGTCGGTCTCGCGATGTCAAGAAGATTCGTAATGTTCCACGTCGCGCTCTTGCCGACAGTGGCGCCCACGAGTTTCGGTATCAGCCTCCCGTCCGTCAGGTTCGACGCGACGACCAAACGATTATCGGCGGTCGCTGCGAAGTCGGACAATACGCTCGCGGCGCGATCGGAGAATACGCGATCCAGCGAGGACTCCGGTGTATCAATAACTAGAGAAGCGCCGTGTTCTGCGCCGGCGGTCTCAATTAATGCCATGCGAAATGCTAAGTCAATGAACTCCTTCTGGCTCTCAGACACATCGTCGATGCCTGAACGGATCGACGCGGCTCCGGTGTCGTTCTTGCTCAGCTGCAGTTCATAGGCGGGAAACTTGACTCGGTACGAACTCTGTCCGATCTGGTCTTCCCGCGGCGACCACGAGAGTTCCCCTCTTCCCAGTAGGAACAGTTCTGAATAGTGGTCGAATCGTTGCTTGATTGAGTCGGCGCTCGAAAGAATCGAGCTTGTCTTCTCCGCAATGAACTCCTCGAAGCGTGCGGCGAGGACGGCGAGCTCTTGCGACATTGCGTTCGACCTGGACTTCATTGAGCTCAGATGCGAGCGGTCTTTGAAGTACCCATCGGCATCTGCCGGAAGTTGAGCGCGGAGAGTCCCGATACGTTGCTCGTTCACTGTTCGTCGAACATCGAGCTGCGCAACTTCTTCCAGGACGTGCTGGACGGCCTCTTTTGACGCTTCATACTCTTGCTCGAATGCTCCGAGTAGCGAACGCTGCTGCTCAAGCTGTGCCCAGGCTCTCGCGGATCGCTCCCGGCTGAGCTCAATAGGCTCGTGCTCTACGTCTTCTCTTTCGAGAGGGCTATCACATACTGCGCAGTGACGATTCTCGATGCGGCCCTCGATTGCCACCCTCAGGGCAGGCACGTCGTTGCCGCAGAGTAGACACTCGCTGTCAGCCAAGATCTGATTCCAGATGTATAGCGAACTATCGGCGGTAGTGGGGAATTGAGCAGTCAAGGCTGTGAGCTTGACATGTTCATATTCCCTAGTGAGTTCGTCGAGACGTTGCAGCGCCTGAAGGCGTTCGAGGTTACGGTTGGCGCGTGCTTCGTGTGCGCTCGCAAGCTCCGCGAGCGCTTCCTCTTGTCGTCGCATGTCGAGTTCGTCCTCTTGCAGGAGCTTATCCAGCATACTTCGGAGGTCCGCGTGTGCGTCCGTGTCCGGGACGATGAGACGTGTTATGCGAGCTGATTCATTGTTGTAGACGTTCCTGAAGTTGCGAAACCGACTGTCCTGCTCTAGCACCTGTCGCTCGAGCCCAACCCACTTCTCAGCATCCGAATTCGACAAGAATAGAGATCTGAGGAGTTGTTTTTGCGCCGAACGGTCCCAGAATAGGACCTGGCGATCGTCCATGTAGAATGTGACGTAGCGGAGGATGAGAATCCAATCGGAGAACGACCAAACTCCGCATTCGCGCGCAATCCGTGCCTGGAGATCGTCTTCGTTTAGCGGCTGGGTGACGCCGTCCACGCTCCAGCTCTGCAGGCTGAGATCACGCAAAGACCTTGCGACCAAGAAGCTTGTTGCGCCCAGGCTGAAACGAACTTGCGCCATGGCCTTAGCCGCGCCGTCGGTGACTCGATCTGCGAAGCTCTTAACCTCCCGCGGTCGAAGACGCTTGACGTCGAGGCGCGCGGATCCCAAGTCGCCGTCTCGAAGGGCGCCTGGAATATCGTAAGGACCGGTGAGCGCGCGGAAGATGATCAGCAGCAAGGTGCTCTTGCCAAGGCCGTTGGCGCCGACAACCACATTCAGGTCGGACCTCAGGTTTGCGTGGAGGCCGTCACCGTTGGTGCCTGGGTAGAGCCCGAAGTGCTCGACCTTGACGTCATCGATGACTGGAAAGCTGACCACTAGGACGCCCTGCCTCTCTGTCTCTCGGCGAGACCCGACACCCTGATAGTGACGACAGTGTTCTTGGCGAGAGCCTAGTCGGAGGTGTTGGCGGGGCTCAACTACCCCATCGTCGTGACGTTACCCAAGAGGCACCTCGGCCGCGCGGAGGCGTCGCCTGCCTTCTTCAAGAGCGAGGGCGATCGAAGTCCCTAGACTCGGTCAAGAAGGCGTTCGCGGCGCGTCGCGGTCACGGGGAGAAATATCACGTGCGGGGCGTTGGGGCAGAACGTTGTAGATGGTGCCGATATGTCGGAGTAGGGGTTCAGAGTTTCCGCTTCCACACATCTCGTGACGTGCGCTGGATGATCTGGGACCCGGAACCGCACCGATCTTGGTTCTAGGGGAGGCATCTGGACGTCTAGGTGTAGTTCCTCGTGAGGTTGTGGGCGCGGTCCGCTCGTACGGAGCTGCCGACGCCGCTTTGGGGTCGGTGGAAGTTGTGGTGGTGGAGTCAGGTGGCGTAGTGGTCGGCTCTGGAGGTTTCACTGAGGTTGGGGCGGTCAGAGGGGGCTTCGCCGATCTGGTGGGAATCACCGCGTGACTCCTCCTCCGGCTCGGAACATCCGTAGCCGGCAGTTCTAGCGGTTGCGGTGGCGGGGCTGCTGCACAAGTAGGTGAAGCCCAACCCGTGGCGCTTCAGCGCCGCTGAGAGGATCTCCCCATGTCCAGGCGCTGCCCCCGCGAGTTCCTCGGGTGGCGTTGTGCGCGTGGCCCTCGCACGTGATCCTGGCGCCCCGCTGGCGCGCATCGCTGCTGACTTCGATTTGGGCAGGTCCAGCCTGCAGAACTGGCTCCGTGAAGCCGCTGAACTATGTTCCCCTGCGGTCCTTCCGGCGCCGTCGAAGCCCGTGAGCTTCGCCGCCAGGCGAAGCTGCCGGAGCAGGAGAACGAGGTTCTACGCCGGGCGGCTGCCTACTTCGCCTAGGTATACCTGCCGGGAAGATGAGCTACCCGCTCGCCTGTGAGCTCGCCGCCGACAAGATCCCTGTCGCGGTGAGGTGCCGGGCGCTCAATCTCGCTCGCCTTCACTACTACCGCTGGCTCAAGAACCCATTCACCTGGGCAGAGTGGGCCCGGCCGCATCGCGCGGACGCGCTGTTCGACGCTCACCGTGACGACTTGCGAGCTCGGCCACCGTCTCCTGGGTGAGGAGGCCCGCGCGGCCGGGGAGCCGATGGCTGATCGCACGGCCGAGCTCATCGCATCGGCCAACGACTGTTGGTCCTCCTTCGGGAAGAAGCATGCCAAGAACTGCCGTCGACCTGGCCCGCCCGTTCATGACGAGCTGTGCGTCCAGATCGACGAGAAGGGCCGCACTCGTCATGTCTTGGCAGCCTCCGGGCCGAACGAGTTGTGGTTGACCGACCAAACCGAGCACAAGACGACCGAGGGCAAGCACTACATTTGCGCGATCAAAGACGCGTTCTGCGGGAAGATCGTTGAGTATGCCATCGACTCCCGGCCGAAGTCCCGCCTGGTCGTGCGCGCGATTGTGAATGCGGTGGCGATGCGCGGGGACGTGGCGGGGTGAAATGTGCACTCCGTTCAGCGCAGTCAGTTCCGCCGCCGCAAGGCCCTGTGGCTCCTCGCCCGTTACGGGCTCTTCGGACCGAGGGTGCGGGACGGAGCGGCGGGCAACAATGCGACGATGGAGTCGTTCTTCGCGTTGTTACAGAAGCAACGTCCCAGGCGGCCGTGCGTGCAGGAGGCGGGCCGAGCTGCGGATCGCGATCGTGACCTGGGTCGCGCGGACCTACCACCACCGCAGGCAGCAGGCCTGTCTGGGGCGGTGGACACCGGTGGAGTTCGAAACCCTGATAACCACTCAGGTCGTACTGGCGGCCTGAGCCTGACTGTCACCTGTTCGTGCAGCAGTCCCCATACCTCAAGCGCGGTGCCACGAGCAACGGAGAGTCCCCTGGTTGAAGCTCGCCTCGACAGAACCGGATCTATCTGGGCTACCGACATTCGCGAGAGTGACCGCGAGACCTATCGGAACAGGGTCACGTGCCCGGACGACAGATGCCGGGCTCCGCTCGGGTGGCGGAAGCGATCCCGAGACGGGAAGTCGCCGACATTCTTCGGTACGCACGAGCCCGGTTGCGCATACAGGATCGAGACGGAGTCGCAACTCGCGGAACGGGAGATCCGGGAGGTCAACATCATCGTGAACTCGAACGAGGAGCTCCAGATCCGGCTCCAGCCAGCGGGCGACCACCGCGAGAATGCACACGCGGTCGAGGCACCCGACGCCCAGGGTTCGCAAAGCCACGTGCTCCACAACGCGCAGAGAACGAGGCGCGTCGGCACCACTGGGCTGAGGCCGCTGCTGCGCAAGCTGCTCGCCGACCCTCACTTCCGCGAGAGCCGCATGCCGCTCACCCTCAGCGAGGGCACACTTACTACCGTCGCGGAGGGATGCCTCCACAGCGGGACCGCTACGGGGTCCGAGTTCTACCGGATCGTCTGGGGCACCATCGTGAGGGCGCGCACTGACATCCTCTCGAACGGGTGGTTCGACAGCGGACGCAGCATCAAGCATCTCCCTGCCGTGTGCGCGATGGGTGAAGCGAGACCGACACTCTGTTCAGTCGCAGGAGTCGAGTCCTTCGCAGAACTCGTCGGCTGGCACTTCATCGTCGAGGCGGAGTTCAGACGATCCGGTATGGGAAACCCAACCGCGTGGATCAACGAGCCGGCCCAGATCGCGCTCGTGCCTCCCACCTCCATTCATGTCCGCTGACGGGCGCTAGATGTACCAGGCCGCACAGTGTGGCGCCGCATCCCAAGGCAGGTCCTGCAACCCTCACCCTCCCCGGCACCCCGCCGCTACGCTCGCGCCGTCACTGTCGGACAGAGCTCAGGGGCTGTCATGCTGCAGAAGATCAGGGACCTCGTCGCACGCTCGTTTGCGCTCGTCACGGCGGCCACGCTCGCGCTGACGCTCGGCCTCGCGACGGCGCCGTCGGCCATCGCGGACGGCGGCGCGGAGACCGCGCTCACCGGAAGGGTTGTGGACACGGCAGGCGATCCGATCGCCGGCGCCCAGGTCACCGCGTACGCGCGCGACGCAGTGCTCGGCTCCTGGGGCGCCCTCACCAGCACGAACACGGCCGCCGACGGCCGCTACGAGCTCACGTCGCTCCCCGTCGGAGAGTCCTTCCGTATCGGCTTCACCCACGACGATTTCCAGTCGACGTTCTACGGCGGTTCCGACATCGTGGAGTCCGCGGCCGACATGCTGACGGTGGCCGCGCCGACCGCCCTCGAGACCGTGACGCTCACGCCCGGCGCACGCATCACCGGCCGCGTCGTCGACGACGCGGGCGAGCCCGTCGTCGGCGCGAGCGTCACGACGTACGTGTGGACCGGCGCGGGCTGGCAGGACATCAGCACCGTCGACGTCGACGACGCCGGCGTCTTCACCATCAAGAACCTCGTGCTCGACGGCCGCTACCGGCTCGAGATCGTCGGCCCAGGGGACTCCTCGTTCCTGCCCGCCGACCTCGGCGGGTCGTGGGGCAGCGACGACGCCGCCGCGATCGTCACCACCCAGCCCGCGACGTCCGTCGGCGACGTACTGCTCACCCGCGCGACGACCATCTCCGGGCGCGTCACGACCGACGGCACCTCCGGCCTCCCGGGCGTCGGCGTCACGGCCTACACGCGCGACGACGACGGCTCCCTCGTCTGGACGGAGTCCGCGTCGACCGAGGCAGACGGGTCGTTCACCATCGAACGCCTCACCCCCGAGACGCCCTACATCCTGCAGCTCACGCCCGAGGACGACGCCTACGCGACCGTCTACTTCCGCGACACCACGGACGAGAACGCCGCTGAGCCTGTCATCCCGGACGCTGGCGGCGCGCAGATCGGCACCGTGACCCTGCGCATGCGGCCCCGCCTCACCGGCACCGTCACCGACGAGGGCGGCGGCCTCGTCGACGGGGCGCGGGTCCACCTCTACGCGCAGCGGGACACCCACGGCGTCGTCGGCTGGCAGCAGGTGGCCATGACGACCACGAACGGCCACGGCAGCTACACGCTCACCGCGCCCACCGCGGGCGGCACCTACCGCCTCGGCGTCGACGGGATCGGCGACCTCGCGCCCGCCTTCCACGGCGGCCCGACCCTCGCGCAGGCCGCGGACGTCGTCGTCGTCCCCGGACTCAACGAGATCCCGCCCGTGCGGCTGCCCGTCGGCGCCATCCTTGTCGGATCCGTCACCGGCGACGACGGCGTCGACGGCGTCGAGGTCGCGCTGTACGCGCACGACGACGACCTCGCGGACTGGGTCGCCGTCGCGTGGGAGCAGACCGACGACGACGGCTCCTTCAGGTTCGACGGCCTCGCGGCCGGCACGTCGTACCGCCTGCGCTACAGCGACGCGCGCTACCCCACGATCTTCCACGGCGGCGCGACGTCGCTCGACGACGCCGAGCAGATCACCGCGACGCCGGGCCTCCAGACGCTCGCACCCCAGCCGCTCACCCCCGCCGTCGTCATCCCCGCCAGCCTCACGGGCGTCGTCGCCGACGACGCCGGCAACCCGATCGAGTTCGCCGAGGTGTACGCGTACACGCTCGTCATGGGCGAGTGGTCGGTGACGCACGACGCCGTCACCGACGACGACGGCCGCTTCACCATCGGCGGGCTAACGCCCGGCGAGTACCGCCTGCAGCTTCGCGCCGGAGGCGACTTCGCGACGATCTTCTCCGGACCTTCCGCGACCGTCGACGACGCCACCGGCTACGTCGTCAGCACCGGCGCCACGGACATCGGCACCGTCACGGCGCCACCCGCCGCGTCGATCTCGGGCACGGTGACGGTCGACGGCACGACCGGCTACGCCCAGGGCTACATCGAAGCCCACACGAAGACCGCGGCCTGCGCGTGGCGACGCGTCGGCGAGACGAGCACGAACCCCGACGGGACGTTCACCGTGCCGGGGCTCCTCGGCGGGACGGCCTACGTCCTGGCCGTCTGGCCCGAGGGCGGCGGCGAACCCGTCTACTACCCCGGAGCACCCACGCTCGCGTCAGCGACCCCGATCATCGCGACGATCGACGGCCCGCCGGCCCCGCCCATGACGATGCCGGGCGAGAACTCCCTCACCGGCCGCGTCGTCACCTCGCCCGACGCGGGCCTCGCGGGCGTCACCGTCCGCGCCACCCCCGTCACCGGCGGCACGACCGTCTCCGCCGTCACCGACGTCGACGGCTGGTACTCGCTCGACAGGCTCACCGCGGGCACCGCGTACACCCTGAGGTTCACCACCGACCCGGCCCTGTACGTGCCGGTGTACTACCTCAACGCCACCGACGCGGCGGGCGCCGAGCCCGTCACCGCGGTCGTCGGCGAGCGCGAGCTCAGCACCGTGACGCTCACCAAGGTTCCGGTCGAGACGACGGAGCCGCCGACGACTGCGCCTCCTACTACTGCGCCTCCGACGACGAGGCCGCCGGTGACGACTCCGCCGCCCACCAAGCCGCCGGTCACCACACCGCCGACCACGGCACCGCCCACGACGGCGCCGCCGACCCCGCCGGCGCCGACCAGGGTGACGCTGACGCGACCTGCCTGGTCGCGCACGACGCAGACCTACGGGTCGACGAAGGTCGGGTCCGTGACCACCACGGTCACCGGGCTGACGTCGGGCACCGTGACGTTCAAGCGCGGCGGCACCGTCCTGGGCAAGGCGTCGATCAAGAACGGCCGCGCAACCCTCAAGATGTCGCGCCGCGCCAAGGTCGGCTCCTACGCGGTGACCGCGCACGTCAACGCAACCTCGACGACGACCGCGGCGACCTCGGCGAAGTCGCGGACGTTCAAGGTCGTCAAGGCCAAGCTCAAGGCCACCGCGAAGATCAGCGGGAAGTCCTTCACGAAGAACACCCGACCCAAGGTCACCGTAACCCTCGGCCGGCTCAACACCGGCGGCTACGCGACCGGCAAGGTCAAGGTCTACGTCGGTAAGAAGGTCGTGACGACCGTGACCCTCAAGTCGAAGCACAAGGGCAAGATCACCGTGACGCTGCCCAAGAAGTACGCCACGTCGATCAAGCTCAAGGCCGTCTACATGGGCTCGTCGACCGTCGCGTCGTCGACGTCGAAGACGGTGACGGTCAAGACCCGCCGCTGACGAGTGCCGGAGAACCCTCAGCATCGCCCCGAAACGTGCCGATACACGCAGGACTTTGCTGTCGGACAGAATTCAAGGACTGGCATGGTGCAGACGATCCGGGACTTCGTCGCGCGCTCGATCGCGCTTCTCACCGCATCAGCGCTCGCGCTGACGCTCGGACTCGTGGTGGCCCCGTCGGCCGTCGCCGCCGTCAGCCCGGGCAGCACGCTGTCCGGGCGCGTCGTCAACGATGTGGGTGACCCCGTCGCCGGCGCCATCATCACCGTCCTCCGGGTCGATGGCTCGAGCGGCGCAGACGCGCCGCAGGTCGTGGCCGACGGCAGCGGCAGGTTCCGCACCAGAGCGCTCGTCCCCGGCAAGGAGTACTTCTTCCGCGTCGAAGGACCGACCGACGGCACCCACCTCGACCGGTTGGTCGGCCGGCCGTGGCCGAACGACGAGACGCCGTTCGTCCCCGGTGACGCAGAGACACCGGTGGGTGACATCACGCTCACGCGCGCCTCGTCCGTCACGGGCACGCTCGTGGACTCTGCCGGCGACCCCCTCGTCGGCGCCGTGGTGATCGGCTACGTGTACGACGAGCGGTACGAGTACTGGGGTGGGGCGTCCTACACCACGACGGACGACGCGGGACGCTACGAGGTCACGCACCTCCCCGTCGGGAAGAACGTCCGGATCGGCTACACCCACAAGGACTACCAGCAGACGTTCCACGGCGGCACCGACGACGTCGAGTCGGCCATCGACGTACCCATGACGGCCGACCCGGTCGACCTCGGAACCACGACGCCCCTGCCCGCAGCCCGCATCTCCGGCCGCGTCGTCGACGAATCCGGCAACCCCGTCGACGCCGGCGACGTCAGGACGTCCAGGTGGAACGGCGAGACCTGGGTCTTCACGTCGTACACCGACCTCGACGGCACCGGCACGTTCACCATCGGAACTCTCACGCCCGGCAGCCGCTACCGGCTCGAAATCTCGGGGGCCTGGAACGCCGGGCTACTCCCCACCCACCTCGGCGGGACCGATGACGACCCCCTCGACGACGCGATCGTGGCCACGGCGCCCTCGACAGAGCTCGGGGACATCGTGCTCCGACGCGCAGCCACGATCTCCGGGCGCGTGACGACCGACGGCACCACCGGGATCGAGGGCGGCCGCGTCGATGCCTACATCCGCGGCGACGACGGCCACCTCAGCTGGAAGCAGTCCACCACGAACGGAGCCGACGGCTTGTTCACCATCGGCAATCTCACCCCGGGAGCGTCGTACATCCTCCAGTTCACGCCCGGGGACGAGACCTACGCGCCCGTCTACTTCCGCAACGCCACCGACGGCGACTCCGCGGAGCCCGTCGTCGCGACCGCCGACGGCACGCAGATCGGCACCGTGACGCTGAAGCGGGCGCCTAGGCCTACGCCTACGGTGACGCCGACGCCGACGGCGACGCCCAAGCCGACGCCGCCGACCACGCCGCCTGGGCCGACCGCGGTGACGCTGACGCGACCTGCCTGGTCGCGCACGACGCAGACCTACGGGTCGACGAAGGTCGGGTCCGTGACCACCACGGTCACCGGGCTGACGTCGGGCACCGTGACGTTCAAGCGCGGCGGCACCGTCCTGGGCAAGGCGTCGATCAAGAACGGCCGCGCAACCCTCAAGATGTCGCGCCGCGCCAAGGTCGGCTCCTACGCGGTGACCGCGCACGTCAACGCAACCTCGACGACGACCGCGGCGACCTCGGCGAAGTCGCGGACGTTCAAGGTCGTCAAGGCCAAGCTCAAGGCCACCGCGAAGATCAGCGGGAAGTCCTTCACGAAGAACACCCGACCCAAGGTCACCGTAACCCTCGGCCGGCTCAACACCGGCGGCTACGCGACCGGCAAGGTCAAGGTCTACGTCGGTAAGAAGGTCGTGACGACCGTGACCCTCAAGTCGAAGCACAAGGGCAAGATCACCGTGACGCTGCCCAAGAAGTACGCCACGTCGATCAAGCTCAAGGCCGTCTACATGGGCTCGTCGACCGTCGCGTCGTCGACGTCGAAGACGGTGACGGTCAAGACCCGCCGCTGACGGCGACGATCACACCTGGCGCTGAGGAGCGCCGGTTGCCTGCGCCCTCGTACCTCCCAGAGGTACGAGGGCGCAGTCAACCGCCCCACCGCGACTCGTAGGTCTCCAGCACCATCGAACGGTGCTGGAGACCTACGAGTCGCCACCCCCGTCCGACTCGTAGCACCCCTGCACACTCCCCGAATGTGCAACGACGCTACGAGTCGCCCCTTCGATCGACTCGTAGCACCCCTGCACACTGCGGGGAGACGGATCCGCCTCGGCGCCTCCACCTCGTCAGCCTGTAGAGATCCCGTGCAGCCCCGCGCCGTCCGCTGTCCGTGCCTGCCCGCGGCAGGGTTCACTGATCCGACGAACCGCGTATCGCACGTCGGTCAGACGAAAGGCGCACCTCGATGACAACCCTTCGCCACACCCGCAGCACCACCCGACGAACCACCGTGTCGCTCGACCTCCTCACGACCGTCGGGCTCGCGCTCGCACCCCTGCCGGCGCACGCGGCGCCGTCGAGCGCTGGCACGTCGGGAACCGCCCTGCCGAGTACCGCGCCGGCCGCGCGCCCCACCTGGGTGACGCGCGACCTCTCGACGGAGAAGGCCGTCGACTCCGTCTCCATCACGGCCGACGGCACCGTCGACCTCCTGCGCATCGACCGCACGACGGGCGACGGCCCCTCGACCGAGTGGACCGCAACCCTCTACCGCCAGTCGCCCAGCGGCACACGCACGCGCGTCCGGGCGTTCGACGGTGTCACGGCCGGCGTCTTCCCCGAGCTCCGCACGGGCGAGAACGGCTCGAGCGTGCTCGTCGTCCCCGCCGACGGCGACAAGTGCCGCGCAAGCATCTGGACGCGCAAGAACGGCTCGACCCGCTGGACGCGCACCGTCGCACCCAAGGGAGCGAGCGAGGCGCTCGACGCCGACGTCCAGAAGAACGGCACGATCACCGTCGCGTACAACGTCGGCCGCACCCTCAAGACGTCGACCCGCAAGCCGGGCCAGAAGCGCTGGACGACGCCCCGCACCGTCGTCACCACACCGAACCTCAAGGCCTCCGCGAGCCTCCGCTCCGTGCACCTCGACGTCACCGCCAACGGCGCCGCGACGGTCGCCATGCGCTCCGTCGCCGACATCTTCGACAACGACGGCAAGGCCGACGGCCACCTCTACCTCGCCTCCCGCTCCGCCGGCACGACGAAGTTCGGCACGGCCACGAAGGCGTCGTCGACCACCGTCTGGAACGTCGCCGTCGCCCAGGCCGGCGCCAAGAGCGTCGCCTCCTGGACCGAGAACAAGGACCTCGACACCGACAAGGTCTACGTCCGCACGCGCGCGCACGCGAAGCGCGCCTGGGGCAAGCGCACGACGCTCGCGACGAGCGTCGCCGGCTCGCCCGACGGCCGCGCGACCATCGTCCACACCGGGCACGATGGGCGCGCCACCGTCCGCGTCCTGCGCCGCGGCGGCGACACCGGCTTCTCCAAGCCCGTCCTGAGCGTCAAGGGCTCGCAGGAGACGCGGCTCGCACAGCAGCACGACGGCACGGTGACGCTGGTGTCGGTCGTGGCGGGGCGCACCGCATCGACCGGCAAGCTCGTCGTCCGGACGTCCACCAAGGCCGGGACGCGCTGGTCGAAGCCGCGGACGCTCGGCCGCTCGATCGTCGGCGGCTGGTACACGCTCGACCTCGCCGTCGCACGCGGCGGCGCGACGGCTGTCGCGTGGGTCGCGAAGACGGAGGGCACGGGCACGCACTACGTGGCGTCCCACCGCTGACCCGTCCCGGCTCTTCCCCTTCTCGCGACTCGTAGCGTCGTTGCACACTCCCCGAGTGTGCGTAGGCGCTACGAGTCACCTCCTTCGTGCGACTCGTAGCATCCCTGCACACTCCCCGGGGCTCCCTGCCGCACCGCGCCCCGCCCGTTGTCCACAGGATGAGGCTTCCGCATGCGTTCGTCCCGAACGCGACCTAGGTTCGACGACGGACCCACGACGGAGGACGCCCATGAATGCCGCACGACCGACCCCCGCCCCGGCCCTGCGCGCCGCGCTCGCCGCAATGGTGCTCGCGCTCGGGCTCGCTGGCTGCTCTCCCGACGCACGCACCACGACGCCGACGACTCCAGCGCCGGCACCCACGACGACATCCCCGACGCCAACCCCCACACCGACCGCCGACCCCAACCCCGCCGGTCTCAAGCCGCTCCCCGCCGACGAGATCGACGCATCGTTCGTCACCATCGAGAACTTCTTCAGGGCGTACGAGTACGCGCTCACCAGCGGGGACACAGCGCCCCTCAAGTCTCTGTCCACGAAGTCCTGCAAGTTCTGCTCCAGCGCGGTGGACGACATCCAGGAGTTCTACGGTGCCGGTGGAGAGATGACCGGCGGTAGCTTCCTCATCTCCGTCTTCAAGCTCCTGCCATCAACTCGCGACAACGTTGACGTCTGGCGCCTCGAACTTAGGCAAGCGGACTCGAGCTCGCTGCGTAGCGATGGCAGCACACGGACGATTCCTGGATTCGTCGGCCCGGTCCTCGTCGAGGTCAGTACGGGACCAGACGTCAAGATCTCCGAGGTCGACACGGAACTCGACAAGTGAAAGGTCTCTTCACGTGGCGCGGCATCCGGGACGGAGTCATCGCTGTGCCAGTACTTGCAGCCGCGTCGCTTACCGGGGCCGCTACTGCTTCCGGCAACCCGCCGTTAGTCGAGTCTTCGAACCTCTCGCACGGTGCCTCAGTCGCGGTATCCCCGACGACGGTCATTGATCCAGCGTTCTCAGATCACCGTGCCGGCGAGGTCGACGTGGAGGGTGAGGACCCCGGTTCGCCCGGCGTGCCGCCCATCAAGCCCCCACCTCCGGACGTCGTCACCCAGACCCTTCCCTGGCAGCCCGAGGACTGCCAGATCATCACCATCCCCCTCGCCGAACCCAACCTCCGCGCCCAGTGCGCTTCTCCCGCGACCTTCGAGTGCCCATCAGGCGCCGTCACCGTCACCGCCTACAAGTACCGCACCCGCCCGCTGACCTCCGAGGACCTCTGGTCCGGCTGGCGCCTGCTCAACGGACCGTGCGCACCCGTCGGCGAGCCCGTCGACGACCTCGCTGACGCCGTCGCCCGCGAGCTCAAGACCCTGAAGATCCCGCCCAAGCACGCCACCATCGCCCCCGTCACCGACTGGTTCACCGTGCAGATCCCCATGACGTACTACACCGACGACACCCCCGAGCACCTGACCACGACGGTCCTCGGCACGGAGGTCGAGCTCGAGCTCACCCCGTCGTCGTTCTCCTGGGACCCCGGCGACGGCAGCGCACCCGTCGTCACGACGACGCCCGGCGCGCCCTACCCCGACACGACGACGACGCACACGTACACGAAGGTCGGCACCTACCACGTCACCCTCACGACCACGTGGACCGGTCGCTTCCGCGTCGCCGGCAGCGATGTCGCCAGCGACGCTGGCACATGGCGCCCCATCGCGGGCACCGGCAGCACCACCCACTCGACCGCCCCGTTCGAGACCCGCGAGGTCCGTTCGGTCCTCAGCTGACGGGCACCAACCGGCGGGCACCCCGCGCCAGCGCGACCCCGACTCGTAGGGCTCTGCACAATCCCCGGCGGCGACGGGGCGGCGACGCGTCCGCCTTACCCGAGGAGACACCACCATGACCAAGACGCCCGCCACCCGTTACCGGCGGTCGATCATCGTCCCGGTCCTCGTCCTCGACGTCGCCGCCGCGCTCATCACCGTCGCCGTCCTGGCGTGCCGGGGTGGCTCCACCCCGGCTGCCGCGGGGGCCACGCCCGGCTACGTCGCCCCCACCGAGGTGCAGAACCCGGAGCTGCCCGACCTCGCCTCCGTCGGGGCCCGCGCCCCCGACGACCTGCTCGCGACGGGCCCCGACGACGCCCCCACCGCCCTCGCGGGCGGCCTGGGCCTCGAGACCGACCGCTTCACCGCCGACCTCGCCGCCGCCGACGCGACCCGCGTCGTCGCCGACCACCGGAAGCTCGGACTCGACCTCGGCACCACGTCGACGCCCGCCTTCACCACGGGCGGCAGGCCGATCGTCGGCGCCCAGCCCACGCAGGTCTTCGAGGACGCCTTCCAGTCCGCGCTCGCTGCGACGAGGTAGCGCGCATGGACATCGGACTCTCACCGCCTTCGTCGGAGGCGCCCTCGCGCTCGACAGCCCGTGCGCGGCGCTCCTCATGCCCGCGTTCCTCGCCTCGACAGTCGGCACCGACCCGCGTCTGCTGCTCCACGGCGGGGTCTTCTACCTCGGCCTCCTCGTCGTCCTCGTGCCCCTCGGCCTCGGCTTCGACCCGTCGCGCCTCCTGCGCGACGGCGGCTCCATCCGCGTGCACAACATCCTCACGGGCGAGGTCACCCGCGGGCATGCGCTCGAAGGACAGGGCACGATCATCGTGCCTCAGCAGTTCTCCGCGGACGGCGCCAACGTCCTGCTCGACAACGACCGGTCCTGCTCCCGACGGTCGGGGACGCCCCGCCGGACGACCCGCATAGCTGACCCCTCGCGCTCGCCCCGCTCCTCCCCGTCCCTTCTGCGACTCGTAGAGCCGCTGCACACGGCCCGAGTGTGCACGGACGCTACGAGTCGTGGCTGGATTGGGACTCGTAGGTCTCCAGCACCATTCGATGGTGCTGGAGACCTACGGCTCGAGAGAGAGGTTGGGTGTCAGGCCGTGCGACGGCGTGCCACGAGGGCGAGCGTGCCCGCCGCCAGCAGCAGCGCGGCGAGGCCGAGGCCGACGACGCCGTTCGCGCCCGTCGCGGGCAGGTCGTCGTCACCCGGCGCGGCTGTCGCGGAGGATGACGGCTCAGCCGTCTGATCGTCGCTCGGGTCCGGGCTCGGTGACTCCGTCGGGGCTTCGGTGACGGGCGTCTCCGTCGTCGTCGGGTCGTCGGTCGGCTCCTCCGTCGGCGGCTGGGTCGTCGGCGGCTGGGTCGTCGGCGGCTGGGTCGTCGGCGGCTGGGTCGTCGGCGGCTGCGTCGTCGGCGGCACCGCCGCTGCGACCTCGAGACGCACGACGTACGACACGTCGCCAGACAGGCTCGAGGCCGTCACCGTCACCTCGTGGACCCCGGCGGCCGCCGGCGTGCCCGAGAGCGTCCCGGACCCGTCGCCGTTGTCGACGAACGTCATCCCTGCGGGCAGCGTGACCGGCATCGCGCGCGCGACGAGCGCGGCGAGCCCGCCCGTCGGCGCGGTCGACGAGCGTGACACCCACAGCTGGGGCGTCGGGTTGCCCGTCGCGTGGAAGCGCAGCGAGAACGACGTCCCGGCCGTGAGCGGCACCGTCGGCAGCGGCGCCTGCCCCCACGACGGCGCCTGGGGCGCGGCACCCACCGTCACCTCGATCGTCCCGGTCGCGGTCTGGCCCAGGGAGTCGGTGGCCTCGACGACGACCTGGTGCGTACCGACTACGTACGGCGTCCCGACGAGGTTCGAGCCGTCGAGCGTCAGCCACGCCTGGCCCGAGACGAGCTGCCACGTGACGGGTGCGGCCGAGGTCGTGGTCGCGGCGAGCGGGATCGAGGTCGCGACGCCGACGGTCGCCGTCGCCGCCGTGGCAGCGGTAACGACCGGAGGCTCGACGACGGTGACGCTGCGTGCCCCGGATCCTCCGGCTGCGGGCACGCCGTAGACGTCCGTGACGGCGCCGGGCGCGAGGGTGAGGACGACGTCCTGGCCCGTCCACCCGCTGCCCTCGACGACGACGACGTACACGCCGTTCGACCCGGTGACGGAGGAGACGCTGCCCGCCACGAGCCCTGTGACCGTGAAGGCCTGCGTCGTCAGGCCGACGACGTTGACCGGAGCTCCCTGCGAGAGGCTGTCGGTGAACTCGACGTGGAACGTCGCCCTGCCTCCGTCGGCACGCACCTCCCCCGAGGGGACCGCAGCCGTGATCGCGGGGGTCGCGACCGGCGCGGCGGCCACGGAGACGGCCACGGAGCCGTTCGTGGTGCCCGCCCCGTGCGTGACCGTGAAGGACACGGACGTCTGGCCCATGGCCGTCGGCGTACCCGAGAGCCGGAGCGACGTCTCCGTCGAGGTACCTGTCGGCAGCGTCGGGACAGACGCCATCCATGCGGGCAGGGTGCCTGACACGCTGCGTACGCTCGTGTCGGTGGAAAGGAGAACGGTGACGTCGAGCGGTCGGCCGACGTACGCCTGGATGCTTGCGGGGGACGGACTGACGACGGGGTAGGGAAGGACGGTGACGGTCACGACACCCCGCCCGAGCACGACCTCACCGCTGCCGGCCGTCTGGTACGCCTCGAGGTTCACGCTGTACGTCCCCGGCGCGGTTGCGGTCCCGAGGATGGCAGGGGCGTACGACGCCGTCGTGCCCAGCGTGAAGGAACCGAGATCGCCTGCTGCGACGCGGTACCGGGTGGAGGCGGTAGCACCAGAGACGGCGACTCTGCGTGTATCTGCGACACCGACATAGGTGGTGAGACTGGTCGTGGCGTTGGTGAACGTCACCGCACCGAACCGCGCGAGCGACACGGTGCGGGTCACGCTCTGTCCGAACGCGTCGGTCGCCCTGACCCCGACCGATCCCCCGGTGACACCGTCCCAGACGACGACGTCGCCCTCGACGCTGACCCCGACGCGCGGGGCCGAGAGCTCGTACGTCACGGGGCCGAAGGTCGAGGTCGCCACCTGGGTCTGCCTCACCTCGCTGCCCGCCGAGTACATCGGCTCGGTCGTCTGCCACGCGGGGACGCCGTGCCTGTGGACCGTGAGGTCGAGCTGGGCGGCCTCGTTCCCGAACGCACCGAGATTCGCCGGCACCGCCACCTGGACCGGCTCGGCAGACTGCGTGCCGGCCGCAGGACTGCCCGGCAGCAACGAGTACGTTGCGGTGAACATGACGCTCTGCGGCGCCGGGGTGCGCGCCATGTCGGACAGTCGCGACGCCAGCAGGTTCGTCGCGCCCCAGAACTCCTCCGCCGTGAGGCCGCTCGGATCGACCGCAGGGATCTCGATCCGCAGCCAGACGGTGTCCTCGCTGCTCGGGAGGTCGACGGTGGTCCCGTTGAGGAGCATCGGCGTCGGCCCACCAACCTCGGCCGTCGCGACGGACGCGGGCGCGAGCGCGAGAAGCGCGAGGAGCGCGGCGAGCAGAGCAGCAAGGCGCGGGCGGGCGGCACGAGGACGTGCATGCATGGGTGGTCTCCGGTCATGACACATCGTCGGGAAGATGGCTCACAATGACACCTGACCTGCAAGGACGGAAGACCCTGCCCAAACTCTGGCGGCCTCCGCAGATGAAATGCACATCGTTGGGCTCTTTGCCACCCGAAGCTCGCGACGCGACCCGCATCACACTTGGGTATGGGACGTTCGTCGTCCACCTCCCCGACGTCCAAGGTCCGTGCTTGGCTGGCACCGTCGACCACCTCACCCGGGAGCCACCGTGCCGAACCGTCTCGCCCACTCCCTCTCCCCCTACCTGCGCCAGCACGCCGGCAACCCCGTCGCTTGGCACGAGTGGTCCGACGCAGCCTTCGCGGAGGCCCACGAGCGCGACGTCCCCGTCCTCGTCTCGATCGGCTACGCCGCGTGCCACTGGTGCCACGTCATGGCCCGCGAGTCGTTCTCCGACCCGGAGGTCGGGGCGCTCATGGACGCGGGATTCGTGAGCATCAAGGTCGACCGCGAGGAGCGCCCCGACGTCGACGCCGTCCACATGGCCGCGCTCCTCGCGCTCACCGGGCAGGGTGGCTGGCCGCTCACGGCCGTCCTCACGCCCGACGGCCGCCCCTTCATCGCCGGCACGTACTACCCGCCCGAGCCTGTCGGCGGCCAGCCGTCGTTCCGGCAGCTGCTCGACGGCGTCCAGGCCGCGTGGCACGGTCAGCGCGAGGCCGTCGAGCGTCAGGCGGACGCGCTCGCCGCGCACCTGCGGCGCACGTCGGCCGCGGACCCGTCACGCGTCGGGCAGGCTCCCGACGACGACGCGACAGCCGCCACCGTCGAGACCCCCGCGACCGGGCCGATGCCGGGCGCGCGCCGCGCGGTGGCACCCGGACCCGACGACCTCACCGCCGCGGTCGAGCACCTGCTCGCCGCCGAGGACCGCGTCCGCGGCGGCTTCGGGGGCGCGCCCAAGTTCCCGCCGTCGGCGACGCTCCTCCATCTGCTGCGCCACCACGGCCGCACGGGCGACGCCCGCGCGCTCGGCGTCGTCCGACGCACCGTCCTCGCCATGACGGCGGGCGGGCTCCACGACCAGCTCGGTGGCGGCTACGCCCGCTACTGCGTCGATGCGACGTGGACGGTGCCGCACTTCGAGAAGATGCTCACCGACAACGCACAGCTGCTCGCCGTCCTCACGGGACTGTGGCGCGCGACGGGCGAGGACTGGGTGCGCACGACAGCCCTGCAGCTGGCCGCCTTCCTCGAGGAGTCGATGCTCACGACCACAGGGTTCGCGACCTCGCTCGACGCCGACACCGACGGCGCCGAGGGCACCTTCTACGTGTGGACGCCCGCACAGCTGCGTTCAGTCCTGGGGGACGAGGACGGGTCGTGGGCCGCCGACGTCTGCGCCGTCACCGACGCGGGAACCTTCGAGCACGGCACGAGCGTCCTCCGCCTCGATGCCACCGTCCTCACCGCCCCGACGTCCCCCACCTCCCGACGGATTGACGCGTTCCCCCCGTCGGATGAGGGGAACGCGTCAATGGGTGGGAGCGGGGAGTCCTCGGGGTCCGGCGTGGCGCCGGGCGAGGGTGAAGGCGCGCGGTGGGCCCGGGTGCGCGCTCGGCTGCGCGACGCGCGCGGCCTGCGCACGCACCCCGCGCGCGACGACAAGGTCGTCGCCGGCTGGAACGGGCTCGCGATCGGCGCGCTCGCCGAGGCCGGCCGCACGCTCGACGCCCCGCACCTCGTGGATCTGGCGGCGCAGGTCGCGGACGCCGTCGTCACGCGTCACCTCGACGACGACGTGCTGCGTCGCACGAGCCTCGGCGAGCGTGTGAGCCCCACCGAGGCCACGCTCGAGGATCACGGGCTCCTCGCCGACGGCCTCCTCCAGCTCCACGCCGCGACGGGCGACGCCCGCTGGTACGACGTCGCGGCACGCCTCGTCGACCGCCTGCTCGACCGCTTCGTCGCGGGCGACGCCTTCTACGACGCCCCGCCCGCGGACGACGGCCCAGCGCTCGTCGTCCGCCCGGGCGATCCCACCGACGGGTCGTCGCCGTCGGGCCGCTCCGCCGCGGCGGGCGCGCTCGTCCGGATCGCCGCGCTGAGCGGCGAGCACCGTCACCTCGCCGCCGCCCACGCCGCCCTCGCGCCGTACCGCGCGCTCGCGCACGGCGCTCCGCGCTCGGCCGGGTGGGGTCTCGCTGTCGCGGAGGCTCTAGCCGACGGGCCGCGATGCGTCGTCCTCGCGGGGGCGGCTCCCGACGGACCGCTCGCCCACGCGACGTGGGCAGCGACGTCCCCGGGCACGGTCCTCACCCTCGTCCCGGCGCCGGACCGCGGAGCCGCCGTCGCGATACCGGCGCACGAGGACCGCGGCTTCGTCGGCGGGCTCCCGACGGCCTACGTCTGCCGAGGCACGACCTGCTCCCTCCCCCAGACAACCCCCGAGGCCCTCGCGGCACTTCTCGCCACTGCCCCCGCCTAGGTCCCCGCCTCCGCGTCCACGACGGGTCGACGCCTTCCCCCATCGAACGGGGGACCTCGTCAGTCCGTCGCGGAGAAGGGGAAGAGGCGGGTCGGGAACGCATTCCTACGACACCTCCCCATCCGGCACCGTCCACCGGGGACGCGGGACGGTAGGTTCAAGAGGTTGCCACTCCGCCCGCCCGACCTGCCGACAAGCCCGGAGCCATGAACCTCACCCCCATCGTCCAGCTCGCGTCCGACGTCGACCCTTCAGCCGGCTACGACGGCTTCATCGGATGGGTGCTCGGCCTCATGGAGAGCATCGGCGAGGTCGGCGTCGGCATCGCCGTGCTCGTCGAGACGTTCGTGCCCCCGATCCCGTCCGAGGCAGTCCTGCCCGGCGCCGGCTTCCTCGCGTACGAGGGCCGCATGAACGTCTGGCTCGCCTGGACGCTCGCGACGCTCGCTGCCGTCATCGGCGCGTGGGCCTGGTACGGCATCGGCTATGCGTTCGGCCGCAACCGGACCCGCGCGATCGTCGGCAAGGTCCCGCTCATGGAGTACGAGGACTTCGACCGCGCCGAGGCCTTCTTCTCGCGCTGGGGCGGCACCGCGGTGTTCGTCGGCCGCTGCGTGCCGCTCGTGCGCTCGTTCATCTCGATCCCCGCGGGCATCGAGCGCATGCCGCTCGGCAAGTTCACCTGGTACACGTTCGCCGGGTCGGGCCTGTGGAACGCCATCTGGATCGGCGCGGGCTACGTCGCAGGTCCCGCGATCAAGCCCGTGCTCGAGCGGTGGAGCGGCGTCCTGTCGAACCTCGTGCTCGTCGTCATCGCTGCGCTCGTCCTGTGGTTCGTCGCCGCGCGACTCCTGCGCCTGCAGCGCGTCCGCGCCGCGAACCGCGCCGCGCAGGACGCTGTCGAGGACGTCGTCGAGACCGTCGTCGAGGCCGTCACCGACCGCGACCTCGCCCGCGACCCCGAGGCTCCCGCGCAGACCGCGGGCCCCGACAGCTCGCGCGACCCCCAGGCCGAACCCCACGCCTGACCCCGGGGAAGCAGAGAACCCCGCCCCCCGTGAGGGGAGCGGGGCTCTCAGAGACCTTCGCGCTGTGCGAGATCAGATGGGGCGGATGTTCTCCGCCTGCGGGCCCTTCGGGCCCTGCGTGACGTCGAACTCGACGCGCTGGTTCTCCTCGAGCGAGCGGTAGCCGCTCGACTGGATGGCCGAGTAGTGCGCGAACACGTCGGCGCTACCGTCCTCGGGGGCGATGAAGCCGTAGCCCTTCTCCGAGTTGAACCACTTCACGGTTCCAACAGACATTCCGTACTCCTTCAGAGTGCTCGGACGACCCCCGTCCTTCGAGGGCCGCTCCGTCGCGGTGTTCTTCGTCCACTCCTGAAGCCGGAACGCGATGATTCCATCGCAGCGAGACGAGCAAAGCACAGCAACTACCCACTGATCATAGGGGTGCTAGGCGTCAGGACGCGACTCGGTACCAGAACCTCTTCATAACGATGCGGAAACGACACGCATCCCACGCAGCGTCAGACTACGGCGAATCAGACCTTCGCACCGGGACCTTCGGCCACGATGCGGTGCCGACCCGACCCGTAGACGAGCCGCCACGCGCGCACCGCGTACGTCGTCGCAGCGATCGCATGACCGAGGCACCCGGCCACGGTCAGGCCGAACGCGACGTGCCACAGCACCCCGTCCGTCCCCGACGCGAGCAGCAGCAACGGCAGCCCCGTCATGAGCGCGGCGGTCCGCGCCTTGCCCAGCAGCGAGACCTCGAGGTCCGGCAGCGGCCAGCGCTTCGTCGCCATGAGGAACAGGGCTCCGCAGATGAGCACGGCATCCGGCACGACGACGAGCCCGAGCATCCACAGGCGCAGCTCGCCGAGCAGAGTGAGCGTGATGACGACCGCGAGCATCCCGAGCCTGTCGGCCAGGGGGTCGAGGGTCTTGCCGAGCTCGCTCGTCATGTCGAAGCGACGCGCGATGAAGCCGTCGGCCCAGTCCGTCACGCCGAGGATCATGAGCGTCACGACCGCCGCACCCGTCTGGCCCGTCGCCGCGAGCACGACGAACAGCGGCGTCAGGACGACAAGACGCACGAGAGTGATGATGTTGGGGATCGTCACCGGCGTTCCATCCTGTTGTGCGTCGTGGTCGTCCGCGCAAGCCTATCCGCCCGCGCGGTCGCGGCCGGTGGCCGTCCCACGGCCGGGCTGGGCGGGGCCGTCAGGCTCCGCCTTCGTGGTGGCGGTGGGCACCGGTGCCGCAGAGGCGTCGTCGGCAGCGTCGTCGTCCGCCGCACCCCCCGCCCTGAGCGCGAGCGCCACCCTACGCACCTCCTCGTCCCGCTCAGCCCACTCCACACGACGGACCGAGTCCTTCTCGAGGCGCTGCGTCGAGCGCAACGGCAGCAGCGCGCCGTCGATCGCGGGCAGGCCAGCGCGCAGCTGCCGGCCGCGAAGCAGCTCGTGGTCGAGCTCCGCCCCCAGGACGAGGATCACCGAGCAGATCCACAGCCAGACGAGCGCGACGACGACCCCCGCGAGCGTGCCGTACGTGCGGTCGTACGACGCGAAGTTCGCGACGTAAAAGCTGAAGCCCCAGCTCGCGACGAGGATGACGCCGATCGCGACCGCTGCCCCCGGCGACAGCACGCGGTAGCGGCCGGGCCGGACGTTCGGCGTCCAGTGGTAGAGCAGCGACACGAGCAGCACGAGTGCGAGCAACAGCACCGGCCAGCGCCCCCACGTGAAGACGGTGACGAACGTGTCGCTCAGCCCGATCGGCCCGCCGAGCGCCCGCGCGAGGTCTGCCGAGACGACCTGCAGCACGAGGCCGACCGCCGCGACCGCCACGAGCACGACCGTGAGCACCGCCATGAGCGGGCGCAGCACCCAGAACGGCCGCCCCTCCTCGACGCCGTGCACGGTGTTCATCGCGCGCGAGAACGCCGTGACGAACGCTGACGCCGACCACAGCGCGAGGAGGAGGCTGATGACGAACGCGACGCTCGCCGCCTCGGTCGTCGCGATGTCCCCGAGGATCCCCGCCACGACGTCGACCACGTCCTCCGACGCGACCTCGCGCAGCACCGCGAGGATCTCGTCGACGACCGTCTGGGGACTCTCGAACAGCCCGACGACCGACAGCAGCGCGGCCGCCGCCGGCGCGATCGCAAGGACCGCGTAGAAGGTGAGGGCCGCGGCGACGTCCGTCCCGCGGTCGTCGAGGAAAGCGTGCACGACAGTGCGTCCCACCACGAGGGGGGAGCGGCGCGGGGCGAGTTGCTGGGCGTCTGGCATAGGTCGATCGTCCCGCGTGCGGCGCGGGAGTGCCATCGGGTAGCCCCGACCGGTCATCTCCTGCTCGGGCTCTGTGCTGCGAGGGAAGAGCTCGGGGACGACCGCGTCCGCTTCGTCGCTAGACTCGTCGGTCGAACGCGCTCAGCGCGCGAAGAGCTCGACGAAGCGTCGCAGGATGCGCAGCGGCACGGGGGCGTCGCTCGCGCGCGCCCTCGCGAGGACCTGCTCTGCCTGCTCGGGCGGGTAGTAGCCGTAGCCGGCGTAGGCCTCGAGGCGCTGCACGTAGGCGTCGCGCGTGAGCTCGGGGTGGAACTGCGTCGCGTACGCGCTCGTGCCGACGCGGAACATCTGCACGGGGCACGCGGCGCCGGTCGCGAGGACGACGGCCCCCGACGGGAGCGTCGTGATGGCCTCCTTGTGCCCGACGTACGCCGCGAAGACGTCGGGCAGGCCTGCGAGCAGCGGGTCCGCGCGACCCGCGTCGGTGAGCGTCACGTCGATCGCGGCCGCCTCCTCGCCGAACTCGGTGCCGACCACAGCCCCGATCTTCGTGCCGAGCGTCCCCACCCCGTAGCACGCACCGAGGTACGGGACGCCGCGCGCGAGGACGTCGTCGAGCAGCGTCGAGATCTCGGCCTCGACGCGCAGCTGGGTCGCGCTCTTGGACGCGACAGGGTCCGACGACGTGAAGGGGCTGCCGGCGACGATGATGCCCGAGACCTCGTCGAGGTCCAACGCGGGCATGGGCCCCTGCTCGAGGCGAACGCGCACGAGCTCGTGGGGCGCGAGACCGCCGAGCTCGAGGTAGGCGGCGTGCTCGACGTCGGCGATGTCGTCCTCGCCCCGCGTCGCGAGCAGCACGAACGGCTTCATGGCGGACCTCCTCGCGTCGTCGCGGCCGGGGCGGCCGTCGTCCCATCCTGCCGGACGCACGCCGCCGACGGCGAAGCTGCCCACCTGCGCAACCCCCGACGCCCCACCACCCGACACCCTCACCACCTCCCCTTTGGCTCGATAGCCGATCCGTGCACGTCATGTGCACGGATCGGCTATCGAGCAACCTGCCCTGCCGCTCGATAGCGGATCCGGACGTCACACGCGGTCGGATCGGCTATCGAGCCACTACAGCGCTGGGTCAGTGACAGGGGCGGGGCAGCGACAGGGGTGGGGCAGAGCGGGTCAGTCCTCCAGGACTCGGGTCGCCCCGCGCTTCCCGATGCTCTCCACCAGGTGGTACAGCACCGGAAGCACGATGAGCGTCATGAGCGTCGACGAGAACAGACCACCGATGACGACGATCGCGAGCGGCTGCGAGATGAACCCGCCGTGCCCCGTCACACCGATCGCCATGGGCGCGAGCGCGAGGATCGTCGCCGCCGCCGTCATGAGGATCGGCCGCACACGGTGCACCGCACCGCGCCGCAGCGCGTCGGCCATCGGCACCCCGCGGTCGCGGTACTGCTTGACGAGGTCGACGAGCACGATCGCGTTCGTCACGACGATGCCGATGAGCATGAGCACACCGATGAGCGACGGCACGCCGAGCGCGACACCCGTCGCGACCTGCAGGAGGATCGCGCCGGTCGCCGCGAACGGGATCGACACGAGCAGCAGCAGCGGGTGCAGCAGCGAGCGGAACGTCGCGACCATGACGACGTAGACGATGAGGATCGCCACGAGCATCGCGAGGCCCAGCTGGCTGAACGCCTCGTCCTGCTCGGCCGTCACGCCGCCGATCTCGGCGGTGACACCGTCGGGCAGGTCCACGCCCTCGAGCGCGGTCGTGACGACGGACGACGTCTGCCCGAGGTCGTCGGACTCCGGCGTGACGTCGACGACCTGGTTGCGCACGCCGTTCTGCGTCGTGATCGAGACCGGACCGTCGACGACCTTGACCTCCGCGACGTCACCGACGGTCGCACCGCCCGGGCCGAGCGGCAGCTCGCGGATGCCCGACACCGAGCGCGCCGGGTCCTCGGGCGTGAGGAACACGCTGACGGACGAACCGCCGATCGTCACAGCACCGATCTGCTGCGGCGTGATCATGCCGGCGACAGCCTGCGAGAGCTGCGTCTCCGTGAGGCCCGCGGCCGCAGCCTTCGCGCGGTCGATGACGACCGACACCGTCGGGCGCGCGTCCGTGAGCGTCGTCGACACCTGACGGACACCGTCGAGCGGACGCATCGCCTCGGCGATCGCCTCCGTGCCGCTGGCGACGGCCTTGGCGTCCGAGCCCGTCACGCTGATCTGCACGTCGTTCGACATGCCCATGCCTGCGAACGGCGAGATCGTCACGTCGTCCGCGTCGACGACCGCCGTGACGGCCTTGCGGACGGCCTCCTGGATCTTCGCCTGGTCGCCGTTCTCGTCGGTCGTGATCGAGTACGAGATCGTGTCGGCGCCGCCAAGCATGAGGGACTGGTCGGTCTGGCCGATCGTTGCGGCGACGAGCTCGACGCCGTCGACCTGGCGCAGCGCCTCGTCGACCGTGCTGGCCGTCGCGAGCTGCTTCTCGAGGCTCGTCCCCGGCTTCACCTGCTGCGTGATGCCGAGCGAGTTCTGCGCCATGTCGCCGAGGAAGCTCGTCTTCATGAGCGGCACGAGCGCGAGCGTCCCGACGAGCACCGCGACCGCGATGCCGACGGTCGTCCAGCGGTGGCCGAGCGCCCAGTCGAGCGTCCGGGCGTAGGAGCGCTGGATCCCGCCCTGCGCCTCCTCGGTGAGCTCGTCGTCGGCCTGCTCGGCGTCCGCCGCCACGAGGGCGGGGACGTCGGCGGGGGCGTCGGCGGACGCGTCGTCCGCCGCGTCAACGGCCGCAGCCGCGGCCGCGTGTCCCTTCCAGCTGAGGAACCAGAACGCGAGCACCGGCACGATCGTCAGCGAGACGAGCAGCGACGCACCCATCGCGATCGCGACCGTGAACGCGAACGGACGGAACAGCACGCCCGACATGCCGCCGACGAGTGCGATCGGCACGAACACCGCGACGGTCGTCACGGTCGACGCCGTGATCGCGCCGCCGACCTCGCGGACGGCGTCGACGATCGTGCGCCGTCGCGACTTCCCGTACCTCATATGACGTTCGACGTTCTCGATGACGACGATCGAGTCGTCGACGATGCGCCCGATCGCGATCGTCAGACCACCGAGCGACAGGATGTTGAGCGTGTAGCCCGCGGCCTGCATGCCGACGAACGCGATGAGCAGCGACACCGGGATCGACACCGCGGTGACGAGCGTCGCGCGCCCCGAGCGCAGGAACGCGAGGATGACGATGATCGCCATGACGAGGCCGAGCAGACCTTCGGTCGCAAGGCCCGAGATCGAGTCCTCGATGAACGGCGCCTGGTCGACGAGCACGTCGAAGCTCGAACCCGCGACGCTCGCCTCGAGCTCCGGCAGGGCGTCCTGCACCGCGTGGGAGACGTCGACCGTGTTGGCGTCGGGCAGCTTCGTGATCGAGAGGGTGAGCGCCTTGCGGCCGTCGACGAGCGAGTACGACGTCGTCGGGTCCGTCGTCAGCTCGACGTCGGCGACGTCACCGAGCGTCACGGGCGGGAGGCCCTGGAGCGCGTCGTCGTCCATGCCCGGGACCTGCGAACGCACGAGCGGAAGGTCCTCGATCTGGTCGACCGACGTGAGGCGCGTGCCGACCTGCACGGCCATCTCGCTGCCCGCGTCGACGATCGTGCCGGCCGGGACCATGACGCCGTTCTGCATGAGGAGCGTCGCGATCGACTGCGACGTCACACCGTTGAGCGCCATGTCCTCCGCGCGCGGCGTGATCGACACGCGCGGGCCGGGGGCACCGATGATCGACGCCGACGCGACGCCGTCGAGGCGCTCGAGCGCCGGCACGACCGACTCGGCGAGCGTTCCCGCGAGCTTCTCCGGGTTGTCCGACGACACCGCGACCTGGATGACGGGGAAGTCGTCGAGGCTGATCGCCATGACCGACGGGTCCGTGCCCTCGGGCAGGTACGAGCGGATGCGGCTGATGGACTGCGCCATCTTCTGCTCGACCTTCGCCGTGTCCGTCCCGAACTCGAACTCCGCCATGACGACGGACACGCCCGTCGACGAGGTCGTCGTCGTGCCGAGCAGGCCCGGGACCGTCTGCAGCGCCTTCTCGACGGGCGCCGTGACGTCGCTCGCGACGACCTCGGCCGACGCGCCCGGGTGGACCGTGAGCACCGCGAGCTGCGGCACCTCGATCGACGGGATGAGCTCCTGCTTGAGGTTCGTGAAGGCGAGGGCGCCGAAGGTCGCGACCACCACCGTGACGAGCGCGATGAGCGCCCGGTTCTTGAGGGAGAAGGCAGAGAGCTTGTGCACGGGAGTCCTGTCGGTGTGGGTGTGGCGTGCGGAAGGTATCTGTGGTCAGGGTGCGCCGGGCGCGACCCTGCGACGTCAGGGGGCGGGCGACGCGTCCTCGCGTGCACCGGCCAGGAAGCCGTGACGCAGGATGTCGAAGGCCTCGGTGACGAGCGCTCGCAGGCGGTCGCGGAGCTCGGGGGTGAGGTCCGGGATCTCGGGCATCTGGGGGCGGCCGTGGGCAGCGGGGGCAGCGTCGGCGCACGTCGCGCCGAGCTCGTCGAGGACGACGTGGAGGCTGCCGGCGAGCAGTCCGACGAGCGCCGAGAGGTAGAGCATCGTGCGGGTCTCGCCGAAGCGCTCCACGAGGAGCGCGATGTTGGCCGAGCCGCGGAACGCCTGGAGTCGCGAGTGCGCCATCGACTCGACGACGGGGTGCTCGCGCGCGATCGCGGCGAAGGCGCGCACGTCGTCGAGGGCGGGACCCTCGAGAAGTGAGGCGATGAAGGCCTCGCTCGCGTCGAGGAGGTCGGACATGGTGCGCGGCGCGGTCCTGCTGTCGAGCACCTGGGGGCCGAAGCGCTGGAGGAAGCCGTCGACGACCGCCTCGGCCTTGCCGCCGAAGTGGTTGGCGAACGTGCGGCGGGAGTAGCCGGCGTGCTCGGCGATCTGGTCGATCGTCACGTCGTCGTACCCGCGCTCCTGCACGAGGACGAACGCGGTCGCGGCGAGCTCGCGGGCGGTCGCGGCCTTCTTGAGGTCCCGCAGCGAGGTGGTCACCCGACGACACTAGACCCGTCGTTTCCCAAAGTGCAACGTTGCCCAGTGTGCAACAACCCACACCTGCCCTGACGACTCGTAGGCCTCCAGCACCATTCGATGGTGCTCCGGACCTACGAGTCGCTCCAGCGGTTCGACTCGTAGCGCCCCCGCACACTGCCAGAGCGTGCAGAACGGCTACGAGTCGTGGGTGGGGCTAGAGCGAGCCGAGGATGCCGCCCGCCACGATCTTCACGATCATCGCGGCGGGATACACGAGCGCATACCCGAGCGCGACCCGCGGGTCGAAGCCCGTCCGCACGTTCGCAAAAGCGAGCACCGCGGGCTGCGTCTGCGTGCCGGCGATCATGCCCGACGCCGTCGTCGCACCCACGTGGCACAGCCTCCGCAGCACGCACCACAGCCCGACCGCGACAGTCGTCGTCACCGCGGCGCCCAGCGCGAGGATCCGCAGCCACTCGCCCGACGCGAACGCAGGCGCGACCTGACCGCCCGCGACGAGCCCCGCCTGCGCGAGGAAGATGAGCAGACCGAGCTCGCTGAGCGCCTGCGCGGCGGTGAACGACATCGACGTCGAGAACGGCCCGACGCGCCCGAGCCGGCCCAGGACGAGCCCCATGACGAGGGTGCCCGCAGCCGCGCCGATCGTCACGTGCACCCCGGGGATGGGAAGCACGACAAGACCGAGCAGCACGCCGAGCGCCATGCCGAGGCCGAGGACGGCCGGGTTGATGTCGGAGAACCCGCGGGTCGAGTCGCCCAGCAGCGTCGTGATCGCGCCCATGTGGCCGCGCGGCGCGACGATCCGCACGCGGTCGCCGAGGCGCAGGACGGTGCGCGAGTTCGCGACCTCGTCGACGTCGCCGCGACGCAGGCGCGTGACGACGGCCCCGTAGCGCGAGTGCAGCTCGAGCTCCTCGAGGGTGCGGCCCGCGACCTTCGTGCTCGAGACGGTGATGCGACGCATCGCGACGACGCGCCCGTCCTGCCGCAGCTGGTGCGAGGACACGTGTCCGAGCGCCGCGACGATCTCCTCGACGAGCCGCTCCGGCCCGACGACGGTGACGACGTCGCCGACGACGAGCACGTCGTCGTCGAGCGCGGTGCGCGGCGCGGCGTCCTCGGAGCCGGAGCGCAGGCGGGAGAACGCGATGCGCTCGCCGTAGAGCTCCGTGAGCTCGCGCACGGACTGGCCGCTCGCGAACTCGACGCGGACGGCGCGCTCGACGAGCTCGGGCGGCGCGTCGGTGTCGTTGCCGCGGCTCCGCAGGGTGAGGTGCGCGACGATGAGCACGCCGACGACGCCGAAGACGTAGGCGACGGCGTAGCCGACGGTCGGGGCCGCGTCGTCCCCTGCGGCGTCGCGTGCAGCGGCGAGCGCGGGCGTGTTGGTGAGGGCCCCGGCGAAGGTGCCGGCGATCGTCGCGGTCGAGAGGTCGAGCAGGCGCCCGAGGCCGACGGCGACGCCGGCCCCTGCGGCGACGACGACGATCATCCAGCCGATGACCTTGAGGCTGCGGCGCAGGGACGCGAAGAACTCGGCGCCCGAGACGATGCCGACGGTGAACGTGAAGAGCGTGAGGCCGAGCGTGCCGAACGCGTGCGGGACCTCGAGATCGATCTCGCGCGAGGCGCCGAGAGCTCCGAGGAGCAGCGCGCAGAAGAGGACGGCCGCGGCGCCGAGGCCGACACCCCGGACCCTGATGTGGCCGATGGCCGCACCGATGCCGACGAGCAGGACGAGCAGCAGCACAGGCTGCTCGACGAGGAGCGAGAGGACAGCGTCCATGACGACCTTTCGGCAGGGGTGGGCCGGCGGGTCGTCCTCGTCCCAGCCGTACCACCACCTCATCACTCTGTGACGCACATCTCGTGGGACTAGTGGCCCGACCGCAGCCCGGGTGACCTCCGCCACGGGTTCTGCTCACTTCCGGACCGAGTGAGCCGATGGGAGGGCCACAGGGGGTGGCCCGAGCCGCGGACACCCACGGTCCAGATCAAGGACAGACCGATGACGCTCACCATGACGGCGAAGTACCCGGCGCCTTCACCCAGCAACTCTGCCCTGTCATCCACGTCGGGCAGCGACCCCCATGATCTCCCTGCGGGCGAGGCCCGCCCGGACGCCGCGCCACCCGCCCGACGACGGACATCGGTCCGCCGTCGGCTCGCGCTCCTTGCGGGGTTCGGCATGGGCGGCGTCGCGCTCATCGGCGCGCTCTCGATCTTCCTGCTCAACACCCTGGCCGCGTCGTCCGACGAGATCGCGAACGTCAACGCGACGCTCGGCCGCCAGCTCAACCTTGTCCACCAGGACCAGCTCAAGGGGCGCATGATCATCGCCCAGATGGCAGCCGCGGCCGACACCGCGACCGTCGACGAGTGGGCGGCGAAGCTCGAGGAGAACGATGCGACGCTCGAGACGAACATCGCGGCGCTCAGCGCCACTCTCGGCGACGTATCGACGAGCTGGACGCGCTTCCTCGAGGCGTACGACGGCTTCCTCGCCGTGCGCGAGACCCGGCTGGTGCCGGTCTTCGAGGTCCCCGACCATGCCCAGACGTTTGCGCGTGTCCAGCAGATGTACGTGCAACCCGCGATCGACGAGTACGTGGCGGCGCTCGACGACGCGGCCGCCGAGATCCAGGCGTACATGGACGGCATCGCCGAACGCTCGCGGGCGAGCGCTCAGACGTCGACAGTGGTCGTGGTCGGCGTCATCCTCGCCGTGGGGGCCGCGCTCCTCGTCCTTGCGCGCGGCGTCGTACGCTCCGTGGGCAGCTCGGTGACGAGCCTCGAGACGTCGATCGAGGCGATGGCGCGCGGAGACCTCACGGTGGACGCACCGATCGTCACCCGGGACGAGCTCGGCCTCACCTCCGAACGCCTCAACTCTGCCCGCGGGAAGCTTGCCGGGACGTTGTCCCAGGTTGGTGAGACATCGGCGACGGTCGCTGCCGCGGCGGAGGAGCTGGGCGCGGCCGCGGGCGAGGTGACGCGGGGCACGGAGGACACGTCGGCGCAGGCGGGCATCGTCGCGGCGGCGGCGGAGCAGGTCTCCCGCAACGTCCAGACGGTTGCCGCGGGCGCCGAGCAGATGGGCGCCTCTATCCGTGAGATCGCCCAGAACGCGGCGCGCGCGGCTGAGATCGCGGCCCGGGCGACGGACGTCGCGGGGACGACGAGCGTGACGGTCGCACGTCTGGGCGCGTCCTCGCAGGAGATCGGCGCGGTCGTCCGCGCTATCACCTCGATCGCCGAGCAGACCAACCTCCTCGCGCTTAACGCAACCATCGAGGCCGCCCGCGCCGGCGAAGCAGGCAAGGGCTTCGCCGTCGTCGCCGGCGAGGTCAAGGAGCTCGCCCAGGAGACGGCGCGCGCCACCGAGGACATCGCTCGTCGGGTCGAGGCCATCCAGGCCGACACCGACGGCGCCGTCACCGCGATCGGCGAGATCACGCACATCGTCGGGCAGATCAACGACTACCAGATGACGATCGCCTCGGCGGTCGAGGAGCAGACGGCGACGACGACGGAGATGTCGCGATCGGTGGCCGAGGCCGCGACCGGCTCGACGCAGATCGCGCACAACATCACGGGCGTCGCGGAGTCCGCGGCGCAGTCGTCGCGGACCGTCGAGCAGATGGGCGAGGCGGTCGCCGAGCTCGCACGCATGGCCGCCGAGCTCGACGGCCGCGTCGCGACCTTCAACTACTGAGCGTGCGGGGACGGCGGTCGCAGCCCCCGCACGCGCGTGTCCCGCCGGCTCCGGCGGGACACGTGCCGTCAGCGCACGCGGAGCACGAGCTCCGTCATGTCGACGAGGTCGGCGTAGCCCGCTGACTCTCCGCCCGAGGAGGTGAGGCCAGCCTGTGCTTGCTGGAAACGATTCTCGATACGGCGTAGGACTGGAGGCATGGAACGTCTCCGTGCCTATCCCTGGGTCGTCGCCACGCTCGTCGTCGGCGCCGTCGGCCTCGGGCTGCTCGCAGCCGGTGACGACGACGCCTCCCGCTGGGTCGTCGTCGCCTGGGTCGTCCTCGTCGCCGCCACCCAGGCCTGGGGCATGGTCCGCTCGCTGCGCGCCGGTGACGTCGGCCTCGACATCCTCGCCGTCCTCGCGATCTCCGCCGCCGTCGCTGTCGGCGAGCACTGGGCCGCCCTCGTCGTCGTCGTCATGCTCACCGGGGGCGAGGCCCTCGAGGACTACGCCGAGCGTCGCGCCCAGCGCGAGCTCACCGCCCTCCTCGACCGCGCACCCCGCGTCGCCCACCTCGTCGACGCCACCGGCACGGTCGCCGACGTGCCCGTCGAGGACGTCGCCGTCGGCGACACCCTCCTCCTCAAGCCCGCAGAGGTCGTCCCCGTCGACGGCGAGCTCGCGTCCGACGCCGCCGTCCTCGACGAGTCCTCCGTCACCGGCGAGTCCCTGCCCGTCGAGCACGTCCGCGGCGACCGCATCGTCTCCGGCGCCCTCAACGGCGACCGCGCCGTCCACGTCCGCGCGACCGCCCGCGCCGCCGACTCCCAGTACCAGCAGATCGTCGCGCTCGTCGCCGAGGCCCAGAGCTCCCGCGCCCCCATGGTGCGCCTCGCCGACCGCTACGCCGTGCCGTTCACGATCGTCGCCGTCGCCATCGCGCTCCTCGCCTGGTGGGTGAGCGGCGACCCGCGGCGCCTCGCCGAGGTCCTCGTCGTCGCCACCCCCTGCCCCCTGCTCATCGCCGCACCCGTCGCGTTCGTCGCCGGCATGTCGCGCTCCGCCCGCGCCGGCGTCGTCGTCAAGGGCGGCGGCGTCCTCGAACAGCTCTCCCGCGTGCGAACCGTCGCGCTCGACAAGACCGGCACGCTCACGCACGGCCGCCCCCACATTTCCCGCGTCGTGGCGACCGACGGGATCAGCGAGGACGACGTCCTCGCGCTCGCCGCAGCCACCGAGCAGTACTCCGCCCACCCCCTCGCAACCGCCCTGGTCGCGGGCGCTCGCGCACGCGGCATGGCGCCCGGGCCCGCCGCCGACGTCGTCGAGGAGACCGCGCACGGGGTCGCCGCGACCATCTCCGGGCGGCGCGTGGCCGTCGGCAGGTGGACGTGGGTCCTGGGGGCGTCGGCCCTCTCCTTCGGCACGGGCGCTCCCCCGGCTGCGGGCACGGCGTCGGCCGGCGCCGACGCGCCCGCGTCGGGCGCCGCGGAGCCCGACGACGCATGCACGCCCTCGCCGGGTGCTGTGTGGCCCGACGGCGCACGCACAGCTTCGCTGTCCGGGTCGGGCGCTGCGGCGACCGCCGACGTACGCACGCCTGTGCCGTCCGGGCCGCGTGCCGCGGAGCCCGACGACGTCCCGCCCGGGACCGTCGTCGTCCACGTCGCCATCGACGGGCGGCGCGTCGGACGCGTCGAGCTCAAGGACACCGTCCGCGACGAGTCGGCAGCCGTCCTCGCGGCGCTGCGCGGCGTCGGGGTCGAGCACGTCGTCATGCTCACGGGCGACCGGGAGGCGACCGCCCTGCACGTCGCGGCCGAGGTCGGCGTCGACGAGGTCCGCGCCGCGCTCCTCCCCCAGGAGAAGGTCGCCGCCGTCGCGGCACTCCCCGACCGGCCCGTGCTCATGGTCGGCGACGGCGTCAACGACGCGCCCGTCCTCGCGGTCGCCGACGTCGGCGTCGCGATGGGCGCGACCGGCGCGACCGCCGCGAGCGAGTCGGCCGACGCCGTCCTGCTCGTCGACAATCTCGGCGCGCTCGTACGCCTCATCGGCATCTCGCGCCGCACGGTGCGGGTCGCCCTCGAGAGCATCTGGGCGGGCATCGGACTGTCCGTCGTCCTCATGCTCGTCGCCGCGTTCGGGCTGCTGCCCGCCCTCGCAGGTGCCGCGATGCAGGAGGTCGTCGACCTCGTCGCGATCCTCGGCGCCCTGCGGGCCCTGACGCCCGGCCGGGGCGAACCGCGGTTCCCGCCCCGCCCGCGGGTGCCGTCCCCGTCGGCCAAGACCCCGGTCCCGGTCTGACCGAGCCGAGCCGCCGCACACGCGTCCGCGTGACCGGCTACCCGCAAGTTTGTGCGCTACCCGCAAGTCTGAACTTGCGGGTAGCGCACAAACTTGCGGGCAGGCCGAGATCAGGCGGCCATCAGCGACGGTTCCGGGGAGCGCCTTGCGGCCTACACGCGGTTATCAGTCGAGCACGCGGGTTTGAACCCGCGTGCTCGACTGAAAACCGCGTGCGGGCGGACCCGGCCGCGACGGACGGGCGGGGCTGACGCCGCGGGCCGGCGGGCCCGGCACCGCGGGGCGAACCTGACCACCGCGGACCGGCGGGACCTGACCGACGTGCGCAAGCGGGCCTGGCGCCGCGAGCCGGCCGGACCTGGCCGCCGCGGGCGGGCCGGGCGGCCCGCGGGAATGCGCCCGGGTGCGCGCGGGGTTGGACGGGCAGGATGGTGCTCACGCGCACCCTGCCCGAGGAGCAGCCATGAACGTCACCGTCATCGACGCCCCTGACGCGTCCCGCTACGAGGTCGTCGTCGGCGGCACGCTCGCGGGCTTCGCGGAGTACCGCCTCGAGGGCGGCATCATCGCCTTCACCCACACCGAGACCCTTCCCGAGTTCGCAGGTCAGGGCCTTGCGC
Source organism: Sanguibacter sp. HDW7 (assembly GCF_011300875.1). NCBI lineage: Bacteria > Bacillati > Actinomycetota > Actinomycetes > Micrococcales > Sanguibacteraceae > Sanguibacter > Sanguibacter sp. HDW7. The sequence continues at coordinate 170,663 of NZ_CP049862.1, read as the reverse complement.
GGACGCTCGTCGACTTCGCGCTCGGCGACGCGCGCGCCCGCGGCCTCGACGTTCTGCCGTTCTGCCCGTACGTCCGCTCCGTCATCGCACGCAACCCGGGCACGTGGCTCGACCTCGTTCCGGCCGACGCACGCGAGCGGCTGGGTCTGGCGGACCAGCGATGACGAATCTCGACGCGCACCCGGCCGAGAGCTCGTGCGAGGCGGGCCCGGCGTGCGCGGGCATCGAGCTCGTCGAGCCGCGTGACGTGCCGCTCGGCGGCCCGCGCGGCATGACGGTCCGGCGGACGCTGCCGTCGAAGGCCCGCTCGATGATCGGCGCGTTCTGTTTCATCGACCACTACGGGCCCGACGACGTCGCGGCGACGGGCGGCATGGACGTCGCGCCGCACCCGCACACGGGACTGCAGACGGTGACGTGGCTGTTCGAAGGGCGTGTCCTGCACCGCGACGCCCTCGGGTCGCTCCAGGAGATCGCGCCCGGACAGCTCAATCTCATGACCGCGGGCGCGGGCATCTGCCACTCCGAGCAGGCCACGCCGGGGCTGTTCCCGGACGACGGGCGGCTCCACGGGGTGCAGCTGTGGACGGCGCTGCCGTCCGGGTCGCGCGACGGCGAGCGGCTGTTCGAGCATGTCGCGGACCTTCCGACATTTACCGTGCTCGACGCGGAGGACGGTGGGCCGGCGGGCGTCGTGCGGGTCGTCATGGGCGCGCTCGGTGGGGTCGCGTCGCCCGCGAGGGCTTTCTCGCCGCTCGTCGCGGTGCAGGTGGACCTCGAGCCGGGGGCCCTCGTGCGGCTCGACGTCGACGAGTCGTTCGAGCATGGCGTGCTCGTCGACTCCGGCGACCTCACGCTCGAGGGCACGCGCGTCGACGTCGCGTGGCTCGGGTACGTCGCGCCAGGTCGGCGGGTGCTCGAGCTGCGGGCGGGTGACGAGCCGGTGCGGGCGGTGCTCGTGGGCGGGGAGCCGTTCGCCGAGCAGATCCTCATGTGGTGGAACTTCGTCGGGCGCTCGCACGACGAAGTCGTCGAGGCGCGCCGGCTGTGGCAGGACGCGGTGGCGGGCGGCGCCGAGGGCGAGGCGCGCTTCGGCAAGGTCGCGGGCTACCCGGGCCCGTCGCTGCCGGCACCTGAGCTCCCGAACGTCCGCCTCCGCCCCCGCGAACGCTGACCCGCGCCCCCAGGCGCCCGCGCGCCGCGAGCTAGGGGTCAGGACGCCAGATAGGGGCCCGCAGGCCCCTATCTGGGCGCTGCACCCCCATCTCGCGTGAGTTGCTACCGCGGGGGCAGGGGGTAGCGTCGGGCAGGTGGGGACGACGGGGTCCCCGGATGGAGGACTCTCATGGCGCTTCGCTTCTACACGACGGTCATCGACTCGCACGACGTCGCCGCCCAGGGTCATTGGTGGGCGGAGACGCTCGACTGGCAGATCATCTACGAGGCCGACGACGAGCTCGTGCTCATCCCCCGGCACTGGCCTGCGGACCTCGACCCCATGTCGCCCGTGCCGCACGAGCGCTGGACCGGGCTGCCGCAGGGCCTCGTCTTCGTCAAGGTGCCCGAGGACAAGCAGGTGAAGAACCGCCTGCACATCGATCTCGCACCGCACGTCGACGACGATCGCGACGCGGAGATCGCCTCGCTCCTCGCGCGGGGCGCGACCCCCGCGGACGTCGGGCAGGGCGACGTTTTTTGGACCGTCCTGCGCGACCCGGAGGGCAACGAGTTCTGCGTGCTCTCCTCCCGCGACCGCTGACCGCCCCGCACTGGGCGGTGGCGGGAACGCGAGATAGGGGCAGCCACGCGAGATAGCGGTCGGTAGGCCGCTATCTCGCATGGAGACCCCTATCTCGCGAGACGTCGGTGCAGGGCTACGTCGTTGCTAGGAGGGCTTGGCCTGCCTGGCGGCGGTGCCACGTCGTGGCACCGACCGCGGCTGCCGCGGAGACGCCTGCCCACACGAGGAGGACGACGAGCGCGCCGCCTGCAGCACCCTCGTGGGAGAGCCCGCCGAGGAAGCGTGAAGCCGCATCCAGCGGTCCCAGCTGCCCGAGGCTGCCGACCCACGCGGGCGCCGACGGCGACGCCGACGCGACGAGGACGGCGACGCCGACGACGAGCGCGAAGGCCCGCCCCACGTTGCCCGCCCACGCGACGACCGCGTGGAGGAACCACAGCAGGACGACGGCGACGAGCGCCGCAGCCGGCACGACGACCCACGGCGCCTCGGTGACGAGCGCGACGACGACGCCCGCGAGCGCACCCTGCACGGCGGCGACTGCCGACGTCACGCCGATCCCCCGGGCAGTGACCTGGAACGACGAACGGGTCGTGCCGAGGGTCGCGGCACCCGAGATCCGCGGCCGCATCGTGAGGACGAGCGTGCCGAGCCACAGGGCGACGGCCATCGTCACGCCCACCGCGCCGATCGGGCCGAGTTCACGTGCCGCGGGCGAGGCGACGGGCTGCACGACGACGTCCGCGAGCGAGGTCGGGTCGGCGACCTTCTGCTTCGCGAGCTCGTCGACGGCCGTGCCGAGGCCGCTTGCCAGGTCGCGCGCGCCGGAGGTGAGCTGCGTGGTGCCGGGCAGGGTCTGTCCGAGCCCGTCGGCGAGCGTCGAGGCGCCGTCGCGCAGCGCGACGGCCCCGTCGGACGCGCCGCGCGCGCCCTCGGAGAGCTGGCCGACGCCGCTGGCAAGGTCCTTCGCCCCGCCCGCGAGGCCGGCGGTCCCGGAGGAGAGCTTTCCGGCGCCGGAGGCGAGCGTGCCCGCGCCCTGCGAGAGGGTCGTCGTCCCTGCGGCGAGCTTGGAGAGTCCGCCGGAAAGGCTCGTCGCACCCGACGAGAGGGACGAGGTGCCGTCCGCGAGCGCGCTCGCCCCGGTGGCGAGATCGTTCGCGCCGGTCGCGAGCGCCGTGGCACCGGAGGAGAGCGCGTCGGCGCCGTCGGCGACACCGCGGGCGCCTGCTGCGAGGCCGTGGAGGCCGGCGGTGGGGTCCGTCGGGTCGGCCTTCGGGTCGCCGACGAGGGCGCCGAGCCCGGCGACGAGGCCGTGGAGGCCTGCGGAGGCGTCCTTCGGGTCGGCCGTCGGGTCACCCTCCAGCGCGGCGAGCCCTCCCTCGAGCCCGTCAAGGAGCTGCCCGTACGCTGCCTCGAGCTCCAGCTCTGCCCCGAGGAGCTCGGGGCAGCCGGGCGCCGAGCGGTCCGCCGCGCACCCCGCCGCACCCATCTGGGCGCGCACCGTGGTGAGCTGCGAGGTCACGTCGTCGAGCTGGTCGAGCGCCGCCCTGAGCGCGGCAACGCTCCCGGGCAGCTTCGCGACCCCCGGCTGCATTGCGCGCACCCCGGCGAGCACGCTCTCGACGCCGTCGGCGACGGCGTCGGCCCCCTCAGCGAGCGGCTTCGCGCCGTCCGCGAGCGCTGTGGCGCCCTCGGCGATCCCGGTCGTGCCGGTCGCGAGAGCCTTGGCCCCGCCGGCGAGGTCCTTCGCGCCCTTCGCGAGGTCCTTGGCGCCGTCGGAGGACTGTGTCGCACCGGTCGCGAGCGGCTTGGTGCCTGCGGCCAGGTCGCGCGCGCCGGAGGCGAGGTCCTTCGCGCCGGTCGCGAGGGTCCCGGCGCCGGTGGCGAGGGTCGTGGCTCCGGTTGCGGCGCTTCCGGCCCCGGTCGCGAGGGTGCCGAGCCCGTCGGCGAGGGTCCCGGTGCCGGACGCGAGGGTGTCGGCGCCGTCGGCGAGCTGCTGCTGCCCGTCCGCGAGCTTGCCCGCACCGTCGGCGAGCTGGTGGGCGCCGTCGGCGGCCTGGCCGAGCTGGTCGCCGGTCGTCGAGAAGCCGACGAGGACCTGCTCGACGAACGACCGGGTGAGCTGGCGGCCCAGGCCGACGGTTGCTGCGTCGGCGAGCGCCGTGGTCACGAGGTCGCGGGTCGCGGTCGAGCCCTGTGCGGACGCGACGTCGATGCGTGCCTGGCGTGCGCCGTCGCCGTCCGCGAACGACGTGGCGTCGGCGGAGAACGTCTCAGGGATGGTGACGACGGCGGCGTAGGTGCCGGCCTCGAGCCCCGTCGAGGCGTCGTCGGCGTCGGTGACGACCCAGGTCCAGCCGCCGCGCGAGCGCGAACCCTTGACGAGCTCGGCCGCGAGCTGGCGGCCGAGCGGCGTGAGCTGACCGTCGATCGTCACGGGCTCGTCGTGGTTGACGACGGCTGCGGTGATGTCGGACGCGCGGGAGGCGGGGTCCCACTGCGAGGCGAGCATCGTCGCGACGAGCGCGACGGGCACGAGGAGCGCGACGAGGGCGAGGAGCCACCTGCGCTGCGTGGACCGGGTCATGACGGGGTCCTTCCTGACGGGGGCGGTCATCGCATCGCTCCGACGGCGACGGGAGCGCCTGCGGGGGCGGACGTGAGGGTGAGGCGGTGCGTCGGGACGATCCCTGGCGGCAGGACGTCGGCGCCGGACGTGCCGAGCACGAGCGTCGTGCCCGCCTCCTGGGCGGCCAGGAGCGCGTCTCCGGTGCGGGTCGAGCCGTGGAGGTGGTGGGCCGCGTCGACGACGAGGACGCGCGGGTCCTCGCGGAGCGCGGCCTCGACGGCGCGCGCGTCGGCGTGGCGCGAGTCGATCCAGCCGACGCGTCGACGGACGGCACCCGCACGGTGCGGAAGGGAGAGCCCGTCGACCTTGAGGTCACCCGCGAGGGGCGGGACGCGCCCAGCGAGGGTGAGCAGCAGGCCGGTGACCTCGCGGGCGGGCCCGTCGACGACGAGCACGCCACCCTCAGGGACCTCGACGTCGACGTCCGCAGCGAGGCCGGCACGCTCGTCGACGCGCAGGCCGCGTGCGGCGATGGCAGTCCCGGTCGCGGGCCAGCCCTCGAGGGCGAGCTCGGCATGGAGCCCCTCGCCCTCGACGTCGAACGACGGCAGCACCCGGTCGAGCCAGCGGGGCATCCACCACGCCTTGTCGCCGAGGAGCTCGAGCACCGCGGGGACGAGGGTCATGCGGACGAGGAACGCGTCGACGAACACACCGACGGCGAGGCCGAGCGCGATGGGCTTGATGTTGACGTCGCCCTCGGGGACGAAGAAGAAGAAGACGGAGAACATGATGACCGCGGCGGCTGTGACGACCTGGGCCGAGCCCCGGAACCCGGAGCGGATCGCTGCGCGGGCGTCGCCACCGTGGACGTACTCCTCGCGGATGCGGGAGACGAGGAAGACCTCGTAGTCCATGGCGAGGCCGAAGAGCACGCCCATGAGGACGATCGGCATGAACGAGATGACGGGCCCGAGCTTCGCGACGTGGAGAAGGTCGGCGGCGACGCCGTTCTCGAAGACGGCGGCGACGACGCCGAAGGCGGCGACGACGGAGAGCAGGTAGCCGAACGTCGCCTTGAGCGGGACGGCGACAGAGCGGAAGACCATCGTGAGGAGGATGAGCGAGAGGCCGACGACGAAGATGCCGAACGGCAGCAGTGCGGATCCGAGCTTTGCGGAGACGTCGATGCCGACGGCGGTGAACCCGGTGACGGCGATGTCGACGTCGTACTCGCGCTCGAGACGTTCGCGCTGGTCACGGATCGTCTGGACGAGCTCGGCCGTGGCCTCGTCGGTCGGGCCGGTCGTGGGGACGACCTGGACGATGAGCGTGTCGGCCGACGCGTTGGGGGTCGAGAGCGGCACGGCGGCGACGCCGGGCAGCGCGCGCATCTCGTCGGCGATCTTCTCGGCGAGGCCGAGCGGGTCGTCGCTCGTGAGGATCGATCCCGTGACGATGAGCGGGCCGTTGGCACCCGGGCCGTAGTGCTCGGTGACGCGGTCGTACGTCTGGCGTGCCTGGCTGGACTCCGGGAGGACGCCCGCGTTGGGGAGGGCGAGGCGGAGGTCGAGCGCGGGCAGCGCGAGGAAGGTCCCGACCCCGAGGACCGCGACGATCGTGAGGATGGGGCGTCGGGTGACAGCGTGGACCCACCCGGCGAAGAACCTGTCGGCGCGGGTGCGGGGCGCCTCGGTGTGCGCGCCCCGGGACGGGGCGTCCTCGGGAGCGGGTCCGGCGGGAGCGGCACCGTCCGGAGCCGTCGACGCGGTGTGGGCCGCGGCGGCGCGCGCCTCCGCGCGCCGTGCCCGACGCGGCGCGCGGGGCCGGACGCGTTCGCCCGCGAACCCGAGCAGCGCAGGCGTGAGCGTCACGGAGACGACGACTGCGACGGCGACCGCGACGGCACCGGCGACACCCATCGTCGTGAGGAACGGGATGCCTGCGACGCCGAGCCCGACGAGCGCGATCATCACGGTGAGTCCCGCGAAGAGGACTGCGGAGCCGGAGGTCGCGGTCGCGCGGGCGATCGACTCCTCGACGTCGAGGCCGTCGCGGAGCTGGTCGCGGTGCCTCGAGACGATGAAGAGCGCGTAGTCGATGCCGACGGCGAGGCCGAGCATGAGCGCGAGCATGGGCGTCGAGGAGTTGACGGGTGTCACGGCGGTCGCGAGCAGGACGAGCGCCATGGCGATGACGACGCCGACGATCGCGTTGAGCAGCGGCAGGCCCGCGGCGACGAGCGAGCCGAGGGTGAGGACGAGGACGACGAGCGCGATACCGACGCCGAGGGCCTCGGTCACGGTGATCGTGGGGAACTCCGAGGAGAAGAGCTCGCCGCCGACCGTCGCGGACCAGCCTTCGGGCAGCTGCGCGTCGAGATCCCCGACGATGTCGACGATCTCGTCCTTGACCTCAGTAGGGATCTCGGTGCCGGCGCCGTCCATCATGACGGTGACGAGCGCGGCGCGGCCGTCGTCGGAGAGCCCTGTCGCGTCCGCGGCGCTCACGGGATCGCCCGTGAGCGTGTCGGTGAAGGGCGACTGGACACCGCGGACATCGCTGCGTGCGGCGAGGGCGTCGGTCGTGGCACGCACCTCGTCCGCGACCTTCTCGTCACGGACTGACGTGCCCGCGGGCGAGACGACGAGGATCTGTGCGCTCGCGCCAGAGACCTCGGGGAACGTCGCGGCCAGGCGGTCGAGCGCGGCCTGCGACTCGGTGCCGGGGATGGAGACGGAGTTGTCCATGCCCTTCTGCAGGAGGCCCGCGGCCGCGCCGAGCGCGACGAGCAGGGCGAGCACGACGGCGACGACGGCACGCCGGTGCCGCACCATGCGCCGACCGAGCCGGTAGAGGAAGGAGGACACGTCTGCTCCTGGGAGGTCGATATGGATACATGGCTGCATCCGATACGCCACTGTATCCGATGCAGATCTGTATCGGATACACTCGTGTATCGACAGGTACCCTTCGGGGATGACGACGGGAGGGCTCGTGGACGAGCAGACAGGCGCACCCAGCCCTGTCGAGGCCGCGCTCACCGAGGCCATCGCGACTTCGCCGCGGCGCGCCCGCACCCGCGAGAAGCTCCTCGACGCCGCGCTCTCGCTCTTCGCGGAGGCCGGTATCGCCACGACGTCGATCGAGGCGATCTGCGAGCGCGCCGGCTTCACGCGCGGCGCCTTCTACTCGAACTTCGCCGACAAGGCCGAGCTGCTCGACACTCTCGCGACGCGCGAGCAGGACGAGGTGATCGCCCAGCTCCGCGCCGCGATCACAGCCGTCGCCGGCCCGTGCACGCGCGACGACGAGAACGACGTCAACGCGATCGGCGAGATCGCGTCGACACTGCTCAACTCCCTGACGTTCGACCGCCGTCGGGCCATCGTCAACAGCGAGATGCGCGTCCTGGCGATCCGCGACCAAGCGCTCGCCGAGTCGTACCGGGCCCGCGAGGAGCTGCTGCTCGGGGCGATCGGCGAGGAGCTCACGCGGCTCATCGAGGCGACGGGCCAAGAGCTCCTCATCCCCGTACGGATGTTCGTGCGGCTCCTGTGGGCGGGCTTCCAGCACGACCTCGAGAGCGTCGAGCGGTCCGGGCCCGACTCCCCGTCGGCGACCGAGCTCGCCTCGGAGTGGATGACGGTCGTGACGTCGCGGCTCACGCAGCCCGCTACGACGCCCCACGACGCCTGAACACCGGTCAGAGGGTCGGGGCGGCCCCGCAGCGTCGCTGCGTGACCGCCCCGACCGCGCCTTCGCTCATCGGATGGTGACAGACCTCAGCGTCGAGGCCCCGCGGACGACGATCCGCACCGGCCCGACCGGCCGCACGGCGTTGCCCGTCCAGCGCGTCCAGCCTCCCTCGCCGGGCGCCGCACCGAGAGGAACTACGTCGCCGTCGACCACGAGCTCAGGCTGTCCGTCGCGCGTCTCGAGAACGAACTCTCGCACTCCGTCCGCGGGCGCTGTGCAGGCGTAGGCGACCCACTCGCCTTCGTCGAGCTCGACGACGAGATCCCGCTCGACCTCGCCCGGCAAGCCGTCGACGAGGTCGAAGTCAGGCTCACCGTCACCGAGGTAGGTCACTCGCACCGGGTCGTCCCCGCGCAGCGGCCCGACAGCAGCGCCCGACGACCCGCCGTAGGAGCGCCCCACGCCCAGGTGCCCGTAGGCGATCGCCGGGAGAGTGAGCGGGGCCAGGCGCAGCAGTCCTGCGACGATCTCCGGCCGCGGGGTACAGGCCTCGACACGCATCGCCTCGACAAGATCCTCAAGGGTCTCCCACGCCGCATCAGAGCCGGGCCTCGCACCGCGGCCCTCACCGTAGGCGACGATCTCGGCCCAGCCTGCCGGCGGCTCGACCGAGAGTGGCGAGGTGAGCGTCCCGAGCTTCTTCCAGGTCCAGAAGTTCCAGCCGATGCCGAGGTCCTCGTACATCCCGAAGGCCGCCGCGAGCCATCGCGGATTGTTCTCCCCTCCCTCACCCATGTAGAGGGGGAGGTCGAGGCGCGACGCTGTCTCGATGAACCGCTCGATCGAGGGGCGATCCGGAGCGGACCAGTACTTGTGGAACTGGAGCACCGACGCCTTGTCCCAGATCTCCGAGAAGATGTCGAAGTTGGTCGACCAGTGCGTGCCCTCGTACATGATGAGGTGCTTCTGATCGACCTCCCGGATCGTGGCGGTCAGCTCCTTGTAGAGATCGACGAGCTTGTCCGCATACCGATGCTGCCACTCGTTCGGGAGGGGCTCGTTGAGCAGGTCGTAGCCGAGGACCGCGTTCTCGTCGGCGTATCGTTCGGCGAGCTGTCGCCACAGGTGCACGGTCTGCCTGCGGTACGTGTCGTCCTCGAAGAGCTCGGGGCGCTCGTTCGGCGAGTCGTCGATGTTCGTGCCGGTCTGGCCGCCATGCGCCCCATGGAGGTCGAGGAGCACCCACAGCCCGTGCGCGCGACACCAGGCGATCGTCCGGTCGATGAGCTCGACGCCGTCGGGCAGGAGCCGTTGTCCGTCGTGCACGAGCCGTGCGTTGATCGGGAGGCGCACGTGGTCGAACCCGGCCGCTGCGATCGCGGCGATGTCACCCTCCGTGACGAACGTGTCGTGGAACGCGCGCCAGAAGGCCGCACCGCGCTCGGGACCGACGAGGTCCGTGACGAGCGCCTCGATCGCACGCGGGGACTGCGGGCCGGTTCCGGTGCGGAACATGTAGCCCTCAGGGAGCATCCACGAGCCGAGGCCGACACCCCGGAGCACGAGGGTCGAGCCGTCGGGCGCGACGAGGCGTCGCCCGTCGACGCGAACGACGTCGTCGTAGGTAGCGGGCCCGCGAACGGTTCCGCGGGAGAGGTGGGTGGTCATGGGAACTCCTGGATCACTTGAGACCGGACATCGTGAAGCCCTGGACGATGTACCGCTGGAAGAAGATGAAGACGACGACGATCGGCACGACCATGACGGCGGCGCCGGCCATCTGGAGGGAGGGGTTCGTCGCGACCTGCTGGTTGAGCAGCGCGAGGCCGACGGAGAGCGTGTACTTGCTCTGCTCCCCCGCGAGGATGAGCGGCCAGAGGAAGCTGTTCCAGCCCGCGATGAACGTGAGCACGGCCTGCACAGCGAGGATCGGACCGGACATCGGCAGCACGATCGACACGAAAGTCCTGCCGTGCCCCGCACCGTCGAGGCGCGCCGCCTCGAGCAGCTCGTCGGGGATCGTCGACATGAACTGACGGAAGAGGAAGATCCCGAACGCCGACACGAGCGTCGGCAGCGCGATGCCCACGAGCGTCCCGGTGAGCCCGACCGCATTGAGGATGAGGTAGGTCGGGATCATGGTCACCTGGACAGGGATCATCATCGTCGCGAGCACGGCGGCGAACATGATCGACTTCCCGCGAAACTCGAACTTCGCGAAGCCGTACCCGGCCATCGCCATGAAGAACAGACCGACGAACCCGATGGCGACGACGATGATCGTGTTGGCGAGGTAGCGCCCGAAGTCGAGGTCGACGAAGAGCGTGCGGACGAACTCCCACGTCGGTTCCTGAGGGAGAAGGTGCGGCGGGACCGCGGTCGCCTCGCTGCGCGGCTTGAGGGCGGCGAAGATCATCCAGAAGAACGGCAGGGAGGTTGCCGCAGCGCCCAGGATGAGCAGGAGGTCGACGAGGTTGCGTCCGGGACCCCGCCGCGCACGACGTGCACGTGTCGCGGGCCGGCCTGGGGCAGCCGTTCGTCGGAGCGTGTCAGTCGACATCGTTGCGCCTCCCTCGGAGCTGGACGAGCGTGACGACCGCGATGATCACCAGGAGGACGAGCGAGCCTGCCGAGGCGAAGCCGAACTGGTTGTAACGGAAGCCCTGCTGGAAGATGTAGAGCGAGATGGACGTCGTCGCCTTGTTCGGGCCGCCCTCCGTGAGCACGTACGGCTCGTCGAAGAACTGCAGCCACGAGATGACCGTCGTCACGGTGACGAAGAAGAGCGCGAACCTCAGCAGAGGCACCTGGATGCGCCACGTGCGCGTCCAGCGGTTCGCGCCGTCGAGCTGCGCTGCTTCGTCGTACTCGTGCGGGATCCCCTGAAGACCGGCGAGAAGGATGATCGTGTTGAGGCCGCTCGCACGCCACACCGCGACGATGCCGACGGACACCTTGGCCCACGTCGGGTCGGAGAGCCACGGGACGGGGTCGAGACCGACGGTGCCCAGGAGGTGGTTGAGCAGGCCGAACTGGGAGTTGAAGAGATACCCCCAGACGAGCGCGACCGCGACGATCGCGGTGATCGCCGGAAGGAAGTAGAACGACCTGAGGATCCGCGCAAGCCGCCCCCCGCTCGTGTGGAGCAGGAGCGCGGTCGTCAGGGAGACGAGGACGACGGTCGGCACGCCGACGACCGCCAGGATCCCGGTGACGCGCAGCGCGTTCCAGAAGTCGCCGTCGGCGACGAGGCGTTCGTAGTTGGCGAGGCCGACGAACTCGACGCTCGACGGGTCGCCGAGGCCACGGATGTTGAGGTCGGTGAGCGAGACGCCTGCGGCGACGAGGATCGGCAGGATCCCGAAGAGCGCAAGGGCGAGGACTGCGGGGCCGACGAGGAGGTAGGGAGCGGCGCCGGCGGAGCGCGACGAGGCGCGCGCCGCCCGACGCGCGGTTGTTGTGGACATGTCAGTCCTTCGTTCCGGGGTGCCCGGCAGGCTGGACCTGCCGGGCACCCGAGGTCGGACGTGGGCGTCAGTAGTTCTTCTCGATCTCCGCGACCTTGTCGCGGAGCTGGGCGAGACGCGCGTCGCGGTCGGCTCCGTTCGTGGCGATGTCGGTCAGCGCGGTCGCCATCTCGTTGGCGGCGAGGTCCCAGCCCGGGACCATGGGGACGGTGCGCGCGTCCTTGAGCTGATCGGCGTAGACCTTGATCTTCGGGTCCGTCGTCGCGATCTTGTCCAGCGCCTCTGCCGTCGTCGGCAGCTCGCTCATCGCCTCGTACCACGCAACCTGGACCTCAGGCTTGGCGAGGTACGCGAGGAGCTTGACCGCGGCGTCCGCGTTCTTCGAGCCCTTCCACACGGCAAGGTTCGAGCCGGCGAAGAGCGACGTCCCCGTGGCCTTGGTGGGGAGTGTCGCGACGTCCCACTTGCCGTCCAGCTCGGGGGCAGCCTCCTGGATCGCTCGTGCGAGGTAGGGGCCGGAGACGACCATGGGTGTCGCGCCCGAGATGAAGCCCTGCGTCTGGTCCCAGTCGGAGGCGGAGGGAGCGGAGCCGTCCGTGAAGAAGCCCGTCCAGTGGTCGACGGCCTCGATGAACTCCGGGGTGGCGAGGTCGATGCTGCCGTCGGCCGCGAGGACCTCGCCGCCGGCCTGCCATGTGTACTGGACCGGGAGCGTGTTGTCCCAGAGCGGGATGTAGTACCCGTACTGGCCGTCGCCGCGCGCCGCGAGCGTCTTCGCGGTGGACCTCATCTCGTCCCAGGTTGCGGGCGGCGCGGCGATGCCCGCCTCGGTGAGGATGTCGGTCCGGTAGAAGAGGACCCGGGTGTCGGAGACCCAGGGAACGGATGTCACGGCGTCGGTGCCGGTGAGCGCCTTCGGCGAGACGGCGTCGGGGAAGTTCGACGGGTCGAGCTCCGGGTAGGCCTTGACCTGGGCGCTGATGTCTTCGAGCACACCTGCGTCGGCGAACGTCGGAAGGAGGGAGAGCCCCACCTGGACGACATCGGGCCCGCTGCCGGACGCGACGGCCGTCGTGAGCCGGTCGTTGACGTTCTCCCACGGGATCCCGTCGATCTTCAGCTTGATGCCGGTCTCGGTGGTGAAGTCCTTGGTGACGTCGCTGAGCGTCTTGCCTGCGTCGCCCATGACCCAGACCCGCAGCTCGGTCGGCGCGCCGCTCCCGTCACCGCCTGCGGCTGGTCCGGCGTCGTTCCCGCTGCACGCGGTGAGCCCCAGCACGAGCCCCGCCATGGTGGCCGTTGCGACCGCTGCGGAATGTAGTCTCTTCATCGAGCTGCTCCTTCGCTTCCTTGTGGAGGTGTTGCGGTTCAAGGCGGCGGAGGCCCTGGCCGGCCACCGTCACCCTCGCCGTTGCGCCGGTTCGTCCGGCGCAACGGCGTCGTGCTTCCTAGTCGTCCCGAGGGCGCAGGATGAGCTGCTGCAGAGGCAGCAGCGCGGCACCCATCGAGACGGAGTCGCCCTCGAACCTGCACAGGCCGAGGTCGAACTGAGAGCCGGGGCGACGGAGCGCCGCCTTCCGGATGTGCTGCTCGAGGCGCTCCGCCTCAGACGCCATGACGAGCAGCCCGACCCACCCGCCGACGAGCACCGTCGCCGGATTGGTGAGGTTGACGAGGTTCGCGAGCGCGACCCCGAGGATCTCGAGCGTCTCGTCCACGGTCTGTCGCGCGGCAGCGTCGCCGTCGCGGGCTGCGTCGAAGAGGGACGAGAGCGCCCGCCACCCCTCGCCCTCGACCACGGCGCCACGGTCACGCCAGCGCTCGAGGATCGCGTGGGCGCCGACGTAGGCCTCGAGACACCCACGTGCGCCGCAGCGACAGGGCGGTCCGTCCATGGCGACTCGCGTGTGGCCCCACTCGCCGGCGCTCGACCGGCTGCCGCGCGCGAGCCTGCCGTCGGAGAGGATCGCGAGTCCGACCCCTCGTCCGAGCAGGGCGACGAGCGCATCGTCGACGCCGCGTAGCGCACCGAACCAGCGCTCGGCGGTCGCGAGCGTCTTGGCGCCGTTGTCGGCACTCACGGGGAGTCCTCGAGCGTCGACAAGGTCGCCCACTCGAACCTTGTCCCACCCGAGCGACTGCGCGTACAGGAGGGCACCAGGTCCGTGCCCGGCGTCCTCGACGATCCCTGGCAGGCCGAGACCGATGCCGATCACACGCTCGGCGGCAGCCGGGTTGCGGTCGAGGATCTTCGTCACGGCGGAGTCGAGCACGCCGCGGATCTGGTCCGGGGTCGCCTCGCGCTCGGGCACCTCGGAGAACTCGCGGTCGAGACGTCGCATGGCGAGGTCGAAGAGCTCGACGGCGACGCCACGCTCGCCGACGTCGACGCCGAGCATCGCCGCGCCGTCGGCCCTGACCGCCAGGACCGTCGAAGGTCGCCCTCCGCGCGACGGCTGCGTCCCGTCCTCTCTGACGAGCCCTTCCTCGAGGAGGCCCGCGACGACGTTGGCGATGGTTGCGGCAGAGAGTCGCGTGACGACCGCGAGCTCGCCGCGGGTCACGGTCCCCCGCAGCACGATCTCACGGAGCACGGTTGCCCGGTTCTGGAGCCTGAGCTCCTTGGTGGTGGTGGCCACGTCGCCTCCTTTCGACACGACTAAGATTAACTCATGTCAAATGAAGGCGCGACAGCCCTGGGTCACGATGCGGTCACGCCTCCGGATGCGCTCCGCTCCAGCCCACCCCTCGGGATGCGGTCTGGGGTACAACTTGTATCCTAGTTCGGTGACCTCCTCCCTCGTGCGCCAGCGGCGCGTCCTCATCGTCGCGACCCTCGCCATCGTCCTCGTGCTGGCTGCCGTCATCGCCTCGATGCTGCGCACCCAGCCCGACGCCCCCGCGGCCACTCCGACTCAGGCCCCGACGGCGACCGCCCCGGCCACCGAGCAGCCGGGCGCGGGCCAGCCGCCCGTCGTCGAGCGCCGCGACCCGAACGACCTCATGGCGATCGGCGCCGTCGACGCGCCCGTCGTCCTCGTCGAGTGGGCGGACATGCGCTGCCCGTACTGCGCGCTCGTCGCGACGCAGACCCTTCCTGACGTCATCGAGAAGTACGTCGACACGGGCAAGGTCCGCATCGAGTTCCGCGACGTGTCGTTCTTCGGCGAGCAGTCGACCGACGCCGCCGTCGCGCTCCGCGCCGCGTCCGAGCAGGGCCGTTTCCGTGAGTTCCTCGAGACGGTCTTCGCGGCTGCCCCCGACAAGGGCCACGCCGACCTCCCGCGCACGCGCCTCGTCGAGCTCGCGGGCACGGCGGGCGTTCCCGATCTCGCGAGGTTCGAGTCCGACCTCGCGCGCGAGGACCTCCATGCCGCTGTCGCGGCCTCCACGACGACGGCCCAGCAGCTCGGGGTGAGCTCGGTCCCGTTCTTCGTCGTCAACGGCACCGCGTTCGCCGGCGCCCAGCCCCTCGAGACGTTCACCCAGGTCCTCGACGAGGCTCTCGCCGCCGCAGGCGCATGACGATCGGCCTCACCGGGGCGCTCGTCGGGGGGCTGCTCACGCTGCTGAGCCCGTGCTCGGTCATGCTCCTGCCGGCGTTCTTCGCGTACGCGTTCACGTCCCCCGGCCGCATGCTCGCCCGCACGGGGGTCTTCTACCTCGGGTTGCTCACGACGCTCGTGCCGCTCGGCGTCCTCGCCGGGAGCCTCGGTGCGGCCGTCGCTCAGCACCGCACGACGCTCGTCACTGTCGCCGCGGGCCTCGTCATCGTCCTCGGCATCGTCCAGGTGCTCGGCATCCCGCTCGGGCTGCCGGGCACGCGCTCACGTACGCAGGTCGGTGTCGGCGCCCCAGCGGTCGGGGCGCAGGCAGCCCGCTCGGACGCATCCGAACGCACGACGTCGCTGTCCGTCTACCTGCTCGGCACGGTCTACGGCCTCGCCGGGGTGTGCGCGGGCCCCGTGCTCGGCTCGGTGCTCGTCCTCGCCGCGACGGGCGGGGACCCCCTGCTCGGCGGCATCACCCTCGCGTTCTTCGCGGCAGGCATGGTCGCGCCGCTGCTCGTGCTCGCGGCACTGTGGTCACGGGCTCCCTGGGTGCGCTCGCTGGTGCGCCCGCGCACGCTGCGCCTCGGCCCCGTGACGACGACGTGGACGCAGCTCGTCGGCGGACTGCTCGGCATCGGTGTCGGCGCCCTGCTCATCGCCACGCAGGGGACGGCCTCGCTCACGGGCATCCTCGGCGCCGCGGACCAGGCAGAGCTCGAGTCGCGCGCTCTGCGCACGGCCGCCTCGGTACCCGACCTCGCACTCGTCGGACTTGCAGTCGTCGCGCTCGTGGCCGCGTGGGTCGTGCACAGCGTCCGCGCGCGACGCACGGCAGCGCCCGCCCCGGACGCCCTCAGGTCCGACGCGTGAGCACCCCTCGACCCGCAGCCGCGCCTGCACCGACGATGGTCGGCGTGACCACCCTCTCCGCCGCCGAGCGTGCCTTCGAGAGCGTCCGCGACGCGATCGTCCGGGGCACGCTCGCACCCGGCACGATGCTCGCGGAGAATGCGCTCGCCGAGGGGCTGGGCGTGAGCCGCACGCCCGTGCGCACAGCGCTCGCGCGGCTGCAGGACGAGGGCTGGATCACCGTCTTCCCCAAGCGGGGCGCGCTCGTGCGCGGTCTCGACGATCGCGACGTCCTCGATCTTGCCGACGCCCGGCACATGCTCGAGTCGTCGATGGTCGCACGCGCGACCCCGGCTGCTCGCGCGGCGCTCGCCGACCGGCTCGGCGCAGAGATCGACCACCAGGAGCAGGTCCTGCGCGCCCAGGACCTCGACGCGTTCATCGACCTGACGGTCACCTTCCACCGGTCGTTCGTCGAGGTCGGCGGCAACGCGCTCGTGCTCGAGCTCGAGTCGCGCCTCGCGGACCGGCACCGGCACGTCCTCCATCTCCACGGTGCGGCGATGCTCGACCGCTGGGAGCAGATCGTCGCGGAGCACCGGGAGCTCGTCGTCCAGCTGCGTGACGACCCGGCCGAGTTCTCGCGAGCGCTGCGGCTGCACCAGGCGGACTCGATCGCGCCGGGGTCCCGCAACCAGTAGGGGCCTCAGGCCCCGAGCGCCGCCTCGACGAAGGCCCGCACGAGCCCGTCGTCCTTGACTCCACGCGTCCGCTCGACGCCCGAGGACACGTCGACGCCCCACGGGCGCACCGCCCGCAGGGCGTCCGTGACGTTGAGCGGGGTGAGGCCGCCCGCGAGCATCCAGCGACCCTCGAGCCGGCGGTCGCCGAGCAGCGCGAGGTCCCACGCCTCACCCGAGCCGGGCACGGGGGCGTCGAGCAGAAGGACGTCCTCGCCGAGCGCGCCGACGACGGGCGCGGGGTCGTCGGCGAGCGACACCGCGCGCCACGGCACGAGGCCCGCGGCGGCGACGGCGGCAAGGTCGACGCGGTCGTAGCGCGGACCGTGAAGCTGGACTGCGTCGACGCCGACGGCGAGCGCCTCGCGCACGGCGTCGGCGGCGGAGAGCTCGGCCGTGACGAGCACCGTGAGCACCTCGGAGCTCGCGGCGCGCGCAGCCTCCACGACCGCGACCGCCTGTGTGCGGTCGACGTGCCGGGGGCTGCGCGGGCTCATGACGACGCCGATCGCGCCAGCTCCCGCCTCGACGGCGACGCGCGCCGTGGTGGCGGTCGACAGACCACAGATCTTCACGAGCATGTGCGCCTCCGAGGACTCGTGCGCAGGACGTCGAACCGGCCGCGCGGATGACGCCCGAGCCTACGCCGCACCCCCCCGGACGCACCCCGCCGTCCCACGCACGCACGCCGACGCACGCGCGCGCCGACGCGCACGTACGCGCAGGCCGGCGGGCACGCGCACGCCCCTCAGGACTCGACGGGCTGCTCCGCCATGAGGTCACGGATGATCGTGCGGTCGGCCTCGGTCCACCGCTCGGGGGCGGTGACGGCGGCGATGCCGTCGACGTACTCGAGGTGATAGGAGTGCCCATAGCCGGGCGGGACGTCGCCGGCCACCATGAGGTCGCCGGTGACCTGCAGAAACGTCACGAACGGGATCCATTCCATCTCGGGCAGGACGGCCGCGCCGCGCTTCTCGCGCAGCCAGTCGGGCTTGCCGAGGACGAGGTCGGGGTTCCACCAGGTGACGCCGTCCGACGGGTGCTGCAGGTAGACGATGCGCGGGTCGGGCCACTCGCCGGGAAGGTCGAAGAGGTTCGACGCGTCGCCGGGGGTCGCGCTCCAGCGGACGGTGTGGCCGCCGTCGAGCACGGGCTGGATCTGCGGGGAGCCGGCGTCGCGGTGCTGGGCGAGGTCGTTCCAGAGGTCGGTGAAGCCCGGCGTGCCGACCCACAGGGCGCCGTCGGTGCGGGCGGCCATGTCCTGGAGGCCGCTGAACGCGCCCTGTCCGCCGTAGCTGCCGAGCGAGAGGCCGTACGCGACGAGCCGTGGCCGCTCACCCTCAGGGCGCGCGGACCAGGCCTCGTAGACGGCCTCGAAGAGGGCGCGGCCCGCGGCGGGCGGCGTCGAGCGGTCACCGACGAACGACACCCAGCTCGGCAGGTAGGAGTACTGCATGGCGGCGATCGCAGTGTCACCCGAGTGCATGAGCTCGAACGCGTCGGAGAACGAGGGGTCGACCCAGCCGGTGCCCGTCGTCGTGACGACGGCGAGCACGCTGCGCGACCACGCGTCGGTGCGGTCGAGCTCGGCGATGACGTTCGCGGCGACGTCGTCGAGGGTCTCGCCCGACGACATGCCCGCGTACGTGCGCACGGGGCTGCGGACGTCGTCGGCGGGGATTCCGCGACGTGCGGCGACGTCAGCGATCGTCGCGTCGTCGAACCCGCCGGCGACGAACGTGCGGCCCTGGATGCCGAGCGTGTCCCAGTCCTGCGTGGAGTCGGGCGAGCCCGATCGCAGCGGGCTCGTCGGGGCGACGACACCCTCGCGGGTGCCGTCGTCGACGTTCGCGTAGATCGAGTTGAGCGCGGAGAGCGCGCCGCGGACGACGGTGCCGTCGACGACGAGCACCGCGAGGACGGCGACGACGACGAACCCGACGAGGCGCGCGGTCGGCGCGGGCACCCATCGACCGACGAGGCGTGCGACGCGGCGCACGCACCAGCGCAGTCCGCGCACGGCCTGGAGCAGGGCGACGGCGAGGAGGACCGCGACAACGGCCTGCGTCGGGGCGTTCCAGGCGGGGCCTGGCTCGGCGCCCATGAGGCCCCGGATGCGGTCCTGCCAGCGGGCGCCGAGGATCATCATCGTCGGGACGGCCACGAGGGCGACGACGCCGAGCGCAAGGAGCCAGCGCCGCTGGGCGGCCGCCGACGGCGGCCGCCGGAAGCCGAGCATCCGGACGAGGCCGAGGCACGCGCGGCCGACGCCGTAGCCGACGGCGAGCGAGAAGCCCGAGACGATCGCCTGGTAGAACCAGACGCGCGGGATGAGCGAGGGCGTGAGCGACGCGCAGAAGAAGAGGAGCGCGACCCACAGCCCCGTGGTCGAGAGGCCGGATGCCCAGCCCCGAACCGCGCGACCACCTGCAACGACCCACCGAGGCGCACTCATGCCCCGACCCTACCGACCGCCACCCTCACCAGACAGTGCCCACTTTCGCGAGATAGGGGTCTGCCGTCGAGGTAGCGGCCTGTAGCCCCCTACCTCGGCGGCAGGCCCCTAGCTCGCGGGGTACGGCGGGCGTTCAGGTCGGCAGGCGCCGACGTCCTCGCCGGACCACCCATCCAGCGATGGCGCCCGACGAGCCGATCGCGAGCCACAGGTCGTCGCCGACCCGGTAGAGAGGGACGTCGTCGACGCGTCCGCCGGCCCAGACGTCGCCTCGGCGCGCGGCCGCCCTGCCCGGCGCATCGGCGGCCACGCTGTCGAAGGTGATGCTCCACGCGGCGTCCGTCAGCCGCGGCAGCCATCGCCGTGCGCGGCGGCGCCACGGGCGCCGTCGGAGCCACGCTCCTCGGACACCCCCTGTCGCCGGGTCGGTCCGCAGGACGAGGCCACCGGGCACGAGGACGTCGCCCGGCTTGGGCTGCCCACCGCCGACGTCGACGGGCCCGCACTCCGGCCTGTCCGTCGGCGCGGCAGAGGCGTACGTGAACCGGTCCGACGGCCGCTCGGGTCCGTACCAGCCGATACGCAGCGGCACGCCCGGCACGACGACGTCGAAGCGTGCGGCGAGCTCGTCGACCCACCGCGACCGCGGGGTGGCACCCACCTCGCGCAGGAGCTCGTCGACGCGGGTGCGCACCTCGTCGTCGGTCCGCGCGACGACGACACGCCGCCCGGTGTGGTCACACGTCCCTGCGGGGTGCGGGCACGTCTCGAGGAACAGCCGACGCTTGAGGAGACGGTAGTTCTCCGGGTCGAAGCCCGGAGCGTCAGGCGGTTCACCTGTGCGCGCCACGATCTCGACGAGGCCGTGCCTCCCACGCGATCCTGCGGGTACGAGCTCGTCGACCTCGAGACGACCCCGGGCCGCGGCCACGGCACGGCGCAGGTCGGCCGCCCTGAGGTGTGGCCGCAGGAGCGTCTCGATGTCATCGGCCTCGACGTACCAGTCGAAGGTCGCCCCGCCGAGCACGTCGACCCACCTGTCCTCCGCGTAGAACGCCCAGTCGAGTCCGACCTGGTCCCACGCGTCGGCGTCGGTGGGCCAGGGTGCCGGGTCGAGCATCTCGACGTGTTCGACGTACATCTCGAGGGTGCTCTCGTCGTCACCGAGGTCGCGGCTCGGGCCCCGAGACCACTGCGCCCACACCTCGGTGACGAGCACCGTCCCGCCCGGGAGCCGGACGACGCCGTAGAGGAACCCGGGCCAGAGGTCGAGGAACGCGGGCAGGACGGGACGCCCCGCGTCCGGCGGTGTACGGACCACGCGCAGCTGCGGCTCGGCCTCGCTCGGCGGGGCGTCGTCGGCAGCGTCATCCGCCCATGCGATCGCCCCGTCACGCGCCGCGGGGCCGTGCTCGGCAAGCCAGTCGGCGAGCTCGTCGTCGCTCGCGTACCCGCCCGACTCGGCGAGCGCGTCCCACTCGTCGTTGAGGCGTCGTGCCGCTTGCGCAGGCGACGCGCCCTGGCGCAGGGCGAGATACGCGACGTCGGGGAGCCGGTCGACGGCGTCGTAGAAGCCGCCCTCGTCGTCGGGAACGCTCGCGAAGCGGAGATGGAACGCGCGACGGAACTCGAGCAGGCCCCGGGTACGCGCTCGGTCGTCAGGGTGCATCGCTGCTCGTGTCCCGTCGCATCTCGTCGCCCCAGCGAGTGTCAGCGGGCGCGGCGGCGTGCCACCGCAGGACCGAGCGAGAGGTTGCCATGGCACATGCTCCCGCACCCCACGGGCCGGCGTCGATCCCCTCTCCCGCCGTCCGCCGGGAGGAAGGCGGGCGCGGACAGGAGAGAGGGCATTGACGGGCGATATGTAAGCGATATATCGTGAAGTATCGCGAGGGAGAGATCCTCCCTCCACAACACCAGGAGGACTTCCATGAGGAACCCCATGAACTCCAGCTTCGAGCGCCGCGGACCGCGACGCGAGCACAACCGCCACGACGGCTTCGGTCGCGACGGCGGCCCGCGCGGCCACCGTGGCGGACGCAGCGGATTCGGACCCGGCGGCCCCGGCTTCGGCCCAGGCGGACCCGGCTTCGGCCCCCGCGGCGGACGCGGGCGCCGCGCCGGACGGGGCGACGTCCGCCTCGCCGTGCTCTCGCTGCTCGCCGACGCCCCGTCGAACGGCTACGGCCTCATCAAGGCCATCGCCGAGAAGACCGGCGACGCCTGGCGCCCGAGCCCCGGCTCCGTCTACCCCACGCTCCAGCAGCTCGTCGACGAGGGCCTCGTCACGACGACCGGCGAGGGCCGCTCCACGGAGCACTCGCTCACGGACGAGGGTCGCACCTACGTCACCGACAACGCCGATGCGATCGCCGCCACCTGGGCGTCGACCCCCGGCCTCTCCGCCGCCGACGCGACCTTCCACGAGTCGGCCATGAAGCTCCGTGGCGCGATCCAGCAGCTCCGCCACAGCGGCACCGACGACCAGAAGACGGCCGCCGCCGAGAAGCTCGACGAGGCGCGTCGCGCCCTCTACCTGCTCCTCGCGGAGTGACACCGGGCCGGGCCTACCGGCCCGACGCCCCACCCGACGCCCGCCCTCGCACCACGCGACGGCGGGCGTCGTCGTCACGGTCGATCATCCAGCCTGCCACGGCGCCCGACATCCCGACGGCGAGGACGAGGTCCTCCCCGATGCGGACGGATCTGCCGTTGTGGGGACGTCCGGCCACCCAGCTGTCGCGCCAGCGAGCGGCAGGCTCGCGCCTCTGGGCGCGACCGGCAGCAGCCTGCCTGACGAACGCCGTCCACCCCTCCGTCTCGAGGCCGCTCAAGGACTCAGCGCGGTACCTGCGCCACGGACGTCGGGGCAACCAGGCACCGCGGACGACGCCCGTCGCGGGGTCCGTCCGGAGGACGAGACCACCCTGGAGCATGACGTCCCCGGGTTCTGCGGTGCCGGCACCCACGGTGACCGGACCGAAGGTCGGCTCGTCGTGCCGCACCGCATCGACGTATACGTGCCGGTCCGACCGGCGCGCCGGTCCGTACCATCCGAGCGTCGACCACCGGTCGTGCGCGACGACGTCGAACCGCGCCCGCAGCTCGTCGTCCCACAGGCGACGAGGCGCGCCGTCCAGCTCATGGAGGAGTGCGGCGACCTTGGTGCGGATCTCGTCCGTGGTCCGCCCGACGATGTGCCGACCGATGTGCTCGTCGGGCGCTCCGCACCCTGGGCAGATCTCGAGGGAGAAGCGTCGTTGGACGAACCTGCCTCGCCCCCCGATGTCGGGGTCGAGCCGTGGGTCGATGTCCCGCAAGGTGATCTCCACGACCTCGTGCACGCCGTCGGAGCCGATGGAAACGATCTCCTCGACGGCGAGCTTCCCGTGCGCCTCGGCCTCGAGCTCCCGAGCGAGGTCGTCATGGTCGCGGTCGCGCAGCAGGGTCACGAAGTCGGCCGGGTCCTCGTGCCAGTCGATGACGGCGCCGTGCAGCTCGTCCGGCGCATACGGCTCGTAGAAGAACCAGTCCCCTGTCGCGGCGGCCCAGGCCTCGCCGGCGTGGCGCCACGGGGTCGGGTCGAGGACGGCGACGATGTCGAGGGCCGCCGTGAGCCGCATATCGGCCCGGGGCCGTCGAGTGTCGCCCCAGACGTCGATCCGTAGCTCGAGGAGGAGGACCGTTCCCTCCGGAAGGGTCGCGGTGCCGACGACGACGCGCTGCCCGAGCCCGACGACGACCGGGAGCGGCAGCTCGTCCGTGACGTCAACGCGCACGGACACCATCCTCGCGTGGCCGGTCGATCTCGTGGGCCCACCTGCTGTCCTCCGGGGCGATCGGGGGCGTAGGCGCGAGGGAGCCGAGCGTCGTCCCGTAGCGGTCGCCGATGACGACCTCGGTGAGGCTGCCCAGCCTCCAGCTGGACTCGGTCGCATGCCACGTGCACTGGGGCGAGAGCTCCCAGAGGTCGAGGTCCCGTCGGCGCAGCGCGTGCGGGAGCCCGTACCAGCGCTGGTCCGGCTCGTCGATGCACTCGATGCCGACGAGCGTGTCGGCGGTGAGCAATGACGCGAGCATCGCGCGGGTGCTGTCGAGGTCGACGTCAGGCGCGGTGGGTGGCCAGTCGACGAGGTGAGCGGACGCGCGCTGGCTGAGAGGCGCCGGGGTGACGTGGTCGACGTCGCGGAGCCTGCGCACCGTGAGCCCGTCCGGGTGCCCGAGATCGGCCAGCTGAGCGAGGATCACCCAGCGACGCCCGAGCGCGAGGACACGACCGTCGCAGCTGTCCCCGTCGACGCGCTCGACCCGCACGACGGTTCCGTCGCGGAGGGCAGCGTCGAGCAGACGCGGGACGGGAGGAAAGATGGCCATGCCGCATGATCCCGTACCGAGCGGTCGCCGTCGACGGCTTTGAGCGGCGGCGAGCTCTAGAGTCGCGCCACCCGTCGCGAGATAGGGGTCGCGCGCCGAGATAGGGGCCTACAGACCCCTATCTCGACGGCACACCCCTATCTCGCGATCAAGGTGGGCGTCAGAGCGTGCGGGTCGCTAGGACGCCGCGGTACCAGTGCGCCGAATCCTTCGGGGTGCGCTCGAGGGTGTCGTAGTCGACGCGGACGATGCCGAAGCGGCGGGCGTAGCCGTAGCGCCACTCGAAGTTGTCGAGGAGCGACCACACGAAGTAGCCGCGCAGGTCGACGCCGTCGGCGCGCGCGTCGAGCGCGGCGGCGAGGTGGCGTCGGACGTAGTCGGTGCGGTCGGCGTCGTGGATCGCGCCGTCGGGCGCGACCTCGTCGTCGAAGGCCGCGCCGTTCTCGGTGATGACGAGCGGCAGCTCCGGGTAGCGGGCTGACAGGCCGCGCAGCAGCCGGCCGAGCGCGTCGGGGTCGATGTTCCAGCCCATCGCCGTGTGCGGGCCGGGCATGGCGAGGAAGTCGACGTCCTCGGCGCCGGGCCAGGCGGACGTCGCGCCGCGCCGGTGGCCGTCGGCGAGCTCGCGCTCGCCGCTCCCGTCCCACATCCGCACGGCGTTCGATGAGTAGTAGTTGACGCCGAGGTTGCTGAGCGGCTGTGCGATCGTCGCGAGGTCGCCGTCGCGGACGAACGACCAGTCGGTGACGTCCTCGGTGACGCGCACGAGCCGCTCGGAGAGCCGCCCCTCGACCATGGGGACGAGGAACGTGTCGTTGGCGAGGGCGTCGACCTTCTCGACGGCGGCGGGGCCGGTGGGGCCGTCGGGCGTGAAGACGTGGAAGTTCAGGGTGACGGAGAACTTGGCGTCCGGCTTCACGACGGGGCGCAGCGCGGCGATCGCGGAGCCGTGCGCGAGGCTCAGGTGGTGGGCTGCGACGAGCGGTTCCTCGCGCCCGGTGAGGCCGGGCGCGTGCCCGCCGGAGCCGTACCCGAGGTAGGCGGAGCACCAGGGCTCGTTGAGCGTCGTCCACGTGTCGACGCGGTCGCCCAGGGCGGTGCCGACGACGTGCGCGTAGTCGGCGAACGCGTGGGCGGTGCTGCGGTCGAGCCAGCCGCCGGTGTCCTGCAGCGCCTGCGGCAGGTCCCAGTGGTAGAGCGTCGCGACGGGCGTGATGCCACGTTCGAGCAGCCCGTCGACGAGCCGGGAGTAGAAGTCGAGCCCGGCACGGTTGACCTGACCGCGGCCCCGGGGGAGGACGCGCGGCCAGGAGATCGAGAAGCGGTAGGCGTCGAGACCGAGGTGCGCCATGAGGTCGAGGTCGGTCTCGACGCGGCGATAGTGGTCGACGGCCGTGTCGCCGGTGTCGTCGCCGAGGATGGTCCCCGGGACGTGGCTGAAGGTGTCCCAGATCGACGGGCCGCGTCCGTCCTCGGCCGCAGCGCCCTCGATCTGGTAGGCGGCTGTGGCCGCTCCGAGGGCGAAGCCGTCGGGCACGCGCATGGGGGCTCCTTCGCCGTCGTGGGAACGCTTCCATATCCTGCCACGGATCCCACGTGCCTGCGAACCCGGCCGCACCCGTCGCTCCGCTGCGCGCCCGCCGGTAGGGTCGGGCCATGAGCGACACGAGCCGCCCCGGCTACGACGGCCCGCACGGGAGCATCGTCGCGCGCTCGGTCGCGCTCGGCCTCGTCGCCGGCACGATCACCGGCCTGCTCATGGGCATCGCCGCCTCGTGGGACGCGCTCGAGTACGGGCCGCTCACTGCGATCTTCGGCACGCTGGCTGGCGTCGCGGCGGGCGCCGCCGTCGGCCTCGTCCTCGCGCCTGTCGTCCGCGGGCTCGCCCGCGCGCGCACGGGCCGCCCCACCCGCGGCGAGATCGCCACCGTCGCGTCGCTCCCGGCCGCGCTCATCCTCGCCCTCGTGATGTTCGTCCGCGGCGGAGAGTGGCCACCGTTCGCTCTCGGGCTGGGCGCGCTGAGCATCGCCGTCGTCCTCGGCGTCGTCGCGCGCCTCCTGCCGTGGGCCTGGGCGCCGCTGCGCGGCGTCGAGCCCGCCACGGGCACGACGGTCGCGTGACGCTGCCCCCGACGGTCGACGCGGAGCTCGGCGACGACGGCATCTGGCGCGTCGACGGCGGCGACCTCGGCTGCGCACGCCTGCTCATCCACCTGCGCCGGCACGTCATGACCCTCGAGGCGGGAACCGTCGTCCACCTCACGTCGACCGACCCCGTCGCACCGATCGACCTGCCCGCGTGGTGCCGCCTCACGGGCCACGTCTACCGGGGCCCCGTCGAGCAGCCCGGACGCCCGACCTACGCGATCGAGGTCGCGTCCGCGCCCGCGCCGACGGCCCCGGACAGGCCCTGGCACAGGGCGTGAGACGACGAGAGCCACCCCGCAGGGTGGCTCTCGTCAGGTGGTGCGCCCGGAGGGATTCGAACCCCCAACCTTCTGATCCGTAGTCAGATGCTCTATCCGTTGAGCTACGGGCGCGTGGTCGACCTCGCGGAGGACCTCGAAGAGCATACCCGCTCCGACGGGCAGCGTGCGACGCCTCTCAGGCCGGCTCGCCGTCGGCGGGCGGGATCGGCACGAGGTTCTCGTCGACGTCCACCCGGCGGTCTCGCCAGTAGAACTCACGGTCGTGCTCGCCGATCTCGCGGATGACGCGGCACGGGCGCGCTGCGTCCGGTCGATCGGGTGTCCGGCGGTCGAGATGGTGACGTTCGGACCGAACATCACGCGGTTGCCGATGCGGATCTCGGTGTAGTCGACGAGCGTGAGGCTGAAGTTGGCGTAGACGTCGCGAGCCCAGCAGGCCGACCATCTGAGGTAGCTCTGATGTCCGGACTCGGTCGCGACGGGCGCCGACACCTTCAGCCGCCCCTGCACCTCTGCCCTGTCCGGCCAGCCCAGCAGGCGCTCTGGCGTTGCCGAGTCCGGACAACAGCGATGCGAACAGCATCTGGGAAACGCCCCCGCCCAGGCTCCCGGGCCCGGAACAGAGATCCCGACGGCCCCAGATGTTGCGTGGCCAGCACACGAAGCGCATGCTCGAGTCAAGTGCCCGACGGAGTTTTCACCCGAGTCACGCTGTGATCTTTGCCACATTGTGCGAGCCTGGTCGAGCCGGACTGGAGACGAGGAGCATCAGATGAGCCACAACAACCTGTCATCCAACGGAGGCACCGAGGCGCCAGGCTCGCAGGAGCAGGACTGGCCTGGAACCACCAGCGACATGACCCCACAGCCCGACCACGGGGAGGCACGGGAGGGAAAGTCGCGGCTCACCGGCCGTCGCGCGCTAGTCACAGGCGGCGACTCGGGAATCGGTCGTGCGATCGTCCTTCGCTTCGCACAGGAAGGGGCCGATGTGGCGTTCACCTACCTCCCGCAGGAGGAGGACGACGCGGTCGAGACCCTCGAGCTAGCCCGGCGCACCGGCACGCGAGTGTTCGCCGTCTCCGCAGACCTCCGCGATCACGACTCAGTGTCCACGGTCGTCTCGGCCGCGGCGACCGAGCTTGGGGGGCTAGATCTCGTCGTCGCCAACGCTGGCTACCAGATGTCCCTCACGTCCGGCCTTCTGGACTTGACCTCAGAGCAGCTCGAGCGGACCTACGCGACAAACGTCTTCGGTGCGATATGGCTGGTCCAGGAATCCTTGAGGTACCTAACCGCGGGCGCGTGCATCTTGCTGACGACATCTATTCAGGCATATCAACCTTCGCCGCATCTTGTTGACTACGCCTCGACCAAAGCCGCGCTCAACAACCTGACAGTGAATCTCGCCGGCGACCTCGGCTCCCAAGGTATTCGTGTCAACGCAGTAGCCCCCGGTCCTATCTGGACTCCGCTCATCCCGGCAACATTCCCCGCAGAACACGTCGCACGGTTCGGCAAGGACACCCCCCTGGGGCGCCCAGGGCAACCTGTCGAGGTCGCGGATGCGTTCGTCTTCCTCGCTTCTGAAGAGGCTTCCTTCATCAGCGGCTCCGTCCTCGGCGTCACTGGTGGCAAGGCGGTCTTCTGATGTCTGAGTACAGCCCGGGCGACGACCACGGCACACACCCGACCACGACCCACGCCGAGCACGGCGCAGGCCACCCGGCGCTCTTTGTCTCGACGGCGGTGGACGACGGGACGGCACCGCGCAAGGTTTCGATCGTGGACGACGAGTTCACGATCGGCTCGGGCTCGGGGGTGGACCTCGAGCTGTCTGGCGCGGAGCCCCTGCACCTCACGATCGTCCACGACGAGCGCGACGAGTACCGCGTCGAGGCGCACGCGCCTGTCGGAGGCGGCTCCGCCTCGGAGCCTGCCGACCGGGCGCTGCGCACGGGCGCACGCCTCGAGGTCGGCGGCTGGGTGCTGACGTTCTGGCGGGAGGAGCGCGCCGACCACGGTCGCCCGTACGGCGGACGCCAGGGCGGGGAGTTCTCCGAGGGCCGCACGCAGCCGCCCCGACCCGCTGACATCGAGGCGGGCCTCGTCCCGAGCGTCCCGCCGGGCACAGAGGTCGTCGACGACGCAGGCGGCGTCAAGGAGGAGTAGCGCGATGACGGCGAGCACGATCGCGGACGTCGAGAGCCAAGGCTCTCGAACGCCCCAGCGTGTGCGCGCCGCAGCAACGGTCGCGCTCTTCGCTGTGCTCGCGGCGGCACTCCTGGGTCTGCTCGGCACGCGCATGGCGGAGCGCAGCGTGACCGAGAGCGTGTGGACGACGCACGTGCGATTCGCGTCCGCCGCACGCGCGGGACTCGACATCCCGCTCACGGTCACGGTCGAACGGGCGGGCGGCTTCGACGGTGACGTCACGGTCGCCATCTCTTCGGACTACCTGCGGCTCCTCGACCAGCAGAGCGTCGACCCCGAGCCGGCGGAACAGACGCGCGACGGCGCCTGGACGTACCTGACGTTCACCGCTCCTGAGGGCGAGGTCCTCAGGTTCGACATCGAGGCTTACGTCCGGGCGTTGCACGACCGCAGCGCCTCGGGCCGCGTCGCCGTCATCGACTCCGACGGGCTCCACGTAGCACCCGTCGACATCCACACCCGCATCGTTCCCTGAGCGAGTGCCCTGACCGAAGGGAGTCCCCGGTGGAGACCGTCATCCGCGCGGCTGTCGTGTTCCTCGCGTTGTGGGCCATCACGCGCGTCGTCGGCAGGTCGACGCTCGGCGAGCTGAGCTCGTTCGAACTCATCGTCTTCGTGACGATGGGCGACCTCGTCCAGCAGGCTGTGACCGGCCAGGACTCCTCCGTCACCGGGGCTGTTCTCGCCGTCGGCACGATGGCGGCGCTCACGATCATCCTCGCGTGGTTCAACGCGCGCTCGAGGAAGCTCCACGCGGTCGTCACGGGCAGGCCAGTCGTCGTCGTCAGCGACGGCGCGGCGGACCATGACACGCTCCGCCGTGAACGTCTCGCCTACGACGACCTGCTCGGCGCCGCCCGCCAGCAGGGCATCGAGGACCTCAGGAGCGTGCGGCTCGCCGTGCTCGAGCCCAACGGCAAGGTCTCGTTCTTCGCCGGCGAGTCCCCCGCCTCGGGCGCACCCGACGGCACCGACGCCGGCTGACCACTCACCCCCCTGGAGATCTCATGACCGCGCATCCTGTGCTCGCTTCCCTCGACCGGCTGGAGACCTCGCGCATGCTCGCGCCGGTCGCGGACGCGCTGCGGCGGGCGAGCGAGGCCGTCACGAGCGACGTCCGGGTGCGCGAGCTGCTCCAGGGCTCGCACCTCGGGCATCCCATGCACGCTGCGCTCGCCATGCTGCCCGTGGGGGCGTGGGCGTCGAGCGTCCTGCTCGCGGGCCCGCGCCACGGTGCGGGCGCCCGGCGGCTCCTGCGTACCGCGGTCCTTGCGACGCCCGTCGTCGCCGTGACGGGTCTTGCCGACGCGCGGCGCCTCGACGCGCGCCGTCGGCGCGTGGCGGTCGTGCACGTCGCGTGCAACCTCGTGGCGTCGACGCTCGGCGCGGCGGCGCTCGCACGCACGTCGCCCGGGCAGCACCCGGGCCGGGTCGCGTCGCTCGGGGGGTTCGCAGTGCTCATGGCCGGCGGGTTCCTCGGCGGTCACCTCTCCGCGCGCATCGGCGCGCCGCCGCCCCCGCGGGGTGCGGGCGCCGCCGAGGAGCGGCCGCTCGGCCGGCTCGTGAGCGCGCAGGACGACGACGATGACTGACCCGCGGCTGTCCGACGCTGTCTACATCCTTCCGCTGCACACGGCGGCGGAGGTCGACCCCGACCTCGAGGCATACCTGCGCGGGCTCACGCGCCACGTCGAGCTGGTCGTCGTCGACGGCTCTCCGGCCCGCGTCTTCCGCGCGCACCGGAACAGGTGGCCGCGCACCGTCCGCATGCTCCACGCGCCCACGCCGCCGCCGGGGGCGAACGGCAAGGTCGTCGCCGTCAACCATGCCGTGGCGCTGACGACCCGCCCCGTCATCGTCGTGGCGGACGCCGACGTCCGCTACGGCATCGAGGAGCTGGCCGCCGCCGTCAGGCTCGTGGGCACCGCAGACGTCGTGCGGCCGCAGAACTACTTCGACCCGCTCCCGTGGCACGCGCTGTGGGACACGGGCCGCACTCTCGTCAACCGCGTGATCGGGTCGGACTACCCGGGGACGCTCGTCGTCCGGCGGGAGGCGTTCCACGGCCACGTTCTCCGTCCTGACGTCCTCTTCGAGAACCTCCAGACGATCAGGATGGTCAAGGCTCTCGGCGGGACGGAGCACCGCGCCGACGACCTCTACGTCGCGCGCCGCCCGTGCAGCGCCCGGCACTTCCTGCGGCAGCGCGTCAGACAGGCCTACGACAGCCAGGCACAGCCATGGCGCCTCGTGGCGGAGCTCAGCCTCGTGCCCCTCGCGCTCACCGTCCTGCGCGACCGCCGTCGGT
This sequence comes from Sanguibacter sp. HDW7, assembly GCF_011300875.1. Classification (NCBI taxonomy): domain Bacteria; kingdom Bacillati; phylum Actinomycetota; class Actinomycetes; order Micrococcales; family Sanguibacteraceae; genus Sanguibacter; species Sanguibacter sp. HDW7. The sequence continues at coordinate 140,264 of NZ_CP049862.1, read as the reverse complement.
TCCTCGGCTCGTGGCTCCTCGCCATGACTCTCGCGGAGATCGGACGTCGTCGCGCAGGGGGCGCCGCGGTGCTACCCGCGACGGCGACCGCGCTCGCGCCCCTGTGGCTCGTCGAACGAGCCATGACCTCGTGGCTCGCTCTCGCGCTGCGCGTCACCGGGGGCTGTCCCTACGCCGGCCGCCGCGTTCGGGCGGCGGCCGACAGCACGCGGTCCCTGCGCCGGGCGCTCGCGCCGACCCGCAACCTCACCCCGACGAAACGGAGCGCATGATGCCCCCAATCACGCTGAAGTCCGCCGCGACGAGCATCCGTCTGCCGCTGCCACGCCCGCGGGGGCAGCTGAGCGCGGAGGTGCTCGGCATCCTCACGTCCGGCGTGCCCGGTGCCCGGGCGCTGCCAGCGGCGCATCCGGTGTCCGACGACGACCTCGCCGACGACGACGACCTCCAGCTCACGCTCTTCTGCCTGCAGGAGCTGCACTACCGCGGTATCGAGGGCGTCGACGACGCATGGGAGTGGGACCCGTCCGCGATCGCGCTGCGCCGCAACCTCGAGGATGCGTTCGAGGCGCACCTGCGCGGGCGCGTCACCGTGCCGGACGTCGCGGCGACGACGGCCGACGGCGTCGCGCAGATCCTCTTCGAGATGACGTCGAGCGACGGCGGGCCGAGCGTCTCCCGCTTCGTCGCACGCAAGGCTTCGCTCGCCCAGCTCCGGGAGGTGCTCGTCCACAAGTCGATCTACCAGCTCAAGGAGGCGGACCCTCACACGTGGGCGATCCCGCGACTCACGGGCCGGGCCAAGGCGGCGGCGGTCGAGATCCAGGCGGACGAGTACGGCGGTGGGCACCTCGCATCGATGCACTCCGAGCTCTTCCGCAGGACGCTGCGCGCACTCGACCTCGACGACCACTACGGCGCCCATGTCGTCGCCGTGCCCGCGGTGACGCTCGCGACGTCGACGTTCATGTCGCTCGCGGGTCTCAACCGGCGCCTGCGCGGTGCGATCACGGGGCACCTCGCCGCTTTCGAGATGACGTCGTCGATCCCGAGCCGGCAGTACGCCGACGGCATGCGGCGCCTGGGTCTCGGCGAGGACGCGACCGGATACTTCGACGAGCACGTCGAGGCGGACGCCGTGCACGAGCAGATCGCGGGCCGCGACCTCGCGGGCGGGCTCGTCGAGGCGGAGCCGCACCTCCTGGGTGACGTCCTGTTCGGCGCCGGTGCGTGCCTGCTCCTCGACGACCTTGCCGCCGCTCGCCACCTCGCCGCGTTCGACGCGGGCACGTCCTCGCTGCGGGAGGTGGCTGCGTGAGGGGGCGCGACGTCGTCGAGATGACCTTGTGCCCTGACGGGCCCATCCTCGTGCGCGGCGCTGCGCGCATCGTCACGGGCGACGGCCGGGCCGTCGCCCGCAACCGCCCCACCATCGCTCTGTGCCGCTGCGGTGGCTCGGCGATCAAGCCGTTCTGCGACGGCACCCACAAGGTCAACGGGTTCACGTCCGACGACCCCACGCCCCCGTCCGCCCGGGAGGGCGGGTGCGGAGGGATCTGCGCATCGGAGGAACCATGCGACTCTCTCGACAAATCGCCGGGGCCCTCGCCCTCTGCTCCAGGCTGACGCTGCTCGCCGCCTGCGCCCGTGGCGCGGGCGGCACGACGGACGCCACAACGCCGTTGACACCGGCCGCGACGCTCGCACGACGCTTAGCGTCATGGGTCTCTGCGCGGGCAGCAAGTTCGACTCGCAGGTCGTCATGGCGAACACGGACCTACCCGAGCCGACCGTCTAGCTGCAGGACTCCGCGACGTTCACGGTGCCGCACGGCCTCAAGGCACACATCGATCACTCGGCCCCGGGGGCGAGTCGCGGTGGGAGGCCGTCGTCAGCGCGAACGTCATCACGGCGCTGCCCATGCTCATCGTCTTCGTCGTCGGCCAGCGGCACTTCGTCCGCAGCGCCGCCACCACGGGACGCACGAGCCGGGAACCACCCACCCGCACCTGGAGGTCATCATGCGTGCAGTCACCTGGCAGGGCGCAGGGCACGTCGCGGTAGAGACGGTTCCGGACCCAACGATCGTCGAACCGACCGACGCGGTCGTCCGCATCACGTCGACGGCGATCTGCGGCTCCGACCTGCATCTTCACGGCCCACTCACGCGGTTCTGCATGCGGGGTGACCTGCTGGGTCACGAGGCCATGGGCGTCGTCGAGGAGGCCGGCCGCGATGTCGCGCACGTCGGTCCGGGTGACCGCGTCGTCGTGCCGTCCAAAATCCCTCGTGGCCGTTGCTGGATGTGCCAGCGCGGCCTGCGGTCGCAGTGCGAGACCACGCAGGTGCGTTCGGAGGGGCGGGGTGCCGCACTCCTCTGGTACGCGCTCCTCCACGGCGCGGTGCCTGGCGGACAGGCCGAGCTGCTGCGGGTTCCGCGCGCCGACTACGGGCTCGTCCCGGTACCGGACGGCGGCTCGCCCGACGATCGCTACCTCTCCCTCTCCGGCAACCTGCCGACGGCGTGGCCAGCCGTCCGCCGGTGCGGGGACGTTGGCGGCGCGACGGTCGTCGTCCTCGGGCTGGGGCCCGTTGGCCAGTTTGCGGCACGGGTCGCGCTGCACCTGGGCACGACGCGTGTCGTCGACACCGACCCGGTGCCGGAGCGGCTCGCGGTGTTCCGCGACAAGGACGACGGGTGCATCAAGGTCATCCTCGACCCGGCGGCGGTGGCCGCATGAGGGTCACGGTCGTCGGGGCGAGCGGCAACGCCGGCAGCGCGCTCCTGCGGGCTCTCGTGCAGGAGCCGTGGGTGACGCACGTCCACGGCGTGGCGCGGCGGGTGCCGTCGGAGGAGGTGAGGCGGCTCGCGACGACGTGGCAGACGCTCGACGTCGGCGCACGCGGCACGTGGGTTGGCGACCGGATGGTCCACGCGCAGCTCACGAAGGCACTCACCGGCAGCGACGCCGTCGTGCACCTCGCATGGCAGATCCAGCCGAACCGCGACCGCGATCGGCTCCGTGCGACGAATGTCGAGGGGACACACCGCGTCCTGGCGGCGGCGGCGCGCGCGGGCGTCGGCCAGGTCGTCGTCGCGTCGTCCGTCGGCGCGTACTCGCCGGTCGCCGACGACGTCCTGCACGATGAGTCGCACGCGACGGGCGGCACGCGAACCTCGCACTACGCGGTCGACAAGTCCGCACAGGAGGCACTCCTACGGTCGTTCGTCGCTACCCACCCAGGCATCACCACGTCGTGGCTGCGGCCCGCGCTCATCTTCCAGCGGCCTGCGGGTGCGGAGATCGTCCGGTACTTCCTCGGCCACGACGTGCTTCGGGCGGCACTCGCGCCGCACACTGTCCCGGTGCTTCCGTGGCCACGCGGGTTCCGGCTCCAGGCCGTGCACGCCGACGACGTCGCGCAGGCGTACGTAGCGGCACTGCGCACACGCGCCCACGGTCCGTTCAACGTCGCGGCGCCCGACGTCCTCGACGGGCGGGCGATCGCGGACGTCCTCGGAGCGATCGCGGTGTGTACCGTCCCGCGCGGGCTCGCGCGGCCCGCGGTCGCGCTCGCGTGGCGGGCGCGGCTCGTCGCGACGGACCCGGGCTGGTTCGACATGGGCGCGGGCGTGCCACTCATGTCGACCGAGCGCGCCCGATCCGAGCTCGGCTGGGAGCCGACGTGGAGCGCGCGGGACACGATCGCCGAGGTCGTCGCAGGCATGCGCGCGGGCGAGGGGCTCGGCGACCGGGGCCCCATGCGCACCGCCGAGCACCACCACGACGATGGGGACTGACCCCTGTCCCCGAGTTCCCTCGCAGTTCCCACCGAAAGAGAGCCACGATCATGACCACGACACCCCACGAGAACGGCGCGTACGACCCTGCGACGGACCCGGACTCTGACCCTGAGCAGCTCAGCTCGCACCGCCGGCCCCAGCAGCCCGACCAGGCGGAGGGCGCCGACGACGAGACGGCGACGGACCGCTGATCGCGTGCGGCCTGCGCACCGACGTCAGCCGAGATCGGTGCGCAGACCCCGCCACACCGGGTGGCGCAGGCTGCCCGTGCGGGTGCGCCCAGCATGCTCGACCTCGGCCGAGAACGGATGGCTGACCCACCGCGCGTCGCGGGCGACGTCGGACGGCACGTCGCCGAGCAGCGGCGCGCTCGCCTCGCCGGACCTGAGCGTCGAGGCGAGGCGCGCGAGCGCCGCGTCACGGAAGCCCGTGCCGACGCGACCGACGTACCGCAGACCGTCGCCGTCGCGCTCGGCGCCGTCACGCTCGGCGAGCAGCAGCGAGCCGAGCGTCGAGGCGCGGTCGCCCTCGCCGGGGGACCAGCCGACGACGAGCACGTCGGCGTGCTCGACGAGCTTGACCTTCCGCCAGTCCCGCGAGCGCCGTCCTGCCTGGTAGGTCGAGGTGCGGCGCTTGAGCACGAGCCCCTCGAGGCCGAGCTCGCGCGACGTCGCGAGGGCCTCGTCCCACGGCAGGTCGACGACGTCGGAGATCGCGATCCCACCGGTCGGCGTGAGCACGGTCGCGAGCGCCTCCCGCCGCGCGTCGTACGGGAGGCTCGTGAGGTCGCTGCCCGACGCCTCGAGCACGTCGAAGACGAGGAGCCCGACCGGCACGGAGCCGGGCGGGGGTGCGTCGTCAAGCCCGAGGCGGCTCTGGAGCAGCCCGAAGTCGGGGGCGCCCGTGGGGCCGAGCGCGACGGCCTCGCCGTCGAGGACCGCGGGGACGGGAACGGCCTCGAGGAGCGCGCGCAGCTCGGGCAACGACGCGGTGACGTCCGCGCCGGACCGGGTGCGGACCTCGATCCGGTCCGCGTCCGGATCCGTGGCGCACAGGACGCGCATACCGTCCCACTTCATCTCGACGGCCCACGGGCCGCCGGGCACGACCTCGTGCGCGAGGCGGCGCTGCTCGGCCTGCGTCGTCGGGCTCGCGAGCATGGGGCGCAGGTCGGCGAGCGACGGACCGGGGCCGGCGTGGGCGGGTGCGGCGCTGGCCGCGGCTGCGTTGGCCGCGGTGGCAGGCGCGCTGGCCGTGGCGGCGGGCCGGCGGCGGGCACCGCGACGGCGACGGGCGGGGTCGATGCGGTGAGCGAGCCACGTGTCGCCGTCAGTGCGGATGAGCGCGACGACGGGCGGCTGCGGCCCCCGTCCGTGGCGAGCCCGCCGCCCGACCGGCCCGAGAGCTCGACGATGACCTCGTCGTCGCGCAGCTTCTCGGCGACGTACGTTCCCGCGTCCCAGATGCGCACCTGGCCCGCGCCGTACTCCCCGCGCGGGATCGTGCCCTCGAACGAGCCGTAGTCGAGCGGGTGGTCCTCGGTCCGCACGGCAAGGTGGTTGCGCGCCGGGTCGGCCGGCGTGAGGCGGGGCAGCGCCCAGCTGAGCAGCACGCCGTCGTGCTCGAGGCGGAAGTCGTGGTGGTGGCGGCGCGCCCGATGGTCCTGGATGACGAACGTCGGGCGCGCGTCGGCCGTCGCGGTCGGGTCTGCGGACGCGTCCGGGTAGGGCTCGGGCGTGCGCGCGGGGTCGCGCTTGGCCCGGTACGTCGCGAGGCGGTCCGAAGTCCCCGACGGCGGTTCCACGTCCGCGGGCGAGTCGTCGTCCGCGCCCTCCGCGCGGGACGTCCCGCCCTCGCCCCCGCGCGAGCGGGAAGAGCGCGCCGCGGCACGCGGCGCGAGCGGCGCGAGCAGGTCACCCATCTCCTCGACGCGCCGGAGCACGTCCGCAGGCGTGAGGTGCGCGAGGTCGTCGTCGAGCTCGTCCCACGCGCGCGGCGCCGCGACCGTGGGCCGTGCGCGACCGCGCAACGAGTACGGGGTGACCGTCGTCTTCGCGCCGCTGTTCTGGCTCCAGTCGAGGAGCACCTTGCCCGCGCGCTCCGCCGTGCTCTGCGTGCTCACGACGAGCTTCGGCATCTCCTGCTCGAGCGTGCGCGCGAGCTCGTGCGCGATCTGCGAGACCTGGTCCGACGAGGCGGTGCCGTCGAGCCCCGCATACAGGTGGATACCCTTGGAGCCGCTCGTCACGGGCAGGATCGTCAGCCCCATGCCCTCGACGATCTCCCGGCATGCGCGCGCGACGACGACGCACTCGGGCAGGCCGGCGCCCGGGCCGGGGTCGAGGTCGAGGACGAGCCGGTCGGGGTGGTGGACGACGTCGCGGCCCTCGCCCTCGTCGAGCGCGACGCGCCACTGCGGGACGTGGAGCTCGAGCGCGGCGAGCTGGCCGAACCATGCGAGCATCGCGGGACCGTCCGCGGCGTCGAGGACGGGGTACGTCGTCGTGCGGCTCCGGTGGACGAGGTCGTGCGTGGGCACCCACTCGGGCGTGCCGTCGGGGAAGTTCTTCTGAAAGAACACCTCGCCCGGCTCGTCGGCCGTGCCGACGCCGTGCACCCAGCGCTTGAGCGTCACGGGCCGGTCGACGGCGTGCGGGAGCAGCACGGGGGCGACGGCGACGAGGTAGTCGACGACGTCGCGCTTCGTCGTGCCCATCACGGGGTAGAGGACCTTGTCGAGGTTGGTGAGCCGGAGGGCGGGCCGGCCGACCTTCGTCTGCGTGCCTGCCATCCACCCATGCTGCGCCCTGGTGTGATCTGGCGCACACTGGAGGGATGAGGGCGATCTGGAAGGGCACCATCGCGTTCGGGTTCGTGAGCGTGCCCGTGCGCGTCTTCAGCGCGACCGAGGAGCACAACGTGCCGCTCCACCAGGTGCACGACGCCGACGGCGGCCGCATCCGCTACCAGCGTCGCTGTGAGGTGTGCGGCGAGGTAGTCGACTACGACCACATCGACAAGGACTACGACGACGGCGAGCGCACCGTCGTCCTCACGCGCGACGAGCTCGGTTCATTGCCGTCCGAGCGCAGCCGTGAGATCGATGTGCTGAGCTTCGTGCCCTCGGAGCAGATCGACCCCATCCTCCTCGACCGCACGTACTTCCTCGAGGCGGACCCTGCGTCCCGCAAGCCGTACGCCCTCCTGCTCAAGGCCCTCGAGTCGACGGACCGCACCGCCGTCGCGCGGTTCGCCCTGTGGCAGCGCACGCGCCTGGCAGCGCTGCGGGCCCGCGGTGACATGCTCACGGTCCAGACGCTCCTGTGGCCGGACGAGGTGCGTGACCCGGGCGAGCTCGAGGGCCGCAAGGGCGCGCGCGTCTCGGCGAAGGAGCTCGAGATGGCGAAGTCGCTCGTCGAGTCGTACGCCGAGGACTTCGACCCGGACGCGGTGACCGACGACTACCAGGTCGAGCTACGCAAGCTCGTAGAGGCCAAGCTCTCCAAGGGGGAGACGCTCGACACCGCCGAGACGTTCGGTGAGACCGAGGACGGCGAGTCGGCGGACGTCGTGCCGCTCATGGAGGCGCTGCGGCGCAGCGTCGAGGCGGCCCGTTCGAAGCGCAAGGCCAGCTGAGTCCCGGTCACCCTGGGTCCGCGGCGCCCTGCCGCAGAGACGACGAGAGCCACCCCGCAGGGTGGCTCTCGGTCTGGTGCGCCCGGAGGGATTCGAACCCCCAACCTTCTGATCCGTAGTCAGATGCTCTATCCGTTGAGCTACGGGCGCATGGCTGCTCTCGCAAGCGGCCTCGTCGAGCATAGCCGCTGGGTGGCCGCGACGCGAAATCCTGTGGGCGTGGCACGTGCCACACGGGAACGTCGAAGGACCCCGGTCATCGACCGGGGTCCTTCGGAAGCGGAGACGGAGGGATTTGAACCCTCGAACGAGTTACCCCGTTACCACCTTAGCAGGGTGGCGCACTAGACCTGACTATGCGACGTCTCCAGGCCAGGACACTCTATCGGAGCCCTTCGCACCCTCCAAACCGAAACGGTCCCCCATCACGAACGACCCGTAGCGCTCCTGGAGGGTCAGCGTTCGACGAGCCACGAGCGGTCCGTGAGCATCCTGCCCACCGCGAGCCCGATCGCGAGCGCCACGACGACGAGCCCCGCATCCACCGCGTACGCCATCGCCTGGACCGTCGCCCCGTTGTTGAGGTGGTAGACCGCCCGGTAGGCGGCCGCGCCCGGCACCATGATGACGACGGCCGGCACGTAGACGGTGACACGCGGGACGTCGATCCGCGGAGCGGCCCACGCCGCGACGACACCGACGAGAAGCGCGGCGATCGCGGCACCCGCCTGCGGCGCGAGCCCCTCACCGACGAGCGTGAGGCGCACGACGTTCGCGACCATGCCGACGACGGCCGCCGTGAGCGCCATGCGCCACGGGCTGTTGAACATCAGCGCGAAGCCGAGCACGCCGAGGAAGCTCGCGACGAGCCTCAGGATCGTGAGGAGGACGAACGAGAGCTCCGGTGCGACCGCCGGGTCGGGAGCGACACCGACGAGCGCGGAGATGCCCCAGACCGCGAGGGCCGCGGACATGAGGATCATGAGCGCATAGACGAGGCGCGCGACCCCTGCAGAGAAGTCGAGCCGCGCGAGGTCGAGCGCGCCGGTGACGAGCGGGAAGCCCGGGACGAGGAAGAGCACCGCGGACACGTAGGCCGCCTCGTGGTTGACTGCCGTCGCCCCCGTCGCGAGCAGCACGGTCATGAGGCCGAGGTAGAGGGCGGACGCGAGCGCGGCCGCGACCATCGTCACCGCGAACTGGTTCATGCCCCGGTGCAGCAGCGCTCGTCGCAGCAGCTGGCCGAGCCCTGCTGCGACGAAGACTCCGGCGCACTCGATGGGCCCACCGTTGTTGAGGAACGCGAACGCGGCGCACGCGACGGCCGCGAAGAGGGCGTTGAGCCACGGCCCGTAGAGCGGCGCCTTCGCGCGGATGCGCGCGACGCCCTCCTCGAGCTGCTCGACGCTCGCACCCGCCGGAAGCGCGGAGACGAAGCGTTCGATCTCCATGAGCCGGTCGGCGTTGACGCCGACCTTGCGCATCTCGGTGACCTCGGTCCTGAAGATGGGGCCGCGATGGGACGTCGCGGTGATCTCGGTGAGCGTCACGTGGGCCTCGTGCCGATCCATGCCGAGCGCCTTGGCAGCGCGCGCCATCGTCGCCTTGACCCGGTAGCTCCCGGTCCCTCCCGACAGGCTCAGCCGGCCGAGGGCGAGGATCGCCCCGGACTGCCGGATGAGCCCGACGGGCTCGAGCTCGTTCTCCTGCGTCGTACCGTGCACGACCCCTCCTCCACGTCGACCGGGACCAGGGTGCCGTGCGGGCGGCTCGGCGCGTCAGGGCGTCCGAGCAGCGGCGCCCCGCACGATCGTGCCACGCCAGTTGCCATGTCGCGTGGGACGACGGACCTGCCCGACGACGACGGGGCCGCGCCCGGCTGGGCACGACCCCGTCGATCGGCGGAGGGCGAGGGATTCGAACCCCCGGTCCTTGCGGACAACGGTTTTCAAGACCGTCACATTAGGCCGCTCTGTCAGCCCTCCCGACGCCCCATTCTGGCACGTCCGCGAGGGCGGCACGTCAGGCCCACCAGTGGTCGGGGAGCCCGGGCGCGAGCACGGCGAGGCCGTACATGCGCGCGAGCTGCGCGGTCTGCTTCTCGTACGTGACGATCGTGTCGATCTCGGGGTCTGCGACGGCGACGCCCAGGTGCACGGCGTCGACCGACGGAACGACGCCACCGACCATCGCAGCGACGGGGAAGGCCTGGTCCGGGATGCGCAGGACCGTCAGCCGGTCGCCGAGCAGCCGGACGGAGTCACGAGCCTCCCACCCGAGGGGGATCGCGGCGCTCTTGGCGGCGCTCAGGCCCATCTCCGTGACGGCGACCTCGCCGGCGTGCTCGGAGAGCCACGCCCGCCAGGCCTCGGCGTGCTCGGCGGGACCGGGGTCCTCGCCGGGGAGGAACGGGTAGTCAGAGCCCACGACCGACAGCCGGAGCGCGGACCCGTCCGCGTAGTACACGACCCACACCTCCCCACGAGGCGCGCGACTCCGCGCGACCGAGCACAATCTACCGTCCCGCGCACGGTGCGGCAGCACGTGCGCCGCGGGTGCCGCTCGTGCTGCGCGCGGCCCACGGAGACCTACGACGACGAAGGCCCGCCGACCCCTCGGAGAAGGGTGGGCGGGCCTCCGGACGACGAGCCGCTCAGGCAGCGCGCAGGCGGGCCATCGCAAGCTGCACGAGCGCGATGAGCGTCTGCTTGGTCGCCGCGCGCGAGCGGGCGTCCGTGTAGAGCATCGGCACGTGGGCCGGCACCTGGAGCGCCTCGCGGACGTCCTCGAGGCGGTGCTTGGCGACGCCGTCGAAGCAGTTGACGCCGACGACGAACGGGATGCCCCGCGACTCGAAGTAGTCGACGGCCGGGAAGCACTGCTCGAGACGGTCCGTGTCGACGAGGACGACGGCACCGATCGCGCCGCGAACCAGGTCGTCCCACATGAAGAGGAAGCGGTCCTGACCCGGCGTGCCGAAGAGGTACAGCCACAGCGAGCTCGAGAGCTCGATGCGACCGAAGTCCATGGCGACGGTCGTCGTCGTCTTGCGGTCGGACACGCCACCCGCGTCGTCGACACCCACCGAGTGCTCGGTCATCGCGGCCTCGGTGTTGAGCGGCTCGATGTCGGAGATCGACCCGATGAAGGTCGTCTTGCCGACGGCGAAGCCACCCGCGACGACGATCTTCACAGCCGTAGGAGCCTGGTGCGCCGGTGCGCCGGACTCAGAGGGAGGAAATGCCATTGAGAACACTCTCCAGGACACTCAGGGACAGGGCAGGGTTCTGGTAGCCAGGCTGACCGTGCCCCGTGTGGACGTTGACGGGTGCGGACGTGTGCACGGTGAGAAAACCGTCGTCGGCCAGGTCCGAGATGACGATGCGGACCACGCCGATGGGGAGACGCACGAGGGCGGAGAGCTCAGCGACGGAGACGTAGTTCGTCGCCGCGTGCTTGAGGATCTCGCGCTTCTCGGGGGTGAGCCCGCGACCGTTGACGGACGCAGGCGTCGCCTCGACGAGCGCCTCGAGGGGGAGGTCGGACGTCGCCGACCTCACACGTCCACCGGTCACGGCGTAGGGCCGGACGGTGGAGTGCTCCACCTCGTTGTCGAAACTGCTCATGGCGTCATCACCTCATCAGCTCTGGGGCAGGGTAGCGCCGTTGACGGGCAGGTTACCGCGCATCTCGGAGATGAGCTGCGGGGTGAGCGTCGCCTCGGTCCGCGAGACGAGCAGGGCCATCTCGTAGCCGATGAGGCCGACGTCGCACGTCGCGTCGGCGACGGCTCCGAGGACGGACCCGTTGGAGACGTTCATGAGGAACATGAAGGCGTCATCCATCTCGATGATCGACTGGCGGACGTTACCCGAGTTGAGCTGGCGCGCGGCACCGCGCGTGAGGCTCGACATGCCCGACACGATCGCCGCGAGCTGGTCGCCCGACGTGCGGTCAAGGTCCTCGGACATCGCCATGAGCAGGCCGTCGGCGGAGACGACAAGCGTGTGGCGGACGCCGGCGACGGTCTTGACGAAGTTGTCGAGCAGCCAGCCGAAGTTGGTTGCCTCGGAGCTGATGGTCACGGAATCTCCTTGTGCCGGCGTCAGTACGACTGCGGTGCGTGGTCGGGAACGGTGGTGGTCGGTTCGGGCTCGTCGCCCGCACCGTCCTGGCGACCACGGGTGGTCGCGCTCATGAAGGACGAGAGCCGGGAGCGAAGCTCGACCGCGTCGCGGCTGATCTTCGTCTCTTCGGGCTTGTCCTGCTCGGCATCGGCCGGAGCCTCGGCGCGGACGCGCTTGGTGAGGCTCGGGCCCTTGGCCGAGAGGTCCTGGTTGGGCCGGTAGGACGAGAGCTGGCTGAGCTCGGAGAGCGCCTGCTCCTGGATCCCGGCCTGCAGCGCGAGTCGCGCTGTGAGATCCGCGTCGAACGCGAGCGTCGGTCCGCCCCAGGCCTCCTCCGCCGGTGCGGCGAACTGCTCGGGAGCAGCCTGCGCAGCCGGTGCGTCGGACACGGGGAACGCGTCGCCGGCGGGGAAGCTGTGCTGGATCTGCGGGGCACGGTACGAGAAGCCCGACGACGGGGACTCGGCAGGCTGGCTGGCCGCGGGAGCCTCGGGCGCGCCCCACGCCTCCTGCGCGGGAGCGCCCCAGGCGGGGCTGGCCTCGGGGGCGGCGGGGGCCGCCGACTCCGGGGCGTTCTTCCGCTTGAACAGACGACCGAAGAGACCCTTGCGCTCCTCGACGGCCGGCTGCGAGGCGGCGGCCGGCTGGCCGAGAACGTCGGAGAAGCTCGGGAGCTCGGTGCCACCGGGCGTCACCGCGTAGGGCGCGAACGCACCGGCACCCTGGTCGCTCGTCGCACCCCAGGCAGGCGTCGCGGGCTCGTCAGCGGGAGCGGGGGCGTAGCCGTCGGGTGCGTAGCCGTCGGGAGCGGGGGCGTAGCCGTCGGGAGCAGCCTCATACTGCTCCGGCTCGGCCTCGACCGACACGTAGGCATCGGTCCCGGCGGTGAGCTCCGGAGCCGCGAGCTCGGGCACGTAGCCGTCGTGGACCGCGGGAACCTCGTCGATGAGGCCCGGGATCTCGGGCTCGACGTAGACCTCGGGCTCGACGTACGCGACAGGCTCCTCGTAGGCGACAGGCTCGACAACCTCGTGCGGGGTGGCAACACCCCAGGCCGGGGCGACAGGAGCCTCGTCGACGTAGCGCGCATAGCGCCCACGGCGGACGGGGGCGTCGTCCTCGGGGAGCTCGGCAGCCGAGGCGATCGAGCCGACGTGCGCACCGAGCGAACGCAGACGCTGGAGCAGCTCGTCGTCGTGCCCGACGGGAGCCGCGGGCTCGGGAGCGGCCCACTGCTCGGCGACGGGCGCGTCCCACTGCTCGGCAGAAGGCGCGGCCCACTGCTCAGCGACGGGAGCGGCCCACTGCTCAGCGACAGGTGCCACCCACTGCTCGGCGGGAGCGGCCTGCTGCTCGACAGCGTGCGCAGACGGCGCGGACGGGGCCCAGGGCTCTGCCGTCCCGAGGTCGAGCGCACCTGCGGGCATCGTCGGCGTCCAGGCCTCGTGGCCAGCGGGCGAGCCGCCGTCGAACCCGGGGATCTCGTCGTCGAGGACGAGCTCGGGGACGACGAGCTCGGGCTCCTGCGCGGCCACGGCCTCGGCCGCGACGTCGCCCACGGGTGCGGCGCCGCCCGCGGCGTGCGCCTGCTCCATGAACTCGATCGAACGACGTGTACGGAAGCTCGAGAAGACTGCGGCACGCGCGGGCACGGCATCGCTGACCGGGTCGGTAGCCGGCAGCGGGGCCGGCGACTCGAGCGCAGCCGGGCTCTCGCTGCGCGAGCGAGTGGGCAGGCCTGCGCCGCCGCGCGACGGCAGCACGCCGGGCGTGATGTCCGCCTGCGGCGGCATCCAGCTCTCCGCGGACGCCGCGAACTCGGCGGGCAGCGCAGGTGCGACGGTCTCCGGGAGGACGATCGCGGACTCGTCGAGACCACCCGAGAGGGTGACGCTCGGCGCCGCGGAGTCGGCGTCGACGCGTGTGCGTCGACGCGGCATGCCCATCGAGGTGGCACCGTCGGTGAGGGCGTCGAGGTCGACGGGCACGGCGACGGGAGCCTCAGGCTCGGGCAGCGTGCCGCGCCGCGGGGCCAGCGGGGTGCTGCCCGCCGCGACCTCGGGTCCGACCCACGCCTCCGTGGCCTCCTGCGTCGACTTGCTCAGCGGGTCGACGGGGGCGTCGAGCGGGACCTCGGACTCGGCGAGGAAGAGCGCACGCGCGAACGCGACACGCACGACCGTGCCGGTGCCGTCGCTGGCCGCCACGAAGCGGACCGTCGCGCCGAGCTTGTACGCCAGACGGCCGACGACGTAGAGGCCGAGGCGCTGCGCACCGACGATCTCGCTCGCGGCATAGGTCGCGGCCTTCTCGTTGGCCTCGTCGATCTCCTCGGCGGACATGCCGAGGCCCTGGTCCTCGATGACGACGTTCACCCAGCGGGTGTCTTCGTTCACGGAGACGACGATGGGGGTTCCGGGCTCGGAGAAGACGGTCGCGTTCTCGAGGAGCTCGGCGAGCAGGTGCGCCGCGGGGAGCGCGTTGTGACCGAGCATGAGCGGGTCGGTGCCGAGGTCGAGCTGGACGCGGTCGTACTGCTCGATCTCCGAGGATGCGGTACGGACGACGTCCGAGAGGGGCATCGGCTGGCGCACACGACGGCCGGAGTCGATGCCGGCGAGGACGAGGAGGGACTCCGCGTTACGACGCATTCGCGTGGCGAGGTGGTCGAGCCGGAAGAGGTTGGAGAGAGTGTTCGGGTCTTCCTCGGACCGCTCGAGCTCATCGAGGAAGACGAGCTGGCGGTTGAGGAGCACCTGGTCGCGACGGGCGACGTTGATGAACATCTCCGCGATGGAGCCACGGAGGAGCGCCTGCTCTCGTGCGACGCGGAGCGTCACCTCATTGACCTCGTTGAACGCGGTCGCGAGCTGTCCGATCTCGTCGCGCGAGGTGACCTTGATGGGGTCGACGACGACGTCGGGGCCCTTACCGGGCTCGGCGACCTGGTCGACGATGCGCGGCAGCTCGTCACGGATCTTGCCGGCGGCGTCACGGAGCGCACGGAGCGGGTCGGCGATCGTCCGGGCGACGAGGAAGGCGATGACGAGGGTGACGGCAAGTGCAACGAGGATCGCGACGAGCGTGATGACGAGCTCGCGGAGCGCTGCGTTCTCGGCATCGGCCGCCACGCCGGACATGGCAGTGGAGACCGTCTGCCGGACCTCGTCGATCGCCTTGATCTGCTCGGCGGAGGACTCGGCCCAGACAGCGATGGCCGACTGGCCGGCGGACGCGATGTTTCCGTCACGGAGCGCGTTGTGGACCTGCGTGTAGTAGAACGCCTCGGTCGGAACCTTGAGGCCCGACGCCTCTCCGGTGATCTGCGCGAGCAGCGCGTCGGCCTGGTTCTGGATGGCGCCGACGTTGCTCGCGAAGAGCGCGACGCTGCGCTTCTGTCCCTCAGTGAGCTCGTCGACCGCGTCGAGCGCGATCTGGTTGCTGCCGAGGACCGACTCGAGCTGCACGGCGTCGTGGAGTCGGTTGAGCGCGCCGTACGCGGCGACGTAGGACGCGAGCTTGCGGTCGTCGAGCACGTTCGCGAGAACGTCGACGAGGTCGAGCTGCGGCTCGATCATCAGGGTGTACCGCGCCTGGATCGTCGGCGCGTGGAGCGGGGTCGCGGCGAGGGCCGCGCGGGCGTTGCCCATCTTCGAGTCGCTCCGGGCGTCGATCGACGCCGCGAGGGCTGCGCGAGTGTCCTCGCTGTCAGTGTCGAGCTCGGCACCCTGCATGGCGCTGTTGAAGGCGGCGCGGGCGGTGTCGGTGAGCACCTTCGCCTCCTCCAGAGAGGCCTTGAGCTCCGTGGACGACGCGGAGCCCGCGTAGGCGAGGCGCATCGCGGTGTCGCGCTCGTTCTGCACTGCGGCGATGAAGCGTTCCTGGCCCGCGACGAGCGAGGTGAAGCGGCTCTGGAGGTCTGCCTGGTTGTAGGTGTTGATCGCACGCAGCGACAGGAGGCCGAACGCGACGATGAGCACGAGGACCGGCACGCCGAGCGTTGCCAGGATCTTCCCGCGCACCCCAAGTCTGCGGAGCATCGGTGCCTCTCTCGTTCGTCCAAGTCCGAGTGCCGTCGGTGTATCGGCCTTCGGGAGCTGCGTGTGTCGGCATGACCACCACAGGTCTTCGTGCTAGATGGCATCGGCATCCAGCCCGCCTACCTTAACGGAGAAGAGCAAGACCGTTCTGCGACGGCTGTGACGACAGTAGAGTCGACGCCGTGCGCATTATCGCCATCGATCCCGGCGACGGGACAGCCCCTGCCCGACTGGCGGACGCCACGGCGCCCGTGCCCGACGTCCGTGCAGGTGACGTGCGTGTGCGCGTCGGAGCGGCCGGGGTGAACCCGGCGGACGCGCTCCAGGTGCGCGGTCTGTACCCACGCCCGCCGGGCGCGCCTGAGTGGCCCGGCCTTGAGGTCGCGGGCACGGTGGTCGAGGTCGGCGGCGGGGTGGTGGGCCTCCGGACGGGTGACCGCGTGGCTGCGCTCCTGCCCGGCGGCGGGTACGCCGAGGAGGTCGTCGTTCCTGCAGGTCATGCGTTGATCGTCCCGGCGGGTCTCGATGACGCGCACGCCGCGGCGCTGCCCGAAGGCCTCTGCACGGCATGGTCGTCGCTGGTCGATGTCGGTCGCCTCACACCGGGGTCGACCGTGCTCGTGCACGGGGGCGCAGGCGGCGTCGGGTCGCTCGCAGCCCAGCTCGCGCTCGTGCTCGGGTGCCGCGTCGTCACGACGGCCCGCGGAACCGCGCGGGTCGCGGCGGTTCGCGAGCTGCTCTCCCCCGCGCTCGCGCACGCTCGCGCGCACGGGGCCGGGGACGACGCGCTCACCGTCCTCGACCGCGAGACCGACGACTTCGTCGAGGCCGCGACGGCGCTCGGCGGCGCGGACGTCACTCTCGACGTCGTCGGCGCCGCGAACCTCGGGCGCAACGTGGGCGCGCTCGCGCGCGACGGCCGGCTCGTCGTCATCGGGCTGCTCAAGGGCCGTCGGGGCGAGCTCGACCTCGGCGAGCTGCTCGCCCGCCGCGGCACGGTCGTCGGGACGACGCTGCGCTCGCGCACCGACGACGAGAAGACGGCGATCGTCGACGACGTCCGCGAGCACGTGTGGCCGCTCGTGGCCACCGGTGCCGTCCGGTCGCGCGTGCACGCCCGGGTGCCGTTCGAGCGCGCCGCCGAGGCGCTCGAGATGCTCGCGTCGGGCGAGGTCGTCGGCAAGGTCGTCCTCGTTCCCTGACGGGTCCGGGCCGGCCGGCGGCGCCCCTCGAGGGGCGGCGCGTCTCACCCGCGCACCCCCGGAACCGTCCCAGTCACTGGGATTCTGCCTGCGCACCCACGCTCCGCCACCCGAGCCGGCGCGGCACCGCGCACGTCCGTGGCCGTGGTGCGTGCGCACCACGGCCACGGACGGCGACGCCTCACCCCTTGACGGAGCCCGCGAGCAGGCCGCGGACGAAGTACCGCTGGAGCGACAGGAAGACGATGACCGGGACGATCATCGCGATGAACGCTCCCGCCGAGAGCAGGAACCAGTCGGAGCCCCGGGTGCCGACCATCTCCGCGAGGCGCACCGTGAGCGGCGCGACCGCGGCGCGTCCGCCCGAGAAGGTGAGCGACACGAGCAGGTCGTTCCACACCCAGAGGAACTGGAAGATGCCGAACGACGCGATCGCCGGCACGAGCAGCGGGAGCAGCACACGGAAGAAGATCTTCACGTGCCCCGCGCCGTCGACCCGGGCGGCCTCGACGAGAGAGGCGGGGATCTCCTTCATGAAGTTGTGCAGGAGGAAGATCGCGAGCGGCAGCGCGAACATCGTGTGCGAGAGCCACACCGGCCAGAACGACCGTCCGATGCCCCAGCTCACGTACTGGGTGAGCAGCGGGATGAGCGTCACCTGGATCGGCACGATCTGCAGCGCGAAGATCGCGACGAAGAGCACGTCGCGGCCACGGAAGGGGATCCAGGCGAAGGCGTACGCGGCGAGCAGCGCGATCGAGATCGGGATGATGACCGACGGGAGCGAGATGACGACGGAGTTGACGAGGTAGGTCGCCATGTCGTTCCCGCCGCCGAAGAGCGCCTGGTCGTAGTTGTCGAGCGTGAAGTTCGGGCTCGTGAAGACGTTCCACCAGCCGTCGCGCTTGATGTCCTTCTCGGGCCTGAACGACGTGACGAGGAGCCCGACCGTCGGGATCGTCCAGAGGAAGGCGATGAGGATCGCCGCAAGGGACGCCCACGGGCTCTGGAAGCCCTTGCGCAGACGGCGCGCACGCCGGGTCACGGTCGAGTCGGTCGCGGCGGTCAGCGTCGTCGGGGCTGTGGCACCGTCCGCCTCGGGAACGGCACTCTGGGTGACCTCGTCACCGGTCGTCGGGAAGCTGTCGGCGGTCATCGGATCTCCTCCACCTTCCGCATCTGGCGGACGTTGTACACGATGAGCGGGATGACGAAGATGAAGAGGAGCACCGCGAGCGCGGCCCCCATCCCCTTGTCGTTGAACTTGAAGCTCTGCATGTAGAACTCGTTCGCGACGACGGAGGTACCGAAGTTCCCGGCGGTCATCGTGCGCACGATGTCGAACACCTTGAGCGTGGCCATGGCGATCGTCGTGAGGACGACGACGAGCGCAGGCCGGATGCTCGGCACGGTGATGTAGCGGAACATCCCGAAGCCGTACAGCCCGTCGAGGCGGGCCGCCTCGACGATGTCGTCGGGGATCGCCTTGATCGACGCCGAGAGGATGGTCATCGCGAACCCGGCCTGGATCCACACCATGACGATGATGAGGAAGAGCGTGTTGAGCGGTTGGTTGAGCAAGAACTGCTGCGGCTCGAGCCCTACCCAGACGAGCACCTGGTTGAGCAGTCCGATCTGGTTGGCGCTCGCCTCGCGGTACTCGTAGACAAACTTCCAGATGACCGAGGCCCCGACCATGGAGATCGCCATCGGCAGGAAGACGAGGGACTTGGCGGCCTTCTCGAACCGGGTGCGGTCGACGAGCACGGCGTAGACCAGACCGATGAGGGTCGAGAGCAGGGGAACGAGCACGACCCAGATGATCGTGTTGCGGAGCACGACCTGGAAGTCAGGGTCGGTGAAAGCACGCACGTAGTTGTCGAGGCCGATGAAGTTCTGGCCCCGCTTGTCGTAGAACGAGCCCTTGGTCGTCGAGAGCGCCGGGTAGACGAGGCCGAAGCCCACGAGCAGGAGCGCCGGTCCCGCGAACGCGCCGGCGACGAGCCAGTTGCGCGTCCTCCTGGGGCGGTCGACGAGCCACAGAAGGAGCGCCATGACGCCGACGAAGAGCAGCACGGCGACGATCATGACGGTGAACTTCTGCATCGGGCTCTCGGCCACGAGGAGGAAGTTGCGCACCTCTCCCCACAGCCAGGAGAAGTAGTACTGCACATATTCGATGGTGCTCAACTGGTGCCTCCAGCTCGGGCTTCATTGACCGATACGGCAGGACGGCCCGCACCGCGTGCGGTGCGGGCTCGCCCCCGGATGGCTGACGGTCCGGGGCCGACCGCGTGCGGCGCGGCCCCGGACCTACATCATCCCTGCGTCACGGCCAGGTCTTCTCGATCGCGTCCGCGACCGCCTGCGACGACTTGTCCTCGGAGAAGAACTTCACCATCTCCTTCCAGAAGGAGCCGGCGCCGACCTCGGCCGGCATGAGGTCGGAGGCGTCGAACCGGATGACCGAGTTCTTGTCACCGAGCACGCTCGCGGCGAGCTTGTCGAAGTCGGTCGCGAGGTTGTTGACGTCGAGGCCGGAGTTGGCCGAGACCCAGCCGCCGCCCTCGGTGGCCTTGGCCTTCGCGTTGGCCCAGGTGTCCGAGGCGAGGAATGCCTGGAAGGCCGCGACCTCAGGAGCGTCACGGAAGGCCGCGACGAACTCGCCACCGCCGAGGACCGGCTTGTCGTCAGCGGTCTTGCCCGGGAGGTAGAACGCGAAGACGTCGCCGTCCTCCGCGACCGTCGTGCCCTTCGGCCAGTTGTTCTGGTAGAAGTTGGCGGCGCGGTGGAGGAAGCACTTCGGCGCAGCGCCTTCCTCGGGGATGATCGGGAGGCCACCGTCGGTCCACGGCGTCGTCGCGATGCTCTTGACGTCACCGAAGCCGCCGTTGACGCGGGCCGGGTCCTTGAGGATGGCACCGACGGCGTCGAGGGCCGCGACCACCTGCGGGTCGTTGAACGGGATCTCGTGGGAGACCCACTTGTCGTAGACGTCGGGGCCCGCGGTGCGGAGCATGACGTCCTCGACCCAGTCGGTCGCCGGCCAACCGGTCGCGCCACCCGACTCGATGCCCGCGCACCACGGCTTGGAGTCGGGGTAGTCGGCGGCGATCTTGTCGGTGAGGGCAAGCATCTCGTCCCACGTCGTGGGGATCGCGTAGCCCTTCTCCGTGAAGATGCCCGGGTTGTACCAGACGAAGGACTTCATGTTGGCGCCGAGCGGCGCGGCGTAGAAGGTGCCGTCAACCGTGCCGTAGTCCTTCCACGACGGGGAGAAGAACTTGTCGACGTTCGCGGCGGTGCCCTCGGACGCGGCGATGACCTTGCCCGGGTAGTTCGCCACGAGGGTCTTGAGGAGGCCCGGCTGCGGCAGGTACGCGATGTCGGGGGCGTTGCCCGCCTCGATGCGGATCGGGAGCTGGTCCTCGAACTCGCGCGAACCCTCGTAGTCGATCGTCGCGCCGGTGCACTCCTCGAACTGCTTGTAGGACTCCTTCTGGTCCTCGCCCTCGAGCTCGACGATCGACGTGTAGATCGAGACCGTCTTGCCGGACAGGTCGCCGTAGACGGCGTAGTCCTCACAGCCGGGCTTGACGTCGGCGGTCGGGGCGGCGCTGCCGGTGCCGGTCCCCGTGCCCGTCGTCTTGCCCGGGTCGGCCGGGTCGGGTGCGCAGGCGCTAAGCGCCAGCAGCAGGCTTGCGGCGATCGCCGAGACGGCGATCGTGGACTTCCTCGTGCTCATCGTTGAGTCTCCTCCATGGAAGGGGTGTGCCAGCTCCAGCAGCGCCACCATCGTGGGAGCGCTACCCTCCCCCATGCAAGCGCTTACATGTGACTCACGCAACTAGACGGCCGCCAGAATCCCGTAACGATTGCGCAACAAGCGCAAGCAACCGCACACGTCGGACGACCCGGTCAGACGGGAGGGGCCGCTGTCGTCGTCCGCACCACGAGCGTCGTCGGGAACATCACCGCACCGGCGTCCGGCGCCGGACCGGCCGGTTCCGCGCCGATGAGCCCGAGCATGATCCCCGCGGCGGCCGACCCCTGCTGCACGACCGGCTGCGCCATCGTCGTGAGCCCTACGAGCTCCGCGATGTCGTGACCGTCGACCCCGACGATCGAGAGGTCCTCCGGGACCCGCAGGCCCCGCTCACGCGCCGCGAGCATCGCCCCCATCGCCATCTCGTCCGACGCGACGAACAGCGCGGTGAGCTCCGGGTGCCGGTCCAGCAGCCGGTGGGTCGACACCGTCCCACCCTCGATGTCGAAGAAGCCGAACTCGGCCCACGAGTCCTCGGCGTCGATCCCACCGTCGCGCAGCACGCGCGCCCACCCCTGCCGCCGGTCCTCGGGCGGCGTCCAGCTCCGCAGGTCGTCGGGCGTCCCCGTGATGTGCCCGATCCGCCGGTGCCCGAGCCCCATCAGGTACTCCGTCGCCGCCCGCGCGAGCCCGACGTCGTCGATCCCCACGACCGGGTGGTCACCGCGCCCCGTGCCGACGAAGACGATCGGCACCTCGAGCGCCTCGAGCGCCTGCACCTCCGCAGGGTCGAGCGGGAGCCCGACCACGAGGATCCCGTCGACCCGACGCCGCAGCACCTCGGGGTCGACCTGCGACGTCCGCCCGTGCGCCGACACCGCGAACGAGTACAGCAGCGCGTCATACCCCGCCGCCCGCAACCGGCGCTCAGCACCCTCGATGACGTTCGAGAAGTACCAGCGGTTGATCCACGGCGTGAGCAGGCCGATCGTGCGCGTCCGCCCCGTCGCGAGCGCCGCAGCCGAGGGCGACGGCCGGTAGCCGAGGCGCCGCGCGGCCTCCTCGACGCGCACGCGCGTCGCCTCCGTGACGTTCGGCATCCCGCGCAGCGCGCGCGACACCGTCGCGGTCGACACGCCAGCCTCCCGCGCCACGTCCTCGATGCCGCGCGCCATTCGTGCAGTGTGCACTCCCGCGCCCGGGTCGCGCGACCCGGCCACCGGATCAGCCCCGGCCGGCGACGAGGACGTCGTGGAGAACCGGCACCGCACCGTCGTCCGTGATCGGTCCCGTCACGCGGTCCGCGGCCGCGACGACGTCAGCCGTGGCATGCCCCATCGCGACGCCCTGAGCCGCCCAGCCGAGCATCTCGACATCGTTGCCGCCGTCGCCCACCGCGACCGTCGCGTCCGCGCGCACCCCGAGCCGCACCCGCAGGTCCTCGAGCGCCGACGCCTTCGTCACGCCGTGCGGCGCGACGTCGAGCCAGCGCGTCCCCGCGATCGTGAAGTGGACGATGTCGAGCCCCAGGAGCGCCAGCTCCGCGTCGAGGCGCGGGTCGTGCTCGCCCGCGTCGACCGCGCAGATCCGCGTCGTCTCGACGCCCTCGAGCAGCGCGAGGTCGACGACCTTCTGCCGACCCATGATCGTGCCCTCGGGGAAGTCCGCGCCGACCCAGTAGCCGACACCCACCTCCTCGACCGCGAAGAACGTCGCCGGCATCCGAGCGAGCAGCACGTCGAGCGCTCGCTCCGGCCGGAACGTCACAGCATCGGTGAGCCGGAACGAGCCGTCTTCGCGCAGCACCGCCGTCGCCGAGCCGTTCGCCGCGACGAGCGGCGTCCCGACGAGCCCGAGCTCCGCAGCGACCGGCAGCAGAGCGACGAGCGGACGGCCCGTCGCGAGCACGACGTGGTGCCCCTCCGCACGCAGCAGCGCGACCGCACGCCTGAGCTCCGCCGAGACGAAGCCGTCCTCGGACATGATCGTGCCGTCGACGTCGAGCGCGACGAGGAACCGCTCGCCCGCGCCGAGCCGCGGCAGGTCGAGCGGGTCGCCGAAGCGCTCATAGTCGGACGCCGAGCGCAGCCGCGGCGCAGGGCCCTGAGACGTCACGCGCCCGCCGGGGTGAGCACCTCGAGGCCCCCGAGGAACGGCCGGAGCCCCTCGGGCACACGCACCGAGCCGTCGGGCAGCTGGTGGTTCTCGAGGATCGCCACGATCCAGCGCGTCGTCGCGAGCGTGCCGTTGAGCGTCGCGACCGCCCGCATCTCGCTGCGGCCGTCGCGCTCGACGCGCTCGCGCACGCCGAGACGGCGCGCCTGGAACGTCGTGCAGTTCGACGTCGACGTGAGCTCGAGGAAGCGCTGCTGCGTCGGCAGCCACGCCTCGCAGTCGAACTTGCGCGCGGCCGACGAGCCGAGGTCGCCCGCCGCCGTGTCGATGACGCGGTACGGGAGGTCGACGAGCGCGAGCATCTCCTCCTCGAGCGCGAGCAGACGCGCGTGCTCGGCCTCGGCGTCCTCGATGCGCGCGTACGAGAACATCTCCACCTTGTGGAACTGGTGCACGCGGATGATGCCACGCGTGTCCTTGCCGTACGAGCCGGCCTCACGGCGGTAGCAGGCGCTCCAGCCCGCGTAGCGCAGCGGCCCCTCGGAGAGGTCGACGACCTCGTTCGAGTGGTAGCCCGCGAGCGCGACCTCGGACGTGCCGACGAGGTACTGGTCGTCCGCACCGAGGTAGTAGATCTCGTCCGCGTGCGCACCGAGGAAGCCCGTGCCGCGCATGATCTCCGGGTTGACGATCGTCGGCGTGATCATCGGCGTGAAGCCGTGCTCGAGCGCCTTGGCGACCGCCGCGTTGAGCAGCGCGAGCTCCAGGCGCGCGCCGATGCCCGTGAGGTAGTAGAAGCGCGAGCCCGAGACCTTCGCGCCGCGCTCGGTGTCGATCGCGCGGAGCATCTCGCCGAGGGCGAGGTGGTCGCGGGGCTCGAAGCCCTCCGCGGCGAAGTCGCGCGGCGTGCCGACCTCCTTGACGACGACGAAGTCGTCCTCGCCGCCGGCGGGGACGCCGTCGAGGACGACGTTGGAGATCCGCATGAGCAGCTCGTCGAGGCGCGCGCCTGCGGCGTTCGCCTCGGCCTCGCGGGCCTTGACGTTCTCCGCGAGCTCCTTGGTGTGGCGCAGCAGCTCCGCGCGCTCCTCGGGCGACGCCGCCTGCGCGACCTTCTTGCCGTGCGCCTTCTGCTCGGCGCGCAGCTCCTCGAACTCCGCGAGCGACGATCGGCGCAGCGCGTCGGCGTCGAGCACCGCGTCGACGAGGGCGGGGTCGTCGCCGCGCGCGACCTGGGAGGCGCGCACGACGTCGGGCTGGTCACGCAGGAGCTTGAGATCGATCACCCCACGAGGATATCGGTCCGCCGCCCCCGGCCTACCCCTCCGGCGCCAGGAACATGTGCGGGGACGAGACGGGGGGTGAGGACGGGAGGTGCCCGACGGGCTGCGGCGATATGGTCGCCCCATGGGCGGGATGTCGGGATGGGAGATCTTCTGGATCGTGCTCGCCGTCGGGCTGGCGGCGGGCGCGTTCGCGCTGTCGTTGCTCACGTGGCGCTCGCGCCACCTCGCGCACCGGCCGCACCTGGCGGTCACGTCCCCACCCGTCCCCGACGCGCCGCGTCGGCTCGTGGCGTTCGTCGCCAACCCGTCCAAGCCCGACGTCGCCCAGCTCCGCGCACCCGTCGAGAAGGCGTGCCGCAGCCTCGGCCTCGAGCCGCTGTGGCTCGAGACGACGGTCGAGGACCCGGGCTCGGGCCAGGCCCGCGCCGCGCTCGAGGCCGGTGCCGAGGTCGTCGTCGCTGCCGGCGGCGACGGGACCGTCCGCGCCGTCGCCACCACGCTCCAGGGCACCGGCGTGCCCATGGGGCTGCTGCCCGTCGGCACCGGCAACCTCCTCGCGCGCAACCTCGACATCCCCGTGACGGACCTCGCCCGCTCCCTCGAGATCGCCCTCGAGGGACGCGATCGCGCGATCGACGTCGCCTGGCTCCGCGTCACCGACGCTCCCGCGGGCGACGACGCGGCCGAGGTCGGCTCCGAGCACATCTTTCTCGTCATCGCCGGCATCGGCTTCGACGCCGCGATGATCGCCGACACCGACACGACCCTCAAGGCGAAGGTCGGATGGATCGCCTACTTCCTCGGCGGGATCCGCCACCTCCACGGCCGACGCCTCGAGGCACGCGTCCTCCTCGACGACACGCGTCGCTCGTCCATGAAGCTCCGCACGCTGCTCGTCGGCAACTGCGGCAGGCTGCCGGGCGGCATCACGCTCCTGCCCGACGCGCTCCTCGACGACGGCATCCTCGACGTCGCCGCGATCGACACGCGCGCCGGGGTCGCGGGCTGGGCCCAGCTCTTCGGCGAGGTCGTCATGCAGGGCCTCGGGGTGCAGCCCCTCGCGACCAACCGGATCGGCCGCATCGACCACACGCAGTGCCGCAGCATCGCGGTCCGCGTGCCCGACGGCGCGCAGGCGCAGGTCGACGGCGATCCGGTCGGCCGTGCCACCGCGATCGAGTGCCGGGTCGACCACGCCGATCTCCTCGTCCGGGTACCACGCGCGCTCACCCTCTGACGCACGTCCACCCAGGACGCGGACCGGGCCGGGAGGATCACGGCCCGTAGGCTGGGGGCCGTGCGCGCACTCCTCCTCAGCGTCCTTGCCGCGGGCCTCGTCGCCCTGCCCGCCACCGCCGCGCAGGCGGCGCCCGCGAGCGCGGCGCCCGGCCCGGACGTCGTCCTCGTCGGCACGACGGGGCTGCAGTGGGAGGACGTCGACCCGCGTACGACGCCCGCGCTCCACGACCTCGCGACCCGAGGTGCGCTCGGCTCGACGGTCGTCCGTTCGCTGCGGTCCTTCACGTGCCCCGCCGACGGCTGGCTCTCCGTCTCCTCCGCGACACGCGCCGTCGATGCCGACCTCGCCGCCGACCCGGCGGACGCGGAGCTCCTGCCGTTCGGCAGCTGCCGTGCGCTCACCGGCCCCGGCGCAGACAGGCGCATCCCCGCGTGGGACGTCTACACGTCGGTCGACGCCCGCGGCTCGTACGGCGCCGTTCCCGGGACCGTCGGCGACGCCCTCGCCGCCGCCGGCCGCACGACCGCCGCGCTCGGACCCGGCGCCGCGATCGCGCTCGCCGGGACGGACGGGCTCCTCGACGGCAGCTACGCACCCGTCGACCCGGCGGACCCGGCAGCGCTCACCGCCGCGACGGCTGACGCCCTCACGCACGCGGATGTCGTCGTCGTCGACCTCGGCGACGTGCGCGGCACGACGCCCGCCGAACGGACGACGTCCCTCGCCCGCGTCGAGCAGGCCGCCACCGCTGTGCGCGACGCCCTCGACAGCACCTCCCGCGAGGCGGGCACCTCCACCACCCTGCTCGTCGCGTCCGTCGCCGACGGCTTCACGGCGCCACGCCTCCAGATCGGTGCCGCGTCAGGCCCCGGCGTCGGATCGCCCGCCGCAGGCTCGACCCTCACGAGCCCCTCGACCCGGCAGCCCGGCTACGTCATCACCGCCGACTGGGCGCGCACGCTCCTCGCCGTCGCGGGCGCCGACGCGGGCGTCCGCACGACCGGGGCCGTCGTCGCCGCGACCGGCCCCGGCCGCCCCGCCGCCCAGGCGATCGCGGCGCTGCGCGACGAGTCCCTGCGCACCGTCGAGGTCCGCAGCCTCACGAGCCCGCACTACGTCGGCTACGCCCTCCTCGTCATCGCACCCATTGTCCTCGCGGGGATCCTCGTGCGGCGGCGCCCCCTCGCCGGATCGTCGCCCCGGACGGCGCGCCTCCTGCACACCGCTGCGCTCGTCGGCGCCTCGGTGCCGCTCGCCGCGACGCTCGCACCGCTCGTCCCGTGGTGGCGCACGCAGATCCCGTGGCTCACGCTCGTGGGGGTCGTCGTCGTGCTTGCGAGCGCCACCGCGGCGCTCGCAAGCACGAGGCCGATCGCCCGCGCCCCGCTCGGCGGGGCCGGGCTCGTCGCGGGCCTCACGACGCTCGTGCTCCTCGCCGACGTCGTCACAGGCTCTCGCCTGCAGCTCAACGGCGTCATCGGCACGCAGGCGCTCGTCGCCGGCCGCTTCTACGGCGTCAACAACACGACGTTCGCGCTGCTCGCGGCGACGACGCCCGTGGTCGGGGTCGCCCTCGCCGCGCCTTTCGTCGCCCGCGGGCGTCGGCGGCTCGGGGCCCTCGTCGTCGGGCTCGTCGGGCTCGTCGTCCTGGTTGTCGACGGCCTGCCGTCGCTCGGCGCCGACTTCGGCGGGCCGCCCGCGCTCGTCCCTGGCATCGCCGTGACGATGCTGATCGTCGCCGGCGTGCGGCTCACGTGGCGGCGCATCGTCGCCGTCCTCGGTTCCGGCGCGCTCGTCGTGTCCCTCTTCGCCCTGGCCGACTGGTTGCGCCCCGCGGCCGCGCGCACGCACCTCGGCGCGTTCGTGCAGCAGGTGCTCGACGGCGAAGGTCTCGACGTCGTGGCGCGCAAGCTCTCGCAGAACGTCGGCGGGCTCTTCACGTCGCCGCTCGCGCTCGTCGGCGTCCTCGTCGGCGTCGCCCTGCTCTGGGCGGGCTTCCGGTGGCACGTCTTCCCGACCGAGCCGGTGCGCGAGGCCGTCGCGGTGCAGCCGCTGCTCGGCGCCGCGCTCGCCGGGGCGAGCACGTCGCTCGTTCTCGGCTTCGCGGTCAACGACTCGGGGATCCTCGTGCCGCTCGTGGGGCTCGCGCTCCTCGTCCCGCTCGTGCTCGTCACGTGGACGCGGCATCTCGACGAGGTCGCTCTGGCGGGCGCGGCGGCCGACGACGCGGCAACGCCCGAGGCGTAGCCGACGCGCCGACGGCCCCTCACCCGGGAGCGCGCAGGAGCACTACGGGTCGGGTGCGGGCGTCAGGCGTGGGGGGCGCGGCGGAAGACCGACTTCACCTTGCGCGCGTTGACCGCGAGAAGCACGTCTCGGTACTGCGCCGCGCGGTGGATGTTGCCCTTGAGGTCCTTCGCGGACGCGCGGTGCCGCAGCTCGCACGGGACCTCGACGGCGACGTAGCCCTGCCGCACGAGGTCGATCGTCATGCCGGTCTCGACGCCCCAGCCGCGAGCGAGCGGCGTCGCGGCCTCGAAGGCCTCTCGCGTGAGGCAGCGCTGGCCCGAGAGCGGCTGCGTGGGCGTCCAGCCGGTGAGGCTCGCGATCGCACGACGTGCGGCGCCGACGACGATGCCACGGCCGCCCGCGCCGGGCTGCGGCGGCAGGAGCGCGATCGACATGTCCGCGGCCCCCTTGAGGACCGGGGTGATGAGCGGAGCCGTGTTGACGGCGGTCTCGCCGAGGTCGGCGTCGAGGAAGAGCAGGAGGCGCGGGGGACGGTCGGCAGCGTCGCGCATCGCGACGACGCTCGCTCCCGTCTCCATGGCCGCGGCCTTGCCACGGTTGTGCGGGTGCCGGACGACGACGGCCCCGGCCTCGCGCGCGACGTGCTGGGTGTCGTCGACCGAGCCGTCGTCGACGACGAGGACCATGTCGACGTACGGGATCGCACGGGCAGCGCGGACGGTGGCCGCGATGCGGCGGGCCTCGTCCTTCGCAGGGATGACCACGGCGACCCGCTGGCGGCCGCGCGCGGCTTCGGTCGAGGGACGCGGAGTGCGGGCCACGGGGAGCTCGCTGAGATCGCGCGCGGGAGGGCGTCCGCTCGGCTCGCTGACGTCGTCGTCAGCCGGGCCGCGGTCGTCGTCGGCACTCTCGGGGCCACGCGCGCTTTCCACAGCCACAGCCTAGTGGAGACCACGAACCGATGCAGAATCGGGCCCAAGCGTCAAGACAACGCAAAATCCCTCGCTGGGCTGCCCCCGGAGCCGCTTGACCGTGGGACTCATAGGTTCGGAGCACCATCGAACGGTGCTCGCACCCTACGAGTCGCACACCCGGAACGACTCGGAGGTCCGGAGCACCATCGAACGGTGCTCCGGACCTCCGGGTCGGAACCGCGCGTCAGCGCGGAGCGTGCAAGCGGTTCAGCGCAGCGAGACCTGGCGCGCCACGATGCCCGCGCGCGCACGACGTTCGTCCGACGTGAGCGGCTCCGAGCTCGCGATCGCGGCCTCGAGACGCGGGCGCATCTCCTCGGCGAGCGTCTCGATCTCCTCGAGGGTCGCGCCGTCCGCGACGTCCCATACGGGCACGACGATGCCGCACGCGCGGAAGATGCCGAGGAAGCGGGACTTTCCGAGCGCCGACTCACGCTTGGCGTGGAGGCGCGCGACGCCGTCGACGAGACGGTCCTCGTCGACCGCCATCGACCAGCGCAGGTAGCGACGCTTGCCGAACGTCGCGAGGTACGCCGAGTCGACGCCGGCGAGCGGCTCCGTCGGGATGATCGTCTCGGCGGCGTCGTCGAGCGCCTTGCGCAGGTCGCCGTCGATCGTCTGGTCGGCGCCGAACCAGTAGTCGAAGCCGTCGTGCAGCGTCACCGTGAACGGCACCGACGGGTCGAGCACGTCCTGGAGGCGCGGCGCGTCGTCGGCCGGCGACTCGACGTGCGTGAGCGACGTGCCGGGCTCCGAGTCGAGGATCGCGAGGAGGTTCGCCGCGAGCGTGCGGGACAGGTCGCCGCCGCCGAGGACGTTCTGCAGCGCGAGCAGCACGGTGCCGTCGGTGCGGTGCAACGCGGGCCAGCCGTCGGGCAGCGACGTCGTCACGACGACGTCGCGCGCACCGTGCTCGGCGGTCGTGCGGACTGTCGCGGTCGCGGCCGGGACGATCTCGCGGAGGGCGACCCAGTCGGCCTCGCCGGGGAGGTTCTCGAACGGGCGCAGCACGAGCGCGGGGGAGGAGTTCTTCGCCATGCGCACCAGCGTACCGACGCCGCGGCCCTGCAACGGTTGCCTTCTGTTGCGCAAGGGTCGGACGGGGCACGACGTGGGTGGCGTCACAGTGGCAGGATCGGAGCATGCATCCACGTGCCGGAACCGTCGCCCTGCCCGACGACCTCATCGATGTCGACGCCCTCCTCGCCGCGTACTACGACCGCGCGCCCGATCTCGACGACCCTGCGCAGCGCGTCGTCTTCGGGACGTCGGGCCACCGTGGCTCGAGCCTCGACGGCGCCTTCAACGAGGCACACATCGTCGCGACCACGCAGGCGATCGTCGAGTACCGCCGCAGCCAGGGCACCGACGGCCCCCTCTTCATCGGCCGTGACACGCACGCGCTGTCCGAGCCTGCGTTCCGTTCGGCGCTCGAGGTCCTCGCCGCGAACGACGTCGAGGTGCGCGTCGACGCCCGCGACTCGTGGACGCCGACCCCGGCCGTCTCGCACGCGATCCTCCTCCACAACGGCGCGACGACCGCCGCGGGCGTCGTCACGCACGGCCCCGGCCTCGCCGACGGCATCGTCGTCACCCCGTCGCACAACCCGCCGCGCGACGGCGGCTTCAAGTACAACCCGCCGCACGGCGGCCCCGCCGACTCCGACGCGACGAAGATCATCGCGGCCCGCGCCAACGAGATCCTCGCCCAGGGCGTCGGACAGGTCCGTCGCGTGTCCTACGAGGCTGCGCTCGCTGCCCCGACGACGCGCAAGCACGACTACCTCTCGGCGTACGTCGACGACCTCGGCTCCGTCCTCGACCTCGACGCGGTCCGCTCCGCGGGCGTGCGCATCGGCGCCGACCCGCTCGGCGGCGCGGCCGTCGAGTACTGGGGCGCGATCGGCGAGCGGTACGGGCTCGACCTCTCCGTCGTCAACCCGCACGTCGACCCGCGCTGGGCGTTCATGACGCTCGACTGGGACGGCAAGATCCGCATGGACTGCTCCTCCCCCAACGCCATGGCGTCCCTCGTCCACACGATGCGCCCCGCCGCGGGCGGCGCCGCGCCGTACGACATCGCGACCGGCAACGACGCGGACTCCGACCGCCACGGCATCGTCACGCCCGACGCGGGTCTCATGAACCCCAACCACTTCCTCGCCGTCGCGATCGACCACCTCTACGGCGGCGCGCGCCCGGGATGGCGTCCCGACGCCGCGATCGGCAAGACGCTCGTGAGCTCGGCGCTCGTCGACCGGGTCGCGGGCGGCCTCGGCCGACGCCTCCTCGAGGTCCCCGTCGGCTTCAAGTGGTTCGTTCCCGGACTGCTCTCCGGCGAGGTCGGCTTCGGCGGCGAGGAGTCCGCCGGCGCATCGTTCCTCCGCAAGGACGGCACCGTGTGGTCGACCGACAAGGACGGCATCCTCCTCGCGCTGCTCGCCTCGGAGATCCAGGCGACCACGGGCAAGAGCCCCTCGCAGCGTCACGCCGAGCTCGTCGCAACCTACGGCGAGAGCTGGTACGCGCGCGTCGACGCCGCAGCGACCCTCGAGGAGAAGGCGACGCTCGGCGCGCTCGACCCCGCGCAGGTCCGCTCGACGCACCTCGCGGGCGAGGAGATCACCGCGAAGCTCACCGCCGCGCCCGGCAACGGCGCGGCCATCGGCGGCCTCAAGGTGACGACCGAGAACGCGTGGTTCGCCGCGCGGCCGTCCGGCACGGAGAACGTCTACAAGATCTACGCCGAGTCCTTCGTCTCCGCCGAGCACCTCACGCAGGTGCAGGAGGAGGCCAAGCAGGTCGTCGCGGACGCGCTCGGCTGAGCCTGGCCGTCCCGGTACGTCTGTGGGGGCTGGTGCACACGGATCGTGTGCGCCAGCCCCCACAGACGTCTCGGGGTTCCGGCCGCGCGCTAGACGCGCGTCGCCTCGTCCGGGTGTCGATCGAGGTACGCGACGACGAAGGGGCACGTCGGGCGGACCTTCCCGTCGACCGCGCGGATCTGCGCGAGGACGTCGCGCAGCATCGCCGAGGCGATGCCGCGGCCGCCGAGCTCGGGCGGGACGTGCGTGCCGACGAGGTCCCACACGTCGCCGTCGCGACGGTAGGTGACGTCGCCGACGCGGTCGCCGGCGGATGAGCGCGCCTCGAAGAGCTCGAGGTCGGGGTCGTGGACGACGGTGATCTCCATCCCCCCATCCAACCGCACGCCGCCCTCCCCGACTCGTAGCGCTGTTGCACACCGGGGCAGCGTGCAGATGCGCTACACGTCGGAGGAGCGGGTCAGCCCAGGGGCGTGATCGTGATGTCCGTGCCGAGGTCGTAGAAGTGCTGCGTCACCGTCGACGACTGCCCGAGCACCGACATCGTCGCCGCAGCGCTCACCGGAACCCAGTCCGCGCCGAACTCGAGGACGTACTCGTCGACGGGCGCGTCGTGCCACGTGAACGGCTTGTCGCTGACGATCCGGAACGAGTCGACGGACGAGCCGTCGGGCAGCTCGACGGCCTTCGTCCCGGCGTCCGCCGTCCAGCCCTTCGACGACCGGACGAGGTCCGCGTACATCGCCGGGTCCGAGTAGGACCGGTACATCTCGGCGACGAACCCCGCGAGCATCTCCTCCTGCTTCTCGGACTTCACGTCGCCGCGGACGGGTCCGTCGCCCTGGTCGACCCAGACCTCGCCGTCGTTGTACGTCATGCGGATGGTGTCGCCGGCGTTCTTGCCCTCGACCGAGAACGAGTACGCCGGGGTGTACGTGAACGCGACGGTGCCGTCGAGATCGTCGCCGAACATGCGCATGCGGCCCGAGCCGTAGCTCGGCAGCGCCTCCGCGACGCACGCGCCGAGCGCCTCGCCCGAGTACGTCGCGCCGCCGGCGAGCGCGAGCGAGGCGCACTCGGCAGGGACCTCACGGGAGGCTGCCGGCACCTCGGTCGCGGCATCGGACGGGGTCGCGCTCGGCGCGGTGCCGCCCGGGGTTGCGCTCGGGGTTCCGGCCGCGCCCGCCTGGGGCGCGCTCCCGGTCGACGACGGGTCGCCCGACGCCGTCGGGCCGGGACCGTCGCTGCAGCCTGCGAGCATGGCAGCCGCAGCTACCGCCGTCACCAGGATCGTCCTCGTCCTCATCCGTGTCCTCCATGTCACGTCGGGCACGTCGCCGGGCGGCGACCGGGCCGACGCTAACAGCGCTGACCTGCGACGACACCTCGAGAACGGGCATCTGACGCAACCCCGCCCAGGGCTGCGCTCAGCCGGGGAACGCCTCGCGGACCGCATCCGTCAGGCGGTCGAGGCGGTGGGAGCCGATCGTCCAGCGCTGCCAGAACAGCTCCCGCTCGACCGGCGCGAGGCCCGGGACGGGCACGAGCTCGGGGGCGTCCGCGACCTGCGGGTCGAGCAGCATGCCCCAGCCGAGGCCCGCGCGGACAGCCGCCGCGAAGCCGTCGGGGCTGGGGACCGCCGGCCCTCGGCCTGCGCGCGGCTGGCCCGCGGCCTCGAGCGCGAGGTCCTGCAGGCCGTCCTTCGTGTCGAAGCGCACTGCCGGCAGGCGCGGCACGTCGGCCGGGCCACGCACGTCGTGCCGCGCGAGAAGGTCCGGGTGGACGCGCGGGCTGTAGCGGACGACGCCGAGGCGCTCGGCACGGCAGCCGGGGGCGGGCGTCGGGTCCGTCGCCACTGCGGCCATGACGGCGCCGCTGCGCAGCCGCTCGACCGCGTGCCCCTCGTCGTCCGCGACGACCTGGAGGAACGTGTCCGTCCACGCGCCCGCGGCGACGAGCACGCCGCGGAACCACGTCGCGAGCGAGTCCGCGTTGACCGCGACCGCGAGCGGGACGGGACCGGTTCCCGCGGGGACGCCGCCCAGCTCGTCCGCGAGCTCCGCGGCGAGGAGCGCCTGCTGGCGCGCATGCCGGAGGACGGGTGCGCCGTCGGGCGTGACGGTCGAGGGCGTGCCGCGGCGCACGAGGATGCGGCCGAGCGACGCCTCGAGGGTACGGATGCGCTGGCTCACGGCCGACGTGCTCACGCCGAGCTCGTAGGCGGCGCCCTCGAAGGAGCCCTCGTCGTCGATCGCCGCGAGCGCGGCGAGCTGCTCAGGGCTGATGAAGAACTGCTTCACGGCATACAGATTATCGCGTTCGCCTTCACACCCGTCCGGCGCCTACCGTCGGCCCGTGACCACGACCCTCACCGCCCTCACGACCGGCTTCCTCGCGAGCCTCGGCCTCATCGTCGCGATCGGCGCCCAGAACGCATGGGTGCTGCGGCAGGGGCTGCGGCGCGAGCACGTCGGGCTCGTCGTCGCGATCTGCGTCGGCGCGGACGTCGTCCTCATGGCCGCCGGAACCGCCGGCCTCGGCGTCCTGCGTGACGCTGCGCCGTGGGCGCTCGAGGTGCTGCGCTGGGGAGGCGTCGCCTACCTGCTCTTCTTCGCAGCGATGTCGCTGCGCTCCGCGCTCACGTCGCGCGAGCACCTCGAGGCGAGCGCGGCCCGGCCCGCGCGCTCGGTCGCGCTCACGACGCTCGCCGTCACCCTGCTCAACCCGCACGTGTACCTCGACACGCTCGTCATGCTCGGCACCGTGACGAACAGCTTCGGCGATCTGCGCTGGGTCGCCGCGGGCGGTGCGATGGTGGCGAGCCTCGTGTGGTTCACGCTCGTCGGGCTCGGCGCGCGCGCACTCTCCGGGGTGCTCGACCGGCCGGCGACGTGGCGGGTCATCGACGGCGTCGTCGCTGTCGTCATGGTCGTGGTCGCGGCGATGCTCGCGTTCGGCTGACGCGCCGCGTTGTGGCTCGTTGGTCCCCAGCACCGTCGAACGGCGCTGGGGACCTACGAGTCGGGGAGCCGAGGGTGTCGAATCTCACCGCATGAGACCAGTTGACGGGTGAGAGAATCAGCCAATGGCAATCGGCGGGCCCTACCGGGCGATCCTTGCGCGCCCGGGCGCAGCACAGTTCTCGATCTCAGGCGTCATCTCGCGCTTCCCCATGGCGATGGTCGGCATCGGCATCGTCCTCATGATCGAGGGGCTCCACGGCTCGTACGCCCTCGCCGGACGCGTCTCCGCCGTCTACGTCCTCGCTCAGGCCGTCTGCGGGCCGCAGATCGCGCGCCTCATCGACCGCTACGGGCAGGCCCGCGTCATGCGGCCGCTCCTCGCGATCTCCGCGAGCGGCATCTCCGGCCTCGTCGTCGCGTCCGTGCTCGACGCCCCCGCCTGGGCGCTCTACGTCATCGCCGCCCTCGGCGGCTCGACGATCGGCTCGATGGGCACGCTCGTGCGCGCCCGCTGGTCCAAGCTCGTCGGCGGCAACCCCCACGAGCTCCACACCGCCTACTCGCTCGAGGCGTCGCTCGACGAGGTCGTCTTCGTCATCGGCCCCGTCCTCGCGACCTGGCTCGCGACCTCCGTCACGCCGTGGGCGGGCATCGTCTTCCCCGTCGTCGCGATGCTCGTCGGCGGCTACTGGTTCCTCTCCCTCAAGGACTCCGAGCCCGTCCCCACGCCGCAGACGCGCGAGGAGCGGCAGCCGACCGTCCTGCGCTTCGGCGCGATGGTCTCGCTCGTCCTCGTGTTCGTCGCGCTCGGCGGCGTCTTCGGCGCGACCGACGTCGCGACGATCGCGTTCGCCGAGGAGCACGGCAACAAGGGCGCGGCCGGCGTCATCCTCGCGGTGTTCGCGTGCGGGTCGCTCGTCGCGGGCCTCTGGTACGGCGTCCGTCGCTGGGTGACGCCCCTGTGGGTGCGGTTCGTCGTGACGATGCTCGGCCTCGCCGGCGGCGTCGCGTTCTTCCCGCTCGTCGACTCGCTGTGGGCGCTCGCCGGGCTCATGTTCTTCACCGGCCTCATGATCGCGCCGTCGCTCATCGGCGGGAACGGGCTCGTGCAGCTCGTCGTGCCGCAGACCCAGCTCACCGAGGGCCTCACGTACGTGGGCACGGCGCTCGGCGTGGGCGTCTCGCTCGGCTCGTCGATCGCGGGCTCGCGCATCGACGCCGCGGGCGCGCACGCAGGCTTCATCGTCGCGATCATCGCGGCAGGCCTCGGCGCGCTGCTCGTCGTCGCGTCCGCGCCCGTGCTGCGGCGTTCGAGCACGCGTCGGTCCGGGGACGTCGAGGTCGCCGCGCACTGACCTCGGGTCCTCCCCCGGGAGGACCCGCGCCGTCCCACCACGGACGGAGTCGGCCCCCGACGTCGCGACCGCAGCCCGACGCGCCGCGCACCCCGCCGGACGCACGATCGGGGCATGAACGCACGCAGCTCCGACCGCCTCGTCGCCCGCGGACTCACCCAGGTGTACGGCGACGGCCCCTTCGCCACGCACGCCCTCGACGGTGTCGACCTCACGGTCGAGCCCGGTGAGTCGCTCGCGATCATGGGCCCGTCCGGCTCGGGCAAGACGACCCTCCTCCACGTCCTCGCGGGCATCCTCGCGCCGACGTCGGGCTCCGTCGCGTGGCGCGGCGAGGACCTCGCCGCCCTGCCCGACCGTCGCCGCACCCAGCTGCGTCGCACCGACTTCGGCTTCGTCTTCCAGTCCGGGCGCCTCCTGCCCGAGCTGCCCGCCGTCGAGAACGCCGCGCTGCCGCTCCTGCTCGCCGGCATGCCACGCGCACAGGCCGTCGCCACGGCCGCGGCCGAGCTCGGTCGCCTCGGCCTCCGCGGCCTCGAGGGGCGCCGCCCCGGCGAGCTCTCGGGCGGCCAGGCGCAGCGCGTCGCGATCGCCCGCGCTCTCGTCGGACGCCCCGGCATCGTCTTCGCCGACGAGCCGACCGGCGCCCTCGACCAGGCGACCGGCCAGGAGGTCCTCACCGTCCTCACCGCGGCCGCCGCCGCGAACGGGGCCGCGCTCGTCGTCGTCACGCACGACGCGGGCGTCGCCCAGCACTGTGAGCGCACCGTGACGATGCGCGACGGACGCATCGACGGAGAGTTCTTCGCGGCCGCCCGGTCCGCAGCCGCGCCCGTCGCTGCCGCACCTGTCGCACCCGTGCCGCTGCCGCCCGGCGCGCTGCCCGCCACCCCCGCCGGAGGTGCCCGGTGAGGGCCCTCGGCCTCTGGTGGTTCCTGCGCCGCCGCACGACGGACGCGCGCGACCCGCAGCGCCTGTCGACCGTGCTCGCGGTCGTGGCGTTCGCGTTCTCGACCGCCGCGCTCCTCGTCGTCGCGGGCGGCTACGGTGCGTTCGTCGATCGCGCCGCCGCCCCCGGCGGCTCACCCGACGCGGACCAGTACCCGCTGCTCGCAGGCGTCGCCTCCCTCCTCCTTCTCGTGCCGCTCACGACGCTCGGCGGCGCCGCAGCGCGCCTCGCCGTCGCGCGACGCGACGAGCGGCTCGCCACCCTGCGGCTCGCCGGGGCGACGACCGGCCAGGTCACGACGTTCACGACGCTCGACGCCGCCGCGCAGGCCCTCGTCGGCGCGGTCGCAGGCGTCGCCCTCTACTGCGCGCTGCTGCCGGCCGTCGCCCTCCTCAACTTCCAGGACCGCCGCTTCGAGATCGCCGAGCTGTGGGTCGGAGTGCCGCTCGTGCTTGCCGCCGTCGGGCTCGTCGTCGTCATCGCTCTCGTCTCCGCGCTCGCGAGCCTGCGCCGCGTCGCCGTCACGCCGCTCGGCGTCGCAGCCCGCACGACGCCGCCCGGGCTGCGCGCGGTCCGCGCGCTCGTCCTCGTCGCCGCGGTCGTCGCGATGCCCGTCGTCGTCAACGTGCCCTTCGGAGGTGACGGCGTCGCGATCGCCATGATCGTCGGCGTGCTCGTCCTCGGCTTCGCCGCGCTCGGCGCCATCGGCCCGTTCGTGCTCCAGCTCGTCGGGCGCGTCACCGTGCGCCGCGCCCGCAGCGTCGAGACGCTTCTCGCGGGCCGCAGGATCGTCGACGACCCGCGCACCGCGTGGCGGTCCGTCGGCGGCGTCGCCCTCGCGACGTTCATCGCGGGCCTCGCGAGCATCACCGCGCTGTTCACACCGCCCGCCGACGCAGACCCCTGGGAGATCGTCTTCACGGCCGACCTGCGTACCGGCGCGCTGCTCACGCTCGCGATCGCGGGCATCCTCGCCGCCGTCTCGACGGGCGTCATGCAGGCCGGGCGCGCGATCGACCAGCGGGAGCAGTCCGGGGCGCTCATCCTCGCGGGCAGCGAGCCGCGCACCCTCGACCGTGCGCGCATGCGCGAGACGACGATCCCCCTCGCGGCGTCCGTCGGCCTCGCGACCGCGACGATGCTCATGCTCATCGCACCCGTCCTCGGGCTCGGCGCGTTCCAGCAGGTGTCCGTCGTCGTCGAGCTGCTCGCGGCGATCGCGGCGGCGTCGGCGCTCGTCGGCGCGGGGGCGTGGGCGGCTGGCCTCGTCGCGCGCAGGACGCTCCCGACGCCCTGACCCGGGCCTCCCCCGTCCGACTCGTAGCACTACTGCACGCTCACGGCGTGTGCGAGAGCGCTACGAGTCGGACCCCTTCGGCGACTCGAAGCGGATCTGCACGCCGTTCTGGCGACTCGTAGCGTCTTTGCGCGCGCACGGAGTGTGCAGGGGCGCTACGAGTCGGTGGGGCGCTAGCCCGTCAGCCGTGCCAGCGGGTCGTCACCGCGTCCGCGAGCGCCCGCACGAGCGTCGGCACCGTGACGACCTGCCACACCGCACCATGCACGACGACGTCGTCGAACCGCCGCGCCTCCGGGCGCGCCATCGCGTGCCGCACGACCTCGACGACGGGCATCGCCTGCGGCACCGCGAGCGGACCCCAGTCGACGACCTCCCCCACCTGCCGGCGGGCCAGGAGCGCGCGCCCGTACCCGAGCGTGCCCGCGCTCACCGCCGTGTGGCGGTCGCGGGAGATGAGGCCGATGCGTCGCGGGTCGGTGCTGTCGCACACGGCGACCGACGAGACGTTCTCCGACCTGAAGAGCGCCGCGACGCCCGGGTAGAGAGTCGTCGAGTCGACGACCTCGATGGGGATGGCGAGGCGCCCGACGGGCACGAAGGGGTCGTCGAGGCGGTCGATCGCGGTCTCGCGCCGGCGGCCGTCGACGTGCGGGGCGATGGTTCGGGTGATCACGCGCCGAGGATGCCGCGTGCGACTGCACGCAACGTGTCGAACCCGGGGCCTCGCGGTGAACGATCGTCGACCCGGTCCGTCAGTCGGCCGGGTCCATCGGTCACCCCGACCACAGACCGCCCGTCCGGCGATCTCCTCCACGGACGTGTGGATGCCCGCGCACAGCGCTCCCACCTCCGATATCGTTCGGGCCAGGGGAACACACAGCCAGGGGAAGAGGAACACATGACGGTCTTCGTCATCATCGGCGTCGTCGGGCTGCTGCTCGTCATCGGCTCGATGCTGCTCGGCGAGTTCATCGAGCTCGGCGACGGCGCGCTGTCGAGCACCGGCCTCGGCGTCGGCGCGATCGTCTTCGGCGCGATCGGCATCATGACGACCGCGAACGACCTGCCCACGGGACTCGTCTACGGCGGTTCCGCCGTCGCCGGCATCGCCGCCGTATGGCTCTCGCAGCTCGCGATCAAGCGCCTCCAGGCGACCGAGGACGGCCAGCCGCTCAAGCTCGTCGGCATGACGGGCGTCGCGAAGTCGGACATCACCACGCAGCGCGGGGAGGTCTTCCTCGACACCCCGCAGGAGATCGAACGCCGCATGGCCTGGTCGGACGCCCCGATCGCCGAGGGCTCGCGCATCGTCGTCGTCGCCCAGGAGGGCTCCCGCGTCAAGGTCGCCCCGGGCGACGGCGCACCCACCGCCTGACCCCCGCGACGGCGCCGCCGTCGCACCGTCGGGCCCGCCCGACACGCTCTGCCCGCGCGCTCCCCGCGCGCACGAGCTCCGCCCCGGACGACGACCGCCGCCCGGACCGCACCGCCACGGAAGGACCGCCGCATGCCCCCCAGCAGCACCGACCCGAACTTCTGGACAGTCGTCGGGGTCGCGCTCCTCGCGATCGCGTTCCTCGCGATCGTCACGTTCATCGCCAAGCGCATCCGGCGTGTCCCGCCGAACGAGGCTCTCGTCATCGTCGGCCGCGGCGCGGGCAAGAACCAGCCGGACATGATCGGGGGCCAGCGCGTCGTCGTCGGTGGCCGCGTCTTCGTGTGGCCGATCCTCCAGCAGGGCTTCCCGATCTCGCTCGAGCAGCGCCAGATCGGCATCACCGTCGAGGGCGTCGACAAGAACCGCGTGAAGATCGCCATCAAGGCGTCCATCAACTTCAAGGTCCGCGGCGACGACGACGGCGTGCGCCGGGCCGCCCAGCGCTTCCTCTCCCAGCAGGACGCGCTCACCGAGATCATCAAGGAGTCCCTCGAGGGCTCGCTCCGGTCGATCGTCGGAGACATGACGATCGAGCAGATCATCTCGGACCGCAAGGGCCTCTCCGACCGGGTCGTCGACTCGACGAAGACGGACCTCGCCGAGCAGGGCCTCCAGGTCGACCTCCTCAACATCTCCGACATCTCGACGCCGGGCTCCGACTACCTCGCGAACCTCGGTCGTGCCGAGAACGCGCGCGCCCGCCAGGTCGCCGAGGTCTCGGAGGCCGAGGCCCGCCGGATCGCCGAGTTCGCCGTCATCGACGCAGCCGAGCAGATCGCCGAGCGCCAGAAGGCGCTCGACCTCAAGAAGGCGACGATCAAGGCGGAGACCGACCGCGCCAACGCCGAGGCCGACGCAGCGGGCCAGCTCGCGCGCGTCGAGCAGGAGCGCCTCGTCGCCCTCGAGCAGCGCGAGGCCCTCACCGAGCAGGCCAAGGTGACGGAGGAGGAGCTCGACATCTCCGTCCGCAAGCCCGCCGAGGCCGACGCGTACGCCGCCGTCCAGAAGGCCAACGCCGAGCGTGACGCCGCGAACGCCGCGACCGAGGCCGACGCCTTCAAGCGCAC
Organism: Sanguibacter sp. HDW7; assembly: GCF_011300875.1. Classification (NCBI taxonomy): domain Bacteria; kingdom Bacillati; phylum Actinomycetota; class Actinomycetes; order Micrococcales; family Sanguibacteraceae; genus Sanguibacter; species Sanguibacter sp. HDW7. The sequence continues at coordinate 99,926 of NZ_CP049862.1, read as the reverse complement.
GACGATCGCCCAGGCCAACAAGACCGCCGCGATCCAGGACGCTGAGGCAGCTGCCGAGGCCGTCCGCCGCGCCGGTGAGGGTGAGCGTGACCGGCAGGTCGCGCTCGCCGCCGGTATCCGCGCCGAGGGTGAGGCCCGCGCGGCCGCGACCGAGGCCGAGGGTCGCGCCGAGGCCGCCGCCACGGACGCCAAGGCCGAGGCGCTCAAGAAGTACGGCGAGGCGGCACTCGCCCAGGAGCTCATCACGCGTCTGCCCGAGATCATCCGCGCCGCGGCCGAGCCCATGGGCGCGGTCGACAGGATGACGGTCATCTCGACGGACGGCGCGTCCGCGCTCACCAAGAACATCACGGGCGTCCTCAGCGAGGGCCAGCAGATCGTCAAGGACCTGCTCGGCATCGACCTCTCGTCGCTCATCGGTGGCGTCGCAGGCGGTGCGCTGCTCCCGAAGAAGGACGACGCGAAGGACGCTGCCCCCAGCGCCTGACGGTCCGCCGACGGCGCCCGCCCCTTCTCCGGGGGTCGGGCGCCGTCGTCGTTCCCGATGTCCGGGGCGGGCGCTACGCTCGCCCCACCTGGACCGACGACGACACCGAGGAGCGATCCGTGCTGACGAGCAAGGACGTGGAGAGCAAGAGGTTCACCGCGACGAAGATCCGGGAGGGCTACGACCCCGTCGAGGTCGACGGCTTCCTCGACGAGGTGACGGCCGCGCTCACGCGGCATGCACGCGGCGAACCGCTGGGGCTGAGCGTCGAGGCGGTCGAGCAGAAGAGGTTCACCGCGACGAAGTTCCGCGAGGGCTACGACATCGTCGAGGTCGACGACTTCCTCGACGAGATCACGGCGACGCTCATGCTCCTCGGTGCACGCACGCACGAGGCCTCGCGCCTCGTCGCCGTCGCAGGCGAGGGTGGCCCGTTCGCGCGGCTCGCCGAGCGCGCCGTGCGGGTCAGGTTCAGCAGGTCGGGCTGGGGAGGCGGGTACGAGATCGAGGCGGTCGACACCCTCGTCACACACATCGTCACGACCGCCGTCGCCCGGGACCAGCGCCGCAGCACGACGCCCGACGGGACCCCTCTTCTCACCGGCGTGGGCGTCCGGACGACGGTTCTGCCCCGCGTGCGGTTCCGACCCGGATACTCGACGACCGAGGTCGACGCGTTCCTCCAGGAGGTCGCGGGCGTTCTCGGCTGATTCCACCCGCACCCGACTCTGGCTCGTCCTACGCGGGACGGCCTCCCGTCGGTACTATCGCTTGACCACACGGTCCACGACGTCAGGGGACACCGCATGCTTTCCGCCGCAGATGTGCGCTCTGCGCGCTTCACCGCGACCAAGTTCCGGTCCGGGTACGAGATCACCGAGGTCGACGAGCTCCTCGCCCGCTCGGTCCGTACCCTCGAGCACCTCGAGCAGGGGCTCACCGTGGAGAGCGACGGCACGCCGCTGCTGACCCCGAACGATCTGCTCACCGCGCGGTTCAGCCCGACGGAGCTCACGGAGGGCTACTTCGTCGACGAGGTCGACGACCTGCTCGACGGGATCATCGACACCCTCAACACGTACATCGGCCGTGCCGAGCGGGGCGAGCCGCTCGTCCAGCCCGACGACGCCGCCGGTGACGATTCCGGAGACGCTGCCGCGCAGGCTCCGGGCGAGCCCGCCGACGAGGCCTACGTCGCGGACGCTCCGCTCGACGAGGCCCCGCTCGACGCGGTCCCTGCCGACGTAGCCCCGCTCGACGAGTCCTCCATCCCCGAGGAGCCTGTGTCCGACGAGCCCGTGGCCGACGTGTTCGAGGCCGCGGATCTCACCGCGTCGGAGCCGCAGGACGCTCCCGACGCCGACACCGGGTCGCTCGACGCCTGGGCCGCGGCGCTGCAGGAGCACGCCCCCGCGGAGGAGCCGCTCGTGACGTCGGAGGCCACGCCCGCCGACTCCTTCGAGGCACCGAGCGAGCCGCTCGCGCCGGCCGACGCCGACCCGTTCGCGGTCGCCGACGCCTTCCCGGCTGCTCCCGTGTGGAGCCCGCCGGCGAGCACCGACGTCACTCCGTCCGCGTGGGGCGCCCCTGTCGAGGACGCCCTGGACGACGCGGCACCCGTCGAGGAAGCGGCCGACGAGGATGCACCCGTCGAGGACGCGGTCACTGAGGACAGCCCGCTCGACGCCGCCACCGAGGTCCCGGCCGACACGATCTGGGGTGCGCCCACCGACGCCGCGGTCACTGAGGACACCCCGCTCGAGGCCCCCACCGAGGCCCCGGCCCACGAGGATGCTCCGACGCCGCTCGACGAGCCGCTCGGCGTCCCGGTCGAGGAGGTCGACTTCGCCTCCGTCGCGAGCATCGAGGCCGACACGGCCGACGGCTCCGACGAGCTTCCCGTGGTCGACGACGTCGTCGGTGAGGCCGCGGAGAGCGTCGGCGACGACTGGTCCCAGCCTGCCGACCACACCTCGCCGTGGTCTCCGCCGGAGCCCGTCCGTTGGGCCGCTCCCGCGGCGGATGACGTCGCCGAGGTCGCGGCCGAGGGTGACGCCGAGGTCGCGGCCGAGGATGAGGCCCTCGCCGCCGAGGACGGCAGCGCAGCCGAGCCCGTCGCCGAGGACGCCGTCGCCGCCGAGGCCGTCGCCGAGGAGGCCGCCTCCGAGGGCCTCGCTCCGTGGGAGCCCGGCTTCGTGCCGCCTGCGAACCCGATCACGACTCCGGACTGGGGCTTCAGCGCACCCGCAGCCGCCGAGACCGACGAGTGGTCCGACGCCGCGGCGGAGCCCGCCGACGCCGACGCGACCGCGCCGCTGCTCGCGACGCCGGTCGAGCCCGTCGAGGACGCCACGGACAACGGCTCGCTGCTCGCCTCGACCGACGAGTCGCCGTGGGCGAGCCTCGACGGCGACGAGCCGGTCGCGCTCGACCTCGACGCCGAGGTCCGTGACGCCGAGAGCACCGACGCCGAGCTTCCCGCCTGGCTCACGGACGCCCAGCCCGAGATGGCTGCGCCGCTCGAGCCTGCCGTCGACGAGCCCGTGCTCGCCGAGCCGGTCGCCGCCGAGCCCGACGCCGAGCCCGCGGCCGAGGCGCCGACGCGCGTATCGGCGTTCGCGTTCGCGGCCCAGCCGACGGACGACCCGGACCTCGACGCGCCGACGATCCTCATGGAGGCCGTCCAGGAGCCCGCTCCCGTCGAGGCTGACGCTGCGGCCGTCGACGCGCCCGCGATCATCACGTCGGCCCCCGTCGCGGCGCCCACGTTCGACGCACCCGAGGCGTCGTTCGAGCCCGTCGACGCCCCCGCCGACGCACCCGCCGTCGCCGAGCCGGAGCCGTACGTCGCGCCGGCAGAGGCCCTCGACTCGCAGGGCTTCCTGCGACAGCTGACGTTCGCCCGTGCGACGTCGACGGGCGCGGCGAAGGACGCGATCACGCTCGTCGGTCCTGACGGCAAGGTGTTCTCGGCGGTCAATGTCCGCAAGACGCCAGACGGCCTCGTCGTCGACCTGGGCTGAGCCCGCCGGACGTTCCTCATTCTCCACGGATTGACGCTGGCCCCCATCGGATGGGGGGTCAGCGTCGATCCGTCGGGAGAGGGCTACGCGTCGTCGGACGTACGCACCGCATGCAGCAGGGCGGGCAGGGGATCTCCCCGGCCCGCCCTGCTGCATGCTGCGGGTCGCGACCCGTGCGGGTCTAGACCGCCGGGGCCGTCGCGGCCTCCTCGGCGTCCGCCGTGTCGGGAGCGGGACGCTCCGCGGCGATCGCCTGGTACGCGGCGAGGTGCGTGTAGAGCTCGTCGCGCAGCGGGTTGCGGCGCTTCACGATGATCGTGCGGACCTGGTAGACGACGACCGCGATGTTGGCGAGCAGCGACAGCAGGCTCACGACGAACAGCGCCGTCGGGTCGTGCGAGGCGTCGACCGCGAACTTCGAGTCCGAGACGAACGACGGCACGGCCATCGTGAACATCATCCAGAACGCGAGCGTGTGCGCGCGGTGCTGCAGCCAGCCGCCCTTGCGCAGGAAGAACGCCGGGATCGTGCACGAGATGAGCAGCGCGGCGCCCGCGTAGAACGCGTGGTCGCCCACGCAGTTGTAGACGTACGCGAAGTTCCACAGGTCGTACGCGATGATCCAGAACCACAGCATGTCGGGCCACACCATGTCCTGGAAGCGGTCCTTGGTGACGAAGATGCCGACCCAGCCGCAGATCGTCACGAGGTTGAGGATGCCGGCGATGCCGTTCATGTAGTTCCACGCGCCGCCGACCATGAAGACGCCGTCGTGCATGCCCTGCAGGCCCGCGACCTGGAAGTCGCGGATCACGGCCTCGGCGATGTTGAGCGCGAGGATCGCGGGCGGGAACCACAGCGCGTACTTGTTGGCGGCGATCCGCTTGTTGTAGCGGATGAGCATGAAGCCGATGCAGCCGGCGAGGGCCGAGTACACCTTGACCCAGTGGAACCACGTGCCGGTCGAGGAGCCGGCGGCTGCCGTCGTGGGCCACACGAAGATCGTCAGGACGATCGGCAGGACGATGAAGACCGCGTATGCCGCGACCTTCGACCAGCGGACGAGCTCGTTGAGCCCGATGAGGACGCCGAGCACCAGGAGCCACATGAGCGCCGAGTACCACGGGATCGAGTCGAACAGGAACACCTGACACCACTCCCTGGGTGCGAGGCGGCGCGGGCGCCGCCGTGGGGTGGTGCGCCTCCCCTCGCGCTGGCTGGCCCCGGCGCACCTGGAGGGACCTCGCGCACGTCGGCGCCGACGGTGGCGGCGCGCTGCGGGTCAGTGCTCGGTGGCGACCTCCGGGGAGGCGGGGGCGTCCTGCCCGAGGGGTGCGGGGGCGCCGGCCGGGCGCTCGCCGCTCGCGCAGGCGACGGTCTCGGGCACGACGGTCGTGTCGGGCTCGAGCCGCAGCGCCTGGCGGACGAGCGCGACGAGCAGCGCGTCGTCGATCCCGGGCGTGTTGCGGGCGAGGCCGACGAGCCCGTAGACGAGGACGTAGAACGTCTCACGGACGTGGTCGATGCGGATCTGGTGGCGGGCCGCGTACGCCTGGACCGTCGTCTCCTCGAGGCAGTCGACGATCGCGCGGACGGCACGGTCGAGGAACGCGTTGTACATGCCCGTGGCCTCGACGCGCTCGAGGTCGGGGCGGATGGGGTCCATGGCGCGCAGGTGCGTGCGGAAGAGGGCGATCGCGGTGACGAGCGAGCCCTCGATGTCGCCTGTCGTGCGGGCGGCGTCCCAGGCGCGGACGGAGCCGACGAAGTGCTCGACGTAGCCGTCGAGAACCGCCTCGACGAGCGCGTCCTTGCTGGGGAAGTAGTGGTAGACGAGCGTGCGGGCGACGCCGACGCGGCGGGCGACGTCGGAGAGCGTCGTGCGGCTGAGGCCCTGCTCGGCGAAGAGCTCGCGAGCCGCGGCGACGAGCTCGTCGGAGCGGACGTCGGGCGCGGTGCGGGGGCTGCGCGGGGCCTTGTCGGTGCTCATGCGGCAGACGCTAGCGACGCTATTGACACATCGTCAATAGCGTCGTCGCAGGTGAGGACGTTGGTCCCGTCCGGTCCGCCCCTCCTGCCCGTCACGCGCGTTCTCGCCCCCGTCGAACCGTGCAGAGCGGGGACCTCCGGGCCTGGTGGGAGGTCGAACCACGTGATGGGCTGGAGGCATGGCACGCCTCCCCTCGCTCCGAGCCCTCCTCACGACGGGCGCCGTCCTCACCGCGCTCGCGACACTTCCGGTCCTGCGGACCTGGGCGATGCAGTGGGGCTCGACCGAGGCCGAGCTCGACGCGACGCTCCCGGGCGACGAGCTCACCCCCGCGGCCGACCACGTCGTCACGCGCGCCGTGTCGATCGACGCCCCGCCGAGCGACGTCTGGCCGTGGCTCGTGCAGCTCGGCACGGGACGCGGCGGCTTCTACTCCTACGACGCCCTCGAGAACCTCGCCGGCCTCGGAATCCGCTCGGCCGACCGCATCGAGCCTCACCTCCAGGACCTCGCGCCCGGCGACCCGGTCGCGCTCGCCGAGGGCCTCGAGCTGCGTGTCGCGACGCTCGAGATCGACCGCGCGCTCGTCCTCGCGGGGATCCCCGAACCGGGCGACACCCCGGAGATGCCGTTCCGCTTCTCGTGGGCGTTCGTCCTCGAGGAGACGGGCGGCGGGACGTCGCGCCTCGTCGTCCGCGAGCGTTACGAGTACCTGCGCCGCAGCGCGGCGCTCGTCGTCGAGCCGACGACGTTCGTCAGCTGGCTCATGACGCAGCAGATGCTCCGCGGCATCCGCACCCGCGCCGAACGCCCGCTCCCCGTCCCCCTCCCCTGACCGCGAGATAGGGGCGGGGCGCCGAGATAGCGGTCGACAGACCACTATCTCGGCTGCAGACCCCTATCTCGCGGCTACGGGGTGGGGTGGTGGGCGTCGTACTTATAGAAAGCTGGCCAGCGGCGGGTGAGGAGCCAGAGGACCGTCACGCACGTGAGGCCGCCGACGACCGCCGCCATGCCCTCGCCCCACCATGACGCCTGCGCGCCGAGCCACAGGTCGCCCGCCCGCGGCCCTCCCGCCACGACGACGATGAAGATGCCCTGCAGGCGCCCGCGCATCTCGTCGGGCACCGCGGTCTGGAGGATCGACGTGCGGAAGATCGCCGAGACGTTGTCCGCCGCCCCGCAGAACGCCAGCAGCACGAGCGCTGCCGCGAGCGCGGGCCACAACACGTGGTCGGGCGTCGTCCGCCCCGCTCCGAGCAGCACCGCACCGAAGCCGGCGACGCCCAGGCCCCACGCCGTGATCGCCCACACGATGATCGCGCCCTGCCGCCACATCCGGACGAGCCCGCCCGAGAGCAGACCCGCGGCGATCCCGCCGACCCCGATCGCCGCCGTGAGGTAGCCCGTCGTCGTCTCCCCGCCGCCCAGGACGACGACGCCGAGCGCCGGGAACAGCACGCGAGGCATCGCGAGCACCATCGCCGCGAGGTCGACGAGGAACGTCATGCGGACGTTCGGCTGCGTCGCGAGATAACGGAGACCCTCGACGACGGAGGACAGCCCGACGCGGCGCCGGGCGGGGGCAACGTCGGGATCCGGCACGTCGACCGACGTCGAGTCGGGCACGGACGCGACGGGCACGACGACGTCGCGAGCGGGACCACCACCGGGCTCGGTCGCGTACGCGATCGTGCCCGGACGCAGCGACGGCAGCCGCACCAGCGCCCACAGCGCCGCGAGGAAGAGGACCGCGTCGATCGTGTACGCGACCTCGTACCCCCATCTCGCGACGAGCACGGCGCCCGCGACCGGGCCGAGCATGAGCGACGTGTTGAACAGGAGAGTCTGCAGAGCGTTCGCGGCCGGCAGACGCGAGGGCGGCACGAGCATGGGGATGATCGCCGAGCGCGCCGGGTTGTTGATGCCGAAGCCCGCCGACTGCAGCGCGACGAGCGCGTACAGCACCCAGACCTCGTCGACCTGCAACCAGGCCTGCAGCGCGAGCAGCGCCGTGACGATCCACAGCCCGGCCGACGTCGTGAGCGCAACCTTCCGACGGTCGTGGACGTCGACGAGCGCGCCGCCGTAGAGGCCCGTGACGATGAGCGGCACGAGCGCGGCGATGCCGAGCCCACCCACCGCGAGGGTCGAGCCCGTGATGTCGTAGACCTCGAGCCCGACCGCGACGACGGTCAGCTGCGTCCCGAGGCTCGACAGGCCCAGCCCCCACCACATCCGGGCAAAGGCGGGCGACTCGCGCAGCGGCGACGTGTCGATGAGGAGGCGGGGCACGCAGGTGAGCCTACTGGCGCTGCACGAACGCCTACGATGACGGCGACGGAAGGACGACGATGACCTCACTCACCCGCGCCCGGCTCGCCGACGACCTGCGCACGCTCGGGCTGCGCCCGGGCGACGACGTGCTCGTGCACTCCTCGCTACGCGGCCTCGGGCACGTCGAGGGCGGTGCAAGCTCGGTCGTCGACGCGCTGCTCGACGCCGTCGGGCCAGGCGGCACCGTCCTCTTCCCGACGATCACGGCGACCGCCGAGCACGGCCCCGCGCACCCGCCGCGAGTCGTGCTCGCGGCGACGCCCGGCTGGACGGGCGCGATCCCCGAGGCGGCGCGCGTGAGGCCAGACTCGGTGCGGTCGGTGCACCCGACACACTCGGTGGTCGCGCTCGGTGCGCGGGCGCGCGAGCTCACAGACGGGCACGCGTCGTCGGCGACGCCGTGCGACGCGTCGAGCCCGTACGGGCGGCTCGCCGACCGCGGTGGGCGGGTGCTGCTGCTCGGCGGGGTCACGCACTCGTCGTCGACGTCGCTCCACGGCGTCGAGGAGCGCGCCGCCGTGCCGCACCACCTCCAGGACGAGCCGACCGACGGCGTCGTCGTGCTGCCGGACGGCACCGAGGTCGTCGTCCGCGGGCGCCTCCACCAGTGGGGCTGGGACCGCGACTTCGAGCGCGTCGCGGACCCGCTGCGGGCTGCGGGCGTGCAGCTCGACGGGCGGGTCGGCGCGGGCGCCGCGATCCTCGTCGAGGCGCGCGGGTACGTCGACGTGCTCGTGCCGCTGCTGCTCACCGACCCGACGTACCTGCTCGCGGAGCACGAGCGGACGCGCGCCTGACGTGCGACGCCCCGCCGGCGGGCTGCCGGCAGGGCGTCGTCCGTGCGCAGCGGGTGCGTCAGTGCGCCCCGCCCGTCCCTGCGTAGAGACGGTGGTACGCGCCGATCTCGAGCGCGAACACGCCGTTCGTGCCGAGCTGCACGTCACGCCACCAGTCGACGTCGCGCGCCCGGTACGTGCCCGACGTGGTCGACGTGCCCGTGCCCGGGGTCGACCCCCACGGGTTACGCAGCACGACGTACGTGACGCGCCGGTAGCGCGGCAGGTCGAGCTTCGGCGGCCACGGGAGCGGCAGCGGCAGCGGCCTGGGGAGCGGCAGCGGGTACGGCAGGTCGAGGTCCGGGCCGACGGGCCGCAGCCCGATGCCGATCGCCTCGTCCCCCGCGCCGACGTCGATGCCGTCGAGCACGTCGGTCCTCACGACGTCCCCGAACGGGAGCCGCCTGATCGGCACGAGCCGCTCCATCCACCCGAGGATCGAGTACGCGTGGTTCGCGACGATCGACGACGACGAGTAGGCGCCGTCGAAGGGCTCCGTCCCGTGCGTCCACGCGACCATGGGCGTCGTCGTGCGGCCGTCGACGCTGTGGCCCTTGATCGTCGCGAGGACCTGCGCGGACGTGAAGCTCGAGTGCCACTGCCGGTAGTCGCCGAGGCCCGTGAGGGCGCGGCACGCGATCGACGGGTCGCCGCCCGCGATCGACGGGATCTGCGGGAAGTCGGTCGGCTCCGACAGGCGCCACTTCGCGTAGGCCTTCTCGTAGACGGCCGGCCAGATCTCGCCCGGCTCGACGGATCTCGCGTAGAGCGGCGACGGCGAACCGCTCGGGGTGAGGATCGAGTCGGTCACCTCGACCTCCTCGAGGCCGTTGCCGCCCGTGAACCCGATCCGGTGCACGAACAGCTGGTTGTTCGGCGACGTCGCACGCGAGCGGTCGACGATCGTCCACGGCATCGCCCACGCGACCGACGACATCGCCGCGATGACGTAGCAGTCACCGACGCCGCCCTGGACCGGGTCGAAGAACTCGGCGGCCTCGTCGTAGAAGCGGCCGACGTCCGTCCACGAGCAGTTCGCCGGGTGGTAGCCGAGCTTGAACAGCGGGAAGAACACCTCGCGCAGGTCCGGCCGGAATATCTCGGACATGCGGCGCTGGTGGACGCTCGGTCCCTCGCCGAGATCCACGAGAGCGCCGCCGTCGCGCTGGACGACGGACCGGACGGGGATCTTCGCGGCCTCGTCGGGGGTGAGCATCTTCACGAGCTCGGCGAGCGTGCGCGCACCCGTGAGGTTCGCGAGGTCGGGACGCTCGGCGTCGTTGCCGCCCGGCACGTCCGTGAAGGTCGGGGCCGAGCGGACGACGTTCCCCTTCTCGTCGACGTGCTGGTCGACGTAGAGGGGCGAGCCGTGCTTGGGGTCGAAGAGCTGCTCGTACGGCGTGCGCAGCACGTCCTCGAGCATGCGCTCGGGCGACGCGACGGCCGCCCAGTCGATCGCGTGGCCGACGATGGCCTCCGCGAGCGCGTACGGGTTGGCGACACCTGTCGCTGCGAGCGGGGCGTCGTCGACGCCCTGCGCGGTGGTGTCGTCACGGGGCTTGCGGGTTCCGGGCATGGTGATCCTCCTGGTGCTCTGTCCGGTGGCGTCGGCGCGGGCCGGATGCCTGGCCTGACACACCTGAGGAGCGGAGGAGAATCGGGGTGATACGGACTCGACGCGGCGTCGCCCGGGCGGGTCCAGGGGTCGCCCGGAGTGCTAGGTCGAAGCGCCCGGAGGTGAAAGTGTGCGCGCAGCGGTCAGCTCACCCGGGGCGTCACTCCCAGCCGCCGTCGTCGGAGCCGAGACGGAGCCACAGGCCCGAGACAGCGGACCGGCCCTTCTCGAGGACTGTCGCGCCGACGACAGCGACGGCACCGACGCCTGCGACGAGGAGCCATGCGCCTGCGTCGCCCCAGGCGGGGACGAGAGCGACGAGCGGCACGCCGACGAGCAGCACGACCGCGCCGAGCGCGATCGCGGCACCCGAGACGAGACGACGCCGCACCTTCGTGAGGACGCCCCACGCCACGGTGAGCGCCCCGACGAGCAGGACGACCGCAGCCCAGGCGACCGACTGCTCGACGGTCCGCACGACGAAGGGGCCGATGACGAACGCGAGCCCGAGCAGCTCGAGCGCGAGCTCGGGGGCGGCCGACCGACCGACGGCTGACGGACGCATGCCGGCTGCCGGCCGCGGGACGCCTGCCGCGCCGGTCGGCGCCACCGCCCGAGCCTCCACCCGCGGGACCGACCTGCGGCGACGGTCCTCGCGCAGCAGGCTCGCATCGACGAGCAGTGCGAGCCCGAGCGGGACTGCCGACCACGCGACGTCGGCGGACAGCCCCGGCGCGAGCACGAGCCACGCGAGCGCGGCGGCGAGCGGGCTGAGCACCTGCGCGGCGAGCGAACGGCGCGCGACGCCCCACGCGCCGAGCTGGACCGCGAGCGCGACGAGCACGACCGCGAGGCGACCAGCCAGGCCTCCGTCGCCCTCAGCCTGCCCGGGCACGAGCGGCACGACGACGGCCAGCGCGAGCAGGATCGTCGCGAGCGATCCGACCGCGAGGGCCCGCGGCCCGTGCGCGGCGAGAACCCGCGGCAGCCGGGGTCGTCGGCTCCCGCGCGCAAGCACGGCGACACCGGCGGCCACGACAGCTGCCGCGGCAGCGAGACCGGACAGCACGATGATCCGCACGGAGGCCCCGGCGCCGCTTGCAGCGCAGGCAGCGAGCACCGTGAGGGCGAGTGCGACAGCGGCGGCGTCGAGCAGGATGCGCTCGCGCCACACGAGCACCCCCACACCAAGCGCGACGACGACGAGCGCGCCTCCGCCGACGATCGGCCAGCCGACGGTCACCGCTCCGGTGAGCGCTGTCACGGCCCCGACGCCCGCGACGAGGATCGCGGCGGCCCACCAGGCGCGCACGACGGGGCGGAGCGCTGCCCGGGCGCCCGCGCTCGGGCTGAGGAGGGGTTGCGTCGGGCCGAGGGCCCGCGCCTCGTCGGAGTCTGCCGTCGGCTCGGCAGGCTGCCGCGAGGCGGCGCCGCGGCGCCGCTCCACGACGGACCATGCGGCGCCGACGGCGGTCGCGACCGCGGCGCCGACGACGAGCGAGAGCTCGGCCACGGCCTGCGCCGTGAGGCCGGCCGCGAGGACGGCAAGGGCCCACGCGACGAGGCCCGCGGCAGCGCCGACGACGCCACGTACCGCATTCCGTGTGACGAGCGCGAGCCCGGTCGCGGCGAGCGCGAGCAGACCGGCGGCCACGGCGGGGCCCCACAGACCTGAGTCGAGCGCGAGCGCTGCGACGATCACGCCGCCGAGCGCGACGGCGTCGGCCGCTGCGCGGCCGCCACGCAGCGCGAGCACGAGCGCGACGAGGACGGCGAGCCCGCCGAGGGCGAGGTGCTCGGGAGCTCGCCACGTGAGCGCGGTGAGCGCGATCGGAGGGGCAGCGACAAGGAGCGCCAGGTGCCGTCGTCGCGCGAGCGGAGTGCGGCGGTAGGTCACCTCGGCGGCGAGCACGACGAGGAGTCCGGCGAGGATCGCCACCCACGGGTGCCCTGCCACGAGGTCCGGCAGTGCGAGCAGCCCGGCGCACCACGCGATGACGGTCCCTGCCGTCACGTGCCAGGGTGACCGGCAGCGCCACGCCACGACGAGGAGGACGGCCGCGACGGCCGCGAGGACGCTCGTCCCGAGCACCTGCCCGAGCCCTGCGGGAAGCACGAGGCCCGACGGCAGCGTCACCGAGCCGGCGTTCGACGGGCCTGCGGGCGTGGCGACCGCGAGGAGCGCCGCGACACCGAGCAGCGTCGTGCCGACGACGAACGGCGGGCGGGCTGCGGGACGCGTCGGCCACGCCCGTCGCGGGGATGCGACGGCGACAGCGAGGACGTAGCTCGCGCCGATCGCGGTCGCGACGACGGCCGTGGCCTCGGCCGGGTGCTCGCGCACCCAGCCCGACGCGGCACCGCTCGCACGCAGCACGAGCACGGGCAGGGCGGCCCAGGCGAGCACGACGAGCGCGCGAGGCCGGAGCCTCGCCGGCAGGACGACGGGCACGAGGGCGACGACCGCGAGCATCGCGACCTCGACCCACCGGTCGGCCGGGGCCGCCGGCCACCAGTCCTGTGTGCCGGACTCACCGTACGAGGTGCCTGTGGACAGCCCGACGGCAAGGACACCGAGCAGCCCCGCGCTCCACGGCGCGAGGTCCGCCGCTCCTCGGAGCGCGATCCGTCCCGTCGGTTCGGGACGCAGGAGGTTCGCGAGGGCGGCGAGGCAGAGCGCCCACGCCCCGACGACGACGGCAGCGGTCCAGCCGGGCACCTCGACGCCTGCGCTGCCGATCACGGCGTGGAGCGTGACGAGAAGCGTCGCGGGCACACCGAGGACCACGCACAGCCAGGGCGCTCGCGGGTCGAGGAGTGTGGGCGGGGTGGTCGCACGCATGGGACCGGTCGCGGCGAGCCCGACACCGTGGGGTGGCGTTGCGTCGGACACGGGTGCGGAGGGCGCGGCGCCGTCGAGCGCGGCCCTCCTGGACACGGTGCCGTCGAGCACGGCGCCGTCGGACAGGACCACGTCCGACAGACCCGTGCGCGGGGCGCGCCGCTCGGCCCGGACCGCCGCGACCACGCTGGTCGCGGTCGCGGCCGCGAGGACTGCGGCGAGCGCCCACGTGAGCGTCCCGTCGGGGTCGGCGCCGCCGACCTCGCTCGCGAGACGCACGACTGCGATCGGGACGAACGCGACGCACACGAGCGCCTGTCCGACCATCGCGACCGGGCGCGGCCGCGCCACGACGACGAGCACGAGTGCGGCGAGGGCGATGACACCCGCGCCGACGACCACGGGCGCGCCCGTGAGCCCCACGACGCCGAACCACGCCCACGTACCGAACACGGCCGCGAGCCACACCCGCAGTGCGGGAGCCAGCGGGCCGAGGCCGACGAGGACGGCGAGCGCGACGAGGACGGCGACGCGGACCCACCGGTCGGCCGGGGTCGCGGTCTCCGCGACGCTCGCCCACAGCTGCACGCCCGGGACCGCTGCGGCGACGAGCGCGAGCCCGCTGCGCCACCATGCCCGCCAATACCCGTCGACGCCCGTGGTGCCGCGTGCCGCCTCGCTCCGGCGTGCCGGGACGAGCCCGGCCCCGAGCACCACGACGGCGACGCCGAGGGCGAGCGTCGGACGCGTCGCGACGCCCAGCATGACGAGGCCGAACGCGGGCGCGAGGCCCGCGACGACACCGATCAGGTGCCGCACCCCCTGTGGCGACGCCGGGAACGGCCAAGCCCGGCGGGCGAGCGCCCACGCAGTGACGATGGCGCACAGCCCGGTCGCGGCCGACGGCTCGGGCACCGCGGCGAGCATCGCGGCACCGAGCCCGACGACAGGCAGGCCGAGCACCACCGTCGGACGACCTCGGCGCCCCGCGTCCTCGACGAGGGCGAGGAAACCGGCGGCGACGACCACGACGAGCAGGGCGGGCACCGCAAGCCGTGCCTCGACGTTCCCCGCGACGAGCGCCGTGACGCCCCAGGCGAGCGGCGCGGCGACGTCGGTCAGCGACGCCGGGAGCGTCGTCCGCACCGCGAGGAGCGCGACGACGAGACCTGCTCCGGTCGCGAGCACGAGCCAGGCCGCGGGCGCCCCGGCCGCCCACGTGAGCATCGCGAGGACGGTGACGACGACGAGCGTCGCCGGACCCGACGGGCCCACCCTGACGCTGCGCACGCGCGCGACGACGAGCACGACCGCGAGCGCGAGGGCCATCGCACCCGCCTGCCACGCGCTCGGCTCGGCCACGTCCTGCCCGACGGGCATCGGGCGACCGACACCCGTCGTCGCCATCGCCGCTGCGAGGACGAGCGACGGCACGACGACGTGCCGCAGCGCCGAGCCCGGCACGCGGCGTGCGCGGACGACATAGGCGATCGCGCACGCGAGCGGCACGAGCGTGAGTGCGACGACGAGCGGCGCGCCACGGGGATCGGGCGGCACCCGGAAGCCGTCGACGAGCGACGTGACGAGCAGCAACGGCACGAGCAGTCCGCCGAGCACGACGAGCGCCTGCGCGACATCTGCCGCCCCCGCGCGCCGCAGGCGCCATGCAGCGACGAAGGGAACAGCGGCCGCGGTGAGCTCTGCGACCGGACGCAGCGCCGGGCTCACATCACCGAACGCGAACGCGACGAGCCCGAAGACGCCGACGAAGAGCAGCAGGACACCGAGGTATGCGAGACCGTGCGCGGCGAGGGACGCAGCGAGCGCGCGACGCCACGCCGGTGCGGGACGCGGGGTGCGCGGAACGGCGGGGTCCCGGCGAGGTCCGTAGGCCGCCGACGGGTGCTCGACGGGGCGCATCCGTATCGTCCCCGGAACGTAGCCCGAGGCAGCGGCGCCGGGCGGGAAGGCGGGCTGCGTGACGGGCTGCACAGCTGGCTGCATCGTGGGCTGCATCGTGGGCGACGCGGTCGGCGGCGCGAAGGGCGCGGTCGGCATCTGGAGCGTGGACTGCATGCCGGGCTGCGCGGTGGGGGCTGCCGACATTGCGGGCGACGCAGCGGGCGCGGGCACGACCCCCACGGCCGGTGCGGTCGTCTCGGCACGGAGCATCCCGACGACGGTCTCGAGCGCCCGCGCACGAGCAGGGTCGAGCGCGCCGGCCGCCCACGCCTCGGGCAGGAAGACATCAGTGACGAACGCGAGAGCTGCCGCGTCACCCTGCCCGAGAATGCGTCGGACGGGTCGAGGGTCCTGCCAGCTCTGCCGACCATCGGACACCCATGACGTCCATGCACCGTTCTCCTCGAGGCGCAGCGCTGTGCGCCCGGTCGGGTCCGGCAACCAGGCCATGGGGCCTCCTCTCGCGCGATCAACCGACAACGTAGCGGTTCGCGCGGTTCCGCGTGCGTTGTCCACAAGCGCGGCACTCATCGAGTTCCCTGCGAGGCCCTTTCGTCGCGCGGCTGAACCCGAACTGCGTGGTGACTCCCGGCTCGACCTCGCGCCCCGACGCCGACGCCACCACGCGGTTCTCAGGCACACACGCGGGTTTGAACCCGCGCGCAGGACTGAAAACCGCGCGTAGGCGGCGGCCTTGCAGCCGGACTCCGGAAATCGGGCTCCGGCAGGCGGTTGGCCCGCGGTCGGCCCGCGGTCGGCCCGCGGTCGGGCTCCGGTTCGACGCAGACCCTGCTGCCGGCTCGCGTCAGCCGAGCGTCGTCCCGAACGCAAGCCCCAGCACGTAGGTCACGGCCGCCGCGCCGTAGCCGATGGCGATCTGGCGCAGCGCCCGGGTCCAGGGCGAGGCGCCGGAGAGCACCCCGACGATCGCGCCGGTGCCGAGCAGCACCGCGCCCACGAGCACAGCCGCGAGGATCATCGCGGCTCCGCCCGACATCCCCAGGAGGTAGGGCAGCAGCGGCACGAGCGCACCGCTCGCGAAGAGGAAGAAGCTTGAGATGGCGGCGCCCCATGCGCTGCCGAGGAGCTCGGCGTCAGGGCCGGTCGCGTCGACGGCGTCGGCGGCGGCGGGCACGTCGAGCGCCTCCCCGACGGCGTCGTCGACCGCCGCAGCATCGGCACCGGAACCAGCACCAGCACCAGCACCAGCACCAGCACCAGCGATAGCGGGAACGCCGCCCAGCGCGGCACCGTCGTCCTGAACCGCCGCGGCCTCGGCCGCATCCGCGCGCGCGACGAGCTCGAGCGTGCGCCGCGCCCTCGCGTCTGCGGCCGCAGCGTCGAGGCCGCGCGCCCGGTAGACGAGCGCGAGCTCGTTCGCGTCGACGTCGAGGTGGACGAGCGCCTCACGGGCGCGCGGCGACGGCTGGGAGGCGTTGGCGAGCTCGACCTGCGAGCGCACGGAGACGAACTCGCCGGCACCCATCGACATGGCGCCCGCGAGCAGGCCGGCGACGCCGGTCGCGAGGACGGTCCCGGTGCCGACGCCGGTCGCGCCGATGCCGAGGATGAGCGCGAGGTTGGAGACGAGGCCGTCGTTGAGCCCGAAGACGGCGGCGCGGAAGTTGCCGGACATCTCGATGCGGCCGCGGGTCGCGAGCGAGCGGACGACCTCCTCGTGGATGCGCTCGTCGGCTGCCATCTGCGGCGTCGCGTCGCGGTCGAGCTCGTACGCCGAGCGTGACTCGGCGTGCTGCGCGAGCGCGAGCGTGAAGACGGAACCGAAGCGGCGCGCACCGATCCCCAGCAGCCGCGAGTAGGGGGAGCGGCGCACCGATGCGGCGCGCTCGGGGCCGAGGAGCTCGCGCCAGTGCTCGGCGTGACGCCCCTCCGCGTCGGCGAGCTCGAGAAGGATGTCGCGCTCGGCGCCGGTGCGTGCGGCGGCGAGGTCGCGGTAGATCGCCGCCTCGGCGAGCTCGTCGGCGAGGTGATGGCGCCAGCGGCGCACGTCGCGGGCCGAGGGGTCGGTGGCGGGAAGCACGGCATCGGGGAGAGCGTCGGGCATACCTCCATGGTCGCAAGCGCGCCGCGCCTCGTGTCCGCACGCGGAGATGTGGGCGCCCGCACTCCGGGACGCGGCTCGGTGGAGACCCGTCGTGCCCCGGAGGTGCGAGGATGCTCGCAGCCGGGTCGAAGGCGCCCCGTCAGGAAGGAAGAACACGTGCCCCAGGTCGAGCGCGAGATCACGACCCCCGTCCGCCTCGTCGGACCCCGCGGGCGGCTCGATCCAGCGGCGCACGGTTGGAGCCGCACGCCGCTGCACGACACGACGCTGCCCGTCGGCCCGCGGTTCTGGGGTCGCAACAAGCGTTGGGAGTACTGGGGTCTCGTGACGCCGACGCACATCATCGGTCTGACGATCTCCAACCTCGACTACGCGGCCGTCCACCAGCTCTACGTGCTCGACCGGCGCAGCGGCGACACCGTCGACGCGGCGGTGACGAACCCCCTGGGGCGCGGGACGGTGCTGCCGGAGCTGCTCGCGCAGGGGCCCTCGCGGGCGTCCGGGCGGCGCTTCGACCTCGCGATCGACGACGTGGCACCCGCGGTCGACGACGACGTCACCGTGTCCGGCCTCGCCGTCCCGCCGGACGCTCCCCGGCCGGGCCGCGCGACGCGCCTGCGCGCGCGGACGCCTCGCGTCGAGCTCGACCTTGTCGCGGAGCGCCGGCCCGGCTGGGAGGCGATGTGCGTCGTCGTGCCGTTCGGGCCCGGCCGCTACCAGTACACGGTCAAGGATGTCGCGATCCCGCTGCGCGGCACGCTCGTGATTGACGGCGAGCACCTCGAGGTCGGCGACGACGCGTGGGCGGTGCTCGACCACGGTCGCGGGCGCTGGCCGTACTCGCGGACATGGAACTGGGCCGCGGGCTCGGGGATGGTCGACGGTGTGCGGACGGGCCTGCAGCTCGGCGGACGGTGGACGGTCGGCACGGGGTCGACGGAGAACGCGCTCGTGCTCGACGGTGTCGTCCACAAGATCTCCGAGGAGGTCGCGTGGGAGTACGACCGGGACGACTGGATGCGGCCGTGGCGCGTCCACGGCGAGCAGGTCGACGTGACGTTCACGCCGTTCCACGAGCGCCGCGCGGTGACGAATCTCGTGGTGCTCGCGGGCGACACGACGCAGTGCTTCGGAACGTGGGAGGGGTGGATGTCGACGACGGACGGGGAACGCGTGCGGGTCGACGGTCTCGTCGGATGGGCGGAGGAGGCGAAGAACCGCTGGTGAGCGGCTTGGGGTGAGCGCTCACGTGTGCACCTTGAGGGCGGTTCGTCCCAACATGTGAGCGAGGACGTTTGTCCCCGTGACGTTTCTGTCCGGAAGCGGGAGGATCGCTACGTGCGCGTCCTGCGCACGCTGCCGCGCCCGGACCGCGCGGCACCGCTGTATCGACGGCAGGGGGCCGCGCGTGAGCGAAGTACTCGTCCGAGAGAACTCCGGGGCGCACATGATGCGCCCCGTGATGTGGGCCGCCGTCTCCGTCCTCGGCCTTGAGGCCGTCACCGGGCTCGTCGGCGTCTCCGTGCTCTCCTACCGCGCCGTCACCACCGCCGGGTTCGCCGGCCACACCGGCGGCGACGTGCTGAGCCGCACGTTCGTCATCGTCCTGCTGCTCGCGCTCGTCGGCGCCGCGATCGCGATGGGGGTCGCCATGGTGCGCCACCGACGGCGCGGCGGAGCACCGTCACGCCCGCTCGTCTTGGCGGCGATCACGGTGCTCATCACGCACGCGCTCATCATCGTCGGCTGCCTCGTGCGCGCGGAGTGGGCGACGGCGACCGCGATCGCGGTCGGGGCCGTCGTCCTGGGGAGCGCCTGGGCTCACTGCCTGCGCCGCCACCGCTGACGGCCGCACAGAGGCCGGCGTCCAAGTCGTGCGTCACCGCGGCTGACGGCCGCGGCTCGTCCGCCGAGCTGACCACATACCTCCCTCCCGGACGCCTCGTCCACGGATGCGTCGGGGACGCTCGCGCGGGGTCCGACGGTGCGCTTGGCTCGCGTCGTGCCCCAGCATCGAAGCCCCGCAGCCCGACGTCCGCGCACCAGAGGCCCCGCCCTCGTCGCGCTCGCGAGCGTCGTGCTGCTCGCGCTCGCCTGGTGGGCGTCAGAGCCGTGGCGGGCCCCGGCCCGCACCTACCCCGTGACGACGGCGGACCTCGTGTCCGCCCGGGCGGCGCTCGCCACGCTGCCAGAGCTCGCGGAGGAACCACCGACGCAGTACTCCCGCGAGCGCTTCGGGACGCCGTGGGCGGACGTCGACGGCAACGGCTGCAGCACGCGCGAAGACGTGCTTGCGCGCGACCTCGCCGAGGCGCGGACGGACGACGACGGCTGCACGGTGCTCGCCGGCACGCTCGACGACCGCTACACCGGCCGCGTCCTGCCGTTCCGGCGAGGTCCGACGACGAGCGCACGCGTGCAGATCGACCACGTCGTCGCGCTCGCTGACGCGTGGCGGACGGGCGCGTGGGACTGGGACGACGCTCGTCGTGAGCAGCTGGCGAACGATCCGGCGAACCTCCTGGCCGTCGACGGGCCGACGAACGAGGACAAGGGTGCCCAGGACGCCAGCACCTGGCTGCCCCCGTACGCGCCGTTCGGCTGCCAGTACGCGGTGCTGCGGTTGCAGGTCCGGGCCGCGTACGGTCTCGCGCTCGTACCCGGGGAGCGCGGGGCGCTCGAGCGCGCGCTCGGGAGGTGCGAGGTCGCCGAGATCACGGTGACGGGGGAGGCTCTGCGGCACTAGAGTTCACGTCCGTCACGCCCTGCGTGACGGACGCCACCGTCCGCCTTCTGGACTTGTTCAGTCAAGATTGGGTCGGACCCCCGGACAGCGCTAGGTTCATCGCCGACGCGCGCCACGGAACGCCGCGGACACAGGCCCGCCGGGACCCCCGGAACCTCGCGCTCGACACCACCACCCGGAGCAGGGACACCCTGACCGTCACGAAAGGACTCGGTACCTCGATGTCCATCACCCGACGCCGCACGCGCGGCGCCCTCGCGACGACGCTCGCGCTCGGCCTCACCCTGGCCCTCGCGGCGTGCGCACCCTCGACCCCTGCCCCTGGCGCCTCGAGCACCCCCGGCCCCGCGACGACCGACGCGACCAAGGAGCTCGACCAGCTCACCGTCGGCCTCGCCGCGAGCGCCGAGACCCTCGACGTCGCGAACTCCGGCCTCATGGTCGCGTACACGATCGCCGCGGTCGCCCAGGAGGGCCTCGTCGCGATCGACGACTCCGGCGCGATCGTCCCCGCGCTCGCCGAGTCGTGGGAGGCGAAGGACAACACGTCGTTCGTCTACACGCTGCGCGAGGCCACGTTCTCGGACGGCACGCCCGTCACCACGGACGACGTCGTCGCGTCGATCGACCACTACCGCGACGCCGAGAAGGCTCCGTCGACCGCCTACTACTGGCCGGCCGTCAAGAGCGTCGAGGCCACGGGCGAGCGCGAGGTGACGATCACCCTCGAGGCCCCGTCCGCGACCTTCGCCTGGACGCCGTCCGCCGCCGCGGGTCTCTTCATCGCGCCGAAGAAGTGGCTCGAGAGCGCCGGCACGATCGGCTCGCCCGCCGACCTCCTCGTCGGCACCGGCCCGTACACGATCACCGAGTTCGTCCCGGGCTCGCACGTCACCGCGAAGCGCAACGACGCCTACTGGGGCGCCAAGGGCCGCGCCAAGACGCTGCGCCTCGACTTCATCACCGACGACAACACGCGCCTCCTCGCCTTCCAGGACGGCTCGCTCGACCTCGCGTTCAACGTCCCCGTCGACCAGGCCGACCAGTGGTCGAAGGTCGCCGGCGCACGCCTCGAGACCGTCGACGACAGCTCGTGGCAGGGGCTCATGTTCAACCCGGCCACCAAGCCGTTCGACGAGCTCGAGGTCCGCCAGGCCGTCGCCCACGCGATCGACCGCGACGCCATCGCGACCGGCCTCCTCAAGGGCAAGGCGACCGCCGCGACCGGCATCACCGCGCCCAGCCAGCTCGCGATCGGCACGAGCACCGCAGACGCCGAGGCCTCGATCGGCCAGCTGCCGAAGGTCGGGTTCGACCTCGACGCCGCGCGCGCCGTCCTCGCGAAGTCGTCGGTGCCCTCAGGCTTCTCGACGACGCTCGCGTACCCCGACTCGATGCCGGCCCTCGGCCGTGCCTCGCTCGCGATCGCCGAGCAGCTCAAGCAGATCGGCATCACGCTCGAGGTCAAGCAGATCCCCGTGAGCGAGTGGTCGAACTCCTTCGGCAACGGCGAGGGCATCCAGTGGATGAGCTACACCCCGCCCGTCCCGACCGACTGGCCCACCGACTGGCTGCTCGGCGCGTACAACCCCGAGGGCTTCACGGACGCGAAGATCATCAACCTGCAGGCAGCGGCCGCCGCCGCGACCACGCCCGCCGAGCGACTCGCCAAGGTCACCGAGGCGACGCGTCTCGCGCTCGAGCAGCAGCTCTTCGCGCCCGTCTACTGGGGCACGTCGACCACCGCGGTCGGCTCGCGCATCACGACCGAGGGCTTCTCGCAGTACTTCTTCCAGACGCCCTGGCCGACGCGGATCGTCCCGACCGCCTGAGGATCCCGCTCGGCCCAGCACGTCCAGCACAATGGGGGTGGCCCACCACCGGGCCACCCTCGTCCTGCACCCGCGACGCCAGGCGTGCAGAGCGCGTAGCGCACCGCCGCACCAGCCAGTCCGTCCCACCACCCACCGGAGCCGAGAACCGCCATCGTGCCCGTCGCCCGCTTCCTGCTGCGCCGCCTCGCAGCGCTGACCGCCCTCCTGGTCGCGCTGACCTTCATCGTGTTCTCGCTCCTGCACGTCGCACCGGGTGACCTCGTGAAGAACCTCCTCGGTCCGCGGCCCGCGACCCCGGAGGCAGTCGCAGCGATCCGCGCGCGGTACCTGCTCGACGAGGCCTTCGGCGTCCAGTACCTCCACTGGCTCGGCGGCGTCCTGCGCGGCGACCTCGGCGTCTCGGCGCGCTCCGGCACGGACATCACGACGGTCCTCGGTGACCGCGTCGGCCTCACGCTGCTGCTCGCAGGGCTCGCAGCGCTCCTCGCGATCGGCATCGGGGTGCCGCTCGGCGTCAGGGCCGCGCAGCGCACGGGCTCGCTCACCGACCGCCTCATCACGGGCTCCGCGGTCGTCGGCGTCTCCGCTCCGGGCTTCGCGGTCGGCCTCCTGCTCCTCTATGTCTTTGCCGTCATGCTCGGCTGGTTCCCCCTCTACGGCACGGGCGAGCCCGGCCTCGACCGGCTGCGGCACCTCGCGCTGCCCGCCGTCGCGCTCGCGCTCGGCACGGGCGCGATGGTCGTCAAGGTGACGCGCACGGCCGTCGCGCGCGAGCTCCAGCAGGACTACGTGACGTTCGCGCGCTCGCGCGGCGTGCCCGAGCGCGTCGTGCGCCGTACGTACCTGCGCAATGCATCCGTGCCCGTCGTCACGAGCGCGGGCCTCGTCGTCGCGGGGCTCGTCGGCGGGTCCGTGCTCGTCGAGAACGTCTTCGCGATCCCCGGGCTCGGCGTGCTGCTCGCGGACTCCATCACGTACAAGGACGTGCCGGTCGTCCAGGCCGTCACGCTGCTCGTCGCGGCGACGATCGGCGTGACGACGGCCCTCGTCGACCTCTACACGGCCTTCGCGGACCCGCGCGTGCGCCGCGCGACCGTCAGCCGCGGCCGTGGTCGCGGCGCCGCGGGCGCCGCCCCCGACCCGACGCTGCCCGACGACGCCCTGCCGACCGACGCCCTGCCCGGTGGCGCGCTGCCCGGTGGCGCGCTGCCCGGCACCGCGGGAGGTGCCGCATGACGACGACCGTCCCCACCGAGACCGGCCTGCGCGCGCGCCTCGCCCGCGCGAGCCGCCGCATGCGACGCGTCCCCGGCACCGTGACCGTCTCCGCGCTGCTGCTCCTCGCCGTCGCCGTCCTCGTCGTCGTGCCCGTCGCCCCGCACGCCCTCGACCAGGACATCCTCCTCGGCACGACGCCCGCCGGGACGCCCGGGCACCCCCTCGGCACCGACAGCCTCGGCCGCGACGTCCTCGCGCTCACGCTCGCCGGCGCCCGCTCCGCGATCGTCGGACCCCTGGTCGTCGCGCTCGGCTCGATGGTCCTCGGCATCGTCCTCGGCACGCTCGCCGGCTACCGCGGCGGCTGGGTCGACGCGGTGATCTCCCGCTACGTCGACCTCACGCTCGCGATGCCCGCGCTGCTCCTCGCGATCGTCGTCGCGGGCGTCGTCGGCGGCGGCTACTGGATCACGGTGCTCGTGCTCGTCGTGCTCTTCTCGCCCAGCGACATCCGCATCGTGCGCGGCGCGGTCCTCCAGCATGCGCACCGCCCGTACATCGAGTCGACGCGCGTCCTCGGGCTGCCCGCGTGGCGCGTCATGATGCGCCACATCCTGCCGAACGTGCGCCCGCTCGTCCTCACGACGATGTTCCTCAACATCGCGTACGCGCTCGTGTCGATGTCCGGCCTCACCTACCTCGGGCTCGGCGTAAGCCCCGGCGCGGCCGACTGGGGCCTGCAGCTGTCCGACGGCCGCGACCTGCTGTGGACCAACCCCGCCGCGTCCGTCGTGCCCGGCCTCGCGATCATCCTCGTGGCGACGGCCGTCAACCTCGTCGGGGACCACCTCTCCGAGCGCCTCGACCGGGGGGAGGACGCATGACCGACGTGGCACTCACCCTCACCGGCCTGCACGTCACCGCGGGCACGCGCACGCTCGTCGAGAACCTCGACCTCGAGGTGCCGCGCGGTCGCACGCTCGGCGTCGTCGGCGAGTCCGGCTCCGGCAAGACCATGCTCGTGCGCTCGCTCACGGGGCTGCTGCCCGGGGGTGTCGCAGCGACCGGCACGTACGAGCTCGACGGCACGCGCGTCGACCTCGGCGGCAGCCAGCGCGCGTGGGCACGCGTCCGCGGCGCGCGCGTCGTCCTCGTGCTGCAGGACCCGTTCACGTCGCTCGACCCCATGCAGCGCTGCGGCACGCAGATCCTCGCCGGGCGCCGCGCGCCCGCTCCTGCGGTGGGGCGCGGCCTGCGGGCGGCGCGCGCCGCCCGCGACACCGAGGTCGCCCGACGCCTCGCGGAGGTCGGCCTGCCCGCGCACGTCGGCCGCCAGTACCCGCACGAGCTCTCGGGCGGCATGCGTCAGCGCGTCGCGCTCGCCGCCGCGCTCGCCGCCGATCCCGACGTCCTGCTCGCCGACGAGCCGACGACGGCGCTCGACGTCACGACGCAGCGCGAGATCCTCGACCTGCTGGCCTGCATCCAGGCCGCCCGTGGCATGACGGTCGTCCTCATCACGCACGATCTCGCGCTCGCCCGCGAGCGCTGCGACGACCTCGTCGTCGTCCGTGCGGGCGAGATCGTCGAGCGCGGCACCGCCCGCGAGGTCTTCGACAACCCCCAGCACCCGTACACGCGCCAGCTCCACGAGGCCGCAGCGGGGCGCGTGCGACCCGGCGCAACCGTCGGTGACGGCGCGTTGCTGCAGGTCGACGGGCTGCGCAAGACGTTCCAGGGTGCGGCCGCGCCCGCGGTCGACGACGTGTCGCTCAGCGTCGCGCTCGGCGAGTGCGTCGGCGTCGTCGGCGAGTCCGGCTCCGGCAAGACGACCGTCGCGCGCATCGTCGTCGGGCTCGAGCATGCGGACGCGGGGGCGGTGCGGTTCGGGGCGCGGTCGCACGACGAGCGCCGCCGCACCCGGCGCGACCCGCGCGACGTCCAGATCGTCTTCCAGGACCCGTACTCCGCGCTCAACCCCGCGCTGACGATCGGCGCGATGCTCGACGAGGCCCTCGCGGTCGGGCCGCGCACACGCACGGTCGACGAGCTGCTGACGATGGTCGGTCTGCCGACGTCGTACGTGCGGCGCCTGCCGGCGCGACTCTCGGGCGGCGAGCGGCAGCGCGTCGCGATCGCGCGTGCACTCGCCCCGGAGCCGCGGATGCTCGTGTGCGACGAGTCGGTGTCCGCGCTCGACGTCTCCGTGCAGGAGCAGATCCTCGACCTTCTCGCCGAGCTGCGGCGTGACCTCGGGCTGACGATCCTCTTCATCTCGCACGACCTCTCGGTCATGCAGCAGGTGACCGACCGCGTGTACGTCATGCGGTCGGGGCGTGTCGTCGAGTCCGGGCCGACGACGCGGGTCTTCGCCGAGCCCGAGCACCCGTACACGCGATCGCTGCTCGCGGCCGTGCCGGGCGCGCCACACATCGAGGACGCGGAGGTCGTCGACCTCCCGTCCCCCGACGCCTCCTCTCCGCCGGGCTCCCCCGCCTGACCCGCTCCACCGTCCGCCCCTTCACCTCCCACCCCAGTGGTCCGATAGCCGATCCGCATACCTCAGCCGCACCGATCGCCTATCGAGCCACATCCCCGTCCCACCCCTTCCCTCCGGGCCGACTCTCTCCCCCATCGCATGGGAACGCGTCGATCCAGCGGGAACCGTCAGTCCTGGAGAGCGCCTTGACCAGCCAGAACGCGCCCGACGTCCTCCTCGTCGGCGGCCACGTCTTCACCGCCGCGCCCCACCTCTCGACCGGCACCGGCACGTCCGGCACCAGCGTGCCCAGCGGCGACATGCCCGTCGCCGCCGCCGTCGCGATCACCGGCGAGCGCATCACGGCCGTCGGCCCCGACGACGAGCTCCGCGCCCTCGCCGGCCCGGCCACGCGCATCGTCGACATCACCGGCCGCCTCGTGCTGCCCGGCTTCCAGGACACTCACGTCCATCCGATCCTCGCGGCCGGCATGGACGCACGCCTCAACGTCCTCGGCGAGTCCGACCTCGCAGGCACGCTCGGAGCGATCAGCGCGTGGGCCGCCGCGCACCCCGAGCTCGAGTGGGTGACCGGCTGGGGCTGGCAGGCCGACCACTTCGAGGGCGGCTTCCCGACGCGGCAGCAGCTCGACGCGCTCGTCCCCGACCGTCCCGCCTTCCTCCACCGCTCCGACGGCCACGCGTCGTGGGTCAACACGCGCGCGATCGAGCTCGCGGGCCTCGACGACGACGGCTCCGGCCAGCCGCCCGCCGACCCGGCCGGTGGGTACGTGCAGCGCGACGCCGACGGCCGCGCGACCGGCGTGCTCATCGAGTGGGCGACCGGCCTCGTCGAGAAGCACGTGCCCGACGCCCCGCTCGCAGACCGCCTCGCGCACCTGCTCGCGGGCCAGCGCGCACTGCTCGCACAGGGCATCACCGCTTGGCAGGACGCGTCGGTGCGTCCCGCCGAGCAGGAGGTCTACGAGCTGGCGGACGCGCGCGGCGAGCTCGTCGCGACCGTCGTCGGCGCGCTGCGCTGGGAGCACGAGCGCGGGTTCGAGCAGGTTGCGAAGCTCGTCGAGCGCCGGGCCGAGATCGAGGCGCGCTCGGCGGCGCGCCCGTCCCGCTTCCGTCCGACGAGCGTGAAGATCATGCACGACGGCGTCGTCGACGGCTCCCTCACCGCCGCCATGATCGACCCCTACCTCGACGCCGACGGCACCGTCTCCGACAACCGTGGCGACTCCTACCACTCGGTCGACGACCTCGACCGGCTCGTCGCCGCACTCATGGCGGAGGGCTTCCAGCCGCACTTCCACGCGATCGGCGACCGTGGCGTGCGCGAGTGCCTCGACGCGGTCGAGCGGGCGCGCGCGGTGCTGGCATCGGTCGGGGTTGCGCCGGGCGGGGTTACGGCCGACGCCCACCCGGGCGTCGACGTCGGCCACGCACCCCACCACGACGGGACCGGGCGCGACGTGCGGCCGATCGTCTCCCACGTCCAGGTCGTCCACCCCGACGACCGCGCGCGCCTCGCGGGCCTGGGGACGATCGTCTCCGCGCAGCCCCTGTGGGCGAACTGCGAGGACGTGCAGACCGAGCTGACCATGCCGTTCCTCGGCGAGGAGCGGTCTGCGTGGCAGTACCCGTTCGCGTCGCTCGCGGCGGCTGGCGCGCTGCTCGCGGGCGGTTCCGACTGGCCCGTGTCGACGGCGGACCCGCTGCAGGGCATCCACACGGCCGTGACGCGGCGGCTCTTCGGCGAGGATCGGCCGGCCCTCTACCCGTCGGAGGCGCTCACGCTGGCCGAGGCCGTGCGCATGTACACGTACGGTTCGGCCGTCGCGAACCACCGGGAGGACGAGTCGGGCGTCGTCGCGCCGGGGCTGCTCGCTGACCTCGCGATCATCGACCGCGACATCTTCGCGGCGCCGGTCGACGAGATCGGTGAGGCCCGCGTCGTCGCGACGTGGGTCCGCGGCGTCGAGGTCCACACGGCCCCCTGACGCCTGCGGGTCAGGTCAGCGTTCGCTGGCGTCCGTGAGCGGTTGCGCGCACCACGGCAGCCAGACGACGGCAGCCACGACCCCTGAGACACCCCACCCGGCGACGGATTGACGCTGGGCCCCCGTTCGATGGGCGGAACGCGTCAATCCGCCGGAAGGGTGGAGACCTCGGTCGCGACGGGCGGCGCGAACGGGCGCGCGCACCACGGCAGGGCGACGATGACCGCGACGGCAGCGATCGCAGCGGAGAGAACCACGCCCAGCACGACCTCGCCGGGGATGGCGTCGCGCGCGACGAACCACCACACGAGGACGCAGCCGATCGCCGACACCCCTGCGAGCAGAAGCCTGAGCGCAAGCGGCACCCTGCCTGCGTGCCGACGGGCCGCACGCTGGACCGTCGGGGTCGCGACCGCGGCGACGACGAGCCCCCCCACGACGCCGATCATCGAGCCGATGATCAGCCCGGCGCCCGAGTAGCCCGAGCCGACAGTGACCGCCTCGGCGCCGATCGCTCCCGCGGCCGCGCCGCCGACGGATCCCAGCGTGAACGTCCGGGCCGCGACGGAGACCTGCCGGTCCCGCACCGGGTCGACGTGCGGTCCGCCGGAGATGACGGGCTCGGTGAGCACACCGCGCGCGGCCTCGCGGCGCTCGCGCGCCGTCGGGCGGGGCGCAGGCTGGTTCGCGTCGTCCGTCATGTCCTGATCCAAGCAGCGCCCGACGACGACGTCCACCTACCCGGCCTCGTGGCAGGATCGGGGCGTGCCCTACGCAGTCATCGACACCGAGACCACCGGATTCTCGCCCGCCAAGGGCGACCGCATGCTCGAGATCGCCGTCGTCCGGCTTGACGACGCCGGCGACGTCCTCGACACGTGGGAGACGCTGCTCGACCCGGGCCGTGGCGTCGGCGCGACGCACGTCCACGGGATCACGGCGGCCGACGTCGTCGGCGCGCCCGACTTCGGCGAGGTCGCGGCACACGTCACGGGGCTGC
Source organism: Sanguibacter sp. HDW7 (assembly GCF_011300875.1). NCBI lineage: Bacteria > Bacillati > Actinomycetota > Actinomycetes > Micrococcales > Sanguibacteraceae > Sanguibacter > Sanguibacter sp. HDW7. The sequence continues at coordinate 71,482 of NZ_CP049862.1, read as the reverse complement.
TCGCGGGGCACGTCGTCGTCGGGCACAACATCGACTTCGACCTGAGATTCCTCACCGCGGAGCTCGCGGCGGTGAACGAGCCGTTCACGCTCGGCGGCAAGCTGTGCACACAGCGTCTCGCGCCCGACTACCTGCCCGGGCCCAAGCGGACGCTCGCCGTGTGCTGCGAGCAGGCGGGGATCGTCAACGACCACGCGCACTCTGCGCTCGGGGACACGCTCGCGACGGCGGAGCTCTTCGCGTTCTACCTGCGTCACCACCGTGGGACGCCGCCGTGGGCGAGCGTCGTCGCCCAGGCGTCGCGCGCCCTGCCGGCAGACGATCTCTTCGCCGCCCTCACCACCCCGCCCGCGCCCCGCACGCACACCCGTACCCTCACGCGCTGATCCCTCCTCACGCGTGACAGCGCTCGGCCGACGAGTCGGCGCGAGGCCCGCGCTGACTCGTCCGCCGGTCGCTGTCCCGCGAGCAGGGCTGGCAGGTCAGGGCTGGTAGGTCCAGTGCCAGGGCTCCTCGGGGATCGTCTCGGCGAACCCGTAGGCGCCCGCGTGCTCGCGCATCCACTCGACCTCTTCCCACTCGAGCGTGAGGTCGACGCTCAGGCCCAGGCCGTGCTCGGACGTCCCGGGTGCGGCGGCCCGGCCCCCGTTCTCGAGCAGCCCGAACTTCTCGACCATCGCGACCTGCTCGTCGTGGTCGCGGTAGGCGGAGTTCACCGACCAGGTGACGTCGGCCTTGCGCGCCGCCTTGCGGAGCTTGGCGTATGCCTTCGCGGCGTCGGTGCGCAGCGTGTAGCCGTCGCCGATGTCTGTGAGCCGGTCCTGCGACAGCCGACCGTTGTCTGCGTCGACCGCCGGCGGGCTGTCGGCATCGGCGGTCAGGGACTTCACGAGCTGGGTCCCGCCGACGGCGACGGCGACGAGGATGAAGACCGCGAGCACGCGGCGGACAAAACGCATGTCTGCACCGTAGCGGTATCGACCGCCCGGGTGGATCCACCCGGAGGCCGACCTCGCGGGAGAACGCTAGTTCCAAGGGTGGAGCCGGTCAGCGGCCCGACGACACCCTGCCCGGCGAGCCGGCGACGACCGCGGTTCTCACGCGCCCGGCCCGGGCCACCCGGTGACCTCGAGGACTCGGGCTGCGACACCGGGCCGGTCGAGACCGGTGACGTCGATGCGGTGGGCGTAGAAGCTCGCGGCGTCGAGCGCCTCGTCGTCGCGCAACGAGCTCGCGACCATGCGTTCGATCCAGGCGTCGTCACGCTGCCGAGCCCCCTCGCGCTCGGCGAGCCGCGCGCGACGCACGGCGGGTTCGACGTGGAGGCGGACGATCGTCCAGCTGGCGTCGGGCACGAGGTCGGTGTGGAGCGCGGCCTCGGCAGCGGTGTTGACGCACCCGGAGGCGACGACGGCCTGAGCGCCGTGGGCGCTGTAGACGTCGATCATCGCGGCGAGGCCTGCGGCCTTGACGCGGAAGTTCGGCTCGTCGTCGGCGGGCGCCGGCCGGCACATGCCGAAGTCGTCGGTGTCGACGCGGGCGACGTGCAGGCTGCGCTCGAGCAGGCTCGCGTACGTCCAGTAGGACGCGTCGGACTTGCCCGAGCCGCTCGACCCGACGAACCACAGGACGGGAAAGCCGCCCGGGCGCGCGCACGTTCCGGAGAGAGTCATCTCAACCACCTGCCACCACGTCGAGGGTCGAGGATCCATCAGGGCGGCGGCGCACGGAGATGCGGTCGGCGATCGCCTGCTTCATCGCGTCGACGTGCGAGACCACGCCGACGACGCGCCCGCCGGCCTGGAGGTGGCTGAGCTCGGTCATGACGAGCTCGAGCGTCTCGGGGTCGAGCGAGCCGAAGCCCTCGTCGACGAAGAGCGTGCCGAGGTCGATGCCACCGTTCTCGGCGGTGACGACGTCGGCGAGGCCGAGCGCAAGGCACAGCGACACGTAGAACGTCTCGCCGCCCGAGAGCGTCGTGGGCTCGCGGTCGTCCTCGGTCGAGTGGTCGCGCACGCGCAGGGCGAGGCCGAGACGCTGCCCGCCGCCCTTCTCCTTGGCGTCGGAGCGGCGCAGCTCGTAGCGGCCCGACGACATCTGGCGCAGCCGGTCGTTGGCGGCTGCGAGCACCTCGTCGAAGCGACGCGCGAGGACGTAGGTCGTGAGCGTGAGCCGTGAGGCGTTGTCGGCCGTCGAGGCGTCGGCGAGGTTCGCGATGCGGATGACGGGCGCGGTGGACTCGAGGACGTCCGCGGCGCCCTCGACGGCCGTGACGACCTCGGCGGCTCCCGTGCGGGCACGGGCGAGCGCTCCGTCGCTCGTCGCAGCCGTGGCGACCGCGAGGTCGCGGAGCTCGCGGGTCTCGACGAGCGCTGCTTCCGCGGCCTCGAGGGCGGCCGTCGCGGAGGTGACATCGACGTCCGCCGGCAGCACGGCGATCTCGGGCGTGGCGAGCGTCGCGCGCTCGGCGGCGACCTGCTGCTCGTAGAGCCTGGTCGAGGACTCGAGCGCCTGGATCGACGTCCGGTCGAGGGTTGCGGCGCGCGCCTCGGTGGCGTCGGCGAGCTCGGCGGCCGCGAGGGCTGTCGCCAGCGCGGAACGCGTGGCCTCGAGGTGCTCGGTCGCGCCGACGTCCGCGGCGCGCGCGACCGCGACGGCGGCGAGGAGCTCCTCCTGCTCGACGAGGTCGTCGTGGACGTCCGCGAGGGACGACGGCCCGGCACCACCGTCCAGGTGCGCGTTGAGGGCCGCCACCACCTTCTCGGAGTCGGTCGCCAGGGCGGCGCGGTCGGCCTCGATCGCGGCCTCGGCGACGGTCGCTGCGTCGCGCGCGGCCTCGACGCGGGCGCGGAGCGCCTCGGCCGCGGCATCGTGGGCAGCGATCTCGGTGACGAGCGTCGACGCCTCGCGACCGGCAGCCGTCACGAGAGCGAGGGCCTCGGCTGCAGCCACGACCGCAGCCGCTGCTGCGGAGGAGTCGAGCCCGCCGGTCCGCTCGACGAGCGTCGCGCGCTCGGCATCGAGGGCCGCACGGGCATCGCGTGCCTTCTGGGCCTCGGCCTCGGCGGCGGCGCGCGCCTCGGCGGCGGCGTCGACCTGCTCGGGCGAGACGTGGTCGTCGCCGAGCGGCGCGGGCGCCGGGTGCGTGGTCGAGCCGCACACGACGCACGGCTCGCCGGGCACGAGATCGCGCGCGAGCTCGCCTGCGATGCCGTCGATGCGGGCGAGGCGCAGGCGCGACTCGTCCTCGACGGCGGTCCGCGCGGCGGCGACGCGGTTCGCGAGGATGGTGTCGGCCTCCGTGGCACGCAGGTCGTGGCGGGCGAGCGCCGCGACAGCTGTCTGCGCGGCGGCAGCCGCCGCGTGCTCGGTCTCCCGCTGCGGGACGAGCGCAGCGCCCTGCTGCGCGGTCGCGAGGCGCGCTGCCAGGGCGCCACGGGCCTCGGGCCTCCCGCCGAGCTCGACGACGTCGGCCTCGTCGGCGGTGCGCTGGGAGACGAGGGCAGCAGTCCGCTGGTCGAGCGTCTCCGCCCGCGCAGCCAGACCGGTCTCGAGCTCGACGAGGTGCTCAAGCTTGGTCGCGGACGTCCCGCGCGCGGCGGCGAGCACGGCGGCATCGGCGTCGGGCGCGGCCAGGAGCGTGGCGACGACGGGGTGCTCAGCGGCAGCCGCGCGGACGTCGACGAGCGCCGCAGCGGTCGCGGTGCGGCGGGTGTCAGCGGCCTCGACGTCGTCGAGCCGTGCCACGACCGTGGCGGCGCGCCGGGCGGCGCCGAGCCGCGCGGTGTCGTGCGCATGCTCCTCGGCCCTGGCGTCGAGCTCGGCGAGCCGGCCGACGGCGGAGTCGCGTCGGGTGACGAGCGAGAGGGAGGAGCGGGCGGCGCGTGCGACGCCCTCGCGGGTCGCGTGCTCGGCGGACGCCGCGTCCCGTGCGGCGACGGCCGCGACGTTCTCGGCCTCGATCCGCACGAGGTGCTCGTCGACCCGCGTGAGCAGAGGTCCGCTGCCGTCCGTCGCCGCGGCGAGCGCGCGCAGCTCGGCCGCGTCGTCGTCATCGAGGCCGCTCGCGAGCCCGGCGGCGGCGAGCGCGATGTGTGCGTCGGCCTCCTTGCGTGCGGCGAGCGCGGCCTTGCGTGCCTCGACGAGCCGGTTCTGGACACGCTGGTAGATCTCTGTGCCGAAGACGCGCTGGAGCAGCGCCGAGCGGTCCTCCGGCTTGGCCCGTAGGAAGCTCGCGAACTCGCCCTGCGGCAGGACGATCGTCTGGACGAGCTGCTCGCGCGAGAGCCCGACGATTCGCGTGACCTCCGTGCCGACCTCGTCGGCGCGCCCGGATATGAACGTGCCGGGCGTCTGGTCGCCGAGGTCGCGGCCGGGGTCGATCGCGTCGAGGTCCGCCGTCGACAGCCGCCAGAGCTTCGCGGTCGCCTGCTGCTTGGTGGTGCCGGTGCCGCGTTGCTTGGGGCGGTCGTAGGCGGGGCTGCGCCGCACGCGGTAGATGCCCTGGCCGGTCTCGAGGACGAGGTCGACGTACGACTCGGTCCCGGGACCGACGCGCGTCGAGCGCAGCCGGTCCTCGCTCGCGGCGTCGGCGGCGACCTTGCCGTAGAGGGCGTAGACGATCGCGTCGATGATCGTCGACTTGCCGGCGCCCGTCGGGCCCTCGAGCAAGTAGAGGCCGCTCGCACCGAGGCGCGCGAAGTCGATCGTGTGGCGGTCGGGGTACGGGCCGACGGCCTGGAACGTCAGGGTGTGCAGTCGCATCAGGCACTCACCTCCGTGCGCTGCGCGGCCTCGAGCGCGTCGCGGAGGACGGCCTGCTCGGTGTCGTCGGGAGCACCGCCGCGGACGTGCTCGACGAATCCGCAGCACACGTCGAAGGGGTCGGACACGGAGGTGACAGCGCGCGGTCCGGTGCTCCCGCCGCGGTCCGGCGGCTCGTGGAGGACGACGAGGGCGTGCGGCATGACGTCCTTGATGCGCAGCACGAGGTGCTCGGGTCGCTGCGCGTCGGTGACGGTGACGCGCACCCAGTCCTCGGCGTGCGCCGCGCCGAGCGCGCCCGTGACCTCCTCGAACGTGCCCCGCACATCTGCGAGCCGGCGCGGCACGGGGGCGGGAAGGAGCTCGGGCTCGTCGACGACGCCGTCAGGGCCGAGCTCGACGAGGACCGTCGACTTGTGGTGGTCCTTCTCGGAGAAGGAGTAGGCGAGCGGCGACCCGGAGTAGCGGGCGACGGTGCGCGCGCCGTCGGGACCGTCGGCCACGGGTACGCGCTGGGGCCCGTGGAGGTGGCCGAGCGCGACGTAGTCGACGCCGCGGAGCACGCCCGACGGCACGTTGTCGACGCCACCGACGCGGATGTCACGCTCCGACTCGCTCGCCTCCCCGCCGACGACGAAAGTGTGGGCGACGAGCACCGACGGCACCCGCACAGCATCTGAGGCACGCCGCTCCGCGAGGTCGGCGAGCACCCGCTCCGTCGCGGCGGCAGTCACGGCCTCGTGCGACCGCGCGAGCGGCTCCTCTCCCGGGTCGACGAGCCGGTGACGCGCGTCGTCCGGGTCGAGGTACGGCAGCGCGTAGACGTACGCGCCCACGCCGCCGTCACGGTTCCGCAGGACGACGGGTGTGGCGACGTCGGCGACCGACGCACGCACGTGGAGACCGTCGCGCATGAGCTCGGCGCCGAAGCCGAGGCGCGTCGCGGAGTCGTGGTTGCCGGGCGTGAGCACTACCTGCGTCACCTCGGAGAGGCGTCGCAGCACGTCGGAGAGCATGCGGACGGCCTCGACCGGAGGGATCGCACGGTCGTAGACGTCCCCCGCGACGATGACCGCGTCGACCTCACGCTCACGCACGACCGCGACGAGATGGTCGAGGAAGTCGGCCTGGTGCCCGAGCAGGTCGACGCCGTGCAGCGTGCGCCCGAGGTGCCAGTCGGAGGTGTGGAGGATCCGCATGCGCCGCACGCTACCCCGCCCCACCGACAATCCCCGAGGCTCCGGTCCGCGCCCCCCATGTTCCGAGCAGGTGGCTCCCGGCAACGACCATCCGCGCGAGCTCTCGGGCGGGGCACGAGCACCACCAGCGCACGATAGCCTGCACCCAATCGAGCAAGGGAGCAGCGGATGGCAGCACCAAACGGCTCGCAGAGGCGACTCGCAGTTCTCGTCGACGCGGACAACGCATCGGCCGCGATCATCGAGGGCCTCCTCGAGGAGGTCGCGCGCTACGGCGTCGCGACGGTCAAGCGCATCTATGGCGACTGGACATCCCAGCAGATGAACTCCTGGAAGCGGGTCCTGCTCGCCCAGTCGCTCCAGCCCGTCCAACAGTTCGCGTATACGGCCGGCAAGAACGCGACGGACTCAGCACTCATCATCGACGCGATGGACTTGCTCCACACCGGTGATCTCGACGGGTTCTGCATCGTGTCATCGGACAGCGACTTCACGCGACTCGCGTCTCGGCTGCGCGAGAGCGGCAAGAAGGTCTATGGCTTCGGCGAGGAGAAGACGCCGGAAGCGTTCGTCGCCGCGTGCGACCAGTTCATCTATACGGACGTGCTTCGCCGCCCTGCGGCTGATCCCGCCCCAGTGCCCACGGGACCTTCCAAGGGAGCGAGCCCGGTAACCACCCCGAAGAAGCCCCAGCCGGTGCCGTTCAGGTTCATCTGCCAGGCGATCGACGACATCTCCGGGGACGACGACTGGGCACTGCTCAGCCAGTTGGGATCGCACCTCACTAAGCTCCGGCCCGGCTTTGATCCCCGCCTCTACGGCTTCACCAAGCTCAGCACGCTGCTCGCGGCACAGCCCGATCTCGAGGTCACGCAGGCAGTCGTTGGCAACGGCGCGACCGCCGTGGTGCGCATCCGCCCCTCTGCCTCTCCGGCTCTGTCGGCCGCGGCGAAGTCCACGGCCCCCACCAGGGCGACGGCGACCCCCTAGATCCCCAGCACCTCGCCCGTCCAGCCCGCGCGCCACCAGCGGTCGTGCGTGGCGACGACGACGGTGCCCGGCCACCCCTCGAGGGCGTCCCGCAGCTCGCCGGCGAGCCGCAGCGAGAGGTGGTTCGTCGGCTCGTCGAGAAGCAGCAGCCCCGCGCTCTGACGGACGACCATCGCGAGCACCGCGCGCCGCCTCTGCCCGACGGACAGCTCGGCGAGCGGTCGGTCGAGGTCGCGCGCCGCGAGCAGCCCGTGCGGGTCGACGTCGTCGGGGTCGTCGCCACGCACACGCGCGAGCGCGGCGAGCACCTCGCGCGGCGTGCGCGCGTCGGCCGCGAGCCCCACCTCCTGCTCGAGCAGCGCGACCCCGCCCGCGCCGACCTCGACGGTCCCGGTCGTCGGCGCGAGGTCGCCCGCGAGCAGGTGGAGCAGCGTCGACTTGCCCGACGCGTTCCCGCCGGTGACGAGCAGCCGACCACCAGGCGGGAGGTCGATCGAGAGCGGCGCGAGCCGCCCGTCGACGCCCGCACCCACGAGCCGCACTCCACCACCTGGAACAGCACCGCCACCGGACACCGCGCCGGCACCTGACGGCGCCCGGAACCGCAGCGGCTCGGGCGGCCGCGGGGTCCCCGCGACGACGAGCTCGTCGAGCCGCCGCCGCGCGTCCTTGACCCGCCGCGCGACCTGCTGCTCGACGCGGTCGCCCCACCGCCCGTACGCCATCTTGTTGGCATCCTTCATCGCGCGGCCGGGCGCGACCCGTCGGGCAACCCCATCGCCCTCGTCGAGCGCGTCGTGCAGCCGTGCGATCTCGTCCTGCTCGGCCGCGTACCGCGCGGCCCAGGCGGCGAGCGCGGCGCGCCTGCGCGCGAGATGGTCGCTGAAGGTGCCACCGACCGGCGGCCCGTCGTCGTCGAGGTCGAGCACGGCGGTCGAGACGGCGTCGAGCAGGGTCCTGTCGTGGCTCGCGACGACGACGGCACCCGGGTAGGCGAGCAGCTCGGACGTGAGGTGGTCGGCGGCCGCGTCGTCGAGGTGGTTCGTCGGCTCGTCGAGGAGCAGCAGCGCCGGCCGGCACACGAGCAGCGCGGCGAGGTCGAGGCGGCGCCGCTGCCCGCCGGAGAGCGCGCGCAGCGGCCGCGCGCGGTCGAGGTCGGCGATCCCGAGGCCTGCGAGCGTCCGGCCGAGGCGCGCGTCGACGTCCCAGACACCCGCTGCCTCGGCGGCCGCGAGCGCCGCGTCGTACCGGGCGCCGGGGTCGACGACGTCGGCCGGGCGGTCGTCGTGCTCGGACGTCCCGCCGAGCCCCGCCGCCGCGTCCTCGAGCTCCCGCTCGACGGCACGGACGTGCGAGACGGCGTCGTCGAGAAGCTGCCCGACGGTGCGCGCGTCGACGGGGTCGGCGTCCTGCGCGAGGAGCGCGCGATCGTCGGGAGCCTCGAGCGTCCCGGCGTCGGGCGCCTCGAGCCCGGCGAGCAGACGCAGCAGCGTCGACTTGCCGGAGCCGTTCTCGCCGACCAGCGCGAGCCGTTGACCAGCGACGACATCGAGAGAGACGTCGTGGACGACGTGCCTGTCGCCGTAGGTGCGCGTGAGGTCGCGCGCGCGCAGCGCAACGTGGGAGGGGTGGGTCATGGGGTCACCTGCCGGGTGTCGTGGAGGCGCGCCGAGGCGCGCGCGGGCCGGAGCAGGCAGGACTCACATGCCCCCGAGACTAGGCAACAGGCCCACCCGGGGCCACCCATTTTCACGGCGACCGGTCGCCCGCTGCCCTCGGTAGGTTGCGTCCACGCACCCCCGGACGATCCCTCGACGCAAGGAGCTCGTGGGCGCTGACGACGAGACTGCGTCCACGCACCCCCAGGCGGTACCTGGACGCAAGCAGCCCGGCTCGGCGTACCGCGGCCCGGCTCAGGCCGGGTCGGTGACGTCCGCGACCGTCGCGTCGAGCACGCGCACGAGGTCCGCACCGTCGACGGTCGCCGCCGTGCCGTGCGCACCGCCGCCGATCGACACCTGCCCGACGACACGCTCGTCGGCGACGACAGGCCACGCCGTCGTCGAGCCGAACGGCGTGATCGTGCCGCGCTCATAGCCCGTGACCTCGAGCGCCACGGCGGCGTCGGGCATCGACATGCGCGCGACGCCGAGCAGCTCGCGCAGCTTGGGCCACGAGATCTGTCGGTCGCCCGGCACGAGCACGAAGAGGAAGTCGCCCTCACCCCTGCGCACGACGAGCGTCTTGATGATGCCCGACGGCTCCACGCCACGCACCGCAGCTGCCTCGGCGAGCGACGACACGCGGCCGTGCGTCGTCACGGTGAACGGGATCCCGGAGGCCTCGAGGGCCGCACGGGCGCGAGCGGCGCCGTCGGCCGGAACAGTCGTCATGCGTCCGAGCCTACGACCGGCTCCGGACATGGATCGACCCCGGAGCGTGGGGGGACACTCCGGGGTCGATCCGAGAACCCGGCCCGAGAGCCGGGTAGCTGTCAGGCGTTCTGGCGGCGACGCACGGCGAGCAGCCCGAGGCCACCACCGGCGAGCATGAGCGCCAGCACGGCGGCGCCGACGGCTTCTGCACCCGTGGTCGGCAGCTCGTCGTCCACGTCGCTCACGCCACCGTCGGACGGGTCGGTCGTCGAGCCGTCGCCGTCACCTTCCTGGTCACCGACGCCACCGTCACCGGTGGACGTCGACGAGTCGTCGCCGTCGCCCTCCTCGTCACCGACGCCACCGTCATCGGTGGACGTCGCGGGCGCGGTCGTCGCCGGCTCAGTCGTCGCCGGAGCCGTGGTGGCAGGAGTCGTCGTGGCAGGCGCGGTCGTCGCAGGCGCCGTGGTGGCAGGAGCCGTCGTGGCAGGCGCGGTCGTCGCCGGAGCCGTGGTGGCAGGAGCCGTCGTCGCAGGAGCCGTCGTCGCAGGCGCGGTCGTCGCCGGCTCAGTCGTCGCCGGCGTGGTCGTCGTCGGAGCTGCGGCGCACGGAAGCGCCGAGGCGAAGAGGTAGGTGTGGATCTCGTTGCCGGCCGAGTTGTCGAGGCTCCGAGCGATGACCTGGCCCTCGATCTCCTTGTCCGTGATGGCGAGGTCGACGTCGGGCGCATAGACGGCGCCACGGATGGGCTCCTGCGCGGTGAGGCGCACGGCACCGCTCACGTCGGAGAGGTCCCACAGGACGCGGCGCGCGTCGGGCTTGTTGACGAGCGACGGTACCTTGAGGATGCCGCCGACGACGTCGGTCGCGGCGACCTTGACGTAGAGGACCCCGGTGGCCTCGCCCTCGAGGCGCATCTTGTCGATGCCGGAGATCGCGGAGAAGGCGATCTGGTTGTCTCCGGCGACGAGCCGGACACCGGCCTCGCCGCTCGTTCCGAGGACGTCCGGCGTTCCGTAGGCGGCGTCGTCGAGGGTGGCGGTGGCGTCGGTCGTCGACGTCGTGAAGTAGCTGCTCCAGCTGGAGTCGCTCACGAGGGCGGCCGTGGCGGTCGCCACGTCGGTGAAGGGCGTCCCGAGGTCGACGATGCCCTGGTTGTTGTTGTTCCCGAGGTAGTACGCGGTGCCGTTGTTCTCACCCGAGCCGATGGTGTAGGCGGGGTTGGGCGAGGCGATCTTCAGGCCGCCGAACTGCTCGGGCAGCGTCGCGCCCTCGCGCTTGAGCTGGATCTTCGTGTCGTTCGGGAGGTGGGCGTACCTGTTGAGGAAGACGCGGGTGCGGGCACCGTCGATGACGGGCACGGAGTAGTTGCCGTCGCCGGCGATCTTGTGGACGACGGGGTACTGCCCGGAGCCGGAGACGCGCAGCGTGCCGCCGACGGCGATGGAGCCCTCGGTCTCCTGGTTGCGCAGGTGCAGGTCGCCCGACGTCCAGACGGTGAAGCCTGCGTCCGACCCGGCGGGCGTCGCGGGGCCCATCGGGTTGAGGGTGCAGGCGCCGGCGGTCGTGGCCGCGAAGGCGTCGGAGACCTCGTTGCCGAGGGCGATGCCGCCTCCGACGAGGAGGATGGCGCCGAGTCCGGCGGCGACGGTGCGGGAGGCGCGAACGCGCGCGGGCACTCCGTGCATGAGGTGGGACATGAGGTGTTGACCAGCTTTCCGCGCAGCGTGCGCACATCGGTCCGCGGTCTCCCCCGAGACCACGGGTGGTGCGTCCTGCCGGAGAGCACCCGAACACCAGTATGGCAAAAGTGGCAGCGCTCCCACAGTCTTGAACAGGGTGAAGAGACGTGGGGTCGCTCACCCCCCACGGGCCAACCCTCGCGGGTTGGCTACTGAAGCACTTCAGTTCGAGCGGGTGAAACCTCGCCCCGGCCCTCCACGCCGCGCCTCAGCGCTCGACGACGTCGAACTGCCCGGGCGTCGGGAAACGCTCGAGCTGCGCACGACGCGCGCGCACGTAGAGCACGACGAGCACGGCGAAACATGCGACAGACGCCAGGACGACGAGCTGCCCGTACATGACGGTCCCGCCCGACGCGACCCACAGGTCGAGGTCCGACGGCGGCTCGACGGGCAGCAGCGACCCGTCGGAAGCTGTCGCGGTGGGCGTCGGCGTCCCGAGGATCTCGCCACGGGTCGCGGCCTCCTGCGCCGCGGCTGTCCCGGGCGCGAGCAGCATCGCGACGCCCCAGGGCAGCCCGACGGCCCACACGACGGCCAGCACGAGGTAGCGCATCGGCACGAAGCGTCGCTCCATGCGCAGCGGGGATGCGTCCGACGTGAACCCGCGCAGCGCGACGACGGCGCCCAGGGCGTAGACGATGACGAAGGCGAGCAGCCAGCCGCGCGTGAGCTCGGACTCCTCATCCTTCACCCACACGACGAGCGCGAGCAGCGGCAGCACGAGCAGCAGCAGGCCGACCGTCGCGTCACCGGGGGCGGGCGGCGTGCAGCGCTGACCCGTGCGGGCGTACGTGGCGGGGCGGTCGACGCTCATGCGCCGAGACTACCGACCGGCGAGGACGTCGGCGACGCCCGGCTCGTCGGACCACGGGCGCGCGGGCTTGCGCCCGACGAGGGCGTCGACCGCGGCCTTCCACGACGCGAGCAGGTCGCGTGCCTTCCACGTCGCGAGCTGCTCAGGGGTCACGGACTCCGAGGACACGGCGACGCCGACGGCGTCGATCCCCGCGGCACGCGCGGAGAACACGGCGCGCGGCAGGTGGTAGTCCTGCGTGACGACGATCGCGTCCCGGACGCCGAAGACGGCGCGCGCACGCACGGCGGAGTCGTGCGTGTCGAGCCCGGCGAAGTCCTGCCGGACGACGTCCGCGGGCACGCCCTGGCGCACGAGGTAGTCCTTCATGGCGGTCGGCTCGTCGTAGCCGACGGTCGAGGAGTCCCCCGAGACGAGCACGCCGCGCACGACCCTGCGTTCGTAGAGGTTGACGGCCGCGTCGAGCCGTCGCGCGAGGTACGTCGACGGGGAGCCGTCGGGCCGCAGCCCGGCCCCGAGCACGAGCGCAACGGTGCGCGGAGGCGCGTCGGCGAGATCGACGACGTGCTGCCGTCCGCTCACCTGGACGACGACGACGGGCAGGGCGACCGCGACGACCCAAGCGCACACGGCGACGACGAGCGTGCGGGGCACACGGCGACGCGGACGTACCGCGACGGGCGCGAGGTCGACGGGCGTGGTCATGGGCCCATCCTGCCTGGTCGCACGCCCGGAACGGACGCACTTGCCCGCACCTGCGCAGGATCTCCGCAGTCGCCCCGCGCCGGTGTCGGTGGCCCCGGCTAGGCTCGGGCACGACCTAGCCGTCCACCCTTCCTGGAGGACCCGTGTCCGCTCGTCGCCTCACCGCCCTGGCCGTCGCTGCGCTGCTCGGCGCGTCCGCGCTCGCCGGCTGCTCGGAGGACGGGTCGTTCACGCTGCCGTCGGGCGACCAGCTCAAGCAGATGGTCGACGACGGCTCGAAGCAGGCCAACGAGCTCAAGGCGAAGGCTGCCGAGGCGCGTGCGAGCCTCGAAGGTCTCACGGGCGACCTGCGCGGCACGGCGGAGAAGGCCGTGGGTCAGGCGCAGGGCGCGGCGGACCAGGCGAAGGCGGCGCTCGATGCCGCGAGGGACGCCAAGGGAGACGCGGAGGCCCAGGTCGACGCGGCCCGCACGGCGCTCGACAAGGCGCGTGCCGACGTCGAGGCAGCCCGCGACCGCCTCGCGAAGGACGACTCCGCGGCGGGCAAGGCCGCGAACGACGCCCTCACGAAGGTCGAGGCCGACCTCGACAAGCTCCTCGGCGAGCTGAAGAACTGACCCAGGAGCGCGCGACGGAATCGAGGTTGCGCGCCCCTGGGAGAATGGTTGCCCGTGAGCACACCGTCCGGAAGCACCGCGCCCGAGGGCCGTCCCCGTCGGGGTCGCGGCGGACGTGGCCGGGGCCCCGCTCAGGGCGCCCCGCAGGGCTCGACCCAGGGCTCGCCGCAGCGCGGGGGCAGGAACGGCGGCCGAGGCGGTCGTGACACGTTCGACCGGGCGACGCTCGACGCCCGCGCGCTCGCGCGTGCCGCCCGCTCGGCGGAGATCCGTGGTCGCGTCGACGTCCCGGCGATCACCTACCCGGAAAACCTGCCGGTCTCTGGCCAGCGCGGCGAGATCGCGGACGCGATCCGCGACCACCAGGTCGTCATCGTCGCGGGAGCGACAGGCTCGGGCAAGACGACGCAGCTGCCGAAGATCCTCCTCGACCTCGGCCGCGGACGGGCTGGCCAGATCGGCCACACGCAGCCGCGCCGCCTCGCGGCGCGCACCGTCTCCGAGCGCATCGCGGAGGAGATCGGCGACGAGCACACGGGCCCCGACGGGCAGGTGAGGCGGGGTCGCACGGGCGGCGTCGTCGGCTACCAGGTGCGGTTCACGGACGAGAGCTCGGACCGCACGCTCGTCAAGGTCATGACGGACGGCATCCTGCTCGCGCAGATCCAGCGCGACCCGCTGCTGCGGGCCTACGACACGCTCGTCATCGACGAGGCGCACGAGCGCTCGCTCAACATCGACTTCCTGCTCGGGTACCTCACGCAGCTGCTGCCGCAGCGGCCGGACCTCAAGCTCGTCATCACGTCGGCGACGATCGACTCGGAGCGGTTCGCGGAGCACTTCGCGTCGGTCGCGCCCGACGGGACGCGCGTGCCGGCGCCCGTCATCGAGGTGTCGGGCCGTACGTTCCCGGTCGAGATCCGCTACCGGCCGCTCGTCGAGGACGCGCCGGACCCGGCGGACGAGCGGGGAACGTCGTCGGGCGCCGTCGGCGGCGGCAAGGCCGGCAAGAAGAAGCGGCCGGCCAGGTCCGTCGAGCGCGACCTCATGACGGGCATCTGCGAGGCGGTCGACGAGCTCTTCGCGGAGGGCCCGGGCGACATCCTCGTGTTCCTCTCGGGCGAGCGCGAGATCCGCGACGCGGCAGACGCCCTGCGCGGGCACCTCGGCGACCGCGTCGACGGGCGGGGCACGCCCCTGTCCGTCGAGGTCGTACCGCTCTACGCCCGCCTCACGGCCGCCGAGCAGCACCGGGTCTTCGAGCCGCACGGCGGGCGTCGCGTCGTCCTTGCGACGAACGTCGCCGAGACCTCCCTCACCGTGCCAGGCATCCGCTACGTCATCGACCCGGGCACGGCGCGCATCTCGCGCTACTCCAAGGCGACGAAGGTCCAGCGGCTGCCGATCGAGCCCGTGAGCCAGGCGAGCGCCAACCAGCGTTCCGGACGCTGCGGGCGCGTCGCGGACGGCATCGCGATCCGCCTGTACTCCGAGTCCGACTTCGAGGGCCGCCCCGAGTTCACGGACCCGGAGATCCTGCGGACGTCGCTCGCGAGCGTCATCCTCCAGATGATCTCTTCGGGCGTCGCGACCGGCCCCGACGACGTCGCGAGCTTTCCGTTCGTCGACCCGCCGGACGTCCGGGCGGTGCGTGACGGTGTCAACCTGCTCACGGAGCTCGGGGCGCTCGGCGAAAGCGCGAGCCTCACCGCGACCGGTCGCACACTGTCGCGCCTGCCGATGGACCCGCGGCTCGGCCGCATGATCATCGAGGGTGCGCGGCGCGGTGTGGGCCGCGAGGTGCTCATCGTCACCGCGGTCCTCTCGATCCAGGACCCGCGCGAGCGCCCGACGGAGCAGCGTCAACACGCCGACCAGCTGCACGGGCGGTTCGCTGATCCGACGTCGGACTTCCTCACGTACCTCAACCTGTGGGAGTACCTCAAGGAGCAGCGTCGCGCCCTGTCGTCGTCGGCGTTCCGGCGCCTGTGCAAGAGCGAGTTCATCAACTTCCTGCGCGTGCGCGAGTGGCAGGACCTCGTCGGGCAGCTCAAGGACATGGCCGAGCAGCTCGAGCTCGAGATCAAGCCCGCGTCGCGCGCGGTCGTCGCGGACGGCTCGGGCAGCGGCGTCGTGCGTCGGTCCGCGCCGGGGGCGCGGGCGCTGTCCGTCGCCGAGGCCATGGCGGAGGCCGCGGAGAAGGCCGGTGAGGCACCCGAGGCCGAGACGCACCGCTTCCGCTGGGACGGCGACACGATCCACCGCGCGCTGCTCGCGGGCATGCTCTCGCAGATCGGCATGCAACAGGTCACCGAGGTCGGCGCGCAGCGCCCGGGGCGGCCCACGCGCGAGGACCGTCGGGCCGCGAAGCAGGCGCGCAACGAGTACGTCGGTGCCCGCAACGCGCACTTCGCGATCTTCCCGGGCTCGCCCCTGTCGAAGAAGCCGCCGGCGTGGATCATGGCGGGCGAGCTCGTCGAGACGAGCCGCCTGTGGGCTCGCGAGGTCGCGCGCATCGAGCCCGAGTGGGCCGAGGAGATCGGCGCGCACCTCGTCAAGCGCGTGTACTCCGAGCCGCACTGGTCGTCCAAGCAGGGCGCGGCGCAGGCCTTCGAGAAGGTGCTGCTCCACGGCCTGCCCGTCGTCGCGCAGCGCAAGGTTCTCTTCTCTCGCGTCGACCCGGAGGGCGCGCGCGAGATGTTCCTCCGCAAGGCGCTCGTCGAGGGCGAGTGGAGCACGCGGCACGAGTTCTTCGCGCGCAACCGGGAGCTGCTCGAGGAGGCCGAACAGCTCGAGGCCCGCACGCGGCGCCGCGACCTCGTCGTCGACGACGACACGCTCTTCGCGTTCTACGACGCGCGCGTGCCGGCGGACGTCGTCTCGGCGCGGCACTTCGACCGCTGGTGGAAGGACGCGCGGCGTACGGACCCGGAGCTGCTGACGTTCACGCCCGAGCTCCTCGTGCCCGAGGCCGCGGACGTCGACCTCGCCGACTACCCGGACATGTGGGAGCAGGGCGACCTGCGCCTGCCGCTCACGTACGAGCTCTCGCCGGGCCAGCAGTCCGACGGCGTGACGGTGCACGTGCCGCTCGCGGTGCTCGACAGGGTCGTGCCCGACGGCTTCGGCTGGCTCGTCCCGGGCATGTGGACGGAACTCGCGACGGCGACGATCCGCGCCCTGCCGAAGCCGGTGCGCGTGCAGCTCGTGCCGGCGCCGGACGTCGCGCGGGACGTCGTCGCGTGGCTGCGCGCCAACGAGGCGTCGTGGGCGGACCTCACGCGCGCAGGCGACATGGCGCCGTCGTTCCAGGAGGCGTTCGCGCGCGCGGTGCGCGCGCTGCGGGACGTCGTCGTGCCCGACGACGCATGGGCGGGTGTCGACCTGCCGGGGCATCTGCGCATGCAGTTCCGCGTGGTCGACTCGCGCGGCACGATCGTCGACGAGGGCGCTGACCTGCTCGCGCTGCAGCGCCGGTTGCGGGCGCGCACGCAGGCGGAGGTCCGCACGGCTGTCCGCACGGCCCTGGCCGACGCCCTCCGCGAGGCGGGCACGACGACGCCGTCGTCCCCGACCGACCCGACTCGTAGCGCTCCTGCACACTCCGACGCCCCCTCCGATGCGACTCGTAGGTCCGGAGCGCCATCGGAGAGTGCTGGAGACCTACGAGTCGGCCCCTCTGATCCGACTCGTAGCGCTCCTGCACACTCCGACGCCACCGAGCCCGCAGGCGTGCTGCTCGCCGAGCAGGACCGACTCACCACCTGGCCGACGCTCACGTCACCCACGGGCGAGCCGGTTCCCGGCGACGTCCTGCCCGACGAGGTCGTCACGCGTCTCGGCGCGGGACCGTCGGCGACGACCGTGCGCGGCTACCCGGCGTTCGTCGTCGAGCTCGCGCCCGCGGGCGCGAAGGGTGGCCGCAACGTCGAGTCCGTCGCCCTGCGCATCCTTGCCGACCGTCGCCGTCAGGCCCCTGATCACGCGGCAGGCGTGCGCGCGCTGCTGCTCGCGGAGACCGGCCTGCAGACGCCGCACGTGACGACGCGGTGGACGGGCCAGCAGGCGCTCACGCTCGCCTCGAGCCCGTACCGGAACACCGAGGCGCTCGTCGCCGACGTGCAGAAGGCCGCGATCGCCGCACTGACGTCGGGCGACGAGCCGGGCATCCCCGAGGCGTCGACGATCCGCTCGCGCGAGGCGTACGAGGCCGCGCGCGGCGCCGTCCGCGAGCGCCTCGAGGAGCGGGTCCACCAGACCGTCGGGCACGTCGTCGCGGCGCTCGCCGCCGCGCGCGAGCTCGACACGCAGGTGCGGGGCGCGACGAGCCTCGCGCTGCTCAACACGCTCACGGACGTGCGCGACGACGCGGCGCGGCTCATCTTCGACGGCTTCGTCACCGCGACACCGCCCGAGCGGCTGCGCCACCTGCCGCGCTACCTGCGTGCGGCGTCGCACCGCCTGACGAAGGCCGAGCAGAACCCGAACCGCGACGCCGAGCTCGCATGGAAGATCCGTGACGTCGAGGATCTCTACGACCGTGCCCGCGCCGCATACGCGGCGGGCAAGCCCGACGCGGCACGGCTCGCTGCGCTCGACGAGGCGCGGTGGATGCTCGAGGAGCTGCGCGTGTCGTTCTTCGCGCAGCAGCTCGGTACGGACGGCACGGTCTCGGAGAAGCGGATCCGCGGGCTGCTCGCGGGCTGATCCACCCGGAGCGGTGCAAGTCGCCGTACCCTCACGACACAGACATAGCGAGAACTACGTCGTCGCAGGAGGCCCGCATGCGCACCCACCGGATCGCCGTCGTCGCGGCGGCCGCTCTCGCCCTTGCCGGGTGCGCGGCCTCCGAGGCATCCATCGACTACGTGCCGCCCTCGATCTCGGCGGCACCGACAGCCGCGCCGGGCGCGACGATCACCGTGACGGGCGCCGAGTTCATCGCCGACAGGCGCGACAAGGTGAGGTACGACGTCTTCGGCCGCGAGCACCCCAAGGACCGCTCGCACCCCGCGGAAGACATCGAGGTCGTCCTCGTCGTCGGGGAGGTCCGGACGACCCTCACGACCGTCGACGCCTCCGCCGACGGCACCTGGGCCGCGACCGTCGTCGTCCCGACGACCACGCCCCCGGGAAAGGCGACGCTCGAGGCCGACGCCGACGGCCTCGCCGTTCCGGCGAGCACGTCGCTCACCCTCGAGGCCACGTCCGGGGAGGCGTCGTGAACCGGCGCGGGGGTGCGGCGCTCGCCGCGGTCGCGCTGCTCCTCGGTGCGTGTGCAGGCCCGACGGCCGCCGACGAGCCGCGCAGCGCCGCCTCGTGCGTCGGACCCCAGATCCGCCTCGACGGTGCGATGACCGCCGACGTCGCCCCGGGAGACGACGTCACGGTCACGGGAGAGCTCTTCTACTCGACGTGCGACGACGTCGGCCCCGGCTTCGACGAGCGCACCCCGTACGGCGCGCTGACCCTCACGGCCGTCGTCGACGGCGCCCGGTTCGACGTCGGCACCGTCACTCCTGACGCCGAGGGCTCGTGGTCCGTCGCCTGGCACGTCCCCGAGGGTGCGGTCGGCAGCGCGGCGATCGAGGCCGACGACGGCCGGTGGGCCATCAGCCTCGACACGAGCGGTGCGCATCTCGTCGGCGACTGACCTGACCGCCTCAGCGACTCAGCGCCCCCGTCCCGCGAGCGTCGCGAGGAGCGCGGCGCCGGTCGCGGCGTCGTCGACGGTGACGACGATGCGGCGTCCGCCGGTCGCGCGTACCTCGATGGCCTCGCCCTTGCGCAGGATCATGCCGATGCTGCCGTCGAGCGCGGTGCGGATGCCCCAGCCACCGAACTCGCTCAGCGGTGCGACCTGCACGACGCCGACGTTCTCGACCTCGTCGAGGGGCACGGTGATCCGCGGCCAGGGGAACACGGTGCGGGCCGTGAGACCGCGCTTGTCGACGGTGACGGTCCCGTTGAGCAGCGTGAGCAGCGGCACGAGGCCGACGGCGAGGATGAGCCCGATCCACCACTCGGTCGCGATGCCGAGGCCGAGGGCGGCGACGACGATCCCGGCGACGATGAGCCACGCGTGGCCCTGTCGCACCTGCTGCACCCAGGCGGCGCGCGTGTCGACGTCGAGCGGGAGCGTCGTCGTCGTGGCGGGGATCGCCGCGCGTGCGGGTCGGTGCGGGTCGCGGGGCACGACGACCGCCGCAGCGATGCCCGCCACGCACGCGACGAGGACCGAGACGGCGACGCCGCCGCCGATGCCGGTCGCGTCATGGGCGTCGGTGAGGCCGCGCTGGGCGTCGAACGTCACGACGAGCATCCCGCCGAGGAAGAACGCGAGCCACACGGCGATGCCGGCGACGAAGCGTCGGGTCATGGCGGCCTGCCCGGCGAACGTGCCGAGGGCCCACATGGCGAGGGAGAAGAGGACGGTGATGATCGTGAAGGGGACGAGCATGCTCGCCAGGGAGCCGACCTGGTCGACACCGTCGTCACCCCAGTGCGTCGCGACCTGCGCGGGCAGCTCGTCGCGCCAGCTGAGGACGAGGAGGATCGCGGCGGTGAGGACGAGCAGGGGGACGACGAGCGTGAGGAGTGCCGTGACCTTGCGGTGCGGGACGTCCCGGGTGGTGGTGGTCATCGCAGGGCTTCCTTGACGAGGGCGGTCGTGGTGCGGGGGTCGAGGCCGAGCCGTCGGGACTCGGCGACGAGGGTCGTGATGGCGGCGCGGAGGGCGTCGTCGTCGAGGCGGGCGGCGACGGTGGCGCCGCGGCCGCGGCGGAGCTCGACGAGGCCCTCGTCGCGCAGCTCCTGGTAGGCGCGGAGGACGGTGTGGAGGTTGATGTCGAGGCTGGCTGCGACGTCGCGCGCGGGGGCGAGGCGGTCGCCTGCGGAGAGCTCGCCGGCTGCGATGGCGGCGCGCAGCTGTGCGGCGAGCTGCTCGAAGAGCGGCTCGGGCGCGGCGGGGTCGAGGGTGAGGAGCACACGACGATCCTAGTTGTTCGCATACAACTAGAACAAGTCCCCGTCTCGTTCAGCGCGGCGCGACGGGTGCCGAGATCTCCAGGACGGGCCCGCCCAGCCCGCGACCCCACGTCGGCAGGTACGACTCCCGGTTGTCGCCGACGACGGCGAGCGTCCCGTCGCCCGCCGCGTACGCGACGTGGTCGTGCACCGCGATGATGAACGACTGATCGGCGGAACGGTCCTGGTCGAGCGCGACGACGACCTCACGCCCACCCTCCTCCGCGACGAGCGCCATGCCCGGCGGCGGCGCGATCGGCTCCATCACCGGAACCCGCACGGTGATGCGCGCGGCCGAGTACTCCGTCGCGCGCTCGTGGTAGACGACTGACGGCGGCCCGGCGAGCGTCCCGCCCGCCTCGACGAGGGCCTCGAACAGCCGGTCCGTCGTCGCGGGAAGGCACGACGCGAGCTCGCCCAGCGTCGCCGTCGCCTCGAGCGTGAGCAGCAGCCGCCCCGGCACGTCACGCACCTCGTGCGGCACGTCGAGCGCGGGACGCCCCGCGAGCACGGAACGCACGTAGCCCGCGGCCGCGAGCCGACCCTCGAGCGCCGCACGCGCCGCACCCCACAGCCGGTCGAACGCGGCGACGGGATCGTCGGCGTCGAGCACCTCGGCGACGTCCGCGAGCGCGACGTCGAGAGCGCGCAGCAGCACGACAGCCCGCCCGCGCACGACCTGGTCGACGGCGTAGGCCCGAGGGCCGTCGTCGTCGCGCGTCGCGGTGAGCAGGCCGCGCTCCGTCCACAGCCGCACGGCCTTCTCCGACACCCCGAGCGTGCGTGCAAGCGTCCCGGTCGTCCACGTCGTCGTCATGCGACCGACGCTAGGGCCTGCCCCAGGGGCAGGCGCAAGCTCATCCGATGCGCGGCCGCGTGCGGGGACGCCGGTGGCAGCGGCGCCGTGTGCGGGGGCAGAGTGGGGTCATGACGCCCGACGCTCCCGCGACCCCGTTCTCCGACCTCGACGACTTCGTCGCGCTGCCCCGCCTCGGCGGGCTCGCGCTCTCCCCGGACGGGCTCCGGCTCGTCACGGGCGTCGCGACGCGCCACCCGGACGGCGACAGGTACGTGACGTCGCTGTGGGAGGTCGACCCTCTGGGTCAGGTGCCGGCGCGGCGCCTCACGCGCGGAGCGAAGGGCGAGAGCCAGGCCGCGTTCGCGTCCGACGGCGCGCTGCTGTTCGTGGCGACGCGGCCGGGGGGCGACGACGACGAGAAGGCGCGCCTGTGGGAGCTGTCCGCGGGCGGCGGCGAGGCGCGGACGCTTGCGTCGCACCCGGGCGGCATCGGCTCGGTGACGGTCGCGCGCGGCAGCGGGACGGTGCTCGTTGGCGCGTCGGCGTTCGTGCGCTCGGGTGACGTCGCGGACGACGCCGAGCGGCGCAAGGTCCGCGACGACGCGAAGGTCGCGGCGATCCTCCACGACGGCTACCCGATCCGTTACTGGGACCACGACCTCGGTCCGTCGATGCCGCGGATCTACGCGCTCGACGGCACCCCTACTGCGGCGCCGGTCGCGCAGGCGTCGGGCACGGACGCGTCGGGCACCGACGCCCACGTCCCGCACCCCGCGACCCTCCTCGACGACGCAACCCCCGCCGTCCTGCGCGACCTCACGCCGGACGCGGGCGCGGCGCTCGACGACTCCGCGTGGGACCTCGCGCCCGACGGCACGTGGCTCGTCGCGGAGTGGCGCGTGCCCGAGGGGCGCGCGACCCTCGGCACGGGCCTCGTCCGCATCGACGTCACGACCGGCGAGCGGACGGACCTGCTCACGGCCGACGCGACGCACGACCACCACGCACCTCGCGTGAGCCCCGACGGCACGCACCTCGTGTGGGTGCGCAGCGAGCGGTCGACGCCGAGCGCGGGCCCGCGCAACGAGCTGTGGCTGCTCGACCTCGCGACCGGCGACCGGCGCAGGCTCGGCGCGGACTGGGACGGCTGGCCGGGGCAGGTCGCGTGGCTGCCCGACGGGTCGGGGCTCGTCATGACGTCCGACTGGCAGGGGCGCGGGCCGGTCTTCCGTGTCGACGTCGCGTCGGGCGACGTCGTGCGCCTCACGGACGAGGGCGTGTTCACTGACGTCGTCGTCGCGCCCGACGGGTCCGCGGTGTTCGCGCTGCGCTCGTCGTGGGAGCACCCGGCGGAGGTCGTGCGCGTCGCGCTCGACGTCACCGAGGGAGGGTTCGCACAGGTCACGGCCCTGCAGGGGCCTGCGCAACGCCCGGCGCTGCCGGGCACGCTCACCGAGGTGACGACGACGGCGGCCGACGGCACGCCCCTGCGGGCGTGGCTCGCCCTGCCCGACGGCGCTTCGGCCGACGCCCCCGCGCCGCTCGTCCTGTGGATCCACGGCGGGCCGCTCGGCTCGTGGAACGGCTGGTCGTGGCGGTGGAGCCCGTGGCTGCTCGTCGCGCAGGGCTGGGCCGTCCTGCTGCCCGACCCGGCGCTGTCGACGGGCTACGGGCAGGCGATGATCGAGCGCGGCTGGGGCCGCTGGGGCGCCGAGCCGTACACGGACCTCCTCGCGATCACCGACGCCGCCGAGGCGCGCCCGGACGTCGACGAGACGCGGACGGCCGCGATGGGCGGGTCGTTCGGCGGGTACATGGCGAACTGGGTCGCGGGCCATACGGACCGCTTCCGGGCGATCGTCACGCACGCGAGCCTGTGGTCGCTCGAGACGTTCCTGCCGACGACGGACCACGCGTCGTACTGGGCGCGCGAGATGACGCCCGAGATGCGGGCGGCGTGGTCGCCGCACCGGTCGGTCGGGGAGATCCGCACGCCGATGCTCGTCGTGCACGGCGACAAGGACTACCGCGTGCCGATCGGCGAGGGGCTCTCGCTCTGGTACTCGCTGCTCAGCGCGTCGGGCCTGCCGCAGGAGGCCGACGGGTCGACGGTCCACCGGTTCCTGTACTTCCCGGACGAGAACCACTGGGTGCTCAAGCCGCAGCACGCGAAGGTCTGGTACGCGACGGTGCGCGGCTTCCTCGCGCAGCACGTCCTGGGCGCGGACCCGTTGGACCCTGTGGCAACCCTCGGCTGACCGACTCCGCCGCCCCGTGGTGTCTCGATAGCCGATCCGTCCCCTTCCCGCGGACGGATCGGCTATCGAGCCCACTCCTTCCCCACGGATTGACGGGTTCCACCCATTGAATGGGTGGAACCCGTCAATCCGTGGGGACAAGGGGCGCCGGGAGGAGGCCTACGACGGAAGCAGGGCGCCTTCCGGACCGGGACGGACGACGGGGCCGTCAGCTCTGCGGGAGCGTCACCGTGTGCGCCATGGCCTTCGACGCCTTGCGGGCCTCCTTGCCGCTGATCTCGGTGACGACGGGCTTCTTCTCGAGCGCCTCGGAGACCACGAGGAGCCGCCAGCCCTTCTCCTTCTTCGCTGCCTTGAGCTCGTTCGCGGTGAGGACGACGGACGACGTCGACGTCCGCTTGCCGATCTTGCCCTTGACCTCGACGAGGATCGTCTCCTTGACGCCACCCTCCTTGCGCTTGAGCTCGAGGTCGTAGCCGAGGCCACGCTCGGACTGGACGTCCTTGACGAGCTTGAAGCCGAGCTTCTTGTAGTGCTTCTTGGCGGCAGCGATCGCGCGCTTCTCGACGATCGCCTTGAGCTCGCTGCCGGAGTGCCGGGACCGCACGGCGGCGGTGCCGTCGAAGAGCGACTCGTGGCCGGCGAGCGCGAGGAGCGCGTCGAGCTCGGCCTTCGTGAGGTAGGCGGGCGACACCTGGGGCTTCGCGACGGGCTCGGACGCGGCGAGCACCTCGTCCTCGCGCGCCTGCTCGAGCGTGACGGGCACCTCCCAGAAGGTCACGCCGACGCCGAGCCACGTCGTGCGGCTCTCGGCACGCTCGGAGTCGGCCCACGCGTCCGGGTCGGCCTCGATGCCCCTGACAACACCGTCGGTGATCATCCCGGCGCCCCAGAACCCGGCGTCGACGGTCCGCGACCCGCGACCGACGTAGAAGACGACCGGGTCGTCCTCCTGCATCTCGTCGACGCGGTAGGACGGGCTGTTCGTCAGGCTCCAGTAGTCGTCCAGGCCACCCTGGGCGAGGAGCTCCTGGGGCTTGCTGAACTCCGGGTTGCACTTGATGACCCAGGCCCCGAAGTCGGTCAGGCGACGTTCGGGCTGCTCGGTGCTCTCGTTCGACATGACCCGAGACTAGCGGCAGCCACCGAGGTCGCGGACACGCTCAGGCGCGCAGGATGCCGCGGGTCCTCGCCACAGTGACCGCGGCGGTGCGCGAGTCGACGCCGAGCTTCGTGTAGACGTGCGCAAGGTGCGACTTCACCGTCGCCTCGGACAGGAAGAGACGGCGACTCACCTGCTGGTTCGTCAGCCCCTCGGCGACGAGGACGAGCACCTCGGTCTCGCGCGCGGTGAGCGCCGAGGCAGGGGTGCGGACGCGTTCGACGAGGCGGGTCGCGATCGCCGGCGCGAGCGCCGACGCCCCGGCAGCGGCCGCGCGGACCGCGGCGACAAGCTCCTCGGGCGGCGCGTCCTTGAGCAGGTAGCCGACGGCGCCGGCCTCGAGCGCCGCGAGGATGTCCGCGTCGGTCCCGTAGGTCGTCAGGACGATGACGCGCGGGCCCGACGGGCCCGCGCTGCCGTCGGCCCCGACCGGCGTCCCCCGCCCGACGATCGACGCCGTCGCCTCGACGCCGCCCGCAGGCCCGTCGCCGAACTGCAGGTCCATGAGGACGACGTCGGGCACGAGCTCGGCCGTGAGCCGCACCGCGTCGGCAGCGGTCGGCGCCTCGCCGACGATCGCGAGGTCGGGCTCGGTCTCGAGCAGCGCCCGGACTCCCGCGCGCACGACGGGGTGGTCGTCGGCGAGGAGGATGCGGATCACGTCGCACCTCCGTCCGGTGCAGGAACGTCGCCGACGACGTCGGCGTCGGCCGGGACGTCGTCGGCGGGACGCACGGGACCGCCACGCCCGGCCACCCCGGCCCCGTCGAGGACGCTGCCAGCGCCGAGCGGCACGCGCACGGCGATCGCCGTCCCCGCGCCGGCCGACGACTCGACGGCAAGAGTCCCGCCGAGCGCACGCGTCCGGGCGCGCATGCCCGGCAGGCCGAAGCCCGAGTCGGCCCCCGCACCACGCGCGAGCACGGCGTCCACGTCGAAGCCGCAGCCGTCGTCGACGACGTCGAGCGCGACCTCGTCGTCCATGAAGCTCAGCGTGACGTCGATGCGGGACGCGTCGGCGTGCCGGACGGCGTTGCCGACGGCCGACTGCGCGACGCGCAGGAGCGCCTGGTCGACATCGGCACCGAGCGGGACAGCCGTCCCGGAGACGTGCACGAACGCGCTGACTTGGTCCCCGGCGCGCGGGGTCGCGAGCCGTTCGAGCGCGGTGACGAGCCCCCCGGCGTCGAGCTCGGGCGACGTCCACGCGCGCACGAGGCGCCGAGACTCGACGAGGTTCTCGGCGGCAGTCTCGCGCGCCTGCGTGACGTGCCGGGCCGCTGTCGCGAGCTCGGCGACGGCGCGCGGGTCGACGTCGGCATGCTGCGTCGCGGCGGAGTCGAGCACGCGCTCGGCGGCGCGCAGCAGCAGCTGGATCGAGGAGAGCCCCTGCGCGAGGGTGTCGTGGATCTCGCGCGCGAGCCGCTCACGCTCGGCGATCACGCCTTCGTTGCGGGACGCGGTCGCAAGGTCGGCGTGCGCGACCTGCAGCTCGGCGATGAGCAGGCGTCGTCGTTCGCTCTCCCGCGCGAGCGCGGCATGCCCGTGGACTGCGGCCGCGGCGAAGGCCGCGCCGAGCACGGGGCCGAGCACGGCGCCGACGTCGAGCTTGCCCGTGTGCAGGACGTACGCGGTGACGGACGCCCCGACGAGCACGACGAGCGTGGCCGCGCCCGCGAGCGCGGGAAGGATCTGCAGGACGAGGAAGAACAGCGGGAACGCGAGCCACACGGCCTCGGACGTCACGGCGAGCAGGGCGATCCACAGTGCGACGAGCACGGCGAGCCACGCGGTGGCGGAGCCCGACCTGCCCACAGGTCGCGCTTCCGGTGCGCCGCCCACAGCCCGGGGCTGCACGAGGCGCAGGTCCCCGCGGACGATCCCCACCCCGTCGACGACGGCGAGCGCGGCCGCGAGCGCGACGACGATCCCCGCGCCGGGCTCACCGAGCGCGCGCACGACGACGAGCGCGAGCAGCAGCGCGAGCACGAGGTGCGGGCCGGCGCGCAGCACGAGCGGGACGGGGCGGAGGTCGACGTTCACAGCAGCTCCACCCTAGGCAGCCCCGCCCTGCCGCGTCATCGTCCGAACGGACGATCCGAGGGCTCCGCCCCGGCCGATGCCTCGGACGACCCGCGCGGCGGAGGGTCGAGTGGTGCGTGGCGCCGCGTCCGCACGGGAAGGAACAGATGTACGTCGCATGGCGGGACCTGCGCGCAGCGCGCGGCCGCTTCGGTCTCATCGGGGCGGTCGTCGTCCTCGTCACGGTGCTCGTGGGGCTCGTCTCGGGGCTCACCGCGGGGCTCGCGCGGGAATCGACGTCGGCGATCGCGGACCTGCCCGCGGACCACGTCGTGCTCGAGGCGCCCGAGTTCGGGGAGAAGGCGTTGCTCACGACGTCGCAGCTCGACGCGGCGACCGTCGACGCGTGGCGCTCGGTCCCAGGCGTCTCGGAAGTGACGCCGGTGTCGGTCGTCGTGACGCGCGGCGCGGGCGAGCGTCGGGCGTCCGTCACCGTCATGGGAGCGCCCGCCGGCTCGGCTGTCGCGCCGTCCGTGTCCGACGGCTCCGTCGTCCTCTCCGAGGGCGCGGCGTCCGACCTGGGCCTTGCCGTCGGCGGCACGCTGACGCTCGGCGACCGCGAGCTCACGGTCGGCGCGATCGAGGGCGACGCGTCGCTCTCCCACGTCCCCGTCGTGTGGACGACGCCCGGCGACGTCCCCTCCCAGGGCCGCACCGAGGCCGGCTCAGCGACGTTCCTCGCGCTCACGACGACGGCCAGCTTCGACGCCGCCGCTGCGGACGCCGACCTCGGCACCTCGACGACGACCGTCAAGGGCGCCCTGCGCACGATCGGCGCGTTCACGTCCGAGAACGGCTCGCTGCAGATGATGCAGGCGTTCCTTCTCGTCATCTCGGCGCTCGTCGTCGGCTCGTTCTTCACAGTGTGGACGGTGCAGCGCTCGGGCGACGTCGCGGTGCTCCGCGCGCTCGGCGCCTCGACGCACCTGCTGCTGCGCGACGCGCTCGGCCAGGCCCTCGTCCTGCTCCTCGCGGGCACGGGGCTCGGGACGCTCGTCGTCGTCGGGCTCGGCGCCGTCATCGGCAACGTCGTGCCGTTCGTGCTGAGCCCCGCCTCCGTCCTCGTGCCCTTCGGGGCACTCGTCGTCCTGGGCCTGGCGGGCGCCGCCCTCGCGGTGCGCCGCGTGACGTCCGTCGACCCCCTCACTGCCCTGGGAAGTGCCCGATGAGCCTCGTCCTCACCAACATCACCCTCACCTACCCCGACGGCGCGGAGCGCGTCACGGCGCTCGACCGCGTCTCGCTCACCGTGCCCGACGGCACCGTCGCTGCGGTCGTCGGCCCGTCGGGCTCGGGCAAGTCGAGCCTGCTCGCGGTCGCGGCGACGCTCGTGCGGCCCGACGCGGGCACGGTCGAGATCGGCGGCCGCGACGTCACCCTGCTCGACGACGCCGCGCGGACCGCGGTCCGGCGCACGCACGTCGGCGTCGTCTTCCAGCAGCCGAACCTCCTCGCGTCGCTCACCGCGCTCGAGCAGCTCGAGGTCATGGCGGTGCTCGACGGTCGCAAGCCGGCCGCGGTGCGGGCGCGGGCGATGGAACTGCTCGACGCGGTGGGCCTCGCCGACCAGGCGAGGCGTCGGCCGCACCAGCTCTCGGGCGGGCAGCGTCAGCGCGTCAACATCGCGCGAGCGCTCGTCTCGGACCCTGCCGTGCTGCTCGTCGACGAGCCGACGAGCGCCCTCGACCATGAGCGTGGCGCGGCCGTCCTCGACCTTGTCGTGCGGCTCGCGCACGAGCAGGAGGTGGCGACGGTGCTCGTGACGCACGACCACTCCCAGCTAGGGATGGTCGACGAGGTCCACGAGATGCGCGACGGCCGCCTGGCCCAAGCCGACCTCGCGACCACCCCCGCCTCCGCCCCCACCCTCACCTGACCCCCCTTCCCGTCGGTCCGTGCCGCGGACGTGGCTCGATAGCCGATCGGACCACGTCGTGTGTCCCGATCCTCTATCGAGGGCGCTCCCCGGGCAGGACTCGAGCGTTCGATAGCCGATCCTCACGCGTAGCGCGCACGGATCGGCTATCGAGCCACAGCGAGGGGTGCGGGCGGGACCGGGTGTGGCCGCGGGATCAGGCCGCGTTGTCCTCGACGACCCACCGGTTGAACGGCTCCACCGACCCGAGGTAGCGCCGGAAGTCTCCGATCCGGACCTTGATCGTGGGGTCCGCCCCATGGTTCTCCGTCGTCTGGAGCCAGCTCGGCCGGTGCTGCCTGCCGCGCCATGCGGGAGTGTCGACCGGAACGTACCGGTCGTCGGCCGAGCGGTCCTGGGAGGTCACGTAGAGCACGCGCGCACTCGTGGCGCCCACGCCGACGACGAGGCACGGCCGGTCCTTGCCGCCGCTCCCGTCACGGAAGGGCACCCAGGCCATCCAGTACTCACCGACGCTCGGGTACTTCGGGACGCCCCGCCTCGGCCCACGCTGCGGCGCGCGGGACCCACGCAGCGCGACGAGCGCGACCAGCAGCAGAAGCGCAAGGATCCCGAGCGCGACGAGCGGCTGCTCGGTGACGAGGGAGACGAGGGACCGGAGCATCTCGACGACGGACCTCGGCTCGTCAGCCTGCAGCAGGTTCACGGTGGACAGCACGTACGAACGCTAGCGCAGCCCGGTCGACTTCCACCGTCCCGACGGATCGGCTCGCTACACCTCTCACGGGTCGGAGCCCTTCAGCTCCTGCCGGAGTCGTCGCCCGATAGAGGATCCGGACACCTGTGGTGTCCTGATCCGCTATCGAGGGCGCGCGTCGCGCAGGGATTTGGGTCGCTCAGGGGCGCGCGTCACGCACGATGTCGTCGGGCGTCGGGCTCGCGAGGGCGAGCGCCGAGTGACGGCGCGAGTAGGTGAGGTAGATGACCGCGCCGACGGCGATCCATGCGAGGAACCGCAGCCACGTGAGCACGGTGAGGTTCGTCGTCAGCCAGATGCACGCGAGCCCCGCCGCGACGGGCAGCACGGGCGACCACGGCACCTTGAACCCGCGCGTGAGATCGGGCCGCGACCTGCGCAGCAGCGGCACCCCGAAGCACACGAGGATGAACGCCGACAGCGTCCCGATGTTGATCATCTCCTCGAGGAACCCGACGTCCGCGAGCCCCGCGATACCGGCGACGACGATGCCGATGCCGATCTGCAGCGCGACGGGGGTGCGCGTGCGCGCGTGCGTGACGGACATGCCGCGCGGCAGCAGGCCGTCCCGGCTCATCGCGAAGACGATGCGCGAGAGCCCGAGGAGCAGCACCATGACGACGCTCGTGAGCCCGACGAGGATGCCGATCGAGATGACCTTGCCGGCCCACGACGCCCCGACGAGCACGAACGCGGTCGTGAGAGACGGGTTCGGGGACGCCGCGAGCTCCGTGTAGGACACCATGCCGGTGACGACGACGGTGACGAGGATGTAGAGCACCGTGACGAGCGCGAGCCCGCCGAGGACGCCGCGCGGGATGGTGCGCTGCGGGTCCTTCGCCTCCTCCGCGGTCGTCGCGACGACATCGAAGCCGATGAACGCGAAGAAGACGAGCGCCGCACCCGAGAGGATGCCGAGCGCGCCGTACATCGAGGGCTCCTGGCCCGAGAGGAACGCGACGAGCGGCTGGTGCAGCCCGGACTTCCCCTCGGCAGGCTGCGACGGCGGAACGAACGGCGTGTAGTTCTCCACCTTGACGTAGAGGAACCCGACGACGATGACGAAGAGCGTGATGCCCACCTTGATGACGGTGAGCACGGAGTTCACGCGCGTCGAGAGCTTGGTGCCGAGGACGAGCAGGACGGTGAAGACCGCGACGACGAGGACCGGCCCCCAGTCGAGCGTCAGGGGTCCGAGGTCGACGCTCGTCGGGACGTCGAGCCCGAAGAGCCCGAAGGCGTCGCCGAGGTACACGCCCCAGAACTTCGCGATGACGGCCGCGGCGAGGAGCATCTCGAGGATGAGGTCCCAGCCGATGAACCACGCGACGCCCTCGCCGAACGTCGCGTACGAGAACGTGTAGGCGGACCCGGCGATGGGCAGGGTCGAGGCGAACTCGGCGTAGCACATGATGGCGAGCCCGCACACGATGGCCGCGATGACGAACGAGACGATGACGGCAGGGCCTGCATGGTGCGCGGCGGCCGTCGCCCCGACGGAGAAGATGCCCGCGCCGACGGCGACGGAGACCCCGAGGACGGCGAGGTCCCAGGCGGTGAGGTTGCGCTTGAGCGAGCGTTCCTCGTCATGGCTGGACGCGAGCGCCTGCTCGACGCTCTTGCGTCGCGTCAGGCTCCGGACGAACGTGCTCCTCGCAGACGGGGGCCGCGATGCGGTGGTGGACATACGGCCTCCTTGTGGCGTTGTGACCATCCTTGCGCCTCGGATGCCCCCATGGCGAGACGAAGGTCCATATCCGAGGACGAGCGCCGCGGGACGGCGTCTGTGGGCAGGCCCGCGCGATGGGAGAATCAGGCTCATGGCCAAGCTGTACTTCCGCTACGGGGCGATGAACTCCGGCAAGTCGACGTCGCTCCTGCAGGCCGCGCACAACTATGAGGAGCGCGAGCACCGCATCCTCCTGGCGAAGCCGGGGGTCGACACGAAGGCCGGGAGGCAGATCCACTCGCGCCTCGGCGTCGTGCGGGAGGTCGACTACCTCGTCGGTGCCACCGAGGACGCCTACGGGCTGTTCCAGCAGCACCGCTCGCGCGTGCAGCTCGAGTCGGGCCGGGACGTCTCGTGCCTGCTTCTCGACGAGGCGCAGTTCCTCTCGACGCAGCAGGTCGACGACCTCCTGCGCATCGCCGTCCTCGACGGCATCCCGGTGATCTGCTACGGCATCCGGACGGACTTCCGCACGGAAGCGTTCCCGGGGTCGCGTCGGCTGCTCGAGATCGCGCACTCGCTCGAGGAGCTCAAGACGATCTGCCGCTGCGGTCGCAAGGCGATCTTCACGACGCGGCGCATCGACGGCCGTGCGATCTTCGACGGCGCGCAGGTCGCGATCGACGGTGGCGCAGCGGTGACGTACGAGGCCGTGTGCGCGTCGTGCTACCTCGCGGAGTCCGGCGGCCGCCTGCCCTGAGCCGCCTACCGTCCTCGCGACTGCTCTGCGAGGACGGAGCCGCCGCGATGCTCGGCGAACCAGGTCGTCGCGAAGGCGACGAGCTCGCGCACGGGCACGACGACGACCTCGGCCGCCCCGAGCGTTGCCGAGGCGACGAGCGCAGGGTGGGCGGCACGGAACGCGGCGCCGCAGGCGCCGAAGTCCTCGTCGGCCGGGACGACCTCGCGCCACGTGACCCAGCGACGTTCGCCGTCGACGGTCATCGGCGCGCCCTGCTCGACGACGGTGCGTCCGGGCCAGTCGGTGCGGTTCTCTGCGAGGTGGAGCGCGGTGCAGCTGTCGAACCCGGTGCCAAGCAGGCAGACGAGCGCGTCGAGGTCCTCGAGCGCCCGCATCGGTGAGCGTTCACCGGCCGCGTCGTCGAGGTCGTGGACGGCGGTGACGCGCGACGCGTCGGGTCCGAGGGCCGCGACGGAACGCTGCGGGTGGCCGGACCTCTGGACGCCGGGCCAGGTGCGGAAGAGCTCGGCGACGGCTCCCATGGTGCGCGTGGGTGTGCGTGCCGGGTCGTACGGGGGCAGGTGGTCGCGCAGCAGCGGGTACCAGTCGGGGTCGACGTCGGGAAGGCGCAGGAACGCGGGGTCGCACAGCTGCCAGGACTGGGCGGGCATGACGGCGGTGCCGTCGGGACCGACGGCGTCGAGGATGCCGCGGAGCAGCCCGTCCTCTGCGCCGACGACGTGCCCGAGACGGGACATCGCGGTGTGGACCATGACAGTGCGGCCGGCGACGCCGAGCCCGCGGAGGGTTGCGGCGACGTCTGCCGAGGTGAGCGGGGTCGTGAGCACGCCCCTAGTGTGCCCGCCGCGGCGCCGCTCCACACCCCCCGGGGCACGCCAGCATCGACGCGGCGCCCGCCAGCCCGGGACCGTGCAGCCCTGCCGGCCGTCGCCGCGGCCACGCAATCGGCCCAGGGCCGCTGATGAGGATCAGCGACCCCGGGCCGGAGCAGCGGCCTGCGTGAGGCGGGCGGGAGTGCGCAGGTGTCGGCGCAGACGGCGTCAGTCGTCCGAGAGGCGCTTCCACGTCGCGAGCGCCGCGCCGATGACTCCGGCGCGCTGACCGAGCTCGGCGACGACGATCTCGGGGACGGTCGCGACCCGCACGATCTCCTCGAGCTTGGCGCGCAGCGGACCGACGAGGCTGTCGCCCGCGGCTGCGAGCCCGCCGCCGAGGACGATCCGCTCGGTGCCGAGCAGGGTGATGGCTCCGAGGATGCCGAGGGCGAGCGCGGTGATCGCGTCGTCCCACACCTTGTCGGCGAGCGGGTCGGTTCCGAGTGCCTGCACGACCTCGAGCGACGTCGCGCTGTCGCGGCCCGTGGCCGCGGCGTAGGCGAGCCCGATCGAGGACGCGGAGCAGTAGCGCTCGAGGCAGCCGCGCTGGCCGCACGGACAGTCGACGCCGTCCTCACGGATGACGACGTGCCCGAGCTCGCCGGCCTGGTTGGGACCGCCGCCGACGGCGACGCCGCCGACGGTGAGCGACGCGGCGATGCCGGTGCCGATGAACACAGCGAGCATGTCGTCCACGCCGCGGCCGGCGCCGAGCTCACGCTCTGCGAGGCCCGCGCAGTTGACGTCGTGGTGCAGCAGCACGGGGATCCCGAGCCGGCGGCCGAGGATCTCGCTCACCGCGGTGTCCCGCCAGCCGAGGTTGCCCGCGAGGAGCACGACGCCCGTGCGCGAGTCGACGACCCCGGGCACGGCGAGGCCGACGGCCCCGACCGGGCGGTCGCCCGCCTCGACGAGGAGGGCTCGGCACACACGCTCAATGGCGTCGAGCGTCGCCTCCCCGTCCGAGCCCGCGGTGGGCTCGTGCGACGCGGCGTGCACCGTTCCCGCGGGGTCGACGAGCTCCCCGCGGATGTTGGTGCCGCCCACGTCGAGGGCGATGACAAGGTTCACAGCGCCTGCCACTCCGGCTTGTTCGCGAAGACGTAGCGGTAACGCTCGGCGTTCGCCAGGTCGGCTGCGGCGTCCTCGTCGACGAGCAGCGTGACGTGCGGGTGCATCTGGGCGATCGAGCCGGGGCAGCTCGCGGAGACGGGGCCCTCGGCGGCGGCGGCGACGGCGGCGGCCTTGCCGGCGCCGGTCGCGACGATGAGGAGGTGGCGTGCCTCCATGATCGTGCCGAGGCCCTGCGTGAGGGCGTAGCGCGGCACGTCGTCGATCGTGTCGAAGAAGCGCGCGTTGTCGTTGCGGGTCTGCTCGGTGAGCGTGATGATCCGGGTGCGCGAGGCGAGCGAGGAGCCGGGCTCGTTGAACGCGAGGTGACCGTTGGTGCCGATACCGAGGATCTGCAGGTCGACGCCGCCCGCGGCCTTGATGGCTGCGTCGTAGGCGCGGCCCGCGGCGGGGATGTCGCTCGCGGAGCCGTCGGGGCTGTGGACCGCGGTGTCGGCGATGTCGAGGCGGCTCGTGAAGACGCGCCGGATGAACTGGTGGTACGACTCCGGGTGCCCGACGGGCAGTCCGATGTACTCGTCGAGGCAGAACGCCTCGGCCGCGGCGAAGGAGAGGCCCTCCTCCTGGTGGCGGCGGACGAGCTCGGAGTAGACGGGGAGCGGCGAGGAGCCGGTCGCGAGACCGAGCACGGGGTGCGCGTTCTCCCGGACGGTCCGCTCGAAGATGTCGGCCCCGACCTTCCCGACGACGTCGGCGGACGGCAGGATCACGATCTCCATGGGTGGTGCCTTTCTGGGTGAGGGTACGCCCGGCGCAGCGCGCCGGGCGTACCCGCGGGGATGCTGCTGTCAGCCCTTGACGGCGCCGGACACCATACCGTCCGTCATCTTGTTCTGGACGAACAGGAAGAAGACGATGACGGGGATGGCGACCATGATTGCGCCGGCCATGACGCCGGGCCAGTCGATGGCGGCGTTGCTCGCCGAGGTGAGGCCCTGGAGCCAGAGCGGGACCGTCCGGTTGGACGGGCTCATGATGACGGTGGCGAGCGTGAACTCGTTCCACGCCTGGAGGAAGGCGTAGACGCCCGACGCTACGAGGCCCGGAGCGAGCAGCGGGAACGTCACGATGAAGAACGCCTTGGTGCGGCTGCAGCCGTCGATCATGGCGGCGTGCTCGAGGTCGACGGGGATGCCCTCGACGAAGCCTCGGAGCATCCACACCGTGAACGGCAGGACCGCGGCGATGTAGAGGATCGAGAGCCCGACCATGGTGTTGAGCAGGCCCCAGCCCTCGAGCATCTTGTACTGGGAGATGAAGAGGCCCTCGGCGGGGATCATCTGGACGATGAGCACGATGATGACGAGCGCCTTGCGGCCGCGCCACTTGAAGCGGCTCACCGCGATGGCGGCGAGGAACGCGAAGAGCAGCGCGACGACGACCGTGATGAGCGTGACGATGAGGCTGAGCTTCATCGAGTTGAGGAAGCGGTCGTTGAAGACGCGTCCGAAGGACGAGAAGTCGCCGCCGAAGGGCAACCACGTGGGGGTCTTGCCGCGGACCTTGTCAGCGGGGAGGAGGGCGGAGTTCACCATCCAGTAGACGGGGAACACCCAGACGAGTGCGACGAGTCCGCCGAGGATGTTGGGGAGTACTGCCTTGCGCACGTCACACCTCCTTCGCGAGCTTGCGGACGTAGAAGAACGTGAGACCGAGCGTCAGCACGAGCATGAAGATCGCGACGGCGGCTGCCCGACCGAAGTCTCCCTGGCCGAGGCCGACGTTGTAGATGTAAGTGCCGAGGAGGTTGGTCTCGCTGGCGACACCGCCGGCCAGCTGCAGGTAGTAGATCTGCGCGAAGACGCGCAGGTCCCAGATGACCTGGAGCAGGGAGACGACCATGACGACGGGCATGATCGTCGGGAGCTTGATGTGGAGGAACCTCTCCCAGGAGTTCGCGCCGTCGAGCATCGCGGCCTCGAGCTGCTCGCCGGACACCTGGGTGAGCGCGGCGTTGAGGGAGAAGGCGACGAAGGGAACCGACATCCACACGACGACGATGACGGCGATCGTGAGGAACGAGAGCGGGTCGACGAGCCAGGAGTGGCCCTTGAACTGGTCGAGGCCGATCTTCACGAGGAGCCAGTTGATGACTCCGTAGTTCGTGTCGAAGAGCCACTGCCAGATGGTCATCGAGGCGATGACGGGCATGGCCCAGGCGACGAGGAGCACCGACTGGACGACGACGCGGAGCCACTTGACGAGCTTCGTCATGAGCACGGCGACCGCCATGCCGACGAGCATGGTGAGTCCTGCGGCGGCGACGCAGAAGAGCAGCGACCGGATGATGACGGCCCAGACGTCGGGGTCGGCGAAGATCGCCTTGTAGTTGTCGAGGCCGACCCACTCCGGCGCCTTGCCGAACTGCTGGGCGAGGCCGTACTCCTGGAAGGACATGACGAGCTGGCGCACGAGCGGATAGCCGAGGGCGATGGCCATCGTGGCGATGACGGGCAGGACGAGCAGGTACGGCGCGAACGCGGTGGCACGGCGTGCACCGCGCGCGGTCGGTGCCGGGCGTCGCCCGGCTGGTGCGCGCCGGCTCTGCGGGGCGCGCGCAAGAACGTCACTCATGAGGACACTTCAATCTTCCCGGGACGGGGCAGGGGCGCCGACCGGTCTCGGCCGGCGCCCCTGTCACGGTGCTGTCGTCAGTTGAGCATCTCGCCGAGACGCGCGTCGGCGTCCTTGGCGATGGCAACGATGTCGCCGCCAGCGGCGATCTTTCCGAAGGTCTCCTCCATGAGCTTGGCGGCCTCGACGGAGGCCCAGCCGGGCGAGCCCGGGGTCAGCTTGGAGTTCTCGGCCGAGGCGATGGCGGCCTTGGCGAAGGCGTCGTCACCCATGAGCGAGTTGAACTCGGAGACGGCCGGGCCCATGCCGTTCTTGGCGAGCTGGGTCTGGAAGTCCTCGGAGTAGATGAGCTTGAGGAGCTCGGTCGCGAGGTCCTGGTTCTTCGACTGAGCCGAGATGGCGAGGTTCGAGCCACCGGCGAGACCGGCCGCGTACGTGCCCGCCTCGACGCCGGGGACAGCGAACGGGGCGAAGTTCACGCCCTCCTTGACGGACCAGCGAGCCCAGCCCGGAGCGATGAACATCGCGGAGTCGCCCTCGTTGAACGGGACCCACGGCTCCTCGTCCAGACCGTCCTTCGGCGCGTGCGTGCCGTTGGTGTAGATGTCCTGGACCTCGGCGAGCGCCTTCTGCGACTCGGGGCTCGAGAGCGCACCGACCCACTTGCCACCGTCGACCTTGGCGATCTCGCCACCGTTCGCGAACAGCCAGAAGAGGCCGTTGCGCCAGTCCTGACCCGGGAGCCAGAGGCCCGAGCGGTCCGCGGTCTGGAGCTTCTTCGCAGCCTCGTTGAACTCGGCGAGCGTCGTCGGAACCTTGACGCCCTCCTTCTCGAAGACGTCCGTGTTGTAGAAGACGTAGCGCGAGCCCCAGTAGTACGGGACGGCGTAGAGCTTGCCGTCGTACGAGCCGGCGTCGACGAACGACTTCGGGCCGACCTTCTCGCCACCGAGGTCCGCGAGGAGGCCGGTGATGTCAGCGAACGCGCCGACCGACGTGAACGTCGGGGCCTGCGTGTTGCCGATCTCGACGAGGTCGGGGGTCTGCTCGGCGTTGGGGAGAGCCGTCTGGAGACGCGGGACGAGCTCCTTCCACTCGATCTGCTCGATCTTGAGGGTGGCACCGCCCGTCTTCTCCTTGAACGTGTCGACGAGCCACTTGCGCATGTCGTCGTTGGTGTCCGTGCCGGCAACCCAGAACGTGATGGAACGCTCGGCGGCAGGGACCGTCGAGGTCGGCTTCGGCGCAGCCGTCGTCGGCTTGTCGCCGGAGCCGCTGTCGGTGGCGCACGCCGTGAGCGCGAGCGCGGCAACCGCGCCGAGCGCTGCAATCTTGTGGATCTTCATCGATCTATCCCTTCGGCGGTCGGCCTCGACCGCTGACATGGTGATGAGTGGACAGGTAACGCAGTTCCGTCAGGCGAGCCCGAGCTCGCCGTCGAGGACCAGTGCGGCAGCGCCGTGGAGGACGCCGTCGCGACCCAGCGCCGACATGCGAACAGTGACCTGCTCGTCGGCGAAGGGACGGGTGAGTGCCAGGACCGTGGACTCGGTCGCCTGGCGGAAGGGACCGTCGAGAAGCTCGGACGGTCCGGACAGCACGACGTCACGCAGGCCGAGAGCCTGCACGACGGGTGCGAGGACGGTGCCGAGCTGACGCCCGGCGGAGGAGAGCTCGCTGGCGGCCTGGGCCTCGGTGAGTCCCGCGATGCGGGCGCGGAGGCGCGGCGCGGCGACGAGGGGCTCGAGGCAGCCGTTGCGGCCGCAGGTGCAGGGGTCGCCGTCGGGGACGACGGTGACGTGACCAATCTCGCCCGCGGTGCCGTAGGGGCCGCGGAGGAGGTTGCCGTCGAGGAGGATGCCGGCGCCGACGCCGCGTCCGATCTCGACGAGGAGGAGGCCGGTGCCGCCGCCCTTGCTGAAGGTGTCCTCGGCGAGGACGGCGCTGTCGGCGTCGTTCGCGACGTGGACGGGGACACCCAGGGCGTCGCGGAGGTGCTGGCCGAGCGCGAGGCGCTCCCAGCGGAGGTTGGGGGCGTCGCGGACGACTCCGTCGACGGAGACGATGCCCGGCGTGCCGACGCCGAGGCCGAGGACGCGGCCGGGGGCGTCGAGGAGCAGGCGGCGGGCGAGCTCGACCGTGCGGTCGACGGCGTCGTCCCCGCGGTCGTCACCGAGCGCGACCTCGTGGGTGACGACGACGGTGCCCTCGAGGTCGACGACGGAGCCGCGGAGGTCGTGGTCGCCGGAGAGGTCGAGGCAGGCGATGTACGCGCCGGTGGGGTTGACGCCGACGAGCGTCGCGGGCTTGCCCATGTGGGTGCCGGGGCGGACGCCGAGCTCGATGACGAGCTCGTCCGCGATGAGGCCGGAGACGACGTCGGAGATGGTCACGCGTGCGAGCTTGGTGAGCCGAGCGAGGTCGGCGCGCGACTGGGGGCCCTCGTCGACAAGATGCTGCAGAACAAGGGTACGGTGGTGCAGGCGGGTGTCGGAGGGGAGAATCTTCCCCACAGGCGCAGCGACGCGCTGGTTCGCCTGCCGTGCGTCTCGCGACGATGTCGTCCTTGCCATGAAAGTAAGTACACCTTACTTACTATCTCTGGTCAACCCCCGAGCCCCTCCGTTACCAAGTCGCAACGGATGAAGGATCCCCCACCGTGAACAACACTCCAGCCATCATTCCTGCACCTCATCGAAACGTTCTGACCGGCTCGTTCCGCGCGGTCGGGGCCGACGAGATCACGGCGCTGGCCGAAGCGCTCGGCACCTGGGCGCCGCACGCGGCGCGACGCGCCGCCGAGCTCGCGGCGATCCTCGGTGACGCTCCCGCCGCGGGCAGCGTCACCGCGACCCTCGACCCGTCGCTCGACGCCGAGGGCTCACGCCTCGTCGTCACGGCAGAGTCCCTCACCCTCGCAGCGGCGGACGCCGCGGGCGCGTACTGGGCCGTCACGGTCCTCGCGCAGACGATCGACGCCGCCGCCGGCACGGTCGCCCTCGGCGAGATCGAGGACGCCCCCGCCTACCCGCACCGTGGCGTGATGATGGACATCGCGCGCCACTTCTACGGCCTCGACCACCTGCGCCGCCTCGTCGACATCGCCTCCGAGCTGCGGTTCAACAGCCTCCACCTGCACCTGACGGACGACCAGGGCTGGCGGCTCGAGATCCCGTCGCGCCCCCTGCTCACCGAGCGCGGCGCGACGACCGACTGCTCCGACGGCCCCGGCGGCTACCTCACGCTCGAGGACTACGTCGCTCTCCAGGACCACGCCGCCGCGCGGCACGTCGAGATCG
Source organism: Sanguibacter sp. HDW7 (assembly GCF_011300875.1). NCBI lineage: Bacteria > Bacillati > Actinomycetota > Actinomycetes > Micrococcales > Sanguibacteraceae > Sanguibacter > Sanguibacter sp. HDW7. The sequence goes on along the minus strand of NZ_CP049862.1, from coordinate 32,002 downwards.
TCCCCGAGATCGACCTTCCCGGGCACACGCACGCCCTGCTCGTCGCCTACCCCGAGGCCTCGCAGGACGGCGCGGCGCGCGAGCCCTACACGGGTACGAAGGTCGGCTTCAGCACGGTCGACCTCACGTCGGACGCGTCGTGGGACCTCGTCACCGACATCGTCACGACCGTCGCCGAGCACACGCGCGGCAGCCGCATCCACCTCGGCGGCGACGAGTGCCTCACGCTCGACGAGAAGGACTACGGGGTCTACGTCACGCGTCTCGGCGCGCTCGGGGCTGCCGTCGGCAAGCACCTGACGATGTGGCAGGAGGCGCTCCACGGCGACCTGCCCACCGGCTCGTGGCTGCAGTTCTGGACGCACAAGGTCGACACCGAGATGCTCGCCGCCCGCGTCGAGGAGCTCGACCTCCGCGTCGTCTCCTCGCCCGCGCCCAAGGCCTACCTCGACATGTTCCACGACGCCGAACAGGTCGTCGGGCAGGACTGGGCCGGTCTCATCGACCTGCGCACCGCCTACGACTGGGACCCGGTCGCCGGGCTTCCGGGCGTCCGCGCCGAGCGCGTCGTCGGCGTCGAGACCGCGCTGTGGACGGAGACGGTGCGGAACTGGGGCGACGTGACGTACCAGCTGCTGCCGCGCATCGCGGCCGAGGCCTCGGTCGCGTGGGGCTCGCCGCGCGACTTCGACGCCTTCGAGAAGGACGTCGCCGTGCACGTCGCGCGCTGGGAGGCGGCCGGCGAGGTCGTCCACCACCCGGGCGACCGCCGCGGCGTCTGACGCTCGTGCCCGACGGGGCCCGGACCGCTCGTCGGTCCGGGCCCCGTCGTCGTCCGCATGCGTGCCGACCCGGCCATAACGACCCCTTCCGCACGGACGGGCGCTCTGCCACGATCGCCGCATGACGTCGAGCGAGAGCACCCAGGTCCGGCGCGGAGCGAAGCGTCGCACGGTCGCCCTCGTCGCGGCGATCGTCGCGATCGCGCTCGCGACGGGGTTCCTCATCGTGCGGAGCCTGCGCGACGACTCCGCGCCCGCGAGCGTCGCGCACACGCTCCTGCCCGCGCCGCAGACCGCCGAGCTCACGGGCGAACGGCTCCCCGCGGGCGCCTCGCAGGTCGGCGCGCTCGCCGACGCGCTGCGGTCCTGGGCGCCGAACGCCGCCCGGCTGGCCGACGAGCTCGCGGCGACGCTCCCCGACGGCCCCGCGAGCACGGCAGCGGCAGCCACGCAGGACGCGACAGGTCCCGAGGACTACACGCTCACCGTCGGCACGGACGGACTCACCCTGGCCGCCGGCGGCCCCGCAGGTGCGTACTGGGCCGTGACGGCGCTCGCACAGATGATCGACCCCGCCGGGACCGTGGCCGCCGGGCGGGTCGTCGACTCCCCCCGCTACCGCGTGCGTTCCGTGATGATCGACGTCGCACGCCACTTCCACGGGCCCGAGCAGCTCCGCGACCTCGTCGACCTCGCGACCGAGCTGCGCTTCAACGAGCTCCACCTGCACCTCACCGACGACCAGGGCTGGCGCCTCGAGATCCCGGACCGGCCACGGCTCGCGGAGGTCGCATCGCGCAACGACGTCTCGGGCGGCGAGGGCGGCTACCTCACGCTCGCCGAGTACGAGGACCTCCAGGACTACGCGGCCGCCCGCCACATGACCGTCGTCCCGGAGATCGACCTGCCCGGCCACACGAACGCCCTGCTCGTCGCCTATCCGGAGGCGAGCCCGGACGGGCTGCCGCGCGAGCACTACCGCGGGATCGACGTGGGCTTCAGCTCGGTGGACCTCACGTCGGAGGCGTCGTGGGACCTCGTCACCGACATCGTCGAGACCGTCGCCGAGCACACGCGCGGCGACCGGATCCACCTCGGCGGCGACGAGGCGCACACGCTCTCGCGCGAGGAGTACGCGACGTACGTGACGCGGCTGGGCGCGCTCGCCGCGAGCACGGGCAAGGCGCTGACGATGTGGCAGGACGCGTACGTCGCGGACCTGCCGGCGGGTTCGCGCCTGCAGTTCTGGACGCACGACGGCAGCACCTCTGCGATCGGCGAGCGGGTCGAGGAGCTCGACCTCGAGGTCGTCGCATCACCCGCGCGCAAGGCGTATCTCGACATGAAGCATGACGACCGTCAGGTGCTCGGGCTGCGGTGGGCGGGGACGATCGACCTGCGGACGGCCTACGACTGGTCGCCGGAGAAGGAGCTCGAGGGCATCGACCCGGCGCGGATCGTCGGGGTCGAGACGTGCCTGTTCACCGAGACGCTGCCGACGTGGGGCGACGTCACGTATCAGCTGCTGCCCCGGCTCGCGGCCGAGGCGTCGGTCGCGTGGGGCTCGCCGCGGGACCTCGACGCGTTCCTCGCGGCGGCCGACGTCGCGCGCGACAGGTGGGAGGCGCGAGGGTACGTCGTGCATCGCGAGGGCGACGTCCGCGGTCGCTGAGCCCAGGATGTCCCCGGACGCGGGGCGCCCCAGGGTGCCGCGCCACCCGACGATCTGCAAGGATCGCCCCATGTCGATCGATCGCAGCCTGGGTGACGACGAGCGCGTCATCCTGCAGACCCGCCCCCACGTCAAGAAGGTCTTCGTGCCCTTCCTCGTCCTGCTGCTCGCGGCGGGGGGCGTCGTCGCGGCGCTCCTGCTGCTGCCGGACAACGATGCCAAGACGTGGCTCATGGCCGCGATCGGGGTCGTCGCGCTCGTCGTCATCGTCGTGTGGACGGTCGTGCCGTACCTGCAGTGGCGGACGACGTCGTACACGTTCACGACGCGTCGCCTCATCACGCGCACGGGGATCATCACGAAGACGGGTCGCGACATCCCGCTGTTCCGCATCAACGACTTCACGTACGAGCGCGACCTGCTCGACCAGATGCTCGGCTGCGGGACGATCGTCGTGTCCGACGCGACGGAGAAGGCGGGCGTGCTGCTCTACGACGTGCCGCGCGTCGCCGAGGTGAAGAAGCAGCTCTCCGAGCTGCTGTTCCAGGCGGACGACGGCTCCGACGACGGCGAGTTCCCGCCGACGGACCCGCGCAACCGTCGTCGCCGCTGACCGCTTGCCGGACCGCAGTCTCACGATCCGGGACGGCTTGGGTGGGGGTGCGCGCCGCCCCTAGGCTCGCACCACCATCCAGAGCGGCCGAGAGTCCTGGCTCGTCGACGCCGCAGCAACCCGCCCAAGAGGAAGCCTCCTGAGGGAACGGGTGCTCACGCCAGGTCCGATGGACCGACCCTGCGGAGGCTACCCATGAGCATCACCGGCACCGGCGGCGCCCCCGCGCGCCCGACCGTCTCGTTCGAGCTCATGCCCCCGCGCAACCCGGACGCGGCACCGAAGTTCTGGGCGACCGCCCGCGCCCTCCTCGCCGCGCGCCCCGACTTCGTCTCCGTCACGTACGGCGCCGCCGGCACCGACCGCGCGACCACACGGCAGGTCGTCCAGACGATCGCCCGTGACACGCCCGTCCTGCCGATCGCACACCTCACGTGCGTCGCTGCGACCCGCGACCATGTCACCGAGGTCGTCCGCGAGTTCCTCGACGCCGGCGTCCGCTCGTTTCTCGCCCTCCGCGGCGACCCGCCCGCCGGGCAGCCCGACTGGACCCCGCGCCCGGGCGGCGTCAACTCCTCGGAGGACCTCATCCGCCTGCTCCAGCAGGTCGAGGCCGTGCGCTGCGGCGAGTCGCCCGCGAGCGCGCTGCGCGGCGCGACGCGTCCGCTGACCATCGCCGTCGCGACGTTCCCCGGCGGCAACCTCGCCGCGGGCACGACGCCCGCGCAGGAGGTCGAGCGCCTGCTCGTCAAGCAGGAGGCCGGCGCGACGTTCGCCATCACCCAGCTCTTCTACGAGGCCTCGACGTACGTCGACTTCGTCGAGCGCGCCCGCACCGCGGGCGTCACCATCCCGATCCTCGCCGGCGTCCTGCCGACGACCGAGCCCCGGCGGCTGCACCGCGTCGCGGAGCTCACGGGCGTGCCAGTGCCCGTCCGGCTCACCTCGGAGCTCGAGGCCCTGCCCGAGGACGAGAGGCACGCGCACGGCATGCGCGCGTCGATCGCCCTCGCGCGGGACGTCCTCGACGCCGGGGCGCCGGGCCTGCACGTCTACACGTTCAACAACGCTGCACCAGCACTGGACCTGCTCGAGGGTGTACACCTCGGCGGCGGCGCGCAGATCGCGTCGGACCTGGCCGGAGGGCCGCGGGTCGGTGAACCCCTCAGGGACGTCGCACGAGTCGACGGCCCCTGATCTCACCTCCAGGAGCACCAGCATGACCACCTCCCAGGGCACCCGCGCCCTTTCCGGCGGGACGATTCCCGCATTTCCGACGGCCACGATCCTCGGCTACCCCCGCATCGGTCCCCGCCGCGAGCTCAAGCGCGCGCTCGAGTCCTTCTGGGCCGGGCGCACGACCGAGACCGAGCTCACCGAGGTCGCAGCCGGGCTGCGCGCCTCGACCCGCGCGCGCCTCGCAGGCCTCGGCCTCACCGAGGACTCCGCGATCCCCGCGGCGTTCTCGTACTACGACCAGGTCCTCGACGCGGCCGTGACCTTCGGAGCCGTGCCCGAGCGCTTCGCGCACCTCGTCGCGGCCGACGGCACGCTCGACCTCGCCGGGTACTCGACGATCGCACGCGGCGCAGGCACCCTCGCACCGCTCGAGATGACGAAGTGGTTCGACACGAACTACCACTACCTCGTCCCCGAGATCGGCCCCGAGACGGCGTTCCGCCTCGCGGGCGACGCCCTCGTCGCCGAGGTCGCCGAGGGTGCCGCCGCGGGCGTCGTCACGCGCCCCGTCGTCGTCGGGCCCGTCACCTTCCTCACCCTGTCGAAGGCCGCGGACGGCGCGCCCGAGGGCTACGAGCCTCTCGACCGGCTCGACGACCTGCTGCCGCACTACGTCGCGCTGCTCGCGCGCCTCGCCGACGCGGGCGCACAGTGGGTGCAGCTCGACGAGCCCGCGCTCGTCACGGACACACTGCGCACCTCGCCCGACGAGCTCGCGGCGGCTGCCACCCGCGCGTACGCGGCACTCACGGCGCCGGCCGTCGGGACGCAGCGTCCCGCGATCCTCCTCGCAGCACCGTACGGCGAGCTGCGCGAGTCGCTCGCCGCGGTCGCGACGAGCGACGTCGAGGCTGTCGCGCTCGACCTCGTCGAGGGCGACGTCCCGTCGGCGCTCTCCGACGACGTCCGCGCGGGCCTCGCGGGCAAGATCCTCGTCGGCGGCGTCGTCGACGGTCACAACGTCTGGCGTGCCGACCTCGCGGCGGCCGTCGAGCGGCTCGACGCGCTGCGCGCCCTCGGTGCCGGCGTCGCCGCGTCGTCGTCGACGAGCCTCTTCCACGTGCCGCACACGCTCGACGACGAGGGCCACCTCGACGCGGGGCTGCGGTCGTGGCTCGCCTTCGCCGACGAGAAGGTCGCCGAGGTCGCGGTGCTCGGGCGCGCGCTCGCGTCGGGCACCGACGCCGTCGCCGCCGAGGTCGAGGCCGCGAGCGCGGCCCTCGCCGCACGCGCCGTCGCCGCCGGTGTCCGCGTCGACGCCGTCCGCGCGCGCACCGCAGCAGTGACCGACGCCGACCGCACGCGCGGCGACGTCGCCGAGCGGCGCGAGGCGCAGGCAGAGCGCCTGCAGCTCCCTGCCCTGCCGACGACGACGATCGGCTCGTTCCCGCAGACCGTCGAGATCCGCAAGGCGCGTGCCGCGCACGCGAAGGGCGAGCTCCCGACCGACGCGTACGAGGCCGCGATGCGCGCCGAGATCGAGCGCGTCGTGCGCCTCCAGGAGGACCTCGGGCTCGACGTCCTCGTCCACGGCGAGGCCGAGCGCAACGACATGGTCCAGTACTTTGCCGAGCTGCTCGACGGCTTCGCGGTCACCGAGAACGGCTGGGTGCAGTCCTACGGCTCGCGCTGCACGCGCCCGTCGCTCCTGTGGGGCGACGTGTCGCGGCCCGCACCCATGACCGTCGGCTGGGCGTCGTACGCACAGTCGCTGTCCGACAAGCCCGTCAAGGGCATGCTCACGGGCCCGGTGACGATCATGGCGTGGTCCTTCGTCCGCGACGACGTCGCGAAGCAGGAGGTCGCCGACCAGATCGGCCTCGCCCTGCGCGACGAGGTCACGGACCTCGAGGCCGCCGGGATCGCCGTCGTCCAGGTCGACGAGCCCGCGCTGCGCGAGCTCCTGCCGCTGCGCCGCGAGGCGCACGCCGACTACCTCGCGTGGTCCGTCGGCTCGTTCCGTCTCGCGACCGCCGGCGCTGCGCCGTCGACACAGGTGCACACGCACCTGTGCTACTCGGAGTTCGGCGAGGTCATCGGGGCGATCGACGCGCTCGACGCGGACGTCACGTCGATCGAGGCCGCGCGCTCGCGCATGGAGGTGCTCGACGAGCTCGAGGCCGCCGGCTTCGCGCGGGGCGTCGGGCCGGGCGTGTGGGACATCCACTCGCCGCGCGTGCCGTCGACCGCCGAGATCACGGAGCTGCTCGGGCTCGCGCTCGGGTCCGTCGACCCGTCGCTGCTCTGGGTCAACCCGGACTGCGGCCTCAAGACGCGTGGCTACACGGAGACGGAGGCGTCGCTGAAGAACCTGGTGGAGGCCACCCTCGAGGCGCGCGCCACCCTGGCCACGCCGGCCCGGGTCTGACCGTCTCTCCCGACCCGTAGCGTCCCTGCACACTCCGTCCTCCGACTCGTAGGTCTGGAGCACCGTTCGACGGTGCTCCAGACCTACGAGTCGCCCTGCTTCTGCGACTCGTAGCGGTTCTGCTCACTCCCGAGCGTGCAGAACGATGACGAGTCGGGAGGGGCGGGTTTCGGTAGGCTCGCACGCGTGACCGCTCAGCCGCCGCCCCTGCCCGGTTCCACGCCCGACGGCACAGTTCAGTCCGGCACGGGCAGCGCGCCCCGGGGCACCGTCTCCGCGCCCGGGGGCGGGGGCGACGTGCTCGTCGGCCCCGCCGGCTGGTACCCCCACCCGGACGGCGGCGAGCGCTGGTGGGACGGCATCGCGTGGACGAACCTCTCGCGCAAGGGCGACAAGATCTCCCATGTCGGCGGGGGCGGCTCGTCGTACGCGGACGACGCCCGCGACCGTCGGCGCGGCGCATTCAAGTTCTTCGCGGCCCTCGTCGTGCTCTTCCTCCTGTGGTCGCTCGGCATCGCGGGGTGGGAGGTGCTCGGCCAGAGGTACCCGCAGTTCGAGCGCGTCACGCCCGCGGAGAGGGCGACCGCAGTGCTCAGCGCGCCGCGCGGGCTCGGTACGGGTGACGCGTGCCCGACGACGGACAGGCAGCTCGTCGACCCCGCGTCGGCCGACGTCGCGCGGTGGCGCGAGCTGCGCGGCTGCGACCTCACGCCCGCGCTCGACCGCGAGGTTTGGGAGTGGGTGACGAAGCCGACGGAGGACTCGCCGACGGCCGTCGTCGACTACACGTTCGCGAAGGTCGAGGACGCGGAGCGGCCCGACGCGAAGCTCGGCGGGACGACGGTCCGCCTCACGCTCACGCTCGAGAAGGCGTTGCTCGGCTGGAAGGTCTCCGCGGTCGAGGGCCTGCCGGCGCGCGCGAAGGGCTGAGCAGCGCTCAGAGCAGCGTCATGCTCTGCGCGACGACGCTCGCGCGGCCCGCCCCGTCCGCCTCGAGGCGGTAGGTCCGCGCGCCGGGGCGTTCCGCGAGGTGCGCGCGGACGACGCCGTCGACGACGTGCACCGCCGCGCCGTCGTCGGCCGCCCATCCCGCGGGGAGCGCTCCGGACGCGACGGCGGCCGCGTAGTCGCCAACCCGGTCCTCACCATCGGCGTGCGGGCAGAAGCTGCCCGCGACGAACCCGGTCCCGCCACGCCACGGCACGACCTCGGGACCGAAGGAGTCGGTCGTGCAGCCCTCGAACCAGCAGTTCGCGCCGGCGGACAGGCCGGCGAGGACGAGGTCGCGCCCGCCGGCGAGGCGCCGCAGCTCGCGCGTCACGCCGTGGACATCCCACAGCGCCACGAGGTTGACGGTGCTGCCGCCGCCGACCATGAGGACGTCGACGCCGTCGAGCGTGCGCGCGACGGACTGCGCGCCATCAGCGACGAGCCGCAGCACGCGCGTCTCGCAGTCGAGCGGCGCATACGCGGCCTCGAAGCGCTCGATGTACACGGTGGCGTCGCCGCTCGCCGTCGGCACGAAGCACACCGTCGGCCGCTCGACGCCGGCCAGCCCGAGCGCGTAGCGGTCGAGCGCGGTCGCGGAGTAGCCGTCGGACATCGAGAAGCCACCGCCACCAAGGGCGAGCACGTGCGTCGTCATCGCCCCACCCCACCGCTCCGGCGCGCCGCCCGCAACCTCATTCGTGCACCCCACGCCCCCGGACGTGGCGGACGCCACGCCGTCACGGCCAGGCCCCACCGCGTGGTCCCGTCCTCTTCACGCGAGGTCCACGGTCGCTCACTAGGGTTGAGAGCGATGAGCCCGCGTCCCGCAGCCCCGCGCACGCCGTCGGAGAGCACCCCGGCGGCGCCGACGTCGCGCCCGCAGCCGACCTTGCCGACGCGGCCGTCGCTCGTGACGATCGCCGCGAGCGTCCTCACCGCGGTGACCTCGACCGTCGCACTGTCCTACCTGGGCGTCGGCGGGACGATCATCGGCGCGGTCGTCGCAGCGATCCTCACGGCGTTCGCGAACTACGCGTACACGCGCTCGCTCGTGCACACGCAGGTCGTCGTCACGCAGCTCGCGCCGCGCTACCTGCGCACGACGACGTCCGCCGAGGACACAGCGGTGATCGACGCCGTCCCCACCGACGCACCGCACGCCGATGCCACCGCGACAGGCCTGCTCGAGCCGACGGTGACGACCGACGTCATCCCCGTCGCAGCCGCGCCCGAGGTCGCCATCGCCACGCGCGAGATGCCCGTCGTCGCGCGCGTCCTCGAGGAGTCGACGGGACCGTCGGCCAACTCCTCCGCCCCCGCTCCGCTCGACGAGCGCGTCGGCCGCGACCTCATGGCGCCCGCGCGCCGCAGCCCACGCCGCACGTTCGCGCTCGTCACCGTGACGACGTTCGTCGTCATCATCCTCACGCTCACGGCCGTCGAGATCGGGCTCGGACGTCCGCTGTCCAAGGCGCTGCGCGGCATCGAGGGTTCCGGCACGACGATCTCGCGCGTGCGCGAGAAGTCGCGCCCGGTCACGCCGACGCAGAACCCGACGACCTCGCCGTCGGAGGAGCCGACGGACGCGTCGACGACGCCCACGGAGGAGCCGACGACTCCGGAGCCCACCGAGACGCCGACGCCCACGCCGTCCGACGAGCCCACGGACCCTGCGACGACCGTGCCGCCCACGACCCCGACCGACGTGCCGACGGACGCCCCGACGCCGGAGCTCCCGCGGCCGGGCGGGACGCCCGTCCCCGAGCCCCCGGCACCGCAGGACGACGCGACCGCCCCGGCTGACGCGTCCACTGAGGGCGCGTCTGCGGCCGACGACGCGACGACGCCTGCCGCCTGATCCGGCACGCCCTTCCGCGCGCGACCCGTCCGGGGCCGCGATTCAGAAGTCAGGCGCCAGGGAGCTCGTCCCCGTCGACCGTCACGCGCTCCGCCCGAGCGTCGTCCGTCGCGGCCCCGGACCGCGCCGTCCCCCGCGTGACGAGCCGCGCCTCGCGCAGGAGCGCACGCTGCGTGCGCTGCGGGTCGTTCGCGTACGCGTAGTACCAGCCGATGAGCAGCCCGCCGCCGACGAAGTTGCCGACGACCGCGATCGCGACGTTCGCGACGGCCGGCCACACCGCGACGCCGCCGTGGAAGCCCTGGACGACGAAGAGCACCGTGTTCGCGACGGAGTGCTCGTAGCCGAGGAACGCGAAGAGCATGACGGCGACGTTCATCGCGAGGACCTTGACGCCGTCGGCCTTGACGAGCCCGTTGTAGACGAGCAGCATCGCGAGGTTGATGAGGAGGTTGCAGAGGATCGCGCGGACGAAGAGGTCGAGCATCCCGCTCGCACCCGACGTCACGTAGTCGAGCTTGTGCTCGACGGACGACGCGACGAGCTCGCCCGTCGTGTCGTCGATCATCGAGGATCCTGCGACGAGCAGCGCGATGAGCAGGCCGCCGAGCGCGTTGCCGAGCAGGCACAGGGCGAGCAGGCCGCTCGCGTGCCGGGCGCGCATCCGGTGGTGGTACATCGCGATCGTCACGATCATCATGTTCGACGTGAGGAGCTCGGACCGCGTGAAGTAGATGAAGACGAGCGCGAACCCGAAGACGAATGCTCCGACGAGCCGGCCGACCGTGCGCAGGTCAGGGTCGATCGCGACGAACCCCGCGATGATCGTGTAGTTCGCGAGGTAGAAGATCCCGATGAGGATGCCCGCCATCGCGGCGCGCATGAGGTAGACCTGCGTGATCGACCGCGACATCTCGACCTTCGCCTCGGCGGCGTCGAGGACGGTCGAGACGAACGTCTTGCCGGGGAAGAGCTTCTCGGGGGAGGCGGCCATGCTCATATCTTCCCTGGTGCACCGCGCAAAGAGATGGGACTTTTCAGCCCTCGGACGTCCGAGGCGCCCCGGACTAGGGTGGTTGTCATGGCTGGCGAGACATCAGCACGACCGCACGTGACGCTCTCGACCGCGAGCGTCTACCCGCGCAAGGCCCCGCTCGCGTTCGAGCTCGCGGCAGATCTCGGGTACGACGGTGTCGAGGTCATGGTGTGGAACGACAAGATCTCCCGCGACGACGTCGCCCTCGCGCACGTCGCGCGCGAGACCGGTGTGCAGATCCGTTCGGTACACGCGCCCACGCTCATCGTGTCCCAGCAGGTGTGGGGCACGAAGCCCGGTCACAAGCTCGCGAAGACGGTCGACATGGCGCTCACCCTGGGTGCGTCGACCGTCGTCGTGCACCCACCGTTCGCGTGGCAGCGTGGGTACTCGCGTCACTTCGCCGAGCAGGTGCGCTCGCTCTCGGAGGACTCGGGCCTGACGATCGCCGTCGAGAACATGTACCCGTGGCGCGGCCGCAAGCGCGAGTTCATGGGCTACCTGCCCGGCTGGGACCCGACGGAGCACGACTACGACCGCGTGACGCTCGACGTCTCGCACGCGGCGACGTCGCGGCAGTCGTGCGTCGACCTCGCGGCACTCTTCGGGCCACGGCTCGCGCACGTGCACCTCACGGACGGGACGGAGTCCGGGTTCGACGAGCACCTCGTGCCAGGGCGCGGCACGCAGCCCGTGCGCGAGCTGCTGCAGGGCCTCGCGCACAGCGACTTCTCCGGGGACGTCGTCGTCGAGATCGGCACGCGCAAGGCGCGGGACGCGACCGAGCGCCGCGCGGACATCGCGCAGTCGCTGCACTTCGCACGCACGTACCTCGCGGTCGACGCGCACGCCGAGTTCTCGCCGGCGCCCGAGCACCACCGGCCGCAGTCGCCATGGGCGTGAGCCACATCCTGGGGTGAACGCAGCCCGAGCGTGAGCCACGGTCTGGGGTGAACGCAGCCCGAGCGTGAGCCACGGTCTGGACGCGTCAGGCCGCGAGCGCGGTCGCGCCCTCTCGCGGGGCTCGCGAGCGCCGGCCGTTCAGAATGACTTGAGCCGTGCGAGAAGCTCGGGCGCGGACGCCGTGAGGCGACGCGCCCCGACGCGCACGCCGACGAGGAGCACGACGACACCGGTCACGAGCCCGACGACCGCCGCTGCCGCGCCGAACGCCGCCGACCCCCTGGCGACAGCGAGGACGGTGAGCACGCCCGCGGGTGCGAGAAGGACGGCCAGCACGAACGTGCCGACCATCTGCGAGAGCATCGCGCCCATCGAGCCGCCCTGCTTGGACCCGAAGGGGTTGTCGCCGGGCTGGTTGACGGGGAAGACGACGAGCGCGGAGACGATCGAGGCCAGGCCGAGCGACGCGAGGAGCGTCGCGATGCTCACGCCGAGCATGGCGAGAGCCGCGTCCCACCTGTCGGTGCGCAGGAGCGTCCACAGCACGGTCGCGATGGTGAGGACCGCTCCGGGCACGCCGATCGCCAGGACGCGACCCCAGCGGTCGTCGGCCCAGCGCAGGGGCGCTGCGACGTGCGTCCAGAAGGCGGTCGAGTCCATCGCGACGTCGACGGAGATCGCCCAGCCGAGCGTCCACGCGACGACGGGTGCGGCGGCGAGCAACCACACCCCGTCGCCCGCGAAGACCGATCCGAGCACCACGATGACCGGGACGGAGATGAGCGACGTCGAGTAGCGCGGATCGCGCACCCAGTAGGTGAGGCAGCGCGCGACGACGGCGCCGGCGGGAGTGTCGGGGACGCGCGCGAGGACGCCGAGGCCCTTGCCATGACCGGCCGAGGCCTGCGGCGGCCGGGTCAGCTGCGTCGCGAGCGATCGTCGCCACCACGCGAGGAGCAGGGCGGGCGTCGCGACTGCGATCGCCAGGTGTCCGGCGAGCAGGACCCATGCCCCGGCGGCGACGTCGCCCGGTAGCGCGAAGGCCGCGCCGAAGGGCGTCCAGGCGAACCAGGGGGCAAGGTGGTCGATCGACTCGGGCGTGATCTCGAAGCTGCCCAGAAGGAGCACAGCGGGCCCGACGAGGCTCACAGCGAGGACTGCCATCGCTGCGGCGATGTCGCGGCCGCGGCGTCCCTCGACGAGGGGCCGGGCGGCCGTCGTCACGGCGCGCCCGCCGAGCACGGCGGTCACGACGCCGAGCGGCACCCCGACGAGCGCCACCAGAAGGGCGAGGGGCTGCGTCACCCACGCGGCGATGAGCCCGAGGGCGGCGATGATCGTGAAGATGCCGCCCGGGCCGAGAAGCGTCGAGATCGCGGTGCCGAGGAGGAGGTCGCGCGTCGAGAGCGGGAACGGCGCGAGGCGCCGGGGGTCGAACGTGTCGTCGAGCCCGAACGCGACGAGCGGGCCGACGGACCACACGAGGACGAGCAGCGCGCCGCCGACGACGACCGGTCCAGTCAGGTCTGAACGCAGGCCGCCGACGAGTCCCGCGACCGCGACCATGCCGCCGAGTCCCACCGCATAGACCAGCGCGACGACGGCACCGATCGTCTGCCACACGCTGCGCCGCAGCGTGCCGAGATACACCTGCCAGCGCAGGCTCAGGAGCTGTGCAACCACTCGAGGCCCTCCCCGCTGCGGCGTCCGCCGACGAGCTCGACGAAGCGGTCCTCGAGGCTCGCGCCGCCACGCACCTCGTCGACGGTCCCGGCCGCGAGGACGCGTCCGGCGGCGAGCACCGCGACGTGGTCGCACATGCGCTCGACAAGGTCCATGACGTGCGAGGACACGACGACGGTGCCGCCGGTCGCGACGTAGTCGGCGAGGATCGCACGGATTGACGCGGCGGAGACAGGGTCGACGGCCTCGAAGGGCTCGTCGAGCACGAGGAGGCGTGGTGCGTGGACGAGCGCGCACGCGAGCGCGATCTTCTTCGTCATGCCCGCGGAGTAGTCGGCGACGAACGTGTTGGCGTCGGCCTCGAGGTCGAGCGCGCGCAGCAGGGCCTCGGCGCGCTCACGCGCGGTCGCGCGCGGCAAGCGGTGGAGCATGCCGGCGTGGACGACGAGCTGCAGGCCGGTGAGGCGGTCGAAGAGCCGGACGCCGTCGGGCAGGACCCCGAGCAGCGACTTTGCCGCGACCGGGTCCGCCCACAGGTCGGTGCCGCGGACGGTCACGCGCCCGGCGTCGGGCCGCAGGAGGCCCGTCGCCATCGAGAGCGTCGTCGTCTTGCCCGCCCCGTTGGGGCCGACGAGACCGTAGAACGAGCCCGCCGGTACGGCGAGGTCGACCCTCTCGACCGCGACCTTCTCGCCGAAGGTCTTGCGCAGGCCCTCGAGCCCGAGCGCGACGTCCATCGTGCTGCCCCCTCTCGGCGACGGCCAGGTGCCGTCGTCACCGACGACGCTAGCGGGAGCCTCGGACATCCGCGTCCGACCCGGGTATCGCGCGGGATGCCGCAGGTCGAGACGGTGACGGGAACCAGTTGAGCGTTCGATGCGCAGGGTCGATCGGTGCCTCTGCGCGACTCTCAGCAGCACGTTCCACACGCGGCGGACTTCCATTGCGTATGCCGCACATCGGCACTACGGTCGGGGAAGCTGCCATCGGCAGCTCGACAGGTCCACGCGCGGGGCGAACAGCACGAAGGACAGCCATGAGTGAACTTCTCGGAACGACCGCCGCCAGCACGATCGTCCTGCGGTCGCTGGCCGGCGTCGCGGTCGCCCTGTTCTTCGTCGTCGTCACGTCCCTCTTCTGGGACCTTCCCGCGCCCATCGACCGCGCCGCGACGCCGCTGCTCGCAGGCGTCTTCATGCTCACGGTCATCGTGCGCGAATGGTCGAGGCGAACGCACGGGCAGAGCGACAGCGGGGACGGAGCCCACGCCGCTTCATCAGGCTGACGGCTCGCGAGCCGCGCACCCACTGTGTCCGGCGTCATTGCGCGCTCTGGGATACTTGAGCACGTGTCCGACACCCCCCAGCTGAACCCTGACGAGCTCGCGCGTGCCCTCGAGATCCTCGAGGCCGCGAACGCCCTGCCGCCCGAGCACCCCGACAAGGTCGCGCTCCAGCGCGCCACGGCCAAGCTCTACAAGACCGTGAAGAAGCAGCGTCGCGACGACGCGAAGGCCGCCGTGCAGGACGCCGACCGCGCCGTCATCGAGGCGACCGCGACGGGTGCATCGACACGCATCGACGACGAGACCGAGGGCGTCGACATCCGCCCCGGCTCCGCGACCGGCACCTTCGCGGGGCGGCTCTCCAAGCCGCAGGGCTGCTACGTGTGCAAGGAGCCGTACCAGGACGTCGACGTCTTCTACCACCAGCTCTGCCCGCGCTGCGCCGCTGAGAACCGCGCGAAGCGCGATGCGCGCACGGACCTCACGGGCCGTCGGGCGCTCCTCACGGGCGGCCGCGCGAAGATCGGGATGTACATCGCGCTGCGCCTCCTGCGTGACGGCGCGCAGCTGACGATCACGACGCGCTTCCCCAACGACGCCGTCCGCCGCTACGCGCAGATGGAGGACTCGGCGGACTGGATCCACAACCTCACGGTCGTCGGCATCGACCTGCGCGACCCCGCGCAGGTCATGGCGCTCGCCGACGACATCGCGTCGCAGGGTCACCTCGACATCCTCATCAACAACGCCGCGCAGACCGTCCGGCGCTCGCCGGGCGCGTATGCGCCGCTCGCCGCCGCCGAGTCCGCGCCGCTGCCCGAGCTCCCGTACCTGCCGCCCGTGACGACGTACGGCCGCTCGGTCGACGCGCACCCCGCCGCCCTCGAGGCGTCGGTCCGCGCGGGAGGCCGCGACCACGGCACGCCCGTCTCGACGCACGTCGAGGAGTCCGTCACCGCGCCCGGCCTGCTCACCAAGCTCGCGCTCACCGCGGGCTCGGCGTCCCTCGACCGCGTCGCGACCGGCACCGCGATCGACGCGGGCGGCCTCGTGCCAGACCTCGTCTCGCAGAACTCGTGGGTCGACCGCGTCGACCAGGTCGACCCCCTCGAGATGCTCGAGGTCCAGCTGTGCAACGAGACCGCGCCGTTCATCCTCGTCTCGCGCCTGCGCGCCGCCCTCGCGGCGTCGCCCGCGCGCCGCACGTACGTCGTCAACGTCTCCGCGATGGAGGGCCAGTTCAACCGCGGCTACAAGGGCCCCGGCCACCCGCACACGAACATGGCGAAGGCCGCCGTCAACATGCTCACGCGCACGAGCTCGCGCGAGATGTTCGAGTCCGACCAGATCCTCATGACGAGCGTCGACACGGGCTGGATCACCGACGAGCGCCCGCACACGACGAAGGCCCGCCTCCACGAGGAGGGCTTCCACGCGCCGCTCGACCTCGTCGACGGCGCGGCCCGCGTGTACGACCCGATCGTGCGCGGCGAGGACGGCGAGGACGTCTTCGGCGTCTTCCTCAAGGACTACAAGCCGTACGCCTGGTGACGCATCTCGCCCCTCCGCCACCGGTCCACGGTGAGAGGATGGGAATGCTCGCGTCGCCCCCGAACGTTGGAGACCACATGCCTACCATCACCACCCTCGACGTCACCGGCATGACCTGCGGCCACTGCGTGTCCGCCGTCACCAAGGAGCTTGAGGCCGTCAGCGGCGTCAAGAACGTCTCGGTCGACCTCAACGTCGGCGAGGCGTCCGAGGTCACGGTCGTCTCGGACGACCCCCTCGCCGAGGACGCGCTGCGCGCCGCGATCGACGAGGCCGGCTACGAGGTCACCGGCATCTCGACGCACGGCTCCGCCGAGGAGTTCTCGCAGCTCGCCGACACGCGCTCCGAGGTCTACGCGGGCACGAGCCACATCGGCTCCGGCTCCGCGACGGCCGTCGGCCCGGTCGGCATCGCTCTCACGCCGCGCGAGGACGTCGACGCCGCCGTGCTCGAGCAGTCCGACGCCCCCGCCGCGGGCGGCTGCGGCTGCGGTGGCTGCGGCTGCGGGAACTGATCCCCCTGCTCATGACGCGGCCGCTGCCACCCCGGGTGGCGGCGGCCGCGTCGTCGTTCCCGGACCCGAGGCCGTCGTGACCCTTCCCCTCGCACCTGACGTGCTGCAGTGCGCGTACTTCGACGCGGGCGTGTGCCGCTCGTGCACGCACCTGGGCGAGCCGTACCCGGACCAGCTCGCGGCGAAGGTCACGCACGCGCAGACGCTGCTGGGCGACGTGCCGTCGGCCGCGGGTGCAGTGTGGCTCGATCCGGTCGCGTCGCCGTCGGCGGGCTTCCGCAACAAGGCGAAGATGGTGGTCGGCGGGACGGTTGACGCGCCGACGCTGGGCATTCTCGACGAGCTCGGGCGAGGCGTCGACCTGCAGGGATGCGGGCTGCACTCCGAGCCGCTCGCGGCGGCGCTGCCCGTGCTCGCCGCGTTCGTCACGCGTGCGCGGCTCGAACCGTACGACGTGCCCGCGCGGCGCGGCGAGCTCAAGCACGTGCTCGTGACGCTGTCGGCGGACGGCGAGCTCATGGTGCGGTTCGTCGTGCGGTCGACGGAGCCCGAGGCGCGCGTCCGCAAGCACCTGCCGTGGCTGCTCGACGTGCTGCCGGGCCTGCGCGTGGTCTCGCTCAACGTCCAGCCGGAGCACAAGGCCGTCCTCGAGGGTGCGCGGGAGATCGTGCTCACCGAGGCCTCGTCGCTGCTCATGCGCGTCGGTGGGCTCGACCTGCACCTGCGGCCGCAGTCGTTCTTCCAGACGAACACGCAGGTCGCGGCGGCGCTGTACGCGCAGGGCGCGGCGTGGGTCAGGGACGTGCGGCCGCGCTCGGTGTGGGACCTGTACTGCGGCGTCGGCGGCTTCGCGCTCGCCGCAGCGAGGGCGTTGGGCGCGCTGCCCGACGGCTCCGTGCCCGGTGCGTCGTCGGGTGCCGCCTCCCGGCCCGGTGGGACGCTGCCCGACGGCTCCGTGCCGGACGTCCTCGGCGTCGAGGTGAGCGAGGAGGCGGTCGCGTCGGCCACCCTCACGGCGTCGACCCAGGGCATCCCGGCGCGCTTCGTCGCGGGCGACGCGACGGCGTTCGCGCTGGCCACGGCCCCGTCGGACGTGCCAGACCTCGTCATCGTCAACCCGCCCCGTCGCGGCCTGGGCCCGGCCCTCGCGACGTGGTTGGAGACCTCGGGCGTCCCGAACGTCCTCTACTCAAGCTGCAACGCAAGAACCCTGGCAGCGGACCTCCAAGCAATGCCGTCCCTGACGATACGCACAGCCCAAGTCCTCGACATGTTCCCCCAAACCCCCCACTACGAAGTGGCAACGCTCCTCTCCCGCACGGCCTAGGCCCGTCCAGCGGGCAGCACCCGGCAAGCCGGTCCCCACCCGGTGACCTAGTCACTCTCCAGCGAGCTAGTCCGCTCGGCGCGACCTAGGACGCCAGGGCGACTATCTCGCGCCACCGGGGCTAGGTGGCGAGGCCGGCCTGGCCACGGGGATCTGGGGGAGGCCGGCGCGATCGCCCCGCGCACGGCGAGCCGACATCGGGAGCCGGGCAGCAACCCTGCGGACCAGCCCGTCCGGGTCGCGCAGGTCCCCCTTGGTCACCCTCACCACCTGGTTGCCGGCCTCGCGGAGGTCGTCCTCCCGCTGCTTCTCACGCATCAGGTCGGCTCGCGTGGCGTACTTCCCCTCGCCGTCGTACTCGGCCAGCAGCCGATGGTCCTTCCACCCCAGGTCCGCCCAGACCGTCCCGTGCCGCGTGGCCACCTCGATCTGCGTCGAGGGCCTAGGCAACCCGCCTGCGAGCAGCACGTACCGGGTGAGGCTCACGCCCGGAGACTCTGCCCCGGCGTCGGCCGCATCGAGCACGGTCGCAGCACGACGTACCCCGCGGTGCCCTCGCTTCGCGGCGAGCCGCTCCAGGAGCTCGGCAACATCGACTCCTCGTCGGAGCGCAGCATCGACGAGGACGAGCGCGTCCCACGGACGGAATGTGCACAGGCAGTCGACGACGGTCCGCGGGAGGGACGTCACGCGCATCCCGTCGATCTCGACGACATCGTCGTCCGGGACCGGGACGACGTGGCGGACGACATCGTCGCCCTTGCGGACGCGCGGCTCGATCGGCTGGGACAGGTGCACGCGTGCCGGCAGCCACCACGTCGGCAGGCCATGGAGCAGGGCTGCCGACACATGGGAGACCGTCCGGTCGGGAAGGGTTACGCCCGCGACGGCGCGCACCCGAGCCACGGCGCGCCGGTGCGCCCCGACATAGCCATCAGCCTTCGCCAGCTCCGTGCTCACGTACGCGCCCCGGCGCAGCTTCACGAGATTCCCTGCCCGGACCTCACCGGCGACATACCCCGGCGGAAGCTCGCGGGCGAGCTCGACCCGGTCGTCCGGCACGACGGGGACCTCGGTCGTCGAGCCGGGTCGGACGTATGTCGAGGTGGCGAGCAGCGTCCGAGGTCGCGCCCGATGATCGTCGGCGCGGACGCCGGTCGTGCGGGCGTCGGGCACGCGGGCGTCGGATGATCGGGCATCTGGGGTGCCGGTGTCAGCGGCACGGATGCCGGCCGTTCGGGCGTCCGTCGTACCGCCGTCGGCCAGCTGCCCGACGGCGGTCGGGGCAGGAGTGGAGGAGGTCATCGACCGATCGTCGCCGTCGTCGGCTGTCTCGCGCAGACGCCCGAGCCACTCCGGTGGACGAGGTCGCCACGGCACCGCCCTGTGGGCAGAGCCCCGTCACGTCTCGGCGGGCGGGTCGCCGATCAGGCCGCTGATCGGCTCTGTCAGCCGGAGCGCCAGCCAGTCCCGGCGTGGACCGAGCGCGAGCTAGTCCCCTTGGTTCGGCCTAGGACCGGAGGGGTCCTAGGTCGAACCAAGGGGACTAGCTCGGCGCCGACCGACTAGCTCGTCACCCGTCGGCGAGCGGCGTGCCCACCGTCAGGCTGCCCGTACCGTCAGACCGTCGGCACCGCCGGCGGGAGGGTGACCTCTAGGGTGCGGATGCGGCGGTTCTCGACCTCTGCCACGCGGACGAGGGCCTCGCCGACCAGGATCTCGTCGCCCTCGGCCGCCAGGCGACCGAGGCGGTCGATGACGAAGCCCGCGGCCGTCTCGTAGGGGCCGTCCTCGAGGACCACGCCCGTCTCCTCCGCGAACTCCTCGATCGTCAGACCCGCATCGACCCGCACGATGCCGTCGGCCGCGCGCTCGCGCGCCGGCTCGTCCGCGTCGTACTCGTCACGGATGTCACCGACGAGCTCCTCGACGAGGTCCTCGAGCGTGACGATGCCGTCCGTGCCGCCGTACTCGTCGACGACGACAGCGATGTGCACGCCGTCGCGACGCATCTGCGACATCGACGGCAGCAGCCGGTTCGTGCTCGGCAGCAGCAGGATCTCGCGCACGAGGTCCCGCACGACGACCCCGTCCGACGCGCGCAGCAGGTCGCGCACGTGGAGGAACCCGAGGACGTCGTCGAAGTTCTCGCCCGTCACCGGGTAGCGCGAGTACGGGGCGTCGGCGACGACGTCGAGCGCCTGCGACACCGTGAGGTCCGCGCTCATGAACGCGACCTCGGTCCGTGGCCGCATGACCTCGGCGAGCGACCGGGCGCCTGCGTCGAGGACGTCACCGAGGATGCGCTTCTCGTCGGGTGCGAGCCCCTCGTGACCCGTGACGATGCCGCGGAGCTCCTCGTCGCTCATCTCGTCGCCGCGCGCATTCGGATCACCGCCGAGCAGACGGACGACGCCGTTCGTGGACTTCGACAGCGTCCAGACGGCAGGCCGCATGAGCCGCGCGAAGCGGTCGAGCGGCGGGCCGACGACGCGCGAGAGCCGCTCGGTGTGCTGGAGCGCGAGCCGCTTGGGCACGAGCTCACCGAGCACGAGCGAGAGGTACGCGATGAGGAGCGTCAGCACGATGAGCGACGTCGTCGCTGCCGCGGACGTCGAGAGCCCCAGGTCGACGAGCAGCGGGGCGAAGTCGGGGGCGAGCGTCGAGGCGCCGTAGGCCGCCGAGAGGAAGCCGGCGACGGTCACGCCGATCTGCACGGCGGCGAGGAAGCGGTTGGGGTCTCGCGCGAGGCGCGCGGTCCGGGCGGCCCGGCCGCCCTCTCTCTCCATCTTGTCGAGCTGGCCCTCACGCAGGGACACGAGCGCGAGCTCGGTCGCCGCGAAGACGCCGCCGACGAGGACGAAGACGATGACCAGCAGGACGTTGAGCACCGTGTCCTGATCCATCAGGCCACCCTCCCGGTCATCGAGGAGAGGGGGCCCGGGGTACTACTGCCAGAATCATCCATCCAGCAAGTACATGTTGTGGTGTCCGGCATCGTCAAGGCGAGGCCGTGTGATGTGGAGAACGCGCCGGAACGGGAACCTGTGGGCAGGTCAGCGGCGCAGGAGCGGCCGCAGGGCGTCGACGATCTCGAGATCGCCGTCGAGCCAGGGGACGTCGTCGATGCTCGTCGCGTCGAGCCAGCGGAGCTCGTCGTGCTCGGCGAGCGGCACGGGCTCCGGGCTCGTGAGGACCGCGAACCAGAGGCGCATCGCGTGGCGGTCGGTGACGTGCCAGCCGTCGTCGTGCGGGCCGACCAGCTCAGCGCCGGCACGGACGGTCACCGCGAGCTCCTCCTGGAGCTCACGCGCGAGCGCAGCGTCGGTGCTCTCTCCGGGCTCGACCTTTCCGCCCGGGAACTCCCAGCGTCCCGCGAGCCTCTCCGGGCGCACCCTGCGCGCACCGAGCACGCGGGAGGGCGCGTCGAGGTCGTCGACGATGATCGCCGCGACGACCTGTGTGCGCTCCATGAGCGGCATTCTGCCAGTCCACGGTCAGGAGTCCTCGCGCAGGCCCAGCCTGCGGGCGTGGGCGACGGCCTCGGCGCGCGTCGTGATCCCGAGCTTGCGGTAGACGCTGCGCACCTGGGTCTTCACAGTGTTGCGGCTGACGAAGAGCTCGCGTGCGACGTCGTCGAGCGTGACGTCGTCGCTGAGGTGCGTCAGGACGACGATCTCGCGCGGCGTGAGCCGCGCTCCGGTCGCGTGTGCCTCGGTGGGCTGCATGGTGTTCCTCCAGCTTCGCGGCGCAGGTTCCGCCGTTCACCCGATGAGAGTGCAGCGGCGTGCGGTCATGACGCGGTTCGGCTGGTCGGGCTCATCTCACCCGCTACTGCGCGCGCCGTCGCGACACAATGTCAGCATTCCCGCAGGTCAGAGCGCTGCTAGCCGGCACGCCACCCATGCTTGTGATTCGCGCCACACGACGCGCGGACAGAAGCAGACGCGACGCTCAAAATCCCCCAAAGGTCGCGCCGCTCCACTACTCTCCCCATGACGACGGATACTCATCCGGCCGCGCGCGCCCAGCACGTCCGGGCCGACGAAGACGAAGCAGGGGGAACATGACGACGACTTTCGACGGCGCCTCACCGGGCGACCTCGCGATCATGACGCGCGGGCTGCGCAAGACGTACCGCAGCGCCACCGGGCGGCGCTCGGTCGCTGTCCAGGGCCTCGACCTCGACGTACCGGTCGGCGGCGTCCACGGCTTCCTCGGCCCCAACGGCTCGGGCAAGACCACGTCGATCCGCATGCTCCTCGGCCTCATCCACGCCGACGCCGGCTCGATGAACGTCCTCGGGTACGAGATCCCGCGCCAGCTGCCGTCTGTCATCAGCAGGGTCGGCGCGATCGTCGAGCAGCCCAAGTTCTTCCCGACGATCTCCGCGCGCCGCAACCTGGAGATCCTCGCCAAGGGCATCGGCGCCCCCGACCGCGCGGTCGCCCAGGTGCTCGAGGACGTGGGCCTCACGGAGCGCGGCAAGGACCTGTACAAGACGTACTCGCTCGGCATGAAGCAGCGCCTCGCGATCGCCGCGACGCTGCTCAAGGACCCCGACCTGCTGATCTTCGACGAGCCGACGAACGGCCTCGACCCCGCAGGCATCCACGAGATCCGCGAGACCATGCGGTCGCTCGGCGCCTCGGGCAAGACGGTGCTCGTCTCGAGCCACATCCTCAGCGAGGTCGAGCACGTCGCCGACACGGTGACGATCATCGGCCGCGGCCGCACTCTCGCTCAGGGCCGCGTCAAGGACCTGCTCGACGCACAGTCGACGACGACGGTCCGCGTCGGCGTCGCCGACCCGGACGGCGCGGAGCGCGTGCTGCGGGAGGGCGGGCTCACCGTCGTCCGCGAGGGCGCGACGCTCAACGTCACGGGCGCCGACGACCCCGCGGAGATCACGCGCCGCCTCGCGCACCACGAGCTCTACGTCTCCGAGCTCGTCGCGCAGCGCGCGGGCCTCGAGCAGTTCTTCCTCGAGCTCACGGCCGGGGAGGGCCCGGGCACGTCCGCAGGCGTGCCGCTGCCGACGCACTCGAGCGGGCAGCACGCCGGCCCGAGCGCGCCGCCTCCGCCCCAGGCCCCGTCACCCAACCCCTACGACCGACCGACGAGCACCGAGGGAGGGGAGGCGTGATGCGACTCATCGCTGCAGAACTTCTCCGCGCCCGGTCGCGTCGCGCGACGTGGATCATCCTCAGCGCGCTCGTCGGGCTGTGCCTCTTCTTCCTCGGCGGAAACTTCGTCTCGACGCACATGCCGACCGCGCAGGACCGCCAGTACGCCCAGGAGGCCTTCGAGGAGTCCACCAAGTACTGGGAGGAGAACGGGCAGGCGGACTACGACTCGTGCGTCTCCGACGCGACCCTCGGCAACAGCACCCCGGAGGACTGGGGCTGCTCCGGCATCCTCGAGAAGCCCGTCCTCGAGAACTTCCTGTGGTCGCCACCCGGCTTCGCCGAGCGCGTCACGTCGGACACGTCGGGACTGCTCATCCTCGCGGCAGCGATCATGGTCCTCCTCGGCGCGTCGCTCACTGCGGCCGAGTTCGCGTCCGGCTCGCTCGGCAACTGGCTGACGTTCGCGCCGCGTCGTACCCCGGTGTTCTTCTCGAAGCTCGCCGCCCCCGCTGTCATCGCCCTCGGCGCGGCCCTGCTCGTCGCGGCCCTCAGCGTCCTCGGCACGTTCGCGTGGACCGAGCTCCGCGGCATCCCGTCGCCGGAACCGCTCGAGACGGACAAGCTCGTCTGGATGATCCTGCGCTCCACGGGTGTCGTCGTGGTCGCGGGTGTGCTCGGGGCGGCGCTCGGCGCGCTCCTGCGGCACACGGCCGCGGTCATCGGCGTCGTCGGCGGTTACTTCGTCGTCGTCGAGATGGTCTTCGCGGGCATCTTCTGGGAGTCGGGCCTGCAGCGCTGGTTCCTCTCGACGCAGCTCCAGGCTGTGACGCAGGGCAAGGCGTCGTACTACGTCCAGGTCTGCACGTGGAACGAGGAACAGCAGTACCGGACGTGCGAGAGCCTCGAGAAGTTCGTCACGGCAGCCGACGCGACGCTGTTCCTCGGCTCGATCGGTCTCGTGCTCGTCGTCGTCTCGTGGCTCGTGTTCCGACGCCGCGACGTGCACTGACACCCTGACGTGGCCGTCCACCCCCGGGACGGCCCGGACGCGGGCGGGCTCTCCTTCGGGAGGTCCCGCCCGCTGTCGTCCGTGAGGATTCCCGGGGGGTCAGGACGACGTGAGCGTCCGCTGCCACGCGACGATGCGGTCGACGGCCGCCGTGATCGTCGTGGGCTCCTGCGCGAACGACAGCCGCACCCAGCGGTGCCCGTCGACGGGGTCGAAGTCCGTCCCGGGCGTGAGGGCGACGCCGGCCTCGTCGAGCAGCCGCGCGCACCACTCGCGCGAGTCGAGCCCGGACGCGGAGATGTCGGCGTAGAGGTAGAACGCACCGTCGGCCGGCGCGACGTCGTGCCAGCCGAGCTCGCCGAGGCGCGCGAGCAGCACCTCACGCGAGCGCCCGTACTGCTCGGCGTCGCGCGCGGCCGCGGCGTAGCCCGCGGGCTCGAGCGCGGCGACGGCCGCGTGCTGCGCGAGCGCGGGCGGGCACAGCGCGACGTTGCCCGCGAGCGCGTCGACGGGCTCGAGGAGGTCCTCGGGCAGGACTAGCCAGCCGAGGCGCCACCCGGTCATGGCCCAGTACTTGGAGAACGACGAGACGACGACAGCACCGGTGCCGAGGTGGTGGGCGGCGGTCGCGCCGGGCCAGCGCGCGCGGTCGTGGACGATGCCGTGGTAGATCTCGTCGCTCACGAGCCGCACGTCGTGCTCGGCGCACCAGGCGGCGAGCTCGGTGAGCCGGGCCGCGTCGATCATCGTGCCGGTCGGGTTGGCGGGGCTCGCGACGACGAGCCCCGCGAGCGGCGCCTCGGCATGCGCGACGTCGAGCATCGCGGGGGTCGGCGCGTAGCCGACGTCGGCTCCCGCAGCGAGCTCGACGACCTCGCAGCCGAGCGACGCGAGGATGTTGCGGTAGGCGGGATAGCCGGGGCGGACGAGGGCGACGCGGTCGCCGACGTCGAACGCCGCGAGGAACGCGAGCATGAACCCGCCCGACGAGCCGGTGGTCACGGCGATCCGCGCGGGGTCGACGTCGAGCCCGTACCAACGCGCGTAGTGACCCGCGAGCGCCTCGCGCAGCGCTGGCGCACCGAGCGCCTCGGTGTAGCCGAGGCTGCGGCCGTCGAGGAACTCCCGCGCCCGCTCACGGACCGCGTCGGACGCGCCCGTGACGGGCTCGCCCGCGCACAGGTTGATGACGTCCTGGCCGGCGGCGCGGCGTGCGTTGGCGGCCGCGATGATCTGCATGACGGCGAACGGCGAGACGGCGGCACGCTGCGAGACCTTCATACGGTCATCCTGCCCGACGGGGCGCGGCGGCGGAGCGGTACTTCGACGCAGGTCCGTGCGCCGTACGCGCCGGGATTCTGCCCCACGTCCCGCGTCGGCGCCGCGCGGAAGGCGACGCCGACGGAGGGCTCAGGCGCGTGCCGCGAGCAGAGCGCGCACGTGCGCGACGACGCCGGCGGCCGCTGCCTCGACCTGGTCGAGGCACGTCTCGAAGTCCTCGGACCCGCCGTACCAGGGGTCGTCGACGTCGAGCACGCGCTCGTCGCCGTCGACGACGGCGGGCGCGGTCGGGTCGAACGCGCGGAACATCACGACGCGCTCGTCCCCGAGCGGGAGCATCGACCGCAGGACGCGCGCATGGTGCTGCGTCATCGCGAGCACGAGGTCACGCGCAGGGAGCTCGTCGGCCCGGACGCGTCGGGCACGGTGGTCGCCGACGACGTAGCCGCGCGCCTCGAGCGCCGTCCGTGCCCGACGGTCGACCGGCCGGCCGTGCTCCTCGTCCGAGATGCCCGTCGAGTCGACGGTGACGTGGCCGCCGAGACCTGCCTCCTCGAGATGGTGCCGCAGCACGATCTCCGCCATGGGTGACCGGCAGATGTTGCCCGTGCACACCGTCATGACCCTGAGCATGTTCTCCTCCTTCGACGGGACCATCGTGCCGCTCCGCGCGCCCACGACGAAATAGTGGTGCGGTCCGGCGCGGCGCGCGCGTAGCGTCGGGTGCATCGACGAAAGGAGGTGATCCACGAGATGAAGAACGAGTGGACTCTCGAGGTGGTCGCCGGCTGACACCGGCACACCAGGTCGCCGGCACGGGGCGACCACCGGGGCCCGTGAGGGTGCGGTCGTCCGCCGCACGCGCTAGCACCTCACGGGCCCTACTCATGCCCGGGACCGGGTCAGGCGGCACGCCCAGGACGGTGCTCGCTGCCGGACGCTGCGGCGGGCGCGGCCACGGGGCGGCGGCGACGCTCGCGGAGCCCGGTGACGACGTGCCACGCGCCGTGCGCGAGGAGAGCACCTGCGACGAGCGCGAGCGCGGCACCGCGGGTGTGACCGTCGAGCGCGGTCGTGAGCCGCCCGACGTGCGGGACGGCATACCAGACCTGACCGACGACCTGTTCCGCACGCACGGGCTCGGGGTCGGGCACGCGGTTGGCGTCGCCCTGGGTGACGAGGCGCAGGGTGCCGTCGGAGCGGTGCTCGACCCCCGTCACCCTGTGGGTGACAAGGGTCGCTCGCCCGCTCTCCGCCTGGTAGGTGACGACGTCTCCGGCGCGGAGCTCGTCGACGTCGACGGGTCGGACGACGACGAGGCTGCCGGCCGGATACGTCGGCGCCATCGAACCCGTGAGGACGGCGAGCGCCACGGCGCCCGTCGTGGCCGGCACGACGACGACGAGGACCACGAGCGCGAGCCCCGCGAGAAGGACGATGCGTGAGACGACCGACGCCGTCCGGCTGACCACCCCGCCGACCGTGGTCACGGGCGCCTGGCGTCGGTCGGCGCGGACGACGCGGCGGCTACGGAACGCTGGCCGCCACGACGCCGGCGCAGCATCCCGCCGAGGAGGAGCATCGCGGACGCTCCTGCGGCGAGCAGGACGACCTGGGCGCCCGTCGCGGGCAGCGTGCCCGGACCGTCGGCGCCGTCGTCCGGCTGCGGCGTCGTCGGCGGTGCGGTGCTCGCGCCGTCGGGCTCTCCCTCGGCGCACGCCCCGGGGTCCTCGGGGGCGGTAAGGCGCGTGTCGGACGCGACGACGCGGTAGCGGAACGTCGCGCTGGATCCCTGGCCCTGGGTGCCGACGAGGTTGCCGAGCGCTGCCGTCGCCCGCAGGTGCACCGTACGACCTGCGGGGAGGTCGATGTCGCGGACGAGCACCGTGCAGGCGTCGGCCTCCGCGACGGTCGTGGGGGTCGTCGTGGCCGTGCCGTCCGCGACGGCGTCGACGCCGAGGGTGAGCGCTGCGGCGAGGTCGGGGTCGTCCGCCGCGACGTCGAGCAGCTCGAGGCGGAGGCGGGCGTCGACGTCGCCGCTGCTGCGCACCCAGAGGTCGGCGCTCGTCGTTCCGCCGGGGACCATCCGCGTCGTGTCGGGGAAGATCCCGGTCGTGAGGTCGGGAGCGAAGGTGCGGCCGTCGGCGGAGACGAGGATCCCTGCGGATCCTTCGACGGTCCCGTCGGCGGCCGCGGTCCTGACGGCGCGGGCTCGGGCGGTGGACGCGGCGCTGTGGACGGCGGCGCTGTAGACGGCGGGGACGACGGTCCCGGCGCCCTCGGCCCTGGCCGGTCCCACCGCTGCGGCGGGCTCGACAGGGCCGGCCGTCTCGGCAGGCTCGACGGGGCTGGCAGGCTCGACGGACTCCGACAGCGCGGAGGTCTCAGCCGGTGCTGAGGGCACGACCGGCGTCGAGGGCTCGACCGGTGCGGGCAGGGTGACGACCCGCGTGACCTGGATACCGCCGTGCACCGGAACCCGCGCCTGCCAGCGCGCCCACGCGGCGCCGGACGACGCGCCGCCAAGGACGGCCGCGAGCAGGACGGCGATGATCGCGCGGTGTCTCATCACGCCCTCCCGTCGGCCTGGGTCGCGACGACGTCGAGGACGAAGCGCGTCTCGCTTCCGACGAGGTTCGCAGCCGCGACGGGGTCGAGCATGAAGACGAGGCACAGCCCGGTGGACGTCGTGCCGGCGATCCGCGCGAAGACGTCGTCAGGGAAGTCGAGCAGGGGACCGACGATCCCGCCGTCCTTGGGTGCGTCGCACGCATGGCTGTTGGCGTTCTCGAAGATGCGCAGCGTGAGTGCCCGGGCGACCGGGTCGTTGACGACGGTCGTCGCCTCGAGGTGGATGTCGTAGGTCGCGCGGCCGGAGACGGTCGTGGGGATGTAGAAGCTGCGTTGCCCGCCGGGATAGAGGCCCTGCAGGCCGAGCGTCACCTCCTTGTCGCCGTACATCGTGATGCTCGTCGTGCCGGCGGTGATGCGAGCGCCTCCGGGCAGTGGTTCCGCCTGGTCGGCGAAGTAGGCGTAGGTGCCGCCTGCGGCGCTCGCCGCGAGAAGCGTCGCGGCCGCTGCGACACCGAGGCGGCGTCGCAGGGACCGGGCGCGTGGTGTGGTCGTCGTCATGGTGGCCTCCGTCGCGGGCCGTCCGGGGCCGTGGGCCGGCCCCGGACGGTTCCTCAGCCCTGGACCTGACGGACGGTGACGGCGAAGTCGTCGAGGTCGACGGCACCGCCACGCGCTGCGTTGTCGGCGGCCGGCGAGCCGGAGCCGTCGAACGGCCAGGTGAGGGCGACGGAGATGACGACGTCGTGGGTCCCGGTGGTGGCGACGAAGTCGGCGATCGGGGTGCCGTCGACGGTGACGCTCGCGTCGGCAGCCAGTCGCGCGGCGAGCGCGACGTCGGCGGCGGCCGAGGTCGCGGGCGCGATCGTCGCGTCGTCGGCCTGGGCGTCGATGCGGAGGTTGTCCCCGACGGCTGTGAGCGTGTACGTCGAGGTGTGGGTGAGGGTGTCGCCCGGGACGATCCTCAGTGCCGCGATCGCGGCGACGTCGGTCGTCGTGGTGCCGTGGGTGACGGTCCAGCCGTCGTCGGCCGTGGGGGCCGCGGTGATCTCGAGCGTGCCGGCGGTGATGCCCGCGCCGTCGACGCTGGCGTCGTCGGTCCAGTAGGCGAGCGTCGTGCCGCCGCCGATGAGGAGCGCTCCGCCGAGGCCGGCGGCGAGAAGTCCCTTGGTGAGCTTGTCCATGATGGTGTCCTGTCTGTCGTGGGGCGCTTCGTGGGCGCCCTGCGGTCCGGTTCCCGACGGTCTGCCGGGCTCCGGGCGTCGACGCTACGGACGTGTCGATATCGTTTTCTAGGACCCCGGGTGGTTCCACCCAGGAAGGCGCTTCGAGCCCTTCGTGGGCTGAAAGTCCCATGCAAAGGGCTGAATCTCGCAATGACCAGGCGCGACTCCCCGCGGTTTCGTCATGAGATCGTCAAGCCCGCCCGTGACTTTCATCCGCTCCTCGGTGCCCGACCCCGTCCGGACACGGGCCGACCCAGCACCCTCACGCCTGCAGCGCGGCCGGGACCTTCGCTCCCTCCCGGCAGCGCTGTGCTGCGCCTAGCGTTCCCACCATGAGCATCTCGATCGCCTCGGCCATGGTCACCGTCGACTCCCAGGACGCGCTCGCGCTGGCGCGATGGTGGTCGCGCGCGACCGGCGCGCCCTTCACCCTCGAGCACGAGGAGTTCTCGATGCTCGCCCCGACGGACGGCCTCCCCACGCTCGGGTTCCAGCGGGTCGACGACCCGACTCCCGGCAAGAATCGCCTGCACCTCGACCTGCACGTCACCGACCGCGTCGCCGCCGTCGACGAGCTCGTCGCCCTCGGCGCCCGCCTCGTCGCCGACCACGCCGAGGGCGGCAACGAGTGGACGACGCTCGCGGACCCGGACGGCAACCTCTTCTGCGTCAACTGACCCGCGGGCGGCGTGCGGGCCGCGCGGAGGCGCTCACCCGAGCGTGATGCGCGCGGCCTCCGTCGTGATCGCCTCGATGACCGAGGCCACGGCCGGTCCGGGCTCGTGGCGGGTCTGGCGGTGACGCGCGACGATGCGGCGCGACCCGAGCCCGGGCATCGTCACGACCTCGACGCCGTCGGGCACGCCCGCGCGCAGCGCGAGGGCCGGGAGCAGCCCGACGCCCTCGCCCGCGGCGACGAGCGCGAGGGCGACGCCGAAGTCGTAGAACGAGTGACGCGTCGTCGGTGCGGCACCGATCTCGGCGCCGAGCCGGCCGAGCGCACGTGCCGACGCGGTCGTCGGGTCGGGACCGACCCAGCGCACGCCCGCGAGGTCGTGGAGCGAGGTGGGCGTCGGCATGGTCGCGGGCACGACGAGGCGCCAGGGCTCGTCGAGCACTGGAACGTCGCGCTGGCCGCGCGCGACGTTGGGCTGCGCGCGCTCGTCACGCTCGTGGAGGACGATGTCGACCTCGCCCGCGCGCAGCGCGCGCACTCCCTCGCCGTACTCCATGTCCTTGAGCACGACCTCGACGCCCGGGTGCGCGTCCTTGAGGGCGATGAGAGCCGGGACGAGGACGGCGACGGTGACGGTCTGGAAGGACGCGATCGTCACGGTGCCCGCGACGTCGTCCCCGAGGGTGACGAGCTGCTTGCGGGCGGAGACGAGCTCGACCTCGATGCGCTCGGCGGCCTCGGCGAGGACACGCCCCGCGGGCGTGAGCGTGACGCCGCGCGGCCCGCGGTCGAGAACGGTGACGCCCTCCTCCCGCTCGAGGCGCGCGATCTGCTGAGAGACGGCGGAGGGTGTGAGATGCAGCAGGTCAGCGGCCGCCAGGACTCCTCCAGCCCTGTGGACGGCCAAGAGGAAGGCAAGTCTTCTCGCGTCTGTCGCCATGTAGAGATTCTAAACCCTGGGTCGAAGACAATTCGATTGTGCTTAAGCGCGGGAGCGGTCACCATTGAGGTGTCAGCACGACCCACGCAACTCCAGGAAGGTGTGAGAGATGTCCTCCGTCCAGCAGCCCGTCGCCAAGGTCGTCCGGTGGCTCAAGCGTCACGCGGTCCCCGCGGTCCCGACGCCGCAGGGTGAGCTCCGGATGAAGATGGACCTCCACCGGGTGCCCGACCAGTCCCCGCTCTACCTCCGCTGAGACCCCGGCGGCCCGTCAGCAGCCACTGACCGCCGCCCGCCGCGACGCATCCTCCCGCGTCGTCACCAAGAGCCGCGATCCATGACGGATCGCGGCTCTTCGGCATTCCCCTCACCAC
Source organism: Sanguibacter sp. HDW7 (assembly GCF_011300875.1). Taxonomy (NCBI): domain Bacteria; kingdom Bacillati; phylum Actinomycetota; class Actinomycetes; order Micrococcales; family Sanguibacteraceae; genus Sanguibacter; species Sanguibacter sp. HDW7. Next base: position 974 of record NZ_CP049862.1, on the reverse strand, counting down.
GGGTCCTCAGTAGGCTCGGATCCGACGCCCCACGTGCGACGACGCCCGAGCGACGGAGGACCATGACGGACGAGCGACCGCCCGCGACGGAACACACGAGCCCGTGGCCGCTCGTCGCCGCGATCGTCCTCAGCGTCACGACGCTCGCCACCGCCTGGACAGGCTACGAGTCCGCCCGCTGGGGCTCGATCCAGTCGACGTGGACGAAGACCGCGACGCAGGCACAGTTCGCCGCGACCGCTCAGCAGGGCATCGCCAATCGGAACCTCTCGAGCGACCTCAACGTCTTCGGCACGTGGCTCGAGGCCGAGGTCCGCGGTGACGACTCGCTAGCCACGGCGGTCGCCGAGAGGTTCCGTCCCGAGCTCGTACCCGCCTTCGAGGCGTGGCGTGCGCTCGGGCGTGACGGTGAGCTCGCGCCTGGGTCGCCGTTCGACCTGCCCGAGTACAGGCTCGCGGCACGCGTCGAGGCCGAGAGGCTCACGGCAGTCGCCGAGGACGCGTCCCTTCGCGGCACGGAGGCCGGCGAGACGAGCGACAGCTACGTCCTCACCGCCGTCCTCTACGCGTCGGTCCTCTTCCTCGCGGGTATCGCGACGAAGATCGCGCACCCGCGGGGCGCACGCTTCGCCGTCATCCTCTCGGTCGTCATGCTCGTGGCGGCCGTCGGGCTCACGCTCACGCTGCCCGTCGACATCGGCGGTCTGTGACCGCGGCTCTTCGGCATTTCCGGACCTTCCCCTCGTGCCCACGCACCCCCTACGCTCGGACGGGCCCTGCACCAGGGTTCACTCGACCCCGGAGGCACAATGACGACGTCCGACGCCCGTGCACGTTTCGACGCCTGGACCGACGCCCTCGTCGCCCGGATCGCGGTCCGCCCCGAGGTCGTCGGGCTCGTCCTGCTCGGCTCGGGGGCCGAGCGCGCCCGCCTCGACGAGTGGTCCGACCACGACTTCTACCTCGTCGTCGAG